>CAVVIB010000021.1:0-309766 GCA_963748205.1 uncultured Actinomycetes bacterium
GAGCACAGCCACCGCCCCCGTTCGTGCCGAACAGCCGTCCGAGCCCTTCGGGGTGAAGCGGGTTCTTCTGCTCGTCTTCGGCAGCATCGTCGTCCTCATCGCGCTCGCTTTTCTCGCGGGTGGCGCCGTCGGCCTGTGGGCGCTCGGTGAGCGCGACTCCTCCGGCTACTTCACGACCGTCACGCACGAGCTCTCGTCGAGCTCGTACGCGATCGCCTCGGAGAGCCTCGACGTCGACGGCGACGTTCCCGGCTGGTTCGGCGACCGCTTCGCGACGGCACGCATCGAGGCGAGCTCGGCACAGCCGGTCTTCATCGGCATCGCCCGGGCAAGCGATGTCGAGCGATATCTCGCCGGTGCTCAGTACGACCAGATCACCGATATCGACGCTGATCCCTTCGCGGTGACTTATCGCCGCGTGGACGGCAGCGCACAGCCGGCACCGCCCACAGAGCAGGACTTCTGGGGGTCGAAGCAAGCGGCTCGGGGACGCAGACGATCACCTGGCCCCTCGAGAAGGGCGAGTGGTCGGCAGTGGCCATGAATGCCGACGGCTCCCGTGACGTCACTGTCGACGCGCAGTTCGGCGCCCGTGTGTCCTCGCTCGTCTGGGTTGCGATCGCCTTCCTCATCGTGGGCGTGCTCGTCCTCATCGGGGGCGCGACGCTCATCTATTTCGGCGCGCGACGGCGGCGCCCCGCGCCCCAGACCGAGACCTCCGGTGTCTGAGCACACGGTCTCGCCGCCGAGAGAGGAGTCGCTCGCCACGCGAGCCGGCTGGCGCGCTGCCCTTTCGCGGGTCAGCGCCTTCTTGCGGACCGAGGCGGGCCTCGCTCGCCTCGCGCTCGGCGTCGCGACGCTCCACGTCGTGGACGACAACTTCCTCCAGCCTCAGCCCGGCACATCGGCCGGCGATCACCTCGTCGGCGGGCTCGTGCAGACCGCGCTCTTCGTGCTCGCCGCCTGGGCCTATCCGCGACTGCGGCCCGGCGCCCGCGCGTGCATCGCGATCGGCTTCGGGCTCTTCACGGTCGTCATGGGCATCGGCGAGGCCGGCTACTACACGCGAGAGAACGGCCCGTCGGGAGACGACTACACCGGGCTCCTGGCGATCCCCGCCGGCTTCCTGCTGATCGCGATCGGCCTCGTGACGCTCTGGCGCTCGGGACGAGGTGGCAATCTGATCTGGCGCTACGTACGGCGTGCGCTTCTGGCCTTCGGCGGATTCCTCGTCGTCTACTTCGGTCTCTACCCGCTCGCCGAGTCGTACGTCCTCACGCACGCGGCGCGCGCCTACGTCCCGACGCCGCAGCTCGGCACGGACTTCGAGGAGGTCAGCTTCACGACGAGCGACGGCCTACGGCTGGAGGGGTGGTACGTGCCTTCGAAGAACGGCGCGGCCGTCATCTCCTTCCCGGGCCGCAAGGGCTCGCAGAAGCCGGCCAGGATCCTGGCGAGCCACGGGTACGGCGTCCTTCTCTTCGACAGGCGCGGGGAGGGGGAGAGCGAAGGGGATCCGAACGCATTCGGCTGGAGAGGCACGCGTGACGTCGAGGCCGCGGTCGCGTATCTCCGGACCCGTCCGGACGTGGATCCCGAACCGCATCGGCGGCGTGGGGCTCTCGGTCGGCGGCGAGGTCATGCTCCAGGCCGCCGCGGAGACCGACTCTCTAGGCGCGGTCGTCTCCGAAGGCGCGGGCGTCCGGTCCGTGCGCGAGGCGATCCACGTCCCCGGCTCGGTGAAGGTGATCTTCACCGAGATCATGACCATCGCCACACTCGGCACCTCGATCTTCGCGAGCGATCTCCTCCTCCGAGCCTCATCGACCTCAGCGCCGACATCTCGGAGCCGCTGTTCGTCATCTATTCCGACCAGGGACAGGGCGGCGAGACGATCAGCCAGCAGTTCTACGACGCGGCGGCGGGGCCGAAGGAGCTCTGGGTGGCTCCGGGCGGGCACGTCGGCGCGATCGATGCCGCGCCCGACGAGTACGAGCGCCGGGTCGTGGCGTTCTTCGACGAAGCGTTGCTCGACCGCAACTGACCCACGAGACACAAGGAGCCAAGCCATGCACGCGACAGTGATTGACAGGGAACGGCAGGAAACTCGGAACGGTCAGCGCGACGGCGCCTCGCCCGCGGTCGTCACGGCAACGGATGTCACCCGCCGCTTCGGCGAGGGCGACACCGCCGTCGACGCGCTCCGGGGCGTCTCGCTCGACGTCGCCCAGGGCAGACTGACCGCCGTCATGGGGCCGTCGGGCTCCGGCAAGTCGACGCTGATGCACATCCTCGCCGGGCTCGACCGGCCGACGACCGGCGCGGTCACGATCGCGGGCGCGGACATCACGCGGCTCCACGACACGGAGCTGACGAAGCTCCGGCGCAAGCACATCGGCTTCATCTTCCAGTTCTTCAACCTCCTTCCGATGCTGACCGCGAAGGAGAACATCGTCCTTCCACTCGACCTCGCGGGCACGAAGCCCGACCGGGCATGGGTCGACGAGCTGACGGGCAAGGTCGGCCTCACGGATCGACTCTCCCACAGGCCCTCGGAGCTCTCCGGCGGCCAGCAGCAGCGCGTGGCGATCGCACGAGCCCTCGTCTCACGGCCGACGGTCATGTTCGCGGACGAGCCGACCGGCAACCTCGACTCCACCACGAGCGGTGAGATCCTCGACCTGCTCCAGGACTCGGTTGCGAGCTTCGGTCAGACGACCGTGATGGTCACGCATGACGCTCATGCGGCCGCGATCGCCGACCGAGTCCTCTTCCTCGCCGACGGCCTCATCGTCAAGGATCTCGAGTCCTCCTCGGCGCACGACATCCTCGAGGCGATGGAAGAGGTGAGCCGGCGATGATCGGCGTCACGCTCAAAGGCCTGCTGGGGCGCAAGCTCCGCACCTTCCTCACAGCCCTTGCCGTCGTCATCGGGGTCGCGATGGTCAGCGGCTCGTACGTGCTGACGGACACGATGCAGAAGGCCTTCGACGGCATCTTCGCCGAGTCGTACGAGGGCACGGATGCCGTCATCAACGGCAAGCAGATCGTCGACTTCTCGTCCAGCGGACGCGCGACGGTGTCGGCCGACGTGCTCGACGAGGTTCGAGCACTGCCCGGTGTCGAAGCGGCCGCGGGCGAGATCTCGGACATGGAGGCCAACTCGAACACGGCGAAGCTCGTGGATGAGAACGGTAAGGCGATCGGAGGCGGCGGCGGCGCGCCGGCGTTCGGCGTCGGAATCGACACGAGCGAGCTTCGCTTCAGCCCGCTCGAGCTCACCGCCGGCAAGTGGGCCAAAGGCGAAGACCAGGTCGTGATCGACGCCAACACGGCGGGTGACTACGGCTACGGCGTCGGAGACACGATCGGCATCGCCGCGCTCGGGCCCGTGAAGCAGTACGAGATCACCGGCGTGGCCGCCTTCGGCTCGGTCGACTCGATCGGCGGAGCCACGATCGCGATCTTCGACCTGCCCACCGCGCAGGCTCTCTTCCAGAAGGTCGGCCGTTTCGACGCGATCTCGGTCGCGGCCAAGGAGGGCGTCTCGGCGGACGAGCTCGTGAGCCAGCTGCAGCCGCTCCTGCCGCCCGAGACGGAGGTCACGACGGGCGATGCCCGCGCGGCCGCCGAGTCGGAGAGCACGTCCTCGGAGCTCAGCTCGATCACATACATCCTGCTGGGATTCGGCGGAGTTGCGCTCTTCGTGGGCGCCTTCGTCATCTTCAACACGCTCTCGATCACCGTCGCCCAGCGGACGCGTGAGTTCGCCACCCTGCGAACGCTCGGGGGCTCGCGGCGTCAGGTGCTCCGCTCGGTCATCCTCGAGGGCTTCGTCGTCGGCCTTGTCGCCGGCGTGGTCGGTCTTGTCCTCGGCGTCGGGCTCGCCAAGGGAATGAATGCGCTCTTCGTCGCCTTCGGGATCGACCTGCCGCAAGCCGGGACGGTCATCGCCACACGGACGATCGTCGTGAGCCTGCTTGTCGGCACGGTCGTCACGGTGCTTGCGAGCATCGTCCCCGCGTTGAGGGCCACCCGTGTGCCGCCGATCCTGGCGGTGCGAGAGGGATCGACGCTGCCGAAGTCACGACTCTCGCCCTGGGTTCCCTACGCGGCGCTCCTGACGATCGCCGTGTCGATCGCGGCTCTCAGCGTCGGGCTGTTCGTGGAGGGCCTGGAAACGCGGAACATGCTGTTCCTGCTCGGGCTCGGCGTGATCGCGCTGTTCATCGGCGTCGCGTTGCTGAGCTCGCGCCTCGTCAAGCCGCTCGCCACCCTGGTGGCGTGGCCGGCGGCTCACATCGCCGGCTCGGCGGGACGGCTGGCTCGCGAGAACGCGATACGAAACCCCAGCCGAACGGCCGCAACCGCCGCCGCTTTGATGATCGGGCTAGCTCTCGTCTCGGTGGTCGCGGTGCTGGGCGCGAGCCTGCGCGATTCGGCCAACTCGGCGGTCGAGAAGCAGATCGACACCGACTACGCACTCACGCACGACAACGGCTTCGACCCCTTCCCGGCGGACGCCGGCGACACCCTGGCCGCAGCACCGGGCGTGGAGCTCGCCTCCAACGTGCGCTTCGACCAGGCCCTCGCAGATGGCTCCGAAGTCGACGTTACGGGCGTCGATCCCACGACGATCTCCCGCTTCTACGCCTTCGAGTGGACGCCGGGCTCGGAGGGGGCACTCGACCGGCTCGGCGGCGACGGCGCGATCGTGACGGACAGCTTCGCCGACGACCGCGATCTCTCCGTCGGCAGCCGCTTCGCGATTCAGACCGCGGACGGAGACATGCTGAACGTTGTTGTGCGGGGCATCTACGAGCCCCCGGACCTCGATCAGATGCTCGGCCCGGTCAGCATCAGCCAACGCAACTTCGACTCCAGCTTCGCTCGGCCGAGAAACATCTTCACCTTCGTGAAGGTCAGCGGCGGGGAGAGCGACGCCGAGACAGCCGCGCTCGAAGGCGTGGTCGCCGGATTCCCCGACGCCAAGGTTCACACGGAGTCCGGCCTGGTCACGAGCCGGACGAAGGACTTCTCGACCATCCTGCAGCTCCTCTACGTCCTGCTCGGCTTCTCGGTGGTCGTGAGCCTCTTCGGGATGGTGAACACGCTGGTTCTCTCCGTGTTCGAGCGGACCCGTGAGCTCGGGATGCTGCGCGCGGTCGGCATGACCCGCCGGCAGGCGAGGCAGATGATCCGCCACGAGAGTGTGATCACGGCGCTCATCGGGGCGGCGCTCGGGTTGCCGCTCGGCATCTTCCTGGCGGCGCTCGTGGCCCAGGCGCTCTCGCAGTACGGCGTCTCCTTCTCGCTTCCCGTGGGGACGCTCGCGGTGTTCGCCCTCGTCGCGATCCTGGCGGGCGTGCTGGCGGCCGTCCTACCCGCCAGGCGGGCATCGCGCCTGAACGTGCTCGAGGCGCTGCAGTACGAGTAGAGATCAACGCGAGGGTGCGGCCCCGCCGGAGCCGCACCCTCGCGTCTCATCGACCCACCGGCGGACACCTAGAGACGTCGACTGAAAGTGAGAGACATGCAAAGCGACAACCGGACTCTCTTGCGCCGCACGGTTCTCTTCGGGACGCCTCTTCTCTACATCGTGCTCGGGCTCATCCACCCGATGGAGGATCCCGGGATGGGCGAGGCCACCAGCGTGTTCATCGCCCTGCACTTCGCGCAGCTCTTCTTGATCGGGGGTATCGCGCTCTCTCTCTGGTTCCTCGTGGAGGGCCTCGAGAGCAGGGCCGCGACGCTGACGCGAGCGTTCATCCTCCCGTACGTGATCCTGTACACCACGCTCGACGCGATCGCCGGACTCGCGATGGGCGATGTCGTTGCGACCGCGAACGCGCTTCCGGCGGCCGACCAGGCCGCTGCGGGGCGGCTCATCGACAACCTCCGCGAAGAGGAGCTCACCGGCTACCTGTTCTACGCGGCCGTGGGACTCGCGTGGCTCGGTGCTGCCTTCTCTGCGATCGTGGCCGTGAGAAAGCGTGCTCCGTGGCCCGCACTCGCGCTCATGGGGCTGGGCGCGCTCATCTTTGCCGTCGGCCATCCCAAGCCGCCCGGCCCGGCCGGCATGGGCCTGTTCCTCATCGGCATAGTCTGGCTCGAGCTGCGCCCGCGGTCGGCCGACGCACGGTCGCTCACGGTTCAGCCGACATGACCCGGACGGCCGTGAACCTGAAGACGAGGTCGAGCGGCGGGAAACCGGTCGACGCGACTAGAGGAGCCCGCGCAGCCAGCCGCCGTCGACGGCGAACGAGCCGCCGGTGATGTAGCCGGCGCGCTCCGAGGCGAGGAAGACCGCGAGCGCGGCGAACTCCTCCGGCTCGGCGAGGCGACCCATCGGGATGGAGGCCTCGAGCCGCGCCTGCACCTCCTCCACGCCGACGCCCTCGCGCTCCGCGTTCGCCTGGTTCAGCTCCGTGACGCGCTCGGTCGCCGTGTAGCCGGGCAGGATCGTGTTCACGGTGATGCCGTCCTGCGCGACCTCGCGCGCGAGCGTCTTCACGTAGCCGGTCACCGCGGCACGCAGGCTGTTGGAGAGGATCAGGTTGTCGACGGGCTGCTTCACGGCAACCGACGTGACGGCGAGGATCCGGCCCCACCCGCGCTCCTTCATCCCCGGCAGGACCGCGGACGCTAGCTCGACGGTGCTGCGCAGGAGAAGCGCCGTCGCCCGGTCCCAGTCGTCGAGCGAGAGGGTGTCGTGGGTTCCGGCGGGCGGGCCTCCCGTGTTGGCCACGAGGACGTCGACGCGCCCGAAGCGCTCCTCCGTCGCCTGAACGACGCGCATCCCCTCCCCCGGCTCCGCCAGGTCGGCGGGAATCGCGAGGACCTCGGGCCCGATCTCGGCGGCCGAGGCGGAGAGACGATCCGCATCGCGCGAGCAGACAGCGACCGACGCGCCTTCGGCCGCGAGCTCGTTCGCGACCGCCCGCCCGATCCCGCGGCTCGCGCCGCAGACGAGGGCGACCTTGCCGTTCAGCCCGAGGTTCACTTGTTGCGGAGGTAGGCGTCCGAACCGTCGAGCCAGTCCTGGCGCGGCGGGCAGAAGATGTCCACGTCAAGGACGTCGTCGAGCGCCTCGGCCTTGTGCGGGAGCCACGACGGCAGGTGCAGGACCTCCCCCGCGGCCACGTCGACGACCTCCGACTCGTCCTCGCCGAGGAAGAAGCGGAGCGTGCCCTGGAGGATGTACGTGAGCTGCTCGTTCTCGTGCGAGTGCTGCGGGACGATGCAGCCCTTGTCGAGGTACACGTGGGCGAGCATCATCCGGTCGGTCGACACAAGCCGCCGGTGCAGGTCGGGCTTCAGCTCCTCCTTGGGCATGTCGTCCCACCGGTACTTCGTGGCTCCGTTGTTCACGCCGTCTCCTCTCCTCGCTGCGACAGAGGAGGATCGTCTCACACCGCGGGCGGCCCTCAGCGAGGGACGATGCGTAGAGCCAGGGCGTGTCACCGGTCGCGTACAATCCAAGGCGTGGGAGTCGCGTACAGCTCTCCCGACTCGGCCTACACGCGGATCACGGTCGTGTACCGGTGCCCCTGCGGCGCCGTCGCCTCCGAGGTCGGCCGGCACGCGGCCGAGGGGCCGCAGGGCTGGGAGCACGCGCAGGGCGAGGCCTTCATCTGCGCCCACTGCGCGGAGCTGAAGCGCGCCGGGCAGCTGCCGAGCCCGCCTTCGTCCGCCTGAGCGCGCACCGCCTACGCCGCGACGATCTCGGCCGCAGGGCCTTCCATGCGTGCGAGCTTCGGGGCGACGTCGAGCACGCTCTCGCGCGCGCACCAGGCGATGTCGTCGAGGATCGCCTCCTGCCGCGGGTTCTCGGCGGCGCGCAGCGCCTCCTCCGCCGAGGCGAACGAGCGCGCGAGGCGTACCGCCGCCTCCGCGGCGTCCGAGCGCTCCCCGCCGAGGAGCTCGGCGATGCGCCCGGCGCAGTACGCGTCGTCGATGGTGAACCGGCCGTCGACGCCGGCGCACACGACCTCAGCGTCGCCCCCGGCCGCGAGCGCGGCGGCAACAACGGCCTCCAGATTGAGCAGGCTGCCGGCGAACACATGCTCGGCGTTGGCCGCGGCGGTCACGATCGCCCGCGTCCCGTTCGTCGTCGTCATGACGAGCGTCTCGGCGCGCGGCTCGACGAAGTCCGCAGGCGAGTTCCCGAGGTCGAAGCCGGGGATCGCCTCGGCGCGCCGCTCGCCCGCGAGCACGCCCTCTTCGAGGCCCGCGCGGAGCGCCCGCGCCTCCTCGATCTCTGCACAGCAGAGGACACGGCGGTAGCCGGAGGCCAGCGCCTGGGCGATCGTCGAGGTCGCGCGGAGGACGTCCACGACCACTGCAACGGGCGCGCGCTCGGCCTCAGCGGGCGTGAAGGCGACGTGCACGCGCATCGGCTCGGCACCTTACACGGCGCCGATACGATGGCTCGAATGGCCACGCCGGAGCGGATTCAGACGCGGACCTGCTACCGCCATCCGGGCCGCGAGACCGCGGTCAGCTGCTCCAACTGCGGCCGCCCGATCTGCCCCGACTGCATGGTCTACGCGGCCGTCGGGATCAAGTGCCCCGAGTGCGCGGGCCAGCCGACCGGCGCCAAGGCGGCCACGCGGCGGGTCGGCCGCGTGGCGGGCGCCAGCACGGGCGCCCTCGTCACGAAGACGCTCATCGGCGTCAACGTCGCGGTCTTCCTGATCTCGATCGCGCAGGGCTCGGGCGGCTTCCAGCCGGCGCAGTCGTTCATCAACCGTTGGGCGCTGAACGGGTTCGAAGTCTCCCAGGGCGAGTGGTACCGCCTGATCACGAGCGCGTTCCTGCACGCGAGCGTGATTCACATCGCGTTCAACATGCTCATGCTCTGGTGGTTCGGGCAGGCGCTCGAGGGCGCGCTCGGCCGGGCACGATTCCTCGGCGTTTACTTCGTCTCCGCGCTCGCCGGCTCGGCGGGGGCGCTCCTCCTATCCGGGGAGTTCGTCAACACGGTCGGCGCCTCCGGCGCGGTCTTCGGGATCCTCGGCGCCGGCCTCGTGCTCGAGCGTCGCCAGGTCTACGTCTTCGGCGGCGGCGCGCTCTTCATCGTCATCCTCAACATCGCGTTCTCGTTCGCCGTGGCCAACATCTCCATCGGCGGACACCTCGGCGGACTGGCGGGCGGCGTGCTCGCCATGCTCGCGCTCTCCGTCGCCGGGCGGCATCCGGTCTACGGGCGGATGGACCCCCTCGCCGTGCTGATGCTGCTCGGGATCGCCGCCGCCAGCGTCCTCGTCGCGTACATGCGCGTGCGCGGATATTCCTGAGCCGGGAACTTTTGGACGCGCTCGTCCGTCCAAGCTCGCGATGAACAGGATTCTCGTTCTCCTGGTGGTCGCTCTGCTGGGCCTGACGGCGTGCGGCGCAGGCGACGACGCCGAGCCCAGCGGCGGTGGCGGCGGCGCCGAGAGCACCGAGCCGGAGCCCACCGCCCTGCCCGACGTCGCCCGCCTGGTCTGCGACGCGGACGGCGTACGCATCGAGACGCCCTCGATCAAGCCCCAGCCCGACGGCGTCCACTTCGAGATCGTGAACGAGACGGACGGCGAGCGCTCGCTGTCGATCGAGAGCGCCCAGGGCACCGGCGTCGGCATGGGAGTCCCGGCCGGCGCCTCCACGCAGATCCTCGACGTCGAGCCCGGCAACGTCACGGTGTCCTGCTCGGACCCGTCCGTCGAGCCGGGCGCGGGCAAGTCGCTCGAGGTCGTGGACGAGGACGGCGTGTGGGTCTCGACGCGGCTCGAATGCGAGGAGCAGTTCTCGCAGGTCGTCGACTACATCCAGGGCGCCACCGGCGAGACGACGGATCCGCTCCAGGCCGCCAGGAAGGCCGTCGAGGGCTTCCAGCTCGAGGCCGACGACACCTTCGAGCGCGCGGGCTATCCAGAGACGGAGACGGCCCGGGTGCGCATGGTGCGCGACGGCGAGCCGATCGCGATCGTCGACCTGATCGACGACGGCACCGGCAAGTGGCTCGTGAGCATGGTCACGGGCTGCAGCTCCCTCGAGCAGTAGAGGCAGCTAGGGTCTCGCCTCGTGATCGAGGCGCACACCCTCACCGACGGCGGACAGACCGCAGAGGCGGTCGCCGAGCGGCTGGCCGGCTTTCTGGGCGCGGCGGAGCGGACGCTCGACCTCGCGCTCTACGACTTCGACCTCGAACAGCCGACCGCGAAGATCGTCGCAGACAAGATCGTCGAGGCAGAGCAGCGGGGTGTCGCGGTCCGCCTCGCATTCAACGTCGACAATGAGAAGCCGCCGCCGCTCTTCCCCCCTCCCCGCGGCGAGCCGAGCCTGATCGACAGCCTGGAGGTGCCGACGAAGCCGATTCCAGGAGTCCCCGACCTCATGCACCACAAGTTCGCGGTCCGCGACGGGAACACCGTCTGGACGGGCTCGACGAACTGGACGGACGACTCCTTCACGCGCTGCGAGAACATCATCGTGGTGGTCGTATCAGAGGCCGTCGCGGCCGCGTACACCAAGGATTTCGAGCAGCTCTGGACGACGGGCTCCGTGGAGAAGAGCGGGTTCGTCGATCCCGATCCGATCGACGTCGGCGGCCGCGAAGTGCGCGTGTGGTTCTCCCCGGGCCACGGCGAGGCGCTCGCCACGCGCGTCGCGCACCGGATCAAGCGCTCGAAGCGGCGGGTCCGCGTCTGCTCGCCGGTGCTCACCTCGGGGCCGATCCTCGGCGCGCTCGCGGAGTGCGTCTCCGACGGCAAGGTCGACATCACGGGCGTCGTGGACGGGACGCAGATGAAGGGCGTCTACCACCAGTGGAGGCTGAACGGGAACTCGACCTGGAAGCTGCCGCTCGTCGAGCGCGTGCTCGGGCGCGCCCGCTTCTCGGGCAAGGACTCGACTCCGTACGGCGACGGAGACAACGTGCACGACTTCATGCACGCGAAGGTGACCGTCGCCGACGACCACGTGTTCGCCGGGAGCTACAACCTCTCCCACTCGGGCGAGCAGAACGCCGAGAACGTCCTCGAGATCCGCGACGCCGAGCTGGCCGACCGCCTCGCGACCTGGATCGACGGCGTCCGCGACCGCTACGAGCCTGCGCCGGTGCCCGACCTGGACGAGGCTAGCCGCCGACCTGAACCGTCGTGACGCCGCGCTCGGCCAGGGCCGCCTGAGCCGCGGCCAGGCGCGCCAGCGGCACCCGGTACGGCGAGCAGGAGACGTAGGCGAGCCCGAGCTCGTGGCAGAAGGCGACCGACCTGGCGTCGCCGCCGTGCTCGCCGCAAATGCCGAGCTTGATGTCCGGCTTGACACCGCGCGCCCGCTCGACCCCGATGCGCATGAGGTCGCCGACGCCGCTCTCGTCGAGGGTCTCGAACGGGTTCGCCTCCAGGATCCGGTCTTCGAGGTAGCGCGTCAGGAACTTGCCCTCGGCGTCGTCGCGCGAGAAGCCGAGCGTCGTCTGGGTGAGGTCGTTCGTCCCGAAGCTGAAGAAGTCGGCCTCTCCGGCGATCTCGTCGGCCCGCACACACGCCCGCGGGAGCTCGATCATCGTCCCGATCTGGTACTCGAGCTGGCGGTCGGCCTGCTCGAGCTCGGCCGAGGCGGTGTCGAGCGTCAGGCGGCGCAGCCGCCGCAGCTCCTCGGCGAACCCGACGAGCGGATGCATGATCTCGACGAGCGGCGGCTCTCCTTTCTCGGCGACGGCGAGCGCGGCCCGGACGATCGCCCGCACCTGCATCTCGTAGATCTCCGGGTAGACGAGCCCGAGCCGGCAGCCGCGCATCCCGAGCATCGGGATTCGACTCGCGCAACGCGCGGATGCGGCGCGCCATCTCCTCGGACTCGGCTTCTTCGAGGGACGGGAGGAACTCGTGCAGCGGCGGGTCGAGGAGCCGGATCGTCACCGGCAGCCCGGCCATGGCGGCGAGGATTCCCTCGAAGTCCTGCTGCTGATGCGGCAGGAGCTTGTCGAGCGCGGTGCGTCGCTCGTCCTGCGAGGTGGCGAGGATCATCGCCCGCACGAGCGGGAGGCGGTCCTCGGCCATGAACATGTGCTCGGTCCGGCAGAGGCCGATGCCCTCGGCGCCGAACTCGCGCGCCTTGGCGGCGTCCTCGGGCGTGTCCGCGTTGGCGCGCACGCGCAGGCGGCGCAGCTCGTCGGCCCAGCCGAGGAGCGTCTGGAAGTTCTCGTCGATCTGCGGCGGGACGAGCGGGACATCGCCGACGATCACGTCGCCCGTACCGCCGTCGATCGTGATCACGTCGCCCTCGGCGAGCTCCTTGTCGCCCAGGCGGATCGTCCGGGCGCCGAGGTCGATCGAGAGCGCGTCGCAGCCCGCCACGCAGGGCTTCCCCATTCCGCGCGCGACGACAGCCGCGTGCGAGGTCATCCCTCCGTGGGCCGTCAGGACGCCCCGGGCTTCGATGACGCCGTGGATGTCGTCGGGCGTCGTCTCCGCGCGTTACGAGGATGACGTCCTCCCCGGCCTTGCCCTGCTCCTCGGCACGGTCGGCGTCGAGGACGATCTTCCCGGTCGCCGCGCCGGGCGAGGCGTTCAGCCCCTTCGCAGCCGTCTCGTAGTCGGCCTTCGGGTCGATCATCGGGTGAAGCAGCTGGTCGAGCTGCCCGGGATCGATGCGCGCTACGGCCTCCTCCTCGGAGATGAGCCCGTCGCCGACCATGTCCACGACCACCCGTAGGGCCGCGGCTGCGGTGCGCTTGCCGGCGCGGGTCTGGAGAAGGTAGAGGGAGCCCTCCTCGATCGTGAACTCGATGTCCTGCATCTCGCGGTAGTGCTCCTCGAGCCGCGCCATCGTCTCGGTCAGCTGCCGGAAGGCATCCGGGAAGCGACCCTCCATGTCGGCGATCGGCTCGGGCGTGCGGATTCCGGCGACGACGTCCTCGCCCTGCGCGTTGACGAGGAACTCGCCCCACATCCCCTGCTCGCCCGTCGAGGGATCGCGCGTGAACGCGACGCCCGTGCCGGAATCGTCGCCCTTGTTGCCGAAGACCATCTGGACGACGTTGACCGCGGTGCCGAGGTCGTCGGGGATCTGGTTCGCGCGGCGGTAGACCTGCGCCCGCTGCGTGTTCCAGGAGTCGAAGACGGCCTGCACCGCGCGGGCGAGTTGCTCCCGGGCGTCCTGCGGGAAGGGCTCGCCGGCGCTCTCGGCGTAGATCTCGCCGAAGCGCTTCGTCAGCTCGCGCAGGTCGTCCGCGCCGAGGTCGACGTCCTGCGAGACGTCGCGTGCGTCCTTCAGCGACGCGAGCTCGCGCTCGAAAAGCTGGCCGTCGATGCCGTCGACGACGTTCCCGAACATCTGGATCAGGCGGCGGTACGCGTCGAACGCGAAGCGCTCGTTGCCCGTCGCCTTCGCGAGCCCCTCGACGGCCTCGTCGTTCAGGCCCAGGTTGAGGATCGTGTCCATCATCCCGGGCATCGAGACCGCCGCCCCCGAGCGGACCGAGACGAGCAGCGGGTCTGACGGGTCGCCGAAGCGCTTCCCCGTCGTCTCCTCGAGCTGCGCCACGTGCTCCTCGATCTCCTCCCGGAGGCCGTCGGGCAGCTCGCCACCCCGCTCCATGTACTCGCGGCAGGCCTCGGTCGTGACGGTGAAGCCCGCGGGGACCGGGAGCCCGATCACGGTCATCTCGGCCAGGCCCACGCCCTTGCCGCCGAGCAGCTCGCGGCCGAGCTCGCCCCCTTCGGAGAAGTCGTAGACGTACTTGCTCACCATCGCCCTGACCGCCAATTCTCCCATCGAGCAGCTCCCCATGCACGTGCAGGCCTCGACGCACCGGATCCCCCGGCAGGGGAATGGCGCGAAACGCGATCGTCGCTCATCGTGGGGTGAACGGGCTAGGCAGACGCGGGGCGCCGCAGCCTACGTCTCGGCCCGAGAAAGAGGCGGCTCGCACCACGGCCGCCTCTTACTTTTTCCCTTTCGTTCAGGCGCTGCGCCGCTCGGCGAACCACGACACGAGCCTGATCCCCATCCAGACCGGGGTCAGGAGGACGTAGAAGACGAAGAGGCCGGCCGCGAGGATGACGAACCAGAACGGCCAGTAGTACCAGGGGATCGACGGCTTCGCGGTCACGCCGGCGCCTCCGCGTGCAGGCGGCGCTCCTCGACGATCCGGACGATCCGGCGGGCGGTCTCCTCGATGGCGAGGTTCGAGACCTCGATCACAGGGCACCCGAGCCGCTTGTGGATCGAGGCGGCGTACTCGAGCTCGTCGTAGATCTCCGCCAGGTCGGCGTAGCGGCCGCCGCCGCCCATGCCGCGCACGCGCTCGCCGCGGATGGCCGCGAGCGCCTCGGCGTCGATGGTCAGGCCGACGACCTTCGCCTGGTCGAGCTTCCAGAGCGCCGCGGGCGGATCGATCCCCTTCACGATCGGCACGTTGGCGGTCTTGTACCCGAGGTAGGCGAGGTACATCGAGAGAGGCGTCTTCGAGCTCCGCGAGACGCCGACGAGGACGACGTCGGCCTCCGCGAGCTGGTGCGAGCCGGCGCCGTCGTCGTAGCGCACCGCGAATTCGATTGCCGCGATGCGCTTGAAGTAGCTCGAGTCGAGCACGCTGCGCGCACCGGGCCGCCGCGTCGCGGGCGAGCCGGAGACGCGGGCCACCGCCTCGATCGGGTGCCCGAGGAGGTCGCAGTAGTGCAGGCGGTAGCGCTTGCAGAGCGCGCGCATGGCCTCGCGGAGCTCGGGCTCGACGAGCGTGAAGAGCACGACGGCACGGCGGCCGCGGGCGCGCGAGGCCGCGAGGTGGACGTCCTCCGGAGCGGTGATCCGCGGGTGCCGGACGACCTCGAACTCCTGTCCCGGAAACTGCGCCTCCACGGCCTCGACGACCCGGGCGGCCGTCTCGCCGGTGGAGTCCGAGACCACGTGCAGCTCGACCGGCTCGTCCATCAGTGCGGAATCTGCGAGAGGTCGCCGAGCGCCCCGACCGCGTCGCGGACGTCCAGCAGGAGCCGCAGGCGGTTCGCGCGCACGGACGCGTCCTCGGCCATCACGAGCACGTCGTCGAAGAACCTGTCGACAGGCGGGCCAAGCTCGGCCGCGGCGGCGATCGCGACCGGGAAGTCCCGCTCCGACATGGCGGCCTCGATGCGAGGCGATGCCTTGCCGAGCGCCTCGATGAGCGCGACCTCCGCGTCGTCGGTGGCGAGGGACGGGTCGAGCGAGCTCGCCGCGCCGTCCGCCTTGCCCGCCAGGCGGTTCGAGCGGTCGTACGCGACGAAGGCGCGGTCGAACTCCTCGGTCGAGGCCCCGGCCGCGAGCGCGCGCGCGAGCTCGGCGACCGCGCCGAGGTCGGTGAGGGAGCCGGCGCGCGCGGCCCGGACGAACTCGACCGGGACGTCCAGCACGCCCTCCAGGCGCTCGAAGACGAAGTCGGCGACGTCCGAGGGGTCGTCGGCGACCTCCGCCTGCTGCTCGACCAGCAAGGCGAGGTCGCGCGCGACGAGCGCGCCGACGTCGATGCCGAGCCCACCCTCGACCGCGAGCCGGCAGAGGCCGATCGCGGCGCGGCGCAGGCCGTGCGGGTCGCGCGAGCCCGTCGGCCGCTGGCCGAGCGCGAACGCGACGGTGAGGTTGTCGACCTTCTCGGCGGCGGCGAGCACGCGGCCCGGCTCGGTCTGCGGCAGCGGGCCTTCGGCCGAGTCCGGCAGGTACTGCTCGTCGATCGCCGCGCACACGGCCTCGGGATAGCCCGGCGAGGCGCGCGTACTCGGCGCCGATGTGGCCCTCGAGATCCGGGAACTCCCGGACGAGCTCCGAGGCCTGGTCCGCCTTCGCCAGGCGCGCCGCCTCGCGCGAGGCCTCTCCCCCGCCCTGCTCGGCGACGAGCTGGACGAGCCGGCCGGTCTTGTCCTCGAAGCTCCCCGCGCCGGCGACGAAGGTGATGGCCCCGAGCTCCTGCGCCAGCGCCTCGATGCCCTTCGCCACGTCGCGCTCGAAGCTGAAGTGGGCGTCTTCCAGGCGTCCCTCGAGGACGCGCTCGTTGCCCGAGATCACCGTGGCCGGATCCCCGCCGTTGGCGACGAACGCGAAGCGCGCGCCCTCGAGCGGGAAGTAGCGCTGGTGGGACTGCATCGCGGTCTGCACCACGAGCGGCGGGAGCTCCAGGAAGCGCTCGTCGAAGGAGCCCTCGAGCACGGTCACGCTCTCGACGAGGAAGACGACCTCCTCGAGCACGCCGGCCGGATCGCTCCAGCCGCCGATCCCGTCGAGCCCGGCGACGATCTGCGCCCGGCGCTCCTCCGGGTCGGGCTCGACGCCTGCCTTGCGCAGGACGTCGGCGTAGGCGTCCGCATCCGCGACCTTGATGGCGCCATGGCTGAAGCGGTGGCCGAACGTCTCGCCTCCCGAGGGGATGCCTTCGACGTCGAGCTCGACCGTCTGCTTGCCGAGCTTCGTGCAGAGCCAACGGACGGGCCGCGAGAACCGGAGGCCGTCCTTCTCCCACACCATCGACTTCGAGAACGAGAGACCGCGGACGATGCCCGCCAGGAGCTCCGGAAGCGCCTCCTCGAGCGGCCGCCCGGGCACGACGACGCCCAGGAAGCCGTCCCTGACCTCGAGCTCGTCCGCCGAGACGCCGTGCTTCTTGGCGAAGCCCGCCGCCGCCTTCTCCCGCAGGTGCTCGGGCGGGCCCTGCACCCACTCGTCGGGCGTCCGCTCGGGCAGGTCCTCGACCAGGAGCGCCACGCGTCGCGGGCCGACGAGCGCGCGGCCTGCCGAGCCGCCGAGGGTCGGCAGCCAGCGCTCCGTCAGCTGCCGCTCGGCCTCGCGGCACGCGGAGGCCGGCAGCTCCTCGCAGCCGATCTCAAACAGCAGGCTCGGCACTGAGCTCCACGTAGAGCTGGGCGACGCGGCGCGCGAGGTTCCGGACGCGCCCGATGTACGAGGCGCGCTCGGTCACGGAGATCGCGCCGCGCGCGTCGAGCAGGTTGAAGGCGTGCGAGCACTTGAGCACCTGGTCGTAGGCGGGGAGCGGCAGCCGGCGCTCGACGAGGTGGCGGCATTCGTGCTCGTGCTCCTCGAAGCGCCGCGTGAGGACGTCCACCGGCGCCTCCTCGAAGTTGTAGATCGACCACTGGCGCTCGTTCTCGCGGTAGATCTCGCCCCAGGTGATCCCCGGCGCCCAGACGAGGTCGAAGGCGCTGCGCTTGTCCTGGAGGAACATGGCGAGCCGCTCGAGCCCGTAGGTGAGCTCCGCCGGGATGAGGTCGAGCTCGAGCCCGCCGAACTGCTGGAAGTACGTGAACTGGGTCACCTCCATCCCGTCGACCCAGACCTCCCAGCCCAGGCCCCAGGCGCCGAGCGTCGGGCCCTCCCAGTCGTCCTCGACGAGGCGCACATCGTGCTTGGAGAGGTCGATGCCGACCGCCTCGAGCGAGGCGAAGTACAGGTCGAGGACGTTCTCGGGCGACGGCTTGAGGATGACCTGGTACTGGAAGTAGTGCTGGAAGCGAAACGGGTTCTCGCCGTAGCGGCCGTCTGTCGGGCGGATGGACGGCTCGACGTAGGCGGCCCTCCACGGCGCAGGGCCGAGGGAGCGCAGGGCAGTCGCCGGGTTGAAGGTGCCGGCGCCGACCTCCGTGTGGTACGGCTGCATCAGCACGCAGTCCTGCTCGGCCCAGTAGCCCTCGAGCGCGCGGATCGTGTCCTGGTAGGTCGGTGTGGCCATCGAAGCGGACATGCTACGGCAGCCGCTCCATGACCTTCGCGTCCGGGCGGCCGAAGCCGAACTGCTCGTACGCCGTCTCGATCGAGGCTGAGTGATTAACCGGGGATCGTGTAACCGCGCGGCGGGATGTCTGTGCCGGTTGGGTCGCGCTTGTATGAGCCGCCGTGAGTGCCTCGGACGAACTTGAACCCGGTCGGTCGTGCGGCGCCGGCTCGAACGTTCCCGCCCAGATAGTCCCGAACGTCCGCAACCGAAACACCTAGATTCTCCGCTAGGCGGGCTTCGATCTCGGCTGCTTTTTCGGCTTCAAGCATCACTCAAGATTGAACCTGTGCATTCGGATGGACATGGCCTGCAGAGGCTCACCTTCCTCCTGCCTGCTGCGAGAGCGCTGGGCCGCGCTAGGCGGAAAGCGTCCGCAGCCGGAAGCCGCCGTGCTCCTCGTACGAGGACTCGATGACGCGCAGGCACTGCCGGGCCGCCTCCGCGCCGAGCCCGGCCTCGCGCGCGTCCGCGAGCGGATGCTCGAGGAGCGCCCGGATGCCGAGGAAGCCCTCCTCCGTCAGCGCCAGGGACGCAGACGAGCACTCCCGGCAGACCGCGCCCCCGGCGCGGGCCGAGAAGCCGACCAGCGGCTTCTCCTCCCCGCAGGCTGCGCAGCTCGTCAGGTGCGGGAGGTAGCCGGAGAGCCACAGCAGCTTGAGCTGGAACGACAGAGCGAGCGGCTCCGTCGCCGGCTGGGCCGGAAGCTCGGCGTCGATGTCGTCCAGCAGGTCGAGGAACCGCGTGAGCGCGTGAAATGCCGGCGGCTGGGCCTCCTCCTCGACGAAGAGGCGCAGCACCGCCTCGAGGCCGATGTGCCCGACGGCGAGCCGGTAAGGATCCATGCGCGAGCGATCGTGCGAGCGCACGAGCTGCGCCCCGCGGACGGTGTGCAGGTCTCCCCTGCCCTCATGAAGGAGCAGCTCGACGTGCGACAGCGGCTCGAGCCGGCCGCCGAAGCGCGACTGCGTCCTGCGCACTCCCTTGGCGATCGCGCCGACCCGGCCCTTCTCGAGCGTGTAGAGATGCAGCACGCTGTCCGCCTCGGAGAAACGGATGGAGCGGAGCACGACCGCCTCGGTCGAGAACGTGCGCGACACGGAGCCAGTCTAGTGACGCCTCCGGGCGAAACCATCGCGCCTTCTGCGACGTTTTCCCTGGTGGTGATGCGAATCCAGGTCTACACGACCGCCTGGTGCGGCTTCTGCGAGCGGGCCAAGCAGCTGCTCGAGGAGCGGGAGATTCCGTACGAGGAGATCCGGGTCGACGACGACCCGGCCTTCAGGGCCAGGCTCCTCGACCTGACCGGGCGCTGGACGGTGCCGCAGATCATCATCGACGGCAAGCCGGTCGGCGGGTACGTCGAGCTCCGGGAGCTCGACCGGCGCGGCCTCCTGGACGAGCTCGCGGCCTAGCCGTCCGGCGACAGCCGCTCGGCCAAATACTTCAGCGAGAGCGGGTACCGGTATTCGATCCCCATGTGCCCCGCGTCGAAGAGCTCGAAATGGACGTCGGTCACCCCGACGTCCGCCAGCGCCCGCCGGAACGCCTCCGCGCCAAGATCGAGGTACCACTCGTCCTTCTTGCCGGAGTCGATGTAGACGGCCCGCAAGGAGCGGACGGCCTCCGCTCGCTCGGGGACCATCCGCACGGGGTCCTTCGCCAGCCAGCGCTCCCAGACCTCGGGGACGAGCTCTCCGGTGTCGACGTCGAACGGCAGCCGGACGGTGCCGTCCTCGTCGGTCGAGTAGCACGCCGCCATGCACCAGCTGTTGAGGAGGACGCTGTCGCTTGCCTTCGTGAGCGCCGGACGGCTGCGGAAGTCCTCCCAGAAGCGCTCGTAAGAGCCGTCGTACTCGTCCCGCAGCGCCCGGGCGCTTTGCGGGAACTCGGGCAGGTAGCACATCTCGAAGAGCGCGTCGCCGGCGTGCGTGGCCAGGCCGCCGAAGAGATCGGGCCGGAGCATCGGCGTCACCATCGCCCCGTAGCCGCCGCTCGACTTGCCCGCGATGCCGCGGCTCCCGGCTTCGGCGATCGTGCGGTAGCGCCCGTCGACCCAGGGGACGACCTCGTCGCAGAGGTACGTGTGGTACCTCCCCGTTCCGGGGGAGTCGAGGAACTGGCTCCCGCCGAGCGACGTCCAGCAGTCGACCCAGACGAGGATGCACGGCGGCGCGTCGCCGGCCGCGAAGAGATCGTCGGCCAGCTCCGGGAAGTTGCGACGAAAGGCGGTGCGGTTCCGCCACATGTCCAGCTGCCCGGTGAGCCCCTGGATCATGTAGATCGAGGCGTAGCGGCGGTCCGGCTCGTCGTCGTAGCCCGGAGGCAGGTAGATCCAGAGTGGCCGGACGTGCGGGTCGCCGAGCGGGTTCCCGCGCAGGGCCTCGCTCTCGAAGGTCGTCTCTTCGAAGCGGCCGGCGGGCTCGAACGACCAGGGCTCCACGCCCCTGATGCTAGACGGACTCGGCCAGCGACTGGCAGGTGGGGCAGTACCACGTGCCGCGGCCGCCGGCGCGGGTCTTCGCGATCGGGGTGCCGCAGCGCTCGCACGGCTCGCCCTCGCGGCCGTAGACCCTGAACTCGTTCTGCATCGCGCCCTCGCCGCCGTCTGCACGCCGGTAGTCGCGCAGGGTCGCGCCTTGCCGTTTGATGCCCAGGCGGAGCGCCTTGCGGACACTGTCGCGCAGCGCGGCGACCTCCGCCTCACCGAGATGGCCGGCGGGGGTCAGCGGATGGATGCGCGCGTACCAGAGCGCCTCGTCCGCGTAGATGTTCCCGACGCCGGCAACGGCGCGCTGGTCCAGGAGCGCAGCCTTCACAGGTGCCCGCCGACCGGCGAGGGCCGCGGCAAGGCTCTTCGTGGTGAACCCTCGCTCCAGCGGCTCTCCCCCGAGCCTCCGGCTCGCGAAGTACGTCTCCAGATCGCCGGGCTCGAGGAGATCCCAGGTGCCGAATCTCCGAACGTCTCGATAGATGACGTCCGAGCCGTCGTCTAATCTGACAACTGCCCGCACGTGCGGATCGTCCCGGTACCCGTCCGGCGCCGGGTGCAGGACGTTCCCCGTCATCCGCAGGTGAACGAGGAGGTGCCGCCCGCTTTCGAACGCGACAATCAAATACTTGCCGCGCCTGCGCACGTCGGCGACCCGCTCGCCCTCGAGCTCCGCGGCGACGACCTCTGGCGGTTCCGGCCGCGTGAGCCTGGGGTCGTCGATCCGGACACGGCGGAACGTCCGCCCCGCAAGTCCGGGCGCGAGGGACGCACGGATCGTCTCGACCTCCGGTAGCTCGGGCATCCCGTCGCTCCGGGCTAGGAGAGCACCTCGAGCACGATCGCCCGCTTCTCGGGCTCCGTGTCGACGATCGAGTACGCCGCTGTGACCTCGTCCGCGGCCTTGGTCGCCGATTCCTCGTCGCGTGCGTGGATCTCCGCGATCGGCGCGCCGCTCTCGACACGGTCGCCCCGCTTGGCCAGGCAAACGACGCCCACCGCGTGGTCGATGGCGTCCTCCTTCCGCACTCTCCCTGCACCCAGGTGGAGCGCGGCGAGGCCGACCGCCGTCGTGGCGATGGCGCCCACGTACCCGGATGCCGGTGCCGGCACCGGGCGGGTAACCGGTGCCGTCGGAAGTGCCTCACGGCTCGGGTCGCCGTCCTGCGCCCGCACCCAGCGCTCGTAATGGTCGCGCGCGGCACCGCCGTCCAGGGCTGCCTGCGCCCGGCGCCGACCTTCGTCCACGTCGACGCCGAGGTCCGACAGCGCCAGAAGGTGCGCGGACGCGCCGATGACGAGCTCGACGAGATCCGGCGGGCCGTTGCCGTCGAGCGTGTCGAGCACCTCGGCGATCTCGAGCGCGTTTCCCACCGCGCGCCCGAGCGGCTGGTCCATGTCGGTGAGCTCGCAGACGACCTCCCGTCCGGCTCTCTTGCCGAGCTCGACCATGGCCTCGGCCAGCTCGCGCGCGTCGTCGAGCGTCTTCATGAAGGCGCCGTCCCCGACCTTGACGTCGAGGACGATGGCGTCTGCGCCCCCGGCGATCTTCTTGGACATGATCGACGAGGCGATGAGCGGGATGATGTCGACCGTCGCGGTCACGTCGCGAAGGGCGTAGAGCTTCTTGTCCGCGGGGACGAGGTCGGCGGTCTGTCCGATGATCGCCATGCCGACGTCGGTGACCTGGCGGATGAACTCGTCGCCGTCGAGCTCGATGCGGAAGCCGGGGATCGCCTCCAGCTTGTCGAGCGTGCCGCCGGTGTGCCCGAGGCCGCGGCCGCTCATCTTGGCGAACGGCACGCCGCAGGCCGCGACGACCGGCCCGAGGGCAATCGACGTCTTGTCGCCGACGCCGCCGGTCGAGTGCTTGTCGACCACCTTCCGCCCGAGCGCGGAGAGGTCGATCGTCTCGCCGCTGCGAACCATCGCGTCGGTCAGGGCGTGCGTCTCCGCCGGCGTGAGGCCCTTGAAGAACGCGGCCATGCAGAACGCGGCCATCTGGTAGTCGGGCACCTCGTCCCGGGCGTAGGCGAGGACGAGCTCGCCGATCTCGACATCGGAGAGCTCGGCGCCGTCGCGCTTGCGCTGGATCAGCTCGGCCGGAGGGATCATGCGGCGCCTTGCCCGGCGCTCACGGCTGGACGAAGGGCTCGCCCGGGATCCCGCGGCGAGGAGCCTTCCCGCCGAGCCAGGCGTTCACGGTCGCGCCGACGTCCGCGAACTCGCCGTCGTGCCTCTGCCCGTTCGCGTTCCTACCCTCCACGTATGCGAGCAGGAGCGCGTGCTCGCGCGAGTGGTCGGTCGACGGGGTCGTCGGGTCGCAGCCGTGGTCCGACGTGAGCACGAGCAGGTCACCGGGCCGCAGCGCGTCCAGGATGTCCGGAAGGCGCCGGTCGAAGTCCTGGAGGCAGCGGTGGAAGTTCACCGGGTCGTTGCGGTGCCCCCAGAGCATGTCCGTCTCGACCAGGTTGGCGAAGATCATCCCCTCGTCGATCTCGCGGAGCAGCGTCTCGATCTGCATGATCCCGTCGATGTTCGACTTCGTCGGGTGGGAGTGGTCGACGTCGGTGCCGGCGAAGATGTCGTGGATCTTCCCCACCCCGTGCACCTCGTTCCCCGCCTCGCGCACGAGGGTGAGGTAGTTGGGCTGCCGCGGCTTCAGCGACCAGTCGTGGCGGTTGGGCGTCCGCGTGTAGCTCCCCGGCTCGCCGACGAACGGGCGCGCGATCACACGGCCGACCGCGTGGTTTCCGGTGAGGATCTCCCGCGCGATGCCGGAGGCCTCGTAGAGCTCCTCGAGCGGGATGGTCTCCTCGTGCGCGGCGATCTGGAAGACCGAGTCCGCGGAGGTGTAGACGATCCACTTCCCGGTCCGCTCGTGCTCCTCGCCGAGCTCCTCGATGATCTCCGTCCCCGACGCCGCCTTGTTGCCGATCACGCCTCGCCCGGTGCGGTGGGCGAACTCCTCGAGCACGCCCGAGGGGAACCCGTGCGGGTACGTCGGCATGGCGACCGGGGTGACGATGCCCATCAGCTCCCAGTGCCCCGTGGTCGTGTCCTTGCCCTTCGAGCGCTCGAAGAGGCGCCCGGCGACGGCAGGGGCGTGCTCGAGCGGCGGGCAGCCCTCGAGGTCCTCGATGTTCCCGAGGCCGAGCTGTTCGAGGTTGGGGAGGTCGAGCCCGCCGACGGCCTTGGCGACGTTGCCCAGTGTGTTGGACCCCTCGTCGCCGTACTCGTGCGCATCCGGGAGCTCGCCCGCTCCAACCGCGTCCAGCACGATCACGCAGGCGCGCGGCATCCGGCTATTCTACGGTCGCGATGGACACCGTCCTCGGACTGTTCGGTCTCGCATTCTGGATCGCGGGCACGATCTCGCTCGCGTCAGGCGTGACCTACCTCGTCGTCAAGCTGTTTCCCGGCGACGACGACGCAGCGCCGAAGCCTCAGTCCTAGCCCGGCTCACGTCACCGGCTCGAGGGGCAGGGCCTCCTCGAGCGGCACGAACGGGAGGGCGTGCGCTTCCGCGACGGCTTCGTACGTGAGCTTCCCGTCCAGGACGTTGACGCCGCGCCAGAGCGCGCGGTCGCGCGCGATCGCCTCGCGGACGCCGAGCTCGGCAATCGCCTCCACGTACGGGATGGTCATGTTGGTGAGCGCGAAGGTCGAGGTGATCGGCACGGCGCCGGGCATGTTGGCGACGCAGTAGTGGACGATCCCGTCGACCTCGTAGATCGGGTCCGAGTGCGTGGTCGGCCGCGACGTTTCGAAGCAGCCGCCCTGGTCGATGGCGACGTCGACGAGCACGGCCCCCGGCTTGAGGCCGGCGAGCATGTCGCGCGTGATCAACTTCGGCGCTCGCGCGCCGGGAATGAGCACCGCTCCGATGACCAGGTCGGCGTCGGCGACCGCCAGCTCGATCTGCAGCCGGTTCGACATGCACAGCGTGATGCGGCCGTCGAGCATCATCTCGAGGTCCCGCATCCGCTCGACGGACTTGTCCATGATCCAGACGTCGGCCTGCATCCCGACGGCGATCAGGGCGGCGTTGTAGCCGACGATCCCGCCTCCGAGCACGACCACCTTCGCCGGCGGCACCCCGGGCACGCCGCCGAGCAGAAGCCCGCGGCCACCCTGTGCCTTCTCGAGCGCCCACGCGCCCATCTGCGTGGCGAGCCGGCCGGCGACCTCGCTCATCGGCGCCAGCAACGGGAGCCGCCCGTCGTCGGTCTCGACGGTCTCGTACGCGATGCAGGTCGCGCCGCTCGCGATCAGCGCCTGTGTGAGCTCTTCGTCCGCCGCGAGGTGCAGGTAGGTGAAGAGGACGAGCCCCTCACGGAGCCGTCCGTACTCCTCCGGGAGCGGCTCCTTCACCTTCAAAACCATGTCCGCCGTCGCCCAGACGTCGTCCACTGACGCGATCTGCGCACCGACGTTCTCGTAGTCGGAGTCCGGGAAGGCACTGCCAACTCCCGCGCCCGCCTCGACGACGACCTCGTGGCCGCGCGCTCTCAGCTCGGCCGCTCCGGCGGGCGTGAGGGCGACCCGGTACTCGTCCTGCTTGATCTCCTTGGCGACGCCGATCCGCATGAGGCCGGCCAACGATAGCCGAACCGACTCGCCGAGATGGCCCTATTTGCACGGAGTTCTCCGCCCGGCGGTCGAACGACGCCGAGGTCAGCCTCGGCGGGCGCGCGCGAGCGCCCCGGCCGCGAATGCGGCGGCGAAGAACCACGGGTCGTCGTCGACGCCGCGCCCCATGTGCGAGAGCGGGAGCTCCGCGCAGGCGTCCCTCCAGCCGGAGACGTCGACGACCTCGAGGCCCACGACGCCGGCGGGCGGCTCGAGCCCGTCCGGCCAGGCGACCACGGCCGGCTCGCCGATGAGCTCGAGCGCGGCGCGCGTGTGGTGCGACAGCCCCCGGTGCCGCTCGCGTGTGTCTGCCTCCGAGACCCGCGCCGCGACCACCGGTGACGCACCGAGTGCCCTGGCCGCGATCGCCGCGTCCGCGGCGGCGAGGCCGCCGTGGCCGTAGCGCGAGCCGGTCCCGACCACACCGGGCCCGATCGCGCACACCACCGCGTCCATCCCGGCAGCGGCGCAGGCAACGAGCGCCGAAGCCGCCGAGACGCACGCGACCTCACCGCCGACACAGGGCCCGACCGCGACCGTCGTGGCCAGGTAGGCGCGCGCGCGGAGCTCGCGGACCGTGTCGGAGAGCGCGACGGGCAGGGCCCCGCCCGGGAGCTGCACGTACGCGACGGCCAGGTCGAGGCCGAGACCGGCGCAGGCCGGCGCGACCTGGCTGTGCAGGGAGCAGCAGACGACCGGCAACCCGGTCAGCGCCTCGGGCACGCCGTCGCCTGAACCTTCCTCGGCGTGCACGACGGCGTGCTGGAGCGGCGTGTACGGCAGCTTCATCACGTGCGCGCCCGTCGTCGGCGGGCAGCTCGAGACCTCGCGTCAGGTTCGCGTGGAGGACGTCGAACCCACCGCTTCCCAGCTCCAGGTCGAGCGCCTGGACGTTGACGAGCACGTCGTCGCCGCGCGCCACCGGGCCCGTGAGCCCCGGATACGCGACGCACGGACGGCCGTCGACTTCGAGCCGAACGAGCCCGTCGTGCCGCTCCAGGATCTCGGTGACGGTCCCGCGGCGGAGCGTGACCATGCTCAGGCGCTGCCGCGCGCCGTCTCGATGAGCTCGAGCGTGACCGCGACCATCGCCTCGAGGTCCGCGACGGCGATCTCCTCCTCGGCGGTATGCACGTTCGTCATCCCGTTGGCCATGTTCACGCAGTGGAGACCGCGCTCGTTGAAGACGTTGGCGTCGGCGCCTCCTCCGACCATGACCTCGCGCGGCTCGAACCCGGCGCGCTGGAGTGCCGTGCGGGCGAGCAGGAGCGCCGGGTCGTCCGCGGCGAGCCGGTAGCCGCGGTACTTGTCCTCGATCGTCGTCTCGACCTCGCACTCGCTGAGCGACGCCGCGAACGCGAAGCAGTCGAGCATCTCCTGGACGAGCGCGGCAGAGCTTCTCCTCATCGCGCGAGCGAGCCTCGACGGCCAGCCTGCAGTGCTCGGGAACGACGTTGAGCGCGCTCCCGCCCTCGATCAGGCCGACGTTCGCGGTCGTCTCGTCGTCGATGCGGCCCAGGCGGAGGTCCGAGATCGCCCGCGCGGCCGCGACGATCGCCGAGCGGCCGTCCTCGGGGTTGATGCCCGCGTGCGCCGGCCGTCCGGTGAAGAGCACGTCGAGCGTGCGACCCGACGGCGCCCCGACCACGACGTCCCCCACGTTGCCGGAGTAGTCGTACACGAAGCCGAGCCTGGCCTCCAGCCGCTTCTCGTCGAACGCGAACGCACCCTCGAGCCCCGTCTCCTCGCGCGTCGTGAACAGGAGCTCGATGCCGGCGTGGCGGCGACCCTCGGCGAGGAGCAGCCGGGTCGCCTCGAGCAGCACTGCAACAGCGGCCTTGTCGTCGGCACCGAGGATCGTGCCGGCGCCGTTGGTGACGACTCCCTCCTCGACCACGGGCTCGATCGGCCCGCTCGGCGGCACCGTGTCGAGGTGCGCGCAGAGGAAGATTCGCTGACCGCCCTCCTCGTTCGCCGGCAGGCGTGCGAGGACGTTCCCGAAGTCGTCCGTGTCGGAGTCGATGCCGAGGCCGCGCAGGTACTCGCGCACGCGGTCCGCAACAGCCTCCTCCTCGCCCGAAGGGCTCGGAATGGCCGCGAGCTCGAGGAAGAGCGGCAGGACGTCCGAGGCCCAGGTGAGCGACACGCGGGCGATTGTAGGCGCGAGGCCCCGGGGCAGGCGCCGGACGCTCCGCGGCAGGGGCGGAGCGTCCGGGGAGCGCCTGTCGGCCAAGCTAGCTCTGCGAGCAGTCGTACGGGCCCTCGCCGGGCGGCGTCGGGGCCGTCCCCTCGAGCGCCCAGGCGAAGACGAACGCGAGCGCGTCCACGTCGCAGTCAGAGAGCACGGGGTCGCCGAGATCCGGCCACCCGTAGCCCATCAGGTCTGTGCTCTCGAGCAGGTTCGTCGCGTGACCGAGGCCGAGTGCGTGCCCGACCTCGTGGAGCGTGACCCAGCCGAGGTACTCCGGGTCGTACGGATCCTCGCCCAGGCTGGGCGGCAGGTCCGACCGCACCAGGATGTTCGGGCACTTGTGGTCGCCGCAGATCGCGTAGCCGCCGAAGACCACGCCGCCCGCGGTCGGCACGTAGTGGACGACGATGTCGGCGGCCTGGCGCTTGGCGCCGGTGACGTTGCGGAGCGTGATCAGCCCGTCGAAGCACTCCTGGAGCGTGCTCGACCAGGTCGCGATCGCCCCGTTGATCGCCGCCAGCTGCTCGGCGGTCGCGCTCGGGTGCGCCTGGACGGCGATCGTGAGGTTCGTGTGATCCCACCAGTAGCCGGGATAGAAATTGCTCAGGATCACCAGCCCCTCGGCGTTCGACTCGGGCAGGTTGCAGGTCGGCAGGCGGCTGGCCGCGGGCTCCTTCTTCCCCGCCGCGGCCGCGGCGGGAACGAGGAGCGCGAGACAGGCTGCGAGCACGAGGAAACCCCTCAAGGCGCGCATGAAGACCCCCTTTTCGAAGCGGTGACAGGGACGCCGCATCTGCCAGCACAGACGCGCGAGGGCGGCGAACCTTGCGCCGCGGCAGGAGCGAACCGGTCCGCTAGCGGCTTGCGGCCTGCGCCACGCGACCCCGCTCGCGCGCGCGCTCGAGCGCCGCACCGACGAAGTCGCGGAAGAGCGGCGCCGGGCGCGTCGGGCGGGACTTGAACTCCGGATGGAACTGGCCGGCCACGAACCACGGATGGTCCGGCAGCTCGATCACCTCGACGAGGCGACCCGACTGGAACGTGCCGGACACGACCAGTCCGGCGTCGACGAGGCCCGGGCGGAAGTGGTTGTTGACCTCGTAGCGGTGTCGGTGGCGCTCGTGGATGACCGTCTCGCCGTAGGCGGCGTGGGCGCCCGTGCCCTCCTCGAGGTCGACGGCATCGGCGCCGAGGCGCATCGTGCCGCCGAGGTCCTCGATCTCCTTCTGCTCGGGGAGCAGGTCGATCACGGGATAGGGCGTCTCGGGATCCATCTCGGTCGAGTTGGCCCCGTCCAGGCCGGCAACGTGGCGCGCGAACTCCGAGACGGCGACCTGCATCCCGAGGCAGATGCCGAGGTACGGGATCCCGTTCTCGCGGGCGACGCGGCAGGCGGTGATCTTGCCCTCCCAACCGCGCGAGCCGAACCCGCCGGGGACGAGCACGCCGTCGACGTCCTCGAGCTCCGCGGTCGCCTCCTCCAGGCTCATGCCCTCGGCGTCGAACCAGCGCACCTTCACGTCCACCCGGTGGTGGATGCCCGCATGCTTGAGCGCCTCGTGGACGGAGAGGTACGCGTCGTGGAGCTTCACGTACTTGCCGACGAGCGCGATCTGCACCTCGCCGCTGCGCTGTCCGATCGTCGCCGCGAGCTCGTCCCACTCGCCGAGGTCGGCCTCGACGTCGGGAAGCCCGAGCTTCTGGGCGACGAGCGTGTCGAGGCCCTCCTCGCGGAGCGCCTGCGGCACGAGGTAGACGTCGCTGACGTCCTCGTTCGCGATCACGGCCTGCGGGTCGACGTCGGCGAAGAGCGCGATCTTCTCGCGGATTTCGCGGGAGAGCTTGTCCGCAGAGCGGCAGATGACGACGTCGGGGTGGATACCGATGCGCCGCAGCTCGTTGACCGAGTGCTGGGTCGGCTTCGTCTTCAGCTCGCCGGCCGTCTCGATGAACGGGACGAACGTGACGTGGAGGTAGACCACGTTCTCGGGGCCGACCTCGCGCCGGAACTGGCGGATGGCCTCGAGGAACGGCAGCGACTCGATGTCGCCGACCGTGCCGCCGATCTCCGAGATGACCACGTCCGTGTCGTTGACGTCGGCCACGCGGCGGATGCGCGCCTTGATCTCGTTCGTGATGTGCGGGATGACCTGCACCGTCGAGCCGAGGTACTCGCCCTTGCGCTCCTTGCGGATGACCGAGTACCAGATCGAGCCCGACGTGTGGTTCGCGTTCCGGGAGAGGTTCTCGTCGACGAAGCGCTCGTAGTGGCCGATGTCGAGGTCGGTCTCGGCGCCGTCCTCGGTGACGAACACCTCGCCGTGCTGGAACGGGCTCATCGTGCCCGGGTCGACGTTCAGGTACGGATCGAACTTCTGCACCTGGACGCGCAGGCCGCGCGCCTTGAGGAGCCGGCCGAGCGAGGCGGCGGAGATGCCCTTGCCGAGCGACGAGACGACGCCGCCCGTCACGAACACGTACTTCGTCGCGCGCTCCCTCACGGCTTCCTCCCGAGCGCGTCGAGCTCGCGCAGGCCGGGCGTGCGCTCGATGAGGCCGCCGAGGGACGTTCGCTCTCCGAGGACGTTGAGGCCGGCGAGCGTTGCGATCGCGGCCCAGCGTGAAAAACCGTGGAAGCGCTCCACGGACTTCAAGCCTAGCACGGCTCCCAGCGCATTCGATCCGGCGTCCCCTAGCATCGTCCTCTCCGCGAGATCGTAGGGAAGCAGCAGGACGGCCAGGCCCTTCGGCGCGCGCAGCGGGCCTGCGGCCAGGAGGTACGCCTTCAGGCACCTGCCCGGCTTCGTGTCGAGCTGGTTGAAGAAGTTGGCCGAGAGCGCGAAGAGGAGCGCGCCGCTGACCGACCGCGTCCGCAACAGGCCGACGAGCGGGATCCCGACCGCTTTGAGCACGCCGGTCGTGCGCCGCGCACGCAGGTGCTCCCGGAATCCGCGCTCGCCCCCGCCGAAGACGTCGTCCAGGAAGCCGAAGAGCATGACGAGCGTGATCCCCGGGTCGCTCTGGTTGCCGGTCGTCCACCCGATCAGGGGCAGCCGGTAGCCGCGGAAGTTGACCGCGAGCGGGCCGGCTGCGAGCACCGCGTCGACGAGCTGGCGGCCGCGATGGACGAAGCCCGCGCGGTCGCGGCCCGTCGCCCGGTGGTCGAGGTCGAGCTCGATCTCCTCGAAGGAGAGGCCGGCCTCGAGCACGTCGATCGTCATCCGCACCTCGCAGCCGAAGCCGGGCGCCAGCGGGAAGCACGCCGCACGGGCGCGGACGCTGACGGCCCGCTGGCCCGAGAGCGGCTCACGGGGCGAGTAGCCGGTACGAAGCCGCACCAGCTCGCGCCCGACGCGCTTGGCCATGCCGAACCCGCCGCCGATCCTGCGGCGGAAGGCGGCCACGGCGAGATCGGCCTCGCTCTCGACGAGAGGCCGGAGCGAGCCGCGCAGGTCCGCGTCGCAGAGGAGGAGCCGCCCCGGGGGCGCAGCGCGCTCGCCTGCGGAGAGCGCCTCGCCCTTGCCGAGCCGCTCGATCCGGATCACGACGGCGCCCGCCGCCTCGGCCGCGCCGGCCGTGCCGTCCTCCGAGCGCCCGTCGACGACGAGGATCTCGGCGTCCGGAAAGTCCTTCCGCAGCGCGGCCACGGTCTCCCCGATCCTGTCCTCCTCGTTTCGCGCCGCGACGAGGACGGTCAGGGCGTCGAAATCGCTACTCACCCTCGTCCGTGACCGGGTCGAACGGCGGGACGATGCCGTCGGCCTCCTCGTCGAGGCCGTAGTGGCCCGGGTCGGCGCCGCCCAGGAGGAGCGCGAGGGCGAGACGGCCCGCCGGCTCGTCCACGTCGTCGACGCTCGAGATGCCCTGGTCGCGGTAGAAGTCGATCCTCGCCGGGTCGTCCTCGCTCCCGGAGACGCCGACGATGGGGATGCCGGCGTCGCCCAGGCCCCGCACGAGCCCTTCCATCAGCGAGCTCGTCGCCTCTGCCTCGGAGGCGGCATCGCTGTCGCCGGTCGCATCGTCGGAGGCAGCCACGTGAGCACGACGACCGCGGAGTCGACGGCAGGCGCCTCCGGGCCTTCCTGCTCCTCGACCAGGTGCGTCGAGAGCGCGTCCCAGAGCGGCGTCTCCCCGCTCTCGGCCAGCTCGCGCCCGAGCTCGGCGCCGAGCTCCGAGTAGTCGCCGTCATCGCTTGCGTACCCCGCCAGCACCTCGTCGCCCTCGAGGGTCGCGTCGAGGTCGGCACCGTCGACCGGGACGTTCAGCGCCACGACGCGCGCCGGCGAGCCGGCGTCGGAGTCGGCGAGCGTCCGCTCGACGTCGGCGCGCGCGCTCCCGTCGGACGGGCCGAGGAAGATCATGGCGACGTTCTCGCCCTCCAGCCGGCCGGACATCAGCGCCGGATATGCCCGCGCGAGCAGCTCCTCGGAGCCCTCCCCGCGCTGGTTCGCCGCCTCCTCGGCCGCGCGCGCCGACTCGAGGTCCTGCTGGAGGCGCTGGTTGTCGTTGCGGAGGTTCTCCTCCTCGAGCCCCTCGCTCGCGTCCGTGACGCGGCCCGAGACGGCGACGCCGAGCAGGATCCCCACGGCCAACGCGACGAAGACCGCAGCCAACGAGGCCACGTGGTAGCGGAGGCCGAACACGAAGCCAGACTAGTCGTTTACAGGCCTGCGGCGGTCTGGCAGAGGTTCTGCAGCCGGACGAGTGCACGTTCCGGCAGGCTCGGCCCGAAGCCTCGCGCACCTTCGAAGAGCAGCCGGAGGTCCGACCCGGAGACGGAGATCGTTGCGCGCGTCCTGCCCGTGCCGGCGTTGTCGAGGCCGAGGGTGACGTCGAGCCCCTGCTTGACGTCGTGCCAGGCGAGCTCCCACGCCTCGACGACCTTCGTGATGACGATGAGCCCTTCGCCGCCCGGGCGACGCAGGAGGCCGGGCGACTTGGCGCGGACGACTTGCCAGCGCGCGTTCTCCGCGAGGCCGCGGCGGTCTGGCTTCACGCCCGTGTACGCCGGCCACCAGTCCGGCAGGTGGTAGGGCTCCGCGACGAGCGCCCAGACGTCGCGGCGGTCCGACTGAAGGTCGCCGATCGCCTCGACGCGGCTCATTCCACGCCGACGAGCGACCGCAGGCGCTCGATGAGCTCCGAGAAGAGATCGCGGAGCTCGGGTGAGGCGATGAGGACGGCCGCGACCACGGCGACAGCGGCGAGCGCGAACGTCAGCACCATCCCGATCCCCACGCGCGGCCGGAAGAGGCGCGACACGCCGCGGGCGTCCACGAGCTTCTCCCCCACCTTCAGGCGCGTGAGGAAGGTCGACGACATCCCGGCACGGTTCCGCTCGAGGAACTCGATCAGGTTGAAGCGCGTTCCGACCGCGACGATCAGCTCGGCGCCCTTGTCGTAGGCGAGGAGCATCGCGGCGTCCTCGGAGATACCGGTCGTCGGGAGGACGGTCGACGGCAGGCCCAGGCGGTCGAGCCGCTCGCGCCCGGGCGCGCGCCCGTCCGGGTACGCGTGGACGACGAGCTCGGCGCCGAGCTGGAGCGTCTTGTCCGAGACGGAGTCCATGTCCCCGACGATCACGTCGGGCTTGTAGCCGGCGGCGACGAGGGCGTCCGCGCCTCCGTCGACCCCGACGAGGACAGGCTTGAAGTCTGCGATGTACGGCCCGACGATCTGGAGGTCGCGGCGCGTCTCGGCGCTGCGCGCGACCACGAGCGCGTGCCGGTCGCGGAACCGCGTCCGCATCTGCGGCATCAGCACGTCCTCGGAGAGAAGGGCCGTCTCCTCGCGAAGGTGGCGGAGCGTGTTCTCGGCGAAGGCCTCGAGCGCCTCGCTGACGCGGCTGCGCTGCTCCGCGAGGTCGCGCGCGAGCTCGTCGGCGGCCCGGGCCTGCCCCGCGGCGAGGCGGGAGCCGTTGCGGAAGACGCTCGAGCCGCGGACGACCAGCGGCTCGCCCTCCTTCACCTCCTCGAAGAGCTCCGCGCCCGGGGCGTCGATGAGGCAGACGCCGCCGAGGACGAGCGCCAGCGGCCCGGCGTTCGGATAGTCGCCCGTCGAGGACGATGAGACGTTGACGACGATGCGGACGCCGCTCTCGAGCAGCTCCTCCGCCGAGATCCGGTCGAGGTTCGGGTGGTCGATGATCGCGATGTCGGCCGGCCCCAGCCTTTTCACCAGGTGCTTCGTGCGCTTGTCCAGCTTGGCAGTGCCGGTGAACTCGACGTACGTCGCCATCAGCGCCGGAGGGTGGAAAGGAACTCGGCGCCGCCCAGCATACGTTCCAGCTCCTCGCCCCGCTCCTCGTCCGAGAGGCGCTCGATGCGGGTGTGCGTCGGGTCGCCGGGCACCTTCTCGACGCGGAGATGGCCCTCCGCGGCGCTCGCGATCTGCGGGAGGTGCGTGATGGTGAGGATCTGCGCGCGCTCGGCGAGGCGCTTGAGGGCATCCGCCACGGAGTGCGCGGTCTGACCGCCGATTCCGGCGTCGATCTCGTCGAAGACGATCGTCGGCTCGCCCGCCGACGCGTGCGCGACCGTCGCGGAGCGCGAGCGCGATGCGCGAGAGCTCCCCGCCCGAGGCCGTCTCGGCCACGGGTGCGAACGGCAGGCCGGGGTTCGGGCGCACCAGGAACGCGACGCCGTCGCGGCCGGCGGGCCCGAGCTCGCGCTCCGTGAGCTCCACGCGGAACTCGCCGTCGCCCATGCCGAGGCCCGAGAGCTCGCCGGCGACGGCCTCCGCGAACGGCTCCGCCGCGTCGGCGCGGGCCTTCGAGAGCGCCTTCCCGAGCTTCTCCGCACGCGCCTCGGCCTCGGCGACTGCACGCTCGGCCTCTTCCAGCGGGTCGACGCCGGCCTCGACCTGGGCGAGCTCGGCCTGGGCTTCCGCGGCCCGGGCCAGGAGCTCCTCGGTCGTCGCCGCGCCGAAGCGGCGGCGCACCTCGGCGATCCGCTCGAGCTCGTCCTCCACGGCTTCCAGGCGGCCGGGCTCCGCCTCGAGCGAGGCCAGGAACGCACGGAGCGTGGAGGCGCCCTCGCGGACGCGGATCTCCGCTTCGCCGAGGTCGGCCGCGACCTCGCCCAGCTCCGGAGCCAGCCCCGAGACGGACTCGAGCCTGTGCACGGCCTCGGCGACGCGCTCGGCGGCGCCCGGAGCGTCCGCCTGCTCGGGGTCGAGCGCCTCGGCGCCCGCGGCCGCGGCCTCCGCCAGCTCGGTGACGTGTCGCAGCCGCTGCCGCTCGGCCAGGAGCCGCTCTTCGTCGCCTGCCTCGATGCCCTCGGTGCGCGCGACGAGCTCCTCGAGCTCGGCGAGGCGCTGTGCCCGTCCGGCGGCGGCGCCGGCGAGCTCCTCACGGCGGCGGCGGGCGGCGACGAGGTCGCGCCAGGCGCGCTGGAGATCCGCCCGGCGGCGCAGCTGCTCCTCGCCCACGAAGGCGTCGAGGACGTCGAGCTGGTGCGACGGACGGGCGAGGCGGCGCTGCTCGAACTGGCCGGACATGGCCAGCAGGCGCTCGACCAGCGCGGCCAGGTCCTCCCGCGGCACGGCGCGGCCCCACGCGTACGCGCGCGTGCGCCCGTCCGCGAAGACGCGGCGTGCGGCGACGAGGCCCTCCTCCCCGGCCGGCCGCAGCTCGGCGAGCGCGGCGTGCTCGGGCTCGTCGAGGACGCCGTCGGGCAGGTCGAGCTCGGCCTCGACGTAGGCCTCCTCGGCGCCCGGGCCGAGATAGCCGGCGTCGCCGGGCGCGCCCAGGAGGAGACCGACCGCCTGGGCGAAGATCGTCTTCCCCGCCCCGGTCTCGCCCGTGATCGCGTTCAGGCCGGGCGCGAAGGCGAGGTCGGCCTCGCGGATGAGGACGAAGCTCTCGATGTGCAGGCGGCGCAGCACCTAGGGGAAGACCTCGTGGTACCGCGTGAAGAACGTCACCTCCGGGAGCACGGCGAGGCGGCTGTTCTCCGCGCCGACCGCCACCTGGATGTCCTGGTCGCGTTCGAGGTCGGCGACCGGATGGCCGTCGAGGATGACGGTGACGGGCAGCTCCCTGGTGCGGTTGGTGACGCGGACGTCGAGACCGCGCGGCACGACGAGCGCCCGCGCGCGGAGGGAGTGCGGCGCCACGAAGGTCATCGCCATCGCCTCGAGGCCCCACATCATCACGGGGCCGCCGTTCGAGAGGTTGTACGCGGTCGACCCGGAGGGCGTGCAGCAGATCATCCCGTCGCAGGGCTGGTCGGCGAGCCGCTCGCCGCCGACCTCCCAGCCGAGCGAGACCATCCGCCCGGGCCGCGAGCTCGTGACGACGACGTCGTTGACCGCTGCGTGGGTCTCGCCGCCTATGCGCGCGTCGAGCGAGCAGAGCTCGACCACGCGGAAGTCGCCCGCGAGCGCGCGCCGCAGCGCCTCGTCCAGCTGCTCGCCGTCCGCCGTCGTCAGGAACCCGACGCGCCCGAAGTTGATCCCGAAGACGGCCGTGCCCGTGCCGAGCGTCGCGCGGAGCGCGCGCAGCATGGTCCCGTCGCCCCCTAGCACGATCAGGAGGTCGAGCCCGGCCTCTTCCTCGGAGGCGACCTCGATGCCCGCGGCCTCCGCGGCCTCCTTCACCTTGCGCTCGGCGTCGGCGACGACGTCGGGCCGCCCGTGGGTCGCCATCACGCCGATCCTGCGCACCGGCTCGGTCACGCCGCGTCGGCCAGGTAGAGGAGGGACTCCTGGTTGCCCTTCGGCCCGCGCACCGGCGACTCGGCCTCGCCGAGCACGCGGGCGCCCCAGGACTGGGCCTGCTGCGGTGACCTCGTCCACGACGCGCCGGCGCACCTCGGGGTCGCGGACGACGCCGCCCTTGCCCACGTCTGCCGGCCCGGCCTCGAACTGCGGCTTCACGAGGACGACGGCGCGCCAGCCGGGCGCGGCGCAGGCGAGCGCCGGCGGAAAGGCCTTGTCGAGCCCGATGAAGGACACGTCGCACGTGAGGAAGCTCGGCTTGAAGGGCAGCTCGTCGCAGCGCAGCTCACGCACGTTCGTCCGCTCGAGCACGGTGACGCGCGGGTCGTCGCGGAGCTTCGGGTGGAGCTGGCCGTAGCCGACGTCGAGGGCGATCACGCGCGCGGCGCCGGCCTGGAGGAGGCAGTCGGAGAAGCCCCCGGTCGAGGCGCCGACGTCGAGGCAGTCCTCACCGGCGACATCGATCTCGAACGCCTCGAGAGCGTGCGCGAGCTTCTCGCCCCCGCGCGAGACGAAGCGCGGGCCTTCGTCGAGCTCGAGGTCGGCTCCCTCGTCGACCTGCTCGCCTGCCTTCGCGTGCCCCTTCACGCGTCCGGCCAGGACGAGCGCCTGCGCCTGCGAGCGGCTCTCGGCGAGACCGCGCTCGACGAGCAGCACGTCCAGGCGTTTCTTCGGGCTCACCGCGAGAGCGTACCCGCGCGACCCCGGGCGAAGTGTCACGAATGAGGGCGGTCATCCCGGCCGCAGCTCGGTGACGATCGTCACCCAGGGCGCCTTGGCGAGGCCGCGCCGGAGCTCGCGCTCGTCGGCGAACCTCCGGTCAGGACGCGGCCCTCGCAGGCGAGACGTGACCTCGGCGCTCGCGGAAGGGCCAGGGCGAGACCCTCACGCGGGCGGGATCGCCGTCGACGGCTGCGAGCAGGTGCCCGCCGGTCGCGCTTCTCGCGCGTCGACTCCGTGCAGGAGCGCGAGCGAGAGCCCGTCCCAGGCGAAGACGAGGTCGCGGTTGCGCTCCACCGCCTCCGCCGTCGCGTGCGCGCCGTAGCGCGGGTCGCCGCGCAGGCTCTCCAGCACGCGCGCCTGGAAGTCCCGCTCCCGCTCGAGGTAGTCCGCGAGCGCGCGCTGGACGTCGTCGTCGCCGCCGGGCGGGAAGCGCTCGACGAGGAGGGTCCCGTGCATGGAGACGAGCAGCGCCGCATAGCGCGACTGCGGCAGCAGGAGCGTCGCTGCGCCCGACCAGAGCTCGAGGCGCCGCAGCCGCGGCAGCGCCGAGAACGTGTAGGGAAGCCCGGTCTCGGGGTCCAGCTCGGGCACGCGCTCCCAGGTCGTCCAGGCGATGTCGTGCTGCTCGGCGGCGAGGCAGACCTCCTCCCACGGCTCGAACGGCGCCGCCCAGGCGCGGGCGAGCTGGCCCGAGACCCAGGCATGCGCCGGCTGGCCGATCACGACCGTGCCGCCCGCGGTCTTCCGGTGCAGCACGGCGCTAGGCCCGCCGGTCGCGGATCGTGGCCACGAGCTCGGCCAGGACGGACGTGTCCGCGGGGAGGGCGTCCAGCCGCTCCTGCACACGCGCGCGGGCCTCGTCGGCGAGCTCCCGCGCCCGGTCGAGGCCGTGGAGGGAGACGTACGTGACCTTCCCCGCGGCTTCGTCCTTGCCCGGCGTCTTCCCCAGCTCCTCGGCGGTGCCCGTGGCGTCGAGGATGTCGTCGACGATCTGGAAGAGCACGCCCAGCTCGTCGCCGAACGCGCGCCATTGCTCACGGTCGGGCTCCGGGAGCGCCGCGACGGCGGTCGCGGTCGTCACCGAGGCGCGCAGGAGGCGGCCGGTCTTGAGCGCGTGCAGGCGCCTGAGGCCGTCCGGGTCGAGCTCGCCGTCGATGGTCACGTCGAGGTACTGCCCGCCGATCATCCCGAGCGTCGCGTCGGCGAGCTCCCGCGCCACGTCCGGCGACGGGTAGCGAAGAGCGAGTCGAAAGGCCTCGGCGAGCAGGGCGTCCCCGGCCAGGATGGCCACGTCCTCGCCGAACTGGACGTGGGCGCTCGGCTGCCCCCGCCGCAGGTCGTCGTCGTCGAGCGCGGGCAGGTCGTCGTGGACGAGGCTGAACGTGTGCACGAGCTCGAGCGCGCAACCGGCGGGAAGGAGCTCCTCGGCGTCGCGCCCGAGGGCCTCGCCGGTGGCGAGGCAGAGCACCGGGCGGATCCGCTTGCCGCCGCCCAGGAGCGAGTAGCGCAGCGCGGCCTCGAGCTTCCCGAGCTCGGCCGCGAAGGGCAGGCCTCCGAGGAAGTCCTCCGCGAGGCCGCGCAGGTCGTCAGGACTGTTCATCCGTCTCCCTGCGCGCGCGCTCGACCTCGGCCTGCACCTCCTTGGCGAGTTCGGCCAGCTCCTGGAGCACCTGGACGGCCTGCTCGGGGTCCTCGGTGCGCTCGAGCTGCGCGCGGGCGGCCTCGACCTTCTCGAGCAGCTCCTGGAGGCGGGCGACGGAATCCGGCTCGTTCACTGCCTCGCCTCCCGCACGACCCGCCCGAGGATCCCGTTCACGAGCCGGCCTGCGTCCTCGCTCGCGTAGCGCTTGGCCAGCGTGACGGCCTCGTCGACCGCGACCTCGACGGGCACATCGCCGCGGTCGAGCTCGTAGAGGCCCATGCGGACGATGTTGCGCTCGACGACGCCGAGCCGGTCGGCGCGCCACTCGTCGGAGGCCTCGCTGATGCGCTCGTCCAGCTCGGGCGCCTGCTCGGCGACGCCTTCGGCGAGCTCGAGCGCGAACTCGTCCACGTCGCCCTCGTGCAGGCTCGCCAGCGGCTGGCCCGTGAGATCCCACTGGTAGAGGAGCTCGAGCGCGGTGCGCCTGGCGGCGCGACGGCCGCTCACGCGGCCTCCCCGGTCATGGAGTCGAACGACCCGCCGACGTCGCCGAGGAACGCGGTCGTGTAGTCGCCGCTCGCGAACTCGTCGCTCTCCAGGATGTCGATGGCCAGCTCCCGTGTCGTCGGCACTCCTTCGAGCCTGAATTCTGTCAGCGCCCGCACCGCGCGGCGGAGCGCCGCGGGCCGGTCCTCCGCCCAGACGATCACCTTGGCGACGAGAGAGTCGTAGTACGGCGGGATCACGTAGCCGTCGAAGACGTGCGTGTCCACGCGGACGCCCGGGCCGAGCGGCGGCCGGAACCGCGTGACCGTGCCCGGCGCGGGACGGAAGTCGTGGGCGGGGTCCTCGGCGTTGATCCGCAGCTCGATCGCGTGGCCGCGGAGCTCGGCCCGGCCCTCGTGCGGCAGGCCCTCGCCGGCCGCGACCCGCAGCTGGCCCTGCGCCAGGTCGACCCCGGTGAGGAGCTCGGTCACGGGATGCTCGACCTGGAGCCGCGTGTTCATCTCGATGAAGTAGAAGCGGCCCTCGGCGTCGAGCAGGAACTCGATCGTCCCGGCGCCGCGATAGTTGAGCGACTCGGTCGCGCGGCAGGCCGCGTCCTCCATCCGGGTGCGGATCTCCTCGGTCACCGCCGGCGAAGGGCCTTCCTCGACGAGCTTCTGGTGGCGGCGCTGGATCGAGCAGTCGCGCTCGCCGAGCGTGAGCACGCGGCCCTCGCCGTCGCCGAGCACCTGGATCTCCACGTGGCGGGCGCCGACGATCGCGCGCTCCACGTAGAGGGAGCCGTCGGAGAAGGCTGCTTGCGCCTCGGCTGCGGCCGTCCGGTAGGCGGGCTCGAGCTCCTCGGCGTCGGCGACGAGCCGCATGCCGCGGCCTCCGCCGCCCGCCGCCGCCTTGAGCAGGAGCGGGAAGCCGACCTCGTCCGCGAGCGCGCGCGCCTGCTCCAGCGTGGCGGCGCCGTCGGAGCCGGGGACGAGCGGGACGCCGGCCGCGGCGGCCGCCTCCTTGGCGCGGATCTTGTCCCCCATGACCTCGATCGACTCGGGGCGCGGCCCGACGAAGGCAAGGTCGTTGTCCTCGCACGCGGCCGCGAAGGTCGCGTTCTCCGCCAGGAAGCCCCAGCCGGGATGGACGGCGTCGCAGCCGGTCGTCGTCGCAGCGGCGACCAGCGAGGGGATGTTGAGGTAGCTCTGCGCGGCCGCCGGCGGCCCGACGTGGACGGCCCGGTCGGCCAGCTGGACGTGCAGCGAGTCCTGGTCCGCGGTCGAGTAGACGGCGACGGCCTCGATGCCCAGCTCGTGGCAGGCGCGGACGATCCTCACGGCGACCTCGCCGCGGTTGGCGATCAGGACGCGGCGGAACATGGGCGCCGTGCGAGGGTTGTCACGGATCGCGCGCCTTCCGGCACGTTCCGCGCGCCACGCGCGCGATTCGCGGCGTTACGCTCGAAAGCGGGTGGTGGGAGAGGGGTGCCCCTAGAGTTAAGAGGGGTCTGGCGCGGCACTAGAGCGCGTCGAGCGGCCGGCCGTTCAGGGGCTCGAGCTCGAAGAGCAGGTCGCCGTACTGCACGGCCGTCTCGTTGTCGACGCAGATCCGCCGCACGACGGCCTCGGACTCGGCCTTGACCTCGTTCATGAGCTTCATCGCCTCGAGGATGCAGAGCGTCTGGCCCACCTCGACCGTGTCCCCCTCCTCGACGAACGGCGCCGCGCCCGGCTCGGACGCGCGGTAGAAGGTGCCGACCATCGGCGACTCGATCCTGATCACGTCGGTCCGCAGCGGCTCGGTCGCGCCCTCGGGCTCCTCGTGCACCGGCGCGGTCGGCACGGCGACGCTGGCGAGCGGCGCCTCGGCGCGCTCGTCCGAGCGACGCACGGTGACGCGCATCTCGCCCTCCTCGATCGTCACCTCGCCGATCCCCGACTCCTGGACGACGCGGATGATCTCGCGGAGCCGCTCGGCCTCGTTCGGCGTCAGGCCCGCCGTGTCGGAGTCGTCGCGGCGGCCGCGGCCACGGACGGAGCGCAGGAGCGGCTCGGCCTCCTCGCCGTAGAGCGCGAGCAGGAGCAGCTCCTCCTCGCTCGAGGCCAGCCCTTCCGCGTCCTCGCGGAGCTCGTCGAGCCCGATCGGGCCTTCGTCGACCATCGGCACGCCGTCGCCGAGCAGCTCGCACGGCGCGGCTGACCGTCGGGTCGACCTCGCCGGGAGGCGTGCCGTAGCGCCCTTCCACGAGGTCGCGCAGCTCGTCGACGACGAAGCGCCAGCGCTGCGCCGAGAGGACGTGCAGGAGCGCCTGGGAGCCGAGCACCTGGCCGATCGGGGACGCGAGCGGCGGCCAGCCGCACTCGCGCCGGATCGTCGTCAGCTCCTCGAGCACCTCGTCGAGCCGGTCGGCCGACGCGTGCTCACGGAGCCGCGCGTCGAGCTCTGCGACGAGGCCGGCGGGCAGGCTGTGCTCGGCGGCACGCACGGCCACGCGCGGTGAAAGCGGCGGGACGGGCTCGTCGCCGAGCGCCTCGTCCACGAGCTCGGAACAGCGCCAGAGCACATCGAGGTCGACGCCTGCGTCGTGCCCGAGGCCGGCGAGCGCCTGGGTCAGCGCCTCCGAGGAGACGCGGTGGAGCGAGAGCGCGACCGGGTAGAGGGCGCACGCGATGCGCTCGGCACCGGCGCGGACGGCCTCGATGGCGGCGGCGAGCGCCACGCCTCCTGCGCCCTGGCAGTGCAGCCCCACGGGCAGGCCGCTCGCCTCCTGGACGCGCTCGACGAGCTCGCGCGCCTTGGCCGGGTGCAGCGAGCTGGCCGGGTCGTGGATCAGGACGCGCGCCGCGCCGAGCTCGGGGAGGCTGTGCGCGCGCTCGAGCAGCACCTCCGTCTCACCCGTCGGCCCGGGGCTGTGCACGAGGCCGACCGAGAGCTCCTTGCCCGAGTCGCGGACCGCGTCCGCAGCCTCGCGCAGGTTCGCCAGGTCGTTGATCGGGTCGTGGATGCGGAAGACGTCGATGCCGCTGCCCGCCGCGGTCGCCACGAAGCGGCGGACGAGATCCCCCGAGACGGGACGCCCGCCCACGAGGAACCTGCCGCGAAGCGCCATGCCGAGCGGCGTCTCGCAGCGCGCGCGGATGGAGCGGATGCGCTCCCACGGGCTCTCCACCCCGCGCCGCACGGCGCTGTCGAAGCAGCCGCCGCCGGAGATCTCCAGGCACGCGAAGCCGGCCTTGTCCAGCTCGCCCGCGAGCTCGTAGAGACCCGCGGCCGAGACGCGGTCCGCGAGCGGCTCCTGCGAGAGGAGCCTGATCGTCGTGTCGACGAGTTGCGGCACGGGCTCTCCTACGCCCGTGAGATGTAGCGGCGCTCGCGCGTGTCGACCTTGATGCGGTCGCCGACGTTGACGAAGAGAGGCACCTGCACGATCGCCCCCGTCTCCAGCGTCGCCGGCTTCGTCACGTTCGAGACCGTGTCGCCACGCACACCCGGCTCCGTCTCGGCCACGCCCAGCTCGACCGACGCAGGCAGCTGGATGCCCGCGGGCTTGCCGCCGACGGTGAGGAGCTGGACGCTGGCGGACGGCTGGAGGAAGTCGAGCTCGCTCGCGACGTCGGTGCGCGGCAGCATCAGCTGCTCGTACGTCTCCTCGTCCATGAAGACGACGTCGTCGCCCGAGTCGTAGAGGTACTGGACGTTCTTCGTCTCCGTGTAGATCCGAGGCATCTTCTCGCCCGCACGGAAGGTCTTGTCGACGACCGACCCGGACTCGACGCTCTTGAGCTTCGTGCGCACGAACGCGCCACCCTTGCCCGGCTTCACGTGCTGGAACTCGACGATGCGCCAGACCTGCCCGTCCACTTCGACGTGCATGCCGTTCTTGAACTGGTTGGTGGAGACGGTCTCGGCCACGGGCAGGAGTGTAGAGGCTAGTGGAGGGTCACCAGATCCTTCGTGGACGTCGTCAGCACCTCCGGTCCGTCCTCGCCGACGATGACGAGGTCCTCGATGCGGACCCCACCCAGGCCGGCGAGGTAGACGCCCGGCTCGACCGTGACGACGTTGCCCGCGACGAGCGTGTCCGTCGAGGACGGGCGCAGCACGGGCAGCTCGTGCACGTCGAGGCCGAGGCCGTGGCCGAGCCCGTGGAGCACCGGCGCGAGGCCGGACGCCTCGATCTCGTCGCGCGCGATCGCGTCGAGCTCGGCCCCCGTCGCGCCGGGGCGCACGGCCTCGAGCGCGTGCTGCTGCGCGGAGCGGCAGAGGTCGTAGGCCTGCCGGAGCAGGTCGGGGAGCTCGCCCGTGGCGAACGTGCGCGTGCAGTCCGAGCAGTACCCGTCGACGAGCGCGCCGGCGTCGACGATCATCGTCTCCCCCGGCCCGATCACGCGGTCGCCCGGATGGTGGTGCGGCAGCGCCGCGTTCGGCCCGGCGCCGACGATCACCGGGAAGGCGAGGCCGTCGGCCCCCTCGTCGCGGAGCGTCTTCTCGAACCACCAGGCCACGTCGGCCTCGGTGCGGCCGACAACGGGCTCCTGCGCCAGCCGCTCGTAGGCGGCGCTCGTGACCCGCGCGGCGGCGCGGATGGCGTCGAGCTCGGCCGCGTCCTTGACGGCGCGCAGGGCCAGGACGACGCCCTTGGCCGGTACGAGCGTCGAGCCGTTCGCCGAGAGCGCGCCGTGCGCAGCGACGGTGACGAAGTCCGACTCGAACGCGATAGGCGACTCCACGAGCTCGCCGAGCCGCGTCCCGAGGAAGCCGAAGATGTCGCGGTCGGCCTCGACCAGCTCGACGCCCTCGAGCGCGCGGGCGGCTTCCGTGTAGCGGCCGTCCGTGGCAACGAGCACGCGATCGCCGTCGACCAGGACGGCGGCGTTCGAGCTGTCGAAGCCCGTGAGGTAGCGGACGTTGACGGAGTTCGTGGCGAGGAAGGTGGCCGCGCCGAGCGAGTCGAGCTCCCCCCGCAGCCGTTCGATGCGGTCGTTCATCCCTGCTCCTTCAGATAGGTGAGTGCTTCCTTGTAGCCGTCCGGGCCCTTGCCGACGATGCGGTGCGCGACGACGTCCGTGATGACCGAGTGCCGCCGCCACTCCTCGCGCTCGTCGATGTTCGAGAGGTGCACTTCGACGACCGGCGCGCCGCAAAGCTCGAGCGCGTCGCGGATCGCGTAGCTGTAGTGGCTCCAGGCGCCGGGGTTGACGATCAGCCCGTTCGCCCAGCGCGTCGAGTCGTGGCACCACTCCACGAACTGGCCCTCGTGATTCGTCTGGAAGCAGCGGCGCGGAGCAGTCGAGCTCGCGCGCCCAGCCGTAGATGCGCGTCTCGAGCTCGCCGTAGCTGAGCCCGCCGTAGAGGTCGGGGTCGCGCTGCGCGAGGACGTCGAGATTGACGCCGTTCAAGACGGCCACCTGCATGGCGGCGAGTCTACTGCCGCACGAGCGAGCGCCAGCGCCGCCCGGGCCTCGTCGTCCGGGACGGTCGTCACGACCGGCTTGCCCGGGCGTTCGAGGAGCACGAAGACGCCCTCGCCCTTCTTGTCCCGCTTGAGCGCGGCCCAGGCGGCGTCGAGGTCCGCCTCGACCGGCTCGGGGCGGAGGATCTCCTCGACCACGTCCGTCGGCAGGCCCGAGAGACGCAGCGCAGCAAGCAGTCCGAGCGCGACCGCCTCGCCGTGCGAGACGCGGTAGCCCGAGCCCGCCTCGAGCGCGTGCGCGAACGTGTGCCCGAGGTTGAGCCAGGCGCGGCGCCCCTCGGTCTCGTACGGGTCGGAGAGGACGACGCCGGCCTTGTACGCGGCGCAGGCGCGGATCATCTCCACCTCCGGCAGCTTCCAGACGTCGTAGCCCGCCAGGAGGCCGGTCTTCACGACCTCGGCCATGCCGGCGCGGCGCTCCTTGCTCGGGAAGCGTGGCCAGGACGCTCGGGTTGATGCCGACCGACTCCGGAAAGTGGAAGGCGCCGGCGAGGTTCTTCCCATCCGCCGTGTTGATGCCGGTCTTGCCCCCGATCGCGGCGTCCACCTGGCCGGTGAGGGTCGTCGGCACCGCCACCCAGGGCACACCGCGGAGATAGGTCGCGGCCACGAAGCCCACCAGGTCCGTCGTGGAACCGCCGCCGAGAGCGATGATCGTCCCGTCGCGGCCAAGCGGAAGCTCGCGCCAGAGTCGCTCCACGACGTCCAGGGATTTGGCCGCCTCGCCTGCAGGCACAGCGAGCACGGGCCGGTCGTCGGCCGGTGGATGGAGCTGAAGCACTCTCTCGTCCGCGACGACGACCGCCGGGCCGCTCGTGACGATCCCGCCCGGAACGGCGATCCGAAGGGCCGCCAGGAGCACGTCCCCGGCCGTCTCGCCCGTCGCATCCGCAGCCTCCGCATACGCGGCCTGCCGGGACTCGTAGAGCTTCCGGAAGTCGGCCTCCCTGCGCGCCAGCGGGCGGTCGGACCCGCGCACGCGCTTCCACGCGGTCTCGACGCTCACGTCCAGGTACACCGTGAACGCTCGAGCGCGCAGGCGCTCGCGGCTGAGCGGCGAGAGCACGGCGCCGCCGCCGAGCGCGATGACCGCGTCCGGCCCGGCGAGCACCTCGGCGAGCGTCTCCTCCTCGATCCGCCGGAACTCGGGCTCGCCGCGGGCCTCGAAGAGCTCGGCGATCGGGCCGTGGCGCTTCTCGATCAGGCCGTCGAGATCGACGAACGGCCGTGCAGTCAGCTCGGCCGCGCGGGCGCCGACCGTCGACTTCCCGGCGCCCATGAACCCCGAGATCGCGAGGTGGCGGCCTAGGGCGCCGACCACGAGATGCGCTCCACGTACGCGCGCCAGGCGCCCACGAAGTCGTCGAGCGCGTCGCCGCCGAACTTGTCCTTGGCGGCACGGGCGAGCTCGAACGCGACGCAGGCCTCCGCAACGACGGCGAGCGCCTCGACGGCCGCCACGTCCGAGCGCTCGACGAGCGCCTGCGCAGGCTCGCCGGTCTCGAGGTCGGCGGAGCGCAGCGGCTTCATCAGCGTCGGCAGCGGCTTCATGGCGGCGCGGACGACGATCTCCTCGCCGTTGGAGATGCCCGCCTCGATCCCGCCCGCTCGGTTCGTCTTGCGCCGGTAGCCGGCCTCGTCTCGGAAGATCTCGTCGTGGGCCTCCGAGCCGCGGAGCCCGGCGAGCGCAAAGCCGTCGCCGATCTCCACGCCCTTGACCGCCTGGGTGCCCATGAGCGTCCAGGCGAGGCGCGCGTCCAGGCGCTCCTCCTTCGTCGCGTACGAGCCGAGCCCGGGAGGAACGCCCTGCGCCCTGACCTCGACGACGCCTCCGACGGTGTCGCGGTCGGCCCGCGCGTCGTCGATCTTCTTCTCCAGCTGCTCGGTGACCACGCTGCTCTCCACCTTGATCCCGATCTCGCCCAGGAGGGCCTTCGCCACACCGCCGGCGGCGACGATCGCGGCGGTGTGCCGCGCGCTCGCGCGCTCGAGCGCGTCGCGGACGTCCGAGAGGCCGTACTTCATGACCCCGGCGAGGTCGGCGTGGCCCGGGCGCGGCAGCGTGACCGCTTCCTTGCCCTTCCCCGTCGGCTCGCCTTCGGGCGGCCAGGGGCTCATCCCCCACGTCCAGTTCTTGTGGTCGCGGTTGCGGACGACGAGCGCGAGCGGCGTCCCCAGCGTCCGCCCGTGGCGGAGCCCCGCGAGCACCTCGACCTCGTCGGTCTCGATCTGCTGGCGCGGGCTGCGGCCGTAGCCCTGCTGGCGCCGGCGCAGGTCGCCCTCGATCGCGGCGCGGTCGAGCTCGAGCCCGGCCGGGAGACCGGTGACGACGGCGACGAGGCCGGGGCCGTGGGACTCGCCCGCGGTGGTGAGGGTGAGCGTCACGGCGAAAGACTACGGACTGCGGCCTGCATCACCTGCACGGGCGCCTCGACGCCCGTCCAGCGCTCGAACGACGCGGCGCCCTGGGCGACGAGCACGTCGAGCCCGTCGACGACTCGCTCGCAGCCTGCCTCCCGGGCAGCCGCGACGAGCGCGGTCTCGCTCCCGTCCGGGTTGTAGGCCATGTCCACGACCTGCCGGACGGCCTCCAGGCCGACGAGCAGCTCGTCGCGGACCGGCGTCGCATTGAGGACGAAGTCGGCGTTGCCGGCGGCAGGCGGCCACTCGTCGGCGGCGTCGACCGAGCGCTCCGGCGCAAGCCCGCGGAGCCTCGACGCCAGCGCGTGCGCCTTCTCGGGCGAGCGCGCCGCGACGCGAAGCGACGCGCAGCCGGCGTCGACCAGCGCGGTGGCGACGGCCTGCGCCGCCCCGCCGGCGCCGAGCACGAGCACCCGCGCGCCCTCCACCTCGACCGCACCGGTCACGGCGAGCCCGTCCGTGCTCGACCCGAGCACGCGCCCCTCGCGGACGACGAGCGTGTTCACGGAGCCGCCGCGGGTGGCGACCTCGTCGAGCTCGTCGCAGAACGCGAGGACGCCCGTCTTGTGCGGGATGGTGACGTTGGCGCCTTCGAAGCCGAGCGCGACGAGCCCCGCGACGGCCTCCTCCAGGCGCCCCGGCTCGACCGGGAGCGCGACGTAGGCCCAGTCGAGCCCGGCCTCCCGGAAGGCGGCGTTCTGCATCGGCGGCGAGAGCGAGTCCCGAAGCGGGTGCCGGAGCAACCCGACGAGTCGCGTCTCGCCGCCTATCCGCACTGCAGGCCGCCCCGCGGGAAGTTGTTGAACTCCTCCTCGCTCGCCGTGAAGAAGTGGCTGCGGCAGTCCGGCTTGCGCACGAAGAAGAGGAAGTCGGTCTCGGCGGGATGCGCAGCCGCCTGGATCGACGCGAGCCCCGGATTGGAGATCGGAGTCGGCGGCAGGCCGGCGATCTTTCTCGTGTTGTACGGGTTGTCCGATTCGAGCTGGCTCTGGAGGATCGCCTGCGTCGGCGGGATGTCGAAGCCGTAGCGGATCGTGGCGTCGATCCCGAGCACCATCCCTCGGCTCAGACGGTTGTAGATCACCGCGGCCACGATGGGGCGCTCCCGCGGCACCTGCACCTCCTTCTCCACCATCGAGGCGATGATGAGGACGTCGTAGGGGGTCAGGTTCTTCGAGCGCGCGTACTTCATGTCGATCTGGCTCCAGGCTCGCTCGAAGGCCGCGAGCTGGTCGTCGACGAGCTGCTCCGAGGTCGTGTCCTCGTTGAATTCGTAGGTCGCCGGGAAGAGGAAGCCCTCCAGGTTCGGCGCGTCGGAGTTCTTGAAGCCGCGCGGCAGCTTGGCCACCCGCTCGGTGGCTGCGAGGTAGCGCCCGGGGCGCAACGACGGCGAAATCCCGCGTTCCTCGCGCGCGATCTTGTTCACGGCCGTGATGCGGGCGGCCATCTGCTTCCGCGTGAAGCCCTCCGGGAAGATGATGCGCAGGACAGGCTTCGCCGGCGCGGTGTCCAAGGCGGTCGTGTCCACCTCGGACGAGCCGCCCGTGTCGGACCCCAACCCGACGCCGGCGACGGCCCAGGCGATCGCCGCGAGCAGGCCGAAGCCGACCAGGACGCCGACCAGCGCCGCGAAGCGACCACCGCGCTTCCGGCGGTAGTCGTGCCTTATGCGTGGCGGCTGCTGGCCTTCCACTGCAGGTAGCTCGTGAGCAGATGCGCGGCCGCGACGGCGTCCTCGCCCGCGCGCGTCGGGCCGCCGCTCCGCGCGAGAGCGGTCGTGAATCGCTCGTCGAAGCTCTCCACGGGGAGATCGGTCGCTCCGCGAAGGCGCTCCACGAAGCGCTCGGTCTCGATCGCCTGCGCCCCTATCTCGCCGCGCAGCGTCACCGGCAGGCCGACGACGATGCGCTCGACGCCCTCGTTCTCGGCGAGCTCCAGCACCCGGGCGATGCCGGCCTCGGACTGGGCCCGCTCGACGATCTCGAGCGGTCGCGCGACCGTGCCCGTCGGGTCGGAGACGGCGACGCCGGTCCGCGCCGAGCCGTAGTCGAGGGCCAGGACCTTCACCGACGCGCGATTCTAGTTCGGGGAAGCGACGGCGACTACGCCGCCTTACCGGAGACCGCGCCCACGATCTCCTCGGGGTCCCCGCCCTTCGGGACGTAGTCGTCGGCGCCGAGGGCGAGCGCCTGCGAGACCAGGCGCGAGTTGTCGAAGCCCGAGAACACGACCACGCGCGCGCCGGGCGCGACGCGCTTGATCTCCGGCAGCGCCTCCAGCCCGTCCATCACGGGCATGGAGAGGTCGAGGAGCACGACGTCGGGCTGTAGTCGCTCGGCTTCGTCGACCGCCTCGCGGCCGTTCTCGGCCTCGCTCACGACCTCGTTCCCCTCCAGCTCGAGGACGATGCGGACGAGCTCTCGGATCTGCGGAGAGTCGTCGCAGAGAAGGACGCGCGTCATTCCCGCTCCGTGTCCCGCCTGAGCCCACCGGGCCCCAGGGCCGTCTCCTCCTCGCCGGCCAGGAGGTCGTTCACGACGCGGCGCGACGCGACGAGCGCGGTCGTCAGAGTCTCGCGGACGTCGTCCGGCCGGTCGAGCTCGAGCGCCATGCTCGCCGCGGTGACGCTTTGGACGACGTCGTCGTTGATCTCGAGCGCGCGTCGCTGGTTGGCCGCCTCGCCCCGCTTCAGATCCGTGATGTCGGCGAAGACCGCGACCGCGCCGAGGAGCAGGTCGTCCTCGATCAGCGGCGCGGCGCTGCCCAGGAGCCAGCCGTCGGTGCCGTCGAAGCGGCGGATGTGGAACTCCTCGGGCCCCTCGACCTCGTGCGACTCCAGGCACCGGGCCATCGGCCAGTCGTGGCCCTCGAAGCGACGCCCGTCCTGATGGAAAGCCTGGTACTGGCTCCACTCCTTGACGTTCTCGGCCGTAACGCTGCCCGCCCAGATCTGCTCGGCCGCTTCGTTCTGAAGGACGAGCCGGCCCTGCGGGTCGCTGATGATCACGCCGTGCGGGCTCTGCTCGAGCACGATGTCGAGCAGGCGCCGGTCGCGGGCGCCGATGAGCCGGAGCCGCTCGTTCTCGCGCCGCAGGGCCTCGAGCTCGGGATCAACCGAGCGCATCGAGTAGCACCTTCTCCGCCTCGGCAAGCGCGTCGCCGAGCTTCTCGGGATCCTTGCCGCCGGCGCGGGCCATCGTCGGCCGCCCGCCCCCGCCTCCACCCACGAGCGCGGCGGCCTGCCGCACGACCTGGACGGCGTCGAGCCCGCGGTCCTCGAGCGAGCGGTCGAGGCTGACCACGAGGTGGACGCGCCCGTTCTCCCGCGTCCCGACCACGACCGCCGCCGGCGCGTGCTTCTGCCTGAGGCTGTCCGAGAGCTCGAGCAGTGCCTCCGGCGTGGACGAGGCGACCTCCATCACGATCACCTCGACCTCGCCCGCCTTGCTGCGGCGCTCGTCGACGACCTCCGGCCCCGCCTGCGGAGCCGATTTCTTGGACGCCTGCTTGCGCGCGGCGGCCAGCTCCTCGCGGAGCTCCTCCGCCTCGTGCGCCTTGCCGCGCAGGTAGGCGAACGCATCCCCGGCGGTCACGGCCTCGATGCGGCGCACGCCGGAGCCGACCGAGCCCTCGGAGAGGATCACGAACGGGCCGATCTCCGCGGTGGAGCGGACGTGCGTCCCGCCGCAGAGCTCTCGCGAGACGCCGTCGACCTCGACGACGCGGACGATGTCGCCGTACTTCTCCCCGAAGAGCATCATGGCGCCGAGCTTCCGCGCCTCGTCGATCGGCGTCAGGAACGCGCGCACCGGGTGGTTCGCGAAGACGCGCTCGTTGACGTGCTCCTCGACGCGCTCCCGCTCCTCGGGCGTGAGCGCCTGCCCGTGCGAGAAGTCGAAGCGGAGCTTGTCGGGCCGCACCGCGGAGCCTGCCTGGCGCACGTGGTCGCCGAGCACGTCCTGAAGCGCCTCCTGGAGGAGGTGCGTCGCTGTGTGGTTGGCCATCGTCGGGAAGCGCACCTTCCACGGGACGACGGCGCGGACGCGGTCGCCGGCGGCAAAGCCCTCGCCCTGGAAGAGCAGCACCTGGTCCTCGCCGAAGCGAAAGGCGCTCACCAGCTCGGCGCGCACCCCGTCCTTCTCGATCCAGCCCTGGTCGGAGACCTGCCCGCCGCCCTCGGGGTAGAACGGCGACTCGCGCAGCTTGCCGAGGAAGAGCCCGTCCTCGAGCGCCTGCACGGCGCCGAGCTGGGTCAGCGCCTCGGTCTTCTCGTAGCCGACGAACTCCGTGCGGAACCCTGCCGACGCGGCGAGCTCGGCAGCCGTCTCCGCGACTCCCGCGCCGCTCGCGTCGCCGCGCGAGATCTCGCGGTGCTCGGCCATCGCCTTCTGGAAGCCGTCCAGGTCGACCTCCTGCCCGCGCTCGCGCGCGAGCTCGACGGTCATCTCGATCGGGAACCCGTACGTGGCCTGGAGGACGAACGCCTCCTCCCCGCTGATGACGCCCTCCCGCGACGTCTCCTCGAAGAGCTTCAGCCCGCGCGTGAGCGTCTCGCCGAACTTCTCCTCCTCGGCCCGGAGCACGTTCGCGATCTCGTCGCGGTGCTCGACGAGCTCGGGATACACGCCGCCCATCTGCTCGACCACGACCTCGGCCAGCCGGGGCAGGAAGCCCTGGAGCTCGAGGTCGCGCCCGTGGACGACGGCGCGGCGGATGACCCGGCGCAGGACGTAGCCGCGGCCCTCGTTCGACGGCGTTACGCCGTCGGCGACGAGAAACGTCATCGCGCGGCCGTGGTCGGCGAGCACGCGGTGCGCCTTCGTCGCCTTGTCCGACTCGCCGTAGCGCGTCCCGGTCTTCTCGGCGACCCAGTCCATGATGTGCTGGAAGCCGTCGGTCTCGTACACCGAGTGGACGCCCTGGAGGATCGCGGCGCCGCGCTCGACGCCGAGCCCCGTGTCGATGTTCTGCTTCGGGAGCGTGGTCAGCGAGCCGTCCTCGTGGAGGTCGAACTCCATGAAGACGAGGTTCCAGAACTCGAGGAAGCGGTCGCACTCGCACCCGGGCGCGCAGTCGGGCCGGTCGCAGCCCTGCTCCAGCCCGCGGTCGAGGTAGAGCTCCGAGCACGGGCCGCAGGGGCCGGTCGGGCCTGCCTGCCAGAAGTTCTCCGACCGTGGGAGGCGCACGATGCGCTCGGGCGGGACGCCGATCCGCTCCCAGGCCGCGACGGCGACGGCGTCCTCCCCCAGCCCGAGGTCGGGATCGCCGGCGAAGACGGTCGCCCACAGGACATCGGGGTCGAGCTTCATGTGCTCGGTGACGAACTCCCACGCGAGGTCGACGGCACCGTCCTTGAAGTACTCGCCGACGGAGAAGTTCCCGAGCATCTCGAAGAACGTGAGGTGCCGGGCCGTGAGGCCGACCTCGTCGATGTCGGTCGTGCGGAAGCACTTCTGCACGGTCGTGAGCAGGTGCGCGGGCGGCTCCTCCTGGCCCAGGAAGTACGGCTTGAGCGGCTGCATCCCGGCCGTGGTCAGGAGCACCGACGGGTCGTACGTCGCCGGCACGAGCGAAGCCGACGGCCGCCGACGGTGGCCCTTCGACTCGAAGTAGGCAAGGAAGCCCTCGCGGAGCTCCGCAGAGGTGCGCATCCTTCGATTCTAGGGAGATTCGGAGATCGGGCCGAAAGGCCGCTACCGGACGTTCTGCCCGGTGGCGATCTCGTCGCGCACCTTCTCGAGCGAGCGACGGATCAGGCGGGAGACGTGCATCTGCGAGATGCCGACCTGTTGCGCGATCTGCGACTGGGTCAGGCCCTCCCAGAAGCGCAGGTGGATGATGCGGCGCTCGCGCGCGTCGAGCACCTTGAGGCCCGGCGCGAGCACGGCCCTGTCCTCGCTGACTTCGTACTCGTGCTCGAGCTCGCCCAGCGACTCGAGCGGGTCGAGCGCGCCGTCCTCGCCGTGGCCCGACGGCGCCGAGAGCGAGACGGTGGTGTACGCCTGCCCCGACTCGAGCGCCTCCAGCACCTCCTCCTCCGTCACGCCGGCCGCCTTCGCCAGCTCGGGGATCGTCGGAGAGCGCTCCAGCTGCACGGTCAGCTGCTCGAGGAGCTGCGAGAGGCGCACGTTCAGCTCCTGGAGGCCGCGCGGCACACGAACGGACCAGCCCTTGTCGCGGAAGTGGCGCTTGATCTCGCCGATGATGTTCGGCGTCGCGTAGGTCGTGAGCTCGACGCCGCGGTCGACGTCGAAGCGGTCGATCGCCTTGATCAGCCCGATCGAGCCGACCTGCACCAAATCCTCGAGCTGCTCGCCGCGGTTCGCGTAGCGCCGGGCGAGCGAGCGCACGAGCGGCAGGTACTGCTCGATGAGCTGCTGGCGCGCCTCGAGGTCGCCGTCCGTGTGGTAGCGGCGCAGGAGATCGCTTGTCGGTCCGTCCGCCGGTCGGCGCTCACAGCTCGCCCTTCGGCTCGGGCTTGGTCATCGGCACCTTCTTGTCGAGGTGGAGCCAATGCCCGCCCTCCCCCTCCTCGAGCGCAACCTCGTCCACCAGCGTGTCGAGCAGCCGGGAGAGCGGGACGCCGCCTTCCGGCCCGGGCTCGAGATCGGCGCGGAGCTCGTTCGCGTCGAGCGGTCCGATCGCCATGCCGATCGACGACGGGCCCACGAGTAGGCGGACGGTGACCTCCCGGCCGATGACGTAGCCGTCGCGCTCGAGCACGCTGGCGAGCGCGAGCTGGAGGTCCTCGAGGTGCTCGTAGGAGAGGTCGAGCCGCGCTGCCAGGCCGCCGACGACCAGCCGCGCCACGCCGTGGAACGGCTTCTCGTGCGGGATGGAGAGCGTGATCGAGTCAGAGCTCACGATCGCTGCCCTCTCGCCGCAGCTCGTCCTTGATCTCCTGCTCCCGCCGGGAGGCAGCCTCGCGACCCGCGCTGTACGCGGTGCGCGGGCTCTTGCGCACGCGGAGCGAAGCGAGCCCGTGCGCGATGCCCTCGGCGAGGCCTGAGATCTTCTGGACGGGCCGCGTGAGAGCGAGCGTCACCGCCCGGACGGCTGTGTCCACGCTGTCGGCGACGTCGACCGCACTGTCGGTCACGAGGTCGACCTTGTCGAGCTGCGCGTTCACGCGTTCCATCGTCCCTCCGGCCTGGTTGATCACCGGGAGCACCTCCCGTTCCAGTCCCTGGAGAAACGATGAAAGCCGTCCAACGGTTCCGCCCAGGCGAACGAGCAGATACGCGAGGCCCACGCCCACCAGCACGAAAAACACGCTGAGGGCGATCCAGAGGGCGTCGATCGGCTCGAAGCTCGCCAGCGGCATCGCGAGATTCTACTCAGGCCACCGCCGAGATCAGGCCGGCGCCGACGACCACGTCCTCGTCGTACAGGACGGCCGCCTGGCCCGGCGCGACGCCGTAGGCGGGATCGTCGAGCGCGAGGCGGAAGCCGCGCGCCGTCGGCTCGACGGCGGCCGGCGCGCCGGGCGAGCGGTAGCGGAGCTTCGCCTCCGCCCGGTCGACCGGGACGTACAGCCGGCCGGAGCGGACGGCGATCCGCGTGCGAGCGAGCGAGGCGCGCGGGCCGATCACGACCGTGTTCGTGCGCGGCTCCGTGCGCAGGGCGAAGACCGGCTCGCCGGCCGCGACGCCGAGCCCGCGGCGCTGGCCGGGCGTGAACCGCCAGAACCCGTCGTGGCGGGCGACCTCGGTCCCGGACTCGTCGACGATCGGGCCCTCGCTGGCCTCGAGTCCGTGGCGGAGGAGGAAGTCGCGGTAGTCCGCGCCGGCGAGGAAGCACGCTTCCTGGCTCTCCGGCCGCTGCGCGGCGGCGAGGCCGGCGCCGCGGGCGCGCTCCCTCGTCTCGTCCTTCGTCCGGTCGCCGAGGGGGAACCAGACGCGGTCGAGGGCGCGCGGGTCGAGGCGCGCGAGCATGTAGGACTGGTCCTTCGCGGCGTCGGCCGCGCGGGCGAGGAGGAGGCGACCGCGGTGCTCGCGCACGCGCGCGTAGTGCCCCGTGGCGAGTCGCGCGGCGCCGATGCGGCGGGCGAAGGCGAGGAGCGCGGCGAAGCGGAAGCTGCCGTTGCAGCGGATGCACGGGTTCGGCGTCTCCCCACGCTCGTAGCCACGGACGAACGGCGTCACGACCGCGCGGCGGAAGCCTTCTCGCAGGTCGAGCGTCACGTGCGGCGCGCCGAGCTCGTGGCAGAGCTCGCGCGCCGCGACGACCGCGGCCGGCGAGCAGCACACGCGCTCGCCGTCGGGCCCGGCGGGATCCGTCCAGAGGCGGAGCGTGACGCCGACGGGCTCGCGCCCGGCATCCCGCGCCTCGAGCAGCGCGACCGCGCTGTCGACGCCGCCGCTCATCGCCACGGCGACACGGTCGGGGCTCGGCCGCGCGGAGACCGCGGGGCCGAGGGCGTCGTGGAGCGCGTCGAGCGCGAGCGGCTCGCCGGGGACGGCAGCCGCCTCGAGCAGCCCGAGCCCGGTCACGTCGCGGCAGAGCGACTGCGTGCCGCGGCCCTCGCCGCGGGCGGCGGCGACCTTGCCTTGCGCGACCGTGAGGGCGACCCAGGCGAGGTCGCAGTCGCGCGCGGCGTTGCCGATCAGCTCTCGCGAGGCCATCAGAAGTAAATAGTGCTCCACCCCGCCGATGATGCTTCGTGCGTGAGGAACCTGGCCATGCCAGGTGGGTGCCCTACCGACCCGAGGGCCGGACGCGGGCTCCCTCTCAGTAGGTGTTGGTTCTACATGTGCGCACGGTGCCACGCACGGGGTCGAGCACTGAGCTCAACTCTAGCGCGGCGGCCCCGGCCGGTGGGGACTACTCGGAGAAGCGCCAGCGAACCGTCGCCTCGCCGGCGATGCCGAGCTGTTGCGCAAGGGCGGGCGTGAGATCGAACGAGCGGCCCTGGCCCACCGAGCCTCGTTCGACGACCTCCGCCTCGGCGCGGCGTCCCTGGTAGTCGACGAGGAGCTTCGCGCCGCACGGGAGAACGGGGTGGGCGACGCCGAACGAGCTCGCGGTGAGCGTCACGCCGCAGGCCGTCGGCTGGTCCGACACGGGGAAGGTGGCCACCTGGGCCTGCTCCCACTCGACCACGGCCTGGCGCGCGGGCGGCTCGGTCGAGCCGTCGCCCATGTGCGTGAGGGCGATCGCGCCGAGCGCGCCGACGAGCGCGACGCCGGCCAGCCCGGCCTGCCTGCGCGCAAGCGCCGCGTTCATCAGCGGGCGTGTTCGAGCAGCTCGCCGAACGACTCGCGCACGAGGCCGTCGAACTCCATCGGCAGCGACCCGTCGGGCGTCGCGAACTGCCGGAGGTGGACGAACAGGTACGACCACTCCTCGTACCGGACGGGATCGCGCGGGAGCTCGTCGCGCGCGCGGCGCTCGAGGTCCCAGAGGTTCCAGTGTCGCGGCTGGATCGTCGCACGCATCCGCAGGTCGACCACGTCGGACGAGGCGGCCGGGCGCACGGGCTGCGCGGCCGGCTCGAGCGGCGGCGGAGGCGCCGGCTCGGGTGGAGGCGGAGGCACTGGCCGAAGCGGCGGCCGCGGCGCCGGCGGCTCGGGCGCAGGGGCGGGCGGAGGAGGCGGAGGAGGCGGCGGGGTGGCAACGGGCTCTGGAACCGGCTCCGGCTCGGGTGCCGGGGGCTCGCTCGCCGGCGGAGGCTCGGGCGTCGCCGCGGGAGAGAGGACGGCAGGCACGGGCGCGGCCTCGACGACCGGCTCCGGTTCCGCGGCCGGCTCAGGCTCGGGCTCGGGAGCCGGGGCCAGCTCGACGGGCGCGGGCGGCGGCGGCTCGGCGGCGGCGAGCGGGCGCAGGCAGGGCGGCCGGCTCCTCCGGCGGGAGGACGGTGACGCCCTCGACGGCCTCCGCCTCGGCCACGGCAGCCTCGGCCTCGACGACGACTTCCCGCGGCACCTCCTGGCGCCACGAGAGCCACTCGACGGACCACGCCACGCCGAGCGCGAGAGCCATGACGATGATGACGAGCAGCGGACGGACCTCGGCCAGCCACAGGGCCAAGGCGACCGTCAGGAGGAAGCCCGCCAGCGCGAGGAGTCGGAAGATCGAGCGCCTGTCAGGCACGCTCCGGCGCCGGCACCCCGCCTAGGAAGGCGCCGTGCCCTCGTCCTCGCTGGACCCGGGCCCGGTCTCTCGTCCTCGGTGCTCTCCTCGACGACGTCCTCCGGCTCGGCCGTCTCCTCGGGAGCCGACGGCTCCTCGGCGACAGGTTCGTCGAGGTCCGGAACGGACGCGGCGGAGGTGCGCAGCTCGGGCTGCTGCTGGGGGCCGCGCTGCGTCGAGACCGTGGCCTCGGCTGCACGGACGATCGCGTCGACCGCCTCGTGGATCGCGGCGTCCCCGTGGCCGGCGGCCGAGAGGAGCTGCTCCGCGCCCATGCGGGCACGCTGGACGATCACGTCGGCCTGGGCGCGCGCCCACTCGAGCGTCTGCTCGACCTCGGCCCGGGCGGAGTTCGTGAGCTCCGTGGCCTGGTGGCGCGCCTGCTCGGTGAGGCGGTTTCCGCGGTTCTCGGCCTCGCGCAGCTCGGCCGTCGCGTCGCGGTTCGACTTCGTGAGGATCTCGCGGGACTCCTTGCGGGAGGCGCTCAGGATCTCCGTCCGCTGCCGCTCGGTCTCCTGGCGGATGCGGGCGATCTCGGCCTCCTGCTGCTGGAGCTCCATCTGCTTCTCGCGGATCTCCTGCTCGGCACGGCCGACCTGCTTCGCGGCGGCGTCCTGGGCGTCGCGCTCGATCGTGTCGGCGAACTCGGCGGCCGCGCGCACGATGTGCAGCGCGTCCATGCGGACGGCATGGCCCGAGGGCTCGGTGATCGCGCTCTTCGGCGCCGCCTGGAGCACGCGCAGGTTCGCCTGCAGGGACGTGACATGGCGCCGGAACGCGTCGAATGCCTCCTGAACCTTCGCGCGATCGAAGCCGTCGGACGCGCTCGGAAGATCCTCGAGGCGCGGTAGGGGCGTGAGGCCCGGCTGGGCCCTACCCGGTTCTTGCGTGGACATGTTCGCTACGCCTCCCCTCCGCGTTCTGACCGCGGGCTCGACACAAGTATGCCCTTCCTCATCGGCTGGTTCGCAAGGCTTCCTTTAATCGGGCTTCGCACGCAGCTGAATTCCAAGCTCCCGCAACAGTTCCTCCTCCACCTCGGAGGGCGCTCCACTCATCGGATCGACGCCTGCCTGGTTCTTCGGAAAGGCGATCATGTCGCGCAGGTTCTGCTCGCGCCCGAGGGCCATGAGCATGCGCTCGATCCCGAACGCGATGCCGCCGTGCGGCGGCGCGCCCATCGAGAGCGCGTCCAGCAGGAACCCGAACTTGCGCCGCTGCTCCTCCGCCGAGAGCTGGAGCGCGTCGAAGACGCGCGACTGGAGCTCCTGCTCGTGGATCCGGAACGAGCCGCCGCCGATCTCGATGCCGTTGACGACGAGGTCGTAGGCGTGGGCGACCGCCGCGCCGGGATCGCTCGCGACGAGCTCCTCGGAGCCCGGCGCCGGCCGGGTGAACGGATGGTGGACGGCCGTCCAGCGCTCCTCGTCCTCATCCCACTCGAACATCGGGAAGTCGGTGATCCAGACGAAGCGCCAGGCGCTCTCGTCGATCAGGCCGAGCTCACGGCCGAGATGGAGGCGAAGCGCCCCGAGCACCCGCGCCGCGATCGCCGGCTCGGCGGCCGCGAAGAGGACCGTGGAGCCGGGCTCGCCGCGGAAGAGCGCGAGCTCGTCCTCGGAGAGAAACTTGGCGATCGGCGAGCGCACCTCGCCGTCCTCCGCGTAGACGAGGTAGGCGAGCCCCTTCGCCCCCCACTCCTTCGCAACCTCCTCGAGGCGCTCGAGCTCCGCGCGCGAGAACGCCTGCGGCACGCGGATGAAACGGACGGCCGGCGCGTTCCCGAAGACGCCGAACTCCGAGCCGCGTGTGGCCTCGGTCGCGTCCTCGATCTCGAGCTCGAAGCGCAGGTCGGGCTTGTCGCTCCCGAAGCGCGCCTGCGCCTCGGCGTGAGTCATGCGCTCGAACGGCGTCGTGAGCTCGTCGCCGATCCCTTCGCGCCAGACCGCGGCGCACATCCGCTCCATGAGCGCGAAGAGGAACTCCTGGTCGGGGAACGCCATCTCGACGTCGAGCTGCGTGATCTCCTGGACGCGGTCGGCGCGGAGATCCTCGTCCCGGAAGCAGATAGCGATCTGGTAGTAGCGGTCGAAGCCGCCGATCACGAGCAGCTGCTTGAGGATCTGCGGCGACTGTGGAAGCGCGAAGAACCGGCCCTTCTGCAGGCGGCTCGGGACGACGAAGTCGCGCGCCCCTTCCGGCGTCGGCTTGAAGAGGATCGGCGTCTGGATGTCGAGGAAGCCGTCGGCCTCCATCTCGCGGCGGATGATCGAGACCATCTGCGCGCGGAGGGACAGGTTGCGCTGCATCCGCGGCCGGCGCAGGTCGAGCCAGCGGTAGCGCAGGCGCAGCGTCTCGTCGACGTTCTCCTCGTCGAGCTGGAACGGGAGCGCGGGCGCGCGCGAGACGATCTCGAGCTTCTCGACCTGGAGCTCGATCTCGCCCGTCGGCAAGTCGGGGTTCACGTTCTCGGGCGTCCGCCGCACGATCTCGCCCTCGGCGCGCAGGACGAACTCGTTGCGCACGGCGTGCGCCGCCTCGACGGCGCCCGGCGCCAGCTCCGGGTTGACCACGAGCTGGCAGATCCCCGCGCGGTCGCGCAGGTCGACGAAGACGAGGCCGCCGTGGTCGCGTCGGCCGTCCGCCCAGCCGGAGAGCGTCAGCTTCTGGCCGACGTGCTCGGGCCGGACTTCGCCGCACATGAGGTCGCGCCAGATCACGCGAGCAGCTCCATGATCTCGTCGGGCGACTCCACGGGGACATCCTCCTGGCCCGGGCGGCGGAGGATCTGTCCGCTCTCGGCGACGACGAGCGTCCCGCGTGCGCCGAGGCGCTTCGCCTGAGTGAGCTGGCCCTTGAGCGACCGCGAGGCGTAGTCCGTGTCGGCGCGCAGCCCGCGCTCGCGCAGCAGCATCAGCCACGGCAGGATCTCGCGCCGGCGCGTCCGGTCCTCGAAGACGATGAAGAGATCGATTCCGGCGACTTCGGGATCGGCGGCGCTGGACGCCGCCATGCGCTCGACCCCCGCGGCCCAGCCGATGCCCGGCGTCGGGTCGCCGCCGAGCTCCTCGATCAGGTAGTCGTAGCGCCCGCCGGCGCAGATCGATGCCTGCGCGGCCTCCAGGCCCTCGTTCACGAACTCGAACACCGTGCGCGTGTAGTAGTCGAGCCCGCGCACGAGCGTCGGGACGAGCACGTACTCGACGCCGTAGGCATCGAGGAAGGCGCGCACCTCGGCGAAGTGTTCCGCGCACGACGAGCAGAGCGACTCGCCGATCGTCGGCGCCTCGGCGAGCACGCGTCGGACCGCTTCGTTCTTCGTGTCGAAGACGCGCAGCGGGCTGACGTCGGCCCTGCGGCGCGTGTCCTCGTCGAGATCGTCGCGGTGCTCGGCCAGGAACGCCTGGAGGCGCTCGACGTACGCCGGCCGGCACTCGCGGTCGCCGATGGAGTTGAGCTCGAGGCGCGTGTGCGTGACGTCGGCGCGCCGCTCGATGGCGGTGAAGAGCTCGATCACCTCGGCGTCCACGGCCGGGTCGTCCGTCCCCATGGCCTCGAAGCCGATCTGCCAGAACTCGCGGTACCGCCCCTTCTGCGGCGCGGCGTAACGGAACATCGGCCCGACGTAGTACGTCTTCACCGGCTGCGGCTCGCGGTGCAGGCCGTGCTCCAGGTACGCGCGCGCGACGGGGGCGGTGCCTTCGGGGCGGAGCGTCAGCGAGCGCTCGCCGCGGTCCTCGAACGTGTACATCTCCTTGTGCACGACGTCGGAGCCTGCGCCGGACGTGCGCGCGAAGAGCTCCGTGTCCTCGAAGGTCGGGGTGACGATGAGCCCGTAGCCGTACAGGTCGGCGACCTCGTCGGCCGCGCGCAGGACGCCCCGTCGGCGCGGCTGGTCGGCGGGAAGGACGTCGAGCGTCCCCCGCGGCGCCTCGATCTTCACGGCGCGGCGGCCCGGAGATCGGCGAGGAACGGGTTGGTCGCGAGCTCCTGGCCGAGCGTCGTCGCCGGGCCGTGGCCGGAGTAGACGATGGTGTCGGGCGGCAGCCGGTCGACCAGCAGGCGGATGGACGCGAGCAGCGCCTCCCAGTCGCCGCCCTCGCGGTCGGTGCGACCGACGGATCCGGCGAAGAGGACGTCGCCCGAGAAGACGCAGCCCTCGGCAGCGAAGGCGAGGTGGCCCTCGGTGTGGCCGGGGACGCTCAGGACGCTGAAGGGGATGCCGGCGAGCTCCAGCTCCTCCCCGCCCTCGAGCACGACCTCGGGGGCGTGGCCCGGAAGCGACACGTCCACTCCGTACGGCAGGTAGTCGTCGGGCCGTTCGAGGCGGCCCCGCTCGGCCGCGGGCATGTGCACGGGCGCCCCGGTCGCCTCGACGAGCTCGAAAACGCCTCCGATGTGGTCGATGTCTCCGTGCGTGATCAGGATCGCGGCGCAGCGGGCGCCCCCAAGGGCCGCCTGGATCCGGTCGACCTCTCCCGGCCAGCCCGGGTCGACCACGACGGCGTCTTCCGCCCCGGGACGGCGCACGACGTAGCAGTTGGACTGGAAAGGGCCCAGCGCGAGCTGCGCGACTTCGAGGGGCATCGGGGCCGGAGTCTAGCCGCCGACAGGAGTTAGACTGGCGCTCCGATGGAGACCTGGATTCTCCCGGAGATCGACACGCCGGGTGGAAGCCGCTCGCCGGTCGTCCTCCGCAGCCAGGACGAGGCCAGGGCGGTGCTCGTCGGCCTCGATCCCGGCCAGAAGCTCGGCGACCACCAGGTCAAGGAGCACGCCTGGGTGGTCGTCGTCGACGGCTCGGTGACGTTGAGGGCCGGCGACGAGGAGATCGAGGCACCGGCCGGCACGCTCGCCCGCTTCGAGCCGGACGAGCGCCACTCAGTCAGCACCGAGCACGGCGCGAAGATCCTCCTCATCCTGGCGCCGTGGCCCGGCCTGGGCCACTACCGCGGCGACGACAAGGCGAAGGCGCCCGGCTCGCTCGGTTAGCGCGCCTTGCGCGCCGCTCGGTCTTTCTCGTGCCGCCGCAGCAGCATGCGGTAGACGAACGTGTCGACCATGTAGCTGAACGGCATGAAGAACGCGAGCAGCAGGAGGACGTTGAAGATCAGCCCTTCGGTCGTAAGGCTGTCCCCGGCGGTGAACACGATGAAGACGGCGATGAGCGGCCCGAAGATCGCGGTGCGCTTGAGGACGCGCTTGAGGGACGGCTTCTGGATCGGCCGCCCGCGCCGGTCGACGAGGCCGGTCGGCTCCTTCTCCGCCTTGCCGTTCGCCGCGCCGCTTCTGGCCTCGGCGACATGCGGGGCCTCGACGATCTCCTCGCCGTCCTCGGTCTCGATCACGTACTCGTACTCGTGACGCTGGAGCTTCTCGCGCTTCCGGCGCTGCTTGCGGCTCGGCACGGCTAGGCGACCTCGATCAGCACCGCGATGACGACGAGCACACCGATCAGCAGCGAAGGCCGTGACGAAGGCGCTCGGGTTCCAGACCAGGTCGTTGTCCTGGCGGTAGCGAGACTTCTGCGGCGCGCCGTGGCCGGGCACCGGCTCCGCGGCCGTGTCCGAGCGCGGACGGCCTGCCGTCAGGCTCCACGCGATCAGGAGGCCGGCCAGCGCCGCGCCCGCGAACGCGAACGGGACCCACCAGCTCATTCCCTCACCGCTCCCATGCGACCTCTCCCTGCTCGACCACGACCACCACGTGCTCTCCACCGAGATGGTAGGCCAGGTAGCGCCAGTCCGGGGCGTCCAGCAGGACGAGGTCCGCCGCATACCCGGGCTCGAGGCGCCCGATGCGGTCCGCACGGCCGAGCACGTGCGCGGCGTTCACGGTGCAGGCCGCCAGCGCCTCGGCAGGCGAGAGGCCAAGCTGCGTGCATGCGAGGCTCATCACCACGGGCAGGCTCTCGCAGAACGCGCTGCCGGGATTGAAGTCGGTCGCCAGCGCGACGATCGCCCCCGCATCCACGAGCGCACGCCCGGGCGGCATCGGCCGGCCGAGGAAGAGCGCCGCGACGGGCAGCAGCACCGCGGCGACGTCGCTCCCCGCGAGGGCGCGGACGCCCTCGTCGCCCGTCGCCTCCAGGTGGTCGACACTGCGCGCGCCCAGCTCGACGGCGAGCGGGATCCCTCCCAGCTCCGTGAACTGGTCGGCGTGCAGCCGCAGGGCGAGCCCGGCGTCGCGGCACGCCTCCAGGTAGCGGCGGGCCTGCGGGACGTCGAACGCTCCGCGCTCCACGAACACGTCCGCCGCCTCGGCGAGCGCCGCGGCCTCCGGCAGCACCTCCTCCAGGGCGAAGTCGAGGTACGCGTCGGCGTCGGCGTATTCGGGGGGCACCGCATGCGCGCCAAGCCACGTGGGAACGCCGCCGGCCTCGCGGACGGCGCGGAGCTGGGCGAGCTCGGTGTCGCGGTCGAGGCCGTAGCCGGACTTGCCCTCGAACGTCGTGGTGCCTTGCGCCCGCATCCAGGTGCGATGGCGGCGAACGGCGTCGGCCAGAGCGGCCTCGCCCGCGGCACGGGTCGCCGCCACCGTCGAGAGGATGCCGCCGCCCGACGCGTGGATCTCCTCGTAGGTCGCCCCTCTCGCGCGCAGCTCGAACTCGGCCGCGCGATCGCCCGCGAAGCACGCGTGCGTGTGACAGTCCACGAGACCGGGGACAGCCACGCGACCGCGATCCGTCGACCTCGACCAGCTCGCCGGGAAGCGTCGACCGGTCGAGCTCCGCCATCGGGCCGACCGCGTCGACGAGCCCGTCGACGCACAGGACGTAGGCGTCCTCGAGCACCCGTATCTCGCCGAGCGCGGATCCGCGCAGGGGCGCAGGACCTCCCGCCGGGGAGACGACCTGTTTCAGGTCATGGACGAGCAGCGCCGGCATCGCCGCGGAACGGTACTCGACGGCTGCGCCCTCGCCGGCGCGCGTGGCGTGCGAGCGCGCCGCGCTACGAGTCGGCGCGTCCGGGCAGCCGGAGGCCGTGCTCGCGCGCAGCGGAGAGCGCCTCCTCGTAGCCCGCGTCCGCGTGGCGCATCACGCCGGTGCCAGGATCGGTCGTCAGCACGCGCTCGAGGCGCTCGGCAGCGTCCGTCGCTGCCGTCGGCGACCACGACCATCCCCGCATGGATCGAGTTGCCGATGCCGACGCCGCCGCCATGGTGGACGCTGACCCACGTCGCACCCGCCGCCGTGTTCACGAGCGCGTTGAGGATCGGCCAGTCCGCGATCGCGTCGGAGCCGTCCTGCATCGCCTCCGTCTCGCGGTACGGCGAGGCGACCGAGCCGGCGTCGAGATGGTCGCGGCCGATGACGACCGGCGCGGTGACCCGCCCGTCGCGTACGAGCTCGTTGATCGCGAGACCGGCCTTGGCGCGATCGCCGTAGCCGAGCCAGCAGATGCGCGCGGGAAGGCCCTGGAAGGCGACGCGGTCCTTGGCCAGATCGAGCCAGCGCTGCAAGAGGAGGTCGTCCGGGAAGAGCTCGAGCAGCGCCCCGTCGATCGCTGCGATGTCGTCCGGATCCCCCGAGAGCGCGGCCCAGCGGAACGGGCCGATGCCGCGGCAGAAGAGCGGCCGGATATAGGCCGGGACAAAGCCCGGGTATGTGAACGCGTCCTCGATGCCTGCCTGCTGCGCCTCCCCTCGTAGGTTGTTGCCGTAATCGAAAACATAGCTCCCGGCCCGGACAAAGCCGAGCATGCCTTCGACGTGGCGCGCAATCGACTCAGAGGCGCGACGAAGGTACTCGTCGGCGTCCCGTTCGCGCAGCTCGGCCGCCTCCTCGACCGAGAGCCCGGCCGGGACGTAGCCGTTCAGCGGGTCGTGGGCGGCGGTCTGGTCGGTGACGAGATCGAACGCCTCGCCCCGCGAGACGAGCTCCGGGACGACCTCGGCGGCGTTCCCGAGCAGGCCGACCGAGAGCGCGCGTCCCTCGGCGGCGGCACGCCGCACACGGGCGACGGCGTCGTCGAGCGACTCGGCGGCCTCGTCCAGGTAGCGCGTGGCCAGGCGCCGCTCGATCCGCGTCGGATCGACTTCGACGCACAGAATCGCCCCACCGGCCATGGTCGCGGCGAGCGGCTGGGCGCCGCCCATGCCGCCGAGGCCGGCGGTGAGGATCGTCCGGCCTCGGAGGTCGGGCGAGCCGAAGTGCGCCTCCCCGGCGGCGGCGAAGGTCTGGTACGTCCCCTGGAGGATCCCCTGCGTGCCGATGTAGATCCAGCTGCCGGCCGTCATCTGGCCGAACATGGTCAGGTCGAGGGCCTCGAGCCGGCGGAACTCGTCCCAGTTCGCCCAGCGCGGCACGAGCAGCGAGTTGGCGATGAGCACGCGCGGCGCGGCCGGGTGCGTCCGGAAGACGCCGACGGGCTTGCCGCTCTGGACGAGCAAGGTCTCGTCCTCGCCCAGCTCGAGGAGGCTCGCGACGAGGGCCCGCAGCGCGTCGTGGTTGCGCGCCGCCTTGCCCGAGCCGCCGTAGACGATCAGCTGCTCGGGGTGCTCGGCGACCTCCGGGTCGAGGTTGTTGAGCAGCATCCGGAGCGGCGCCTCGGTCTGCCACGAGCGCGCGTTCAGCTCGCGACCCCGCGGCGCCCTGATCGCGGTGAGGTCGCCGCAGAGCTCCTCGACGCGGGCGGCGGTGTCGGCGGTCGTGCTCATGCCAGCGCCCCCACCTCGTGCTCGACCGCCGCTCCGAGCTCGCCCGTGCGGATCGCGTCCGCGACCATCTCGATGTCGTCGGCGAGCGGACGGTCCTCGATCACGGTCGACGACAGCGAGCGAAGGAAGCCGTGCGCCGCCCGGACTCCGAGCCCCGGCTCGAGCGGGGCGAGGAACTCGACAGCCTGCGCGCCGGCAAGGAGCTCGATCGCGAGCGCGCGCTCTGCGTTCTCGAGCACCTGGAGGCACTTGAGCGCGGAGGCGTTCCCCATCGAGACGTGATCCTCCTGTCCAGCGCTCGTCGGGATGGAGTCGACGCTGGCCGGGTGGCAGAGCACCTTGTTCTCGCTGACGAGCGCGGCGGCGACGTACTGCGGGATCATGAAGCCCGAGTTCAGCCCGCCGTCGTGGGTCAGGAAGGCAGGCAGGCCGTCCGAGAGCGACGGGTTCGTGAGTCGCTCGACGCGGCGCTCGGAGATGGACGCGAACTCCGCGAGCGCCATCGCCGCTGCGTCGAGCGCGAACGCGAGCGGCTGCCCGTGGAAGTTCCCGTTCGACACGAGCTCGCCCTGCTCCACGAAGACGAGCGGATTGTCGGTAGCCGCGTTGAGCTCGACGCCGACGGTCGTCTCGGCGTACGCGAGCAGATCCCGGCTGGCGCCGTGCACCTGCGGCGCGCAGCGAAGCGAATAGGCGTCCTGCACCTTGTCGCACCAGCGGTGCGCCTCGAGGATCGCGGAGCCTTCGAGGAGCCGGAGGACGTTCGCGGCGGAAGCCTGCTGCCCAGCGAGCGGGCGCAGCTCGTGGATCTCCGGCAGGAAGCTCGCGCGCGACCCCTGCAGCGCCTCGAGCGAGAGCGCGCACGCCACGTCGGCGGCGCGGGCGAGACGGCGCGCCCTGACGAGGGCAAGGGCGCCGATTCCAGCCATGAACTGCGTGCCGTTGATGAGCGAGAGGCCTTCCTTCGCGCGCAGCTGAACGGGCTCGAGGCCGGCGCGCTCGAGGGCCTGCGCGCCAGGGAGCGTCTCCCCGTCGAAGACGGCCTTTCCCTCGCCGACCAGCGGAAGCGCGAGGTGCGCGAGCGGGGCGAGATCGCCCGACGCCCCGACCGACCCACGGCTGGGGACGACCGGCGTGACGCCGCGGTTGAGGCATTCGAGCAGGAGCTCGACGGTCTCCGGGCGGGCACCGGAGTAGCCCTTGGCGAGGGTGTTCGCGCGCAGGAGCATGGCGGCGCGGACGACCTCCGGCGGATACGGGCTTCCCACGCCGCAGGCATGGCTCCGGAGGAGGCGCAGCTGAAGCTCCTCCGCGAGCTCCGGCGGGATCGTCTTCGAGACGAAGCGGCCGAACCCCGTGTTGATCCCGTAGGTGTGCTCCCCCGATTCGGCAGCCGCGCGGGCGACGAGCTCGCGCGCCGCCTGCAACCGCTCCTTCCCGCGCTCGGCGAGCTCCGCCCGTCCGCCCTCGACCGCGACTGCCCAGACGTCCTGTAGCGTCAGGTCGTCTCCGGTCAGCGACACGACGGTCGTGAGCGCCATCGAGCCAAGTGTATTGAGCGTCCGGCCGCATCAGGCGGTGCCCGTGGGCCTGGCCTGGAGCGGCGGGAAGGACTCCGCCCTCGCCCTCCAGGCCCTTCGCCGCGACGGCGTCGAGGTGGCCACCCTCCTGACGACGGTCACGGAGAGCTACGACCGCGTGAGCATGCACGGCGTCCGGCGCGAGCTGATCCGCCGCCAGGCGGCGGCGACCGGCGTCCCTCTCGTCGAGGTGACGATCCCGCCCGACTGCGTCAACGCCGTGTACGAAGAGCGGATGGCCGCAGCCTTCGCCAGGCCACCGCTGGACAAGATCGGCGCGATGGCCTCGGGCGATCTCTTCCTCGAGGACGTCCGCGCCTACCGCGAGCAGCGCCTGGCCGAGGCAGGCAAGGAGGCGCTCTTCCCGCTCTGGGGTCGCGACACGCAGGCCCTCGCGCGCGAGTTCCTCGACGAAGGGTTCGAGGCCGTCATCTGCTGCCTCGACCCGCGCAAGCTCGACCCGAGCTTCGCGGGCCGTCCTTACGACGCGGACTTCCTCGCCGACCTACCGGACGACGTCGACCCGTGCGGCGAACGAGGCGAGTTCCACACGTTCGTCCACGCCGGCCCGGTCCTGTCCGAGCCGGTGCGCGTGACGGTCGGCGAACGTGGTCGAGCGGGACGGGTACGTCTTCTGCGACCTGGTCGCGCGCGACTAGCACTCGACCTTCACGAACCTGAGCACGGCCGACTCGGGCAGCTCGCTCACGTTCCCGTACGCCTCGAACGGGAGCCCCTCGCGGCCGGTGACCTCGCCGCCCTCACCGGTCGCGTACGCGCTCTCCCAGAGCGCAGGCCCAACGAACCGACCGCTTGCGTTGTAGAACCAGCCCCGGACGACGACCCGGCGAACCTGGCCGCACTCGACCCCGCCGAAGTAGCGCAGCTCGCCCGTCACGTACGCCATTGCGAACTCGGGCACGATCGCCGGATCGGCGATCTCGAAGACGCCGTCCCACCGTCCGTAGTCGACCTGAATCGTGCCCGGCGGCGGCGCGGGCGGACGATTCCCGGCGCCGTTGCCGTTCCCGTTGCCGCCGCCGTTGGCGTTCGTGGTCGTCGGCGCGGTCGTGGCCGGCGCCGACGTCGTCGTCGGCGTGGAAGTTGTCGGGACGGACTCGGTCGAGCCGGTCGTCGTGCCGCCGGCTCCTCCGGCCTCGCCGGTGGTCTGCTCCTGAGCCGCCGCGGGCGAAGGGTCGTCCGAGCCGCCCGCCAAGGCGGCGACGATCCCGAACCCGGCCAGGAAGAAGGCAGGCACAAGCGCGACAACCGTCCACCGCGATCGCAGCCTCCGCACCGCCATCCTCCCTCGTCGTTGTCCCGACCTCCCCCCGAGGAGGGAGCTTCAAAGCCTAGCCGCCCTGCGCCCAGGGGCCAATCCCACCGACGCGCTCCACCCTGATGCGTAGGCGGAAGCCGGGCGGCGGGTCGGGCATGGGCGGGAACGTGACGTCCGGGCCGAGGTAGGTGTGCGCGAGCCGCTGGAGCCACTCCGGCCCGCCGCCCTCCTCGATGGTCGCGCGGCCGTGCACGACCAGGTACTCGCGAAGGCCCATGGCGTTCGTCACCCCGGTCTCGAGCGAGAGCGCAACGCGCGGGTCGCGCCTGACGTTGCGGAGCTTCTGCTGCTCGCGAAGGTGCGCGGAGACGACGTCGTCGCCCTCGAGGCCGACCCAGACGATCGAGACCTGCGGGCTCCCGTCCGGGTTCAGCGTGACGAGATGCGCGAGCGCGTCCGACTCGAGGACCGCTCGTGCGCTCTCCGGGATGACGCTCATGCCCGCCGCTTAATCTCAGTCCCCATGGCCGACCCGCTCTCGGCTGAGCCCGAAGAGGCACGCGTCGACGCGCTTCCGCCCCGGCGCAGCGCGCTCGCGTTGCTGCGCCGACGCGACTTCCGCCGCGTCTACGTGGCGGTGTCCGCGAGCGAGCTCGGCGACGCGCTGCAGTACATCGCCCTCATGTGGTTCGCCTTCGAGGCCGGCGGGCCGCTCGGAGTCCTCGCGGTGCGCCTCGCCGACAGCGTGCCGGCGCTCGTCTTCGGCCTCCACGGCGGTCTCGTCGCCGACCGCTGGGACCGCAGGAGGGTGCTGATCGGAGCGGACCTCCTGCGAGCCGCGGTGCTCATCCCGGTCGCAGTGGCCGGGCTCACGGGCGCGCTGCCGCTGTGGGGCCTCGTCATCGCGGCGTTCATCCTCACGTCGGCAACGAGCTACTTCGACCCGGCCTACGGCGCGCTCCTGCCGAGCCTCGTCGACCGCCCCAACGTCCAGGCGGCCAACGGGCTCGTCCGGGCAACCGCCGAGGCGCTCTCGGTGGGAGGCTGGGCGGTCGCGGCGGGGCTGCTCGCCTTCCTGCCGGTCAGCGCCTTCTTCGCGCTGAACGCGGCCACGTTCCTCGTCTCCGCCGCGATCCTCACAACCGTGCGGTCCGCCGGAGGGAAGCCTGCGGATCCGGACGCCGGGAGGCTCGCGGACATCGCGGCGGGCTTCCAGGCCCTGCGCGCGCGGCCGTTCCTGGCCGCTGCGGTCGTCGCACTCGGCCTCGCGGTCACGATCGCGGCCGGGACGTGGATCGCCGGAACGCCGTCCCTCGTCAGCGAGAACCTCGACCGCGCGGCGGGCGGATTCGCGTTCGTCATGGTGGGCTACGCGATCGGCGCCATCACCGCCGGTGTGTTCCTCGCCAGGCGGCCCGTGCGACGCAAGGCGCTCACGAGCCTTCTCGCGTGGAGCTTCTACCTGCCCGCGTACCTCGTGCTCGGCTTCGCCGACTCCTTGCTGGTCGCCATGACCGGCGCGTTCATCGCTGCGCTAGGTGAGAGCACGGCGGTCGTGCTCCTGAACTCGGCCGCGCAGGAGGAGGTTCCGGACCGGGTGCTCGGACGGGTCATGGGCGTGATCTCCCTGGTCCATCGCGGCGCGCACGCGACCGGGCTCCTGATCATGGCGCCGCTCTTCGTGGCGGTCGAGCCGACGGCCGTGTTCGCCGCAGCGGCGATCGCGCTGCCGCTGGTGGGGATGAGCTGCGCCGCCTGGGCGCTGGCTACGACTCGAGGAGCCGCAGCTCCAGCACATGCGACGGGTCGAACCCGTCGATCCTGAGCATCTCGCCCGCCGCCGCGACCGCAGGCCCGGCCGGCATGAGGCCGACGAGCTCCGAGCCCGCCACGGCGACGCCGCGCGACTCGGCCTCCGCGCTGATCCTGGCCACGATCTCGTGGAGCGCGGCCGCCTGCCAGTCGGTCACGTTCATGCTCACCTGCACGAAGCCGGCCCGCGGGAGGTCGAGCCCGAGCGCCCGAACACCTGCGAAGCCGCCGTCACGCTCGCGCACGACGCGCGCGATCTCCCGGGCGACGTCCACGTCGTCCGAGCGGAGGTTGACGTTGAAGGCGACGAGCGGCCGGCGCACACCGACGAGCACGCCGCCCGCCGTCGGGTGGAGCCGGTCGGGCCCCCGGTCGGGCGCGAGCTCTCCCGCGTCGACGCGCCGCTGGAGCTCCTCGGGCCCGCCGCGGCGGAAGAACGCGGGCTCGCGGCCGTCCTCCGTCAGGCGGCCGTAGAAGAACACGGGGAGCTCGAGCTCCTCGCCCACGCGGTCGGCAAGCTCGAGTGCGGCCTCGCGCGCCAGCGGCTCCGACTCGGGCTCGAGCGGGACGAGCGGGACGACGTCGGCCGCGCCGATGCGCGGATGCGCGCCTTCGTGGCGCGTCAGGTCGATGTGCTCTGCAGCCGCCCGGATGCCGGCGAGGAGCGTCTCGACGAGCTCCTCCCCGCTGCCGACCAGCGTGAAGACCGAACGATGGTGATCCCAGTCGCTGTGGACGTCGAGCAGGCGGGCCGGCCGGGAGAACGCCTCCCTCAGCGCCGCGAGCGCGGCGGGATCCCGTCCCTCCGAGACGTTCGGCACGGATTCGAGCGGGAGCGGCACGGGCGGAGCTTACGAGAGCGGCCGCTCGGGAGCCGGGATGCCCGGGACTAGACTCGACGTTAGGTCAACAAGTGGCAGAGAACCACCCCTATGTGCGCACGTTCTTCCGGCTGCTCGGCTTTCTCCGGCCGTATCGCTGGTCCCTGGCCGTATCCGTCGTGCTTGCGATCGGCTCGCAGGCCGCCGCGGTCGCCATCGCGTTCCTGACCGGTGACGCTCTCGGGAGCGCGGTCAACTCGAACAACCGGAACGAGCTCTGGCTGATCGCGGGGGCCATCCTCGTGGTCGGCTTCGTGCGGGCGCTCTTCATGGTCGGGCGCCGCCTCATCTCGGGCCGCCAGGCGCTCGGGGTCGAGTACGACATGCGCGACGCGGTGTACGCGAAGCTCCTGCGCCTTTCGTTCGGCTTCTACGACCGCCACCAGACCGGGCAGCTGATGTCGAGGGCGACGGTGGACCTCCAGTCCGTACGGTTCTTCCTCGGCTACGGCCTCATCTTCTTCTTCCAGCACGTGCTCACGATCGTGGGCGTCTCGATCGTGCTCTTCATCGTGGACTGGCAGCTGGCGCTTGCCGCGACGGCGTTCACGCCGGTGCTGATCTTCCTCGCGTATCGCTACTCGAGCGTCTCACACCCGGTGCTCCGTGACGTCCAGCAGAAGATGGCCGACGTCGCGACGGTCGCCGAGGAGAACATCGTCGGCGTCCACGTCGTCAAGTCCTTCGCGCAGGAGCGCAACGAGTCCGCGAAGTTCGGCGCCCGCACCGAGGGCGTCTTCAGCCGCTCGATCGATGCGAACCGGCAGCGGGCGCTCTACGTGCCGCTCCTCTCGTTCCTGCCGCTCGTCGCCCAGGCGACCGTCCTCCTCTACGGCGGCCGGATGGTGGCGAACGGCTCGCTCGGGCTCGACGACTTCTTCGCCTTCAACGTGCTCGTCCTCATGCTCGTGATGCCGCTGCGGATGCTCGGCATGTGGATCGGCCAGGCGCAGCGCGCGACCGCGTCGGGCGAGCGGATCTTCGAGGTGATCGACGAGGCGGAGGACGTGACCGACAAGCCGGATGCAGGCGACCTGCCGCCCGGCGACGGGCGCATCGTCTTCGAGCATGCGGGCTTCGAGTACACGCCGGACCGCCCGGTGCTGGACGGCATCGACCTCGAGGTCGAGCCCGGCCGCACCATTGCGCTCATCGGACACACCGGCTCGGGGAAGACGACCCTCGCCTCCCTCGTCCCGCGCTTCTACGACGTGTCCGCCGGCCGCGTGACCATCGACGGCGCCGACGTCCGCGACGTCAAGCTCGCCTCGCTGCGCCGCTCGATCGGCATCGTCGCGCAGGACCCCTTCCTCTTCTCGGCGAGCGTGCGCGAGAACATCACGTTCGGGGCGCCCGACGCGACCGACGAGGACGTCGTCCGCGCCGCCCGGCTCGCGCAGGCGCACGAGTTCATCGAGGAGCTGCCGGACGGCTACGAGACCGTGATCGGCGAGCGCGGCATCACGCTCTCGGGCGGGCAGCGCCAGCGGGTCGCGATCGCGCGGGCGCTCATCCTCGACCCGAGGATCCTGATCCTCGACGACGCGACCGCGTCCGTCGACGCGACCACCGAGGCGCGCATCCGGCTCGGGCTGCGCGAGGCGATGAAGGGCCGGACGACGCTGATCGTCGCCCACCGGCTCTCGACGATCGCGCTCGCCGACGAGCTCGTCGTGCTGGACGGCGGCCGCGTCGCGGCCCGGGGGACGCAGGAGGAGCTCCTGGAGACGAGCCCCGTCTTCCGCGAGATCTACGAGCACGGGCTGCTGGAGCGCGAGTTCTCCGAGCGCGTGGAGGCGGCCGGGGCATGAGCGTCTTCGCCCGTCACAGTCTCGGCACGCTCCGGGCGCCCACGCGTGCGTCTTTCGGCGTTAGGCTCGAGCCATCGGGTCGGGGAGGTGGGTCTCCCGTTCACGACGCGCGCGCGCGTGGAGAACGGAGCAACCCTGCCCGCTGCTGGGCTCACCCCGCCCGCGTCGACCACGGAGGCCTGCGGTGAGGGTCTGGCAGGCGGGCTCCCACCTGACGATGCAGCGCGGCGCCGAGGTGAACGACTGGTCCTGGGCGCGGACCGTGCGGCGGGTCTCGACGCTTGCGAAGCTCGCGGCGCCCTATCGCATGCGCACCGCGCTCGCGGTCGGGTCGCTCATCGCGGCCACGCTGACCGCGCTCGCGCCGCCGTTCCTCGCCAAGCTCGCCATCGACGACGGGATCAGCAAGGGCGACGTCGAGGCGCTCACGGTCATCGTCGCCCTGTTCGTCGCGGCCGGACTCGCCAACCTCGGGGCGAGCGCAGCCCAGACGTACTTCACCGGCTGGACAGGCGAGCGCATCCTCGCCGACCTGCGCAACACGCTCTTCGGGCACCTCCAGCGCCTCTCGCTCGGCTACTTCGAGCGGAACCGCGCAGGCGTCATCATCAGCCGGCTGACGAACGACGTCGAGGCGCTCGACCAGCTCGTCACCGACGGGGTCACGAGCCTCTTCCAGAACAGCCTCCTGCTCGTCGGCTCCGCGATCATCCTCTTCTTCCTCGACTGGCGGCTCGCGCTCGCGGCGCTCGCGGTCTTCCCGCTCATGGCGCTGGCGACGAGGGCCTTCCGGGCCCGCTCGTCGCGCGCGTATCGCAGTGTCCGCGAGCGGCTCGGGCTCGTGACCGCGACGCTCGCCGAGGACATCGCGGGCATGCGCGTCGTGCAGTCGTTCACGCGCGAGCCCGCGAACCAGCGCCAGTTCCGCTCCGTCAACAACGACTACCGCGAGTCGAACCAGGAGACGGTGATCCTGAACGGGCTCTACTTCCCGTTCGTCGACTTCCTCTCGGCGGTCGCGACCGCAACGGTGCTCGGCTTCGGCGGCTGGCTCGCCTTCGAGGATCAGGTCACGGTCGGAACGCTCTTCGCGTTCCTCCTCTACCTCTCGAACTTCTTCGACCCGATCCAGCAGCTGTCGCAGCTCTACAACACGTTCCTCTCGGCCACGGCGGCGCTGGACAAGATCATGGACGTCATGGACGAGGAGCCGGAGGTCGTCGACAGCCCCGACGCCCGGCCGCTGCCCATGATCGCGGGCGACGTCGCCTTCGAAGGGGTGCGCTTCGGCTACGGCGACGGGCCCGAGATCCTGCACGGGATCGACCTGGCCGTCCCCGCCGGGACGACCGTCGCGCTCGTCGGCCACACCGGCGCCGGCAAATCGACCATCGCCAAGCTGCTCGCCCGCTTCTACGACCCGCGCGAGGGCCGACTCACGATCGACGGCCACGACCTTCGCGACGTCACGCAGGAGAGCCTCCGCGGCCAGCTCGGGATCGTCCCGCAGGAAGGCTTCCTCTTCGCCGGGACCGTTCGCGAGAACATCGCCTTCGGTCGCCCGGGCGCCACCGACGAGGAGATCGCGGCGGCCGCCCGCGCGGTAGGCGCCGAGGACTTCATCCTCCAGCTCGAGGACGGCTACGACACCCAGGTCGCCGAGCGCGGCAGCCGGCTGTCCCTCGGGCAGCGCCAGCTCGTCGCGTTCGCCCGGGCGCTGCTCGCCGACCCGCGGATCCTGATCCTCGACGAGGCGACCTCGAGCGTGGACATCGGGACCGAGCGGCGCATCGAGGAGGCGCTCCGCCGGCTCCTGGCAGGACGGACGGCGTTCATCATCGCCCACCGGCTCTCGACGATCCGCGGCGCCGACCTCATCGTCGTCCTCGAGCACGGCTGCGTCGTCGAGCTCGGAACGCACGACGAGCTCGTCGCGCTCGGAGGGCGGTACCGCTCGCTCTACGGCGACTGGGCCGCCGCGGCGTAGGGTCGTTGTAGGCTCCGGTCGCGATGGCCGAGCTCGACCCGAAGACCGAGGACCGGATCGAAGACCCCGTTTCGCAGGAGGCCGAGCGCGAGACGCTGCTCACGCCCGCGCAGGCGGTTGCCCGGATGCGGATCAAGGTGCCGCCCCGCGCGAACAAGAAGCTCCGCACGCTCGTCGACCGCGTCAACGCCGACATGCAGCTCAAGGCGTGGTGGCATGTCGCCAACGTCAACGCGGTCAAGCGGCTCCAGATCAACGACCACTCCTGGGTGCACATCCAGATCGTCACCAACCTCGCGCTCAAGCTCCTGCGCCAGCTGGCCAAGAACGACGTGGAGCCGGGCATGGTCCGCGACTACGGAATGACCCAGGACGACGCCGAGATCGTCGTCGCGCTCGGCGCGTTCCTCCACTGCATCGGCATGGCCGTGCACCGGGAGCGCCACGAGGACTGGAGCCTCTTCCTCGCGGCGCCCAAGGTCGAGGAGCTGCTCGACGGCCTCTACGAGGAGCCGGAGCTGACCGTGGTCCAGTCCGAGGTGCTCCAGGCGATCACGAGCCACCGCGAGGACGGCCGGCCGCTCACGCTCGAGGCCGGCGTCATCCGGGTGGCGGACGCGCTGGACATGGCCGAGGGCCGCTCGCGCATCCCGTTCCAGCACGGCCGGGTCTCGATTCACTCCCTCTCCGCGGCGGCGATCGAAGGGGTCGAGATCAAGGACGGCGAGACGGCGCCCGTCCTGATCGAGATCACGATGAACAACTCGTCGGGCATCTACCAGGTCGACGAGCTGCTGAAGGGGAAGCTCCGCGGCTCCGGGCTCGAGCCGTACGTCGAGGTCGTCGCGCATATCGACACGGAGGCCGAGAAGAGCCTCATCCCGCGCTACAGGCTCGAGCTCTGACGCCCGTCTCGGCGCGGTTGTGCGGCTACAATGGCCGCGCTGTTGCGGGGTCGTCTAACGGTAGGACGCCCGGCTCTGGACCGGGTAGTCTAGGTTCGAATCCTAGCCCCGCAGCCTTCCGAAAGCCCCGCTCAGGCGGGGTTTTTCACGTCGCGGAGGCGATGCCGCGACTGCGTTCGTACACCGCGATGAAGTCGTCGACCGACGTCCTCGCGATCGCCTCGCCGACCACGTCGAGGGCGAGGTCTTCCAGCCGCCGGAAGCGGACGCAGCTCTTCCCCATGTCGAGCTTCTTGTCGGTCTCCGCCCAGCGCTCTCGAAACCACGTGCTCTCCCCGTCGTCGCCGTAGATGCCCATGAGGTACAGCGACAGGTGGCGCTTCTGGCTCGCCAGAGCGGCGACCCCGAGCGGCCGGCCGTTGTACGTCACCGGGTAGCGCTCGAGAGGGACGTAGTAGCCGATCATCCCGTACTGCATCCCCTCCTCGAAGCCGGCCGGGAGGTTGTCGAGGATGACCGCGCGGACCGCCTCGACGACCTCACGCCGGTCCTCGGGCAGCTCGGCGAGGTACGCCTCGACGGACTGCGCGTCGCTCTGCATCGCGCCGCGAGCCTAGCCGATGGTGCACGACCCCACGGAAGCTGGGAGAATCGCGTCCCCAAGAGCCGAAGGAAGGAGAGAGATGGGCACCCAGCTGCGGGGATGGCGCGCCTTCGCGGGCATCATGTTCTACCTCGTCGGAGCCTTCAACGTGATCGGAGGCCTCGCGGCGATCTTCAAGGACGAGTTCTTTCTCGCGAGCGCGAACCAGCTGCTGCTCGTGGACTACACCGCCTGGGGCTGGTTCCTGCTGATCCTCGGAGTCGTCCAGCTCTTCGTCGGCTTCGGCGTCCTCAGGGACCTCAGCTGGGCGAAGGTCGTCGGCGTGCTCCTGTGCTTGCTCAGCGCGATGCTGCACATTGCGTTCCTCGTCGCCTTTCCGATCTTCGGCCTCCTGACGATCTCGCTCTCGATCGCGGTGGTCTACGGGCTCGTGGTGCCGAGCGACCCGAACGAACGACCCGTCTAGCGGCGGACGATGGCCGCCGCCTTCGGCTGGGGCCTGCTCGCAGCGTCCTCGCTCCTGATCGGCGGGCTCCTCGTCCTGCGCGTGCGCATCGGCGACCGCGCGCTCGGGCTGATCATGGCCTTCGGCGCCGGCGTCCTGATCAGCGCGGTCGCCTACGAGCTCGTCGAAGAGGCCTTCTCGACGAGCAAGGGCGCGGGCGTCCCGGGCGGGCTTGCGGCCGGCGCGCTCGTCTTCTTCGTCGGGGACACGATCATCGACCGCATGGGCGGCGAAGGCCGGAAGAGCATGGCCGGCGGCCACGAGGCCGGCACGGCCCTCGCGATCGTGCTCGGGATCGTCCTCGACGGCATCCCGGAGTCAGCCGTCATCGGCCTCACCATCCTCCAGGGCGGGACCGTCAGCGTGGCGATGCTCGTGGCCGTGTTCCTCTCCAACCTCCCGGAGGCGATCGCCGCCACGACCGGTCTCCGCCTCTCGGGCTGGCGGACGCGCAACATCATCGGCCTCTGGCTCCTCGTGATGCTCGTCTCGGCGCTGGCCTCGCTCGCCGGCTACGGGCTCTTCGACTCCGCCTCGCCGGACGCCGTCGCGTTCGTCCTCTCGTTCGCGGCCGGGGCGATCCTGACGATGCTGGCCGACACGATGATGCCGGAGGCATTCGAGCGCGGCGGGAAGCTCGTCGGGCTTGCGACGACGCTCGGGTTCGGGCTCGCGTTCGCGATCTCGGCGCTCGAATAGGCCGGACCAAAGATGACCCGCGCCGGAGCACGATGGCGGCCCTCTGTGTCGGCCGCGTAGAAGTGGCGCTCCCCGCGGGTCGCCACCAGTCTCCCGCTCCATTCGAAGCGCGTCAACCCGCGGGCGCGCTTCCCCCTTCGGGAGCACGCCGCGGCGCTCGAGGCGAACGATCCTGTGACTGTCGGGGTGAGCCAGGCGGCCCCGGCAGGGATGGGTCGCGTCGGGCCGTAACTCGCGACCCTTCCACCCGGGGGCGGGGGCCTCCAGCGCGGCGTCCGCCCCCACCGCGACTCCGAACTTTGGGCTAGGTAAACCCTCGACCCTGGCGCGTTGCCGCGCGGGTGCGCCGTGTGAGATAAGCGTCCGGTTCCCGGGCACCTTCGGGATTCGCCGCGTGAGGGGAGCACGGCGGAAGGACTCGGGCACGATAGGGAGGCTCGGCGTTCGGGCCGCAGGACGCCGGGCCTCCTTCTGCCCAGACTTTCGGGAACGTGCGCGCCACCCTTGAATTCTCATGCGTGAATCCGCACAATCATGCGTGCGCACGAAGGCTTTCGGTCGTCTGTCGGAAGCGAGCGCAGGGAGAGAGGTCGGCGGCCCGGCCTCTCTCGCTACGAGGCCGACGTTTCGACGATCGGCTACTCTGTCCCGCACGGCGCATTCGTCTAGTGGCCTAGGACGCCGCCCTCTCACGGCGGTAGCACGGGTTCGAATCCCGTATGCGCCTCTCTCCCCTGCGCCGACTCCCGCGAGCGCATCCATTCCTCTTGAATCGTTGGGCGACACCCGCGAAGATCGCGGTCGCTGTTTCTCGAGGAAAGGGGTCTTTTCTGTGAGCACGGATCAAAGGGCTGCGCGCGTTTTCGGCGTGCTCTTCCTCATCACGTTCATAACCTCCATCGCCGCGCTGGCTCTCTTCCAATCAGTTCTCGACGACCCGGCCGGCTACATCGCCGGTGCCGGGAAGGACAACCAGATCTACCTCGGAGCCTTCTTGGAGTTCCTGCTCATCCTCGCGAACGTCGGAACGGCCGTCGTGCTCTACCCCATCGCGAAGCGGCAGAACAGGACTCTGGCCATCGGCTACGTCGCCGCTCGAATCATCGAGTGCGTCTTCCTCGCGGCCGGAATCATCTTTGTGCTCGGGGTCGTGAGCCTGCGCCAGGACTCTCCGGGCGCGGCTGACCTCGCCGTCTCGCTCGCGGCGCTCAAGGACTGGACGTTCCTGTTTGGCCCCGGCTTCGTCGTCCCCTTTGGGAACGGGCTGATCCTCGGCTACCTGATGTACACCTCCGGCCTCGTCCCGCGGTGGATGCCCTGGCTCGGACTGATCGGGGGGCCACTCCTCCTGATCGGGAACGTCGGCGTGCTCTTCGACGTGTGGGACCAAACCGGCGCGGTGAGCATCCTGGTGGTCCCCGAGTTCCTGTGGGAGCTCTTGCTCGGCATCTACGCGGCCGTCTGGGGATTCAGGAAGGCTTCCCCGATCCTCAGGGACGATCGGCGAACCGTCATGAAAACGTCCTGAAGCCGCGGGCGCGGCGCTAGTCCCAGCTGTCGAAGGTCCTCCAGGCCGTCTCGAACTCGGCCTGGGGGGCCTCGCCCTCGCACCAGATGCGCTCGCGCACGCCGCACGCGTCCTTCGGAGAAGCCGCAAGGGAGTCGCGGATCGCGCTCGCGAGCCTGGCGGCGATCTGGTCCCGCCCCGCAGCGGTGTATCCCGCGAAGGACGCGATGGGCGCCCAGCCGAACCCGATGAGGTCCTGCGGGACGATGCGCGGGTAGGCCTCGGCGAACTGCCGGAGGGCGTAGACCTGGGTCGAGACGAAGTGGCTCATCAGGTCGGCCGAGAGCAGATGGGTGTCGCCGATCCCGGAGTGCGGCCATGCGGCGTTCGCCAGAGGGAGGTACGTCCTCTGCAGGAAGCTGCGCGCGGCCTGGAGCTCCTTCGGAGCGTCATCCACCAACACGGCCATGTGCTGGAAGTAGTCGTTCATGCGCTTCGCACGCTTGGCGAGCGTAGCCCCGCTTACGCCCCACGAGAGCGCGCTCACGTACACGTCGCGAGCGAAGACCTCGACGTAGCGGTCGAGCTCGGTCCAGAAGGCCTCGTCGGCCAGCCACTCCTGTAGCTCCGCCTTGTAGACGTCCACCGCGGCCGCGTCGGTCGTGGACGGAACCCAGATGTTGAAGACGATTCCGCGCGCCTTGGGCATCCCGGGGGCACCGTCGTAGAGGCCTCGCAGGAACTCGAGCACCTCGGCGCGGGCGCCCGGCTCACCCGCGAGGACTTCGGCCGTCATCTCGTTGAACGCCCACGTTTCCCCCGCTTCGACGTCGACGCCGCGGTTGGCCATCCGCCGCCGCGCTTCCACCCCCGCCTCGTAGAACGTCCGCCCGGGCATCCACTGCGGGTGAGGGCCGACGACCCAGGCACGCCATCCAGTCGACGACGTCCAGCGGATCTCCGCAACGGGATGGACGCCCAGTGCTCTCACCTCGTCGAAGCGCGGTCGCAGCCGGAGCACGGTCTGGTCGCTCGGCACCGCCGGCGGAAGGCTGACGGAGTACTCGGCGCAGGGCGACGGATTCGCCGCGAGCGCCTGTGAGAGCTCGAGCCACTGAGTGCCGCCCCAGAAGATCCCGTCGACCTCGCGCGCGCAGCCGGGCGCCGCTTGGGCCGCTGCCGGCGGGGCCGAGAGAAGCACGAGGCAGGCGAGCGACACCGTGGGCAGGAGCCAACGCCCCATCCGTGGCCGCAGACGGCGTGCACGCCACATGCCTCCAACACCTCCTGCTAGTGGCAGGAGTCTCTAACGGTGGAGAGACTTCTGTCAAGGCCGGCCTACTGATGCTCAAATAGAACCGAAGTGTCGCTTGTGGGAGGTGCACGGACGGGGCATATACTGGCTCAGCGGAACGAGAAGGCGGGCCCCCGGCCGGCGTTCCGTTCGACCAGCGCTTCAGCTGGAGCGTCCCAAAAAGGAGAAGTTAAATGGCAGTCGGCCCCGTCGACGTATACATCATTGGCTTTCCGGGCAACAAGTTTTCCGGGCGCATCGCCCCGGCGATCATGGAGCTCGTTGAGAACGGCACGATCCGAGTGCTCGATCTGCTCTTCGTGATGAAGGATGCAGACGGCACCGTGACCACACTCGAGGCCTCGGACCTCGACGAGGAGGGCGCTGGCCTCGTCGCCATCAGCGTCGAGCAGCCAGGTGCGTTGGGGCCTGAGGATGCCGAGGAGGTCGGCGACGATCTCCCGTCCAACAGCGCGGCCCTCCTGATCGCATTCGAGAACCTCTGGGCCACGAAGGTGGTCGACGCCCTCCAGGCGGCGGACGCAGTGTTGATCGACTCGATCCGGATCCCCGCCGACGTCGTGGCGGCCGCGGTCGACGCCGGCTAGACCGTCCATTCGAGATCGAAAGGAGCGACATGGGACTTGTTCGTATGGCAGCCCGCACCGCCGTCGTGGCGGGAACCGCCACCGCCGTGTCCGGGCGCGTGGCCCGTCGTCAGTCCGCCAGGTATGCGGAGGAGGACGCGCAGCAGTACCAGCAGCAGGCACCGGCGGCCCCGCCACCGGAGCCGGAGGACGACTCGGCCGCACAGCTCCAGAACCTGGCTCAGCTTCACACCCAGGGTGTGCTCACCGATGAGGAGTTCGCTGCAGCCAAGGCCAAGATCCTCGGAATCTGAGCGACAGGCGCGAGCCTGTGAGGCACGCCGAGGCGTACTCGCGGCTGGCAGGGGTCTACGACGAGATCGTCGTCGACCCCTGCCATGACCGCTGCGCCGCGTTCCTCCACGATCTCTGGAGCGCCGACCCGGAGGGCGTACGCTCCGTGCTCGATCTCTGCTGCGGCACCGGTCTCCTCGCGAGCGAGCTGATCGCACGGGGCTACCGGGTCGTCGGCGTCGACGCATCCGACGCGATGCTCGCGCGCGCTCGCGAACGCCTCGGCCCCGAAGTGGCGTTGAGCCGCATGACTCTCCCGGAGCTCGCGGGCGAAGAGGTCTTCGACGCGGCGGTCTGCACGTTCGACGGCTTCAACTACCTCACGCCGGACGAGTTGCGATCTAACGATGGCCGCGGTGGCCCTCCGGCTTCGGCCGGCCGGATGGCTCGTCTTCGACCTCCACACCGACGGGATGATGAACTTCACCATCTCCAACTCCGTCGTCGCGGGTGAATCGGCCGGGAACGGCTTCGTGATCAGCAGCACCGTGGATCCCGACGCCCGCACCTGCGACACCACGATCGAGCTCACGCGGCCCCGTACCGGTGACTCCTTCAGCGAGCAGCACAGGCAGTACTTCCACACGGATGCGGATGTCCGTGCCTCCCTGCAAGCCGCGGGCTTCGCGGTGACCGCGGTAGGCGAGGAGTACACGCACAAGCCGGCGGACGACTCGACCCTCTGCGCGACGTGGACTGCACGGCGTCTAGCGATGTGAACCGGGATTTCCGGCCCGCCCCGAAGGACGGGCGGGCCGGCCAACAGCTACGAGTGGCCCTGTCCCGGGCTAGCCGAGCGCCTTTGCCTTGATCTGGTCGAACTCGGCCTGCGAGATGGCGCCCGAGTCGAGGAGCCCCTTCGCCTTCTCGATCTCCGACGCGGCGCCGCTGGTCGAGACCGATTGGACGTATTCGGTGAATTGCTCCTGCGAGGCTCTTGCCCGACTCAGGTTCCGCTCGTTCATCCCCTCGTGGTTGGCGATCAAGTAGATGAGCACGCCTAAGAAGGGTGTGAGTATCAGGAAGACGATCCAGGCCGCCTTCTTCCACCCCGACGCGTCGTGGCGGCGGAAAAGGTCCGCGAAGATCGTGATCAGGATCCAGAACCAGATCACCCACGCGAAGAAGATGAGCATGGTCCAGAGGACCTCGAGGAATGGATAGTCCGCTGCGAAGAGCACCGGCGGGAAACCTCCTAGTAGCTGGGAGACGCGATTATCTGCCTTCCGACAGCGGGAATCCAGCGCCTACCGCCGCCCAGGGCCTTTGCCGATCCAGTAAGGTCTCCCTCCGTACGTGGGTAAGGAATGCCTTACGAGACGGACGCTGGCGCTGCTCGCCGGAGCGGCCGCGGCGCTGACCCTTCCCATCCTCGCGGGCTGCGGCGGCGAGGACGCCGACATCACCGTGTATTCCGGCCGCCAGGAAGACCTGGTCGAGGACCTCTTCGAGCAGTTCGAGGAGGAGACCGGAATCACCGTCGACGTGCGCTACGGGGACAGCGCGGAGCTCGCCGCGACCATCGCCGAGGAAGGCGACAACACGCCCGCCGACGTCTTCTTCGCGCAGGACGCGGGCTCACTGGGCTCGGTTTCCGGAGAAGGGCTCCTCGAGGAGCTCCCGGCCGAGACGCTCGAGCGCGTCGACGAGCGCTTCCGCGACCCCGAGTCCCGTTGGGTCGGCACGTCGGGGCGCGTGCGCGTCGTCGTCTACAACACGGACGAGCTCTCGGAGGACGAGCTTCCCGACTCGATCTGGGACTACGCCGACTCCGAGTGGCAGGGGCGGATCGGCTTCGCCCCCACGAACGCGTCCTTCCAGGCCATGGTGACCGCGATGCGGCTCGAGGCCGGCGACGAGCAGACGCGCGAGTGGCTCGAGGCGATCGTGGCCAACGACCCGCATCTCTACGAGAACAACATCGCCACCGTCGAGGCCACCGCTGCGGGAGAAGTCGATGTCGGGTTCGTCAACCACTACTACCTCTACGGGCATCTCCAGGAACAGCCCGACGATCCGGTCGACAACCACTACCTCGAGGCCGGCGACGCGGGCGCGCTCGTGAACGTCGCAGGCGCAGGGATCCTCGCGTCGACCGACAAGCCCGGGATGGCGCAGCAGCTCGTCGACTACCTCCTCGCCGACGGGCAGGAGTACTTCGCGACGGAAACGGACGAGTACCCGCTCGTCGAGGGCGTCGAGTCGGACAACGAGCTGCCGCCGCTCACCGACCTGCACGGGCCGGACGTCGAGCTCGGCGCGCTCGGCGGCGAGCTAGAGGCGACGATCGAGCTCCTGAACAGCGTCGGCCTCCTGAGTTAGTCATGAACCTGCGGCGCTCCCCGTGGGGGATCGGCGCCGCGTGCCTAGGCGTTGCCGGTTTGTCGCTCCTGGCGCCCTGGGCGCCGACCTACGACCCGTGGGCCTGGCTGATCTGGGGCCGCGAGGTCGCAGGGCTCGACCTCGACACGAGCGCCGGGCCCGCGTGGAAGCCCCTCCCCGTGCTCGTGACTACGCTGCTCGCCCCGCTCGACGGTGCCGCGCCGTGGCTCTGGCTGCTTCTCGCACGCGCCGGGCGGCCTGCTCGCGGTCGTGCTCGCGTTCCGCGTCGCGGCGCGGCTTGCAGGAGGCAGCGGTCGCTGGTTCGCGGGCTGCGTCGCGGTCCTCGGCCTCCTCTCGACGACCGGCTTCCTGCGCGGCGTCGCCGGCGGGAGCTCCGAGGGCTTGCTGATCGCGCTGCTCCTCCTCGCCTTCGAGCGTCACCTCGACGGGCATCGCGGGCAGGCTCTCGCGCTCGGGACGGCCGCGGCGCTCCTCCGTCCCGAGGTGTGGCCGTTCCTCGCCGTGTACGCGGTCTGGCTCTGGCGCCGCGAGCCGGGCTCCCGAAGGCTCGTGGCCGCGCTGCTTCCACTCGTGCCGCTGCTCTGGTTCCTGCCCGAGCTGTGGGGCTCGGGCGACCTCCTGCGCTCGTCCGAGCGCGCGCAGATCCCGAACCCGGGCGCGCCCACGCTGGCCGACTACCCCGCGCTCGAGGTCGTCCAGCGGTTCGTTGGCATGCTCGTGCCGCCGATCGCGGTGGGAGCGCTCGGCGCGGTTGCACTCGCTGTGCGACGCCGCGAGGCCGAGTTGCTCGCGCTGGTCGCGGGCACGGCGGGTTGGGTGGCGCTCGTGGCGTTGATGAGCGAGGCCGGCTTCTCCGGCGAGGAGCGCTACCTGCTCGTCGCCGCGGCCTTCGCCTCCGTCCTGGCCGGGGTCGCCGCCGGGCGGCTCCTGAACCTCGTCGCCGAACGGGCTCCGCGTGCCGCCGCCGCGAGCGCGGCCGCCGTTGTCGCGTGCGCCGCGATCCTCGCCGTCCCCGCCGCCCGCGACCTCGGAGACGAGCTCGCCTACGCCGCCGACCTGCGGGCCGACCTGGCCGTCGGCCGTCGACGAGGCGGGCGGGATGAGCAGCCTGCGGGACTGCGGGCCGCTCTACGCCGGCCGGGCGCGCTTTCCGCTCATCGCCTGGCACGTGGACGCGCACATCTCAGACCTGAGCCTGGAGCCTCGCGCCCCGGGTGTCGTGCTGCGCTCGCGGCTGACGGCGGACGAGCCCGCCGAGCCGGCGGCGCCGGCGGAGTTCACGCTCGTGGCGCGGTCGGGCACGTGGGAGGTGCTGACTTCGTGCGCGACCTAGACCTGCGGCGGCACCTCGGGCTCGTCCTGCCGCTCCGCGCTGCTCGTCGGCCTCTCCGTGCTTCTGCGCACGCGCGCTCTCGACGCCTCGCTCTGGATCGACGAGGGGATCTCCGTCGGCATCGCGTCGCATCCGCGCCGACAGACATCCCCGGCCTGCTGCGGCAGGACGGCTCGCCGCCGCTGTACTACCTGCTCCTGCACGCCTGGATCGCGGTCGCCGGCACGGGCGAAGCCGCGCTGCGCGCCCCCTCGCTCCTCTTCGCGCTCGCGACGGTTCCTGCCGCGCTCTGGGCCGGCAGGAGCCTCTTCGGGGCCCGCGCCGGGTGGCTCTGCGCGTCGCTCGCCGCCGTGATGCCCTTCCTGACCGCCTACGCGCAGGAGGTGCGGATGTACGCGCTGGTGGCGCTCCTCTCGGTGGTCGCGACGGCGGCCTTCCTGCATGCCTTCGCGTTCCGTCGCCGCATCTACCTGCCCGTCTTCGCGGTCGCACTCGCCCTGCTCCTCTACACGCACTACTGGGCGTTCTTCTTCCTGCTCGGGCTGCTGGCCGCTCTGGCCGCGCTCATGCTCGACGCGCGCGCGCGCCGAGCGGAAGGGGCTGCTCGTGGACGCGGCCCTCGCGTTCGGGATCCCGCTCGTCGCCTTCCTGCCCTGGCTGCCGACCTTCGCCTTCCAGCTCGAGAACACCGGCGCTCCCTGGTCGAACTCGCCGCCCGCTTCGGCGCTCGTCGGCGCGTTCGCGCTCGGGGCCGGCGCCGCCGTGCTCCCGCTCCTCGCGCACGGCTCCGAGGAGCGCCGGGCCCTGCGCAGCCTGGCCCTCGCGGCGGGGCTCGCCCTCGCAGCCGCCTGGGGGGCCGCGCAGCTCGAGCCCGGGTGGGCGACTCGCTACCTCGCCGTCCTGGTGGGGCCTCTGCTCCTCCTCGCGGGACTGACCTTCGCGCGGCTCGGGCCACTCGGCCTCGCCGCGTGCGCGGCCGTCTCCGTCGTCTGGCTGATCGACGGCTCGCCGGGAGAGAAGACCAACGTCGCCGCTACCACCGCGTCGCTCGAGCAGCACCTCGCGCCGGGCGACCTCGTCCTCTCCACGCAGCCCGAGCAGGTGCCCGTCCTCGCGCACTACCTGCCGGACGGCCTCGACTACGCGACCCCGCTCGGGCCGGTCGACGACCCGAGCGTGATGGACTGGCGCGACGCGCTTCCGCGGCTCGAGCGCACGCGACCTGACAGCAGCCTCCTCCCCGTCCTCGACTCCCTGCCGACGGGCTCCACGGTGCTCCTCGTCCGGCCCGACGTGGGCGACGGCGGCCGGTGGCAGGCGCCCTGGACGAGCCTCGTCGCGCGGCACACGAACGACTGGGCGGACGCGCTCGAGGCGGACGGGCGCTTCCGGGTCGTCGAGGGGACGGCGGCGGGGCCCGAGACGACGCGCACGAGCATCCGTCTGACGCTCTACCGGAAAGCGCGCTGAGTGATTTGTATGGTCCCCCTTACAACTGATGCCAAATAACCCGACCTCCCCGGTGGTCGTCATCGGCGCGGGCCCCGCGGGCCTGACCGCCGGCTACCTCCTCGCCGGGCTCGACGTCCCCGTCCTCGTCCTGGAGGCGGAGGAGCAGGTCGGCGGCCTCGCCAAGACGGTCGTGCGCGACGGGTATCGCTTCGACCTCGGCGGCCACCGGTTCTTCACGAAGAGTCGCGAGGTAGACGCCCTCTGGCACGAGATCATGGGCGACGAGTTCCTCCTGCGACCGCGCCTTTCCCGCATCTACTGGAACGGGCGCTTCCTCGACTACCCGCTGAGCCCGCGCGACGTCGTGCGCAAGCTGGGACCGGTCGAGCTCGGGCGCGTCCTCGCCTCCTACGCCGCCGCGCTGCCGCGGCGCCGCGGCGGTGAGGCGACGCTCGAGGACTGGGTCTCGAACCGCTTCGGGCGCCGCCTCTTCGACCTCTTCTTCCGGACGTACACCGAGAAGGTCTGGGGCGTGCCGGCCTCGGAGATCAGGGCCGAGTGGGCCGCGCAGCGCATCAAGGGCCTCTCGCTGACCAGCGCCGCGAAGGACGCGATCTTCGGCAACGGCGGCGTCAAGAGCCTGATCCGCGAGTTCCACTACCCGCGCTACGGCCCGGGCCAGATGTGGGAGACGATGGCCGAGCGCATCGTCGAGCGAGGCGGACAGGTGCTCACCGGAATGCCGGTCGAACACATCGACGTCGAGGACGGCCGCGTCGTCGCCGTCTCCGCCGGCGGGCTGGAGATCGAGTGCGAGGACGTGATCTCCTCCCTCCCCCTCCGCACGCTTGCGGGCCTCGCGGAGCCCACGCCCGGCCGCGCGACGCTCGAGGCCGCGCAGGGCCTGCGGTACCGCGACTTCCTCACCGTCGCGCTCGTCCTGCGGGGCGAAGACCCCTTCCCCGACAACTGGGTCTACGTCCACGACCCGTCGGTGCGCGTCGGGCGGATCCAGAACTACCGTTCCTGGAGCCCGTGGATGGTCCCCGACCCCGAGACGACGTGCATCGGGCTCGAGTACTTCTGCTTCGAAGGCGACGAGCTCTGGAGCGCAGCCGACGACGACCTCGTCGAACTCGCTGCCTCCGAGCTCGAGCGGCTCGGCCTCGGCGACCGAGACCGAGTCGAGCGCGGCTACGCCGTCCGGGTCCCGAAGGCCTATCCGGTCTACGACGAGGAGTACCGCTGCGCGCCTCGCCACGGTGCGCTCCTGGCTCGACGGCATCGAGAACCTTCAGCAGGTCGGGCGCAACGGTCTCCACCGCTACAACAACTCGGATCACTCGATGCTGACTGCCATCCGCGCGGTCGAGAACCTGACCGCCGGGACGCGCCACGATCTCTGGGCGGTCAACGCGGACAGCGTCTACCACGAGGAGGCGCGGGCCGAGGAGCACCCCTACCGCGCCGCGCCCGAGACGCCGGCGATGAGCACGCCGCTCCGCTCGTGACCGCGAGCCTGGGCCGCGCCCGCGCGCTCGCCTGGCCGCTCGGAATCGCCGCTCTGGCCGTGAGCGTCGTCGCGTTCGCGCTGACCGCGGACCTCGACGCGCTGGGCGCGACCTGGAGGAACGCCGCGTCCGCGCCGGCGGAGCTGCTGGCAGTCCTCGTCGCCTACGGGCTCGCGTTCGCCCTCCGCGCGCTCGTGTGGAGCCGGGTCGTCCCGATGCTGCGCCCCGGCGACGCGCTCGCCGCGGTTCACGTCTCGCTCGCGGGGAACCATCTGCTGCCGCTGCGCCTCGGAGAGGCGCTGCGCGTGACGAGCGCAGTCCGGCGCGGCGGCATCCCGGTGCGCACCGCGACCGCCTCGACGGTGATGCTCCGGGGCGCCGACCTCGCCGCCGCGCTCGGGCTCGCCGCGCTGCTCGGGCCCGAAGTCGTCGCGGCGGTCGCCGGCCCGGCCAGGTGGCTCGTGCTCGCGCTGGGCGCCGCCGTCTGGCTCGGCGGGCTCGTCTGGCTCCGGCGCATCGCGCGCGGCCCGCTCGGCGCCGGGCTTCGCCTCTCGACAGGGGTAGTCGCCGCCGGCGCGACCGCGGCGTGGGTGCTCGAGAGCGTGCTCGTCTGGCGGGCGGCGCAATGGGCCGGGCTGGAGATCGGGCTCGCGGACGCGGTCGTCGTCACCGCGGTGACGATCGCCGCGCAGGCGATCGCAATCGCGCCCGGCGGGATCGGCACCTACGAGGCGGCCGCCGTCGGCGCCTATGTCGCGCTCGGCGCGGCCGCCGGCGACGCGCTGGCCGCCGCACTGACGGCCCATGCGCTCACCACCGGCTACGCCCTCCTCGGAGGCGCGCTCGTCCTTGCGCTCCCGCGCCGCGGCCGCGAGCCCCGGCCGGGGCCGCTGGCCACGCAGTCTCCGCGGGCCAGATGAGCCGGCTCGCTCGGTCGGCCTGGTGCTCGCGCTCGCCCTCCTCGCCGGCTGCGGCGGGGACGAGCCGTCGACGACGCCGCCCCTGCCGACCTCGCCTGAGCGGCTGCGGCTCGAGGAGGTCGCCACCGGGCTCTCCTCGCCGATGCAGGTCGTCGCCGCACCCGGAGAGCCGGGACGCCTCTACGTCGTCGAGCAGGCCGGCGTCGTCCGCGTGCTCGAGGAGGGCGCCGTCGCCTCGGCGCCCTTCCTTGACATCCACGAGCAGGTCAAGAGCGGCGGCGAGCAAGGCCTCCTCGCGCTCGCCTTCCACCCGGAGTTCCCCGACGACCCGAGGTTCTACGTCCACTACTCGAACCTCGACGGCGACACGCGCGTGGACGAGATGGAGGCCGGCGTCGTCCGGCGCCGCCAAGGTGCGTGAGCTGCTGGCCGTCGACCAGCCGCACCCGAACCACAACGGCGGGCAGCTCGTCTTCGGGCCGGACGGGCTCCTCTACCTGGGGCTGGGCGACGGCGGCGCCGCCTTCGACCCCGAGGGGCGCTCGCAGGACATGGAGACGCTCCTCGGGAAGCTCGTGCGCCTCGACGTCGAGGCGCGACGAGCCCGACTGGGAGATCGTCGCCAACGGCATGCGCAACCCCTGGCGGTTCTCCTTCGACCGCGAGACGGACGACCTCTACGTCGGCGACGTCGGCCAGGACCGCTGGGAGGAGATCGACTTCGTCGCGGCCGGGACGGACGGGCTCCTCAACTTCGGCTGGGATGTCTACGAGGGCGACGAGAAGGTCGAGGACAACGAGCTGGAGGGCGGCGGCGAGCTCGTCTTCCCGGTCGCGGCGTACGCCCACGACGTCGGCTGCTCGGTCACCGGCGGCTACGTCTACCGCGGCTCAGCCGTGCCCTCGATGCGCGGCCGGTACCTCTACGGCGACTACTGCTCCGGAACGATCTGGAGCCTCCGCATCGAGGGCGGCGAGGCGCGCGAGATCCGGCGCGAGCGCATCTCGGTGCCTCAGCTCACCTCGTTCGGCGAGGACGGCGACGGGGAGCTCTACGCCGTCTCCCAGACCGGCGCGGTGTACCGGCTGGCGGCCGGCGAGCAGGGCTAGCCGCTTCACCGGATCGCGATAGTTGCGCCCCGGGATGACCGGGTCTAGCGTGGCCTGGAACACTCACGAAGGGAGAAGAGATGAGCACGGTCGAGACCGCAATCGGCCGCTTCGGGTGGCACGACCACAGGTCACCGGATCCTGCGGCGGCGACGCGCTTCTACACGGAGCTCCTGGGCTGGGAGCTCGAGATCTTTCCGATGGGCGAGTTCGAGTACCCGATGATCTCGGTGAACGACCAGAGCCACGGCGGCTTCGGGCCCGTGGACGGCGACGAGCCCGCGCACTGGCTCGGGAGCATCGTCGTGGACGACCTCGACGCAGCCGCGGCGCGCGTCACGTCCGCCGGCGGGACTCTCATCGTCGAGCCGAACGAGATCCAGGATGTCGGCCGCTGGGCGGTCTTCGCCGACCCACAGGGCGCGGTGGCCGGGCTCTTCCAGTCCATCGACAAGCCGCCCGACGTCGGAGGGCGTCTTCGTCTGGGACGAGCTCGGGACGAGCGACATCGAGGGGGCGAAGCGCTTCTACGCCGAGATCGTCGGCTGGGAGTCGTCCGATCAGGACATGGGCGACGGCTTCATCTACACGATCTTCCGCTCGAACGGCGTCGATCGCGCCGGCGCCTACCAGAGGCAGGCTGACATGCCGGGTGCCCCGGGCTGGCTCCCGTACGTCGCCACCGGCGACGTCGACTCGAGCCTCTCGCAGGCGACGGGCATGGGTGCGACACCGATCACCGAGGCCATGGACATCCCCACGGTCGGCCGCATGGCGATCGTCGCGGATCCCACGGGCGCGGTCGTCGGGCTCTACAAGCCCGAGGCCTAGGCGTTTTCACGCGGGCGGGGGCGCCAAGCTCCCGCCCGCGCCGCCCTCGTCGGTATTCTCCAAGCCGACACAAATGGGCGGCCTATTCGCATACCTGGATGCCGGCTCGGGCTCGATGATCGTTCAGGCGATCGTCGGCGGCGTTGCCGCCGTCGCCGTCGCCGGCAAGTTCTACTGGCGGCGGTTCCTGGGCTTCATCGGCATCCGAAGGAAGAACGACTCCTAGCTGACGTGGAGCCCCGGGTCGATCGCGGCTCCTTTCGCGACCCGGACAGCCGAGTCTTCTACGCGGGAGGCTCGGTGCACCGCGCGCTCTCCGAGCGCGGGCTCGCCGACTGGGAGGCGCTCGCCGCCACGACGCTCTTCCGCGACAAGGTCGCCGAGGGGAAGCTCGTCGGCACTCAGCAGCTGCCCGAGCCGAACGGCCTCCCCGCCGAGCTCGACCCTGAGCGGGTCACCGCCGTCCTGCGCCACGACCGCGTGCCCGTCGTCTCGTACCCGTACGAGTGGCCGTTCGGGATGCTCAAGGACGCGGCCCTTCTCCAGCTCGAGCTCCTTCTCGCAGCACTCGACGAGGACCTGATCCTCAAGGACGCATCGCCCTACAACGTGCAGTGGCGCGGCACGCAGCCGGTCTTCGTCGACGTCGGCTCCTTCGAGCGACTGCGCGAGGGAGAGCCGTGGGCCGGCTACCGGCAGTTCTGCACCCTCATGCTCTACCCGCTCATGCTCCAGGCCTTCAGGAACGTGCCGTTCCAGCCGTGGCTCCGCGGCTCCCTCGAGGGCATCGAGCCGGCGGAGATGCGCCGCCTCCTCACCTTCCGCGACCGCTTCCGGCGCGGCGTGCTCACGAACGTCGTCCTGCACGCGAAGCTCGAGGCTCGCTACGCCGACCGCGAGGTGAAGCAGGACCTGAAGAGGGCCGGGTTCCGCACCGAGCTGATCCGCGTCAACGCCCGCAAGCTCCGCAAGCTCGTCCAGCGGCTCGAGTGGAAGCCCGGGCGGACGGCCTGGTCGACGTACCGCACCACGAACCCCTACGACGAGCCCGACGCCGCCGCAAAGCTCGACTTCGTTCGAGAGGCGGCGGGTGCCCGCCACCGCCGGCTCGTCTGGGACCTCGGCTGCAACGACGGCCGCTTCACGCGCGTGGCGGCGATGAACGCCGACTACACGGTGGCCGTGGACGCCGACGCCGCCGTGGTCGAGGCCCTCTACCGCGAGCTGCGCGCGGACGGCGTCGACACGATCCTTCCGCTCGTCGGCAACCTGGCCGACCCCTCCCCCGGACTCGGCTGGCGCGGCGAGGAGCGACGCCCGCTCGTCGACCGCGGCCGGCCGGACCTGACGCTCGCGCTCGCCCTCGTCCACCACGTCGCCCTGACGAGCAACGTGCCGATCCGCGACTTCCTCGACTGGCTCGCAGGGCTCCAGACCGAGCTGGTAATCGAGTTCCCGACGCGCGACGACCCGATGGTGCAACGGCTGCTCTCGCGGAAGGGCCCGGGGGCGAACCCGGACTACGACACGGAGACGTTCGAGCGCGCCCTGAACGAGCACTGGCGCATCGAGCGCCAGGAGACGCTTCCGTCGGGAACCCGGATTCTCTACCGTGCAAGTCCGTCCGCCTGACCCGCCCGGCTCGCTCGAGACGGCGGGCCTGCACCTCGCCGGCCTGAGCGCGGTCGCGGTCGCGCAGCCCGTCTTCGACCTCCTCTCCCGCAACGTCGAGTTCTTCGCCGTCCGCGGCTCGACCCGCTGGGACATCGTCTTCTTCGCGATCGGCCTGGTCGTGATCCCGCCGCTCGTCCTGCTGACGCTCGAAGCCCTCGCCGGCCTCGTTCACGCGCTCGCCGCGACCGTCCTCCACTTCGTCTTCGTGGGCGGGCTCGTCGCGCTGATCGTCCTCCAGGTCATCCGCGGAGTCGATGCCTCGTCGCTCGTGCTCATGGCGGCCGCGGTCGCCGTCGGAGCGGCCGCAGCTCTCCTCTACGCACGCGCGAGGCCCGCGCGGACGCTTCTCACCGTCCTCGCTGCGGCGCCGCTCGTCTTCCTCGTCCTGTTCCTCTTCGTCTCGCCGGTCTCGCGGCTCGTCCTCGAGGACGCGCCCGAGCCCCGCGTCGCCGACGTGCGGGCCACCGCGCCGGTGGTCATGGTCGTTCTCGACGAGCTCCCGACGATCTCGTTGATGGACTCCGAGGGGGAGATCGACGCGGCCCGCTACCCCAACTTCGCCCGGCTCGCGCGCGACTCGACCTGGTTCCGCAACGCGACGACCGTCCACGAGTGGACGACCGGGGCGGTCCCGGCGATGCTGACGGGCCGCTTCCCTGAGGACGACCAGCTCCCGCTCTACCTCGACCACCCGGACAACCTCTTCACGCTGCTGGGCGCCGGCTACGACATGCACGCGATGGAGTCGCAGGCGCACCTTTGCCCGCAGCAGCTCTGCGACGAGGACCGCGAACCGTTCGTCGAGCGCGTTGGCTCGCTCCTCTCCGACCTCTCGATCGTCTACGGACACCTCGCGCTCCCCGAGGACACCAGCAAGCGGCTGCCCTCCATCTCCACCGCGTGGCGCGGCTTCGGCGGCGACGGTCCGGTCGTCCGGCTCCAGCAGGGGCCGTCCCAGCCGGGTGGGAGGCCGGCCGCGTACACGGAGCGCGGCGCCGAGGTGCAGGAGTTCGTCGACGGGCTCCAGCGCGAGGAGCGCCCGACGCTCTCGTTCCTCCACGTCCTCCTCCCTCACCACCCCTGGGAGTACCTTCCGAACGGGAAGGTCTACGAGGCTAACCTCGGCCACCAGCCGGGAATGGTCGGCGAGCGGTGGACGGGCGACCCGGAGCTCGCCACGCAGGGATGGCAGCGTCATCTGCTCCAGGTCGGCTACACGGACCTGGAGCTCGGACGGATCCTCGACCGGCTCGACGAGATTGGGATCTACGACGACGCGCTCGTCGTCGTCGTTGCCGACCACGGCGTCAGCTTCCGGCCGCACGGCGAGCGGAGGCGCGTCCACACGGGCAACCTCGAGGAGATCGCGTTCGTGCCGCTGTTCGTCAAGGCGCCCGGCCAGGCCCGCGGCGAGGTCGTAGACGACCACGTCCGCACGATCGACCTGCTGCCTACGATGGCCGACATCCTCGGCGTCGAGATTCCCTGGCAGACGGACGGCCGGTCGACCCTCGGACCGGCCGGCGAGGAGACCGACGTGGTAGTGCACACGTACTCCGGCGAGGTGGTCGTCGGAGACGCCGACGAGCTGGTCGAGAAGCGCGACCGCCTGCTCGCGCATCAGATCGCCCTCTTCGGCGAGGGGAACGATGCTCCCGGCCTCTACGCCCTCGGCCCGCGGCCGGAGCTCCTGGGCCGGCGGGTGGAAGCGCTCACGGTCGCCTCCGGCGGCGGGCCGACCTTCGAGAGCTACGGCTCGAGCACCTACGACCCCGACTCGCCCCTCGCGCCCGTCCGGGTGTACGGGCAGATCCGCGGCGCGCCGGGGAGCCATGACGTCGCGATCGCGGTCAACGGGACGATCGTCGCCGTGACGCGCTCGTTCGATTACTCGGGCGAGACCCTCGTCTCGGCGGTGACGCCCGAGGACGCCTACCGCCGGGGCGAGAACAGCGTCCGCGTCTACATCGTGGACGGCCCAGCCGACGACGCCCGCCTGGAGGAGCTCGCCCCGGGACCTTGACTTTCATCGCAGTGGTGCTATATGAAATAGCAGAACTGCGATGAGCCGACCCTCCAAGGAAGACCGGCACAGGACGACCGAGCGGGCGATCGAGCGTCTTCGCGAGCGGCTGGCGGGCGCGCAGGACGGCTGGCTCTTCGCGCAGATCGCCGAGCAGGTCGCGACGCGGCGCCGCGAGCTCGGGCTCTCGCAGGCCGATCTCGCCCGCGTGTGCGGGACGACGCAGTCCGCGATCGCGCGCCTCGAGTCCGGCGGCCGGCCGCCTCGCATCGACACGCTCCTCAAGCTCGCGCACGCGCTCGACTGCGAGCTCCACATCGAGCTGCGGCCGGCGGACTCCTCGGAATGAGCGGCAAGCTCATCATCGGCGGCCTGATCCTGGCGATCGTCGTCGGCCTCGCCTCGCCGCTCCTCGGGCTCGTGGCCTTCGGCGCGCTGCTCGTCGCGCTGTTCCTGCGACCCGAGCCGCCCAAGGAGCCGAAGACGAAGGCCGACCAGGACACCGGACGCGTCGGCGACCTCGAGCGGCGCATGCTCGCGCTGGAGGCCGAGGTCTCACGCCTCCGGTCGCTCGTCGCAGGCGCAGCCACGTTCGACGCCCCGCTTCGCCCCCAGCCCGCCGCGGCGCCGCCCCGCCCCGCTCCGGCCCCGCCCGCGGCCGCGCCCCGCCAGGCCCCTCCCACGCCCTCCGCTCCGCCCGCAGACGCCGCCCCGCCGACGCAAGCCGCGGCGCGAGATCGACCTCTCGAGGCTCGCCGGCGCGCTCGGGCTCGCCTGGGCAGGCGCGATCGTCACGGTGCTCGGGATCGTCTTCTTCTTCGTGCTCGCCGTGAACCGCGGCTGGATCAGCCCCGAGCTGCGCCTCGGTTTCGGCGCCGCGGCCTCGCTTGCCGTCTTCGCGGGAGGCTTCTGGCTGCGGCGGCGCTTCGGGACGACGTACGCCGCGCTCGCGGCCGTCGGTGCGGGAATCGCCGGCGGCTTCGCGACGCTCCTCGCAGCCACCGCGCTCTACGGGTTCGTCTCCGAGCCGGCGGCGCTCGCAGCCGCCGCGCTCATCGCCGCCGGCGCGACCGCCGTCGCCATCGCGTGGCGCTCCGAGCTCGTCGCCGCGCTGGGCCTCGTCGGGGCCACGCTCGTCCCGCTGATGACCGTCGTCGAGGACGGCGAATTCACGTTCGTCGGCACCGGCTTCGCGGCCCTGCTTCTTGCAGCCACCGCGGCCGTCTCGCTCCGGCAGGGCTGGCGGAATCTCCTCTTCGCGGGGCTTCTCGCCGCCGTGCCGCAGAGCATCGGGCTCGTGGTGCAGAGCGAGCCCACGGACTGGCCGGTCGTCTGGCTCACCGCGGTCTTCGTCGGCCTCCTCGTCGGGATCGCGGTCGCCCTCCAGCTCCGAAAGGCCGACCGCAAGATCGAGTCGTTCGCCGCCACGCTCCTGCTCGTCTCGGCGGCGCTGGCCGCGGCCTCCACCGCGCACCTCTTCGACGGCAAGGTCGAGGGCGTGAGCCGCGAGGGCATCGCTCTCGGGGTCATCGCCGTCGCCTACCTCGCGCTCGGCGGCGTGTTCTTCCGCCGCGTGCGCGACTTCTCGAGCCTCCTCTGGGCCGTCGGGCTCACGGTCGGCGCGGTCTCCGCGGGCGAGCTCCTCAGCGGAGCGTGGCTCGCGATCGCCTGGGCCGGCGAGGCCGCGATCCTCGCCTGGCTCGCCGACACGACGCGTGAGCGCCGCTTCCAGCTCGCCTCGGCCGGCTACCTCGCCCTCGCGCTGGCGTACACCCTCGGCCACGACGCGGAGCCGCGCGCGCTGTTCGAGACCGCGACGCACCCTGCCGCGGGCGTCGGCAGCATCCTGGCCGTCGCGGCCGGCGCCGCCATCGTCGGCTGGCTGCTCCGGCGCCCGGTCGAGCGCGCAGCGGACGAAGGGCCGATCGCCGGCTTCGTGAGCGACGTGGTCGAGGGCATCCAGGCCGCGCGCGTCGCGTTCTTCTGGCTCGCCGGGGCCCTCGTCGCCTACGCCGCCTCCTTCGGCCTCCTCGAGTTCTGGGTGCAGGTCTCCGACGACCCGCAGACGGGCTTCGAGCGCGGCCAGGTCACGCTGAGCGCCTTCTGGGCGGTGCTCGCGCTCGCGCTCGTCGAGACGGGCGGGCGCCTGCGCCGGCTCGACCTGTCCATCGGGGGCATGGCGCTCGCGGGTGTCGCGATCCTGAAGACCGCGACGTTCGACTCCGAGGAGCTCGTCGTCAACCACTGGGCCGTCGCCTTCCTGATCGTCGGCGCTGCCACGCTCCTCGCAGGCTTCGAGTACCAGCGCCTGGACGTCGGCCGCTGGAAGTTCCTCCGCCCCGAGACGGCGGTCACGGCTCTCGCCGTGGCGGTCATGGGCTTCGTGGCCGTGCTCCAGCTCGGCTCCGGCACCTGGCACGGGATCGACGTGGAAGGCGGGAGCCTCGTCCTCATGTCGCTCGTCTACGCGGCGCTTGCCGCCTCGGTCTTCCGCGTGGAGCGACTCCGCGATCTCTCGACGCTCCACTGGGCGATCGCGCTCACGATCGTGGGCACCGCCCTCTTCCTCCTCCTGGAGGGCGTCTGGCTCGTCCTCGCGCTCTCCCTGGCCTCGGCGGTGCTCTCGCTCCTGGCCGTGGTCGCGCGCGAGATCCGCTTCCAGTTCGCCTCTGCGCTCTTCCTCCTCGTCGGCGCCGGCTACACGCTCGTCCTCGAGGCGCCCCCGCGCGACTTCGTCGTCGCCGCGGAGCATCCCGGGAACGGCATCCCGAGCCTCCTGCTCGTCGTGCTGGCCGCCGTCGCGTTCGGGCTCTGCGCGCGCCACGAAGTGCCGGCCGAGCGCCCGCACTTCTCGTGGAGCGAGCCCATCACCCTCGCCGGCTTCCTCGGCGAGCTGCGCTCGTGGCAGGCCGCCTACCGCGCGATCGCGTTCGCGGCCGCCGGGATCCTCGGTCTCTACGCGCTCTCCCTCGGTGTGCTCGAGCTGGCGGAGCTCGTCTCGCAGGCCTCGGTCAAGACGGACTTCCAGCGCGGCCACACGGCGGTCAGCGCGGTCTGGGGCGCGATCGGCCTCGGGCTCCTGACGCTCGGCCTCGTGGTTCGGTCACGGGCCATCCGGCTCGCCGGGTTCGCGCTCTTCGGGATCAGCCTCGCCAAGCTCTTCCTCTACGACCTCGCGTACCTGAGCTCGCTCGCACGGTCGCTTTCCTTCCTCGCGGTCGGCGCGCTGCTCCTCCTCGGCGGCTTCTTCTACCAGCGCCTGAGCGACCAGCTCGCCTCGCTCCGGCCCGCCCGGCGCGCGTGCCCGCTAGCCCGCGCGGCTGCTCGCCCGACCAGGGCCGCCGCTATCTTCAACTCGTGGACGACGTTCGCTCCTTCCTCGACGCCTCCGAGGCGTTCTTCAAGGCCTTCGCGGCCGTGGCCTGGGGCGCGCTCGCGCTGGCCATCGTCTTCCAGGTGATCCGGCTCACGCTGCGCGTCCGCGCGTGGCAGAACATCCTCCACGCGGCGTATCCCGGGACGAGGATCCCCTTCCGCACCGTCTTCGGCGCCTACCTGGCGGGCGTGGGCGTCAACGCCGTCGTCCCGGCGCGCGGCGGCGACGTCGTCAAGCTCTACCTCGTCAAGCACCGCGTCGAGGGCTCCACGTATCCGACGCTCGCGTCGAGCCTCGTCGTCGAGACGCTCTTCGACTTCGTCGTCGCGTCCCTGCTCTTCCTCATCGCGATCCAGATGGGCATCCTGCCCGGGATCCCGGACCTCCCCAACCTCCGCGCGTTCGACTGGAGCTTCGTCGTCGAGCACCCGCGGCTCGCGTTCTTCTTCGGGAGCATCCTGCTCGGCGGGCTGATCATCCTCCTCGCCTGGTCCGCCCGGCACGTGAGGAACTTCAAGGAGAAGCTCGCGCTCGGCTTCGCGATCCTCCGCGACCGGCGGATGTACTTCCGGGAGGTCGTCTCCTGGCAGGCGGCGAGCTGGGTCGCGCGCATCGCCTCGACCTTCTTCTTCCTGCGGGCGTTCCACGTCGACGCGACGGCGAAGACGACGCTGGCGGTGCTCGTGGTCCAGGGCATGTCGACGATGCTCCCGTTCACGCCGGGCGGCGCCGGCACGCAGCAGGCGATCCTCGTGTTCGCGCTCTCCGGCGCGGCCTCGTCGTCGACGATCCTCGCCTTCAGCTTCGGTCAGCAGCTGGTGACCACGATCGTGGGCGTCGCGCTGGGATTCGGCGCGATCCTCCTGATGATGGGGACGCTCCGCTGGCGCGGGCACGTGCGCGAGGCCGAGGCCGAGGTCAGAGGCTCGGCGGTCCAGCCTCCGGAGGACGAGGCGACCCGCCCGCAAGCCGGTGCACGGTCCCGATCAGCTCCTCCAGCGTGAAAGGCTTGCGGATGGCCGCGTCCGAGACGGCCGCCGACCGCTCGCTGAAGTCGACGCTGCCCGACAGGAAGGCGATGGGGATCTCCGGGTGGTCCCGTCGCAGGGCGCGCGCGACCTCGATCCCGTCTTCGCGGCCGAGGTGGATGTCGAGCACAACGAGCGCCACCTCGTCCTCTGCGGCGATCCGTGAGATCTCCTCGAGGCCCGTGGCCTCGAGCACGCGGTAGCCCTCCAGCTCGAGGTTCACCCGGCAGAGGAGTCGTATCGACTCGTCGTCGTCTGCGACGATGACCAGCCGCTGGGCCCGGCCGTCCATCGGCGACGAGTGTATCTGCGTATTATTGGCCCGGATGGAGCGGACGGTTCGTAGGGGTGAGCCGAGGGGCTATGCAACAGCCGTCTCACACCTCTGGGAGCACGTCGGCGTCGCACTCGTCCGTCTGGAACGCGTCGCCGAAGCGCCGGCCGATGCCGTCACCGACGACTTCATCGATGAGCTCCCGCAGCTCCAGTACAGCCTTCACGCGGCGGCCGAGCTCGCGGTCGGGATCGACCCGCCGCGCGGCGCCGAGGCGCTGCACGCCGAGCTCGTCGCGGCGCTGGCCGAGGCGCGCGACGTGACCGCGGAGGTCGCCACCGCGCTGGAGATGGGAGACGTCGACTTCGTCGACCCGCTGCTCCCCGAGTGGCGCGGCGCGCTCTTCCGCGTGCGTCTCGCCCGCCTGCGCGCGCTGGAGCGCACGGCGGTGCCGATCCGCTCGGACGGCGACGCCGAGCCCACGCCTTCGCGCCGCCCACGCGAGCTTCCTTCGCTCTCGGCGATCATCGCCACCGGGCTCGTGATCGGCGGCGCCTTCCTCTTCACGGCGGGCGCGGTGCTCGCCGCCTGGCCCGTCTGGGCCGCAGGCCTGGCGCTCTTCGCCGGCGGATTCGTCCTCTACCGGCCCTAGGCCGCGGCGTCGAGCCGCGCCAGCGACTCGTCGCGCCCGAGCAGCTCGAGGCTCTCGAAGAGCCCGGGCGAGATGCGTGAGCCCGTGACGGCCGCCCGGATGGGCCCGAACGCCTCGCGCGGCTTCGTCCCCAGCCGCTCGGCGAGCCCGCGCAGCGCGGCCTCGATCTCCGCGGCGGCGAACGGCTCGACGGCCGCGAGGGTCTCGCGGGCCTCCCTGAGCACCGGCCCCGAGCCGTCGAGCAGCTCCGGCGGGGCCTCGCGGCGCTCGAAGAGGAAGCCGGCGAAGCCCGGGTACTCCTCGAGCCGCGCGATCTTCTCCTGCACGAGCGGTGCCGAGGCGCGGATCGTCTCCTCGTCTCCCTCGAAGCCGCTCTCCCGCAGGTAGGCGGCCAGCTCAGAGGCGTACTCCTCGGGCGCCATCTCCCGCAGGTAGACGCCGTTCATCCAGTCGAGCTTGTCGTAGTCGAACGTCGCCGGGCTCGAGCCCACACGCTCGAGGCCGAAGCGCTCGACGAGCTCGTCGCGCGACATGATCGTCGTCTTGTCGTCGTAGCTCCAGCCGAGGAGCGCGAGGTAGTTCATGAGCGCCGGCGCGACGTAGCCCCGCTCGCGAAACTCCTCGACCGAAACGGCGCCGTGGCGCTTCGACAGCTTCTTGCCGTCCGTCCCCATGACGTTCGGGACGTGCGCGTAGACGGGGAGCGGCCGGCCGAGCGCCTCGAGGATGCGGATCTGCTTGGGGGTGTTGGGGACGTGATCCTCGCCGCGGATCACGTGCGTGATCGCCGAGTCCGCGTCGTCGACGGCCGCCGCCAGGTTGTAGGTCGGCCGGCCGTCGGAGCGCAGGAGGACGAGATCCTCGAGCTTCTCGTTCGGATACTCGATCCGCCCCTTGATCGCGTCGTCCCAGGCCGTCGTGCCCTCGTCGGGCATGCGGAAGCGGATCGCGCCGTCGTCCTCGTAGGCGTGGCCCGACTCGACGAGGAGCCGCGCAGCCGCCTGGTGCCGCTCCAGCCCGTCGAGCTGGAAGGCGACCTCCCCGTCCCAGTCGAGGCCGAGCCACCGGAGGGAGCGCTGGATCTGCTCGACCGACTCCTCGACCTCGCGGCTCGTGTCCGTGTTCTCGATCCGCAGCAGGAGCTCGCCGCCTTCGTGGCGGGCGAAGAGCCAGTTGAAGAGCGCGGTGCGGACGCCTCCGATGTGGAGGAAACCGGTCGGGCTCGGCGCGAAACGAACGCGGGCGCTCATCCGTTCTACGATAGATGAGGCACGTGTGGAGAACGTCCGGAGGTCGGGGTGCGGCCCTGATCGCGGCGCTCGCGGTCGTCCTGAGCGCCTGCGGCGGATCCGACGACGATGCGGCCACGACGGCGACCGTGACCGGGGACGCCGGCGCCCGCTCAGGCCGAGTACGTGGCCGAGGCCGATGCGTTCTGCACCCGCACCGCGTCCAACCCCGAGCTGAGCGAGAGCCTCACGGAGCTGCGAAAGATCCCGGAGACGAGCCCGGCGTTCCCCGAGCGGGCGGCGGCTCATTTCCGCCTCGTGCGCGATCTTGCGCTCGACGCGCGAGAAGAGCTTGCGGCGATCGAGCCACCGGATGCCCTCCGTCCTCGTGTCGAGGACTTCCTCGAAGTGAACGACGAGGCGATCGAGGAGCTGCGCGCCGTCATCGCGGCGCTGGAGCGCGGGGAGACCGCCGACGACTCCGCGAATGCGTACGCCAGGAAACTCGCAGAGGCCGACCGGCTCGCGGAGGCAATCGGGTTCGAGGTCTGCGGCAGGACCGGCCTCGGGTAGCTCGTTACGATGGCCCGGTGCTGGCCGGCGCCCATGTCTCCACCAGCGGAGGGATCCACACGGCGATCGACCGGGCGGTCGAGCGCGGCTGCGAGTCCATTCAGATCTTCACGCAGAGCCCGCGTGCCTGGCGCCCCACGAACCACCCCGTGGAGAACATCATGCGCTTCCGCGAGCGGCGCGAGGAGGAGCAGATCGGGCCGGTCGTCTGCCACGCGCTCTACCTCATCAACCTCGGGACGCCCGACAAGACGCTGTGGAAGAAGTCGCGCGACACGCTGCTCTACACCGTCGCCGTCGCGTGCGCGATCGAAGCCGACGGCGTCGTCTTCCACGTCGGCTCCCACCTCGGCTCGGGCTTCGAGGCAGGGCTCGAGCGAGCCGCCCCGGCGCTCGAGGCCACGCTCGCCGAATGTGACGGGCCGACCTGGCTCCTCCTGGAGAACTCGGCAGGCACCGGGAACACGATGGGGCGCTCCATCGACGAGCTCGCGGCGCATCTACGACCGGCTGGACGGGCACCCGAAGCTCGGCCTCTGCCTCGACTCGTGCCATCTCTGGGTGTCGGGCACGGACGTGACAGACCCGAAGGTCGTCGACGAGACGCTCGGGGAGGTCGATCGGCGCATCGGCCTCGACCGGCTGCGCTGCCTCCACGTGAACGACGCCGACTCGCCGCTCGGCTCGAACCGCGACCGTCACGAGAACATCTGCCACGGCGCGATGGGCGAAGGCCTCGGCGCCTTCCTCGCGCACCCGCGCGTGCAGGGGCTACCTGCGATCCTCGAGACCCCCGGGCCGGGCGGTCACGGTGGCCCGACTGCCGAAGAGGTACAGCAGCTGAAGGACCTGCACGCCCGCTGGGCGGGCTCTACGCGGCCTGGTCGCTCTGCTCGACGACCCGGAAGGACGGCTTCCCGCGGGGGAGCTCGAAAAACTCGGGGTTGACGCACCCGAGCTCGTCCGCGCGATGCCCGTAGCAGCTCGACACCTCGGCCCGGCACATCGGTAGCGGCTGGCGGACGGCGCGAACGGCGCCGAACCCGCCCTTGCGGCCGCGGGCCTCGTCGAGGAGGTCGAGGTCGATCTCCACGGCGTAGACCTTCTGCATGCAGCCCACGTAGGTCCGCCCCCACTCCTCGTACGCGTAGAGGAACGGGCACGCGCGCTCGACACAGGCCGACGGGTAGACCACCTTGTCGCAGTGCACCCGGCAGCGTCGACACTCGGTCTCCTCCTGGGGACGGAGTGGAAGCTCGGTTCCGGTGAACAGTGGTCGCCGCACAGGCTTTGTCCCTGAATTGTCGAGCGGGTCCGCCGCCCCCGCAAGTCTTGACATGCCCCGCCTCCGGGTGTAGGCCAGGGCCGCGTCAGGCCTCAGATTTCGTTGGTCAGGCGTCGGACGACATTGAGCACGTCCATCGGCGTGAAGGCCTCGTAGTCGGGCTCGAGGCCGCGCTCGTCGTCGTCCGCCCTGAAACCACAAGGCGAGCACCGTCGTCATCCCCAGCTCCTTCGCGCCGCGCACGTCCTCGTAGCGGCGGTCGCCGACGAAGAGCGCGTCCTCGGGCGCGACGCCGAGCCGCTCCAGGACGTTCTCGAAGATCGCGGGGTGCGGCTTGCGCTTGCCGATCTCCGACGAGAAGACGGCAGCGTCGAGGCGCTCGGCGAGGCCCATGCGCGCCAGGTCGCCGTGGAGGAGCCACCCGGGGTCGAACGCGTTCGAGACGAGGCCCGTAGCGAGGCCGCGGTCGCGGAGCGAATCGAGGAGCGCGTGGGTCTGCGCGCCCATCTGGCGCGCGGGCTCCCAGGCGGCGTGCTCGGCCGCGAGGAACCGGTCGAGCGCACCGTCGTCGAGCTCGACACCGAAGCCCTCCAGCAGCTCGCGGATCATCCCCGGGTACTCCACCTCGTCCACGGAGCCCGGCACGAAGAGGAGCGGCAGGTACTGCTCCCGGAAGCGGGCGGCCGTCTCGTCCGGGCCCGGAAGCCCGTCGCGCTCGAGCGTGGCGAGCCCGGCCTCCCACCCTGCCTCGAGCAGAGTCTCGTCGTAGGCGAAGTGGAAGAGGGTGTCCCCCCAGTCGAAGAGCACTGCGCGCAGCACGCGTCAGAGGTTAGTTAGGGTGCGCCCGGCCGTGATCCGGAAGGTTCTCTTTGCGCTGCTCGCCCTCGGGCCGCTCGTCGTGCTACTCGACAAGGCGACCGAGCTGGGCGACATCGAGCTCTTCGTACTCGCGGCGGCCGCCCTGATCCCGCTCGCGTGGCTGATCGGCGAGGCAACCGAGCACGCGGCGCACCACACCGGGCCGGGCATCGGCGGGTTCCTCAATGCCACCTTCGGGAACGCGCCCGAGCTGATCATCGCGCTGATCGCCGTCAACGAGGGCCTGACGGAGGTCGTGCGCGGCTCGCTGACCGGCTCGGTGATCGGAAACCTCCTGCTCGTGCTGGGGTTCTCGCTCATCTTCGGCGGATCCGGCCGGCTCGACCGCGAGTCGAGCTTCACCGCGTTCGTCCTCGTTGCCATCGCGGTCCTGCTCTTCCTCATCCCGTCGATCCCGGGCTGGAGGGCGATCCGGACCGGCATTCGCTCGCGGTGCTCTCCGTCCCTGTGTCGATCGCGCTCCTGGTCGTCTACGTCGTCGTGACGTGGCTCTCGCTGCGCCGGCACAGGAGCCTCCACGTCTCGGACGAGGCGGCCACGATGTCGGCTTGGTCGCTGCGGCTCTCCCTCGTGGTGCTCGCGGCCGCCACGGTCGTGACCGCGTTCGTCGCCGAGACGCTCGTCCACACGCTCGAGACCTTCGCGGAGGAGCTGGGCCTGACCGAGTTCTTCGTGGCCGCGGTCATCGTCGCCATCGTCGGAAACGCGGCCGAGCACGGCGGTGCCGTCGTCGTCGCCCATCGCGGGAACATCAAGCTGGCGGCCGAGATCGCGCTCGCCTCGAGCGCGCAGGTTGCCGTCTTCCTCATCCCCGCGGTCGCGCTCCTCTCCTGGCTGATCGAGCCCCTCTCGCTCGCCTTCCGCCCGATCGAGCTCATCGCGGTCGGCGGCGCGGTCGCCTTCACCGCCGCCCTGCTCTGGGGCGGGCACTCCACGCGCTGGCGCGGCTACGCCCTCGTCGGGGCCTACGTCGTGGTCGCGATCGCTTTCTTCGCCGTCGGCGACCGGCCGGGCGTCGAGTAGCGCGCTATCGTCCGTCGGGTGCGGGCTCGACTGACGTTCTGGGCCTGGGCGGCGCTCGCCGCACTGTTCGTCGCGATCGGCTCGGGTTTGATCTGGTCGGCGTACCAGCGGAACGTCGGATGACAGCGTCCCGCGCGACCAGCTCCAGCGACTACGGCACGATCCAGCTGGGCCCCAGCATCTTCTCGTCCGGCGAGGAGTTCGACCCGACGCTCTGGTACGCGGCCGGAACGGGCCTGATCCTCGCCGCCGCCGGCTCGATCACGGTCGCGGCCCGCCTGCGCGCCCGGTCCTGACGTCCGCGGGGGTTCGGTTAACCCCACCTCACGGCTCGCGCTCGCCTCATTGCGCAGCGATGGCGCCGGTTGGAACGATGGCGTGCACCCAAGCGCCCCAGGAGGTCCGTAGAGTTGACGACCATGGAGACAGACACCCAGCAGTCAGCGCAAAGCACGAACGGCGCCGTCGTCACGGCGCACGACGTCGTCCGCGTCTACGGCGAGGGCGACACGGCGGTACGGGCACTGTGCGGAGTCTCGCTCGACGTCGAGCGCGGCAAGCTCACCGCCGTCATGGGGCCCTCGGGCTCCGGCAAGTCGACCCTCATGCACATCCTCGCCGGGCTCGATCGTCCGACCGAGGGGGACGTCGAGATCGACGGGACGCCCATCGCCAAGCTCGGCGACACAGAGCTGACGAAGCTCCGGCGCGAGCACATCGGCTTCGTCTTCCAGTTCTTCAACCTCCTCCCCATGCTCACCGCCGAGGAGAACATCCTTCTCCCGCTCGAGCTCGCCGGCGGCAAGATCGACAAGGACTGGACGAACTCCGTCATCGAGCGCGTCGGCCTGTCCGACCGCAAGACGCACCGCCCCTCCGAGCTCTCCGGCGGCCAGCAGCAGCGCGTCGCGATCGCGCGGGCACTCGTGTCCAAGCCCACGGTCGTCTTCGCGGACGAGCCCACCGGCAACCTGGACTCCACGACGAGCCAGGAGATCCTGGAGCTTCTGCGCGAGTCGGTCGAGAACCTCGGCCAGACCTTCGTCATGGTCTCGCACGATCCGAATGCGACCGCGATCTCGGACAGGACGCTCTTCCTCGCGGACGGGCTCATCGTCAAGGAACTCGGCAAGGCGAGCGCCCATGACGTCCTCGAGGCGATGGAGGAAGTGAGCCGCCTGTGATTCGCGTCGCCCTCAGAGGCCTCCTCGGCCGCAAGCTGCGGGCGATCCTGACGGCGCTCGCGATCATCCTCGGTGTCGCGATGATGAGCGGCACCTACGTCCTCACGGACACGATCGACAAGGCCTTCTCGACCATCTTCGACGAGTCCTACGCGGGCACCGACGTGGTCGTGTCCGGAAGGGGCGCCGACATCGACTTCCAGGGGACCTCCGCCACCGCGCCACCCGTCGACGAGTCGCTCGTCGACGACGTTCGCGCGTTGCCGGACGTCGAGGCGGCGAGCGGCAGCGTCTCCGACGAGACGAACACCAAGATCATCGGCTCGGACGGAAAGGCCATCAACACGCAGGGCGCCCCCAGCCTCGGCTTCGGCATCGATCCGAGCCCGGAGGCCCAACGCTTCAACCCGCTCAACCTCGTGGAGGGCACCTGGGCCGACGCCGACGGCGAGGTTGTGATCGACGCCGGGACGGCCGACCGAGAGGACTACGCGATCGGCGACACGATCGAGATCTCGACGATCCAGCCCAAGCAGGATTTCGAGATCACGGGCATCGCCAAGTTCGGTGACGTCGACTCGCTCGGCACCGCGACCTTCGCCATCTTCAACCTTCCGACGGCGCAGAAGCTCCTCGACCGCGAAGGCCAGGTCGACTCCATCTCCGTGGCCGGAGTCGACGGCACGACGCCCGAGCAGCTGATCAACGAGATCCAGCCGATTCTCCCCGCCGACGCGCAGGTTCGCTCCGGTGCGGTGGAGGCGCAGGAGGACAAGGACGAGATCAGCGAGTTCACGAGCTTCATCGAGTACTTCCTGCTCGCGTTCGCCGGCATCGCGCTCTTCGTCGGTGCCTTCGTCATCTTCAACACGCTCTCGATCACGGTCGCTCAGCGCACCCGGGAGTTCGCGACCATGCGGACCGTGGGCGCCAGCCGCCGACAGATCCTCTGGTCGGTGATCGTCGAGGCGCTCACGATCGGGATCATCGCCTCGGTGATCGGCCTGTTCGTGGGCTTCGGCCTGGCCCTCGGGCTGAACGAGCTTTTCAAGGCGCTCGACCTCGAGCTCCCGACCGCGAACATGGTCTACGCCACGCGCACGATCGTCGTCTCGCTCCTCGTCGGGACGATCATCACGCTCATCGCGGGGCTCTTCCCGGCCATCCGCGCAACCCGCGTGCCTCCGATCGCGGCGGTGCGTGAGGGGTACACGCTGCCGAAGTCGCGGCTGTCGCCCTTCGTCCCGTACATCGCGGTCGCGGTGATCGGGCTCTCGCTCTTCCTGCTCGGATACTCGATGTTCAAGGACGACCTCGACACCGCTTCGCGGCTGCTCTCCATCGCGGGCGGCGTGATCCTCCTGTTCATCGGCGTGGCCATGATCTCGTCACGTCTCGTCCGCCCGCTGGCCGCGATCGTCGGCCTGCCGGCGCGGGCGATCGGGGGCGCCGCCGGGAAGCTCGCGCGCGGAAACTCCGTGCGGAACCCCGGCCGAACTGCCTCCACGGCAGCTGCGCTGATGATCGGGATCGCGCTCGTCACGTTCGTCGCGGTGCTCGCCAACGGGATGAAGGCGTCGAACCGCGAAGCCATCGAGGATCAGGTGGCAGCGGACTACGTCGTGACCGCCCAGGACGGGTTCACCCCGTTCGTCGCGGCGGCGGGCGACGCGATCGCCGGCTCCCCCGACGCTGAGGTTGTCGCGAACGTGCGCTCGGATCTCGGCAAGGTCGACGATGCCTCCACCTACGTGACCGGCATCGACCCGCAGACCATCCTCCAGACCTACAACTTCGACTGGAAGGAAGGCGACGACTCGGTCGTCCAGAACCTCACCAACGACCAGGTGATCGTCGACGCGAAGTTCGCCGAGGACCACGACATCGCCGTCGGCGACACGATCAGCATTCTCACGCCGTCGGGCGAGACGCTCGAGCAGCAGGTCGTCGGCCTCTACGAGCCGCCGCCCTTCTACCCGCTGCTCGGCGGTGTGTCCGTGACGACCGAGACCTTCGACTCGGCGTACGACCGCCCGCGGAACCAGTTCACATTCGTGAACGTCCCGAACGGCGCTTCGACTGCGACGACCGCGTCGCTCGAAACGGCGGTTGCCGACTTCCCCGACGCGAAGATCCAGACGCGCGAGGACTGGATCACGCAGCAGGACGAGGACTTCAACCAGTTCCTCGTCATGCTCTACGTCCTGCTCGCCCTCTCCGTGATCGTGAGCATCTTCGGCATGGTCAACACGCTCGTCCTCTCGGTCTACGAGCGGACGCGCGAGCTCGGGATGCTCCGCGCGGTCGGGATGACGAAGCGTCAGGCCCGGCGCATGGTGCGGCACGAGAGCGTGATCACGGCGCTGATCGGCGCCGCGCTCGGACTGCCGCTCGGCATCTTCCTCGCCGCGCTCGTGACGCGGGCGCTGCAGGAGTTCGACGTCCGCTTCTCGATCCCGTGGGGCCAGCTGGTCGTCTTCGCGATCATCGCGGTGATCGTCGGGATCCTGGCGGCGATCATGCCCGCCCGCCGCGCGGCGAAGCTGAACGTTCTCCGCGCGCTCCAGTACGAGTAACCGGAAGCAACGAGGGGCGCGGGATCACTCCCGCGCCCCTCATCCTTGCCCCAGGTCCCCTAGGGCCGGTAGATCTCGTAGATCGCGCCTGCCTGGTTGGACAGGAGGAAGAGGTTGCCGTTCGGGCCGGTGAGGATCTCGGTGACGATCCCGAAGTTCCGCCCGAAGAGCAGGCTCTCGCTCTCGACGATGTTCCACTTGCCGATGTTGTCGGCGACGAGGTCGTTGAGCCTCGGGTCGCTGACCTTGATGCCCTTGCGGTTGTTGGTCAGCTCGAAGCGGAAGAGGTGGCCGCCCTCGAGGAAGTTCCTCGAGCCGCCCATGAACAGGTTGTTCTTGTACTCGTTCCCGAGGCCCCTGCCCTCGAGGAACCCGATCGCCGCCGGGCCGACCTCGTAGACCCAGGACAGCTCGGGGTCGCTGTAGTGCGCGCCCGGGTACATCTGCAGGCGCGACATCGCCTCGGCGGTGGTGTCCGCGAGGTTCGACGGCGGCCAGCGGTTCTGCTGGAGGCCGACGTAGCCGTTCGGCGCGAACGGGTCGTTGGTCGGCCCCGGGGTCGTCTCGATCGTCTTGAACTGCGAGACGCGCGACGCCGGGCCCATGAACTGGATCCAGCCCGAGTTCATGCCGGACTCGACGACCTCGAGCTCGCTGAACGTGTCGTCGCCGTTCGCGGCTTCCCAGAGCCGATGGCCGACGGGATCGAACGCCATGCCGTAGCCGTTGCGGAAGCCGTACGCGTAGATCTTCTGGATGTTCGCGCCGGCCTCGCCGCCGACCTCGGCGCCGTAGTCGTAGAACGGGTTCCAGCGGGGCGCCGTTCCGTCCGGGTTGACGCGGATGACGACGCCTGTGAAGTGGGCGTTGTCCGGCATCGGGCCGCCGAAGATGTCGTCCGCGACCGGCGTGCCGGGCGGGCAGTTGTAGACGGTCGTCGGCCCGCAGCGGAGGTTCTGGTTCCAGCCGCGGCGCCCGGTGTCGCCGATGAAGATGTAGAGCTTGCCGTCGGGCCCGATGCGGAGCACGCCGCCGTCGTGGTTGCCCGCCGCGTTCTGCGCCGGGCCGGGCGTTGCCGGCACCGCCGGCTGCGCAGCCCGGAGCATGATCACGTTCTGGTCGAACATCAGCGTCGAGCCGTTCCAGACGTAGCGGTCGACGCGGTTGCCGAGCAGCGGAACCTCGCCGTTCACGTTCGTGTCGACCCCCGTCGAGCTCTGGGTCCAGTACAGGTAGACCCAGCCGTTGACGCGGAACCTGCGGTCGAGCGCCATGCCGAGCAGGCCGCGCTCCGAGTTCGAGTTGACGGCCAGGTCGAGCACGGGATCGGGCAGCAAGGCGCCGTTCAGGACGCGGCGAACCTGCCCGTTGGCCTTCTGGTTGACGAGGATGTCGTTCTCGCCGATGAAGGCCATCCCGGTCGGCTGGCTCAGGCCCGACGCCGCCGTGCGGACGGCGAGATCGGGGTCGAGCACCTCGGGCGGTCCCGTCTGGGCCAGTGCGGCCTGCGGCAGGACCAGCGCACCGAGAATCGCCAGCAGCGTCAGCCGCCGGCTCATGCGATGTGCACTCATCTCTCCTCCTCCAGGGACATGACTCCGACTAACTGCGACGGACAAGTGCGGCTCGTGCCGCGCGCTGGACGCGGCCCCGTTTGCCTCCCTTCTCCCCCGACCGCCACTACGCGACGGAAGGGAAAGCGGTTTCTTCTCTCGGAGGAGCCCTAGTAGGGCGTGGGCGCGTCGGCGCGAACGTCGACGGCCTCGGGAGCCCCGGCGAGCGACTGCGGGATCAGCTCGACGGCTCGTTCGACGTCCTCGGCGGAGACGTCGAGGTGCGTGACCGCGCGCAGGACGTTCTTGCGCGACCCGAAGGAGAGCAGCACGCCCCCTGCGCGCATGCGCGCGACGGCGTCGTCGGCGCCCAGACCGAGCGCGCCTGCGTCGAGGAGCACGAAGTTCGTCTCCACCTGGTCGACGTCGACCGGCATCCCGGCGGCAGCCAGGCCCTCGGCCAGCCGCCTCGCGTTCGCGTGGTCCTCGGCGAGCCGCTGCACGTGGTGGTCGAGCGCGTAGACCCCGGCGGCGGCGACGATCCCTGCCTGGCGCATCGCGCCGCCGAAGAGGTGCTTGAATCTGCGCGCCTTCGCCATGCGCTCGCGCGAGCCGGCGATCAGGGCGCCGAGCGGGCAGCCGAGCCCCTTGGAGAGGCAGAGCGCCACCGTGTCGAACTCGCGGCCGTACTCGTCGGCGGGCGTGCCACTCGCGACCGCTGCGTTCATGAGACGTGCCCCGTCGAGATGGACGGCGAGACCGTGCGCCCGTGCCTCGGCGACGACGTCGCGCACCTGGGCCAGCGGCCAGACGCGGCCGCCGCCGGCGTTGTGTGTGTTCTCGAAGCAGAGCACCTTCGTGGGCGCCATGTGAAGGTCGGCGGGGGGGTTGACCAGGTCGCGCACCTGCTCGGGGCCGAAGCGGCCGTCCTTCGTGCGGATCGGCTTCATCACCAGCCCGGAGTGCACGGCGGGCCCGCCCAGCTCGTAGCGGAAGATGTGCGCCAGCTCCTCCGCGAGCACCTCGTCCCCTGGCTCGGAGAGCACGCGGAGGGCGATCTGGTTCGCCATCGTCGCGGTCGGGACGAAGACCGCTTCCTCCTGTCCGAGCAGCGCGGCGCCGCGCTCCTCGAGCGCGATCACGGTCGGGTCCTCGCGCTTCTGCTCGTCACCGACGACCGCCTCGGCGATCGCCTGCCGCATCGCAGCGGTCGGCTGCGTGAGCGTGTCCGTGCGGAGGTCGATCACGCGCTCACGGTACCTGGCCGCGAAGCCAGGCGCCGCCGTGCCAGACGCCTCCCGAACACGGTCGAGGCGACTGCGGAAACGACGATCGCAGCGGCCCCTCCGACCGTGAACGCGAGCGCCGTTCCGCCCTTGGCGGCGAGCCAGCCGGCGAGCATCCCGCCCGCGGGCCCGGCGCCGTTGAAGGCGAAGAAATACAGGCCCATGACGCGGCCCCGGAGCCGGTCGGGCGTCGCGAGCTGAAGCATCGCGTTCGAGTTCGACGTCCAGAGCGTGAAGGCGATGCCGGCGGCGAAGAGGAACGGCGCGGCGCCGACGAGCGTGGTCTGCGGCGCGAGCGCGAGCTGCGCCACCCCGAACGCCGTCGTGCCTCCGAGCAGCAGCTTCGGGCTCGTGCGCGAGATCGACGCCGCGGTGAGGGCGCCGATCAGCGCGCCCGCTCCGAAGAACGCCGTCACGATGCCGAAGACCTCGGGCCCCTCGTTCAGCGTCTTCTTCGCGAGGACTGGGAGCAGGACGTTGAAGTTGAAGGAGAGCGTCGTCACGAGCAGGACGAGCGCCAGGACGATGCCGGCCGTCGGGACCTCGCGGAGGAACGCGAACGCCTCGCGGCTCCCCCGGATCAGCGTCGGCCGCTCGTCGCCGCGATCGAGCGGGATGAGCTCGCGCGGGCGGATGAACGCCAGGCTTGCGAGCACCGCGACGAAGCTCGCCGCGTTGAGCAGGAAGCACGCGCCGACCCCGGCCGTCGCGATGACGGCCCCGCCGAGGGCCGGCCCGATCACGCGGGTGCCGTTGAAGAGCCCGGAGTTGAGGGCGACGGCGTTCGGCAGCTCGTCGCGACCGACCATCTGGAACGTGAGCTGCTGGCGCGCCGGGTGGTCGAAGACGAGCGAGATCCCGCGCAGCCCGGTGAGGAGGTAGACCTGCCAGACCTCGACGACCCCACCCAGGGTGAGGGCTGCGAGAGCCGCCGCGAAGACCATGGAGGCCGCCTGGGTGACGATGACAACGCGCCGCACGTCGAGCCGGTCGACGATCACGCCGCCGAAGAGCCCGAGCGCCGTCGCGGGAAGGAACTGACAGAGCATGAGGACGCCGACGGCGACCGGCGAGTGCGTCAGCGTGAGGACGAGCCACGCGGCGGCGACGTTCTGCATCCACGTCCCGGTGACCGAGACGACTTGTCCGGCGAAGAAGATCCGGTAGTTGCGGTGCTTGCGGAGGCTCGACCAGGTGCGTCGCTGGGCGCGAAGGAACGCCGCCGTCACGCAACGTCCTCGAGCAGCTTGTTCAGCGCCGGCAACGCGGCCTCGACGCGCGCGAGCTCTTCCGGCTCGAGCCGCCGCAGGCGGTCGGCGAGCCAGGCGGTGCGCCTGCTCCTCGCGGAGCGCAGGACGCGAAGCCCGCTCTCGGTCAATTCGAGCTCGACGCGGCGCCGGTCGAGCTCGGAGCGGCGCCGGGCCACGAGGCCGGCGGCTTCGAGCCTGTCGACGTGGGAGCTCACGGCCGGCATCGAGACTCCCTCGAGCGCGGCCAGGCCCCGCACGCCGATGCCCGGGTTGGTGCGGATCGCCCAGAGGAGCGCCGCCTGCCCGCCGGTGATCCCCAGCGGCCCAAGCTCGCGGCGGAGACGTCGGTTGATGTGGAGCAGCGCCGGCCGAAGGCCGTTCGCCACCGCGACCGGATCAGTAATAGTTAACATCGTTAATCATTCTATCGGTCGCGCCTGACCCCACCGCATCACCCATTCGGGCTACCGTGAGGCGCATGGATCTCGAGCAGGTGAAGGAAGCGCTGGCCGCGCGCGACGAGCCGACGTACCGCAGCAGCCAGGTGTGGCAGTGGGCCGCGCGCGGCGCGCCCGGCTACGAGGCGATGACGAACCTTCCGGCCGACCTGCGGCGCGAGCTCGAGGCGGGCGTCCCGTTCACCACGCTCCAGCTCGCCGAGGAGGCGCACTCGAAGGACGGCACCGTCAAGGCGCTCTTCCGCACCGCCGACGGGCACCCGGTCGAGACAGTCCTCATGCGCTACCGGGACGGCCGGCGGTCGCTCTGCCTCTCCTCGCAGTCGGGCTGCCCCCTCACGTGCACCTTCTGCGCGACGGGCGCGATGCGCTTCGGCCGGAACCTCACACCGTGGGAGATCCTCGACCAGGCGCTCCACTTCCGCCGCCGCGAGGAGGTCGACCATGCGGTGTTCATGGGCATGGGCGAGCCGATGCTGAACTTCGACAACGTCACGGCCGCCGCACGCCTTCTCCCCGACCTCGGCATCACGCACCGCCGCACGACGGTCTCGACGGTCGGCTGGCTGCCCGGGCTCTCGCGCTTCGTCGACGAGGTCGAGGAGCCGATCCGCCTCGCGCTCTCCCTGCACGCGGCCGATCCGGCGCTCCGCTCGACGCTCATGCCCGTCAACGACCGCTATGCGCTCGAGGACGTGCTGAAGGAGTGCCGCCGGTACGTCGCGCTGCGCCGGCGCAAGGTGTTCGTCGAGTACGTGATGCTCGCCGGCGTCAACGACCGCGTGGAGCAGGCCCGCGCGCTCGCGCAGACGCTGGGGACGAGGGAGTTCAAGGTCAACCTGATCCCGTACAACCCGACCGGCGCCTTCGACGGCTCCTCGCGCAAGGCGATCGACGCGTTTGCGTCCGCCCTGCGCAGCGCGGGCGTGCCGACGACCGTCCGCCTCACCCGCGGCCGCGACATCGAGGCGGCCTGCGGCCAGCTCGCCGCGACGCGCTAGCCGCGCGCCCTTCGGCACAGAGCGTCACGAACCCGGCACGATCCGCGCGCCACACGCGCGCCTGCCGACGCTACGCTCGGGAGCGGGTGGAGGGCGCGGGCCCCGAGAGTTAGACGCGAGGCTCGAACGCCCGCCGAGGGCTTACTGCGGCGCCAGCCTCGTCGCGAGGCCCTCGTGGCCGGCGTCCCGCGCGAAGTCCGCTGCCGTGCGGCCGTCGTCAGCCGCGATGGCCCGGTCCGCGCCGTGGACGAGCAGCAGCTCGGCGAGGGGCTCGTCCCCGTTCTGGGCGGCGGCGTGAAGGGCCGTGAATCCGCCGCGCTGCTGCACGTTCGGGTCCGCCCCGCGCTCGAGCAGGAGCGCGGCCGTCTCCTCCTCGCGCGACGCCACGGCGCTCTGGAGCGGCGTCACCTGCAGCTCCTCGTTGCGCGCGACGACGTCCACCAGGGCACCGCGCTCGACGAGGAGCCGGGCAGCCTCGGGATGGCGGAAGAACGCCGCCAGATGAAGCGGCGTGAATCCGTCCTCGGCCCAGGCGGCCACGAGCCCGGGCTCCGCATCGAGGAGCTTCTCGAGGCGCTCGACATGCCCGAGCGCCGCGGCCTCGAAGACGTCCAGCTCCGGGTCGCCGGCAAGGAGCTCGTCGACGCGCGCCTGGTCGCCGCTGTACACGGCTGCGAGCAGCTCACTCAAAGAACGTGTCTCCGTCCGAGTACGGGGGCGCGCAGCAGCACAGGAAGCGGAGCCCGCCGTCCCCATCGGCGCGAATCTCGTGCCACGCGCCGGGCGGGATGAGGATCGCGTCCCCGGGGACGACCCGGCGCCGGTCGCCCTCGATCTCCATCTCACCCGAGCCCTCGAGCAGGACGTAGATCTCCTCGCTCCGCGCGTGGTAATGACGTTGGGTCGATCCACCCGCCGGAAGGCTCGCCTCGGCGAGGCTCTGCTCGCGGGCGCCTCCGAGAGCCGCGTCCAGCAGGACGCGGATGGTCGAGCCGTCGAGCGTCGTGAAGGCCTCGGCCTGCTCACGATTTCGAACCTCCATCACGCCTCCTCGCGGATCAGGTCGAGCTCGGCGGCGCACGCCGCGCGGCACTCCTCGTCGGGCGCGCTCGACGCGGCTTCGCGCAGGGCGGCGATGGTCAGCTCGGTGCCGAGCATCCGCGCGGCGACCGCGAGCGCCGGAACGTCGTCGTGCGCGTGCCGCCGCAGGCCTTCCGCGATCGCGCCGCCGTCGTCGTTGAGGACGAGCACGGCCGCGCGGGCGACGCTCCTTTCCGTCTCGGTGTCCGCCGTTTCCGCACGTTGGGCCAGGACGCGGAGCGACGACGTGTCTCCGAGCGCTGCGAGCCCCCACGCCGCCGCGATGCGCTCCCGCGGCTCGGAGGACTGGAGCCGCCGCCGCAGGTCCGGGGCGAGCGGAGCCGCCGCCTCCGGGCCGAGCTCGAAGAGCGCCTCGACGGCAGCGTCCCTCACAGCCGGATCGCGGTCGCGCGTCAACGAGAGGATCAGCCGCCTGCCGCCGTCGCCGAGGATGCCCGGCGCGACCGCCGGCACCCAGGCCCGAACGCGCGGGCTCGAGTCCCGGGAGAGCTCGTCGAGGACGAGCGCTGCCCGACCTGGCTCGCGACGCAACGTCGCCAGCTCGCGCTCGACCTCGTCGTCCTTGCCCGCCTTGAGCGCGGCGGCGATCGTGTCCGACCGGTCGTCCTTCCACCTCCGCTCGAGCTTCGCGAACGTGCGGCGCGTCCAGCCCTTCTCCGCAAACCGCTGGCGGACAGCCTTCTGGAAGTCCTCCTCGTCCGCAGCCCGCTCGAGGAGGACCTGCTGGAGGACGGCCTTCCCCTCGTCGTCCAGCTCGTCGTTCAGGCCGCGGACGGCCTTCACGAAGTCGTCGCCTTCGTGCGCGAGAGCAAGGGCGTCGACGCGCGCCCCGATCTCGTCGCGGGCTGCGATCACGCGCCCTTCGCTGCCTCGATGGCCTCGCCGCCCGCCTCGCTCTTTACGGGGGCGAGGTCGGGATGCTCGTCGAAGCCGAACTTGACGACCGCACGCTTGGCGGCTTTCACCTCGTCGAGCCGGCGCACCGGCCGGCGGTGCGGCGCGTCCTTGATCGTCTGCGGGTCGGTCGCGGCCTCAGCCGCGATCGCGCGCATCGCTTCCACGAACTCGTCGAGGATCTCCTTGGGCTCGGTCTCGGTCGGCTCGATCATGAGCGCCTCCGGGACGATGAGCGGGAAGTAGATCGTCGGCGGGTGGAAGCCGTGATCCATGAGCCGCTTCGCCACGTCGAGTGCCGTGATCCCGTGCTCGCGCTTGAGGTTCGACGCGGAGAGCACGAACTCGTGCATGCAAAGGCGGTCGAACGGGAGGTCGTACACGTCCTTGAGCCGGGCAAGCAGGTAGTTCGCGTTGAGGACGGCCGCCTCGGACATCTCCCGCAGCGCGGGCCCGTACGCGCGGATGTACGCGTAGGAGCGGACGAAGACGCCGAACGGCCCACCGAAGCCGCGAACCTTGCCGATCGACTTCGGGCGGTCGTGGTCGAGCCGGAACGCGTCGCCGTCACGAACGACAGCCGGGACCGGGAGGAACGGCTCGAGGATGTCCCGGACGGCGATCGGCCCGCCGCCGGGACCACCGCCGCCGTGGGGCTGGGAGAACGTCTTGTGCAGGTTGATGTGGACGATGTCGAAGCCCATGTCGCCCGGGCGCGAGATCCCGCAGACGGCGTTCAGGTTCGCGCCGTCGTAGTAGAGGAGGGCGCCGGCGTCGTGGAAGATCTCGGAGACCTCGGCGATGTGCTCGTCGAAGAGCCCCAGGGTCGAGGGGTTCGTGAGCATGAGCCCGGCCGTGCGGCCGTCGACCTTCGCGCGCAGATCGTCGAGGTCGAGGTTCCCGCGGTCGTCCGTCTCGACCTTCTTGAGCTCGAAGCCCGCCATGGCCACGCTCGCCGGGTTCGTGCCGTGCGCCGTGTCGGCCGTGATGACGACGCGCCGCTCGTCGGCCTCGCCCCTGTCGGCGAAGTACGCGCGCATGAGCATGAGACCGGTGAGCTCGCCCTGCGAGCCGGCAGCCGGCTGGAGCGAGACGGCGTGGAGACCGCACACCTCGGCGAGGATCTCCTGCAGCCGCCACATGAGCTCGAGCGCGCCCTGCGCGCCCTCCTCCTCCTGATACGGATGGAGGTCGCGGAAGCCCGGGAGGTTCACGACCCGCTCGTTCACGCGCGGGTTGTGCTTCATCGTGCACGACCCGAGCGGATAGAAGCCGGTGTCGACCCCGAAGTTGCGGTCGGCGAGCGCGGTGAAATGGCGCACGAGCTCGGGCTCGGAGATCTCGGGGAGCCGCGGCGCGGCGCTACGGCGAAGCTCCTCGGGAACCTCCGCCTTGGGAAGGTCGTACCGGGGCAGCGAGCCGGCGCGCCTGCCGGCCTTCGACTTCTCGTAGATCAGCTTCACCGGGCCACCTCGCCGAGGACCTCCGCAAGCCGGTCGATGTCCTCCGGCGTCCGCTTCTCCGTCACCGCGACGAGCAGCGCGTCGTCCAGGCCCGGGTAGTCGCGGCCGAGCGCGTAGCCGGGGTGGACTCCCTGCGCCCGCGCATCGCGGATGACGTCGTTGGCGCTCCGTCCGACATGGACGGCAAACTCCTTGAACGTTGTCCGATCCGGAAACACCAGCGGAAGACCGAGACGCTCCTTCGCGTGCTCGCCGAGGGCCATGCAGGTCTCCCCCTGCTCGCGCAGCCCCTGCGGACCGAGCCAGGACAGGTGCACGAGGCCGGCGAGCGCGAGCAACGTCTGGTTGGTCGTGATGTTCGAGGTCGCCTTCTCGCGCCGGATGTGCTGCTCGCGCGTCTGCAACGTCAACACATAGCCACGCTCGCCTTCGAGATCGGTCGTCTCTCCGACGATGCGTCCGGGCATCCGGCGAACGAGGTCGGACCGCGCCGCGAGGAAGCCGTAGTGCGGGCCGCCGTAGGACTGGAAGTTCCCCGCGCTCTGTCCTTCGCCGATCGCCAGCGCACAGCCGTACGCCCCGGGCGGCTCGAGCACGCCGAGCGAGACCAGGTCGACGTGCGCGATCGGCAGCGCCCCGGCGTCGTTGGCGGCCGAGGCCAGGTCCGGCGCCGGCTCGAGGCAGCCGAAGAAGTTCGGCTGCTGGAAGATGACGCACGCCGCGTCGGCGGAGGCCTTGCCGAGCTCGTCGGGATCGGTGACGCCGCCGTCGTGGGCGACCTCGACGACCTCGAGGCCGAAGCCCGGCGCGTAGGTCTTCACGACCTGGCGGACCTGCGGGTGCACGGTCTCGCAGAGGACGACCTTCGAGCGGCCCGTCGCGTGCTTCGCCACGAAGCAGGCGTCCGCGGCCACGGTCGTGCCGTCGTACCCGGAGGCGTTCGAGACGTCCATGCCGGTGAGCTCGCAGATCGCCGTCTGGTACTCGAAGATCGCCTGGAGAACGCCCTGGCTCATCTCGGGCTGGTACGGCGTGTACGCGGTCAGGAACTCCCCGCGCGCGAGGACCGCGTCGACGACCGCCGGCACGTAGTGGTCGTAGATCCCCGCGCCCAGGAAGGACAGCTCCTTCCCGGTGTCCACGTTGCGCTCGGCCAGCTCCGTCAGGTGGGCCACGATCTCCGGCTCGGAGAGCGCCGGGTCGATGTCGAGGTCGCGGCCGAAGCGGACGCCCTCGGGGATGTCGCGGAAGAGCTCCTCGACCGAGGCGACGCCGACGGCGGCGAGCATCGCCTCCCGGTCGGCGTCGGTCAGTGAGAGGTGGCTCACAGGCTCTCGAGGAGCTTCCGGTAGGCCGCGGCGTCGAGCAGGTCGTCGAGCTCGCCGGGGTCGGAGAGCCGGACGCGGACGAGCCAGCCGCCGCCGTAGGGGTCCTCGTTGATCGTCTCGGGCTCCTCGACGACCATCGCGTTGACCTCGAGGATCTCGCCCGAGAGCGGGGCGATCACGTCGGACACGGCCTTGACGGACTCGACCTCGCCGTAGCTCTCGCCGTTGGCGATCGCGATGCCCTGCTCCGGCGCCTCGAAGTGGACGATGTCGCCGAGGGCGTTCTGCGCGAACCACGTGATCCCGAGCGTCGCCTCGTCGCCGTCGATGCGGGCCCAGTCGTGCTCGGGGTGGTAGCGAAGCTCGTCGGGATAGCTTTCTTCCGCAGCCACTAGCGCTCCTCTCGCTTGTAAAACGGCTTCGGGACGATACGCGCGCGGCGGGCGCGTCCGCGCAGATCAACGGTGATCTCGGTCCCCGGCTCCGCGCGGCGGGCGGAGACGTAGGCGAGCCCGATGCCGGAGCCGAGCGTCGGCGAGAGCGTCCCCGAGGTCACGGTGCCGCCCTCCTCGATCCGCATGCCGGTGCGCGGGATGCCGGGATCCTCCATGACGAGGGCCACGAGCTTCTCGTCCGGGCCCTCCTCCTTCTGACGGCGCAGGCGCTCCACCCCCGGGAACTCCTTCGCGAGCGAGCAGGCCCAGCCGAGGCCGGCCTCGATCGGCGTCCGGTCGGGCGTGATGTCGTTGCCGTGCAGCGGGTAGCAGACCTCGAGCCGCAGGGTGTCGCGCGCGCCGAGCCCGCAGGGGACGATGCCGCGCTCGAGGATCGCGTCCCAGAGGCGCACCGCGTCGTCGGGCGCGCAGGCGACCTCGCAGCCCAGCTCGCCGGTGTAGCCCGTGCCGGCGACGAGGCAGCGCACGCCCAGGACGTCCACGTCCTCGCCGAACGTGAAGGGCTCCACCTCGACGCCGAGACGCTCGAGCGCCTCGGGGCCCTGCACGGCGAGCAGCGCCCAGTCGTCCGAGACGTTCTCGGTCTCGGAGAGGGCGGCATGATCCGCCTCCGCGTTGGAGGCGTTGACGACGAGGAGGTAGTCGTCGGAACCGCGCCGGTAGGCGATGAGGTCGTCGACGATCCCGCCGTCGTCGTTGGTGAGCAGCGTGTACTGCGCCTGGCCGTCCTCGATCCGGTCGAGGTCGTTCGAGAGGCGCGACTGGAGGTACTCGTGCGCCCCGTCGCCCGCGATCCGCAGCTCGCCCATGTGCGAGACGTCGAAGACGCCGGCGCCGGTCCGGACGGCGCGGTGCTCCTCGGCGATGCCCGCGTACTGCACCGGCATCTCCCATCCGGCGAAGGGGACGAGGCGCGCACCGAGTGCTGCGTGGCGCTCGTGAAGTGGCGTCCGCCGGAGCGTCTGCACCGGGACGGGATCCTACCCGTCCGAACGCGGTCCGCGAGGGGTCATGCGGGGCTGCCCCGCGTGCAGCAGCGGGTGCGGCGGACGGTGGTCGAAGCGGCTAGGAGCGGCGCAGGAAGGAGGGGACCTCGAGGACGTCCGAGGGGACGTCGAAGCCCTCCGCCGACGGCTCCCGCTCCACGACGTCGCCGGGCTCGCGGCGCTCGCGCCGGTATGCCTTGTCGAAGCCCGTCGCGATGACCGTGACGCGCACGCGTCCGCCGAGCGACTCGTCGATGACGGCGCCGAAGATCACGTTCGCGTTCAGGTCCGACGCGCCCGTCACGACCTCGGCAGCCTCGTTCACCTCGAACAGGCCGATGTCCGTCCCACCCGTGATGTTGAGGAGCACGCCGGTCGCGCCCGCGACCGAGGCCTCGAGGAGCGGCGAGGAGACCGCGGCGCGCGCAGCTTCGGCCGCGCGGTTCTCGCCCTCGGCCTCGCCGATGCCCATGAGCGCCGAGCCGGCGTCGGTCATGATCGTGCGCACGTCCGCGAAATCCAGGTTGACGAGCCCGGGGATCGTGATCAGGTCGGTGATGCCCTGGACGCCCTGGCGCAGCACCTCGTCGGCCATCCGGAAGGCGTCCCCGAGCGGGGTCTGCTTCTCGACGACCTGGAGGAGGCGATCGTTCGGAATGATGATCAGCGTGTCGACGTTGTCGCGGAGCTTTCCGATGCCCGCCTGGGCCTGCTCCGCGCGCCGGCCGCCTTCGAACCCGAATGGGCGCGTGACGACGCCGACCGTGAGCGCCTTGAGCTCCTGCGCGATCTCGGCGACGACCGGCGCAGCACCGGTGCCGGTGCCGCCGCCCTCGCCCGCGGTGACGAAGACCATGTCGGCGCCCTTGAGCGCCTCCTTCAGCTCGTCCCGCGTCTCCATCGCCGCCTCGTAGCCCTTCTCCGGGTTTGCCCCGGCGCCGAGCCCGCGCGTCGCTGCAGTGCCGATATGGATCTTCTGGTCGGCCTCCACCATGAGGAGCGCCTGCGCGTCGGTGTTCACGGCGATGAACTCGCAGCCGCGAAGACCGGCTTCGACCATGCGGTTGACGGCGTTCGACCCGCCGCCGCCCACGCCGACGACCTTGATGACGGCCAGATAATTGCCCGATTGATCTCTCACTCTGTTCCCCTCCGTGACACGCCGAGCTTGAAGCTCAGCTTGAGCGTCCGGCTGAGGTTACGTCCGGTTGCCGGGGATGTCAAATGCCTATTTGCAGCGGTATTCCGCCAAAAGTCTCACCCTCAACTTGAGAGTTGAGACTTGTCGCCGCCGACCGGCAGCGCAGGCACCGCAACGTCGAGATAGCCCAGCTCGGCGCGTTCCTCGGCGCTGAGCCTGCCCAGCACGCGCGCCGCGACGGCGAGCTTGAGCGGCAGCGCGGTCGGCTCGCCGAGGCGAAGCTCGCTCCCGCTCGCGAGGACGAGCGTCACCTCCTCGTCCTCCACGCGCGCCATGCTCACGCGCGCGGGGAAGCTGTCCGGAACGCGCCGGAGCGCGTCGAGGACGGTGCGCAGCTCGGCGTCAGCGACAGTTCCTCCCACGGCGAGGCTCGTGTCGGCCTCCGTCCAGACGTTCGTCCTGATGTTGCGGCGCCCGGGGTCCAGCTCGCGGATCACCCGGCCCTGCTCCGAGACCAGCCACGCGTCCTGCCCACGCCGCACGACGGCGAGCGGGCGCTCGGGCACGACAGTGATCCGGAGCGTGTGCGGGAAGGCCCGGTCCATCCGGACAGAGCGGACCGTGGAGAGCGACTCGAGCTGTCGGCGCAGCTCATCCTGGTCGAGCGCGACGAGGCTGTCGCCGACGTACGGCTTCGCGGCGGCCTCGACCGACCGGCGGACGGACGACGACACGCCGGAGACCTCCAGATCCTCGAGGGCGAAGACCGATGTCTCGCGCGCGCCGAGGTAGAGGAGCCCGACGGCCGCGAAGACGCTCGCCGCGATGGAGAGGGCGCGGGCAGACGGAGCGCGCAAGCGGCCGCCCAGCCCGTGTGCGGGCACGAGTGAGAGATGCGGTCGCCGGACCACGGAACCGTGTTCGCCGCGTGACCGCCCGGTCCTACCCCGGGAGAGGTCAGCGCGAGGCGGAGAGCGGAGGGATCTCGAGCGCGCCGAGGAGCTGCACCTCGGGATGCAGGTGCACCCCGAACTGCTCGCTCGCCCGGCGGCGGGCCTCGGCGATCAGCGCGACCGCGTCGGCGGAGGTGGCGTCGCCCGCGTTCTCGATGAAGTTCGCGTGCTTCGGCGAGATCTGCGCGCCGCCGATGCGGTAGCCGCGCAGCGAGCACGCCTCCAGCATCCGCCCGGCGGTCAGCTCGTGCTCGGGATTCTTGAAGACGCTCCCGAACGTCCGCTTGTTCGTCGGCTGTGCGTCCTTCCGCCTGGCCTGCATCTCGGCGACAGTCGCCTTGATCTCGGCAAGCGGCCGCGGCTCGAGCCGGAACTCGGCGCGAGCGACGACCTGGCCGTGCTCGAGGCCGGATGACCGGTACCGAAGCCCGAGCTCGGCGGGCGTCAGCCAGCGTGCGCCCTCCGCGTCGGCGACGAGCGCGCGCTCGAGCACGCCGGCCACGTCCCCGCCGTAGGCGCCCGCGTTCATCCAGACGGCCCCGCCGACGGTGCCGGGGATGGCACAGACGAACTCGATGCCGCCCAGCTCGGCGGCCCGCGCGCGGTGCAGGCAGACGGCGAGCGGCGCCCCACCCCCTCCGACGAGCATGCCGTCATCGGCTTCCGCCTTGGCGAGGTCGCCCGCAAGCTTGAGCACGAGGCCGGGGAAGCCCTCGTCTGCGACGAGCAGGTTGGAGCCGAGGCCCACGACCGCGACGGGCACACCTTCTCCCGCGGCCCAGGCGAGCCGCTCCACCAGCTCGTCGACGCTCGCCGGCTCCGAGAACCAGCGCGCCGGGCCTCCCGTCCCGAGCGTCGTGTACCGGCTGAGCGGGACGTTCTCGTTCACGTGCCCAGCGCTTCCTGGAGGAGCGGGATCCCGCTGTCGACGTCTCCCGCGCCCACCGTCAGGACCACCCCACCCGGCTGCGCGAGCGAGGCGGCGAGCCGTGCGGCGTCGCCGAGCTCCGGCGCCCAGCCGACCGGCATCCCCGGGCGGGCCTCGAGGGCGCCGTCGACGACGATCTTCCCGCTGACGCCCGCGACCGGCTCCTCGCGCGCGGGGTAGATCTCCATCACCACCGCGGCGTCCGCGGCCGCGAGCGCCGCTCCGAGGTCTCTTCCGACGTGGATCGTGCGCGAGTAGAGGTGCGGCTGGAAGAGGACGACGAGACGGCCGTCGGCGAGCGTGCGGGCGGCGGCGATCGTGGCCGCGAGCTCGGCCGGGTGATGGGCGTAGTCGTCGACGAGGAGCACGCCGCCGGCGCTCCCGTGCGCCTCCAGCCGCCGGCCGGCGCCTCGGAAGCCGGCGAGCGCCTCTGCCGCTGAGTCCCGCTCGAAGCCGGCGAGCTCGAGTGCCGCGAGCGCGCAGGCGGCGTTGAGACGGTTGTGGAGGCCCGGCACCGCGAGCTCGAAGTCCACCGGCTCGACGTCGCGGCCCCACACGACGCGGTCCTCGCCGACAGAAGCGGCCCAGGCCTCGAAGCGCGCTTCGAGCTCGGCCGTCGAGGAGAACTCCGTGTGGTGGTCGAGATCGACGTTGGTGACCACCCCGATGTCGGCGGGCAGCATGAACACCGTGCCGTCCGACTCGTCGCCCTCGACGACCAGCCACCCCTCCCCCGCGCGCGCGTTGCCGCCCAGCTGCGCCACCTCGCCTCCGATCAGGAACGAGGGGTCGTTGCCGAGGCGGTCGAGGCAGTACGCGATCATCGCCGCGGTCGTCGTCTTCCCGTGAGCGCCGCCGACGACGATCGAGCGCCGGAGCGCAACGAGCTCGGCGAGGAACTCGGCGCGGGCACGACCCTGGACCTTGCCGGCGTAGGCGGTCGAGACCACGGCCTCCGTGCCGGCGGGCGGCTCGGGAGGCTCCGGCGAGACGTCGACCGGGATCCCGGCGGCGCGGACGTGCACCAGGTACGGCGTCTCCTTCCGATCCCAGCCGGACACCTCGGCGCCCCACGCGCGCGAGACGATCGCGTAGCCCGAGAGGCCGGCGCCGCCGATCCCGGCAAACCAGAGACGGCGACCGTCAAGCGCGGGCAAGCGACATCAGCTCCTCGGCGACGACCTCGGCCGCATCCGGCTTGGCCAGAGCGCGCATGGCCTTCCCCATCTCCTCGAGCCGGGCCGGGTCTGCGAGCAGCTCGCCGACCTGCCGGCGGAGGTCGAGCTCCGACTCGGGCACGACGACTGCTCCGCCCCCACGCTCGAAGTAGCGCGCGTTCTTTTCCTGGTGGTTCGCGGTCGCGTGCGGATACGGCACGAGGAGCGCCGGCCTCCCTGCTGCGGCCACCTCCCACACGGACCCGCCCGCGCGCGCGACGACAAGGTCGGCCGCGGCGAGCGCCGCACCGAACTCGTCGGTATAGGGCAAGAGGCGGTACTCGGGGCGCCGCGCCTGCTGCTCGAGATCCGGGTAGTCGCGCTCGCCTGCGAGGTGCAGCACCGCCGGGCCTTCCTCGGCGAACGCCTCGACCGCCGCCTCGTTGAGGCGTCGTGAGCCCTGGCTCCCGCCGAAGATCAGCACGACCGGGCCTTCGGCGGGAAGGCCGAACGCCTCCCGCGCGGCCGCGCGGTCCGGCACACGCGAACGGTCGGGGATCGGGCGCCCGACGACCTCGTACTTCGGGCCGTTCAGACCCTCGATCGGAAAAGCGCAAAAAACGCGCTTCGCGAACGGGGCGGCGAGTCGGTTGGCGAGGCCGAGGTGCGCGTCCGCTTCCGTGAGCGCGGCCGGGATCCTCAGCGTCCCGGCGGCGAGCACCATCGGCCCAGCCGACGTAGCCGCCGCCTCCGAGGACGGCGTCGGGACGCCGCCGGCGCAGGATGCGCAGGCACGCGGCGGGCGCCACTGCCCCGCGGAGGACGGCGCCGACCGCGCGGAGCGATGCCTTGCGCGGGATGCCTTCGACCCGGAACGCGTCGAACTCCAGGCCGGCCTGTGCCGCGAGCCGCTGCTCGACCGAGTCAGGCCGACCGGCGAGCGTGACGGACGCGCCGCGACGGCCGAGCGCTTCGGCTATCGCGAGCGCGGGCAGAACGTGACCGGCTGTTCCTCCGGCCGCGATCAGGAACTTGGGCGCTGGACTCGGCGGCATGGTTGACCGCGATGTTAAGGAGGATGCCGACCGACGCGAGCCCGACGATCAGGCTCGACCCGCCGTAGGACACGAACGGGAGCGGGATTCCGGTCAGCGGCGCAAGGCCCATCACCGCGCTGATGTTGACGGCGGCCTGCCCGCAGATGAGCGCCGTGATGCCTGCGGCGAGCAGCTTCCCGAAGGGGTCGCGGCAGGCGAGCGCGACGTTGAAGCCCGCGTAGCCGAAGATGACGAAGGCGGCGAGGACGGCGACCGCGCCGACGAGCCCGAGCTCCTCGCCGATGATCGCGTAGATCATGTCGGTCGAGGCCTCGGGGAGGTAATAGACCTTCTGCACGCTCTCGCCGAGGCCCGTGCCGAAGAGGCCGCCCGAGCCGAGCGCGAGCATCGCCTGCACGCTCTGGAAGCCGGCGTTCTCGGGGTCCTGCCACGGGTCGAGGAAGCTCAGGATCCGCTCGCGGCGGTACGGCTCGAGCCAGATGGCCGCGAGCACGAGCGCCATCCCGGCGAAGCCTGCGCCCATGAGTGTCGAGAGCCGCGTCCCGGCAACGAGCAGGACGGCGCCGACCATGATCGCGATCGCGATGGCGGTGCCGAGGTCGGGCTCGACGACGACGAGGGCGAGCGCGGTGCCGACGACCGCGCCGATCGGGCGGATCAGCTCGGGGATCGACTGCGGCGCCGGAGTGCGCGCGAGGTACGAGGCGAGCCACAGTGCGATCGCCAGCTTGGCGAGCTCCGACGGCTGGATCGTCGCCGGGCCGACTTCGATCCAGCGCCGCGCGCCGTTGACAGGCTCGGCGAGGACGAGCACGGCCACGAGGAGCGCGAAGCTCCCGAGCAGGAGCGGCGGGACGACGAAGCGCAGGCGACGGTAGTCCGTGCGAGAGAGGAGCACGAGGGCGGCGACGCCGATGACCGCGTAGATCGCCTGGCGCTTGAGGTAGTAGGCGGGGTCGTCCGCGGCGAGCGCAGCGCGAGCGGAGCTCGCGCTGTAGACCATGACGAGGCCGAACGCGACCAGCCCGAGCGTCGTGACGACCAGCAGCTGATAGTCGAGCCCGCTGCGGGTGCGGCGGCTCACAGCGCCTCCACCAGCTCGCGGAAAAGGTCGCCGCGCTCCTCGAAGTCCCGGAACTGGTCGTAGCTCGCGCAGGCCGGTGAAAGAAGGACGACGTCGCCCGTCTCGGCCTCGGCCCGCGCGTCGGCGACGGCGGTCTCGAGGTCGCGGGAGTTCTGGAAGCGGACGCCCGCCGCGGCGAGCGCCTCGGCGATCTCGTCCGCTGCCTCGCCGATCAGATACGCACGCGCGACCCCGGACTTCTGCGCGCGACGGGCGAGCTCGGTGAACGACGAGCCCTTGAGGCTTCCGCCGAGGATGACGCGGAGCCCGGGTGGGTACGCGCCGAGCGCGCGCTCGGCGGCTTCCGGGTTGGTCGCCTTGGAGTCGTTCACCCAGCGGACGCCGTCGACCTCGCGGATGAGCTCCAGCCGGTGCGGCACCCCGGCGAAGGTCCGCAGCCCCTCGGCGATGGCGGCATCGTCGATGCCGGCCGCCCGCGCGGCGGCGGCCGCGGCGGCGGCGTTCTCGCGGTTGTGCGCGCCCGGGATCTGCGGCTCGGCGGGCAGCGGATCGTCGGCTGCGAACTCGACGCGGCGGCCGGAGCCCGGCACGTCGCCGAACCCGCGCGGGACGACGGCGACGTCGTCGGGGCCCTGGTTCTCGAAGATGCGGAGCTTGGCGGCGCGGTACGCGTCGAAGTCGCCGTGGCGGTCGAGGTGGTCCGGCGTCAGGTTGAGGAGGACGGCGACCTCCGGCCTGAACGACTCGATGTCCTCGAGCTGGAAGCTGGAGAGCTCGCACACGATCCACGCGTCGTCGGCGAGCGAGCCGTCGAGACCGGTCAGCGGCCGGCCGACGTTCCCGGCCACGGCGACGGGCCGTCCTGCGGCGCGGAAGATCGAGCCGAGGAGCTCGCTCGTGGTCGTCTTCCCGTTCGTCCCGGTCACGCCCAGGACGGGGTTGGCGAGCAGGCGCGAGCCGAGCTCGACCTCGCTCCAGACGGTCAGGCTCGCGCGAGCGTGCGGCGGCCGCGAGGGGTGCCTCGCTCGGGACTCCGGGGCTCTTCACCAGCAGGTCCACGTCGTCAAGGAGCGCGGGGTCTTCCGCGCCGAGGACGACTTCGACGCCTGCCTCGCGAAGCCTCTCCGGCGTCGAGGCCCTCGTTCCGGTCGACGCCGACGACCCGGACGCCCCGCCGCGCGAGCGCGAGCGCCGCGGCCTCGCCCGAGCGAGCGAGGCCGAGCACGAGCGCGGACTCAGGAAGCGAACTCAGAGGCGTAGCGGTAATAGAGGACGAAGCCGCAGGCGCACAGGATCGCCGTGACGATCCAGAAACGGACGGTGATCTTCGTCTCCGACCAGGCCTTCATCTCGAAGTGATGGTGGAGCGGCGCCATCAAGAGGACGCGGCGGCCGAAGCGCTTGAAGCTGATGACCTGGACGATGACGGAGAGGGCTTCGATCAGGAAGATCCCGCCGATCAGGATCAGCAGGATCTCGGTCTTCGTCATGATCGCGAAGGCGGCCAGCGCGCCTCCGAGGCCCATCGAGCCGGTGTCGCCCATGAAGACCTCGGCGGGGAACGCGTTGTACCAGAGGAACCCGATCGAGGCGCCCACGAGGCTCGCGCCGAGGATGGCGAGGTCGAGGTCGACCTGGTCGGCGGCGCCCACCGCGCGGATGGAGGCGAGCGCGGCGACGAGGCTCATCGCCGTGTAGGTGAGGATCGCGATCGTCGTCGTGCCGGCGGCGAGCCCGTCGATCCCGTCGGTCAGGTTCACGCCGTTCGAGGCGCCCGCGATGATGATGAAGAGCAGGACGTACCAGCCCCAGGAGAGCGGCAGGTCGATGTCGAGCAGCGGCAGGTAGACGTCCGTCGTGAGCGGCGTGTCGAGCCCGCGGGCGGCGACGAAACCGACGACGACCGTGATCGCCCCGAGCCAGATGAGCTTCCAGCGGCCGGAGAGCCCGAGCGACCGCCGGCGCGAGACCTTCGTCCAGTCGTCGACGAACCCGATCGCCGCACATCCGAGCGTGACGAAGAAGGCCGTCACCGCGGGGACGGTCCGCTCCGAGAAGATCAGGAACGGCACGGCCATCGCGATCATGATCAGCAGGCCGCCCATGGCCGGCGTCCCCTGCTTGACGACGTGGCCTTTCGGGCCTTCCTCGCGGATCTGCTGCCCGAACTCGTTCTTGCGCAGGAAGTCGATGAACTTGGGGCCGGAGAGGATGGAGATGACCATCGCCAGGACGCCCGCGAGCAGGACCTCGACCATGCCGGGACCCTAAGCCTCCGCGGGGACGACGGCGACGGCCTCGCCGATCACCTCGAGGCCCATGGCGCGCGAGCCCTTGACGAGGACGAAGTCGCCGGGTCGAAGAACGGTGCGGAGCGCCGCGAGGCCCTGCTCGACCGTCGGCGCCCAGCGCGTGACCGGGACGCCGCGGGCGCCTTGCACGTAGTTGCGCGCGAGCGGGCCGACCGCGACGAGGACGTCGACCCCCGCCCGTGCCGCCCCGGCGCCGACGTCGCGGTGGTAGGCGGGCGCGCCTGGCCCCAGCTCGGCCATGTCGCCGAGCACGGCGACCTTGCGCGCGTCGCCGGCGCGCTGCTGCAGGTGCTCGAGCGCGGCGGCCATGGAGAGCGGGTTCGCGTTGTAGCAGTCGTTGATCAGCACGCCGCCCTGCGAGAGCGGGAACTCCTCGCCGCGCAGGCGGGAGAGCTGCACGTGCCGCGCGCCCTTCTGGAGCTTGCCCAGCGGGAGGCCGAGGGCGTTGTACGCGGCGATGGCGGCGAGCGCGTTCGTGGCGTTGTAGCGCGAGCCGAAGCTGAACTCGAGCGTCAGCGGCCGCCCGAAGGCCTCGACGCGGATGCGGGCGCTGCCGTCCTTGGCGGCGAAGTAGCTGAGCCTGACGTCTCCCCCGTCGCCGAAGCGCGCGATCTCGATGTCGTCGCGGTTCAGGTAGGGCTCGAGGTACGTCTCGCCGGCGGGCACGACGGCGGTGCCGCCGGACGGGAGGCTTCCGATCAGCTCGGCCTTCGCCTGCGCGACGCGCTCGACCGTCCCCAGGAGCTCGAGGTGCACCGGGCCGACGCTCGTGATGATCCCGATGTCGGGCTGGGCGATCTCGCAGAGCTCCGCGATCTGGCCGAGCCCGCGCATGCCCATCTCGACGATCGCGACCTCGGTCTTCTCGTCGAGCCGGCACAGCGTGAGCGGGAGGCCGATCTCGTTGTTCTGGCTCCCCTCCGCCACGACGGTGCGCGCGTGCGGTGCGCAGAGCGCGCCGAGGATGTCCTTCGTGGAGGTCTTCGCGGTCGAGCCGGTGACGGCGACCACCTTCGCGTTCGAGCGCTCGCGCACGGTGCGGCCCAGCGCGCCGAGCGCGCCGAAGGCGTCCTCCGGCACGAGCGCGGCCGAGGCGCCGGCCTCGAGCGCGTCCTTGACGAAGTCGACCCCTCCCCCGACGGCGACGAAGAGGTCGCCCGGCTCGATGCGCCGCGAGTCGATGGAGACGCCGGTGACGCGCTCGGCGCCGCGGTTCCGCTCGAGGCGGCCGGGCGCCAGATCCTCGATCTCGGAAAGGTCGAGCGGGATCATGCCGCCGCGCCCAGCCTGCGGAGCGCGTCCCGCGCGACCTCGCGGTCGTCGAACGGGATCGTCCGGTCGCTGAACTCCTGCCCCTGCTCGTGGCCCTTGCCGGCGATGACGACGACGTCGCCCTCGTCCGCCGTTCGATCGCCATCGCGATGGCCGCGGCACGGTCCGGCTCGACGTCCTCGTCGCCGCTCATGCCGGTGAGGATCTCGTCGATGATCGCCGTCGGCTCCTCGCTCCGCGGGTTGTCGGAGGTGACGATCGCGCGGTCGGCGAGACGGCTCACGACCTCGCCCATCAGCGGGCGCTTGGCGCGGTCGCGGTCGCCGCCGCAGCCGAAGACGCAGAGCAGCCGGCCGGTCGCGAGGCTGCGCGCCTCGGCGAGCACGTTCTCGAGCGCTTCCGGCGTGTGCGCGTAGTCGACGAGCACCGCGAAGGGCTGCCCCTCGTCCACGGCCTCGAAACGCCCGGGCACGCCGGACAGGTGCTCGACGCCGCGGACGATCGCGTCGTCTTCGATTCCGAGCAGACGCCCGGCCGCGATCGCCCCGAGCACGTTCTCGACGTTGAACCGCCCGCGGAGGCGCGGCCGCACGGCGAGCCCGGCCGCGCGGAAGCTCGTCGCCGAGGGGGTCAGCTCGAGCTCGTCCGGCCGGACATCCGCGTCGTCGAGCCCGAACGTGAGCAGCTCGGCGCCAAGGTCTCGGAGCTCGGCGGCAAGACGCCGCCCGTGCTCGTCGCCGACGTTGACGGCCGCGGGAGGCCGGTTCCCGTCGACGTCCGGCTCGACGAAGAGCCGCCGCTTGGCCTCGAAGTACGCGTCCATCGTGCCGTGGAAGTCGAGGTGATCCTGGGTCAGATTCGTGAAGACGAGCGCCCGGAAGCGCGTCCCGAGCAGCCGCTTCAGCTCCGAGGCGTGCGACGAGGCCTCCATGGCGCAGCTCCGGTCGCCGGCGTCGAGCATCTCGCGGTACGTGCGCTGGAGGTCGATGGCCTCCGGGGTCGTGCGGACGACCGCGCGCCGCTCGCCGCCGATGCGCATCTCGACCGTGCCGAGCAGGCCGGGCCGGCGGCCGGCGGCCGCCAGGATCGAGTAGAGCAGGAACGCGGTCGTCGTCTTGCCGTTCGTGCCGGTGACGCCTGCGACCTCCAGGTCGCGGGTCGGCCGCCCGTAGAACGCGTCCGCGGCGAGCGCCATGGCCGCGCGCGCGTCGACCACGACGAGCTGGGGCACCTGGAGGTCGAGCGGGCGCTCGACGACGAGGGCGACCGCGCCGGCGGCGACCGCGCCGGCAGCGAAGTCGTGACCGTCTGCCCGCTCGCCGGGCACGCAGACGAACAGCGCCCCGGGCGAGACGGCGCGGGTGTCGTAGGCAAGGTCTGTGACACGAACCGCCGCAGGGTCGATCGTCTCGACCGCGCCGATGGCCCGGCCGAGGCTCTCGAGATCGATGGCAGGCGGTTCAGGCACGGATTTGCCGCTCACTTCGCCGCGGCGCGCGTGGTTCTTCCTCAGTCCTGCGTGCATTCTGGCGCGGTCCGCGACGGACGCGCGGAGATTCCCTCGATAGCGTTCGTCCTGGGACGCCCCGACGGGGGCCCCCCGCGCGCGCACACGCGCGCGTCTTACTCCTTCGCGCTACCCGGCGCGGTCGGGCGGGATCTCCAGGTACTCGAGCGCGAACTGGCCGATCTCGGCGAAGGCCGGGGCCGCGACCGTGCCGCCCCAGATCGCCCCCCTCGGCTCGTCGACGGTCACGAGGACGACGATCTGCGGGTTGCTCGCCGGGGCGAAGCCGACGAAGGACGCGACGTAGCGCGACGTGGAGTAGCCGCCCGTGGGATCCGGCTTGGCCGCGGTGCCCGTCTTGCCGGCGACCCGGTAGCCGTCGATCTGGGCGGTCACGCCCGACCCCTCCTCGACGACGCCGCGCAGCATCCGCGTCAGCTGGGAGGCCGTCTGCTCGGAGATGACGCGCCGCGTCTTCGGCTTCGTGCGCTTCTGCCCGACGACGCGGTCGACGAGGTGCGGCTCGATCCACACGCCGTCGTTCGCGATCGCGCCGTAGGCGGCGACCATCTGGAGCGGCGTCACGGCGATGCCCTGCCCGATGGGCACGTTCCCGATCGTCGAGCCGGACCACTCGTCGGGCGGGAGGACGATCCCGCGCGTCTCGCCCGGGTAGTCGACGCCGGTCTTCGCGCCGAACCCGAAGCGCTTGATCCACTCCGAGAGCTTCTCGCGCTGGAGCTGGATGGCCAGCGTGATGACGCCGACGTTCGAGGAGTGCGAGAGGATCTGGGCGACACTCATCGTCTGCGTCCCCCGCGCGACGGCCTCGTGGATCACGCGGTCTCCGACCTTGATCTCCCCCGGGAGCCGGAACTTCGTCGTCGGCGCGACGAGGCCGGACTCCAGCACGCCGCCGACGGTGACGACCTTGAAGGTCGAGCCCGGCTCATACGTGTCGGTCACGGCGCGGTTGCGCAGGCGCTCCTCGTCCCAGCGGGACACGTTCGGGTAGGTGTTCGCGTCGAAGCCCGGCTCCACTGCGAGGGCAAGGATCCCTCCGGTGTTCACGTCCATGACCACGGCGGTCGCCGCCTTGGCGGCCCAGTTCGTCCGCGTCCGCCTGAGGATCTTCTCGACCTGGCGCTGCAGCGAATGGTCGAGCGTGAGCCAGACGTCGCGCCCGTTCTTGACCGGCTTCGAGTCGACGACTTCGATCCTGCGGCCGAACGGATCGCGGATCACCGTCTCGGAACCGTCCTTGCCGGCCAGGACCTTGTCGAGCTGGAGCTCGAGGCCCGACAGGCCGGTGTTTTCGGTGCCCGCGTACCCCACGACCTCGGAGGCGACCGCCTTCTGCGGGTATACGCGGCGCTCCTCCGGATAGAAGCCGATGCCCGGGATCTCCTTGCTCTTGAGCTCCTCCGCCTTGTCCGGGTCCGCCTGGCGCGCGACGTAGACGAACCCCTTCGAACGGTCCGAGAGCAGCTCATAGAGGTCGCCGGGGTCGAGCTCGAGCGCGCGCCCGGCCACGATGGCCGCTGCGCGCGCGTCGACGATCTGCCGCGGGTTCGCGTACACGGTCGTCGCCCGCTCGCCGAAAGCAAGCTGCCTCCCGAGCCGGTCGTGGATCGTCCCCCGGCGCGCGGGGACGGCGCGCTCCTCGCGGTGCTGGCTCGTCGCGATTTGGTCGAGCGCGTGCGCCTTGACGGCCTGGAGCCAGGCCACCCGCCCGAACGCGGCCAGGAAGAGGAGCGCGAAGACCGCGATCAGCAGACGGATGCGCCTGTTGGCCTGGCGCATGGGGAGCTATCCCTTCTTGGGCGGCTGCAGGCGGAGGTAGCTGCGGTCCTCGGCCCTGACGAGCCCCAGCTGGTCGACCGCGATGCCTTCGATGCGCCCGGCGGCGGCCTTGCGCGACAGGTCGGTCTCCAGCTCCTGGTGCCGCGTGTCGAGCCGGTTGTACTCCTCGTCGAGCCGCTCGCCTTCCATGTTGAGCCGGAGGACGCCGACGTTCAGCGCGACGATGCCGGCCAGCAGCGCGGCCATGACGAGGATCCAGACGACGCTGCCGGCCAGGCGAGGCCGGGCAGCCGCCCGCTTTCGAGGGGCGGGACGCGACTGTGGACGCGGCCGCGGCTGAGCGCGTGGCGCTCGGCGAGGGCGTGGCTCTGCCCGTGCAGCCGCGGTCGCCATCAGGTCTTTGCCGCCACGCGGAGGCGCGCGGAAGCCGCGCGTGGGTTCTCGGCCGTCTCGCTCGGCGAAGGCCTGATCGCCTTGCGTGTCACCAGACGCAGCGTCGGCTCTTTGCCGCAGACGCAGATGGGCAGGTCGGGCGGACAGGTGCAGCCGCGCGCCTGGGCGGCGAAGAAGCGCTTCACGATCCTGTCCTCGAGGGAGTGGAAGCTGATGACCGCGATCCGGCCGCCGGGGCGCAGGAGGCGGAGGGCCGCCGGCAACGCCTGCTCGAGCGACTCGAGCTCCTCGTTGACGACGATCCGCAACGCCTGGAAGACTCGCTTCGCCGGATGGCCGTCGCCGAAGCGCCTCGGCGCGGGAATGGCGGAGCGGACGACCTCGACGAGGTCGCCTGTCCGCTCGAAGGGCTGCTCCGCCCGGCGCCGGACGATCGCGCGGGCGATCTGGCGGGCGAAGCGCTCCTCCCCGTACCGGCGGAAGATGTCCGCCAGCTCTCGCTCGTCCGCCTCGTTGACGATCTCGCGCGCCGAACGAGGCGCGGAGGCGTCCATCCGCATGTCGAGCGGGGCGTCGGCCGCGTAGGAGAAGCCGCGCTCGGGCCGGTCGATCTGCATGCTCGAGATGCCGAGGTCGAGGTGGATGGCGTCCGCCTCGACGCCGTTGTCGGCGAGCTGGCCGAGGATGACCGCGAAGTCGCCGCGGAGGAACCGCGTGGAGACGTTCGTGCCGCGCTGGAAGCGCTCGAAGTACGGCCGGACGCTCGCGTCCTTGTCGATCGCGATGAACCGGCCCTTCCCCTGGAGTTCGGCCGCCAGGAGCTCGGCATGGCCGCCGGCCCCGAAGGTGCCGTCGATGACCGTCTCCCCGGGCTGAACGGCGAGGAGCTCGCGCACCTCGTCGGCAAGGACGGGGACGTGATCAGCGTTCTCGTGCTGCAACGCGTTCCGCAACAAGCTCCACCCTCCCTTCAACGTCCTCGATCTCGGCTTTCCAGGCCTTGCGGTCCCACACTTCGAGGTGGTCGCCGACGCCGACGACCACGACGTCACGCGCCAGGCTCGTCTTCGTGAGCAGGCCGGCGGGGATCGTCACGCGCCCCTGCTTGTCGACGTCCGCCTCGCTGCCCGACGAGAACAGCGCGCGACGGAGCTGGCGGTTCTCCCGCGTGAACGGATCCAGGCCGCCGAGACGGGACGCCATGGTCGCCTCCCAGGCCTCGCGCGTGTACACGTCGAGGCACTGGTCGATGCCGCGCGCGACCACGACTCCCGCGGCGAAGGACTGTCGGAACCGCGCGGGAAGAGTGAGTCGGTTCTTGTCGTCGATGGTGTGCTCGTACTCGCCGAGAAGCATTGGGCAACGCCTTCCAGGTCTTCCACTTCGCCCCACTTTAGACCACAATCCCCCACTTGGCAACTAAAGCGCGAGAATGCGGCGCCGCGGAAAAACGCAGGGAAGGAGACAGCGATGGACGTTGAGCTGACGAGGGAGAAACTGGCTGCGCTCCTCCGTGAGGCGGAGAAGGCTCACGGCGAGTACGAGCGCGGGCTCGGGCACCGGGACGAGGACTGGCCCGGCTGGTACGCCGACTACATCCTGCGCGCGCTCGAAGGGCCCTCCGCCTAGCGGCTAGTTCAACCCGTGGGCGCCCCGGCGCGTGAGCGCCTCGGCCGCCGCTTCCGCCGCGAAGGCGAGAGCTTTCTCGCGGCTCTTTCCCGCCGCGAGCGCATACGTCAGGCCCGCCGCGAAGCTGTCCCCCGCGCCGTAGCTGTCCGCCAAGGGGCCTGGGATGGGCGCCGGTTGGTACGCGCCCGACGCGCCGTCGCCTGCGGCCCAGCTTCCCCCTTTGTCTCCCGCCGTTCTGACGACGAGGCGCGGCGGCGGGTCGAGGTCACCCGGCTCGAAGCGCTCGCTCGGGTCCTTCGCGCTCAGCACGAGCACGTCGAGCTCGACACCGGCCTCGGCGAGGACCGGGAGCACGCGCGCGGTGGCGACGAGCACCCGAGCGCCCCTCGCCTCCCGCGCGGCAGCCGGGTCCCCGCTGACGAAGTAGACCCCGTCGGTCTCCGCGAGCTCGCCCCAGGGCAGCGGATCCAAGCCGCGCGGCACGTGCTTCTCCCCGATGATCGTGATCGTCCGCTCCCCGTCCCCGTCGACGAACGTAAAGCCGCGCCGCTGCGGCTCCGGGTGCCGCGACGCCTCCACGCGCACCCCGAGTTCGGTCAGCTGGGCGAGCGCGGCGTCGCCGAGCGGATCCCGCCCGAGCGCCGTGAAGAGCGTCGAGCTCTCCCCCAGTCGCGCGAGCCTGACGGACGCCACCCCTCCTCCGCCGGCGGCCTCCGCCCACCAGTCGGACGCCTGCACGATCTCCCCCTGCTGCGGTAACCGCTCGACCTTCGCGAACTCGACCCACTCGACGTGACCCACGACGGCGAAGCGCATTGCGCGGCAGTCTCACATCTCGGCGGCGTCGCGCGTTTCAACGGATGATGGAAGCCGTGGCCGCGATACCGCCGTTCGAGCGCTTCTACGAGGAGCGACGGGACGAGATCTTCGGTTACCTCGCGCGCCTGCTGGGCCGCGACGCCGCCGAGGACGCATTCCAGGAGACGTTCCTCCGCGCCCTGCGCGGGTACGCGAAGCTCGAGCACGGCCGGCATCTCCGCGCGTGGGCGTTCACGATCGCGACGAACGTCGCCGTGGACACGCGCCGCAAGGCGATGCCGACCGAAGAGCCCGAGGAGATCGCCGTCACCGACGCGCGACCTGCCTACGCCGAGCTCGAGCACCTGGTCGGCGAGTTGCCGCCCACCGAACGCGCGGCGGTCGTGCTCCGCTACGGCTACGACCTTTCCTACGACGACATCGGCGCAGCGCTCGACTCGAGCACCGAGGCCGCACGCGCGGCCGCGTCGTCGGGCGTTCGCCGTCTGCGAAGGAGGCACAGCACATGACCGGCGTTCCAGAGGAGCTCGATCGCCGCTTCCGCGAGGCGGCCGCCTCGGAGGGCCTGCTCGACGTCGCCTACGACGTCACCGAGTCCCCGATCGGCCCGCTGCTCGTGGCCGCGAGCGACCGCGGGCTCTGCCGCATCTCGTTCGACCCCGAGCCGGAGCACGAGCTCGAGGCGCTGGCACGGGCCTTCGGCCCGCGCGTCCTGCGCTCGTCCGCGCCCGTCGACCGCGTGCGCCGCGAGCTCGACGAGTACTTCGAGGGAAAGCGCCAGGACTTCGACCTGGCGGTCGACCTCACGCCCCTGCCGGACTTCCAGCGGATGGTGCTCGAGGAGCTCGTCCGCGTCCCGTACGGGCACGTCGACACCTACGGCGGGCTCGCCCAGCGCATCGGCCGGCCGCGGGCGGCACGTGCCGTGGGCGGGGCACTGAACCGCAACCCGATCCCGATCGTCGTCCCGTGCCACCGGATCGTCGGCTCGACCGGAAGCCTCGTCGGCTACGCGGGCGGCCTCGAGATCAAGCAGGCGCTCCTCGGGCACGAGGGCGCGATCCTGCCGGGCTAGGCCTAAGCCGCTTCGCCGGTCCGGGCCTGCATCCGGCGCAGGAGCTCCCGTCGCAGCTCCTCGCCGGTCAGGCGGCCGGCGTTGCGCGGGTATGCGATCAGAAGGTGAAGCGCGGGCTCAGAGTCGGTCGGCCCGACGGCCGGGGCTGCGGCGGGGACGGGAGCCGCGACCGGAGTCGGCGCGTCCCGGACCTCGACCACCTCGATCTCTCCCGACCGCAGGCCGTGGAGACGGAGGTAGCACTCCCGCTCGTCGAGCGGTCGGAGTCGAGCGCGCTTGCGGAAGAGCCGCACCGTGGGCGGAGCCTAACGCCCGCGGCGGTCGTCGCTCCCTCGCGCTAGGCCCACTCCATCGGCTCGTAGCCGCTCGCGACCGGTGCGGACACGATCAGGACGCGGACGGGGTCGTCGCCGACGTTCGTGATCGTCCGGCGCGGCTCGGGGTCGACGCGCACGTAGGTGCCGGCCGGCGCGGGATGCTCGACTCCCTCGATCACGGCCGCTGCGGTGCCCTCGAGCACGATGAAGACCTCCTCCTGCATGCGGCCGGTCTCGTCGTGCTCGGGGATCGACCCTCCTGGCTCGATCTCGACGAGGTTCATCCCGAACGATCGGAGCTCGAGCGAGCGCCGGGCGAGGGTCCAGCGGCCGCTGCGCTCGAAGTCGGCGTCGTGCTTGATGGTGAAGCCGGTGTCGGTCATGGGCGCGGTTATATACGCGCGCAGGCGGAGTGACTAGGCGGCGGAGCCGAACCCGCCGCCGCCGGGCGTCTCGATCGTCACGGACTCGCCCGCCTCGATCGAAAGTGTCACCTTCCCCGGCACCGGGTCGCCGTCCACGAGGTTCCGGCCCGGCTCGCCGGGCTCTCCCCCACGCGTGCCGCCCGGCCCGCGCAACCGCCGCTCGCTGACGATCGAGACGCGGCACGACTCGAGCGCCGTGATCTCGCGAATGACGCCGTCGCCGCCCCAGAAGCGCCCCTTGCCGCCCGACCCGAGGCGGAGCGCGTACCGCTCCACCCGCAGCGGGTAGGCGAGCTCGAGCGCCTCGACCGGAGTGTTCAGCGTGTTCGACATCGCCACGTGCACGGCCGAGGGCCCCTCGCCGTTCGGGCACCCGCCCTGGCCTCCCGCGATCGTCTCGTAGTACGAGAAGCGCGCGTTCCCGAAGGTGAGGTTGTTCATCGTCCCCTGGCCCTGCGCGGGAACCGGCACCGCCTGGCCGAAGGCGCGGAAGAGGACGTCGGCGATCCGGCTCGAGGTCTCGACGTTGCCCGCGACGACCGCGGCGGGCCGGCGCGCGTTCAGGAGCGAGCCCTCGGGCGCGTGCACGCGGACGGGCGCGAACGCGCCTCCCGAGGCCGGCACGTCCGGGTCGGTGAGGCAGCGGACGACGAAGTAGGCGGCCGAGCGGGTCACGGCGAGCGGGCAGTTGAGGTTGCCGTCGTGCTGCCCGTCGGTGCCCGTGAAGTCGATCTCGATCTCGTCGCCGGCGATCGTCACGGCGGCCCTGATCACGAGCTCGCCGCCCTGCGCCTCGAGCACGTCAGAAGCCTCGTACCGGCCGTCGGGGAGAGCCGAGACCGCCGTTCGCACGCGCCGCTCGGAGTAGGCGAAGAGCTCGCTCATCGCCGCTTCCACCCGGTCGATGCCGCGCCGGTCGACGAGCTCGGCGAGCCGCGCCTCCGCGAGCCGGTGCGCCGCGAGCTGCGCCCGGAGGTCGCCGCGCCGCTCGTCCGGGTTGCGCATGTTGGCGAACAGGATCGTGAGCACCTCGTCCGTGAGCCGCACGGGCGGGATTACGAGGCCCTCCTGGTAGATGTCCGTCGAGGAGGCGGGCAGGCTCGCCGGCTCGGCGCCGCCGACGTCGGCGTAGTGGGCGCGCGAGACCGCGTAGCCGACGCCCGTCCGCGAGACGAGGGTGATGTCGGGGAGGTGCGTGCCGCCGGTGAACGGGTCGTTGACGACGAAGACGTCGCCGGGGCGCGGATCGCGCTCGCGGACGGCGGCGACCGCCTCGGGCATGGCGCCGAGATGGACGGGGATGTGCTCGGCCTGCGCGATCATTCGCCCGTCCTCCGCGAAGAGCGCGGTCGAGCAGTCGCGGCGCTCCTTGATGTTGGCCGAGAACGCGGAGCGGACGAGCACGGCGCCCATCTCCTCCGCAACCGCCCGGAGCGCGCTGCCGAGAACTTGGAGCTCGATATTCACGATCTCGTGAGGGTCCACGTGCTATTCCCGTCCCTAGCCCCCTCCCACCCGGGGGGAATCCAGCAGGTGGCGCCGTCGAGCTCGACGACGGCGGGGCCGACGCACGTCTCCGGCTCGCCGGAGGGGAGGACGAGCTCGGGCCCCGGCGTGACCTCCGCGGTGCGCACCGCGACGAGCTCGATCGGGCGGTCGCGGTCGGCGTAGCCGTAGCGCTCCTCGTGCGCTCGGTGGAACGCCTCGGCCGGGTTCTGCTCCAGCGAGACGGTGAGCTCGAACGACTGGCCGCGGTAGCGAAGGTCGACCTCGCCGGTCTGCGGCAGGAGACCCGCCTCCTCGAGCGGGATGACGTACGACCGCACACGGTCGCGCCGCTCGTCGCTCGCCACGAGTCCCAGGGCTGAGAGGACGCCCGCCGCCGCCGGGACCAGGACCTTGCGGATCCCCAGCTCGTCGGCGAGCTCGCACGCGTGCAGCGGCCCGGCGCCGCCGAAGGCGACGAGGGCGAAGTCCCGGGGATCGTGGCCGCGCTCGACCGAGACGAGGCGCAGCGCCCGAAGCATCTCCGCGTTGACGACGTCGATCACGGCGTCGGCGTCGAAGTCGCCCAGCGAGAGCTCGGCCGCCGCGCGATCGAGCTCGAGCCCGCCCGCAAGCGCGGCCGGGAGACGTCCGAGGACGAGGTTCGCGTCGGTGACCGTCGGCTCGAGGCCGCCGCGGCCGTAGCAGGCAGGCCCGGGGTCGGCGCCCGCGCTCTGCGGACCGACCCGGAGCGCGCCGCCGGCGTCGCGCCAGACGATCGAGCCGCCGCCGGCGCCGACGGTCTGGAGGTCGACCATCGGGAGCCGGATCGGGAAATCGCCGACCTCACGCTCGGCCGTGCGCTCCACGTGCCCGCCCTCGATGAGGCAGACGTCCGTCGAGGTGCCGCCCATGTCGAAGGCAATCGCGTTCTCGACGCCGGCAAGCCGCGCGATGCGGGCTGCGCCGACGACGCCCGCCGCCGGGCCCGAGACGAGCACCAGCGCCGGATGCCGGGCCGCCTCGGCGAGCGTGCACACGCCGCCCGACGAGCGCATCACGAGGGGCTCGGTCAACCCGGCCTCCCGGCAGCGCGCCGCCAGCGAGCCGAGGTAGTGCGCGAGGACGGGACCGAGGTACGCGTCGACGGTCGTCGTCGCCGCGCGCTCGTATTCCCGGAACTCCGGCGCCACCTCGTGCGAGGCGACGACGTGCGCGTTCGGAAGGCGCCGTCGCACCTCCTCCGCGACGAGGCGCTCGTGCGTCGAGTCGCGGAACGAGAAGAGGAGGCAGACCGCAACCGCCTCCGCGTCCAGGTCCGGGAGCGAGTCGAGGTCGAGCGACTCGACAACGCCCTCGGGGCCGATGCGCTCGTGGACGCCGACGGAGCGGTCGAGCGGGACGAGCGGGTCGGGATGGTGCTCGCAGAGGCGATACAGGTGCGCTCGCGCCTGGCGCCGGAGGTGCAGGACGTGCTCGAAGCCGGCGGTGCCGACGAACGCCGTCTTCGCGCCCTTGCGCTCGAGGAGCGCGTTCGTGGCGATGGTCGTGCCGTGCGTGAAGCGATGGAGCTGTCCGGCGTCGGCGCCGACCGCGGCGGCCGCCTTGACGACCGAATGCTCCTGCGCGCGGACGGTCGGGATCTTGGCCGTCCGCAGCTCACCGCCGGTCAGAAGCACGGCGTCCGTGAACGTGCCCCCCACGTCGATTCCGAGGATCGCCACGGCGCACGTGTACCACGGCGGCCCGACGCCGCGTTCAGCCCGCGTGCCGCTGTCGGTACGTCCGGGCCTTCGTCCGGTTGCCGCACACGGCCATCGAGCACCAGTGCCGCGAGTGATTTCGGGCGCGGTCGTAGAACGCCCAGTGGCAGTCGTCCGCGCGGCAGGCCTTGAGGCGCGCCCACGTTCCGTCGACCATGGCCGAGGCCGCGATCGCGACGAGCCGTCCGAGCGCGGCGTCGACCCCGCGCGCCGCCGGCTCGAGCCGGACCCGGCCGCCTGAGTCGAAGCGAAGGCTCACCCCGGCGCGGGCCGCGGCGCGATTGAGGGTCAACGCCGCCTCCTTGCGGACGCTGAGCCCGTTGTTCTCGAGCAGGAGCGCGCGAATCGCCTCGCGGAGGCGGCGGGCCGCGACGAGGTCAGCGCGCGTGGCGCTCCGCCCGGGAGCCAGGCCGCGGCCGTGCAGCCAGGCGCGCAGCGCCTCCGGGCTCGAGAGCGCGTCGGCGCCGGACTCGACGTCGAGCGTGTTCACGAAGTCGCGGACGCGCTCCAGCTCGCCGGGCGCGGCTTGGGTGCTCATAACCATCTATGCTAGATCATCGGTTACGCAGCGACCAGAGGAGACGATGGGACGGTGACGCGGGGTGGTGTGTCCTGGAGCGCAGAGCTCCCGCTCGTCGGCGCGGGCGGCGAGCCCGTCGACCTCTGGCGGGCGATCCAGTCGCATGGCCTCGTCGACCTGCCGCCGATGCTGATCGACGAGGAGGCGAGGACGCTCGAGATCACGGTCCCCCTCCCCGGCTCGAAGCCGCGGACGGTGCTGATCGGCGAGGGCATCCCGGGCAACGCCCGGATCTCCGTCACCGGACGCGCGCCGGGGAAGCGCCAGTCCGACGAGCTCGTCGCCGCCGCCTCGCACGTGTTGCGCCTCGACGAGGATCTCTCCGGCTTCTACGCGCTCACCGCCGACGACCCCGACCTCTCCTGGGTCGCGTCGGGCGCCGGCCGGCTCGTGCGCAGTCCGACGGTGTTCGAGGAGGTCGTCAAGACGATCTGCACGACGAACTGCGCGTGGTCGGCGACCGAGCGCATGGTCGGCGCGCTCGTCGAGCACCTCGGCGAGCCTGCCGCCGGCGCTGCGGCCGACGGCCCGTACGGCCGCGCCTTCCCGACGCCCGCTGCCATGGCCGCGGCCGACGAGGCGTTCTACCGGGACATCGTCCGCGCCGGCTACCGCGGCGCGTACCTCCGCACCCTCTCGGCGGACGTCGCTTCGGGCGAGCTCGACCTCGAGGAGCTCGCCGCCGCCAGCCGCGAGGACCTTCCGGACGACGAGGTCGCGGAGCGCCTGCTCGCGCTGCCCGGGGTCGGGCCCTACGCCGCGGCGCACGTGATGATGCTGCTGGGGCGCTACTCCCGGCTCGTGCTCGACTCCTGGACGCGACCGAAGTACGCGTCGCTCAACGGCGGACGGAAGGCAAAGGACACGACGATCACCAGGCGCTTCCGCCGCTACGGGCCCTACGCGGGGCTCGCCTTCTGGCTCTTTCTCACGCGCGACTGGGTCCTCGACGCGTGAGCCCCGGCCGCTACCGCGACGGGGCGAGGAAAGTCGCCCCGATCGGCATCGCCGCGTTCGCGTTCGGCGCGTCCTTCGGCGTGCTGGCCCGCGCGTCGGGGATCCAGTCGGTCGAGGCGATCGTCATGTCCGCGACGACCTTCGCGGGGTCGGCACAGTTCGCCGCGGCGTCGATCCTCGGCGCAGGCGGCGGCGTCGTCTCGGCCATCGTCGCGGCCACGCTCCTGAACGCCCGCTATGCGCCGATCAGCGTCTCGATGGCGCCCGTCTTCACCGGGGGCGTCATCCGCCGCCTGCTCGAGTCCCAGCTCATCGTCGACGAGAGCTGGGCCGTCTCGCGGCGCCCCGACGGCGCCTTCGACCGCCGTCTCCTCGTCGGCGCCGGGCTTGGTCCTCTACCCGTGCTGGGTCACGGGCACCGCCGTCGGCGCGATCGCCGGCGACGCGCTCGCCGACCCGGCCGACCTCGGGCTCGACGCCGCCTTCCCCGCGCTCTTCCTCGCGCTGCTCATCCCGCAGGTGCGCTCACGCCAGGCGCTCGCGGCCGCCGTTCTCGGCGGCACGATCGCGCTCGTGCTCCTCCCCTTCACGCCCGCCGGCGTCCCGATCGTCGCCGCGAGCGCCGCCTGCCTGATCGGCTGGAGGAAGCCGTGAGCGACATCTGGATCGTGATCGTCGTGGTCGGCGCGCTGACCATCGCCCTGAAGGCGGTCGGGCCGGTCCTGCTCGGAGGCAGGCCGCTGCCGCAGCACCTGACCGGGAATCGTCGAGCCTTCTCGCCCCCGCGCTCCTGGCCGCCCTCGTCGTCACGCAGGTGCTCGGCGGGGACGAGGAGATCGTCCTCGACGCGCGGCTCGTCGGGCTCGGCGCTGCCGTCGTCGCGCTGCTTCTCCGTGCGCCGCTACTGGTGGTCGTGATCGCCGCCGCGGCCGCGACCGCAGTCGTCCGACTCTTCACCTAGCGGTCTCGAAACGTTTACTTGACAGCCCGCCGAGGCCTGTTAAGACTGCCGTGAAATCGGCAACCTGGGGGAGCCGTCGTGCCGATGACGTCTGTCAGCCTTATCCGCCGTCTAGGCATGCTTCGGCACGGCCTTCCCTCGACACCAGGGAGGTGCCAATGAGCAAGCTCAAGCTCTTCGCGGCGCTCGCACTCGTTGCGATCGGGATCGTCGCCGCGCCGCTCTCGGCGTCCGGGCCACCTAGCGTCCCGGTCGTCGCCAACTGGGCCGTCACCGACAACCTGACGGCGCTCGGCTACGCGCCGCGGCCGAACCCGGCCCCGGGCGTCTTCAACTCCGACCTCGCGTTCTGGGGCGACTACGCGTTCCAGGGGACGTACGACGGGTTCCGGATCGTCGACATCAAGTTCCCGTCGCGCCCGAAGGAGGTCCTCTTCCAGCCCTGTAACGGAAACCAGGGCGACATCGTCATCTGGGGCAAGAACAAGGACAAGCCCGACCTGCTCGTCCGCTCGTACAACACGCCGGCGCCTGCGGGCGTGACCTGCGACGGCCAGGCGATCCCGACCGGGTTCGAGGGCATCCACGTCTTCGACCTGTCCAACTTCGGGAACCCGCAGCTCGTCGCGCAGGTGCCCGGTCACGGGCGGCTCGCACACGGCGACGCTCGTGCCGGACACGGCCAACAACCGCGTGATCATCTACAACCAGACGTCCGGCTCGACGCCGCCGTTCATCTCGATCATCTCGGTGCCGCTGGACAACCTCGCCGGCACGAGCGTCATCGGCAACGCCCCGCTCACGGAAGCCGGCGCCTGCCATGACAGCGGCGTCATCCTCGGCAACGTCAACAAGATGGTGTGCGCGAGCCACGACCACGCCAACGTCTTCGACATCGGCGCGAACTCGACGCCGGGCGGGAGCATCACGAGCCCGCAGTTCCTGTTCACGATCTCGGAGCCCGGGGTCTGCAACGAGCCCGGCAACCCGCTCTGCAACGGGAACTGGCACTCGGCCGCGCTCACGTTCGACGGCGAGGTCATCATCCTCGGCTGGGAGCCGGGCGGCGGCTCCGCGCCGGAGTGCGAGGCGACCGACCCGGCCGTCAAGAAGAGCTGGTTCTTCTACGACGCCGACACGGGCGCCAAGCTCGGGCAGTTCGTCCTGCCGCGGCCGCAGACGGCAGCGGAGAACTGCACCATCCACAACTACAACGTCGTCCCGCTCAGGAACAAGGCCGGCAAGCCGCGCTACGTGCTCGTGGGCGGGAACTACCAGGCCGGCATCAGCGTCGTGGACTTCACGAACCCTGCTGCCGCGAAGGAGATCGCCTACGCAGACCCGCCGCCGCTCGTTCCGACGCAGCTCGGAGGCGACTGGTCGACCTACTGGTACAACGGCCGCATCTACGAGTCGGACATCACGAGGGGCCTCCTCATCTGGCGCCTCAACGACCCAGCGGTGACGTCGTACTTCCGCACCGATCACTTGAACCCGCAGACGTCGGAGTTCTCGATCGGCAAGTAGCACCGAGAGAACGACATCGCATCGCAACAGCAGAGAGGCCGCCCGCGAGGGCGGCCTCCCTGTTGACGACCCGCTTGACAAGGGGCCTCGAAAAGTCAGAAGATCGCTGAGTCAGGCAGGCACTTGGGGGAGCTAGCCGAACATCCACATGTTCGCAGCGGGCCAGCATGGTGTGCGTCCGTGAGGCTAACCCTGCCGCGAAACAGGAGGTCCTCCGTAGTGAAAGTGAAATTCTCGCTAGCGCTTATTGCGCTGGCCGTCGGGCTGATCGCCTCGCCGCTCGGCGCGACACCACCAGCCCGTCGACGTCGTCAGCGACTGGGCGGTGTCCGACAACATGACGGCGCTCGGCTTCTCGGGCCGCAACGTCCCGCTCGACAACACCGTCCCGGGCATGAGGGCGGTCTTCAACTCCGACCTCGCGTTCGAGGACGACACGGTCGTCCAGGGGACGTACGCCGGGTTCCGGCTGATCGACGTCACCTATCCGTCCCGTCCGAAGGAAGATCGTCAACTGGACGCAGTGCGCCAGCCCGACGAACACCGTCGGCAACCAGGGCGACGTGATCGTCTGGGGTGACCTCGTCATCAGGGCGTGGAACTCCGGAACGCCGGCGCCGGTGTATCCGGCGGGGCATCCGATGGCGGGTACGACCATCCCGGTGACCGACCCGGCTCCGCTTCACGACGCCGGGCGCGTTCTGCGGCGACTGGCCGATGTTCCGTGAGCCGGCCGATCCCGGCAACCGGTCTCGCCGAGCGTGGCCAGGAAGGCATGCACATCATCGACATCAGCGACCCGAAGAACCCCGACACCGTCGCGTTCGTCGACACGCCGTGCGGGACTCATACCGAGACGCTGGTGCCCGACCTCGCCAACGGCCGCCTGCTCGTCTACGGCAACTCCTCGAGCGGCAACGTGTTCGGCGATCCTCCGGGTGATCCGCCGCCGCTCTCCTGCGCCGGCTACGACATCATCCAGGTCCCGCTGGCCAATCCGGCATGCGGCGTCGTACGTCCGCTTCGAGGCGGCCGGCGACCCTTCCATGCCTCCGGGCGAGGACCATCACCCTGCCATGACACCTCGGTGTTCCTCGCCGACGTGAACCTCGTCGCCTGCGCAGGCGGCGGCTCGGACGTCGCGGGCTCGGGCGTCACCGTGCACACCACGGACCCGGCCAAGGGCGGCTCGCTGACCGACCCGAAGTTCCTGTACCACAAGACGACGGGCGGCAGCGGCATCGGGCATTCGGCCACCTTCACGTACGACGGCAAGATCATCGTCGTCGGCCACGAGCAGGGTGGCGGCAGCGGCGCAGAGTGCGACGCGACTCGACCCGATCGTCGAGAGGACGTTCTTCTTCCTCGACGCTCAGACGGGCGACATCGTCGGCTCCGAGCCCATCCCGCGTATCCAGACCGAACCTGGAGAACTGCGTCACGCACAACTTCAACACCGTCCCGCTCAAGAACAAGAACGGCAAGCCGCGCTACGTGCTGGTCAGCGGCAACTACCAGTCGGGCATCTCGCGTCATCGACTTCAGCGATCCGGCGAACGCCTCGAAGAGATCGCCTACGCCGATCCTCCGCCGCTCGTCGACCCGAACCCGCCTGTCGGGATCGAGCTCGGCGGCGACTGGTCGACCTATTGGTACAACGGACGCATCTACGAGTCGGACATCACGAGGGGCCTGCATCATCTGGCGCCTCGACGACCCGGCTGTGAGCACGTACCTGCGCACCTCGGGCGCGAACAACCCGCAGACGCAGCTGTTCTCGATCGACAAGTAAGCCTCGCTCTCACGCGAAGCTCGAACGGGAGGCCGCCGCAAGGCGGCCTCCCTCGTTTCTCCTTGACGACCCCACTTGACAAGGCGGACCGAAGGGAAAGAGACTTGCTCCTACAGGCAGGCCAGGGGGCCGGGGCCGGTAGGGGCACGGGGCACGGACGCCGTCGCGTCTCCGTTTCGACTCCCGCAAAACAAAGTGGAGGTGTTGGTGGTGAAGGTCAAGCTTGCGCTTGCGCTGGTTGCGCTCGCGGTCGGGCTGATCGCCTCGCCGCTCGGCGCGACCCCGCCGGCGGTCGACGTGGTAAGCAACTGGGCGGTCACAGACAACTTGACGGCGCTCGGATACTCCGCGCGCGTCATCCCGCTCGACAACAACTCGCCGGACTCCAGGGACGGGGTCTTCAACTCCGACCTGGCGTTCCACAACGACACGGTCGTCCAGGGGACGTACGGCGGGTTCCGGCTGGTCGACGTGACGTATCCGTCGCGGCCGAAGGAGATCGTCAACTGGGAGCAGTGTGCCGCCGGGACGAACACGGTGGGCAACCAGGGCGACGTGCTCATCTGGAACAACCTGATCATCCGCTCCTGGAACTCGGCAACGCCCGCTCCGGTGTATCCGGCCGGGCACCCGATGGCGGGCACGACCATCCCGACGAGCGACCCGCTCCGCTTCACGACGCCGGGCGCGTTCTGCGGCGACTGGCCCATGTTCCGCGAGCCCGCGGCGGGCGGCCTGCCCGAGCGCGGCCAGGAAGGCGTCCACATCATCGACATCAGCAATCCGAAGGCCCCCGACGTCGTCGCGTTCGTCGACACGCCGTGCGGCTCGCACACGGAGACGCTGGTGCCCGATCTCGCCAACAACCGGCTGCTCGTCTACTCGAACTCGTCCGCCGGCACCGTGTTCGGCGGCGACCCGACCGACCCGACGATCACGTCCTGTGCAGGCATCGACATCGTCGAGGTCCCGCTGGGCAACCCGGCCGGGGCGAACTACATCCGGTTCGAGCCCTCGGGCGACCCGTCCATGCCGCCGGACATGCACCACTCGTGCCATGACACGTCCGTCGCGCTGGCCGACATCCAGATGGTCGCCTGCGCCGGTGCGGACGCACAGGGCAACGGCATCAACGTGTTCACGACCGATCCCGCCGAGGGCGGCTCGCTCACGGATCCGAAGTGGCTCTACCTCAAGGTGACGGGCGGCATCTCGCTCGGCCACTCCGCCACGTTCACGTACGACGGCAAGTACATCGTCGTCGGCCATGAGCCCGGCGGCGGTTCCGGCGCCAACTGCGAGGCAACCGACAACCCGCTCGAGCGGACGTTCTTCTTCGTCGAGGCCGAGACGGCCGCGTCCGCGGGTCAGTTCACGATCCCGCGCCCGCAGACGAACGTCGAGAACTGCACCACGCACAACTTCAACATGGTTCCGTTGAAGAACAAGAACGGGAAGCCGCGCTACGTGATGGTCAGCGGCAACTACCAGTCCGGAATCTCGGTCATCGACTTCAGCGACGTCGCAAACGCGAAGGAGATCGCGTACGCCGATCCGCCGCCGCTCGTCGACCCGAACCCGCCCGTCGGCATCGAGCTCGGCGGCGACTGGTCCACGTACTGGTACAACGGACGGCTCTACGAGTCCGACATCACTCGCGGGCTCCTGATCTGGCGCCTCGACGACCCGGCGGTGGACACGTACCTCCGGACGACGGGCTCGAACAACCCGCAGACCACGCTGTTCAGCATCCGTCGATAACGACGCGCTGAGCGAAGCTGGAATGGGAGGCCGCCGCAAGGCGGCCTCCCTCGTCTTGACAAGAAGGAGGCAATAGGCGAAAACTTGAAGCCGTCGGCAGGCATCAGGGGAGCCAGCTCGACCATCTCGGTGGCATCAGGCGACCGCGCGGCGGTGATGGACTGGAGGGCTCCCCGGCGAACAAAGGGGAGGTACCTGTGGGGAAGTTGAAGCTCTTGCTCGCGCTCCTGGCGCTGAGCCTCGGGATCGTCGCCGCACCGCTCGCGGCGAGCTCGAACGTCCCGCACGTCAGCAACTGGGCGATCTCGCCCAACCTGACGGCGCTGGGATTCTCCGCGAATCCCGTTCCGCTCGAGGCCGCCGCTCCCGACGACGGGGTCTACAACTCCGACCTCGCGTTCTGGGGCGACATGGCCGTGCAGGGCACGTACGACGGCTTCGTGCTGCACGACATCACGTTCCCGTCGCGGCCGAAGGTGATCCTGAACTACACCGACTGCTACCCGCAGGGGAACAGGCAGGGCGGTAACCAGGGCGACATCACGATCTGGGGGAACATCCTCGTCCGCTCCTCGAACTCGAACGCGGGCGCCGGGCAGACCTGTGACGGCGATCCCGTCCCGGTCGGCTTCGAGGGCCTGATCGTGTTCGACATCTCGAACAAGCTCGATCCGGATGTCGTGGCAATGGTCGATCTGCCGTGCGGCTCGCACACGCAGACGCTGGTGCCGGACGTCGCCAACGGGCGCGTTCTCATCTACAACAGCTCCACGACGGGCGTCCCGTGCGCGGGCCTGGAGATCGTCGAGATCCCGCTCGCGAACCCGGCGGGAGCGCACTTCGTGCGCTTCGAGCCCTCGGGCGACCCCGTTCCGGCGCTGCCGAACGTCGTCACCGTCAACGCCCCGTCCCCCGCGGCCGGGACGTACGTGGCGAGCGGCGCCAACTGGGGCACGATGGCACCCGAGTCCGGAATCGCCGGCAGCTTCGTGGTCGTGAACGGCCCCGAGCCGAGCATCCCGGGCGCCACGCCCTCGCAGGGCTGCGGCCCGCTCATCGGGTTCCCGGCCGGCGCGATCGCGGTCGTCGACCGCGGCCCGACCGGCTGCGGGTTCCTCCTGAAGGCGCAGAATGCCCAGGCGGCGGGAGCCGTCGCCGTGGTCGTCGTGAACAACGTGGCCGGCGCCCCGATCACGCTGGGCGGGGAGGATCCGGGCCACACGGTCAACATCCCGGCCATGATGGTCTCGCAGACCGACGGCAACATGATCAAGGCCGGTCTGCCCGCCTCGGGCAAGGTCGCCACCGCGATGATGCCCGAGACCCCGGAGCGCTCGTGCCACGACACCGGCGTGATCCTCGGTGACGCGATGAAGGTCGCGTGCGCCGGGCACGACGGTTACACGGTGTGGACGATCGACCCGGCCGAGGGCGGCTCGCTCACCGACCCGAAGATCCTCTACTCGAAGATGGTCGAGGGCGTCACGGTCGGCCACTCGGCGGCGTTCACCTGGGACGGCAAGGTCCTGGTCTTCGGGCACGAGCCCGGCGGCGGGACGCAGGCGCAGTGCCAGGCGACGAGCCTCGACGTCAACCGGAGGGTGTTCTTCATCGACGTCGAGACCGGCGAGCAGCTGGGCTCGTTCCTGCACCCGAGGCCGCAGTCCGACCTCGAGAACTGCACGTGGCACAACTACAACGTCGTGCCGCTCAAGAACAAGAACGGGAAGCCGCGCTACATCCTCGTCTCGAGCGCCTACCAGGCGGGGACGAACGTGGTCGACTTCTCCGATCCGACGAACGCCAAGGAGATCGCCTTCGCCGATCCTCCGCCTCTCGTCGACCCGGATCCTCCGGTCGGCATCGAGGGCGGCGGCGACTGGTCGAGCTACTGGTACGACGGGCGGATCTACGAGTCCGACATGACGCGCGGGCTCACGATCTGGCGGCTGAACGACTCCGCAGTGGACACGTATCTGCGGACCGGCCACCTCAACCCGCAGACCCAGGAGTTCACGATCGACAGGTAAGCCTCGCTCTCAGCGAAGCTCGAACGGGAGGCCGCCGCGAGGCGGCCTCCCTCCGTCTTGACAGTGGGACCAAGGTCCAAGAGACTCCACGCTGTAGGCAGGCAGAGGGGAGCCGGCCGCACAGGGCTTCCCCGTGAGCAACTGGAGGTGGTGCTCGTGAAGCTCCGACTGCTGCTGGTGCTGTCGCGCACTGGCAATCGGGCTCGTCGCGTCTCCCTTGAGCGCGACGCCCCCGCCCGGACCGCTCGTGGCGAACTGGGCGGTCACGCCCAACATAACCGCGCTCCGTTCTCGGAGCGCAGCGTCCCGACGAGCGGCCCCGAGTCCAACTACATGAACTCGGACCTGGCCTTCTGGGGCGACATGGTCGTCCAGGGCCACTACAACGGCTTCCGGCTGGTCGACGTCACGTTCCCGTCGCGGCCGAAGGAGATCATCGACGACGAGGAGTGCGCGCCCAAGAACGCCACGGGCGCCGTTCCCGGCAACCAGGGCGACATCGCCATCTACGGGAACATCCTCAGCCGCTCGTGGAACTCGAACACGGGCTGCGGCGGGAGCATCCTGTGACGGCGACTTCGTGCCACCGGGGTTCGAGGGCCTGCACGTCTTCGACATCTCGAACAAGAAGAACCCGACCATCGTGGCCTCGGTCGACCTGCAGTGCGGGTCGCACACTCAGACGATGGTCCCGGACCTCCCGAACAACAGGCTGCTCGTCTACGTGGGGAGCTCGAGCGGGACGTGCACGAACTTCGACATCGTCGAGATCCCGATCTCGAACCCGGCGGGGGCGCGACTGCTCCGCCAGATCCCGACCGACGGGCATCCCTGCCACGACATCGGGATCATCCTCGGCAAGGCCATGAAGCTCGGCTGCGCCGGCGGCGACAGCCTCGGCATCTACAGCCTCGGCGGGCCCGACGGCGGCTCGCTCGAGGAGCCGAAGATGATGCACCACATCCTCCCCGGGATCCCCTCGGCAGGCCACTCGGCCGCGTTCACGTACGACGGCAAGGTCGTTGTCTTCGGCTGGGAGCCGGGCGGCGGCGTCGAGCCTCGCTGCACGAAGACCGGGAACGGTCGCTGCCCGGCGGCGCTCGTCCAGACGGACGACATGAAGTCGTACTTCTTCTTCTCCGTCGAGACGGGTGAGCTGCTCGGCAAGTTCATCCTCCCGCGCGAGCAGAGCGTCGACGAGGTCTGCACGATCCACAACTACAACATCGTCCCGCTGAAGAACAAGAACGGGAAGCCGCGCTACGTGCTCGTGTCGGGCAACTACTCGGCGGGCATCAGCGTGGTCGACTTCTCCGACCCGGCGAACGCGACGTGAGGTCGCCTACGCCGACGAGCCTCCGCTCGCCGGATGCGGGCGACGGCGGTGACTGGTCCGGCTACTGGTACAACGGCCGCATCTACGAGTCCAACCGAGATCTTCGGGTCTCTTGATCTGGCGGCTCGACGACCCGGCGGTCGTCGACGTACTTCCGGACGCCGTACTCGAACCCGCAGACGCAGGAGTTCACGATCGATAGGTAGGCCTTGCGCACGACCGAGACGGGAGGCCGCCGCAAGGCGGCCTCCCTGGCGCTTGACGTGACCGCGGCGGACGCTTGTAGACTCCCTCGCGTCAGGCAGGCAGAGGGGGGCCGGCCGCATAGGGGGCTTCCCGCGAAACCATGGAGGTGGTTATCGTGAAGCTCCGACTTGCTGCTACGTGCTCAGCGCGCTAGCGATCGGGCTCGTCGCGGCTCCGCTGAGCGCGAGCCCGCCGAAGATCCCGCTCGTCCAGAACTGGGCGATAACGCCCAACCTGAGCGCCGCTCTCGTTCTCCGAGCGCAGCGTCCCCACGAGGGGCCCCGAGTCGAACTACATCAACTCGGACCTGGCCTTCTGGGGCGACATGGTCGTCCAGGGCCACTACAACGGCTTCCGGCTGGTCGACGTCACGTTCCCGTCGCGGCCGAAGGAGATCATCGACTACGAGGAGTGCGCGCCCAAGAACGCCGACGGGCGCCGTTCCCGGAAACCAGGGCGACATCGCCATCTACGGGAACATCCTCAGCCGCTCGTGGAACTCGAACACGGGTGCGGCGGGAGCATCCTGTGACGGCGACTTCGTGCCGCCGGGGTTCGAGGGCCTGCACGTCTTCGACATCACCAACAAGAAGAACCCCGACCTGATCGCATCGGTCGACCTGCAGTGCGGATCGCACACGCAGACGATGATCCCCGACCTCGCGAACAACCGGCTGATCGTCTACGTCGGCAGCTCGAGCGGGACGTGCCAGAACTTCGACATCGTCGAGATCCCGCTGGCGAACCCGGCGGGTGCGCGTCTGCTCCGGCAGATTCCCACCGACGGGCATCCCTGCCATGACATCGGGGTCATCCTCGGCTCGGCGTTGAAGCTCGGGTGCGCCGGGGGTAACAGCCTCGGCATCTACAGCCTCGGCGGCCCCGACGGCGGCTCGCTCGACGAGCCCATGAAGATGCACCACATTCTCCCGGGCATCCCGTCCTCCGGGCACTCGGCAGCGTTCACCTACGACGGCAAGGTCGTCATCTTCGGCTGGGAGCCGGGCGGCGGCGTGCAGCCGCGCTGCACGAAGACCGGCACGGTCCTCCCCGGAGGCACGATCCAGACGGACGACATGAAGTCGTACTTCTTCTTCTCGGTCGAGACCGGCGAGCTGCTCGGCAAGTTCGTCCTGCCGCGCGACCAGGGTGTCGACGAGGCGTGCACGATCCACAACTACAACGTCGTGCCGCTGAAGAACAAGAACGGGAAGCCGCGCTACGTCCTCGTGGCCGGCAACTACATGTCCGGCATCAGCGTCGTCGACTTCACGAACCCGGCGGCGGCGAAGGAGATCGCCTACGCCGACCCGCCCGCGTTCGCGGACGGCTTCGCCGGCGGCGACTGGTCGACCTACTGGTACAACGGCCGGATCTACCAGTCCGACCTCGTCTGGGGCCTCCTCGTGTGGCGCCTGGACGACCCGGCGGTCATCCAGAACCTCAGGGTGCCGTTCTCCAACCCGCAGAGCCAGCTGTTCTTCGATCGACCGCTAGGTCGAGCAGACCGGACAGCACCGAGAGCGGCCGCCGGGAGGCGGCCGCTCCGTTTTCTGGCACTAAACGGCTGGAGTAGGCATACTTCCCGGCTCAGCAGGCAACGCGGGAGGGGCCGTTGAGTTTTTGCTTGCACCATCGGGCACGGCAGACGGTGGCTCCCGCATGCCTGAACTCTCGCGGACTGCCAGGTAGGAGGTGGAGATGAAGCATCTGTTTCGCGTACCGGTCCTGCTCGCGCTCGCGATCGGGATCGTCGCGTTCCCGCTCGCCGCAGGGGCCGGTCACACCACTGACCCGCACACACCGAACCTCGTCCCTCGGGGCCACATCCTCGAGCCGGCGAGCTTGCTCAACCCGGCGATCGGGAATCCGGACGTCCACACGGACATCGCGTTCCAGGGCAAGTTCGCCATCCAGGGGAACTGGGACGGCTTCAACATCCGGGACATCCGGAACCCCGACAGCCCGAAGCAGGTCGGGCGGGCGTTCTGCGAGGGCGGACAGGGTGACGTGGTCGTCTACAAGAACCTCGTCGTCCGCACATGGGACGCGCCGGCTTCCGGCACGACGACCTGCGGCGGCGAGCCGGTGCCGGCCGGGTTCGAGGGCCTGCACATCTTCGACATCTCGGACAAGACCGCTCCGGAGCTCGTCGGCTCGGTCGACCTGCCGTGCGGCTCGCACACCGCGACCGGGATCCCGGACAGGAAGAACAATCGCCTGTTGATCTACAACGGCAACTCGAACACGCCGTGCCCGTGGATCGACATCGTCGAGGTGCCGCTCAAGGATCCGGGCTACGCGAGCCTGATCCGAAACGAGCCCTCCGACCACACCTGCCATGACATCGGCGTCATCCTCGGCGGCGCGATGAAGGCCGCCTGCGCCGGCGGCGAGGGCGTCCGCGTCTTCAGCCTCGGCGGCAAGAACGGCGGCTCGCTCGAGGATCCGCTGCTGCTCTTCCACGTCGTCGAGCCCGGCGTCACCATCGGCCACTCCGCCGCATGGAGCTGGGACGGCAAGGTCCTCATCTTCGGTCACGAGCCGGGCGGCGGCGTCGCTCCGGAGTGCGAGGCCACCGACCCTGCCCTCAACCGGACGTACTTCTTCTACGACGGCGACACGGGTGCGAAGGTCGGCCAGTGGTTGATGCCGCGGCCTCAGTCCGCGACCGAGAACTGCACCCTGCACAACCTGAACACGATCCCGCTGAAGAGCGGGCGCGACATCCTCGTGCACGGCAGCTACCAGTCGGGCACGAGCCTGGTCGACTTCACGAACCCGGCGAACCCCGTCGAGCTCGCGTGGTCGGACCCGCCGCCGATCGTCCCGACGGATCTCGGCGGAGCGTGGTCGTCGTACTGGTACAACGACTACATCTACGAGACGAACATCACCGAGGGCCTGAACATCTTCGAGTACGTCGGCCCGAAGGTGAAAGGCAACTTCAACCTGGCCTACCTGAACCCGCAGACGCAGGAGTTCACGATCAAGGCCAAGCGGGGCAAGAGCAGGTAGCCCGCTAGCAAGTGGATCGACGCGAGGGCGGCCCTCCGCGGCCGCCCTCGTCGTCTCCGAACTCGTGCTTGACGTCACGTAGTTCGGGAGGAGAATCCTCGCGCAGCAGGCGATTGGGGAGCCGATGCGCCAGTCTCTCCGCGCGTGAGGCCGGGCTCGAGGGAGGCCTTCGGCACCCGCCTGCGACCCGTTCGTCCCATCTGGAGGTGACCATGCCACGAGCTCTACGCGTCCTGGTCCTGGGGGCCTTCGTCTGCGGCTTGCTGACGTTCCCGTTCGCCGCCGGCGCCGGCCACACGACCGATCCGGCCGTCAACCTCGCGCCGCTCGGCCACATCGAGGAGCCGGCCGTGCTCGGCGGCTTCGGCGGCGCCAACCCGGACATCAACACCGACATCGCGTTCTGGGGCAAGTTCGCCTACCAGGGGAACTGGGACGGCTTCTCCATTCGCGACATCAGGAACAAGAACAACCCGACGACCGTGTCGCGCACCTTCTGCGACGGGAACCAGGGCGACATCGTCGTCTGGAAGAACGTCCTAGTGCGTTCCTGGAACACGCCTGCGGGCTCGCCCGGCCCGTTCGGCGCAGGGCTCACCTGCGACGGGCAGATGGTGCCCGCAGGGTTCGAAGGGCTGCACGTGTTCGACATCAGCGACCGGGCGAACCCGGAGCTCGTGGCCGACATCGAGCTCAGCGCCAGGCCGCAGGCCGACTCCTTCGGCTGCGGCTCGCACACGGCGACCGCCGTGCCGGATCCGGCGAACAAGCGGCTCCTGGTCTACAACAGCTCGTCCACGAGCCCCGCGTGCGACTGGATCGACATCATCTCGGTGCCGTTGGACAACCCGGCGGCCGCCTCGTTCCTGCGCCGTGAGCCGTCGATGCACACCTGCCACGACATCGGCGTGATCCTCGGCGACGTGAAGAAGGCTGCCTGCGCCGGAGGGACTGGCTTCCGCGTCTTCAGCCTCGGCGGCCCCGACGGCGGCTCGCTGGTGGACCCGCTGCTGATGCACCACGTCGACGTCCCGACGGTCACGGTCGGCCACTCGGCGGCGTTCAGCTGGGACGGCGAGATCGTGATCTTCGGCCACGAGCCCGGAGGCGGCGTCGCGGCCGCATGCGAGGCGACCGATCCGCCGCTCGACCGGAGCTTCTTCTTCTACGACACAGACACGGGCGCGCTCCTCGGCACCTGGACCCTCCCACGCGCGCAGGGCCCGACCGAGAACTGCACGCTCCACAACTACAACGTCATCCCGACGAAGAAGCGCAACATGCTCGTGAGCGGCAACTACCAGGCGGGGACGTGGGTCGTCGACTTCACGAACCCGGCGGCCGCGTTCACCGTCGCCTGGAGCGACCCGCCGCCGAAGCCCGTTCCGCCCGGGACGATCTTCTGCTGCGACGTGACGGGCGCGTGGTCGACGTACTGGTACAACCGCGAGCTCTACGAGTCGAACATCGGCGAGGGACTGAACATCTGGAAGCCGCTGTTCCAGCAGGTCGGTGCGAGGAACCTCAAGCACCTGAACCCGCAGACGCAGGAGTTCTCGCTGAAGTAGAAGGCCTACGCCTGACGTAGGGGGAGAGGGCGGCTCGCGCCGCCCTCTCCTTGCTTGGCTAGACGCCGGCGACGAGCCGGTAGCCCACGCCCCAGACGTTGAGGACGTACGCGGCCTCGCCGTCGCGGTTCAGCTTGCGCCGAAGGCGGCTCGCGTGAGAGTCGAGAGTCCTCGTGCGGCCCAACGACCTAAAGCCCCAGACATCTCGGAGTAGCTCTTCCTTGCGGAAGACGCGCTCGGGATCCTCGGCGAGCGCGACCAGGAGGTCGAACTCCTTCGCCGAGAGCTGGACGGCGTCGCCGGACACGCGGACGACGCGCGAGGCGAGGTCGATGTCGATGTCCCGCACAGCCAGGCAGCGGTGGTTCGGGCGACCGGCCCGGCGCAGCACCGCGCGCATGCGCGCGACGAGCTCCTCGTAGACGAACGGGCGCACGACGTAGTCGTCGGCGCCGCGGGCGAAGCCGCGGACGCGGTCGACCGGGTCGCCGCGCGTGCTGACCATGATCACCGGCACGTCGCGGTTCCAGGCGCGGCCCGGCTCCCCCGCTCGCAGCCGGCCGCACAGCTCGAACCCGGAGGCGTCCGGCAAGATCGCATCCAGCAGGACGAGATCCGGGCGCTCCGCCTCGACGAGCTCCAACGCCGAGGTGGCGCGGTCGGCGGCGTAGACCTCGAAGCCGTCGTCCGTCAGCTGCTGGGAGAGGAACGCCCGAGTGGGCTCCTCGTGCTCGACGACCAGGACAGCTTCTCCCATGCCGGCGAAGCTAGCAACGGGATCTGCGCCTAGCCAGATGTCCTTTCGCACAGAACCGTCACGAGCCGTGCGCAGCAGACTCGCACACTCGTCCGCAGCGGTCGATTGGCCTATGCTTCGTGGCATGCGGCGCATCGGTTTCGCGCTCGCCGTTGCTCTCGTCGGGCTCATCATCGCGGCCCCGGCGAGTGCCGCGGAAGCCTGGGTGAGCGGAGAGACACTCTTCTACATGGCCGGGCCCGGCGAGACGAACGATGTCGAGATCACCGAGGGCTCCGGCGGCACGACCATCGTCGACAGCGGCGCCACCATCGACCCGGGCGCGGGCTGCACCGCTCTGAGCGCCAACGAGGTCACGTGCGCGGAGGGCTCGCCGCGGGTCTGGCTCCGCGACGGAAATGACACGGGCGCGGTCGTCGCTGGGCATGCCGTCGTCCTCGGGGGACCGGGAGACGACGAGCTTTCCCTCTGTGCCGCGTGCTCGGGGTCGCTGTACGGGAGCGACGGCAACGACCATCTCATCAGCGGGGACATCCGCGCCACTCTCGACGGCGGTGCGGGAGACGACGTCCTCGACGGTGGGTACGGGAACCAATGGCTAGGGGGCGGCACTGGCAACGACCTCATCACCGCCGGCCCCGGCGCCGACATGATCACCCCGGGGCCGGGCACCGACGGCGTGGACGGCGGCGGCAACAGAGACACGCTGCGCTACACCTTGGCCCGAGCCCGGGTCATCGTCGACCTCAAGAACGGCTATGCGCTCGGCGAGGGTGACGATCAGTTCGACAACATCGAGGGCATCATCGGAAGCCGCTTCGGCGACGACCTCCGCGGGGAACGACATGCGGAATCAGATCCTCGGAGGCGATGGTGCGGACGTGATCCGGGGCCGCGGCACTTCCGACGTCGTTCTCGCAGGAGCCGGCAACGACATCGTCTATGCCCGCGACGGGTTCCCGGACGAGCTCAGCGGCGGGCCCGGATTCGACCGGGCGCACGTCGACGGCGGCCGCTTCCCCGACCGCGTCCAGCGCGTCGAGCGCTTCTTCTAGAGGCCGCGGGCGAGGCGCTCGATGCGCCAGCGCGCCTGCGCGTAGTCGATCGTGCCGCGGCGCCACGCGCGCAGGATCTTGCGGCGGCGCCACCAGAAGAGGATCTGCATCCGATCCCCTTCGGGCGCGACGGCCCGGCTCCTCCTACTCGGCCGGCTTCGCGGGCGTGAACAGCGTCAGCTGCATCCCGTCCGGCGCACGCAGGCGGACGTTGAGGTCGTTCCACGGCGTCAGCACCGGGTCGGCGAGCGGCTCCGCTCCGGCTTCCACGAGCTTCCGCGCCGTGGCGGCCGAGTCGGCGACCTCGAGCGCGAGCCGCACCGGGCCGGCGACTCTCTCCCCCACCTCGACGCGGTCGATCAGCTCGGCCTGCGCCACGGAGAGGAGCTCGAGCGTCGCCCGGCCGGCGTCGAGGATGACGCCGCGCGCGTCTCCGTCCTCCCAGGACTCGATCACCGGCAGGCCGAGGGCGTCCCGGTAGAACGCCAGCACGCGGTCGTAGTCCTCCACGGTCACGGCGGTCCGCAGCTCCTGGACGGGCCGTGGCCGGCTGCCCGACGGCGAAGCGGTGAAGCGCTCGAACGGCTCCTCGGCCCCGGGCGTCGGCATGTGCTCGAGCAGGTCGGCAAGCGGCCAGGCGGCCATGATCTCGGCGCCGGGCGGAGAGAGCGCGAACCCGTAGCCCACCGCCGTCTCCGCGGGCACGGCGTAGACGATGCGGGTCACGCCCGCGAGCACCGCGACCGTCCGGCACATCGGGCACGGCTCGCAGCTCGTGAACACGGTCGCGCCGGCCAGGTCGATCGTCCCCAGCCGCCGGCAGGCCTCCCGCACCGCGGCTACCTCGGCGTGCGCGGTCGGGTCCGCGTCGCGCCGGGTCGTGTTCACGCCCTCGCCGAGGATCTCTCCGTCGCGCTCGACCAGCGAGCCGAACGGCTCCTCGCCGGCCTCGACGTTCTCCCGGGCGAGCGCGACCGCGCGCTCGAGGAGCTCGGCGTCGGAGGCCGTCACAGCCGGCCGGAGCGGAGGACGCCCCAGACGAGCCAGAGGCTCAGGATCGTCGAGAACATGAGCCCGACCGCGGCAACCCAGTAGATGCCCAACAGCTTGTGCCCCTCCTCGACCATCGCTGCGAGGATGCCCGGACGTCACGGCCCCGCCGACCGCGACCATCGCGATGCCGATGCGGTTGAAGGCCGTGTCCATGCGGTGGATCAGCGCCTCGAGGCCCTCGTGGCGGAACCCGACCTCGATCTGCCCGTCGCGCACTTCCTGGAGCACGTCGTGCACCTGGTACGGGAGCTCCAGCATCATGCTCGCGTAGTTGCGGGCCTCGTTCTGCATGCGCGCGGCAACGCGCTGCGGCGTGAAGCGCTCGATCATCAGCTCGCGCGCGTACGGCTTCGCGACCTCGAAGACGTTGAAGTCCGGGTAGAGCTCGACGCCGACGGAGCCGAGCGTGGCGATCGCGCGGTCGAGGAGGATGAAGCGCGTCGGCAGGGTCAGGTGCATCCGGTAGATGAGCGCGAAGGCCTCGCGGATCACCTGGATCGGGTCGATCTCGGAGAGGCTCGCGCCGTAGTAGCGGTCGAAGATCGCCCGCAGCTCGACGACGAACTCCTCCTCCCTGTCCTTCGGGTACCTGACCCCGAGCGAGGCCAGGCGGCGCGGGATCGCCTCGACGTTCTGGTTGACGACGTCGATGAAGAGGCCCGTCAGCTTCGAGGAGTCGTCGGGCGCGAGCTGGCCGGCCGTCCCGAAGTCGACGAGGCCGATCTTCTCGCTCTCCTCGAGGACGAGGATGTTCGCCGGATGCGGGTCGGCGTGGAAGAACCCGTGGCGGAAGATCATCGCCATCCACGTCTCCGCGATGCGGTAGGAGAGCCGGCGCCGCTCCTCCATCGTGTAGCGCGAGACGTCGAGATCGCCCACCTGCACCCCCACGAGCAGCTCGAGCGTCAGCACGCGCGAGCGCGAGTAGGTCCAGAACACACGCGGCACGTGGACGTGCGGGTGGCCGGCGAAGTTCTTGTGGAACTGCTCGGCGTTGCGGGCCTCGATGCGGTAGTCGAGCTCCTGCCGGATCGAGCGCGCGAACTCGTCGACGACCGCCACGGTGTCGATGAACTCGAGCGCGCGCACGCGTTCGCGCGCGATGCGGGCGAGCTGGTACATGAGCTCGAGGTCGGCCTCGATCTGACGCGGCGCATTCGGCCGCTGGACCTTGACGACGACGCGGCGGCCGTTCGGCAGCACCGCGCGGTGCACCTGGCCGATCGACGCGGCGGCGATGGGCGTCTCGTCGAACTCGACGAAGAGCTGCTCGAGCGTGAGCCCGAGCTCCGACTCGACGACGTCGCGCGCCTGGTCGAACGGGAACGGGCTGACCGAGTCCTGGAGTGCCTTGAGCTCGAAGACGACGTCGGGCGGGACGATGTCCGGGCGCGTCGAGAGGAGCTGCCCGAACTTGACGAAGGTCGGCCCGAGCTCGTCGAGCATCTCGCGCAGGCGCTGGCCTCGCGGGGACCCGCCGCCGTCGGCCTCGACCTCGCGGCCGCGCCGGGAGCGGACCGCGCCGGGCCCGCGCGTCTCGAACAGGTAGCCGAAGCCGTGCTTCGCCGCGACCTGGGCGATCTCCGAGATCCGCCCCAGCTGACGCACGGCGGGCCTCGCGCTCACGCTACTTCTCCTTCTCGACCAGTCGCAGGCGGTGCTCGAGCTGGGCGAGCCTGAGCTCCAGCTCCTCGTACTCGCGGCGGGTGACGAGGCCGACCTCGCGGAAGAGCCCGGAGAGCGTCGACCCGGCGCGCTCGCCGACGCGGAGCGCCTCGCCGCGCCAGCGGCCCACGACCTCGTCGACGACTTCCTTCGCGTCCTCGCGGCTGACCTTGCCGCGCCCGACCAGCTCCTCGACGAGCTCGTCGGCGCGGTCCTTCGTCAGGGCGACGACGCCGACGCCTGCGAGGAAGAGCTCCTCGGCGGTCTCGCGGAGCGAGCGATCGGAGTCGCTAGCGGGCTCGGCCATGTGGCCTCGCGCGCCTCCGCTTGCGGCGCGCCTCCCGTCGGTCGGCTGCGCCGTCCCCTCCGTCTTCCGCCGGCGGGGCGCCGGCCGTGACGGGCTCCGGCTCCTCCTCGACGGGCTCCTCGAGCTCCTCCTCGACCTCGGCGGGCTCGTCGGTCGGCCGGGCGTCGCTCTTCTCGCCGACGGTGTCGAGCTTCTCCTGGAGGCCTGCATCCTTGCGCCGCGCGTACTCGGGCTCGCGCTCCTTGAGCACGGCGAGGAACGGCGTGGCGATGAAGACGGTCGAGAACGCGCCGGAGCCGATGCCGATCAGCAGGGCGAACGCGAACTCCTTCAGCGTGTCCCCGCCGAAGAGGATCAGGGACGCGATCGGGAGGAGCGTGATGAAGCTCGTGGCGAGCGAGCGGCGGATCGTCTCCCAGAGCGACTGGTTGGCGATGGCCGCGAAGCTCGACTTGCGCATGAGCGGGATGTTCTCGCGCACGCGGTCGAAGATGATGATCGTGTCGTACATCGAGTAGCCCAAGATGGTGAGGATTGCGGCCACGGTCGCGGCCGTCACCTCCCACCCAACGATGGCGTACACGCCCATCGCGACCGTCACGTCGTAGAACAGCGCTCGGAAGATCGGGAGCGCGAAGACGAACTCGAAGCGGATCGTCACGTAGATGACGATGAGAATCAGCGAGGCGACGATCGCGAGGATCGCTCCCCGCAGAATCTGGTCGCTGAAGCTGCCGGACACGTTGCGGACGCCGATCGCCTCGGCGCCGAGGTCCCGCTGCAGCGCGGCCGTGAGCTCGGTCTGCTCGAGCTCGGTCATCGTCTCCGTCTTGATCTGGAAGGACTCGTAGCCGCCGTCGGTCTCGTTCCCGCGGCCCTGGATGACGGCATCCGCGAAGCCGACCGAGGCCGCCTCCTGGCGCACCTCCTCGACGGTCGCGGGCTGCGGCGTCTCGAACGAGACCTGGCTTCCGCCCTCGAAGTCGATCCCGAGGTTGAGGCCCTTGAAGATGATCGCGCCGACCGAGATGACGAGGAGCGCCGTGGCGATCGAGAACCAGATCCGGCGCTTGCCGACGAAGTCGATCTTCTGCCACTCCGGGATCTTCTCGGCGCGGGCGCCCATGAACCTGGGGTTGTCGAACCAGCGGAAGCGGGCGAGGACGCCGAGCATCGCGCGGGTGGCGAGCACGGCCGTCAACATCGAGAGCAGCGTTCCGACGAGGAGCATGAGGGCGAACCCGCGGACGCCGCCCGTCGCCGCCGCGAAGAGCACGAAGGCCGTGATCATCGTGACGACGTTCGCGTCGACGATCGTGGCGAAGCCCTTTCGATAGCCGGTGGCGATCGCGGCCCGCACGGATTTGCCCGCGCGGACCTCTTCTTTGATGCGTTCGAAGATGACGATGTTCGCGTCGGCCGCGACGCCGATCGTGAGGATGATTCCCGCGATGCCCGGGAGCGTCATCGTCACCTGGAAGGCCAGGATCGCGCCGTAGAGGAAGACCCCGTAGACCGCAAGGCCGACGATGGCGACGACGCCGAGGAAGCGGTAGACGATGAGGAGGAAGAGCGCGACGGCGATGAGCCCGACGAGCGCCGCGATCATCGCCTGGCGGAGCGAGTCCTCGCCGAGGGTCGCGGAGATCTGCGTCCGCTCGACCTGGACGAACTCGACCGGCAGGGCGCCCGTCTGGAGGACGAGCGCGAGGTCCTTCGCCTCGTCGAGCCCGTCGAGCCCCGTGATCTCCGCGCTCCCGCCTGCGATTCCGTCGCTGAGCTGCGGGTCGGTGAAGTCGATGATCGGGAACGAGCGGATCTCGTCGTCGAGGACGATCGCGAAGCTCTGCGCGAAGGCCCGCTCCTGGTCGCGGCCGCTGGCGCCGTTCGTCTGGGCGAGGGTCTGGCCGCGCGTCGAGAGCTCCCGCGTTATGTCGTGGAATTTGTCCCCGCCCTCGTCCGTAAAGTCGAGGAGGACGTTCGGCTGCCCGTCCTGGCCGAAGTCCTGGCGCGTCCCGTCGGCGTTGAGGTCCTCGCCCGTCAGCGCGGGGCTGGGGTTTTCCTCCGCATCGGGCTCGTAGCGGTAGAGGTAGTACCAGGGCGAGGCGGCGGAGACGCCTCCGGGACACGGCTGCGCGGCGGCAGCTTCGTCGTTCGTCGTGTGGCCGCAGGTGAGGACCTTCTTGCCCTCCGGCACGACGTAGTACTGGGCGCCCTCCGGGATCTCGCCGCCCTCGACCTGCGCGGCCAGGGCCTCCTTGGTCGGCGCGGGGCCGGCGAGCCGTGAATCGGACTCCGAGTAGAGGTACCACTCGCGCGCGTCGGTGCCCTCCGGCAGCTGGTCCTCCGCCGTGAGGAGCGGTAGCAGCGTCGCGCTCGGCTGCGGCTGCCCGGTCGGGTCCCCGCTCTGTGAGATCGGGTCGACATCGCCCTGCAGGTCGAAGAACTCGAGCTGGGCGGTCTGGCCGATGATGTCCGCCGCGCGGCCCTGGTCGAAGACGCCGGCGAGGTCGACGACGATCTGGTTGTCGCCCTGCGTGCGGATCTCGGGCTCGGAGACGCCGATCTTGTCGACGCGGTTCCGGATGATCTCGACCGAGCGGTCGAGGTCCTCGTCGGTGAGATCCTGACCAGCCTCCGGCCGCGCTTCGAGGACGACCTCGAGGCCGCCCTGGAGGTCGAGCCCCAGCGTCGGCGAGCGGAAGATGCTCAGGACGCCGACCGCGGCGATCGCGCCGAAGAGAGCGATCAGGATGAGGAGGTAGCGACGCACGGGTGCTGCGGTTTCCGCCTAGCGGCGGACCTGTTCCTCCGCCGCAGGCTCGACCTCGTCGATCGATTCGGCCTCGGGCGCCTCCATCGGCTCAGGTGCCTCTTCGGGCTCGTCCGCCATCACGGCGGCCTCCTCCGGCGTCACCTTGCTCGCGATGGCGCGCCGGGCGACCGCGACGCGGACGTCGGCGTCGATCTCCAGCTGGACGCGCTCGTCGTCGATCCCCGTTACCTCGCCGTAGATCCCGCCGGCCGTGATCACCTCGTCGCCGATCGAGAGCTTCTGGAGCATTTCCTGATGACGCTTCGCCTGCTGCCGTTGGGGACGCACCAGGAGCAGGTACAGGAACACGAGCATCACAAGGAAGAAGAGGAAGATTGGATCCACGTACCTGAGCCTCCTAGACCGGGTCTCGACCGCGCGCGCCCGCCCCACGCGGGTCGCCGCGCAGACGACTGACACACAATTGTGCCGGAAAAACGTAGCAGGCCGTGAGTGGCACTACTCCGGTGCCACGGCCACCGCAGGCGGCGGGCCGAGCCGCTCGAGCGCGGCCGCCTTGAAGGCCGCGAGCTCGCCGCGCTCGATCGCGGCGCGCGCCCCCGCCGTCAGGTCGAGGAGGAAGCGCACGTTGTGCTCCGAGAGCAGCGCCAGGCCGAGCAGCTCCTGCTGGTTCACGAGGTGCCGTAGGTACGCGCGCGAGAAGCCGGTGCACGCGCGGCACGGGCACCCTTCCTGGAGCGGCGCGGGATCGCGTGCGAAGCGGGAGTTGCGGAGGTTCAGGCGGCCCTCCCAGGTCACCGCGGAGCCGGTACGCCCGAGCCGGGTCGGCAGGACGCAGTCGAACATGTCGACGCCGCGCTCGATCACCTCGAGGATCCCGGCCGGGTCCCCGATCCCCATGAAGTAGCGCGGCTTGTCGGCCGGCAGGAGCGGCGCGCTCCAGGCAACCGTCTCGAGCATGAGGTCGCGGTCCTCCCCCACGCTGAGGCCGCCGAGAGCGTTCCCGTCGAAGCCGAGCTCTGCGATCTCCTCGATGCGAGCGTCGGCGGAGCTCCACGTCGGTGCCGCCCTGGGAGATCCCGAAGAGGAGCTGGCCGTCGGCGCGCGGCGCGGCGAGCTGGCGCGCGGCCCACTGCGTCGTCCTGTCCGCCGCCTTTCGCAAGTCGTCTGCCGTCGCGCCGGCAGGGAGGCAGATGTCGAGGCACATCGCGACGTCCGAGCCGAGCCGCCGCTGGATCTCGGCGGCCAGCTCGGGCGTGAAGCGGGCGGACTCCCCGTCGTAGACGGAGCGGAACGTCACCCCGTCGTCGTCGGCGGCGACGATCGTGTCGCGGAGGGAGAAGACCTGGAACCCGCCCGAGTCCGTGAGGATCGGCCCGTCCCAGGCCATGAACCGGTGCAGTCCGCCGAGCTCGCCGATCAGCTCCGCGCCGGGCCGGAAGTGCAGGTGGTACGTGTTGCCGAGCAGGATCGTCGTGCCGAGCTCGCGCAGGCGGACGGGGTCGAGGGCCTTGACGGTCGCCTTCGTCCCGACCGGCATGAACGCCGGCGTGGGCACGTCGCCGTGCGCCGTGCGGAGGACGCCGGCGCGCGCCGCGCCCTCGGTAGCGGTCACCGTGAAGCTCACGACACGATTCCGCGTGTGTCTTGGCTCGATCCGCGCGCCACGGGTGCGGTTTTCGGCGTTACCGTCGAAAGCGGGTGGTGGGACGGGGTGCCCCGGATATACAAGAGGGCTTCGGTCACAGGAGGAGCATCGCATCGCCGAAGGAGTAGAAGCGGTACCGCTCCTCGATCGCGAGCCGGTAGAGGCGCCGCGTCTCCTCGACGCCCGCGAAGGCCATGACCAGCGCGAGCAGGGTCGAGCGCGGCAGATGGAAGTTCGTCACGAGCGCGTCCACGCGCCGGAAGTCGAACCCCGGGGTGATGAACAGCTCCGTCCTTCCTTCGAGCGGCGCGCCGCGCGCGAGGGACTCGAGCACCCGCACGGTCGTCGTCCCCACCGCGACGACGCGCTCCGCCGCGCGAATCCGCTCCCACGCGTCGGGCTCGACGCGGTAGCGCTCGCTGTGGATCTCATGGTCGGCGAGGTCCTCGGCAGTCACCGGCCGGAACGTGTCCAGGCCGACGTGCAGCGTCACGCGCTCGACGTCCAGGCCCGCGAGGAGCTCCGGCGTGAAGTGGAGCCCGGCCGTCGGCGCCGCCGCCGAGCCCGGGTCCTCCGCGTAGACGGTCTGGTAGCGCTCCGCGTCGGCGAGCGGCTCCGTGATGTACGGCGGCAGCGGCGCCTCGCCTGCAGGCTGCCCCTCCAGACGGACGAGCCACCGGCCGCCGCCCGTGTGCTCCACCAGCTCGACCGGGCCCAGCCTCGTCCCCGCTCGCAGTCGCTTGGTCGGGCGCGCAAGCGCCTCCCAGAGGCCGTCCCCCACGGGCTCGAGGAGGAGCACCTCCGCCGCCCCGCCCGTCTCCCTCCGCACGCGGATGCGCGCGGGGATCACGCGGGTGTCGTTGACGACGACGAGCGCGCCGTCGGGTAGCTCCGAACGGAGGTCGCGGAAGCGCCGGTGCCGGGCCTCGCCGGATGCCCGGTCGGCCACCAGCAGCCGGGATTCGTCCCGCCGCTCGAGCGGTCGCTGCGCGATCAGCTCGGGAGGGAGTTCGTAGTCGAGCTCCGCGGTTCTCATGCGATCCGACGCCAAGAGTAGAGTCACCGCCGATGGATCGCGACGCGCTGGAACGCGCCCGAGGACGGATCGCCGAGGCCCGCAAGGAAGGGCCGACGCGGGCCGACCTGGAAGCCGCGCTCGAGCGCGCCGAGTCAGGTCTCGACGCGCTCGCGCAGACCGCGGCCGAGCTCGAGAGCGTCGTTCCGGAGCGCCTCGGCGCCGCCATCGAGGAAGGCATGCGCGCGGAGGTCATGCCCGTCGCCCGGCACATCGCCGAGGTGCGCGGCCTCACCGGGCAGATGGTCCGCCGCATCGAAGCCCTCCAGGCCGAGGTCGCGGCCGAACGGCGCGAGCGCCTCGAGGACCTTGCGGTCCTCGTCGAGCTGATCGGCACCGGCTGGCGCGCCGTCGAGCGCCGGCTCGATCGGGCCGAGCGGATCCTCGATCGCATCGAGCGCGCCCTCGAGGAGCAACCGGGCGCCGCGCTCTACCGCATCGACAGCCGCCAGGCGCAGTAGCCCCGAGCTAACGCGCCGGAAGCCGTAGCTCGAAGCGCGAGCCGCGGCCGACCACCGAATCGAGCTGCAGGTCGCCGCCGAGCGCATGCGCGAGCTCGAGCGAGATGGCGAGCCCCAACCCGGTGCCCTCGAAGTTCTCGGACACGAACGGCCTGAACACGCGGTCGCGGTTGACCGGCGGGATCCCGGGCCCGGAGTCCGTGACGGCGACCGAGGCAAACCCGTTGTCCTTCGAGAGCGCCAGCGAGATCGACCCGCCGTTGGGAGTCCACGAGAACGCGTTCTGGAGGAGGTTGGAGACGATCTGGAGGACGCGGTCGCCGTCGGTGGTCAGCACAGGGCTCGCCCCGACCGAGAGGTCGTAGTGGATCTCTCGCCGCCGCGCCTCCTCGGCGAAGGAGTTGTAGCCCTGCTCCACGAGGCGCTCGAGCTCCACCTCCTGCTCCTCGAGCGTGAAGCTGTGGGCCTCGAGCCGGGCAAGGTCGACCAGGTCGCCGATCAGGCGGGCGAGCCTGTCGGTCTCGGCGCGGATCACCTCGAGCGAGGCCTCGCGAGCCTCGGGGTCGTCCGCCAGGCCTTCACGAAGCGCGCCGACGTGCCCGCGGATCGCGGTCAGCGGCGTGCGGAGCTCGTGCGAGACGCGGACGAGGAAGTTGCGCTCGTGGGCCTCGGCCGCGGCGAGCCGCTCGATCATCTCGCGGAACCGCTCCGTCAGGTGGGCGATCTCGTCGCTCGAGCCGGATTCCGGGAGCTCGGCGCCGTACCGGCGACTGGCGACCTCGTCCGCGGCGCGCGAGAGAGTCAACACCGGCTTCGTCAGACGCCGGGTCAGGTACCAGACGAACAGGACTGCGATCCCAAGCCCGGCAAGGAACGCGAGCCCGAGTCGCTGCGAGAGGTCCATCCAGCGCTCCTGCAGCTCCGCCCGCGGCTTGGCGACGACGATCGCCCCGAACGTCTCGCCGCCGAGGCGAATCGGATACGCGGCGGCGAGGTAGACGCGGTCGGCTCCTGGCGGATGGAACTCGAAGGTCTGGACACGGCCGGCGTCGAGAGCGTCACGGTCGAGCACGCTCAGCGGCAGCTTGCTCAGCCCGGACGCCTGGCCCGGGAAGATCTCGACGCCCGCGTAGTAGATCTCGGAGCCCGTCGCCTCCTCGAGGACGGGCGGAGCGAAGCGGGGCGCCGGGCCGGTCTCGTCGATGCTCGCGTTGGCCTGGAGCGTGTAGAGCTCGGCGAGCCCCTCGGCCTGGCGCTCGAGCTCGGCGAGCGTGCGCGACCGGGTGTCCTCCTGGAAGAACCGGACGGCAATGGCCAGGGTGACGAGCGCGGCCACGAGCACGCCCGCGAGGAAGATCGCCGGGAGCTTGAAGCGCAGGGAGCGCAGCACGGCGGCGCCCTATGAGACTTTCGCGGCCTTTGGCTCCGTCGAGACCTTGTAGCCCACGCCCCACACGGTAACGATCGGGCAGGCTTCGCCCAGCTTGCGCCGCAGCTGGCGGACATGGACGTCGACGGTGCGCGTGTCGCCCGCAAACGTATAGCCCCAGACCCGCTCCAGCAACTGATCGCGCGTGAGCACCAGGCCGCGGTGGTCGAGCAGGTCCCAGAGGAGGTCGAACTCCTTGGGCGCGAGCTGGATCTCGTCGCCGGCTACCGTCACCTCGCGCCGTCCCGCGTCGATGCGCAGCTCGCCGTGCTCGAGCACCGAGCTGACGAACTCGCGGCGCTCGGGGCTCGACCGGCGCAGGATCGACTTCACGCGCGCGACGAGCTCGCCCGGGTTGAAGGGCTTCGTGAGGTAGTCGTCGGCGCCGACCTCGAGCCCGATGATCTTGTCGATGTCCTCGTCCCGCGCGCTGAGCATCAGGATCGGGACGTCGGAGCGCTGGCGCACGCGGCGGCAGACGTCGATGCCGTCGAGGTCGGGCAGCATGAGGTCGAGGATGATCAGCGCCGGCGGATCGGCGCTGGCCTTGTCGAGGGCGTCTCCGCCGGTTCCCGACACGCGCACGGAAAACCCGGCGCGCTTGAGGTACATCCCGATGAAGGAGGCAATGCTCGACTCGTCCTCGACCACAAGGATCGACTGCTTCGTCCCGGACACAGCGCCGTATCCTGGCACACGCTCCGGTTGGCGAGCGCCGGTCACCGTCGCCACAGCTCAAAGGTGCGCGCCGTGCGCGGCCAGTACCTGAGCGGGCCCCCGGCGATCCGGTATCTGCCGCGCGGGCCCGTGTTGTAGGCGTCCAGCGTGAGCGAGCCGCGCGCGCTGCCGGCGGCGGAGATGCGGCGCCCTGTGATGACCGCCTGCCACGGGCCTCCGGCCGTCCCGCTCCAGACGCGGCAGCGGACATCGGAGCCGCTGTACTGCACCGTCGAGCGGCTCACGCGGAAGCCGCGCTTGTTGCAGCTGCGGTTCGGCCGGCCGCCGCCGGGGAGGTCGACGACGCGGATGCGTCCGACCGAGACGCGGATGAGCACCGAGCCGCGGCGACCGATCACCGCGCGGCCGTAGCCCGTGCGAAGCTCGATGAGCTCGGCCCCGGGCGTGCGCAGGGAGTAGTCAGCCTGCCCGTATGAGGCATCGGCAGCCCACATCGCGAGGGCCGCGACAAAAATCACGACAATCCAGCGCCGCATTCGCTTCGAACTATCTTCGCATGCCGTGAGATTGCGATTACGGCGATGTAAATAAAATGTAAACGACCTAAATGCGAGGACGCACGCGGGCAGGAACCGTCCGGGCCTGCTCGTACCATCGAAGGGTCGGCCATGGACGAGCGATCCCGTCACGATCGCACGGTCCGCCTTCTGGAGGCGCGTTTGGAGGCCCTCGCGATTGTCTCGGCCCGGGGACCTCGCGGCGCGCGCGACCTCGACCGGGAAATCGTCGCCGCCGCAGCGGCGACACGGCACGCAGTCGAGCTCGAGATCCTCTCCTCCGCGGAGGCCGGCGCGATCTGGTCCGCGGTCGCAGAGCGGCATCCGGCCGCAGCCTGGTGCCGGACGAGCCCGCTTGCCGCTTAGTTAGGAGGGCTCGGCGAAATGGCGGCGATGCTGTCGGGCCGCGCTGCTCGCCCCGATGCCGCGTCCTCAGTCGCGCCCGTACCTTCCAGGTACGAACACTCCCTGCGTCCTTGCCTCGGAACGACCATCACGTCCCGACAGCGAGCACCATTCCGCCAATCCCTCCTAGGCCACGAGCCTGACAGTGCCGCGGAGACCGACCGCGTTCTGCGTTTCGTGGCGGTCGGTCCGCTGCCAGCCGTCGCGCGTGGCCTCGGGCTCGCAGAGGTGGCAGACGACCCGCGCAACCTGTCGTTCCGGGATGTTGCGCCAGTAGCGGAACCGTTCGCCCGCGAGGAGGTTCCGGCGGCAGAGCGCACAGAGCGTCACTGCCCCGCGACTGTACGGGTGCACTCGGACGGCACCGGGCCGTTTCCACCGGCCTCGGTCTAGGGCATACTCCGGAGGCAATGCCCAGTCGCCAGGGGTTTCGGACCCCGGGGTCGGACGCCCAGGGGCCGACCCAGCGGGAGGAGAATGTCGTGGAACTGGCCCGGCAAGCGGTCGAGCGCCTCTCTGCACGCCTTCCGGGCATCCAGGTCTACTGCCACATGCGCGTCGGGGAGGTGCTGCGCGTCGTCGCCTCCGTGGGCGGGCTACGCCTGATCTACGAGATCCCCCGCGACCAGGGCGGCATCTGCTGGCGGGCGGCCGAGTCCGGTAAGCCCCAGCTCGTCGAGGACGTGCGGCACGACCCGGACTACCTGGCGACGGACGAGCGCGTCCGCTCGGAGGTGGCCTATCCCGTCCAGGGCGCCGACGACACGCTGCTCGTGCTCGACGCCGAGTTCACGGAGCGGACCTTTACGCCCGAGGAGGCGGAGGCCGTCGAGGCCGAGGCCGCCCGGCTCGCCTCCGAGCTGGACTAGCTCGCCGAGTAGTCGAAGAACCCGCGGCCGGACTTGCGTCCGAGCAGGCCCTCGTCGCGCATACGCACGAGCCGCTCGGGCGGGGCCATCCGCGGCTCTCCGAGCGCGTCGTGCAGCGCTTCGGAGGCGTGGACGTGGATGTCGACCCCGATCAGGTCGATGAGCGCGCACGGGCCGATGGGCCAGTTGACGCCACGCGTCATCGCCTTGTCGAGGTCCTCCGGCGAGACGCCGGCCTCGTCGAGGACGCGGACACAGTCGTTCAGGAGCGGGATGAGGATCCGGTTGACGACGAAGCCCGGCGTGTCGTTGCAGCGGATGGGCTCCTTCCCGAGCCGCTCGGCGAGCCCGTAGGCGGTCTCGACGGCCTCGTCGGAGGAGAGCTCGGTGCGCACGACCTCGACGAGCGGGAGCACCGGCGCCGGGTTGAAGAAGTGCATGCCGACGACGCGCTCGGGGCGTGCCGTCTCCTGCGCGATCGCGGTCACCGACAGCGCGGAGGTGTTGGTGGCGAGGACCGCCCCCTCCCCCACGATCTCCTCGAGCGCGCGGAAGGTCTCCCGCTTCGCCTCGGGATCCTCGACGATCGCCTCGATGACGACGTCGCAGTCCGCGAGGTCGGCGAGGTCGGTGGTCGTCGTCAGGCGGGCGAGCGCCGCGTCGCGCTCCTCCGCCGTGAGCCGGCCCTTCTCGACGCCGCGGCCGAGGTAGTGGGCGATCCGCTCGCGGGCACGCTCGCCGAGCTCGTCGCTCACCTCGCGCCCCACGGTCTCGATCCCGGCCTGGACGCAGACCTGCGCGATCCCGGCGCCCATGGTGCCGAGACCGACCACGCCCACCTTCCTGACCTCCGCCGCGCTCATTCGACCGTGATTCTCACCTGGAAGTCCTGCGGCCCGTCGGCACATCCGTCCTGGCCGGCGCAGGCGGCCTTTCCGGTCGAGCTGATCGTCGCCTCGCCCGCCTCGTCGGCCGTGACGACCCACTCCGAGAACCCGGGGTCCTGGATGTAGTTCACGACGGCGAGCAGGACGGCGTCGCCGTCGACGATCGGCTCCTCCCACACCCAGTCGCTCGAGAGGCGCAGGGTCGTCTCGCCGCCCACCGGGAGCGAGAACGAGGCGCCCGAGTCCGCCTCCGTGATGATCTGCGGCGACGGCCGGGGCTCCTCGCCGGCGCCGGTGCTCGCGGGCTCCTCCACCGGGCCGGACGTTTCGTCCTGCGAGCAGGCGGCGAGCGAAATGAGAGCGAGCGCGAGGAGGGCGACGCGGAGCACGTCAGCCACAGACTGCCGGACGGCGGCGCGGCCTGCGTCGTGCTTGAATAGCGGCATGGCGGTCACCGCGCGCGAGCAGAAGCTCCTCCTGGGCGGCGAATGGATCGAGACGGGCACGTGGAGCGAGATTCGCTCGCCGTACTCGGGAGAAGTGGTCGGCCGGGTCGCGCAGGCGGGCGCGGACGAGACGCGGCGCGCCGTCGACGCCGCCGCGGCCGCGATGGCCGAGCCGCTCCCGGCACACAGGCGCGCCGAGATCCTCGACCGGACCGCCCACCTCGTCGACGAGCGCCGCGAGGACATCGCGCGCACCATCTCGGACGAGGCCGGCAAGCCGATGAAGGCCGCGCGCGTCGAGGCCGAGCGGGCCTCGTCGACGTTCCGCTCGGCGGCGACGGAAGCCCGCAAGCTCGCCGGAGAGGTCGTGCCGATGGACGCCTCGCCTGCGGGCGTGGGCAAGGTCGCGTTCACGGCGCGCGTCCCCATCGGCGTAGTCGGCGCCATCTCGCCGTTCAACTTCCCCTTCAACCTCGTGGCCCACAAGGTCGCGCCGGCCCTGGCCGCCGGCTGCGCCGTCGTCCTCAAGCCGGCGAGCCAGACACCGCTCTCCGCCCTGCTCCTCGCCGAGCTCGAGGCCGAGGCTGGGCTGCCCGCGGGGTGGCTCAACGTCCTCGTCGGCCCGGCCTCGGAGATCGGGGACGTCCTGGTGGAGGACGAGCGCGTCCGCCTGATCAGCTTCACCGGCTCCGCCGAGGTCGGCTGGAAGCTCCGCGAGCGCGCCGCCCGCAAGAAGGTGCTGCTCGAGCTCGGCAACGCGACGCCGCTGATCGTCGAGGCCGACGCAGACGTCGAGGAGGCGGCCACCAAGGCGGCTGCGAACGCCTTCTCCTTCGCCGGCCAGAGCTGCATCTCCATCCAGCGGGTCTACGTCGCGCGCGGCGCCTATGACGACTTCGTGGCGCGCTTCCTCCCGAAGGTGGAGGCGCTCCGCACCGGCGACCCCGGCGACGACGAGACCGACGTCGGCCCGGTGATCGACGAGGGCGCGAGCGAGCGGATCCTCGGCTGGATCGAGGAGGCGAGAGATCAGGGCGCGGAGATCCTGACCGGCGGCGAGACGGCGGAGGACGGCGTCATCCGGCCGACGGTGCTCACGAACGTCTCACCGGAGATGAAGGTGTCCTGCCTCGAGGTGTTCGGGCCGGTCTGCACGCTCAGCCCGTACGACTCCCTCGAGGAGGCCTTCGAGCTCGCAAACGGGACCGAGTACGGGCTCCAGGCCGGCATCTTCACGAGCAACGTCAAGACGGCTCTTGCGGCCGGGGCGGCGCTCGAGTTCGGGGGCGTGCTGATCAACGAGGCGCCGACGTTCCGCGCCGACCAGATGCCGTACGGAGGGGTGAAGGCGTCGGGCAACACCAAGGAGGGCCCGCCCTACTCGGTCCGCGAGATGACCGAGGAGCGACTGGTTGTCTCTGTCGCGCTGAGGCCCGCTCCGCGGCTCGGGGGCGGTCCAGGGTGTCCGTTAGACTCGCGTGCTGGCAGCGATGCCCGGACGCATGAATCCTTTTTCCGATCGCCCCGGTGATTCTGTCGAGCCCGGTGAGGAGATCATCGAGGTGGTCGAGGTCGTCGAGGCCGGACCGCCGCCCGAGCCGGACATCGTCCGCCTCCAGCGCGAGCGGATGGCGTTGACGCGCCAGCGTGAGATCGAGATGCGCGACGTGGGCGGCCTCACGGTGGAGATGGTCAGGCGCGACCACTGGAAGCCCGACCTGCTGATCTCGCGCGCCGGCGAGGTGCTCTCGCTCGAGCAGCGGATGCACGAGCTCGACTCGCTCCTCGCCGCGGAGGCGACGGCACGGAACTTCCCCAACGTCGCCCACTGCAAGTGCGGCGCGCCGCTTGCACCCGGCGTGCACTTCTGCTCGCACTGCGGGCGTCCGGCAGCGACGACCCCCGCCGTCGTCAGCTGCGCCCACTGCGGGCAGCCGTTGCCGGCGGACGTGAACTACTGCCCGTTCTGCGGGAACACGGCCACGCCCGGCGAATACGCTCCGGCGCCCGACCCGCTCAGACGAGACGATGGTCCGACCGGATCCCGACAACCCTGAGGCCGGCTGGTGAGCACGCAGCCGCCCGAGCCGCCGCCCGACGCGGCCGCGGAGGAACGCCGCTGCCCGCGTTGTAGCGCGCCGTACGAGCCACTCCAGGAGTACTGCCTCGAGTGCGGCCAGCGCCTGGTGCCGCTGCCGAGCGACAGCTATACGCGCACGGTCGTCTGGTCGCGCGAGTCGCCGGTCTGGCTCTGGATCGCGCTCATCGCGCTTCTGCTCGTCGCGCTCGCGGCGGGCGCGATCGTCGCGCTCGCGGCCACGGACGACGACGAGCCGGCGGGCGCGAGCTCCAGCGAGGGCACGATTCCGGTGGGCCTGCCCACGACCGGGCCGATCACCATCCAGCCGCCGACCACCGGCGAGTCCACGATCACGATCCCGCCCTTCTCCACGGGAACGACGACCACCTTCCCAACACAGCCGACGACCTTCACCACCTCGACCACCAGCACGACCACGACGGGCGGGAGCGGCACGATCCAGTTCTGGCCGCCCAACACGGACGGGTTCACGGTCGTCCTCAAATCGACACCCCGCAGCGAGGGGCGCGGCCCGGCCGAGTCCTCCGCGCAGCAGGCCCTGAACGCCGGCCTCCCCGAGGTCGGCATCCTGGACTCGTCGAACTTCTCGACGCTGAACCCCGGCTACTACGTCACGTTCACCGGTGTGTACGACACCCTGAACGAGGCCGAGAACGCGCTCCCACGCGCCCGCTCGTCGGGCTTCCCGACGGCGTACGTCCGCGAAGTCGCGGATTGAGACGTTTGTAACGCTCGCGGCGCTCGGAAACTTTGTAACACCTAGCCGAAGCGTGTTAGACTCCCCGCCGGAGCGGTTCGGGGGCGCTCCCTTAACCCGATGTTAACAGCGTTTTGCAGGTGTTTCGTGACGGCGAAGGATAACGTGTGAGCGAGCAAGTTCACGAGAGGATTCTGACCCGCATGTATCAGTACTCCAGGGCCATCTACCGCTCCATCAAAGACCTCATCGATCCCTGGGCGGAGCCCGAGAAGCAGCTCGAGTACCGGCGTGAGGTTCTCGCCGCGTGCGAGGAGTGCGTCGAGCGGCTCGCCAAGGACCCTCGGTACTTCGCACACCCCGACCGGACGCTCTTCCAGGACATCCGGCGTTACTTCCCCATCACGTACCAGGCGCAGGTCGCGTGGGCCGTGACCGAGGGGATCGGGGCGGCCGTCGAGTACATCGAGGCCCAGATCGAGGCCGGTGCGTTCGACGGCGGCGTCGCCCGCTGCAGGGCGACCACGCGCAAGGGCAAGCCGTGCCAGCGCACGCCGCTGCCCGAGCGCGAGTACTGCCCTTCCCACCAGCACCTCGAAGACCGCACGCCCGAGCGCGAAGCCGCGTAGCGGCGACTACCAGCTTCCCGGCGGCGCGGTCTCCGCGTGGATGCCGCCGCATTCGGCGCGCACGTGCCGTCCGGCTTCGTCGCGACGTACATCGGATCGGTCGACACGCCCGTGTTCGCGCGGGCACGTCGTTTCGATGCGCTTCCCCTCGATGGCAGACGACCAGATCCCCCGGCTTCGCGACGCCCGGCTCGTAGGTCGCTTGCCCTCTCCGGCTCCGCAGCCGGTCAGGGCCAGAACGCACGCAACCGGTAACGCAAGGAGGAACAGCCGCATGCTCGCACTGTAGGCGGGCGGTCAGCTAGGCGAGCGCGAGCTGCTCGAAGTCCTCGATCTTCGAGACGCTGACGCCGACGAGGCGCAGCGCCCCCGGGCGGTCCGCCAGGGCCCGGTCGAGGAGGTCGCACGCGATCTGGCCGATGCGGTCGCCGTCGGCGAGGCCCGCCGCCAGCGTGGTCGAACGGCTGCGGATGGAGAAGTCCGGGTAGCGGAGCTTCGTCGTCACCGTGCGGGCGACCTGGCCCGACTCGGCCAGGTGGCCGGCGACGCGGAGCGCCATCCGGCGGAGCTCGTCGTGGAGGCGCTCGCGGTCGGCGACGTCGCGCGGGAACGTCTCCTCGTGGCCGATGGAGATGTTCGCGACCGGCTCCGCCAGCGGCCGCGGGTCGATCCCCTGCGCGCGGTCGCGCAACAGCCTCCCCACCTTGCCGGGCAGGAGGCGCGCCAGCTCGCCGTCCGAGCAGCGCCGCGAGCTCACCGATCAGCTGGACGCCCGCCCCGGCGAGACGCTCCTCGGCCCGCGGCCCGACGCCGGGGAGCAGGCGGACGTGGAAGGGAGCGAGGAACGCCGCCTCGCGGCCGGCGGGCACGACGGTGATCCCGCCGGGCTTCTTGCGGTCGCTGGCCACCTTGGCCACGACCTTGCAGCTCGCGACGCCGAGCGAGCACGAGAGGCTCGTCGCGCCGCGGACGGCGGCCTGGACGGCCTCCGCCACGACCCGCGCCCGCCCGTAGTCGGCGGCCACCTCTCCCATGTCGAGGTAGCCCTCGTCGAGGCCCGTCCGCTCCACCGTCGGCACCACCTCGCGGATCGCCGCCCACACGGTTCGGGAGTACTCCTTGTACGTCCGGTGGCGCGGCGTGACGAACACCGCGTGCGGGCAACGGCGAAGCGCCTCTGCGCAACTCATCGCCGAGCGGATACCGTACGCGCGGGCGACGTAGTTCGCGGTAGCCACGACGCCCCGGCCGCGGGGGTCTCCCCCCACGACAAGCGGCTGTGAAGCAAGCTCGGGTCGCTCGAGCTCCTCCACGGCTGCGAAGAAGGCGTCCAGGTCGAGATGCGCGACGATGGTCACGGCGTTGAAAGAATAGGAATCGTGTCGCACGACACCGACAAGCTCATCAGGCAGCTCTCGCTCGTCGCCTTCCTCATGGCCGAGCGCCGGCCGCTGACCGCGCGGGAGATCAAGTCGGTCGTCGAGGGCTACTCCGAGATGTCCGACGAGGCCTTCGCGCGGCGGTTCTACTCCGACCGCAGCGAGCTCGTCGCGCTCGGGGTGCCGCTCCACTCGCAGCGGGACGAGTTCACGGGCGAGGAGCTCTACACGCTCCGCGCGGAGCAGTACTTCCTCCCGAAGCTCGACCTCGACGACGAGGAGCTCGCCGCGCTCCAGATCGCGCTGCACCTCCTCGACGGCCAGTTCGCCTACGCCGAGCCGCTGCGCCTCGCGCTCCAGAACCTCGCTCTCGGCCGCCCGACGCAGCTCGAGGCCGCGCCCGAGAGCGCGCTCCGGGTCGAGGTGCGCGACCCCGACTACTCGGACGAGATGTCCGGGCGCCTGACGAAGCTCGAGGGCGCGATCTCGAAGCAGCGCACCGTGCGCTTCATGTACTGGTCGATCTCGCGCGACCGCACGCGCGAGCGGACCGTGAACCCCTACGCCCTCCTCCCCGAGGCCGGCTCCTGGTACCTGATCGGGCGCGACCTCGACGAGGACGACGAGCGCACGTTCCGCGTCTCGCGCATCATCGGCGACATCCGCTTCGCCACCCGCCGCGAGCGCGACTTCCGGATGCCGGAGTACGACCCGTCGGGCTTCCGCGGCCGCCAGCCGTGGCAGTACGGCGAGGACAAGGGCGAGGCCGAGATCGAGCTCGACCACGACACCGCCTGGTGGGTCGAGCGCATGGTCGAGCGCGGCGACGTCGAAGACGGGGCCTTCACGACCCCGTACTCCCGGCTCGACCTGCTCGCCGGCTGGGTCCTCCGCCAGGAGGGCCGGGCGCGCCCGGTCTCGCCGCCGGAGCTCGTGGACGAGGTCGGAGAGGGGCTCGACCGCGTGCTCGAGCGCCACGAGAGCGAGCCGACGAAGCCGCCGAGGCCGAAGGCGCGCCAGGTGGTCGAGCCGCTCGAGCGCCCGGTGGGCCCGCTCGCCCCGGAGCGCTTCGGGGTCCTCCAGGCCCTGCTCGCGCACCTGCTCGCCCGCTGCGGCGACGAGCCGCGGGCGATCATCCCGGCGCAGGAGCTCGTCGACAGGTTCCACATCCCGCCCGACCAGCTGGACGACCACCTCCAGCTCCTCAACCTCGTCAACTTCGGCGGCGGCTGCTACGCGGTCTACGCCTCGCTGGACGGCGACGACGTCCGCGTCGACAAGGAGCTCTTCGGCGATGCGTTCCGGCGCGCGCCGCGCCTGACCCCGCTCGAGGCGCGCGCGATCCGGCTCGCCCTCGAGTTCGTCGGCCCGATGATCGCGGCCGAGGCGCAGACGCCGCTCGAGCGCGTCCGCAGGAAGCTCGAGGAGACCTTCGGCGAGTTCGCCCATCCGGAGCAGGAAGAGGTCGAGGCGGCAGTCCCCGAAGCCGCGTCCGAGGAGGAGCAGCTCATCCGCACCTTCTCGCAGGCGATCCGCGAGCAGCGCCTCGTCGAGATCGAGTACGTCGCGGTCGGCGAGGAGACGAGCATCCGCGTCATCGAGCCACATGCGCTCGAGCGCGAGCTGCCCTGGTGGTACGTGCACTCGTGGGACCGCACCCGCGATGCCCAGCGCAGCTTCCGGCTCGACCGCATGCGCGCCGCCAAGCTCCTGAAGGAGACTTTCGACCCGCGCCCGGGCCTCGAGCCGCGCAAGCTCCGCGACGTCCGCGTCGCGCGCGTCCTCTTCGACCCCGAGGGAGCCCGGTGGCGGATCGAGCGCGGCGCTCTCCCGCTCGCGCGCGGCTACGCGCTCGAGGAGATCGGGGTCGGAGGCACCGACTGGTTCGTCGGCGAGATCCTCTCCCACCGCGGCTTCGCCGAGGTGCTGGAGCCGGAGGACCTCCGCCGCGAGGTCGCGGCGCGCGCGAAGAAGCTCAAGACGGCGCTGGCGAAGAAGCCTGCGCGCGCCTAGCTAGTCGGCGACCGAGAACGAGTCGACGACCTGCTGGCAGCCCGCCAGGATCTCCTCCTGGGCGTCGGGCGCGTACTGGCAGTTGATGAAGAAGCCGGTCGTGCCGTTGTAGACCTGGATCGAACGGGTGTGCACCTCGCCCGCGCCCTCGATCGGCGTCGTGCTCGTCCCCTCGAACCGGTAACCCGAGAGCCCACCGACCGTGATCGGGATCGGGCCTTCTTCGATCGAGCCGTCGGCCTGCGTGAAGAGCTGCTCGACGCCGGCCGTGATGTCGTCGCGGTAGTCCTCGATGTTGTCCGCGTTCACCTCGACCGGGACCTCGAAGCTCCCGACGGTCACGAGGTTCACGCCGGTCTCCTCAGGGCCGACCGAGATCGAGGTCGTGTTGTTCGGCGCCTCCGCGACGAACTCGGCCTCGAGCTCGCTCCAGCCCTCCGGGTACTCGAAGGAATGGGTGTCCTCCTCGACGCTGTTCGGCCCGCTGTCTCCGCCGCCGCCGCACGCCGCGACCGAGAGGAGCGTCGCGAGGGCGGCGAGCCCGAGCGCGATGAGCCGTCTGCCTGCCACGCCCGCACCCTAGCGCCCAAGACGTTCGAGGCGCGGGCGGGCAAAGAAGCTAGGGCCGCGCGGTCGAAGCGTCCGGCACGGGCGCGGGGCCGACTGCCTCGTCGCCCACGACCGGCTTCCGGGCCAGCCTGGGCGGGAGCGGGCAGCCTGCGTAGACCCAGCCGCCGAGGAGCCCGACTGCGAGTGCGAATGTGATGATGGTCAGCATGGTGATTGCCCCCTAGGACAAACGGCGCCGACCGGCCCGCGGCACAAGCCCGTGATGACGCCAGCAAAGGAACCTCACGCCGCAGACTTGTTATCGGCGGGCGGGAGCGAAAACACAATGGGCCGTTCGTCCTATCGCCATGGGCGCGGGTCCTATGGGCAACTCACCGTCGTTCGTTCCCTCGCTTGAAGTTGCCCGTGGCGCGCGCCATGAGCAGCTGCTCGGCCTCTTCGTCGGCGCCTTCGACCTGCTTCAGGAACCGCGCCGCCGGGCCACCCGCCAGCGTCGTCACGACCTTGCCGCGCCAGCTGATGCGCACGCGGCCGTCCTTCGTGGCCGTCCAGGCGAAGGTCACGCAGCGGAGAGCGGAAGGCGAAGGACGAACGTTGCGCCCTCGCCGGCCGCCGACTCGACTTCGAGCGTCCCGCCGTGCGCCTCGGCGATCGAGCGGGCGATGAAGAGCCCGAGCCCGGCTCCCGGCTTCCCCGCGCCGCTGACGCGCCCGAACTTCTCGAAGATGACGTCGTGGGCGTCGGACGGGATGCCCGGCCCGTGGTCGCGCACGGCGACGGCGAGCGTGCCGTTGTCCTTCCTCGCCGACACCTCGACCTCGTCGCCGGCATCCGTGTACTTGACCGCGTTCGTGAGCAGGTTCCAGAGGAGCTGGCGCAGGCGCTCATGGTCGCCGTGGACGCGCGGAAGCGTCGGCGAGACCTTCGTCACGACGCGCACCTCGTCCTGTCCGAGCGCGACGACCGTCGCGGTCTCGCGGACGAGCTCCTCGACGTCGATCGAGTCGAACGCGTACGGGAAGGAGCCGGCTTCGATGCGCGACGTGTCGAGGACGTCGCCGACGAGGTCGGAGAGGCGTGAGCTCTCGCTCTCGATCAGCCCGAGGAACGACTCGCGCTGCTCCTGGTTCAGCTCGCGCCAGCGCATGCGCAGGGTCTGGGCGCAGCCGATCACGGAGGCCATCGGCCCGCGCAGCTCGTGGGAGACCATCGAGACGAAGTCGGCGCGGAGCTGCGAGAGCCGCCGCATCTCCGCGGCGGCGCTGCGCTCGGCCTCGTACATGCGGATGTTCTCGACCGCGGAGGCGACCTGCCGCGCGAGGAGCGAGACGAGCTCCATCTCCTCGGGCGTGAAGGGCGGGCCGCCGTCGCGCGCGACGACGAGCCGGCCGAGCGTGCGGTTGCCGACCGCGAGCGGGCCGGATGCCTGCTCGCCGGGCTCGCTGCCGGGGAAGCCGCCGGACGCGACGAGGAAGTCGTCGCCGCCCGCGGCGAGCCGGAGCTCGACGCGGTCGAACGCGATCACGCTGTGCAGCTCGCGCTTGAACGCCTCGAGCGCCAGGTCCTGGTCGAGCGACGAGCCGAGCGCCCGGGCCGTGCGGTTGAGCGCGTCGAGCAGGTCGGCGCGGCGCCCGAGCTCGTCCCGCAGGCCCTCAGCCTCGGCCGCGCGCGCCTCCGCGACGGCGGTCTCGGTGCGGAGCCGGTCGACGAGCCAGCCGACGACAAGGCCCATGAGCAGCTGGAGGCCGACGGGAAGCGTGACCCGGTCGGGGTCGAACGGCGGCGGGCCGAACTCCTCGGCGCGCCACCACTCGGCGATCCCGAGGAACGGGAGCACGACGAACGGCATGACCGCGCCGCCGCGGATCCCGTAGCGGATCGCGCCCTCGACGACCGGGAGGTAGAGGATGCCCCACGACGGCGTCCCCATCTCGAACGCGTGGACGAAGACGTACGCGTAGACGATCGCCGTGTCGAACGCGAGCGCGAGCGCGCCGATGCGCTTGCGGCCGCGAAGGTCGAGGTCTCGGTGCGCGAGCCAGAAGAACGCGACCGACCCGACGCCGAGCGTCACGGCGGCGGCAATGCCCCAGCGCTCGTACCCGGGCGGGTAGTCGCCCCGCGCCCAGGCGATCTCGAAGACGGCGAAGGGAACCGCCAGAACCCGGATCCAGGCAATCCAGATCTCGGTCTGCCTGAGCCGGAGTGCCTCGGTCACGGAGCGTCTCCGAGACGCGCGAGTGCCCACTCGGCATGCTCGCGAAGGAGCGCGTCGTCGCCTTCGGCAAAGGGCCGTACGGCGTCCACGAGTGTCCTATCGGCCGAATTGCCCGCGGCAACAAGAGCGTTTCTTCGCAGGTACCGAACATCGTTTCGGGGGTAGTACAGGCGGTCGTAGCGGCCGCGCAGGCTCTCGTCGGAGGCGGTCAGCCAGTCGACGAGCGAGACGACCGGCTCCGCCCCGTCGGGCGGCTCCGCGCCCGAGCGCCGCTTCTCGATCCCGCGGTTCCAGGGGCAGACGTCCTGGCAGATGTCGCAGCCGTAGACCTGGTCGGCGAGGGGCTCGCGGTACTCCTCCGGGATGGGCTCCGGCGCCTGCGTCCAGTAGGAGAGGCACTTCGTCGCGTCGACGACGCCGGGATCGTCGAGCGCGCCCGTCGGGCAGGCCTCGATGCAGAGCGTGCAGGAGCCGCAGTCGAGGTCGAGCGGCGCGCCCGACTCGACCTCGACATCTGTCACGAGAGTACCGAGAACCACCCAGGACCCGTGCTTGCGGGTGATGAGCATCGTGTTCTTGCCGTAGAAGCCGACGCCGGCCCGGGCGGCGCCCTCGCGGTCGACGTGCTGGTTCTCGTCCACGAGCACGCGGTAGCTGCCTCCGAGCCGCCGGCCGAGCGCGTCGAGCTTCTCGCGCAGCTCGGCGTAGCCGTCGGCCCACGTGTAGCGCGGGAGCCTGCCCTGGGAGGCCGCGGGCTCGGGCCCGGGTGCGTAGTAGCACTGCGCGGCCGAGATGACCGTGCGGGCACCGGGGAGCAGCGTCTCGGGATGACACGAGACCTCCGGCTGGGCCATGGTGAAGCGCATCCCGGCGAAGAGCCCCCGGGACCGGCGTTCCAGGATGTGGCGCTCGGTCTCGGCGTACGGCTGGGCGGCCGCGGCCCCGACGACGTCGATTCCGAGCTCCGCCGCGAGGCGGTCGAGCTCGGCGGTCGTCATGTCGGGCCCACCGTACCACCGGCTAGGATCGCGCAGTGAAAGCCGTCCGGATCCACGAGGACGGAGGGCCCGAGGTCCTCCGCTACGAGGACGCGCCCGACCCGGTCGCCGGTCCGGGCGAGGTCCTGATCGGGCTCAGGGCGGCGAGCCTCAACCATCTGGACATCTGGCTGCGCCGCGGCCTCCCCTCGGCTCCGAAGCCGCGCATCCTCGGCGCCGACGGCGCCGGCGTCGTCGTGGCGCTCGGTGAGGGCGTCGACCGCTTCCGCGAGGGCGACGAGGTCGTCATCAATCCAGGCCTCGACGAGGGCGCCAGGATCGTCGGTGAGCACATGGACGGGACGCATGCTGAGCTGATCGCGCTGCCGGCCGAGTACATCTACCCGCTGCCGGACGGCCTCACGTTCGAGCAGGCGGCCGCGTTCCCTCTCGTCTTCGAGACCGCCTACCGCATGCTCGTCACGCGCGGGGGCCTCCAGGAGGGCGAGTGGGTCTTCGTCTGGGGGATCGGCGGCGGGGTCGCGACGGCGGCCATGCAGGTCGCCAAGGCCCTGGGCGCGCGCGTGATCGTGACGTCCTCGAGCGACGAGAAGCTCGCCCGCGCGGCCGAGCTCGGGGCGGACGCGACCGTCAACCACGCCGAGGCCGACGTCGCCGCTGCCGTGCGCGAGGCGACCGAGCGGCCACGGCGCCGACATCGTCGTCGAGCACGTCGGCGAGGCGACGTGGAAGACCTCGCTCCAGGTCGCCGCGTCAGGCGGGCGAATCGCCGTCTGCGGCGCGACGAGCGGCCCGAACCCGCCCGCGAACCTCCACCGCATCTGGTGGAAGCAGCTCACGGTGCTCGGCTCCACGATGGGCACGCAGGCCGACTTCCAGGCGGTCTACGAGCTCGTGGCGAGCGGCCGCGCCGAGCCCGTGGTCGACCAGGCCTTCCCGCTCGCGGAGGCCGCGGCCGCGCACGAGCACCTCGAGGCCGGCCGCCAGCTCGGCAAGGTCGTCCTGACGATTCCCGGGTAGCGCTAGAGGACGATCCGGCGGGCGATGTCGAGCGGGCAGCCGGACGCGACGAGCCGCCGCACGTCGCCGAGGTCAACCGGCGCCTTGGTGAGCAGCGACGCCTCCGTCGGGGTGAAGCCCAGAGCGATGAACTGAGACCGCCGCCAGCGCCGAACCCGCGTCGCCTCCGGGAGCCCGTTCCGATTCGCCGCCACCCTCTCGCCCATGGCTAAGAGTGTGGGGACGATCCGCTCCTGGACGACCGCCGAAGGTGGTGTCTGCACCCTCTCCGAAGTCGAGTCCAAGTAACACTCTGTTACTTGGGAGAGGTCGTCTAGCCGAAGCCGAGGATGAACTTCGCGTCGTCGGACATGCGCTCCGGCGACCACGGCGGGTCCCACGTGAGCTCGGTCTCGACGTCGCCGACGCCGTCAATGCTCTCGACGACCTCGCGGATCTGCTGCTCGATCATCGGCCCCACGGGGCAGCCCATCGACGTGAGGCTGTAGGTGACGTGAACCTTGGGGCCCTCGATCTCGGCGTCGTAGAGGAGGCCGAGCTCGACGATGTCCATGCCCAACTCGGGGTCCTCGACGACCCTGAGCGCCTCGAAGATCTCTTCGCGTGTCGGCATCGCTCTCCAGGCTACCCGAGCAGGCGCACCTCTTCGCGGCGGTCCCGCGCGAAGAAGTGGACGCCGTCGACGAAGCGCACCCAGTTGTGGCGGGTGCACATGACGATCGAGTGGGTGCGCGCGCTGTCGGTCAGGTACCGCACGCCGCGCAGCAAATCGCCGTTCGTCACGCCCGTGGCGGCGACGATGACCTCGCCCGGCGCGAGCTCGTCCGTCTCGAAGACCTTGTAGACGTCGTCGATGCCGTGCTCCTGCGCCTGCTCGATCTCCGAGCGGGCCGTGGGCCAGAGCTGTGCCTGGAGCTCGCCGCCGAGGCAGCGGAGCGCGGCGGCCGAGAGCACGGCCTGGCGCGCGCCGCCGATGCCGACCGCGAGGTGGTCGTTCGTACCCCGCACCGCGGCCGTGATCGAGGCGGTGACGTCTCCGTCCTGGATGAGCTTGATGCGGGCGCCCGCCGCGCGGATCTCCTCCACGAGGTCGTGGTGGCGCGGCCGGTCGAGCACGATCGCGGTGATGTCGTTGGTGCGGCGGCCGTAGGCCTCGGCGATCGCGACGACGTTTTCCCCCACGGACTTGCCGAGGTCGATCTTCCCGCGCGCGACCGGGCCGACGGCGATCTTGCGCATGTACATCTGCGGGAGGCGCGGGAACGAGCCCGACTCCCCCACCCCGATCATCGACATGGCCCCGTAGTCGCCGCGCGCGACGACCGCGCGGCCCTCGAGCGGGTCGACGGCGAGGTCGGCCTCCGCCCCGCCGCTGCCGACCGTGGCGCCGATCGCGAGCGCGTCCGTCTCCTCGTCGCCGCCGACGACGATCCGCCCGGTGATCGGAAGCTCGTCCAGACCCTCGCGCATGGCCGTCGCCGCCGACTCCTCGGCGCCCTTGACGTCGCCGCGGCCGAGCCAGCGCGCGCCGGCGAGCGCGGCGCGCTCCGTCACGGCGGCGAACGCCTCACACTGGCAGCGAGGCTCGGGGTCGCTCACGGGGAGAGGCTCATGCTCGCGCCTTGCTCCTGCGCCCGCTCCACCTCGGCGAGGACGAGATGGAGCACCTCGTTGACCGCGGACTCGATGCGGGCGTTGTCGATCACAGGGACGCCGGCCTTCTCGGCCCGCTCGATGAGGTAGTCCTGGATACGCCGGATCTCGGGCAGCGCGCGGAGGTACTTCTCCATCGGGCGCAGGCCCTGGGAGCCGGAGTCGCGCACCCAGAAGTGGCGCGCGTGCTCGTCCTCGTCCTCGATCTCGAGCATGCACTGGACGACGACGGCGCCCTTGTACGAGCGCGGCAGCGCGCCGGGAACGACGTGGACGCCCTCGACGGCGACCGAGTAGCCCTCCTCGAGCGCCCGCGCGATCACCGCCTTCACGCCGACGAGGACGTTGCGCGTCTGCTCCTTGAAGCCGAGCAGCGCCGCGTCCTCGTCCTCGCCCTCGTGGATGCGGACCGCGGGCCCGGCCTCGAAGCTCGAGTAGTGGATGGACGGCATGAACTTCTGCGAGAAGAACGCGCGCATCGTCTGCCGGACGGTGTCCGTCGACGTGACCCTCGTGATGCCGAGCCTGTGCGCGACCTCGGTGGCCACGGTGGACTTGCCGGTGCCTGTCGCGCCGCCTACGAGGAGGACGATGGGGAGATCGAGCTCCCGCAGCGCCTGGAGGCGCCGGAGCAGGCGGACGGCCTCCTCGCCCTCGTGCTCGGCGAGGACGCCGGCGGCCACGTCGAAGAGCCGCTCGGCGCCGATGGCCGCCTCCTCGTTCGAGCGCACGAGCTCGCCCTCGATCAGGCGCGCGAGCTCGTAGGCGCGCTCCGGACGGATGCCCGCGCCCATGAGCGTCTTCGCCATGAGCCCCTTCGAGTACGGGAGGTTGACCTCGCCGGAAACGAGCGCCTCGGGCGGACGGCGATCGGCGTTCATCGCGCCGCCGCCGGCTCGCCGGCGATCGCGTCGGCCAGCGCGCGCACCCGCTCGTCCAGGTCCGGCTCGCCCGGGAGCGGCAGGACGGCGTTGTCGGCGAACACCACCGGGAGCCCGCGGGACTCGGCGGCCTCGGCGACCACGTCGATGGCGGCCGCCTTGATCTCCACGAGGTAGACCTCGGCCTCCGCAGCTTCGCCGGAGTCGAGGTCCCGACGCAGCAGCTCGCGGTGCGCGAGGTTGCCCGAGACCAGGACGACCTCGGCACCGTGCTCGCGCTCGAGGTGCTCGCGCAGGCGGTCGTGGATCGCCTCGGGCGCGGTCGAGAAGAAGGCGACGCGCCGGCCCGCGACCGGCTCGACCGGCCTCGGCCTGAGCACGGTCGCGATCACCGGCAGCTCCGGGTCGACCTCGGCGACGGCAGCTCGCATGGCTTCGACCTGCGCTGGCGTGGCCAGCGGCTCCTCGCACATCGTCAGGACGACGAGGTCGCTGAGGAAGAGCCGGTACGGGCCCAGGTGGCCGGAGAGCACTTCCGGGTCCTGGTGGGCGCCCGCGACGAGGATCCGGCGGCCGGCCTCGACCGGCGGGATCGTGGCGCCGCTCGCCTCGAGGAGGACGAGGTCGGGATCGAGAGAGGCCGCGATCTCCGCGGCCTCCTCCACGTTCGACAGGAACGGCGTGCCCGCGAGACCGCCTCCGCACCGACGGGCGCCGATGGTCACCACCCCGGCGAGCGCCGCGTCCTCGAGGTAGTCGGACGCCGCGTGGACGCCCGAGCGCGAAAGCGCGAGCAGGTCCTCGACCGTCGGTTTCACGTCGACGACCACGGGTTTCGCGGGTCCGCCGCGCCCCATCGCCACGACGACGACCTCGCGCGAGGCGGAGAGCGTTCGCGCGACATGTCCGGCGACCGCGGTCTTCCCCACGCGCTTGCCGGTCCCGATGACGGCGAGCGCCGGCTGCGAGTAAGGCATGAAGCTCACGGGGTCGAGCCGGAAGTCCGCGCCCACGTACGGGAGGCCGGACGCGAGCGCGCGCGAGGCGAGCCGGAAGCGCCGGCGGGGACCTGCGACGGGCTCGTCGGAGAGATCGAGGACGATCTCGACATCCACCTCGGCCAGGGCGTCCTCGAGCGTGTCCCAGAGCGGCACGCCGTAGTCAGGCAGGCCGTCCCGGAGCTTCTCGCGGCCACCGAGCATGACCACGCCGACGACGTCGTAGCTCACCTCGGCGAGCGCGGCGATGACGACGTCCGGGTAGTGCTCCCCGTCGATGAGCGCGAGCGCTCTCACGAGCGACCTGTCAGCTCGGTCTCGATCCTCGCCGTGTACTTCTCGTACTCGAGCGTGTCCACCGAGAACTGGATGATCCGCTCCTGTCCGTGGAACGGGTACTTCCGCCACACGTCGACGTGCCTGTCCTCGATCTCGATCAGGTTGTAACAGGGTCTCGTCCTGCCCCTGAGCCGGAGTGACGAAACGGTGCCCGCGTTGACGACGAAGAGGTTCTCGAGCCGCCACGCGTACGGCACGTGCTTGTGCCCCGAGAGGACGAGGTTGACGCCCGAGTGCTGGAGCACCTCGAGCGCGTCGCCGGCGTCGTAGACGACGTTGCGCTCCCGGCCCGTACCGGGCACGGGAAGCAGGTGGTGGTGGAGGACGAAGATGCGGAAGTCGGCGGGCGACGAGAACTGCTCCTCGATCCACGAGTAGCGGCCGCGGCCGATGACGCCGTGGTCGAGATCCGGCTCGGACGAGTCGATCGCGACGACCGTCACCCCGTTCACGTGGAGCGCACGCCGTCGCTCGCCGAAGAGCTCCTCGAAGTGGATGTAGCCGACGTTGCGGGAGTCGTGGTTCCCCGGCACGACGACGAACTGCTCGCACTCGAGCCGGTCGAGGTAGGTCTTCGCCTCCGCGTACTCCTGCTGGAAGCCGAAGGTCGTCAGGTCGCCCGAGCAGACGACGACGTCGGGCGCGAGCTCGTTGATCTCCATGATCGCCCGCTCGGCGAGGTTGGGCACGAAGTACGGCGATCCGCAGTGGAGATCCGAGAAGTGGGCGATTCGGAACAGCGTGAGCCTCTCGTCGTAGGTAGCCGAAGTGTAGTGATGGGCCGTCCGGGGTGACTGCTACCTTTTCTTGTGGATGGCCTTAGAAAGCGGCGATTTCCAGGCAGATTCCGGGACGCCTTTCGCCAATGACGCCGAGGTGGAATGTGCCCGCCTGCTCGACTACTACGGCATCGCGTGGGAGTACGAGCCGACCTCCTTCCCGCTCGAGACCGATGCCGACGGCAGGGTGCTCGAGGCCTTCACTCCAGACTTCTACCTCCCCGAGCAGGAGCTCTACCTCGAGGTCACGGTGATGAAGCAGTCCCTCATCACGCGGAAGAACCGGAAGATCCGCAAGTTCCGCGAGCGCTATCCGGACATCAAGGTCAAGCTCTTCACACGGCGCGACTTCGAGCGCCTGGGTCAGAAATACGGCCTGAACCTCGTCACGTAGAAGAACCGCGCCCAGGCGAGGTCTATCTCTCGCGGGGCGAGATCCGCTCGCGCGTGGACGAGCTCGGCGCGGAGATCGCCCGCGACTACGCGGCGCGCGACCTCGTGCTGGTCACCGTGCTGAAAGGCGCGTTCATCTTCGCCTCCGACCTCGCGCGGGCGATCCCGATCTCGCACGCGATGGACTTCCTCGTGCTCGCGGGCTACGGCGGCGATCTCGGCGGCCGCTCCCACATCCGGCTCATCAAGGACCTCGACATGTCCATCACGGGCCGCGACGTCCTGCTCGTCGAGAACGTCGTCGACACGGGCCTGACGCTGAACTACGTCGTCAAGACGCTGAAGCTGCGTAACCCACGCGACGTCGCCGTCTGCACGCTGCTCGACCGCCCGTACCGGCGGCTGGTGGACGACCTGCCGATGCGCTACGTCGGCTTCACCGTGCCCGACCAGTTCTTCGTCGGCTACGGCTTCCACGTGGACGAGCGCTACCGCGGCCTGCCCGACATCCACGTCGCCGAGTAGCCCTGGCGCCCGGGCGGCTCGCCCGCCAGACTTCGTGTCGTGAGCGAGCTCGTCGCGTTTCTCGGCGTCGCCGTCCTCGTCATCGTCACGCCCGGGCCGGACACGGCGCTGACGATCCGGAACACACTGCTGGGCGGGCGTCCCGCCGGCATCGCCACGGCGGTCGGGGTCGTCTCCGGCCAGGCGGTGTGGGCGCTGGCGACGAGCGTCGGTCTGGTCGCGCTCCTGCTCGCGTCGGAGCCGGCCTTCGCGGCCGTCCGGATCGCCGGGGCCGCGTACCTGATCTACCTGGGCCTCCAGGCCCTCGTGGCCGCGTTCCGGCCGGGCGGGAACGGACGGATCGAGGTCGGGCCGCGGCAGGACCTGCCCCGCCGGGTCGCGGCCCGCCAGGGGCTGATCTCGAACCTCGGGAACCCGAAGATGGCGGCGTTCTTCCCGAGCCTCCTCCCCCAGTTCGTGCCGTCGGGAGAGCCGACCTTCCTGCCGCTCCTGCTCCTCGGCCTCGTCTTCTGCTCGCTGACCTTCGTGTGGCTGAGCGCGTACGCCGTCGTCGTAGCGCGTGCAGGCGACCTGCTCCGGCGGCCGCGCATCCGGCGCGCCATGGAGGCCGTGACGGGCGCCGTGCTCGTCGCGCTCGGGCTGCGCCTCGCGGCCGAGCAGCGCTAGTCCGGACGCCTTTCACACACTCGGCACGATCCGCGCGCCACGAGTGCGCTTTTCCGCGCTAGCGTCCAAAGCGGGTGGTGGCCCGGGGTGGCCCCTCGGAGACGCCGGTGACGAGCGCGGCTAGAGGTAGCCCATCGGGTCGACGGCGCTGCCGTTGACCCTGACCTCGAAGTGCAGGTGGTTCCCGGTGCAGCTGCCCGTGCACCCGACGGCGCCGAGCGCCGTGCCCTGCGAGACCGAGCCGCCGCCGACGTAGATCGCCGACTGGTGCGCGTACGCGGTCGCGAGGCCGTTGCCGTGGTCGACGATCGTGAGGTTCCCGTAGCCGCCCATCCAGCCGGCGTAGATGACCGTGCCGGCGGCGACCGCGCGGATCGTCGTGCCCGCGGGCGCGGAGATGTCGATGCCCTCGTGCATCCGGCCCCAGCGCCAGCCGAACCCTGAGGTGACGACGCCGCTGACCGGCCAGATGAACCCGCTCGACGAGCTGCCGTCACCGGACGACCCGCCGCCGCCTCCGCCGCCGCCCGAGTTGCGGAGCCGCTCGGCCAGGGCTGCGCTCGCGGCCTGGAGCTCGTCCAGGTCCTCCTCTGCGTGCGCGCGATCCTCTTTGACTCCTGCGAGGACGCCCTGCTTGTTCGCGCGGGCCGCGTCGAGGGCCTGCTGCTGGGCGATCAGCGCTGCCTGAGCGGCCTCCTTCTCGGCAGTCTTCTGCTCCACGACAGCGGTCGCCTCGGCCACCTTCTTCTTCGTTTTGCGCGTCAGCTGGCGGGCGACCCGCATGTCGTTCTTCAGGCCCGAGATCTCCTCGGTGATCCGCTGGTCCTGGCGGCCGATCGAGTCGAAGTACTCGAGCTGGTCGAGCAGGTCACCGAGGTTTCGGACCTGGAGGATGATCTCGAAGGAGTCGGCCTCCTCGTTCTGGTAGAGCTCGACGAGCCGCCGTTCGAGCTCGCGCTGCGCGAGCCGCAACTGGCGCTTCAGATGCTCGAGGTCCTTCGTCTGCTCGGCCTCGACGGCCTTCAGCTCGTCGAGCCTCGCCCTCATCGCCGCCAGCTCGACCTTGAGCTGATCGATCAGGCCTTGGAGGCTGCCGATGTCGCCGTCGAGCGCCTCGATCCGCTCGCTGGCCGCCCGGATCTCGTTGGTGAGGACGCCCTCCTTCTCCTTGGCGGCGGCGATCTCGTCGCGGAGCCCCGACATGCGCCGGTTGAGGTCGTCCATCGACTGCCCCAGCGCCGACGGCACGCCAAGCACAACGACCGCGGCTGCGAACGCGAGAACTAGACGGATGAGGCGAGCGTCAACCACCTGGACGAGTTCGGCAGGGGCCTGGGCGTCCCTGCGCGGCCCCAGCGGGGGGTTTTCGGTCTCGAACGGGGACTGTTGTAGCACGCCTACCGGTCGGCGTGCAGGGAAAAGCGACTCTCGGCCGGGTCAGGCCTTGCGGGCGCGGGAGCCCCGACGACGCCTCGTCTGCGGAGTCGGAGGGTGCTCGGGCTCGGGCACAGGATCGTCCGGAGAGGGCTCCGGGACAGGCGCGGGAGAGGGCTCCGGGATCGGGGCCGGCGTGGGCTCCGGCACCTGCGCAGGCTCGGGCGGATTGCCCTCGTCAGGGGGCGGATACGGCTCGGGAATGCGGGCGGGCTCGGGCGGGGCTTCCATGTGCCTCGTGGGCGCGCTCTGCGCCTGCACGCGACGGACGCGCTCCTCGACTTCTTGTGCCAGGGTGCTGATCTCGGCCTCCTTCGTTTGGATGCGGACGACGACGTCGTCGAGCTGTGCTCGGGCGGTTTCCGCCGCGGCGGTGTCGCCGGCGTGGGTTGCACGGCCCAGCTCGTGGTAGCCACGGCTGCGCTCGGCCTGGAGCTCGGCGAGATCACGGCGCCGGCGGAACAGCTCGAGCTGCCCGCGGGACCGCGCCGCGACGAGCTCGCGGTGCGCGCCGATCCGCGACAGCGCCAGACCGGCCCGGCGGCGACCCGACTCCCAGCGGTAGAGGAGCATGACGCCAGCCACGAGGAGGGCCAGGGCAGCCCAGAGCCAGACCTGCGCGCCCAGGAGCACGATGCCGATCACGCCCGCGACGATCCCGATGGTGAGCGGGATGTCAGGAGGCGTCCAGTAGCGCCGGCGGACGCTCTGCTCGCCCGCCTCGTTGAGCGGGTGACCCGCACTCGGGGCAGAACCGGCTTTGCGTCGGGACGGCGGCGCCGCAGTTCACGCAGTCAACCGTGGACATCGGCCTTCACTTCCCGCTCGGGGCGATCTTCATGCTCGAGCTCGCGCAGCGCCTGCGCCGCTTCCTGGCGGAGCGGTCCGACGAGCGCTCGGTAGTCCTCGTCCGAAACCTTCCCCGTGCGGTGGTCGAACTCGAGCTCCTTGAGGGCAGCCAAGGCCCTGTCGCGCCGCTCGAGCGCCCGCACGCGCAGCTGCTCCCCCGGGCCGGGCTCCTCCCGCGCCTCGGCGCTCCGGGCGGGACGGAGGAGCGGCCGCGCCACGAAGACCACGCAGAGCACGGTCAGGAGCGCGGCGAGCACGAGGGCGAACGCCTCCACGGCTACGCGCGCGCGAGGGCGCCCTCCCCCGCGAACCGCTGCGCCAGCCGGCGCTGCTCGCGGGCATCGGGCCACATGGTGACGGCTGCGCCGAGGACGAAGACGAGCCCGGCGAGCCAGATGAGGTTCACGAGCGGGTTGACGATCACGTCGAGCTGGACCGAACCGTCGCCGTAGAAGCGGTCGGCGATCACGAAGAGGTCCTCCCCGCGCAGCCAGTCCGTGCGGATGCCCACCTCGTTCGACGTCTGCTCCTCCGCGAAGTAGCGGTTCTTGCCCGCCTGCATCGTCCCGGCGAGCTCCCCGCCGCGGTACACGTCCAGGTTCGCGCGCACCTCCTGGGCGTTGGGGCCGCGCTGCTGCGAGCTGCCCGTGTAGACGACGCGGTAGTCGCCCACCTGGGTCGACTCGCCGGGCGCGAGCCGCGCCTCGCTCGAGGACGAGAAGCCGCCGATCCCGACCGCGCCGACGAGGAGCAGGACGATCGCCGCGTGCACCACGTAGCCGCCGTAGCGGCGCCGGTTACGCGCCACCAGGCCCGAGAACGCCGACCACCAGCCGCCGCCCGTCCCGATCGACTTCCGCGCGCGGGTGCCGCGCACGAACTCGAGGACGATCGTGGTGAGGACGAAGGCGCCGAGCGTGTAGCCGATCAGGCCCGCAGGGCTCGAGCCGGCGCCTCCGGCGACGAGCAGGACGCCGGTCGCGAGCGCGACGCCCGCCGGCCAGACGAGCTGGCGCGCCAGCGAGTGGAGCGACGCCCGCCGCCATGCGACGACCGGCCCGATGCCCATGAGCAGGATGAGCGGCAGGCCGAAGACGATGGCGAAGAAGTCGTAGTACGGCGCCCCGACCGAGACCGCGACGCCTCTCACCGCCTCGGAGACGAGCGGGTAGATCACGCCCCAGAGGATCGTGAGCGCGAGCGCCACCAGGAAGAGGTTGTTGTAGAGGAACGCCGCTTCGCGCGAGAGGAGCGACTCCATACGCGTCTTCGAGCGCAGCTGCGGCAGTCGGGTGACGATCATCACGATCGAGAACGCGGCGACCACGGCGATGAAGCCGAGGAAGAACGGGCCGATCGAGGACTGCGTGAAGCTGTGGATCGAGCTGATCACGCCGCTGCGCGTCAGGAAGGTGCCGAACAGCGAGAGAGCGAACGCGCCGGCGACGAGCACGACGTTCCAGACGCGGAGCATGTCCTTCTTCTCCTGCACCATCACCGAGTGCAGGAAGGCCGTGGCGACGAGCCAGGGCATCAGAGCCGCGTTCTCGACCGGGTCCCAGGCGTACCAGCCGCCCCAGCCCACCTCCTCGTAGGCCCATTTTGCGCCGAGGAGGATGCCGAAGCCGAGGAACGTCCAGGCGGCCAGCGTCCAGCGCCTGGTGACGACGATCCAGCGTTCGTCGACCCTCCGGGAGGCGAGCGCCGCCATGGCGAACGCAAACGGGATCGTCAGCCCGACGTAGCCGAGGTAGAGCATCGGCGGGTGGGCGATCATGTACGGGTTCTGGAGGCTCGGGTTCATCCCGGCCCCGTCCGCCGGAGCCGCCTGCGTGTCGAACGGGCTCGCCACGAACACGAGCAGGAAGGCGAAGAAGAGCGCGACGCCCCCCACGATCGCCACAGTCCATGGGAGCACTTCCCGAACGAGCCTGCGGTTGAGCGCGAGCGCGGCGGAGGCTGCGCCCGTCAGCACCAGGAGCCAGAGGAGGAGCGAGCCCTCCTGCCCACTCCAGAACGCGGCGAGCGTGTAGCCGGTCGGGAGCTCGCGGCTCGTCAGCCGAGCCACGTAGTCGAGGGAGAAGTCGTTGCGCGCGAGCGCGGCGAGGAGCACGAGGGACGCGACCCCGACGGCCGCGAACGCAGCGAAGAGCGCGTTGGTCGCCGAGTCGAGGAGCCGGCGGCGGCCACGCCAGGCCGCGTAAGCGCCCGCGACGATCGCGTAGACGATCAGGCCGAGGGCGGCGACGAGGGCGGCACGGCCCAGTTCAGGCATCTAGTCCTCCGGCGCGTATTTCGACGGACACTTCGTGACCAGCGAATCCGGCGTCGCCACGAACGTGCCCTCCACGAGCTCGCCCTTCACGTAGACCTCGCGCCCGACCTTGAAGAGGTCAGGCACCGAGCCCGTATAGACGACCGGCACGGTCGCCTCGCCTTCGATGTCGCGCAGCGTGAACTCGAGCCGCGATTCGTCCTCGGCTTCGTCGACCGGCCCCACGACGATGCCCGCAAGGCCCACCTCCCCGGTCTTCCCCTCGAGCTGGCTCGGCTGGAGCGAGGGCGTCCCGCCGGCGAGGCTCGTCCAGATCAGGAAGATCGCCAGCACCGCCGCGATCGAAAGGGCGACGACGAGGCGCACCGGATTGCGCCGCTTTGCCACGGCTTCGAGTTTACCGGCGGGCTTGCCGCGCTACTCGGGGGTAGCGAGCGGCTTGCGCTCGGGAATCCGGTACCCGTGGTCGCGGCACAGGCTTCCCGGGGCGTCCTCGGTCAGGGCGTCGCAGTAGCCCTTGCCGTAGGCGGCGCGCAGGAACGCGGCGACGACGTCGAGGTTCCACTCGGAGATCCCGCAGGCCTCGCCCCAGAGGTCGGCAAGCCGGAGGTCGATGTCCAGCTCGAGCAGGTCGATTCGGGAAGGTCGCTTAGCCATGCGCTGAAGGTAGCCGGGGTATCGGACGGACTTCGCGCGGGTTGATGGGTCGGCGGGCGTGAGGGTCAAGTGCCCGTGGAGTAGGCTGGCCGGGATGGCGCAAACCCGCATCGGCCCCGCCCGCGTTCCCTCTCGCGAGAGCCCCGAGGAAGCCGTCTCGCTGCTCCTCGAGCGCGGCTACACGGCCTGCGAGATCGACTTCGAGGGCAAGTTCTGGATGGACTACCCGTGGGCGGAGCGCTTCGGCGAGCTCGCGCGCGAGAACGACATCGCGCTCTCCGTGCACGCGCCGATCGCCGGCTTCATGGGCCATCTCGAGCGCGACAAGAAGTACAACATGGCCACCGGCATGCTCGACCACTCCGCCGGGGTCGCCGTGGCGTCCGGCGCCGAGCTCGTCGTCTTCCACCCGGGCTTCTTCCTCGGCCGCGAGCGCGAAGATGCGCTCGCATCGGTGGTGGACCAGCTCGGGTCCCTGCGCGAGCGGCTCGAGGGCAAGGGCCGCGCCGTCCCGTTCGGGATCGAAGTGATGGGCCGCGTCCGCGACCTCGGGAGCCTGGACGACGTCCTCTGGATCGCCGAGCGCGTCGAGTGGGTCCGCCCGGTGATCGACTTCGCGCACATGCACGCGACCTCCGACGGCGCCTACGTCGATGTCGAGATCTTCGCGGAGGCCCTGACGCGGGCCGACGCCGTGCTCGAGAACGGCGCGCCGTTCCACATCCACTTCTCCGACATCGCGTACGCGAATCGGAACGAGACGAAGCACCTCCCCTACGGCGAGGGCACGCTTGCGCGCCGAGCCACTCGCGGAGGCTCTGGCGCGCTTCGAGCGGCCGGCAACGGTGATCTCGGAGTCGCCGGGCGAGGAGAGCCACCAGGCGATCCGCTCGATCCTGCTCGGCTCGCGCGTCTAGGGCACCGCACGGAAACGCTGCGGCCGGCGTCGTAGCTAGAGAGGTGTTCATGCGCGGCTCTACCGCGCACGCAACAGAGGAGAAAGGGGTCTCCATGTCTCGACGCAGGATCGCTCTAGTGCTGTCGGCTCTCGCCGTGGGCGCGATCGGTGCGGCACCCGCCGCCGCCGACCCGTCGTCGCCGGAGAACGGCTGTCACGGCTTCTACACGACGCAGGCGAAGGAGCTCAGCGGCGACCGCGGTGTTCAGGGAACCGCGATCGGCGGCCGTGGGAACTCGGACGGCAACGCCGCCGACGGGCAGGCTCATTCCGAGGCGGGCCGCGGCGCGACGCTGCAGGCCTTCCTGGCGGCGTCCTGCGGCAAGTAGAACGGCTGTCGTGTGGGGCGCTCTGGGCTCCAGGGCGCCCCACGCTCGTCTCAAAGCGTTTCGCCCGCCCGCTTTCGCGGGGATCCAGCGCGGGAGATGGCGCTTCAGCTGGATCGCATGCGCGAGAACGAGGAGCTGTTCCGCATGGCCAACGAGCGCCTTCGCGAGCAAGTCGCAGACTCCGTCACGGCCGACCGTCTCGTGCCCTTTCTGTGCGAGTGCGATGGACGAGCTCTGCATGGAGCGAATGGAGATGACGCTCGACGACTACCGGCGCGTCCGCGCGGACGAGGACACGTTCGCGGTCGTGCCCGGTCACGCCGCCGCCGCGAGGCGAGGTCGTCGTGATGGAGCACCCCTCGTTCCACGTGGTGCGAAAGGAGGCCGCATGAGTAGCGACGAGCGCGGAGACCGGCGCAAGCACCAGATCGTGCGCAACGAGGCGCTCTTCCGGGAGGTCAACGAGCGCGTGCAGGAAGTCAGCGAGGACCGCGCGACCCTGACGACGGACTTCGTCTGCGAGTGCGGCGACTCGGGCTGCACGGCGACGATCCCGCTGCGCGACGAGGAATACGAGCACGTCCGTGCCGATCCCCTCTTCTTCGCCATCGTGCCCGGGCACGAGATTCTCGACGTCGAGGAGGTCGTGGCTCGGAACCAGCGGTTCTACGTCGTGCGCAAGCACGTCGACGAGGCCGCCCTCGCGCGGCAAACCGACCCGCGGAGCTAGCGGTCGGCAAAACTGGCGCGATGGCGACCAACCCGCCGCTGTACGGGTCGGACCAGTCGCGCTTCGCGCGCTACCTCGAGCAGCCGCGAGACGCGCCATCCCGACCCAGTCGCGCTCGAGCTCCGACGGCGGTTGATCGCCGGGCTGCGCGGCCGCGTGATCGAGGTCGGGTGCGGCGACGGGCGCAACTTCCAGCACTACCCGCCGGGGGTCTCTCAGGTGCTCGGGGTCGAGCCCGACCCGAACGCCCGCGAGGTCGCCTCGGAGCGCGCGGCCGAGGCGCGCGTGCCGATCGAGGTCGTCGAGGGCGTCGCCTCCCCGCTCCCCGCCGAGGACGCGTCCTTCGACGCGGCCGTCCTCGTCTGGGTCCTCTGCAGCGTCCCCGACCCCGCCGCGGCTCTCCGGGAGCTACGGCGCGTGCTCGTTCCCGACGGGGAGCTGCGCTTCTACGAGCACGTCCGCTCCGGGAACGCCGCCTTCCGGGCGCTCCAGCGTGCGGGCGACGCGCTCTTCTGGACGCGGGCGCTCGGCGGCTGCGAGACGGCGCGCGACTCGGTCGAGCGCGATCGAGGAGGCCGGCTTCGAGCATCGCCTCCCTCGACCGGGGCTTCCATTCCTCGACCGTGCTGACGATCACGGCCGCGCCGTACGTCCTCGGCGTCGCGCGTCGTGGCGATGACTGACGCGATGCCGTTCCCGCCGGAGGAGCTGGAGGCCAGGCGGGCGGCCGTCGGCCGGCGTCTCGCCGAGGAGGGGCTCGACGCATGTGTGGTGTTGGCGCCCGAGACCCAGCTCTGGCTCTGCGGCCTCGACTCGTTCATCAGCGGCGTCCTCCCGCAAGCCCTGGTTTTGACGCCGGCCGAACATGCCGTGCTCGTCGTGTGGGATGCCGACCTCCCGCTCGCCCAGGCCACGAGCGTGCTCGCGGACATCCGTCCATACCGCTTCGGCGTCGACGACCCGGCGTCCGCGTTCGCGGCCGTCGTTCGCGAAGTTGCGCCGGACGGCGAGCGAATCGGGTTCGACGGGGCCTCGCGTGCGGTGCCGCACACGTTCGGCGCCGCCCTCGGCGAGGCGCTCGCGCCCGAGCGCCTGGTCGACTGCAGCTCCCTCCTCGCCGATGCGCGCACCGTCAAGTCGCCCGCGGAGCTCGAATCCCTGCGCTGGGCGGCGCCGAGCCTGAGGCCGCTGTCGGCGCCCGGGCCGAGGACCTCGAGGACGTCGACCCAGGCCATCGTTCCGGGTACCGCCTTCGTCCTCCACGCCTGCCTGCTCGACGAAGAGGCTTCTCTGGGGGTGCTCGTCGGCGGCACGTACGCCGTCACCGCGGACGGCATCGAGCCGATCGCGGGCGCGGGAGCGGTCGAGCTGCTGCGCGTGTGAGGGCTAGGCGCCGGGCATGACGCGCAGGCCCGGCCCATCCGAGACGGACACCGTGCGCTCGTCGCCGGGGCGACGCCAGGACTCGCCGAGCTTCTCGTCGAGCGTCGCCTCGAGCTGGCCGGTCATGGCGAGCTCCTGGACGATGTCCGCGCCGCCGACGAGCTCGCCCGCCACGAACACCTGCGGGATGGTCGGCCAGTTCGAGAGAGCCGAGAGCTCCTGGCGGATGCTCGGGTCGGGAAGCACGTCGACCGTCGTGAAGCCGGCGCCGACCGACCGCAGCGCCTGCATCGCGCGGTCGGAGTTCCCGCAGTAGGCCTGCTCGTGCGTCCCCTTGACGAAGGCGACCACGGGCTCCTGCTCGATCGTCTCCCTGATGCGCGTGCGGAGGTCGCTCATGCCTCTCCCCTCGTTGTGATTCGCAGCTCGTGAATGGTCCCGTCCTGGAGCGGCTGCGCCAGGGCGTCGTAGACGAGCCGGTGCTGCTCGACGAGCGAGAGCCCTCCGAACCGCTGGTCGACGACGGTGACGTGGAAGTGATCTCCCCCGCCCGTGCGGTCGACGACCGCCAGCTCCGCGGCCTCCGGGAAGGCCGTGCGGAGGAGCTCCTCGAGCTGCTCGCTCATCGCGTTCGAAGATACCAGCCACGAACGCCGCTACGATCCAGGGCGAGATGCGTCGTCTCATCGGGGTCACGATCGTCTCGGCACTGCTTGTCCTCGGCACGGCCGGGCCGGCAGCGGCGATCCCTGGGCCCGAGGCGAAGGCCTGGGCCGCCAAGATCGCGCGCCTCGGGCAGCGGCCCGCCGGCGGGCTGAACGAGCTCCGCGCCGCAACGATCGTCAAGAACCGCCTGACGGCTCTCGGATACAACGTCAACGTCCAGCGCTTCAGGCTCCCGAACGGGCGGATGTCCCGGAACGTCGTCGGGCGCACCTCCGGCCCGGTGCGCGTGATCATCGTGGCGCACATGGACGGCGTCCACGGGACCTCGGCGGCGAACGACAACGCCTCCGGCGTCGGCGTGATGCTCACGGTCGCGCGGTTCCTCGCCGCCGAGGACGGCGTGCTCGTGGCCGCGATGGGCGCCGAGGAGCGCATGGTCACGGGCTCGTCGTGGCACCTCGGCTCGCGCCGGCTGACCAGCGGGTTCACGGCCGCGCAGAAGGCGGGCGTCCGTCTCGCGCTCTCCGTCGACATGGTCGGGGTCGGCCCGACGCTGAACATCCGCGGGCTCGAGTCCAACCCGAACCGCTCGGCGCGGCGCCTCCTCAACTCGGCACGCGCCCGCAACATCGGGGCCTCGTACCTGCGGGATACGGGGCAGTCCGACCACGACGACCTCACGCGCGGCGGCATCCCGGCAGCCTGGATCGAGTGGCGCTGGGACACCTGCTGGCATCAGCCGTGCGACCGCATCGACAGGCTCCGCCCGGACAAGCTCCGCGACGCCGGTCGCGTCGTCCTCGGCGCGGCTCGCGCCGTCGTCCAGTAGCGCACCTTTAGGACCTTCCGGGGGACTCGGGAAGCCCTACCCCGTTCGGGGGACGACAGGCTCACCCTGGTGCGCCGATCATGGGAGTGCCGCAATGAACGATGACGCCGCAGGAATTCCCGAGTTCGGGACAGGTCTCAAGGCCTGGCTCGAGCGGTCGGACCAGGCCCACGTTCGGCTCGAGACGCCCTCGTGCCGCGACCTCCTCCTGCTCTACGGGGACGACGTCGTGACCGAGCGTCAGACGGCCGAGCGCGTGCTCGTGGGCGGCGACCTCGCGAGGCGCGGCGCGCACGGCGCAGCCGCCGCGTAGCGCCATGGCCGGAGGTCTGACCGACAAGCTGAGGGGCTCCCTCGAGGGGTACCTCGCGCGCAGCGCTGCCGAGCTCGACGAGCGAGGCGCCGAGCACGCCGAGCGCGTAGCCGAGCTCGAGGCGGCCGCAGCCGAGCTGGAGGAGGCCGAGCGCGAGCTCGACGAGCGCACCCGGCGCCTCGAGGAGCTCGGGCCGATGCCCGCCAGGCTCGCCCGCGCGGTGGACGAGGTGCTGACCATCCTCGACACGCGCGCAGGGAAGCTGGCCGACGAGGCCGGCGCCCTGCAGACCAAGATTCGCGAGCTCGCGGAGGCCGACGCCGAGCTGGCGGCCCGCGAGCGGATGTTCACGGAGAAGACCGACCGCCTCCGGGTCGAGCAGCGGCGGCTCGCCGACCGCGAGAAGGAGCTCGCCGAGTACCAGCGCGACCTCCTCGACCCCGACGCTGCGCTCGGGACCCAGTGGGTCGCCCAGCGCGACCGCTCCTTCGCCGAGGCGGAGACCATCCTGGAAGAGCGGCGACGCGACCTCGACGCCCGCGAGCACGAGCTCGAGGAGCGCCGCGTGCAGGACGGCGCCGCGGTCCAGCTCCGCCAGGAGGAGCTCGACCGAACCGAGCGCGAGCTGACCGAGCTGCGCGAGCGCCTCGAGCGCCGCGAGCAGGAGCTGAACGACTACGTCGCCCAGCTCCAGGGCGGCTTCGGGCCCGGTTAGCTACAACTCAGGCATCCTCCGGCTCGCCGCACTCACCTCGGCCTCCGCGCTCGCCACGCTGAGCCTGGCCGCGCCGGCCTCCCCGGCGCCGATCGAGGACAAGCGCCTGCGCACCGTCCGCACCTGGGCGATGGCGATCGGCACCGGCGCGCTCGCGAACGTGATGCAGCGCCCCGGCGCGGCGTTCTAATCTAGCCGCGTGCCTGCAGCGCCTTTGCCGCCCGAGCTCAGGCGGTTCATCGAGAAGCCTCGCCACGCCGTCGTCGGGACCGTCCGGGACGACGGCGCGCCTGTCACGACCCCGTGCTGGTACGGGATCGACGACGACGGCCGCCTCGTCATCTCGATGGGCGACGACAGCCACCGGCTCCGCCACCTCCAGGCGAATCCGCGCGTCGCGCTGACGATCCTCGGCGACGACTGGTACTCGCACGTGTCCATCCTGGGCCAGGCCGTGGAGTTCCGGCCGGATACCGACCTGGCCGACATCGACGAGCTATCGCAGCGCTACGAAGGCGTCCCGTACGAGGACCGGAGCTACCCGGGCGTGACCGCGTTCGTCGAGATCGAGCGCTGGCACACGTGGGGCGAGCCCGCCGCCGAGGCGTCGTAGCTCACTCGCGCGCCTCAGCCGCGCCGCACGGCGCGAGGCGGACGGAGCCGTCCCGCTCCTCGCCGCAGATCCACTCCCCGTCGTTCGCGGGATCCTTGTAGCGGCCCTGGAAGGACGGCCCGCGCGGGGCCTGCGAGAGGTCGCAGTACGCGCCGGCGAGGATGCACTCCTGCGAGCCCCAGTGCCCCGGGAACGCGTTCCAGAGGGCCGGCTCGCCGTTCTCGCCGATCGGCACCCGCCTCAGGCAGCCGTCGCACGTCTCGTTGTGCGACCAGGGAAGGCCGCCGTCGTAGCGCGCCTCCGGGAGCCCGCCGACCTCCTGCTTGCAGCTGCTCGAGAAGCACGGGTCGGGATACGAGGCGTGGCTGTTGCGGGCCACGAAGACGACCGGCCGCACGCCGTTCTCCTCGACGGCGGGAAGCACGAGGCTGTCCCAGATCTCGGCGAGCGCGTCCGCGCGCGGGCTGTCGAAGCCTCCCAGACGCGCTCGAGCGTGCGCTCCCACGAGTACGAGAGCACGTGCGCATGCTGGGCGTAGCGCACGGCGGTCGGCCCCCAGAGCTCGTCGCCGACCTCGACGCACGAATCCGAGGCCTCCTCGCACGGCGCGATCACGACGGTGATCCCCTCCCAGTCGCCCGCGTGCTCCTGGCAGGTGAAGGGCGGCGTGCGGAAGCCCGGGCCGCAGAAGACCTTGTCGGCGACCGGCGACGGGTTGCGCGAGTAGAACCACCAGTAGTCGACGAAGACGCGTTCCTCGCCGCGGACCACGTGGTAGTAGACGGCGCTCTCGTCGCCCCCGCCGCGCGGCGCCGTCCCCGACTCGTCGATGTCGAGGTAGTCGAAGCTCTGGTCGATTTCCTCGGCGTTCGTCACGTCGGGGCAGTTGTCCGCGATCAGGTACTTGCGGCACTGGTCGATGCGGTTGTCGGCGATCGCGTCGTCGATGTCGAGCGGGTAGCGACGCTCGCCCGAGTCGAAGAAGATGAGCGGCCGGAACGCAGCGGCGAGCTGGGCGTCGGAGCCCTCGGCGGCCGCCCGCGGGACCGGGATCGCCTCCGGCACGAGATCCTCCGGCGTGAGCGGCTTCTGGAAGAGCAGGAAGAGGATCAGCAGGCCGACGGACACGAGCGTGACCTTCCAGAGCGCCGGCGCGGTCTTCGGCCGGCCCTTGTAGCGGCTCGTGAAGACGAGGACGATCGCGACGAGCAGCGGGAGGAAGAGGAAGATCAGCCCCGCGAGCCAGTTCACGAGCGTGATCGGCACGCCGACGAGCACGAACATCGTCGCGGCCAGCGCGCGCGGAAGCGCCTGCACCTCGTTCTGCTTCTCCCGGAGGAGGTAGTTGACCAACCGGACGAGGATCCAGAACGCGAGCGTCGTGATCACGAGCGCGAAGGCGAGGTCGCCCCAGAGCCCACCGCCGCGCAGCATCCAGTTGATGAGCAGCAGGAACGCGATGGCGATCAGGAGCGAGACGACGAACGCTCCCATCCGCAGCGCCCGCCCCTTGTCGGGGAGGCCGTGCATCCACTCGAGAGCAGCGTCCCATTTCGCCCGGAGCCACGCCTTCAGCCGCACGGGGGAAGTCTCGTCCGGCGGGCGGACGGCCTGGTCGGCGCTCATGCCTACCGGAGCGGGAACGGTGCGCTTTCTTCCCGCTCCGCGTGAGCAAGATCAGTAAACGATTGCCTCGACCTTTGCGGCTTCGCCGCCGTCGAGGCGAAGCCGCGTTGCCCAATGAAACAATGAGGAGCGCGCAATGCGACCCCTTCGGTATTCCATCAACGTCACATTGGACGGGTGCTGCGACCATCGTGCAATCGTCCCGGACGAAGACCTGCATCGTCACGCGGCTGAGACCCTCGACCGGGCCGATGCCCTTCTCTTTGGCCGGGTGACGTACGAAATGATGGAGACAGCGTGGCGGTCGCCGGCACGGACGGGCGCGAGGCCTGAGTGGATGGAACCTTGGATGGAACCCTTTGCCCGGACGATCGACGCGGCAAAGAAGTACGTCGTGTCGAGCACCCTGGACAGCGTGGACTGGAACGCGGAGCTCGTGCGCGGGGATCTGGGGAAGGCCGTTCAGCAGCTCAAGCGGGAGCCGGGCAAGGGACTGCTCGTTGGAGGCGTGAAGCTCCCGCTGGCGTTGGCGGAGCTGGGATTGATCGATGAGTACGAGCTCGTCGTGCAGCCCAGGGTAGTGGGGCATGGGCCGACGTTGTTCGCGGGGCTATCGAAGCCTGTCGACTTGAAGCTCGTGGGCCGGCTGGAGCTCGACTCGGGGGCAGTGGCGATGCGGTACGAGCCGAGAACGTAGCCTTCCCCGCAGGGCTCGGGCGCGGCCAGAGCGCGGGTCGGGCGGAGACTGACCCGACAGACGCGGACGCGGTATTCCGCTCACGCCAGCAAGGATCAGTAAACGACTATCTCGACCTTTGCGGCTTCGCCGCCGTCGAGATGAAGCGGACGACGGGGCTCGAACCCGCGACCCTTGGCTTGGGAAGCCAATGCTCTACCAGCTGAGCTACGTCCGCCTGAGGGCGAAAACGATACCACCGGCCTTGCGCAGGGCCGGTCCGCGGAATGACTCGACGGGGGGATGGCTCGAACAGCCGCCTTTGACGACGATGTGACCATAACTCGGACTGGGCGGCGCGGCCTCCGCTCACGTTCGCAGGAGGTGTCGCAGTGACCGCACGACAGGCGATCCGACGTGAAGAAGGACAGACGATGGCCGAGTACGCCGTCATTCTCGGGGTCATCACCCCGGTCCTCGTGCTGCTCTTCACGTCGCTGTCCGACCCGATCGTCGATCGCATCACGACGCTCATCGGGTTCCTGACCTAGCCCTCGAGCCTGGCAGCAACCGAAGGGGCCCGGTCTCCCGGGCCCCTTCGTTCAGGGTGATGGAATACTTCTTCCCAGAGAACCTGGGAAGGAGCTGGTGATGGCGAAGGAAACGCTGGAAGCGACCGCGCACGCGCTCGTGGCCCCCGGGAAGGGGATCCTGGCCGCGGACGAGAGCACGGGGACGATCGAGAAGCGCCTCAAGTCGATCGAGGTCGAGTCCACCGAGGACAAGCGCAGGGACTACCGGGAGATGCTCTTCACGACGCCGGGCCTGGGCGACCACATCTCCGGCGTCATCCTCTTCGACGAGACGATCCGCCAGTCCGGCAAGGACGGCGTGCCCTTCACGAAGGTGCTCGAGGACGCGGGCGTCATCCCCGGCATCAAGGTCGACAAGGGAGCGAAGCCGCTGGCCGGCGCCGAGGGCGAGACGGTCACCGAGGGCCTCGACGGCCTGCGCGAGCGCCTCGACGAGTACCGCGAGATGGGCGCGAAGTTCACGAAGTGGCGCGCCGTCATCACCATCGAGGGCGAGAAGAAGCCGAGCGCCTACTGCATCCACGTGAACGCGCACGCGCTGGCGCGCTACGCCGTCCTCTCGCAGGAGGCCGGGCTCGTCCCGATCGTCGAGCCCGAGGTCCTGATGGACGGCGACCACACGATCGAGCGCTGCTACGAGGTGACGGAGGCGACGCTCGAGGCGGTCTTCAACGAGCTCTTCTCCCAGCGCGTCGTCTACGAGGGGATGCTGCTCAAGCCGAACATGGTCATCTCCGGCAAGGACTGCCCGCAGCAAGCAGGCCCGGACGAGGTTGCCGACCGCGACCATCCGCTGCTTCAGGAGCGTCGTCCCGGCGGCCGTGCCGGGGATCGTGTTCCTCTCGGGCGGCCAGTCCGACGAGGAGGCGACGGCCAACCTGAACGCGATGAACGCCAAGGGGCCGCACCCCTGGCAGCTCTCCTTCTCCTACGGACGCGCTCTCCAGGCGCCGTCCCTGAAGGCCTGGCGCGGCGACGACGCCAACGTCCAGGCCGGCCAGGACGCGCTGGCGCACCGCGCGCGCATGAACGGCGCCGCCCGCGACGGCAGCTACTCGGCCGACATGGAGAAGGAGCTCGCCGGCGTCTAGCGGCTAGCGGTACTCGCGCCCGGAGAAGCGCTCGAGCTTGTCGAGGGCGTGCTGCGCCTCGATGCGGCGCACCGTGCCGGAGCGTGAGCGCATGACGATCGAGTCGGTCATCGCGCCGCCCGGCGTGAAGCGAACGCCGCGCAGGAGCGCGCCGTCGGTGACGCCGGTCGCCGCGACGAAGACGTTGTCGCCCGCCGACGAGGTCGTCGGTCGTGAGCACGCGGTCGGGGTCGTAGCCGGCGTCGACGAGCGCTCTGGCGCTCCTCGTCGTCCGCGGCCAGAGGCGGCCCTGGACGACGCCGCCGAGCGACTTGACCGCCGCGGCTGCGATCACGCCTTCTGGCGTCCCGCCGATGCCCATCATCAGGTCGACGCCGGTTCCGGGCCGCGCGGCGGCAATCGCGGGCGCGACGTCGCCGTCGGTGATGAGGTTCACCTTGGCGCCCGCCTCGCGGACACTCTCGATGATCCCCTGGTTGCGCTCACGGTCGAGGATGACGACGGCGATCTCGCTCGGCCGCACGCCCTTCGCCTTCGCCGCGGCCTCGACGTTCTCGCCGGGCGAGGCGTCGATCGAGAGCGCGTCTGCGACCGCCTCGCCGCCGACGAGCTTGTCCATGTAGACGGCCGCGCCGGGGAAGAACATCGATCCCGCGCTCGGCCACCGCGATGACGGCGATCGCGTTCGGCTGACCGACCGACGTGAGGCGCGTCCCCTCGAGCGGGTCGACGGCCACGTCCACCTCGGGCGGCTGGCCGTTCCCGACCTCCTCGCCGTTGTAGAGCATCGGGGCCTCGTCCTTCTCTCCCTCGCCGATCACGACGACGCCGCTCATGGAGACGGTGTCGAGCATCGCCCGCATGGCGTCGACGGCCGCCTGGTCGGCGGCGTTCTTGTCGCCCCTCCCGATCCAGCGGCCGGTGCCGAGCGCGGCCGCCTCGGTCACGCGGACGAGCTCGAGCGCGAGGTTTCGGTCTGGGACGGAGCCGTCGGCCATGACCGGAGCATCCTACGACACCCCCCGAATAGGATCTGCGCCCAAGGCCACCGACCGAAGGGAGCGGCGCTGACCCTCAGCCAGCTGGCCGTGACGGTGACGGTCCTCGCCGTGCTCGGCCTCGTGGCGAGCCGCTTCGGCCTTTCCGCCATCCCCGCCTATCTCTTCGCGGGCCTCCTGCTCGGCCCGAACGAGCCCGAGGCGCTCGCGATCATCGAGCCGTCCGAGGTGACCGAGTTCGTCGCCGAGCTCGGCGTCATCTTCCTCCTCTTCTTCCTCGGCCTCGAGTTCACGCTCGAACGGTTCAGACGAAGCAGCATGCACCTCGGGATCGGGGGGACGATCGACTTCGTCGTCAACGCGGGCATCGGCCTGCTCGTGGGCGTGGTCGCGTTCGGGTTCACCTTCCCCGCCATCGTCCTCGCGGGCGCGATCTACGTGTCCTCGTCGGCCGTCGCAGTGAAGGGCCTGATCGACTTCAAGCGCCTGGCCGACGACGAGACCGACCTCGTCCTCGCCATCCTCATCGTCGAGGACATCATCATCGCCTTCGTGCTCGCGTTCGCCGGTGGCGGCGGCGGCGAGCTCATGGACTCGCTCGAGCTCGCGGCGAAGGCGATCGGCTTCATCGCCGCCTCCCTCGCCGCGTCGCGCTGGCTTGCCAAGCCGATCGACCGGCTGCTGGACTGGATGCCGCGCGAGTTCTTCCTCCTCTTCACGTTCGCGCTCCTGATCGGGATGAGCGCGCTCGCGCACGAGCTCGGGCTCTCGGAGGCGATCGGGGCCCTGATGGCCGGCATCATCCTCTCGGACACTGCCGCGCGGGCCGAGATCGAGGAGCGCTTCCTCAGCTTCCGCGACATCTTCGCCGCGCTCTTCTTCTTCGTCTTCGGCCTCTCGATCGACGTGAACGCCCTCGACTCGCTCGGCTGGCTGATCGCGCTCGCCGTCGTCCTCACCGTCGTCGGCAAGGTCGGGGGGACGTACGCGGCCGGGAGGGTCGGCGGCTTCACCCGCCGTCAGAGCTTCAACGCCTCGCACGGCGATGGTCGCGCACGGGGAGTTCACGGTCATCCTCGCCCAGGTGGCGCTCGCCAACTCGGCGATCTCGGGCGACGCCCGTCGCGACCTGGTCGCGTTTGCCGGCCTCTACGTTCTCGCCACAGCCCTGATCGGCGTCGTGCTCATGAAGGAGTCGAAGCGCATCGGGCGCAGGCTCTTTCCGTCGCCGCCTAGACTGACTCCCGAAGGAGGGACACATGGCCCGCGAGCTCCGTGAAACACGCCTTCCCGGCGTCGGCGTCAAGTACACGTCTTTCACCTCGCACGGAGGCCGTCTGACCGTGATCCTCCACAACGAGGGCCAGCGGGAGCTCTACTGGTTCCCGCACGCCGACGACGAGGAGCCGAGCGCGGTCATCCAGCTCGAGGACGACGAGGCGCGCCAGCTCGGCGCGATCATCGGCGGCGCCTACGAGCGCCCGAAGATCGTCGAGGAGCTGGAGATGGCGTTCGGCGAGCTCGCCATCGAGTGGGTGCCCGTGCCCGACACGAGCCCGGCGATCGGGAAGACGCTCGCCGAGGCGGCCTTCCGCCAGCGCGCGGGGATCACCGTCATCGCCATCCTGCGGGAGCCCGAGCCGGTCGTCGGCGCGCAGCCCGGTGACGTGATCGAGCAGGGCGACACGCTCGTCACCGTGGGCAAGCTCGGGCAGTACCCGGCGTTCCGGAAGCTGCTGGCCGAAGGCCCCTTCTAGCCGATCGACTCGACGGCGAGGATGTTGCCGTCGGGGTCGCGGCACCACGCCGCGCGAACGTCGCCGATGGTCGCGATCCCGCTCTCGGTCTTCATGTCGGGCAGGTCGTACTCCTCGAAGACGACGCCCCGCTCCCGGAGCGACGCGACGGCCTCCTCGATGTTCTCGACCCGGAACCCGGCGACCGTGTGCCGGCTCTGGCCCGCCCCTACGCTCTCGTAGACGAGCAGCGTGCCGTCGGCGGCCTCGAACTCGGCCTCGCGATTCTCGGGCAGGTCGCTGCGGCGCTCCTTCAGCCTGAGCCCGAGCGTGTCGCCGTAGAAGCGGACGGCGGCGTCGACGTCCGAGACGGGGACGACGGCCGCGATACGCGCCTGCGCCAGCATTGCGAACCTCCTCTGCGTGTTGGCCCAACGAGCATACGACGAGGGCGGCCCGGAGGCCGCCCTCGTGCTCACGGAACGTGCGGGGAAGCTACGAGACGAAGACGGGCTCGAGCTCGCGCGTCCGCTCGTAGGCGGGCTTGAGCCCGGCCAGCCGGCCGAACGCGGAGCCGCTCGCGAGCGCGGCCTTCTGGAGGAACGCGGGGACGTACGGGAGCCGGACGTCGTCGAAGTGCGCGTTCGCGATCACCGCGAGGCGGAGCGGGCTCGGCATGCCCTTCTTGTTCGTCTTGCCGTCGGCGGCGAGGGCGAACATCGTCTCGAGGAAGCGCTCGAACTGGAGCGCCGGACGGACCTCGCAGCGGAAGCGGGCACACGACTCGCCGGCGTTGCGGAAGCTGTGGACGGTGCCCGGCTCGACGGTGACGACCTCACCGGGACCGGCGACGATCTTCTCACGGCCGTGGCGGAACTCGAGCGTGCCCTCGAGGATCTCGAAGCGCTCGCTCTGGTACGGGTGGACGTGCGCTGCGGCGACGCCGCCGTCGGCCTGCACCGTGACCTCGATCTCGACCAGCTCGCCGTTGGTCTCGGCTGCGGTCTGGAGGAAGCGGATCTTCTCGCCGGTGACCGGGTTCTGAATCGTCTTGCCGGCGCGGATGGAGGTGGTCATCGTGGTCATGTGAGGTTGTCTCCTTGGGGGCTCGGTTGGTGTGATCCGAAGCCTGAAGGAGTGCGGGTCGCCCTCATACGGGGGCAACTCGTCTCTTGCCTGAGGAGAACCGGTGTCCAGAGCGTGCGGTTAACCGCACGCAGGCGGGCTACATCCGCTCGGGCGCCTCGACCCCGACGAGGTCGAGGCTGCGGGCGATCACTGCCTTCACCGCGGTCACGAGGGCGAGCCGGAAGGCCTGGGCGTCGCTCTCGAGGACGCGGTGATGGTGGTAGAAGCGGTGGAAGTCGTCCGCGAGGCGGATGGCGTATGTGGGCAGCGCCTGCGGGCTGCGGCGCTCGGCCGCCTCCGCGACGATCCCGGGGAACTCCGCCAGGCGCTTGATGAGATCGCGCTCCTCCTGGGCGATCTCGGCCGGTGCGTCCGCCGCAGGGCCCGCGCCCTCCGCCCGCGCGAGGATCCCGGCAATGCGCGCGTGGGCGTACTGGACGTAGTAGACGGGGTTCTTCTCGCTCTTCTCCCGCGCGAGATCGACGTCGACGGTGATCGCCTGGTCGGGGCCACGGTTGGCGAGGTACCAGCGTCCGGCGTCCACGCCCACCTCGTCGACGAACTCGTCGAGAGTGACGACGTCGCCGCGGCGCTTCGACATCTTCACGACGTCGCCGCCCCGCGTCAGGTGGACGAGCTGGTAGAGGATCACCTCGACGCGTTCGGGGTCGTACCCGAGCATGCGCGCGATCACCGCGTACCAGCCGCGGACGCCGTGGTGGTCGGCGCCGAGCACGTAGATGGCGCGGTCGAAGCCACGGTCGAGCTTGCTGCGCAGGTAGACGATGTCCGCGGCCTCGTAGGTCGGCAGGCCGCCGCGCTCCTCCGAGCGGATCAGGACGCGGTCCTTCTCGTCCCCGAACGCGGTCGAGCGGATCCAGACCGCGCCGTCGTGCTCGTACGTGTCGAGGTCGCCGAGCAGCTCCGGGAGATGGGACGCGAGCTCGCTCTGGAGCGCCCAGGAGTCGAAGTGGATGCGGAAGCGCTCCAGGCTCGCTTCGATCTGGCGCAGCATGGGCGGGACCGGGTCCTCGTCCAGCGCGGCCAGCTCCTCGATGTAGTCGCCGGAGTAGCCGTCCTCGGGAACCGGCTCCCCGCGGCGGACGGCCTCCACGGACGCGCGGAAGCGGTCCATCTGCGACCCCGCGTCGTTGTAGTAGTACTCGCGCTCGACCTGATGGCCGGCGAAGGCGAGCAGGCGGGCGACCGAGTCGCCGTAGGCGCCGTTCCGCGCCGACGCGACGGTGATCGGCCCGGTCGGGTTGGCGCTCACCATCTCGACCTGGACGCGCTCGGGGGTCTCGGCCGAGCCGCGCCCGTAGTCCGCTCCGGCGGCCACGACCTCGCCCAGGGCTTCGGCGAACCACGCCGGCGAGAGCCAGAGGTTCACGAAGCCCGGAGGGGCCGACTCAGCGCGCTCGACGCCCGGCACGGACGTTGCGGTGGCCGCGAGCTCGGCGGCGATCTCGAGCGGCGCGCGCTTGTGGATCCCTGCCAGGCGCAGCGCGACATTCGTGGCGTAGTCGCCGTGCTCCGCGCTCGCGGGCCGCTCCAGGGTCACCGGCGCGCCTGCGACGCGGCCCAGCTCGTCCTCGAGGCGGCGGAGCGCGGTCCGTGTGGTGTCGCTCCCCTCCATCGCCTATATCGTAGGGAGCCGTGGAGGAAGAGCCCCGAGAGAGGCAGTTCAACATCCATCTCGACCCGGAGAATCTCGCCGGCGTCTACGCGAACTTCGCCAACGTCAGCTTCTCCGACTACGAGTTCACGCTCACGTTCGCGCGCATCGACCACGAGGTCGAGGACGGCGACGTGCCCGGCGTCGTGGTCAGCCGCGTGAACATGTCCCCACGCTTCATGCGCGAGCTCCTGGACGCGATGAACGACAGCTGGTCGAAGTGGTCGACCCGCGAGGGGATCAGGAACCTGCCGGAGCAGCAGTCGGAAGACGTTTGAACGCCTCGGCCATCGCGATCCGCTCCAGCGCGGTCGGATGCGTGCCGAGCCAGAACGTCACCCACGCGGGCGGGTCCGGGTCCGAGAGGCTCGTGGTCACGAACCGCTGCTCGAGCGAGACGGCGCTGTCCACGTCCCGCGTGGCCTCGAGCGCGATCCAGTCGGCCTCGGCCTCGTAGCGGCGCGAGACCGCGTTCGTGAGCGGCTGCACGGCGAGGACGTACGCGAGCGCGAGCGCAAGCCCGAGGGGGACGAGCCGCGGCTGCGAGAGGCCTCCCCACCGCTCCGTGACGCGGGCGAGCAGGAAGACACCTGGCACGGCAAGCAGCGCGAACCAGGCGAGCCCCTTCCAGAGATGCCGCCGCTCCACGTGGCCGAGCTCGTGGGCGGTCACGACGAGGATCTCGCCCTCGGTGAAGCGGCCGTCGAGGAGCGTGTCGTAGAGCACGACGCGCCGCGTCGGGCCGATCCCGGCGACGTAGGCGTTGGCGGTCGTCGTGCGCCGGCTCGCGTCCGCGACGCGCACGTCGTCGACCTCGACCCCCATCTGCGCCGCCAGCTGCTCGATGCGCGCGGCCAGCTCGCGGTCCTCGAGCGGCTCGATGCGGTTGAAGAGCGGCTGGATCACGAGCGGCTGCGCGAGGACGAAGACGGCTGCGATCCCGACCAGCGCAGGCGCGCCCGCGAGCCACCAGCGCCGGCCGAGGCGGCCGGCCAGCCAGAGCGTCCCGGCGACGGCGATGGACACGAGCACGGCCTGCACCCCGAGCGAGGTCAAGCGGTCGACGAGCCAGCCGCCCCAGCCCTGCTCCGTCAGTCCGTAGTCGCGGCGCCGTACGTGGGTGACGGCGGCGAACGGCAGGCCGGAGAGCCAGACGGCGACCACGACGGCGAGGCCCACGAGGACGCCCGTGCGGATCCGCCCCCGGCCGACGCGCCCGAGCCGGTCGGCGAGGAACCGCGCTTTCCAGACGCACAGCGCGAGGACCGCGATCTCGGCGGCGAGCGATCCGAGGTAGAGCAGGCGGGAGATGCGCCGGTAGTCGTCGATGCGCTCGAGCTCGGCGGCGGAGAAGTACGCGCCCGGATCGAGGCTCGGCAGCGCGAGGTCCGGGACCTCGGTTCCCCAGAGGAGAATCCCCGCCGCGATCCCGCCCGCAGCGGCCGCGAGCACGGCTAGGCGCTGCGCTAACGTCAGCCTGCTGTGCGGGTCGCGATCGTCTCTGACATCCACGGAAACCTCCATGCCCTCGAGGCGGTGCTGGAGGCGATCGACCGGGATGCCCCCGACGCGATCTGGTGCCTGGGCGACCTGGTCGGATACGGCCCACGCCCGAATCGCTGCTGTGCCCTCGTGGCCGAGCGGGCTGACGTCTGCCTGATAGGAAATCACGACCTCGCCGTCCTCGGGCGGCTCGACCTGGACGACTTCCAGCCGGACGCGGCGCTGAGCGCGCGCTGGACGACCGCCGCGCTCGAGGACGAGGGGCGCGTCTACCTCGAGTCACTCGTGTCGAGCGGGGAGCGCGAGGGCGTCGGCCTCTTCCACGCGAGCCCGCGCGACCCGGTCTGGGAGTACGTCCTCACGCCGGACGTCGCCGCGGCGTCGATGGCGGCGACGAGCCAGGAGCTCGTCCTCGTCGGCCACAGCCACGTGGCGCTCCACTACCGGCTCTCGGACGGGATGCTCCTCCCCGCTGACCACGGAACGGAGCTCGGCCTCTCGGGCGACCGGTGGCTCCTCAACCCGGGCTCGGTCGGCCAGCCGCGCGACACCGACCCTCGCGCAGCCTGGATGCTGCTCGACCTGGAGGCGCGGCGCGCCTCGTACCGGCGCGTCGAGTACGACATCGCAAGGACGCAGCAGGAGATCCGCGACCGCGGTCTCCCCGAGGCGCTCGCAGCGCGGCTGGAGTTCGGCGTCTAGCGGCTAGCGCTGCGCGACGGGCTGGCGCGAGACCTCGACCTCGATGCCCTCGCGCTCGAGCGCGAGCTGCACCTCTTCGCGCGCCTTGAAGATCCGCCACTTGACCGTGGCGAGCGTGATCTCGAGCGAGTCGGCGATCTCCGTGTAGGAGAGGCCGACGACGTCGCGGAGGAGGAGCGCCATCTTGAGGTCGGGGTTGAGGAGCGCGACGGCGCGCCAGACCGCGTCGATGACCTCGACGCGCTCGGGCGGGGCGTCGACGACCTCGAGCGGCGGGAGATCGTCGAGCGTGACGACCACCTGCGGCTTGCGGTCACGGGCGCGGAGCTCGTCGAGCACGCGGTTCTTGGCGATCTGGAAGAGCCAGGTCGTGAACCGGCACCGGAGCGAGAAGCCCGGGAGCCCCTGGTAGATGCGGAGGAAGATCTCCTGCGTCAGGTCCTCGGCCAGCGCGCGATCCCCGACCATGCGCAGCACGTAGTTGAAGACGGGCCCCTGGTACATCTCGAGGATCGTCTGAAAGGCGCGTTCCTCCCGCTTTTGCGCTCGGCGCAGCAGGAGATGATCGGGTTGAGGAAGTGGCACGCTTGTGACCCGGGCCGCGGGGTGCTCGGAGTATAGCCCTGACGTTAGACCGGATGGATCAGTTCCCTGCCGGTCATCCCCTCCGCGAGGGGGATACCGAGAAGCCACAGACACGTTGGTACTAGATCGGCAAGGGCCCCGCCGTCCTCAACCCCAACGTTTTCCAGGGTGATGACCAGGGGAACCGGGTTCGTGGTGTGCGCGGTGTGTGGGCTCACACCGTCTTCCGCGAGCAGCGTCTCGGCGTTGCCGTGGTCGGCGGTGATCAGGCAGACGCCGCCCGCGGCCTCCACCGCCTCGACGATGCGGCCGAGCGCGGCGTCGGTGGCCTCGACCGCGGCGACCACGGCCGGAATCACCCCGGTGTGGCCGACCATGTCGGGATTGGCGAAGTTGACGATCGCGAAGCGGTAGCCGCCGCCGACCTCCTCGGCGACGCGCTCGGCGACGCCGGCCACGGACATCTCGGGCTTCTTGTCGTACGTGGGGACGTCGCGCGGCGAGGGGACGAGGATGCGGGTCTCGCCCGGCCACTCCTCCTCCCTGCCGCCGTTGAAGAAGTACGTCACGTGGGCGTACTTCTCCGTCTCGGCCGCGTGGAGCTGGCGCGCGTCGTGCGCGGCGAGCACCTCGGCCATCGTCCCGCTGACCTCCTGCTCCTCCAGGGCGACCGGGCAATCGAGCTCGGCGCTGTACCGCGTCATGGTCGTCAGGTCGAGGTCTTGCTCGAGGAGCTTCTGCGAGAGCTGCCGCGCGCGATCGGGGCGGAAGTTGAAGTGAATCGCCGCGTCGTCCGTGCCGAGCCGCGGGCCGGGCAGCACGACGGGCTCCACGAACTCGTCCGTGACCCCGCGGGCGTAGGAGGCCTCGATCGCCGCGACCGGGTCGTCGGCCTCCTCGCCCTTCCCGGCGAGGATCGCCGCCAGCGCGCGCTCGGTCCGCTCCCAGCGCTGGTCGCGGTCCATGGCGTAGTAGCGGCCGCAGACCGTGACGATGCGGGCTCCTTCGGCGACGAGCTCGGCGAGGTCGTTCCGGGCCGAGGTCGGCGAGACGTCGCGCCCGTCGGTGAAGGCGTGCACGAAGGTCCGCTCGGCCATGTCCTCGCGGCGGGCGAGCTCGAGCAGGGCCCTCAGGTGGTCGATGTGCGAGTGGACGCCGCCGTAGGAGACGAGGCCGAGCAGGTGGACGTTGCCGCCGCGCTCGCGCGCCCGGCGAAAGGCTCCGACGAGCGCCCGGTTCTCGAACAGCTCGCCGGTCTCGATCGCCCTGTTGACGCGCATGAGATCTTGGAAGATCACGCGGCCGGCGCCGATCGTGAGGTGGCCGACCTCCGAGTTCCCCATCTGTCCGGGCGGAAGGCCGACGTCCTCGCCGGAGGCGCGCAGCGTCGTGTGGGGATAGCGCGCCCAGAGCTCGTCGAAGATGGGCGTGTCCGCCAGCTCGACCGCGTTCCCGGGGCCCGGCGGTGCGCACCCCCAGCCGTCGAGGATGACGAGCGCTACGAGCGGGTAAGGCGGGCCGCTGTCTCGCAAATCGCGGTGAAGGAGTCGACCTCGAGCGAGGCTCCGCCGACGAGGGCGCCGTCGACGTCGTCCTGGGAGAGGAGCTCCTCGGCGTTGTCGGGCTTCACCGAGCCGCCGTAGAGGACGCGCTCGACCGGGTAGATGCTCTTGACCAGCGCGTGGGCCTCATGGGCCATCTCGGGCGTGGCGGTCTTGCCGGTGCCGATCGCCCAGACGGGCTCGTAGGCAACGGCGAGCGCCGCCGTCGGTTCGGGGATCGCCTCGGCGAGCGCACCCACCTGGCGGCGGAGGACGTCCTCGGTCGCGTCGTGCTCGCGCTCGTCGAGCGTCTCCCCGACGCAGGCGATGACGTCGAGCCCCGCCTCGAGGGCGGCCGCGGCGCGGAGGGCGGCGGTCTCGTCGGTCTCGCCGAAGTACTGCCGCCGCTCCGAGTGGCCGACGATGGCGCCGGCGACGCCGGAGGCGATGAGCATCGAGCGCGAGACCTCGCCGGTGAACGCCCCCTCCTCGGCCCAGTGGACGTTCTGGGCGAAGACGCGGATCCCGCTCTCCTCCAGCTCCTCGACGGCCGCGTGGAGGGAGACGAACGACGGCGCGACCACGATGTCGACGCCGGCGAGCTCTTCCATGCCGAGCTCGCCGATGTGGTCCAGCAGGCCGGCACAGAACGCGGCGGTCTCCCCCGGCCCCTTGTGCATCTTCCAGTTGCCGGCGATCAGCACGGACATGTCCTCCTGGGGCGACGTCTCGGGGCGCCCCCCAATTTCAGCCTATCGCCGGAATCGGCGCGGATGGGAGACGGGAGTGTGGCGAGTGTGTGCATGTCACGCGGCGGGGATGACGGCGACTCCCGGAAGCTCCTTGCCCTCCAGGAACTCGAGGGACGCGCCGCCGCCCGTCGAGATCCAGTCGATGCGGTCGGCGAGGCCCAGCTCCTCGACCGCGCGCACGGAATCGCCGCCGCCCACGACCGTCCGCGCTTTCTCCGCGGCGGCCACGGCCTCGGCGACCGCCTTCGTGCCCTCCGCGAAGCGCGGCCACTCGAACACGCCCATCGGCCCGTTCCAGAAGACCGTGCGCGCCTCGGCGACGCGCGCGGCGAACCGCTCCTGCGTCTTCGGCCCGATGTCGAGACCGAGCCAGCCCTCGGGAACCTCGTTCCAGGACACGACCTTCGACTCCGCGTCCGCTTCGAAGGCTGCCGCCGCGACGACGTCCTCGGGCAGCTCGTATCCCGCGTCGCGGTCGACCTCCTCGGCCATCTTGCCGCCGATCAGCACCGTGTCCGCCTTCTCGCCGAGCGAGCGCAGGACGCCGATCTTGTCCTCGACCTTCGCGCCGCCGAGGATCGCAACGAACGGCCGCTCCGGGGCCTCGAGGAGCGAGCCGAGCTCCTTCAGCTCCCGCAGGAGCAGCAGCCCGGCGTAGGACGGGAGCTGGTGCGCGACGCCCACGGTGGAGGCGTGCGCCCGGTGCGCGGATCCGAAGGCGTCGTTGACGAACACGTCGCCGTGCGCGGCCAGCTCGCGCGCGTACGAGTCGTCGTTCTCGGTCTCGCGCGGGTCGAAGCGCGTGTTCTCCAGCAGCCGGACCCGCTCGTCCGACAGCACCTCGCGGAGCCGCGCTTCGACCGGCTTCAGCGAGCAGGAGGGGTCGGGGCCCTTCGGGCGGCCGAGGTGCGACATGAGGACGACCTGCGCGGCGCCCTTGTCCAGCACGAGCTGGATGGTCGGCAGCGCGGCCCGGATCCGCGTGTCGTCCGCGACCCGGCCGTCCTCGAGCGGGACGTTGAAGTCGACGCGGGCCAGGACGCGCAGGCCGGCGACGTCGGCCTCCTCGACGGAGCGCGGGAGCCTCAAGCTAGAGGCGCTGGACGAGGTCGACCAGACGGCAGCTGTAGCCCCACTCGTTGTCGTACCAGCCGAAGACCTTGACGGTGTTGCCCCGCGCCATGGTGAGCGCGCTGTCGAAGATGCACGAGTACGAGTCGCCGACGATGTCCGACGAGACGATCGGCTCCTCCGTGTAGCGGAGGATGCCCTCGAGCGCCCCGGAGTCGGCAACCTCGGCGAAGCGCGCGTTCACCTCGTCGGCGGTCACCTCGCTCCCGAGGTATGCCACGAAGTCCGTGAGCGAGCCGTCCGGGACGGGCGCCCGCACCGAGATGCCGTCCACCTTGCCCTGGAGCTCGGGGATCACGAGGCCGATCGCCTTGGCCGCGCCGGTGGAGGTCGGGATCAGGTTGATCGCGGCCGCGCGGGCGCGACGGAGGTCCTTGTGCGGGAGGTCGAGGATCTGCTGGTCGTTCGTGTACGCGTGGATCGTGGTCATGAAGCCCGACTCGATCCCCCAGGCGTCGTTCAGCACCTTGGCGAGCGGCGCGACACAGTTCGTCGTGCAGGACGCGTTCGAGACGATCTTGTGCTGCTCCGGGTCGTAGGAGTCCTCGTTGACGCCCAGCACGAGGGTCACGTCCGGATCGGTCGCCGGCGCGGAGATGAGGACTCTGGACGCGCCAGCATCCAGGTGGAGCTGCGCCTTGTCGCGCGAGGTGAAGAGCCCGGTCGACTCGAGGACGACGTCGACCCCGAGGTCGCCCCAGGGGAGCGCGGCAGGGTCTCGCTCGTTCAGGAGCTTGAGCTCGTCGCCGTCGACGCGGATCGCGCCGTCGGCCGCCTCGATCTCGGCGTCGAGCGGGCCGAGCACCGAGTCGTACTTGAGCAAGTGGGCCATCGTCTTCGCGTCGCCGAGGTCGTTGACCGCGACGATCTCGACATCGGCATTCCGCTTGCGGGCCGAGCGGAAGAAGTTGCGACCGATCCGCCCGAACCCGTTGATTCCCACCCGCACGCTCATCCCATCTCCCCTCGACGTTTTCAGCGCGGCGATTCTATCCGGGCGCGCTCCGCGGAAAACGCCGGGTGGGAAATTCTGGACGGGAGCCTCTTGCGCACCAACTCGGTGCGGATTACGCTCGCCGAGAGAGCGGGTCTGCGCTCGTCGGGCGTCGGATTCAGACCCCGTCCGGCGTCACGGTCTGGAGCGTGGCTCAAGGCGGAGGGGGAGGTCGTCCTCGGAGCTTCCCCTCCGGCCCGCTCTCAACCCTTTCGCCGCCGCTAGAGCTCGGCGAGCCGCTGGAGCTTGACCAGGCGGCGGTGGGTCGCGGCCTTCGTCGCCGGCGGGCTGCAACGGCGCGCGAGCTCGCGGAGCGACAGCGTCGGGTGGCGCACGCGCAGGCGCGCGACCTCACGCAGCTCGGGCGCCAGCTCCTCGAGCCGCCCCTCCCGCTCCAGGCGGCGGATGGCGCGGAGCTGCACGTCCGCGGCGCGGCTCGTGCGGACGATGTTGGCGTGATCCGCGTTTGCGAGCCGGTTCGCCCGCGCCCGCGTGGCCGCGACGACGGCCTCCTCGCCCAGCGCGAGCGCCGACTCGTGGGCGCCGAGGAAGGCGAGCAGCTCGCCGATCGTCTCCGTTCCCTTCGCGTACGCGAGGGCATGGCGCTCGCGCTCGTGGACGCCCAGCGTGAACCCCTCGTCCCCCGCGAGGTCGGCGAGGAACTGCGCGGCCTCGAGGTCGGCCGCCCGCAGCTCGAGGTGTGCGTTTCGAGGGCCGCTCGCGGAGCCCGACGCGAGGAAGGCTCCACGCAGGTACGCGGCCCGGCAGCACGTGCGCGCGACGACCCGGCGCGGCGGCGCCGGGAGCGGGGCGAGGTTGGCGTCGAGGATCCCGGCCTCGTTCAGGGCCTGGAGCGCGCGGGCGTCGTCCTCCAGGTGGATCTGGTACCGCGTTCCCCGCTCGAAGGCGCGCTGCTTGTAGGTGCGGATCTCGCAGGCGACGCCGTAGGAGCGCAGGAGCGAGAACGCGCGCCGCGCGACCGCGCCGCTGGCCACCTCGAGGTGGACGCCGATGCGCCCGCCGCCCCGCAGGTGCGCGCTGCCTGCGCCGCGGACGAGTGCCGAGAGCTCGGCGAGGCGGCAGCAGGGCTTGCGCGGCTCGATCGCGGCGAGCTCCCCCCGGACGTCCTCGGAGAGCCTGGCCACAGCTCGACGCCTCTCGAGCGCGAGCAACCGGCGCTTGTAGTCGGAGCCGAGCGACCCGTAGCCGCCGAGGCCGGACGAGGAGACGACGCGATGGCACGGGACCACGAGCGGGAAGTTGTTCTCGGCGCAGAACGTCCCGGCCGCGCGGGGCGCCCGCGGGCGCCCGGCAAGGGCCGCCAGCTCGCCGTACGTGACGACCTCGCCCCAGGGCACGCCGCGGAGCGCGTCGGCGATCGCCGCCTGGAAGGGCGTCGCCCACTCGGCCTCGATCTCCACGTCGTCGAACGCCGTCCGCTCGCCGCGAAAGTAGGCGCGGACCCGGTCGGCGAGGGGATGCTTGCCCTCCTCGTCCGGCCTCTCCCCGGTGTGCGGAAGCTCGTGGTAGAGGAGCCTGCTATCGCGGAAGTAGAGCTCGCCGACCCCCCACGCCGGGATGTCGTACAGGACCACGTCCATGCTCACGCCACCATAGAATGCCCGCATGAGCGCACCCGGGATCTTCCGCATTCCCGCGCCCGTGAACGAGCCCGTGAGGGACTATGCGCCGGGCAGCCCGGAGCGCGCCAGCCTCCAGCTTCGGCTGGAGCAGATGAAGGGCGAGCGCATCGAGATCCCGCTCGTCATCGGCGGCAAGGACGTCACGACGGGCAACCTCAAGCAGGCCGTCATGCCGCACGACAAGGAGCACGTCCTCGCCGACGTGCACCAGGCGGGCCCCAAGGAGGTCGAGGACGCGATCAAGGCCTCGGCCGAGGCCTGGGAGGACTGGCACCGCATGCCCTGGGAGGAGCGCGCCGGCGTCTTCCTCCGCGCGGCCGAGCTCCTGGCGGGCCCGTGGCGCGACACGCTGAACGCGGCCACGATGCTCGGCCAGTCGAAGACCGTCCACCAGGCGGAGATCGACGCGGCCTGCGAGCTGATCGACTTCTGGCGCCTCAACCCCGCCTTCATGCAGCGGATGTACGAGGAGCAGCCGAGCTCGAGCCCGGGCGTCTGGAACCGCATGGAGTACCGCCCGCTCGAGGGCTTCGTCTTCGCCGTCTCGCCCTTCAACTTCACGGCGATCGGCGGCAACCTCACCGGCGCGCCGGCGCTGATGGGCAACACCGTGCTCTGGAAGCCCGCCTCCACGGCGATGCTCTCCGCGTACTACACGATGCGGATCTTCCAGGAGGCCGGCCTGCCGGACGGGGTCATCAACCTCGTCTACGGCGCCGGCAAGGCGATCGGCGACGTCGCCCTCGCGAGCCCCGACCTGGCCGGCGTGCACTTCACCGGCTCGACCGCGGTCTTCCAGGAGATGTGGAAGACGATCGGCGCCAACATCGCCGACTACCGCAGCTATCCGCGGATCGTGGGCGAGACGGGCGGCAAGGACTTCATCGTCGCGCACCCGACCGCCGACGCCGAGGCCGTCGCGACCGCGATCCTGCGCGGCTCCTTCGAGTACCAGGGCCAGAAGTGCTCGGCAGCCTCGCGCGTCTACGCGCCGGAGAGCATGTGGCCGGCGATCCGCGAGCAGCTCGTCGAGCAGGTCGGCGAGCTCAAGCACGGCGACGTCTCCGACTTCTCGAACTTCATGGGCGCGGTCATCGACGCCAACTCGTTCGCCACGCAGAAGGAGGCGATCGAGGAGGCGAAGGCCCACGCCAAGAGCGAGGTCGTCGTCGGCGGCGGCTACGACGACAGCAAGGGCTACTTCGTCGAGCCCACGGTCATCCGCACCGAGGATCCCGACTTCCGGCTCCTCCGCGACGAGCTCTTCGGGCCGGTCGTGACGACGTTCGTCTACCCGGACGGGAGCTGGGAGGAGACGCTCGAGCTGATCGACAGCACGGCCCCGTACGCGCTCACCGGCGCGATCTTCGCGGGCGAGCGCGAGGCGGTGCTCGAGGCCTCCGACGTCCTGCGGTACACGGCCGGGAACCTGTACGTGAACGACAAGCCCACCGGCGCCGTGGTCGGCCAGCAGCCGTTCGGCGGCGCACGGGCATCCGGCACGAACGACAAGGCCGGCTCGATGTGGAACCTGATCCGCTGGGTGAGCCCGCGGACGATCAAGGAGACCTTCGTGCCGCCGCGGGACTACCGCTACCCGTTCATGTCGCCCGACGGCGGCTAGGGCGCTTCGGCGCCCTCGAGCTGCGCCACCGCCTGCTCGAAGAGCTCCTCGGGCTGCGCGCCCATGACGACGAGCCGGCGGCCGAGGATGAAGGCCGGGATGGCGTAGATCCCGAGCCGGTTCGCCTCCTGCGTCGAGGCGGCGATGCGGTCCGAGTAGCGGCTCTCGGCGATGACGGCGGCCGCCTCGTCCCGGTCGAGGCCGGCCTCCCCGACGAGGTCGAGGAGCGTCTCGTCGTCGCCGAGGTCCTTCCCCTCCGACCAGTACGCGTGCATGAGGCGGGTGTGCACGGGCTCGTGCAGCCCGACGTCGCGGGCGAGCTCGCTCACCTGGAGCGCGTGGAGCGTGTTGGGCATCGACGGCGACGGATTGAAGGTCAGCCCGGCGCCCTCGATCATCCGCTGCGTGTGGCCGTGGACGCCCGGCCCGTACTTCTGCTCCAGGGAGCTACGCGGGATGCCTTCCTCGGGGTACTCCGGGTGGAGAAAGAACGGCAGCCACTCGACCTGCGCGCCGAACCGGCGCTCGAGCCACTCGGCCCTCGCGAGGCCGACGTAGCAGAACGGTCAGGTGTAGTCGCTCCAGATCGTGACCGGAAGGTCGCTCACGAGCCCAGGCTAGCTGCGAGCGCAAGTTCCTCGGCTTGGAGGTAAAAGACACACTTGATACTATCCTCACGTCCTCCAATGGAAGGCGCGAGTGCCGGTTCGCAGGACGAACCGGGGGGTGCGCGGAGCAGGGTGCCTGGCGGCGCTCACGCTCCTCTTCGCGGGCTGCAGCCTCGGGGGCGAGAGCGAAGGCGACGCCGATGCCGCCGACGAGCAGACGGGAGCCGCCGAGACCGGCCCGGACGTCGAGGCGCTGAGGGCCGCGTGGGCGGAGGCGGCCGACGCCGCTTGCGCCGACGCCGACGCGCAGATCGAGACGCTCGCTCAAGGGCTACCAGCCGCCGTCGAGCAGGATGGACTCACGGCAGCGGCGGAGCAGCTGGCGCCTGCCGAGACCGCTCTGCAGGAGGGCCTGGCCGGGAGCGAGCCCGCGCCGGGCGACGAGGCCCAGGTCGAGGAGATGGCGGCGCTCTACGAGCAGGCCGGCGAGCTGAGGATGCGGGCCTTCGGGTCGAAGTACGGAAAGGCCGACCGGCGCTACTACGCGCTCATGGCCCAGTCCGAGGAGGCGCGCGCGGAGGCCGACGCCATCGCGACGGAGCTCGGCGCCGACGGATGCGCAGCCGAGGCCCAGGGCCCCTACGCGACGCTCGACGGGCTGGCGGCGGTGCGCTGGGCCGACCGGGCGTCGCAGCTCTGCTCGGCGCGCGATCGAGCGTTCGCGAGCTTCCGCCCGACGGACACGGCTCGATTCGATGCGGCCGACCGCCGCTGGCTCCGGCAGGTGCGGTCGCTCAGACCACCGGAGGAATACGCCCCCAGGATCAAGCGCTTCCTCGCCAAGTACACCGCATCAATCGCCGCGCAGAAGCAGGCGGATGCCGCGTACGCGAGCGGAGACGTCGCGGGCGGTGAGCAGCTGCTTGCGAAGGGCAACCGGCTCGTGTCGGAGAGCACCACGCTCATGTACGACGTGGGCTTTGCGATCGGCTTCCAGAACTTCTGCTCGGCGAAGCGCGGCTAGCGCGCTCAGGCCCGTCCGGTCCGGTGCAGCGCCGCGTAGATCTGGCGGCCGGTCTTGGCCGGCACGCCGGGGACGCCCTCGAGCTCCTCGCGCGAGGCGTTGAGGAGCCGCTCGGGCGAGCCGAAGTGCTGGATGAGCGCGCGGCGCCGCGCCGGCCCGACGCCCGGGAGCGCGTCGAGGATGGACTCGCGCGCCTTCGCGTCGCGGCGCTTGCGGTGGAACCCGAGCGCGAAGCGGTGCGCCTCGTCGCGGATCCGCTGGAGGAGCTGGAGCCCCGCCGAGTCGCGCGAGAGGACGATCGGCTTGGAACGGCCCGGCACGAAGACCTCCTCCTCGCGCTTGGCGAGGGAGATCACTGCCACGCGCTGGAGGTCGTGGTCGTGCATGGCGGCGAGCGCGGCCGAGAGCTGGCCCTTGCCGCCGTCGATCACGACGAGGTTCGGGATGGCGGCGAACCCCTCGTCGTAGCGGTCCGACGTCACCTCCTTCGCGCGGGCGAAGCGGCGGGAGATGACCTCGCGCATCATCGCGAAGTCGTCCTGGCCCTCGACGCCCTTGATCCCGAACTTCCGGTAGTGGGCCTTCTTCGGCACGGCGTCCTGGAAGACGACCATGGAGCCGACCGGCGACTCGCCCTGGATGTTCGAGATGTCGAAGCACTCGATCCGCAGCGGCAGGCTCTCGAGGTTCACGCACTCGCGCAGCTCCTCGAGCGCCTCGATGCGGCGGAGGCGCTTCCGCTCGCGGTGAGCCGAGTCGCTCTCGAGCGCCAGGTCGGCGTTCTGCTGCGCGAGGTCGAGAAGGCGCCGCTTCTCGCCACGTCGCGCGGCGCGGACCTCGACCCTCGAGCCGCGGAGCTCCGAGAGGTACTCGGCGAGCGCCTCGGTTGCCCCGGCCTCAGGCAGGCACGACGATCAGCGGCGGGATCGCCGGCGCGCTCCCGTAGTACTCCAGGCAGAACGACTCCAGGAGCTGCGGGACATCCTCGGACGCCTGGTTGTCGAGGTAGAAGGTGTGGCGGTCGACCAGCCGGCCGTCGCGGAGCGGGAAGACCTGCACCGCCGCCGTCTCGCCGCTCGCGGCGATGCCCGATGACGTCGACCGTGCCGATCGCCCGCTTGTCGGCCGCCTGCCGCTCGGCGAGGTGGCGTACCGACTGCAGCCGGTTGCGGTAGCGGGCCGCCTCCTCGAAGTCCTGTCGCTCGGCCGCCGCGCGCATCTTCTCCTCGAGCTCCCTGAGCACGGGCTGCGTGTCGCCCATGAGGAACTCGACGACGCGGTCGATGATCGCCCGGTAGCCCTCCTTGGACACGTACCCGACGCACGGGGCCAGGCAGCGTTCGATGTGGTAGTCGAGGCACGGGATCCCCGAGTGCCGCCCCGGCTGCGGCCCTTCGCACGGGCGGTACGGGAAGACGCGGTTGAGGACGTCGAGCGTCTCGCGCACCTTCTTCGCCGACGCGTACGGGCCGAAGTAGACGACCCCGCGCCGGTGCCGCTCCCGCGTGAACATGACCCGCGGGTACTCGTCCTCGACGGTGACGGCGATGTACGGGTAGCTCTTGTCGTCGCGCAGGCGGACGTTGAACGTCGGCCGGTGGCGCTTGATCAGGTTCTGCTCGAGGTGGAAGGCCTCCACCTCGGTCTGGGTGACGATCACCTCGATCCGCTCGACGCGCTCGATCAGCCGGTCGAGCCCGAGCCGCGCGTCCCCGCCGCGGAAGTACGAGCGGACGCGGGAGCGAAGCGACTTCGCCTTGCCCACGTAGAGGACGCTGTCCTTGGCATCGCGGAACAGGTAGACGCCCGGCTTCGCCGGGGTCTCCTTCAGCTGCGCCTCGATGCGCTCCTCGCGCGTGGTTTCGGCCGTCGTCGCCACGTCTCGAAAGAGCGTAGCCGTGCCGCTGGCTCGTACCCCGCTACGAGGACTGCCGCGACCGCTTCGAGGACGTCGCCGGCCTTGTCGCGGAGGACGAGTGCCGCCTCGCGGTCGACCCAGGTCGGCGTCTGGTTGACGACGGCGACCTTGCCGCCGGCGTCTAGCGTCGCCTGCGGGAGGCCGGCGACCGGGTAGACCTCGAGCCCGGAGCCGATCACCAGCATGAGCCCGGCCTCGGCGGCGAGCTCGGTCGCCCGCTCCATCGCGCCCGGCGGCAGGAGCTCGTCGAAGAAGACGACGTCGGGCTTGAGGACGGCGCCGCACGCGGGGCATTCGGGCGCGCCGTCGCCGGCCTCGATCAGCGGCACGACCTCGGCGAGCGGGTAGCGGGCGCCGCACGAGAGGCAGGCCGACGTGCGGATCGAGCCGTGGACCTCGATCACGTCCTGCGACCCCGCCCGCTCGTGCAGCGTGTCGATGTTCTGCGTGACGACCGCGCGCACGAGCCCCTCCCGCTCGAGCGCGGCGAGCGCGAGGTGGACGCGGTTGGGCTCGGCGCCGGCGAGCATGTCGAAGCGGGGCGCGTAGAAGCGCCAGACCTTGCGTGGATCCCGCTGGAACGCGCCGAGCGTCGCGTACTCCATGGGATCGAACTCGGCCCAGATGCCGGTGGGTGAGCGGAAGTCCGGGATGCCGCTCTCGGTCGAGGCGCCCGCGCCGGTCAGGACGACGCAGGGCTGGTTCTCGCGGATGAGAGCCGCCAGGCGTTCAGGCACGGCGCCACTCTAGGGAACAGCGACCCTCGGCCTTTCGTTACAACTCAGTGGATGGGTCTGAACGGCCGGGAGAAGATGCTCGACGCGACCTTCGGCGCCGTGTGCGACAGCACGGGCTGCAGCGCCGAGCGCCGGCAGACCGTCGAGGAGGTCGTCAACCTCGCGGTCGAGCTCGCCCGTGAGGGGCGCGAGGGCCGCAAGATCGGGACGCTCTTCGTGATCGGCAACGTCGAGGAGCTGATGGAGCGCTCGCGCGCGCTCATCCTCGACCCGCTCTACGGCCACCCGGACGAGCTCCTTCGGGTCGAGCTCCCCGCGTTCCGCGAGACCGTCAAGGAGCTCGCCCAGCTCGACGGCGCGTTCCTGCTCAAGGACGACGGGACGTTCGTCTCGGCCGGGCGGTTCATCGACGTCGACGTCACCGCCGAGGAGAACTTCCTCCCCGGGCTCGGGACGCGACATGCCGCGGCCGCATCGATCTCGCGCTCGACCGGCTCCATCGCCGTCGTCGTCTCGCAGAGCTCGGTGGTGCGCGTGTTCGCGAGCGGCGAGGTCAGGGCGGAGATCATTCCCGAGCTCTTCCTCATGTCGCGCGAGAGCCTCTTCACCCGCAAGGCCGAGGTGACGCAGATGCCCGAGGTGGGCATCACCCTCGCCGTCGCGAACGACTAGCGGAATCCGCAGCCTCACCTACGGTGAGAAGATCGCTGCGGCCACGATGACCAGGCTCGACGAGAGCGCCCGGGCGCTCCTCGAGGCGAACACGCAGACCGCCGAGCTCGGCGGGCGGCGGTTCCGCTTCACCGTGCCCTCGGTGCGCGACTACCCGTTCCAGTGGTTCTGGGACTCCTGCTTCCACGCGATCGTCTGGTCGCGCTTCGACGCCGAGCGTGCGGCCGACGAGCTGCGCGGGCTCCTCGCCAACCAGGAGCCGGACGGCCTCATCCCCCACGTCGTCTTCTGGAAGGGCGACCTCGTCTCACGCCTCCAGTGGCACCACCTCGAGAGCCGGACCAGCGGGCGCGTTCCCTTCCACCGGGCGCCGCACACGACGGCGCAGATGCAGCCGCCGGTGATCGCGCAGGCGGTCGAGCGCGTGGTCGACGCCGGCGCCGCGGGCTTCCTCGACGAGGCGCTGCCGCACCTGGAGCGCTACTACCGCTACCTGGCAGCGTTCCGCGACCCCGACGGCGACGGGCTCATCTCGATCGTCTCGCAGTTCGAGAGCGGGCTCGACTTCAGCCCCGCCTACGACGAGTCGATCGGCGCGCGCCACGCAGGCCCCGCCTCGCTGCTCGCGCGAACGCGGCTCCCTCAGTTCCGCAACAAGCTCGCCAACTACAACCTCGACACGATCTTCCGCCGCTTCCGCCACCACCAGGAGGACATGCTCGTGAACGCCGTCTACGGGCAGGGCCTTCGCGCGCTGGCCCGCCTCGCCGCGCGAGCGGGTCGCGACGCTGTCGCGCGCTGGGCCTCGCGCACCGCCGACGACGTCACGGCAGCGCTCCTCGAGCGCGCCTGGGACGAGCGCTCCGGGCTCTTCGTCAACCTGGCCGGGCCCGACGAGCGGCGGGCGACGGTGAAGACGATCCACGGGCTCATGCCGCTCGTCCTCCCGGATCTCCCGCCGGAGATCGTCGAGCGCCTGGCCGCGCACCTGGACGACCCGCAGACGTTCGGCGCGCCGTTCCCCGTCCCGTCGGTTGCGCTGGACGAGCCGACGTTCGTCCGCGACCACCGCCTGAAAGGCTTCCGCTTCATCTGGCGCGGGCCGCTGTCCATGAACACGAACTGGTTCCTCGTCCACGGCCTGCGCGGACACGGCCACGACGAGGCGGCCGACCGAATCGCCGCCCGCTCGCGCGAGGTCGTCGAGCGCGGCGGCCTCAACGAGTTCTACGACCCGCTCGACGGCCGTCCGGTCGGCGCCGAGCGCTTCGGCTGGGCCACGCTCGTCGTGGACATGTAAGCGGGCGGCGCGTCCGCCTGCCCGCCGGCGGACGCGGCACGCCCTCGTTCGAAACTACGAGGGAAGGCGTCAAGTGAGTGGGTACGATTGAGCCGTGCCCGAGGAGACTTCGACGCAATACGTCGCATACACGCTCTACAAGGCCGATCCCGCCTGGCTGCGCCTGCCCATCGAGGAGCGCGCGGCTGCCAAGGAGGCCTTCGCCGAGACGATCGAGGACTGGGCCGAGCGGATGGAGCTTCGCCCCTACAGCCTCGTCGGCGTGCGTCCCGAGGCCGACTTCATGCTCTGGAAGCTCACGGACCGCTACGACGACCTCCGCGAGCTCGGCACCGCCCTGAACGCGACGCCGCTCGCCGGCTGGCTGACGACGCCCTACTCGTACCTCGCCGCCGCCGAGCCGTCGCAGTACTTCGAGCAGAAGAGCAAGCGGCCCCGCCGCGTCGTCCCGCGCGGCGCCCCGTACCTCGTCGTCTACCCGTTCGTGAAGAAGCGCGAGTGGTACACGCTCTCGATGGACGACCGCCGGCGCGCGATGCAGGAGCACGCGGCGATCGGCAGCCGCTTCGTGACGATCACGAACCACACGACGTACTCGTTCGGGATCGACGACCAGGAGTTCATGACGGCGTTCGAGTGCGAGGCGCCGTCCGACTTCCTCCAGCTGATGAAGACGCTGCGCGAGACCGAGGCGAGCCGTTACACCGAGCGCGACACCCCGATCTTCGTGGGCACCGCGCTCGACATCCGTGAGATCCTCGACTCGCTCGACGGTGCGTCGACGCGGGTCGCGTCGGGCTCCTGAGCGCTACCCTGAGGTCATGCTTCGACGACTGTTCGCACGCCTGTTCGGCGAGCGAGGCGACGTAACCGACGAAGACCGGGAGCGGCTCGGCGCGCTCGAGGAAGAGAAGCGCCGCATGGCCCAGGAGGACCAGCAGCGCATGCGCGGTGACGCCGTGTCCGGCTCGGCGCCCTTCTGGGGCGATCCGCGCTAGGCGACGAGCGCGAGCCGCCTGCGCTCGAGCTGCGGCCGGCTCACCGTGACGACGTCGGCGCCGCTCTGGAAGAGCCCTCGGGGCTCGGCCAGGACGATCTCGTCGGCGCCCGTCTCGTCTGCGGCCGCGACGGCCTCCGACAGCAGGTGCCCGTAACGGCGCTCGAGGGTCGAAGCGAGCCCGGCGGCGCGAGCCGCGCGGCTGGCATGGACGAGGTTGGCCTCGACGAGCCCGAAGCGGCGCACGCGCTCACCGTAGGCGGGCCCGGGGGCCTCGTTGAGCGGCTGGACGACGCCGACGAAGTGCAGTTCGCCGCCGTTCCTGCGGGCGCGCTCGATGGCGACGGAGACGGCCTCGGCGGAGTGAGTGTTGTGGTCGACGGTGCAGATCGTGCGGGACATGGGGTCGCTCCCTTCGTCGTGCTCGTGAACTGGTCTTCGTTATAAGCAATCTGGCAAGCTATGGCCAATTACTGTAAGCAATGCTTCATAGAGAGCTGCGAAAGGCCCGTGTCCACGTCCGACCTTGAAGCAGGAGTTCCCCGCTCGCCGACCGCCACGACCGGGCTCGCGGAGCTCGACGCGGCGCTCGGAGGGCTCTTCTGGGGCGACAACGTCGTCTGGGAGGCCGAGGACGCCGAGTCGCTGGAGCCGTTCTTCGGCGCCGTGGCGCGGAGCCGTGCGCGGTACGACTACGCCGCCTGGGTGACGCTCACGCGGCCGCCCGAGGAGCTTCAGGAGCGGTATCCCGGCTTCGAGGTCATCGACGCCAGGCCGGAGAGCGACCTGGCGCAGCCCGGCGCCCTGGTCCAGGCGGTGCGGCAGGCGTGCTCCTCGCGGCTGCACGACCTCGTCCTCTTCGACGGGCTCGAGGCGATGAGCGAGCGCTGGGGAACGAAGGTGGCGCAGCGGTTCTTCACGCTCAGCTGCCCCCTGCTGCTGGAGCTCGGCGCGATCGCGTACTGGTCGCTCGCGCCGACCGCCCACCCGCAGGCGATGCTTCGCGAGATCCACGGCGTGACGCAGTGCGTAGTGGTCATCCAGGACGGTCGGATGCGCGTGGCCAAGGCCGAGGGCCGCCCGCCGGGGATCGAGGGAAGCGTCTTCCGCTACCGGGTCGAGGACGGCAGCCCGGTCCTCGCCGCGGCGCCCGCGGCCGCCCGGCTCGGCACCGCGCTCAAGGCCGTGCGTACCGCGCGAGGGCTCTCGCAGAGCGCGCTCGCCCGCCTCGCCGGCGTCTCACCGAGCGCCATCTCCCAGGCCGAGCGCGGCCAGCGCGGCCTCTCGCTCGACACGCTGCTCGACCTGAGCGCCAAGCTCAACATCACGCTCGACGAGCTCCTCCGCGGCGAGGTCGTCCCCGGCTATCGCCTCGTCCGACGGGACGACCCCTGGACCGGCAGCGCGGGCGGGCCCCACCCCCTCCTCGACGACCCGCGGGCCGGCCTGCGCGCGTACGTTCTTGCGGCTCGGCCCGGGCGAGTCGGCGACGGCGAACATCGTCCACAAGGGCGTCGAGCTCGTCACGGTCGCGACCGGCCTCGTCCAGGTGCGCCTCTCGAGCGGCCAGCCCGTCCTGCGCGGCGGTGAGGCGCTGCTCGCCGAATCGAGCCGCATCGAGGGCTGGCGGAACCTCTCCGACCGCGAGGCGCTCGTCTTCTGGATCCTCCGGGACGACCCGTCCCGGGCGGCCGACGAGGGCTAGCTCGCAGCCAGGGCGAGGAGGCTCTCGTGCTCCTCGGCGCAGGCCGGGCAGCCGTCGAGATGCGCGCGCATCCCGGGCACGGCCGCGTCGGCGTCGGCGCCCGCGAGCCGGAGGTCGACGTACCGGTCGAGCTCGAAGAAGCACTCGTCGCAGCCGACCTCGGGCTCCCCCGGGCCGAGCAGTCGCCGGACGAGGACGTCAGCGTCGGTCATGGCTTGCTCCCTTCGTGTTCGCGCGCGAGGCCCCGCTCCTCCAGGTCGGCCCGGAGGCGTGCACGCGCGTCGTGCAAGGTCTTGTAGAGGGCGCCCCGCGTCGTGCCGAGGCGCTCGGCCAGCACGTCGATGGGGACGTCGTCGAGGACGACGGAGACGAGCACCCGCCGCTGGTGCGGCGTCAGCGCCTCGCGGACGCCGTCGGAGATCGCCGCGAGCAGCTCACGCTGCTCGGTGTCCGCCTCGGGCGACGGCCCGCCCGACGGGACGAGCGGCCAGCGCTCGGGCTCGATCGGGATCTCGCGCCCCTGCCACGCGCGGCGACGGAGCGCGACGGCGGCCTCGAGGATGGCGAACTTGTAGGCCCAGGTCGTGAAGCGGCTCTCGCCGCGAAAGTCGGAGAGGCGCGCGAGGACGCTGACGAGCGCGTCGTCGGCGCTCTGGACGGCGATGTCGTCGAGCTCCTCGCCGCGCAGATGGGGCAACACGCGCTTGCGCCGGTTGACCTCGAAGCGCGCTGCCCGCAGGAGGAGGCCGTGTAGCCGAGAGACGGCCTCCTCGCGGCGAGCGCCCTTCCCCGTGAGCGCGTCGAGCCATTCCTGCGTCTCCGCGTCTCCGGCAGGCACGCTCACGCGGCCGACGCTAACAACGGGCCCGGCGCTCACGAGAAGGGATCGACCTCCAGCGGAACGGCGATGCGGGCGGCGAGCTCTGGCCGGCAGCCCCGCTCGACCAGCTCGATCAGTGCGTGGACGTCCACGCGCAGGTCGTGGGCGAGCGGGGCCGCCAGCGGTGCTGGGAAGCCGGCCTCGTCGAGCTGGCGGCGCCGCCAGGCCGCGACCGCGGCGCGCTCTGCTCGATCGGCTCGAAGGACGGTCCCCACGTAGATGTTCGTGTCGCTGCGCGGTCGGTCCTTACCGGCGATCCCGGGGCCGGGTACGACCGCGGGCGGCGGGGTCACCTACGCAGATGCAACCGACCGACTGGAGGCGCCATGCCCTGGGGTGACTGGATCAACGAGCTGCCGATGGGGTTCTTCCTTGCGGTGCACTTCGCCGCGCTCGCGATCGGCGCGTTCTTCGCCTGGACGGCGTTCAAGCGGGACCTCCCGCTGCTCGGCTGGGCGTTCTCGTTCTTCGCGCTCGCCGAGGTCAGCTACGTCACGTACCACCTCGACTGGACCGTCTTCCTCTTCGCGCACACGATCGCCGAGGTGTTCGACCTCCTTGCTTTCATCCTCGTCTTCGTCGCGGCCGTCGCGCGCGTCATGGAGCCGCGCCGGGCCTCGCTCGAGGCCGGCGGGGCATGAGCGCCACTCGCCTCCTCCCCCTGCTCGCCGCGCTCGCCGCCCTCCTGGCGGCGGGCTGCGGCGGGTCGGACCCGCTCGACTCGGAGCCCGTGGCGACGACCGACGTCTCGCTGCCGAAGAGCTACAAGTTCGAGCCGGCGGTGATCGAGGTCGAGCAGGGCGCGACGGTGACGTGGACGAACGACGACAACTTCACGCACACGATCCGCTTCGACGACGAGGACGAGACGGCCGAGCTCGAGCCCGGAGACACCTTCGAGCACGAGTTCGACGAGGCCGGGTCGTTCCACTACATCTGCACCCTCCACCCGCAGGACATGGAGGGGCAGGTGAACGTGGGTCAGTAACCGTAGGTGTGCTCGTCGCGCCAGACGCGCCACATGGCGAAACCGCCCGCCGCGATAGCCGCGAGGAAGACGATCGTCTCGAGGCCGGTGTTCGGGAACCAGGGCGTGAACGCGAAGCCGATCGTGACGATGGCGAGCGCCGCGCCGCCGTAGAAGACGACGCGGGAGCGGCGCGACCACATAGCGATCTCCTCGCGCCGCCTCATCCAGAGCATGAAGAGGACGTAGACGATCGCCAGGAGGAAGAGGACCTGGAGGAAGTAGAGGACGATCCTCAGCCCCACGCCGATCTGGAGCGCGGTGATGACCGCCGCGATCAGGACGAGGATGGCGAACGCGCGGAGGCTCGGGCTGACGCTCATGGGCGGCTCCGCCCATGAGCATGTGGAGGGTGTGTGAGGGAACCGGGAGGTTCCTTCACTGCATCAAAGAAGGGGGCACGTGGGGGAAACATGGTTTCCCCCACGGGAGCGAGCCGAAGGCGAACGACGCTCATCTCAGGTGCCGGTGATGTAGGCGCGGACGGAGAGGGCACCCGCCACGAACGCGGCGCCGGTGAACCAGGCGAGCCGGCGCGCCGGGACCGGCGGCGCGTAGACCCACGGCGAGAGGACGGCGAGGAGCGCGAGGCTCCCGTACCAGGGGTGCAGGCTGTCGGGCGAGGAGTAGCCGTCGCCCAGGAGCAGGAGCCCGATCGCCACCTGGGCGATGACCACCGCCTGCGCGAGCGCGAGGACGTGCGCGTAGAGCCGCCCCGGCGTCCGGCGGCGCCGCAGGTAGACGAAGCCCCAGCCGGCGGCGAGGAAGTTCGCCGCGATCACGACCACCGCGTTCAGTACGTGCAACTCGCGCACCGCGCGTCAGCCTACAAGTCGCGTCCACACGAGCGGTTGACGCCCCGGTCGACGAGTGCCTACCGAGGAGAGGGGTCCCTGGGCCACAGCGCCCATCCCTTCGTCCAGTCTCTGCGCCGGATCCTTGCGAGGGGGCATGCGCGCCCCTACGCTGGCCTCTCCTCGGACTTCCGGAGGGTCCCGCGAAGATTCTCGTCGTACCGATCGCGGCCGTGATCATGCTGGGGGCTGTCGGTTCAGCGCTTGCTCAGCCGGCGCCGGACCCGGCGCCGGTTCCGCAGCCGCCGGCTGCGCCCGCACCTGCGCCGCCGCCCGTGGCCACGCATGAGCCGAGCGTTGCGCCGACGCCTCCGCCGGCTGCCGAATCGAAGGCCCGGCCGGTGCCCAAGAAGCCGCCGAGGCCCGCGAAGGAGCCCAAGCCCGCGAAGCCCTCGAAGCCGCTGCACGCGCGGCTGGTCGGCGCGAGGGCTGAAGCCGCCGCGCCGTCCGCACCGCTTCCACGGCCGGCCCTCGTGACACGCCCTGCGGTCGCGTTGGGAGACGGGAACGACGGGGGGTCCTTGGCGGTGCGAGCGGGCTTGGTCGGCCTCCTGGCGGCGGCGTGCCTAGCGCTCGCGTTCGCAGCGATTCCAGGTCGGGTTCTCGGGAATTACTCGACACGACTCACCGAGCGTCGGGACGACATCGGGTTCGCGGTGGCGTTGGGCATGACGGTCACCGCGGTCATGTTTCTCGTCCTCGTGGTGACGTGACGTGAGCCCGCGTCTCCTCGCGCCGCTCCTTGCCGTCATCGCCCTTGCCGGAACGTTGGCGGCGTCTGCAGGCGGAGTCCTCGCGCCGGAGAGGCCGACGCTTTGGACCGACCTCCCGAAGTGGAGCACCTCGACCACAGCGACCTTTAACTTCACCGGCTCGACGTCGAGCTTCATCTGCCGGCTGGACTCGGGCGCGGCCGGTTGGGCGCCGTGTACCTCACCGGTCTCCTACGCCTCGCTGGGGGAAGGCCACCACACATTCCAGGTGCGTGCGCTCGACGCGGCGGGCGACGAAAGCCCGCCGGCGACGTTCGAATGGACGACGGACGTGACCGCTCCGTCGCTTCCCGGCGACGTGATCGTCGAGGCCACGGGTCCCTCCGGAGCCGTGGTCGCCCTCGCGGCAAGCGACAACTTCGATCCGTCGCCGCGGCTGGACTGCGCCCCCGCTTCCACGTCGATCTTCCCGCTCGGGACGACCTCGGTCTCCTGCACCGCAACCGACGCCGCCGGAAACACGACTCCGAGCGGCACGCTCACGGTCACTGTGCGGGACACGACGCCGCCTACGCTCGCGCCTCACCAGGACGTGATCGCGGCGCAGCAGTCCCAGCAGGGTGCCGTAGTTCAGTACGGGCTTCCGGTCGCCGACGACGCCGCAGACCCGAGCCCGGCGGCTGCGTGCAATCCGCCCTCCGGGTCGACATTCCCTCTGGGGGTGACGACGGTGACGTGCACGGCCACGGACATGGCGGGGCTCACGAGCTCGCCGATCAGCTTCGACGTCATCGTCCAGGCGGGGCCCAAGCCGGCCACGCCCGCCATCTTGGCGGACGTCCCGCCGCTTACCAACCGCTCTGCCGCCTCCTTTCAGCTGACCGTCGAGCCGAATGCCTCGGTCGAGTGCAGCCTCGACGGGCCGCTCGGTCCCGGCAGCTTCACTCCATGCTCGGGAGACACGCCGCAGGCCTACTCGGGCCTCGTCGACGGTCGCTACCTCTTCACCGTCCAGGTGACGAATGAGATCGGCAACCGCAGCCAGGGGTCCTACGCGTGGACGGTCGACAGGACGACCCCGGCGGCACTGGTCGGCCTTGCCGTGCGCGCCCGCAACCGCCTTGTGACACTGTCCTGGGCGAAGCCTGCGGACGCCGACTACAACCGCGTCAGGATCTGGCGCAAGCGAGCCGGATCGACTGCGTGGAAGCATCTCGCCGACCGACTTACCGCGATCTCGTTCAGTGACCGAACGGTGGCGAACCACGTGATCTACCGCTATCGGGTCGCGGCGCTCGACGCGGTCGGAAACGTCGCTGCGCCCGTGGAGGTCAGCGCACGGCCGAGCGCCGTCTTCGCGCCGGCCTGGGGCGCCGTCGTCACCAGGCCACCTCTCGTCGACTGGACCTCGGTCCGAAGGGCGACCTACTACAACATGCAGCTCTGGCGGCACGGGCGGAAGATCCTCAGCGTATGGCCCGGCGAGTCACGCTACCGCCTTCGCTCCAGCTGGGTCTTCCGTGGCAAGCGCCATTCGCTCTCCGACGGGCCGTTGACCGTCTACGTCTGGCCCGGGTTCGGCTCGAAGGCCGCCGCTCGCTACGGGGGAGTCCTGGGCTGGACGGCATTCAGGGTCGGCTAGGCCCGGCAACGGACACCCGCAACGGTTCAAGGTGGTCGACGCGTTCAGGCCGTGCCCTCGTACGGGGTGTCGATACGCTCTGGCTGATCGCGAGGGGACACGAAGCCACCCTCGGGCGCGGCAGGGTGCGTCGACGGAGGAAGGAGGTAGGACGAGTGGTTCGGGAAGGTGGGGCGGCTCCAGACTTCACGCTCGAGTCGGACGAGGGTGAGTCCGTAACGCTGTCGTCCTTTCGAGGGCGGCCCGTCGTCCTCTACTTCTATCCCAAGGACGACACGCCCGGCTGTACCACGCAGGCCTGCAGTTTCCGCGACGCCTACGGCAAGTTCGAGGAGCGCGGCGTGACGATTCTCGGCGTCAGTCCCGACTCCGAGAGCTCGCATGTCCGCTTCAAGGAGAAGTACGGCCTCCCCTTCACGCTCCTCGCCGATCCCGAGCACGAGGTCGCCGAGCAGTACGGCGTCTGGGTGGAGAAGAACAACTACGGCAAGAAGTCGATGGGGATCAAGCGCTCGACGTTCGTGATCGACGCCGAGGGCAACGTCGCGAAGGCGATGCTGGGCGTGAGCGCGGACGGGCACGCCGACGTCGTGCTCGAGGCTCTGCCGGTCGGCTCTTAGAGAACCGCGAGGGCGAGTCGCCGCCCGCCGTGCCAGAGCGCGGCGAAGACGAGCACGGCTGCGCCGGCGACAATGACGAGAGCCTGCGCGCCGACCGCGAAGGAGACGGCGCTCGACGTCCCGACGCCGCTGGCCATGAGGATCGCGGCGCCGGCGCCCACCTGCGTGGCCGCGCCGGCCGGAGCAATCGGGAGCGCTCCGGAGGCGGCCGCCGCGCAGAGGAACGCGATGGCGAGCGGCAGCGACAGCTCGAAGCCGAGGGCGTAGAGCAGGAGGAAGAGGCCGAAGCCCCGCGCGATCCACGAGGCGAGAACGAGCACCCAGGCCTGCCAGGCGTCCCGCGGGGAGACGGTGCGCTGTACCCAGCCAGCGGGCGAGGCGGAAGCGGACGAGCCGGCCGCTCGCGACGAGGCGCGGGAGAACCGCGATGACCACGGCCGCGCCGACGCCGGCGAAGGCGACGACGCCCATCGCGGCCCTGACGGCCGTGGACGTGTCGGAAGTGGCTGCGGCGGTCGACGCGAGCGGCATCAGGGCCGCCGTGTCGATCAGGCCCAGCATGAAGAGCGAGAGGCAGACGGGAGCGACGCCCGCGCGGCCGCCGCTTGCTCGCCGCACGACGGCGATGCGAACGACTTCGTCGAAGCGGCCCGGGAGGGCGGCGCCGGTCACCGACGCGGCCCCGCACGAGGCGGCCAGCGTCAGCGGCTTGGGGCGCTCCTCGGGGGCGAAGAGGCGATGCCAGCCGTACGCCTTGAACGCGAATGCGAGGAGAAAGAGCAGACCGGCTGCGGCCACGAACCGGAAGTCGGCGCCGGCGAACGGCCAGCCGACATCGGCGAAATGGCGAGCGGCGAGCACGGAGACCGTGACCGCGAACGCGCCCATGGCGAGGTTCAGTGCCAGCTTCCCACGGGGGGAACGGCACGCGTGTATCAGCCCTCTCATCGAGTGTCTCATCGGTCATAGAGGGGACGACCTCAACCCACGATCGGGGTATGCCCGACATGCCGCATGGGGTGAAGACAGCGCCTCGGCGCGCGTCCCCGTTCGAGGGATTGTATGCGCGACCGCGTCCGCGTACCGTCAGAACCGGAAAGGAGTCGCAGCATGGCCACGACCGCAAGCCATGCGGCAGAGCACAACCGATACGAGGTTCACGAGCTCCTGGGTGGCGAGCCTGCCCTGGATCTCGGACAGCGCTTCGAGACGTCGGACTTCGGAGCGGCTGTGGACTACGCCTTCGACTACCTCGAGCGCCGTGACCCGCGGCGCGAGGGAATCGTCGGAGCACTCGAGATCGTCCGTGTCGCCGGCTCGGCACGCGAGACGGTCTGGAGCTACGTCCACGCCCCTGCCCCCGTCAGGCCCGGTGACATGACCCGGGTGTGGGGCTACGACGTGACGCGCTCGTGGAGCAGCCCGTATCGGGCACCGGCTCGGCCGACGCCCGCACGAAACTATTAAGAAATCCATCGCCTTCTTGGCCCTACCGGGAGGCCTTGGCTATGTTGGTCTAAGCCGATGTCGCAACACGGATTTGACATCAGCGAGGTCGTTGCGCGCCTCGTAGCCGACGTCCGTCGCCGCGAAGGGCTGACGACGGACGAGCTCGCGGCGCGCGCAGGCGTGCACGAGACGTACATCGGGCTCGTCGAGCGACAAGCGAGGCAGCCCACGCTCGCAGCCGCAGCCAGCCTCGCCGAGGCGCTCGGCCTGAGCCTTGCCGACCTCGTGGCCGAGGCCGAGCAGGACGTGAACGGCGGTCTCGTCCCCGAGGTCGAGCTCGTCCACGCTCCGCCGCGGCGCTACGCGAAGGCCGACGCCATCGTCGAGTCGGAGCGGCTGACCGAGATGACCTGGCTGTCGGGCCACATCGTCCGCAAGGCCATCGACGCCGCCTACCGCAAGCTCGACGTGATCGACGCGCAGATGCGGGAGTCCGGCTCGCCGTCGCTCGTCGAGCTCGTCGAGCTCGAGCACCTGAACACCCTGCTGGCGGGTGCACTGGCAAGCGGGATCGTCAAGGCCGCTCCCACCCAGTACGTGCAGAACAGCCCTCGCCAGCACCCGGACCTGCTTCCGCTCCAGCACGGGCTCCCGGAGATGGTCGTTAGGACGGCGCTCGAGACCGACCGCCCGGTCGCGCGCCCGGAGCTCGCGGGCATCTACCTCGTCTTCAGGTACGTGCTCGTCGACCGCAAGGGCGAGTACACGCGCGGGAAGGCCTCGCGCGGCGACATGGTCGCCGTCTGGGAGGCCCGCTTCGGCGAGCTCGGCGAGGCCGACTTCATCCCGCCGCGCGGCGGCCACGGCCCGACGCTCCGCAAGGACGCCCTCGACCGGATGGAGCTCGTCTACTACGACTCCGACTTGCTGCCGTACGCGAAGCCGACCGGCGTCTACGCGCAGCTCCGGTCGCCCGCTAGGCGTCGCGCGGCCGGCGCAGGCCGCGGAACGGCCGCACGACCCGCCGCCCGCCCGGGAGCTCGACGAGGACGTTGCGGGGGCCGCCGCCCGGTCCCCAGCGGGCGAGGACACGGACGAGCTCACCTTGTAGGAGGTACCGGCGGCCGATCACGCCGAGGCCGCCAGCAAGGAGAGTGCGGATGCGAGGACCTGAACCTCGGACCCCGTCACGCGAAGGCGCAGACGCCGCCGGCCTAGCCGAGGCTCCAAAGCACTAGACAGAACGACAAGGGGCTGGCCCCACGGTCGAATCCGTTCGCCATAAGCTCCTCGCCTCGCGCGCTCGGGCGCGTCGGTGGGTTTGCGGGCTTTAGGCCGGAATTCTGAGGGCAGGGCCAGTAAGGACAACGTACCTGACGGGGAGCAAGCTGGAGCGTCTGCGGCCAATGAAGTAACCGCTATCAGCGGGATTTCCAGGGCACCGCAACCGGCCGATTGACGCAACCAGCACAAAGGGAGACACCTGTGAGCCATGCCCTGCGTCAGCGAGTGCGACTGGCGCACGATGCGGCAGCGCCGACTCGCTGAGGCTCGTCGAGCTGCGATGACGACGCCGCTAGGCGAACGGCCAGGCATCGCCCCTGGCCGGTGCGCAGTCAGCTCGGCCCGCTCGCGCAGACGTACGTACTCGAGGGCGTCTCACGAGCCACTACCGGGCAGATCGAGTCCCCGCACTCCAAAGGAACGGCCCCTCTTCGGCGGCGCGCCCACGTAGGTTACACGACGTGGTCATTGACCGCCCGGTCGCCTGCCTTCGAGCCGACGGTGACGACCGGCCCGCCGTTCGCGACTGGCTCCGAGCCGGACAGCCGAACCCTTGCCTAGATGGCCATAGCGAACGTTCAGCCGCAGTGGTCGGCCCCGCTTCAAACGCCCTTCGCTTGCGCTGATTGGCGTTGCGCTCTCAACGGTGACAAGAAGGGCTGCTCAGAGCCGAGTGCGGATGAGAGGACTTGAACCTCCACGGGCTTTCGCCCACACGGACCTGAACCGTGCGCGTCTACCAATTCCGCCACATCCGCGCGGAACGCCAAGTCTAGCCCGCGACTAGCGGCGCGGGCGGTCTTCGTGCTCGTCCCAGACCGGGAGATCGGCGAGGTCGCGCTCGACGCTCTTGACGAACTCGTCGTCGTCCTGTTCCTCGCCCGTGATCAGGGTCAGCTTCTCCTTGCGGCGGCGCCGTGAGCGCTGCGCCCAGGCGTCCGCGCCGACGCGTTCGGACAGCCTCGGCCACTCCGCCCCGATGACCACGAGGACGGCGGCGACGAGGAGCCCGATCGCGATCCAGCCCACGTCACCCATTGTAGACCCGGGCCTAAGGCAGAGAAGGGCCTTGTCCGATAGAGGAGCAATGCCCTGGGAAGTCCCCCTTCCGTTCGCCCTCCTGATGTTCCTCGCCTGGGCCGTCGTCGCCCGCGCCGTCCTCGTCTTTGCGCGTGTCCTGCCGCCGACGTGCGGCAACTGCAACCGCAAGCTCGAGCGTCGGCACCTGGGCGAGCCCGTGTGCCGCTGCGGGCGCTAGCCCGGCTCGGCAGCCGTCAGGAACCCCTCCAGCCGCTCGTTGAACGGCTGCCCGGTCCGCTGCACGCCGTGACCCTGGCCGGTGATGACCGCACGCTCGGCGCCGATCCGTTCTGCGAGGACGTCGCAGACGGCCTCGAACGCGTCGTCGTGGGCGCCTGACACCGCGAGCTTCGGGAACGGCGCCGCGGCGAGGTCGTCGAGGGGGATCTCGAGCCTCCCAGGGATAGCGCTCGCGCATGAGGAGCCGCGCCCCGCGCTCCAGCTCCGGCTTGAGGCGGCCGGGGATCGGGCGGCTTCCGACGAGGCCGAAGAACCGCTCGAGGAAGGCCGCGGGGTCGTCGGGCCCCTCCGTCCAGAGCTCGATGCCGCGGTCGACGAACGCCTCCACGGCCGGATCGCCGCGGGCGACGCCGAACGCCGGCGGCTCGACGACCGTGAGCGAGCGCACCGCGTCGGGGCGCATCGCCGCCGCGAGCAGCGAGATGACGCCGCCGTAGGAATGGGCGACGACGTGCGTCGGCTCGTCCAGGAGCTCCGCCACGAGCGGCGCCTCCGCCTGGAAGTCGCAGCGCTCGAGCGGCGGGCTCTCGCCGAACCCCGGGCGGTCGGCCAGCAGGAGCGTCCAGCGCTCGGCCAACGGGAGCTGCTCGCGCCAGGTGAGCCGCGCGCCGGTCACGCTCCCGTGAACGAGCAGGACGGGCGGGCCGTCGCCGAGCCGCTCGACGTGAAGGGTCACTCCACGAGCTGCCGCACGGCGCGGGCGAGCACCCTGGCGCCGAGCTCGCACTGCTCGGGCGGCGTGAACTCGTCGGGCGTGTGGCTCAGGCCGCCGCGGCTGGGGACGAACAGCATCGCCGCAGGGACATGGTGGGCGAGCACCATCGCGTCGTGGCCGGCGCCGCTCGGCATGCGGAGCGTCGTCGCCCCCTCCTCCACTGCAGCCGCCTCGAGGGTGTCCTGGAGCGCCGGGTCGAGCGCCACGGGCGACTTGCGGTGCGTCTCCCGCAGCTCGAGGCCGAGGTGCTCCTCGGCGGCGATTCGCTTCAGAGACTTACGGACGAACGGCTCCAGCCACGCGAATCCTTCGGCGGTCGGCGAGCGGACGTCGATCGTCAGCTCGGCCGCACCGGGGACGACGTTGAACCCGCCCGGCTCTGCGCTGATGACGCCGACGTTCGCTGTCATGTCGTCGCGGCCGCGTGCGACCTCGCGGAGCGCCAGCACCACCCGCGCCGCGCCCGCGAGAGCGTCGCGGCGCAGCTCCATCGGGGTCGTCCCGGCGTGGTTGGCCTCGCCGGTGAAGCGCACCCGGAAGCCGAGCATCCCCGTGACCGCGGTGACGACGCCGAGGTCGACGCCGTTGCGCTCCAGCACCGGCCCCTGCTCGATGTGCAGCTCCAGGTAGGCGCCGAGCTCGCCGACGCGCGCCGCTTCGCCCAGCCGGCCGAAGTCGAACCCGGCCTCGGCCATCGCTTCGGGCACGCCCCGGCGCTCCCAGTCCTCGAGGTCGCAGTCGCCGCTGAACGCACGGCTGCCGAGCATGCCGGTCTGGAACCGGCCGCCCTCCTCGTCGTTGAAGGAGATGACCCAGAGCGGGCGGCGGGGCTCGACGCCGTCCGCCTTCAGGCGCCGCACCACGTCGAGCGCCGCCAGCACGCCGAGCGCGCCGTCGTAGCGCCCGCCCGAGGGCACGGTGTCGAGATGGGAGCCGAGAGCGACGGCCTTCCCCTCCCCCGCCTCCCAGCGGCCGATCACGTTCCCCGCGGGGTCGAGCTCGGTCTCGAGGCCGAGCTCGGCGAGCTGCTGCATGAGCCAGGCGTTGGCCTGCGCGAGCTCGGGCGACCAGGCGAAGCGGGTCACGCCCCCGCGCTCGTCCCCGCCGATCCGCGCGGCGGCCTCGAGGTCAGCTGTCAGCGACGACACGGCGCCTCTTGTACCAGCGGTAGGCCTCGATCAGGCCGGCGATGCCGAGCGCGACTGCGAAGGCCAGGATGAAGCCCTTGAACGGATTTTCCTCGAACGTTCGGCCCCCGATGTATCCCAGGAGAGCCGCATACGTGCCCCAGACGAGGCCGGCGGCGACGTCGAAGGCGATGAACCGGCGCCACGGCATCTCGAGCATCCCACATGAGAGCGTCACCGCCGTCCTTCCTCCCGGGATGAAGCGCCCGATGATGATCAGGTAGCCGCCTCTCGCCTCCACTTGTTTGTGCGCCCAGTCCACCTGTTTGCGCCGCTCGCCCTTGAACCACCGGTCGACGATCCGGTGCCCGACCTTCCGGCCGATCCAGTAGGCGATGTTGTCCCCGAGGATCGCTCCGCCCGCGGCGAAGAGGATGACGAGGACGAGGTGGAGGTCGCCCGTCGAGGCCAGGACGCCCGCGAGAATCACCGACGTCTCGCTGGGGACGAGCGGGATGATCACGTCGAGTGCCGCGATCACGAACAGGAAGACGTAGGTCCACGGCGACCCCGAGACGTACTCGGTCAGCGACTCGAACATCGAGCAGGGTTAGGAGGGTTCGACGAAATAGTGGCGGCGCCCCCGGGCCGCGCTGCTCGCCCCGAGGACTGCGTCCTCAGTCGCGCCCGTATCTAGATCGATACGAACGCTCCCTGCGTCCTTGCCTCGGAACGACCATCGCACCCCGGCGACGAGCACCATTCCGCCAAACCCTCCTAGTGCGTGTGCTCCGCGGGGAGGCCGAAGCGGCGCGCCGTCCCCTCCTCGGAGTCGAACTGGATCAGAACCGCCTCCTCGTCGCCCACCACCCAGGCGTCGTGCCCGGGCTCGATCGCCACGACCTGCGGCGCGACGTACTCGAAGGTGCAGCCGTCCGCGTACTCGCCCTGGATGTGCCCGCGGGCGAGAAAGCCGATGTGCGCGTGCATGCAGTGGTCGGTGCGAACGGTCGGGCGCATGTGCGTCGACCAGCGGAAGCCGGGCGGGTAGACGGCCCGCTTCACGCGGCCGTTCCCGACCTTGACGATCTCGACTGTGACGCCTGCGACCTCGCGGCGGTCGGCGCCCTCGATCGGCTCTGTCAGCGGATCCATGCGATTAGCTTAGTGCGTCGCGGACGTAGAACGCCTGCGTCCCCGCGTGCCGGTACCCGAGGCTCTCGTTCAGCGCCCGCATGCCCGTGTTGGCCTCGGCGTTCGCGGTCAGCATCCACTCGACGCCGTTCGCCGCCGCCCAGCGGATCGTGGCCAGCTTGGCCAGCCGTGCCAGCCCGCGGCGCCGGAACTCCGGGAGCGTCCCGGTCATGTCGTTCGCAGCCCTGCCCTCGCCGTCGGAGACGACGAACGCGAGCGCGACGGGCGTCTCGCGGTGGAGGACGACCGCGCTTCCCTCGCGCGAGAGGTCGGGATCCTCGAGGCACTCGGCGATCCACTCCTCGTAGCGGATGTCGTCGACCGTCGACTCCTCCGGGACGTCCTCGGACGTCGAGGCATAGAGGGCGTGGAGCTCGCGCGGCCGGTCGAGAACGTCGGCGAGCGGGACGAGCCGAAAGCCCTCCGCGGCCTTCGCCTTCTCCAGCGCGGGCAAGGCGGAAATGTCCGCCTCTGCCGGCACGAGCCGCAGGATCGGCTCGCCGCCCTGCTCGCGGAAGCCGCGCTCCTCCAGGAACGTCCGGCCCGCGTCGTCGTCGGTGTACGTCTCGAGCCGCTCGGCGCCCGCCGCGTACAGATGCGTCGCGGCGAGGTCGTAGAGCGCGCCTCCGACGCTCTGCCCGCGCCGCTCGGGCCGGACGCCGATCCAGAGCCAGCCGAGGCTCCGCTCGCTGACCTCCCAGCGCAGGCGCGCACGGGCGAAGCCGACGATCTCGCTGCCCGCCTCGGCGACCCAGGCGCGCTGCTGGGCCCGCGGAGGGTGGCTGGCGAGCCGGTGGAGCAGGCTCGCGGGCGAATGCAGCCAGTCCCGGGCGGACGTCCGCAGGACCTCCACCGCGGCGACGGCGTCCTCCTCGCGAAACGGCCGGATCACGCGCGCCGCCCGAGGAGACGCGCCGCCGCCCAGCCGGCGATGCCGGCTCCGACGGCGACGGTACCCGCGGTGCCTAGTCCGTCGACTCGCCGCTCCCCGCGCGGCGCTTGCGCCAGAAGACCAGGCCGCCGACTGCCGCCCCGGTCGCTGCGACGGCTGCGGCGATCCCACCGATCAGCTTCTTCGAGCGCTTCTTCGGCGGCTCAGGCACCTTCTTCATGATCTTCGCCTTCGCGAGCGGCTTGGCGATCGTGTAGACGCCGTAGCCGATCATTGCCTTGCGCTTGTTGAGCATGTTCCTCCTTCCTCGCCCCTCTCAGGCTTTGGCGGTTGCTCGCTTCTTGTTCGGAAGATGGATGGCGCGGCCGAGCGCGAGGAGGCCTGCTTCCTTGACGGCCTCGGACAGCGTCGGGTGCGCGGCCATGCCGTCGGCGACCGTCTCGACCGTCGCCTCGGCATCCAGCGCGACGACGCCGGCCTCGATCAGGTCGGTGACGTGCGGGCCGACCATGATGATCCCGAGCAGCTCGCCGTAGCGGGCCTCGTGGATCGACTTGACCCAGCCGACCGTCTCGTTCTGCATCATCGCGCGGCCGTTGACCGAGAACGGGAACGTGCCCACGAGCACGTCGTCGCCGTACGACTCGCGCGCCTCGCGCTCGGTCAGCCCGACGCCCGCGATCTCGGGGTCGGTGTAGATCGGGCGCGGCACGCCGCGGTTGTCGACCACGGCCTCGTGGCCCATGGCGTTCTCGGCCGCGACCTCGCCCTCGCGGAACGCGGTGTGGGCGAGCTGCCAGTAGCCGGCGCAGTCGCCGACCGCGTAGATGTGCGGGACGGTGGTGCGCCTGTGCTCGTCGGCCGCGATGCCCTTCTTCGGGTCGAGCTCGACGCCGATCTCCTCGAGTCCGAGATCCTGCGTGACCGGGCCGCGGCCGGTGGCGACGAGCATGAGGTCGCACTCGACGGACTCGCCGCCGAAATGCACCTTCAGGCCGCTGCCGGTGTCCTCGATCCTGTCGCACTGCGAGTCGAGGTGGACGGCGATCCCGCGCTTCTTGAACTGCTTGAGGAGCTCCTTGGCGGCGTCCTCGTCCTCCTGCGGGATGAGGGTCGGGAGCATCTCGACGATCGTCACCTCGCTGCCGAAGCGCTGGAGGATCGAGGCGAACTCGCAGCCGATGATGCCTCCGCCGAGGATGACGATGCGCTTCGGCACCTCGGTCTGGGCCAGGAGCCCGGTCGAGTCGATGCAGCGCTCCGAGTCGATTCCGTCGATCGGCGGCCGCAGCGAATAGGAACCGGTCGCGATGATCGCGCTCTTGAAGGTCACGTCCTCCCCGCCCTCGACGGAGATCGTGTTCGCGTCCTTGAAGCGCCCCGCGCCCTTGACCCACTCGACGCCGTTGGCCTTGAAGAGCCCCGCGACGCCGGTCGTCAGCTGGTTGACGATCCCGTCCTTCCACTCGTTCGCCTTGGCGAAGTCGAGCTCGGGCGCGCCCACGTTGACGCCGATCTTGGCGAAGGTCTCCTCCGCCTCCTTGATCGCGAACGCGGTCTGCACCCACGCCTTGGTCGGGATGCACCCGACGCGGAGACAGGTGCCTCCGAGCCGGTCTTCCTTCTCGATGCAGACGGTCTTCGCCCCGAGCTGCGCGGCCCTGATGGCGGCCGTGTACCCGCCGGGACCGCCACCGAGGACGGCGACGTCGAATTCCATGATTAGTGCCCTTTCCGTTCGGTTCGGTTCCTAACCGATCCTATCCGTGCAGGGCCTCCCGCCACTCCCAAAAAACGGGAGGGCGGCCCCTGTGCCGCCCTCACTCGTGACCCGGGGTTGAATCCGGTTCGAGCCAAGTAACGACCGCCGGCGCGGCCCGGTCCATCCCTCGAACGGTGGTTCGCGGCTCAGTCGGCTTCGAGACGGAGGTCGAAGCCCGCGGGAGCGTGGACGTTGACGAAGCGTGCCGGCTCGTCTCCGCGGTTCGCGAACGTGTGCGGGACCTCGGGTGGGACGAGCACGAATGTGCCCGGGCCGGCGACGACCTCCTCGTCGTCGACGATGAACGTGAGCTCGCCGTCGAGCATGAGGAACGAGTCGTCCTCGGCCGCATGCTGGTGGATCGGCGGGCCGTCGCGCCGCGGCTGGATGGTGATGACCGAGAGGTTGAAGCGGGGCGTGTCCTGCGTGCGGGCGAGGAACTCGACGTTTCCGACGTGGTGACCCTCGCCCGGCGGCACGATCACCACTCGCTCGATACCCACTAGATCTCTTCCGAGAGCTGCACGCGGTTCCCGTCCGGGTCGAAGATGTCCAGGAGGCGGATCGTGCCCGGGATCTCGAGCACCGTGCCGACCTCGACACCCGCACCGCGAAGCCGCTCTGCCTCCTGCTTGATGTCCGTCACATCGACCGTGAGCACCGCCTCAGCCTCCTCGCGCTCCCCCTCGGCGATGGCCAGCTCGGCGTTCCCGCGCACGAGCCGCGCCCAGCGGTCCTCCTCGTCCACATACGCCTCCTCGAACCCGAGCCGCTCGCGGTAGAACGCCCGCGCCTCCTCGAGATCACGGACGCGGTACCAGATGGACATTAGAGGGCTAGGCCGGGCTCTTCGAGGAACTGCTTGACGGTGCGCAGGAACTCCGAAGCCGTGGCGCCGTCGACGGAGCGGTGGTCGCAGGAGAGCGTCATCTCCATCACCGGCCTGGCCGCGAGCTCGCCGTCGTGGACGACCGCGCGCTCCTCGATCGCACCGACCGCGAGGATCGCCGCCTGCGGCGGGTTGAGGACGGCGACGAAGCGCTCGACGCCGAACATGCCGAGGTTGGAGATCGTGAACGTGCCGCCCTCGAGGTCCTCCTGCTTGAGCTTGTTCTCACGCGTGCGCTGGACGAGGTCGGCGCGCTCTGCGGCGAGCTGCGGGATCGTCTTCGTCTCGCAGCTGCGCAGGACGGGGACGACCAGGCCGTTGGGGATCGCCACGGCGATGCCGACGTTTGCCGTCGGCTGAAGGTGGATCTCGTCGCCGGCGAAGAGCGCGTTCACGGCGCGGTGGCGCATGAGCGCGACGGCGCAGACCTTCGTGAGGATGTCCGAGTAGGTCGGCTTCGCGTCTCCCTCGGCCATGCGCGCGACCAGCGCCTCGCGGAGCCGGATGGCGGCGCTCATGTCGGCCGTCATCGTGATCTGGAAGGCGGGCGCCTCCCAGGCCTCGGTCATCCGCCGCGCGATCGTCTTGCGCATGCCGGTGAGCGGGATCACCTCGGCCTCGCCGGCGGGCGCTGCGGCCGTGACCTCGGCAGGCGCCGGCGCGGCCTCGGCGCGCTCGACGTCCTCCGCGACGATGCGGCCCTCGGGCCCCGTCCCTCGCAGCGAGCGCAGGTCGATCCCCCGCTCGCGCGCGATCCTCCGGGCCAGCGGCGAAGCCTTGACGCGGGCGCCGTCTCCATTGGTCTCCGCGGCCGGCTGAGGCTCCGCCTCGGCCTGCTCCGCGGCGGCCTGCCGGCCTCGCTCGCGATCCTCGTCGCGCTCCTCGGCGGGCTCGCCCTCCTCCTGGCCCTCGCCCTCGGCGACCTCGGCCTCGTCCTCGGCGTCGGGCTCCTTCTCCTCCTCCTTCGCCTCCGGCTCGGCGTCGGGCACGTCCTCGCCCTCCTCGCCGATGACCGCGATGGCCTTGCCGACCTCGATCTCCTCGCCCTCGCCGGCCAGGATCTTCAGCAGGACGCCCGAGGCGTCGGCCTCGACCTCCTGCGTGACCTTCTCCGTGTCGAGCTCGTAGAGCGGCTCGCCCTTCTCGACCTGGTCGCCCTCGGACTTGAGCCAGCGCACGATCGTCCCGGACTCCATGCCCTGGCCGAGCCGTGGGAGCGTGACCTGGTTCGACAAGGCTATTCCTTGCCGACGGTGCGCTTGACGGCGGCGAGCACGTCCTCCGCGTGCGGGATGACGTACTCCTCCATGACCGGCGCGAACGGGATCGGGGTGAACTTCGCCCCGACGCGCTCGACCGGCGCGTCGAGGTAGTCGAACGCCTGGTGCTGGACGATCGCTGCGATCTCGGCGCCGAAGCCCATGCGAACCACCGCCTCGTGCGCGACGACGCAGCGGTTCGTCTTCTTGACGGAGCCAACGATCGCCTCCTCGTCGAGCGGGAGGAGGGTGCGGGGATCGACGACCTCGACGGAGATCCCGTCGTCCTCGGCCTCCTTGGCGGCCGCGATCGCCTCGTGGACCAGACGGCCGGTGGCGACGACGGTCACGTCCTCGCCCTCGCGGTGGACTCGCGCCTTGCCCAGCTCGATCCCCTCGATCTCGTCAGGCACGTCCTCCTTGAGGTTGTAGAGCGTGCGGTGCTCGAAGAAGACGACAGGGTTGTCGTCGTAGATCGAGCTCCAGAGCAGGCCGCGCGCGTCCTCGGCTGTCGAGCCGAAGACGACCTTCATGCCGGGGACGTGGACGAGCCACGCCTCGAGCTGCTGCGCGTGCTGGGCGCCCGGAGACCAACCGGCGCCGCCCTGCGTCCTGATCGTGAGCGGCACCTTGATCTGGCCGCCCGACATGTAGCGATGCTTCGCCGCCTGCTGGACGAGCTGCTCCAGCGCGAGCGTCAGGAAGTCCTGGTACATGATCTCGACGATCGGGCGCATGCCCGAGACCGCTGCGCCGATGCCGGCGCCGACGATGGCCATCTCGGAGATCGGGGTGTTGCGGACGCGATCGGGTCCGAACTCGTCGAGCATTCCCTGCGTGACGCCCATCGAGCCGCCCATCTCGGCGATGTCCTCGCCCATGATGAAGACGTCGTCGTCACGCCGCATCGCCTCGCTCATGGCGTCGCGAACCGCCTCCCGGTAGGTCAGCTCAGGCATAGACGTTCTTGAGCGCGTCCTCGGGCTTCGGGTCGGTGCCCTTCTTCGCAAACTCGATCGAGTCCTCCGCGATGCGCGTCGCGTCGGCGTCCATCTCCTCCCACTCGGCATCCGAGAGCTCGAGCCTCGTGCGCAGGAGCTCGATCGGATCGCGCGTCTTGCGGAGCTCGTTGATCTCCTCCTTCGGGCGGTAGACCTGGGGATCGCCCACGTAGTGGCCCGAGAGCCGCACGCAGTCGGCGACGACGAAGACCGGCCCCTTGCCGTCCCGCGCGTGGCGGAGCGCCTTCTTGGCGGTGTCGAAGACCGCCTCGACGTCCTGGCCGTCGACGGTCATCGAGACCATCCCGAACGCCTCGGCCCGCTTCGTCATGTCCTCGATGGGCAGGTGCTGCTTGGCCGGCGTCGACTCCGCGTAGCGGTTGTGCTCGCAGACGAAGATCGCGGGCACCGTCCAGAGCTGCGCGAGGTTGAGGGCCTCGTGGAACGTCCCGATGTTGGTCGCCCCGTCGCCGAAGAAGGCGACAGCGACCCTCGGCTCGCCGCGCATCTTGAACGCGAGGCCCGCGCCGACGATCCCGGGCAGACCGCCGCCCACGACCGCGTTCGCGCCGAGGTTCCCGCGCTCGAAGTCGTAGAGGTGCATCGAGCCGCCGTAGCCGTGGCTGCAGCCCTCGACCTTGCCGTACAGCTCGGCCATGACCTCGTTGGGATGGGTGCCCTTGGCGATCGTGTGGCCGTGCGCGCGGTGGGTCGACGCGATGACGTCGCTCTCCTCGAGCGCCCGGCAGACGCCGACCGCGACAGCCTCCTGGCCGATGGCCACGTGGAGGAAGCCCGGCAGCTCGCCGGCGCGAAAGCGCTCCTCGACCTTCTCCTCGAAACGCCGGATCAGGAGCATCTCCCGCAGGAAGTCCTTGAGGCGTTCCGCGGACACGGTCTGACCCTTCTCCTCGAGCGTTGCCACGGCGCCGACAAGCTAGCAGCCAGAGTGAATAATCTGCGCGTTCCATGGCCCTCGCAGATCGTGTCGACGAGATCGTCCGCGGGCTCCCGCGCGGCTGGGAGCGCGCCCGCGTGGAGCTGACCGTGGAGGAGCCGGAGGACGCCGACCGCGCGTCGCTCCTGCTGGCTTCCGCGACACCCGGGCGCCAGGGCCGCTCCTTCACGCTCTACGTCCACGGCGAGACGAGCGGGCTCATGCCCACGCCGGGGCTCGTGAAGCGCGTCGTCGGGCGTCTCGATGCAGCCGGGATTCGAGGCCGCGTCCGGCTCGTCTCTCACGAGGAGCCCGTGACGCGAGAGGAGCCGTCGCCGCCGGCGCCCGCCGGGCAGCAGGAAGGCGAACCGGAGAAGCTCGCGCCCTCCTGGGACGGGCTCCTGCGCCGCCTTCCGCCCGACTGGTCGGACCTCTACGCAGAGGTGGAACTCGACTCGACGGATTACCTGGAGCGCGGTGCGCTCCTGCTCGCGCCGGTCAATCCCGCCCGCTACGGCGGCTCGACGAGCTTCCGCTTCCGCTCGGCGAGCCACACGGGCTACGGAGTGGCGCCGGGCATGGCGCGCCGGGCGCTCGAGCGGCTCGACGACGAAGGCCTGAGCGGACGCGTCCGCGTCCTCCGAGTCCTGTCCGACACGAACCCGGTCTCCACCCAGGGCCCGGTCTGGCGGGTAGACGGGCGCTCGGTGTGAGCGAGCCCGAGCCTCAGGTCTCCTGGAAGGCGCTCGAGAAGGACGCGACCGTCGTCACCTCCGACGGCGACGAGTCCGCGCAGGTCGCCGAGATCGTGGGCGACCCGGCAGCCGACATCTTCAACGGCCTCGTCCTCAACCTCGGCGTGCTCGACAAGAACCGCCACCTGCCCGCCGAGCGCGTGCTTGGGATCTGGCCGAGACGCGTCGAGGTGGACGCGACGCTGGACGAGCTGAAGGCCCTGCCGCCCTACGAGGAGCCCGTCGTCGAGACTCTCGAGCCGGCCGGCGGCTTCTTCACGCGCCTGCGGAACCTGTTCCGCTGAGCTCGGCCGACGCGCCGGCGGGCGCGGGCGAGCTGGAAGGGAACGAGCGGGAACACCGCCAGCTCACGCAGGAGCAACTGCGGCGGCGCGGCCGTCCTGGCGCCCGAAACGGAGACGCGCATCCCCGGCAGGAGCGACCGGAAGAGAATCCCGGCCCGGAGCCGGTGCCACCTCGACGTGACGACGACGACCTCGCTTACGCCCAGCTCGCGCGCATGCACGGCCGCGTTCGCCGCGTTCTCGGCCGTGATCCGGGCGTCCGGATCGCAGACGAGCCCGTCGGTCGCGCCCGTCCAGGCGCGGCGCATCAGCTCGGCCTCAGGGAGCGCCGTCGGGTGCCGCGACCAGCCGGAGAGGAGGACGACGTCGTTCTCGCCGACGAGCGCGGCCGCGTGCTCGAGCCGCGCGGCGCAGATCGGGTGGAGCTCGCCCTTGCGCCCGCGCGAGTAGCCGAGGACGACGACGAGCCGCTCAGGCGCGGAGCTCATTCCGGGGCGACGCCTCGTCGCCGGGGTGCGCTGGACGAGTGCGAGGCAAGGACGCAGGGAGCATTCGTAGCCGTAGGCTACGGGTGCGACTGAGGACGCGGCATCGCGCCGTCCAGTGCGGCCCGGCGGCACAGGCTTCGTCGCGGAAGGGGCTCACCTAAGCTCGGCATCGAACTGCTCCTTCAGCGCGGCGACGATGCGCTCGCGGATCTCGCGGGCGTCCTCGTCCGAGAGTGTGCGCTCGGGCGACTGGAAGGAGACATGGAGGGCCACCGATTTCCGGTCCGCCGGGATCGGGTCGCCGCGGTACACGTCGAAGATGCGGACGTCGCGGAGCTCGGGGCCTGCGGCTGCGCGCGCGGCGGCGACGAGGTCGCCGGCGAGCACGTCCTCGGCGACCACGAAGGCGAGGTCCTGGTGCACCGCCGGGAACGTGACCACGTCCTCGTACTCGCGCCGCTCCGGCACCTGGTCGAAGAGCGTCGGCAGGTCGAGCTCGAATGCGCCCCAGGAGCCCTCGAGCAGCGTCGGATGGAGCTCGCCGACCCAGCCCGCCTCGAGCTCCGCGGCCTTGCCCGGATGGAGGAACGGCCGGGTCGTCCGCTGCATGCGAGGCTCGATGCCGAAGGCGCCGTACAGCGTCTCGAGGACACCCTTGGCCTGCCCGTAGCCGCCCTCGACGATCGCGCCGGCATGCCAGCGCTCGTTCGGGAGCTCCTCGCCGCTCGGCAGGTAGACGCGCGCGATCTCGAAGAGCCGGATGCCCTCGTTGCCGGCGTTCACGTTGTGACGGGCGGCCGCCACCAGGCCGTGGAGCAGCGTCGTGCGCAGGATCGCGTGCTCGGAGGAGAGCGGGTCGGGGAGCCTGATGGCATCCGCGTCCGGGTCCTCGCCGATGAAGCTGAGGGTGTAGACCTCGAAGAGCCCCGCGCCGACGAGGACGTCCTCGACGAGTCGGCGGAGGCGCTGGTCCTGCGTGAGGCGACCTGACATCGCACTGCGAAGCGGGAGCGTGAACGGGACCTTCTCCAGCCCGTGGACGCGCGCGACCTCCTCGATCAGGTCGATCTCGCGCGTGACGTCGCGGGCCCGCCAGCTCGGGACGGTCACCTCCCAGCCGGAGGCCACCTCGAAGCCGAGCTTGTCGAGCGCGTCCTTCTGCGCCTGCTCGGGGATCTCGATGCCGACGATCTTGTTCGCGCGCTCGGTGCGAAAGTGGATCACGGGCGGCTCGGGCAGCTCCCCGACGACATCGGCATGACCGGCCCAGCGGGCGCCCGAGAGCTCGACCAGGAGCTGCGTCGCGAGCCGGGCGGCGTGCGGGGCGAGATACGGATCGACGCCCTTCTCCCAGCGGTTCGAGCCCTCGGTGCGAAGGGAATGCCGCTCCGAGCTCCAGAGGATCGTGCCCGGCTCGAAGTTGGCCGCCTCGAGGAGCACGGAGGTCGTCTCGTCCGTCACCTCGGTGTCGAGCCCGCCCATGATCCCGGCGAAGGCGATCGCGCGCTCGCCGTCGGCGATGACGAGATCGGCCGGGTCGAGCTTGCGGAGGTTCCCGTCGAGGCTCGTGAACTCCTCACCCGGCCGCGCGCGCCGCACGACGATCCGACCGCCGCCGAGCGCGTCGAAGTCGAAGGCGTGCAGCGGGTTGCCGAGCGCGAGCATGACGTAGTTGGTGACGTCGACGACGTTCGAGATCGGGCGCATCCCGGCCGCGGTGAGGCGGGCCTTCATCCACGCCGGCGACTCGCGAATCGTGACGTCCCGGAACAGGCGCCCGATGTAGCGCGGGCAGCCCTCGAAGTCCTCGATCGTGATGTCGAGCTGCTCCTCGCCGGCCGGCTCGGGGTCGACGCCCGGCATCGCCCGGAGCTCGCCGCCGAAGAGCGCCGCCACCTCGCGCGCGATCCCGTAGACCGAGAGGCAGTCTGGGCGGTTGCGCGTCATCTCGATCTCGAGCACCTCCTCCCCGAGCGGGAGGACGTCGCCGAGGGGCGTGCCGGGATCCCACGGCTCCGGGAGCACCATGATCCCGGCGTGCTCGTCGCTGATGGAGAGCTCCGACTCGGAGAGGATCATCCCGTCGGAGACCGTGCCGCGGAGCTTCGCGCGCTCGAGCGTGCGCCCGTCGGGGAGCACCGCGCCGGGGAGCGCGACCGCGACGGTGGCGCCGGCCTCGAAGTTCCACGCGCCGCAGACGATCTGGCGCGGCTCGGACTCCCCCACGTCGACGCTGCAGAGCTGGAGGCGGTCGGCGTTCGGGTGCTTGCCGGCCTCGAGGACGCGGCCGACGAGGTAGCGGCCGTAGTTGCCGTCCACGTCGGCGACGCCGCGGAAGGAGATGCGCTCGACCTCGCCGGTCGCGATGGCGAGGCGGTCGGCGATCTCCGCCGTCGTCGCGTCGACGTCGACGTACTCGCGGAGCCAGGAGACGGGGACCTTCATCTCAGAACTGGCTCAGGACGCGGAGGTCGTTCTCCCACAGGAGCCCGAGCGCGGGCAGGCCGTGGCGCAGCATGGCGACGCGCTCGAGGCCCATCCCGAACGCGAAGCCGGTCCACTCCTCGGGATCGAGGCCGACGAACTCGAAGAGCGACGGGTCGACCATCCCGGAGCCGGCGATCTCGATCCAGCCCGAGTAGCGGCACACCGAGCAGCCCTTGCCCTCGCAGAGGAAGCAGCTCACGTCCGGCTCGAGGGACGGCTCCGTGAAGGGGAAGTCGTGCGTGCGGAAGCGCATCTCGCGCTCCTCGCCGAAGAGCGCGCGCATCATGTGGAGCAGCGTGCCCTTGAGGTCGCCCATGGTGATGCCGCGATCGATCGCGAGCCCCTCGATCTGGTGGAAGATCGGCGTGTGCGTCGCGTCCGGCGTGTCGCGCCGGTAGACGCGGCCGAGCGAGACCATGTAGATCGGCGGCGGCTGCGTCTCCATCACGCGGACCTGCGACGGCGACGTCTCCGTCCGCAGCAGCACGTCGCCGTTGAGGAAGAGCGACTGGAGCGGCGAGCGCGCCGGGTGGTCCGGCGGGAAGTTGAGCCCGTCGAAGTTGTACCGGGTCGTCTCCACCTCCCGGCCGTCCACGACCTGGTAGCCGAGCCCGAGGAAGATGTCCTCCACCTCGCGGCGGATCTGGGTGATCAGGTGCAGGCGCCCGCGCGGCCTCGGCTCGCCGGGCAGCGTGATGTCGGCGACCTCCTCGGTGAGCCGCCGGTCGAGCTCCGCGCGCTCCAGCTCGGCCTGCCGCTCGGCCACCGCGCCCTCGAGCCCTTCGCGCAACGTGTTGAGGACGCTGCCCGTCTCGGCGTCCCGGACCTCGCGCAGCGCCTGCTTCAGGTCGCTCCTGCGGCCCAGGTAGCGAACGCGAGCCTCGTCGAGCTCGGCGAGGGTTGAAGCGCCCGCAATCGCGCTTCGCGCCTCGCTTTCCAGGGCCTGCGGGTCCATCGACGGAGCGTATCATCGGGCCTGTGTCGTCCTATGACGCCATCGCGGAGCTCTATGACCCGTGGAGCCGAAGCGTCACGGAGGACGTCGGCTTCTACGTGGCCGAGGCCCGCAAGGCCGGCTCGACGGTGGTGGAGCTCGGCGTCGGGACCGGCCGGATCGCCGTCCCGGTCGCGTCCTCCGGCGTGCCGGTGATCGGGGTCGACTCCTCGGCGGGGATGCTGGAGGTGTGCCGGCGGCGCGCAGAGGCCGCCGGGGTGTCGCGGCTCGTCGATCTCCGCCAGGGCGATCTCCGCGACCCGCCGGTGACCGAACGGGTGCGCCTCGTGACCTCGCCGTTCCGGGCGCTGCTCCATGCGGAGACCGACGATGACCGCCGCGCGGCGCTCGCGGCCGCCTTCGGTCTCTTGGTTCCCGGCGGGCGCCTCGTCTTCGACGTCTTCGCACCGAGCCCCGACGACGTCGAGGAGACGAACGGCCGCTGGCTCGAGCGCGAGCCCGGCATCTGGGAGCGGGCCGACTGGGACCTCGAGCGCCGCGTCCTCACCCTGAGGGTCCGTGGCGAGGAGGCGCAGACGTCCATGACGCTCGCCTGGATCCCCACCGACGAGTGGCGCCGCCTCCTCGAGGCTGCGGGCTTCGAGATCATCGCCTGCTACGGCTGGTTCGACCTGCGCCCTTACGCGGGCGGCGAGGACTCGATCTGGCTCGCGAAAGTCTAGGGCGTTCGCGCTCGGCTCTGCGACGAGCCTGCTGACTGGCCTTGGAGCAGCTATCGGGCGACCCTCGGTCTCAGCCGGCCCGCCCCGTGGCTCTCCGTTGATCGTGTCCTCGAGCTGTTCGCCCTCGACCGTCGGCGCGCCCGCAAGGCCTTTCGGAGCTTCGTCGCCGCGCCACGTCTCTAGCGGTCCGGTCCTGGGGTCAGACCCCGGGGCTCAGGACTTTCGCCTGCCCACGGCGACCCGCGTAGACGCCTGTCGGCGACGGTGTTACGCTCGCCGGCGTGACCGCAGGCGGGTTCGGGGGTGCGCTCTTCCTCATCACGGTCGGCGCCATCCTGCGTTACGCCGTCACGTGGGAGGCCGCGGGCATCGACATCGCCATCGTCGGCCTCATCCTCATGATCGCGGGCATCGTGATGCTCGTGCTCACGCTCATCTTCATGTTCCAGGGAGGAAGGGCGCAGAGAGGGCCGTACTAGGCGCGACAGGGGTCGTTGCGGCACGACGAAAGGAGCAAGGTATGTCAACGACGACGACACCAGGTCGCTCTCGAGGACGCGGATGGCGATTTTTCGCCGGCATCCTCCTCATCATCGCGGGCGTGATGCAGATCATGGACGGTCTCTGGGCGCTGGACCGGCAGGACACGACGATAGACACCGTCTTCTGGGGCGACAACATCGAGGCCTGGGGCTGGCTCTATCTCGTCGTGGGCGTCGTCCTGCTCGCAGTCGGCATCTTCGTCCTGCGGCGGGCGTTCTGGGCGACGAACGTCGCCATCGCGATCGCCTGCCTCGGCGCCATCGTCAACATCTTCTGGATCTTCAGCTACCCGCTGGCCAGCATCCTCCACATCACGCTGAACCTGCTGATCGTGTACGGATTGACGACGTACACGATGGACGACCTGGAGTACTGACCTAGGCACCCCAGCCGGGGTGCGGTTCGCGACGGCCCTGCTCCACGTTCCAGTCCTCCCGGAGCGTGCGGCAGCGGCCGTCATCGGCGAAGCGGAGGGTCACCGCCGCCGCCTCCACTCGTGGAGGGCGATCGCGCCCGCGACCGCGACGTTCAGCGACTCCGACCCCTCTGCCTGCGGGATGGTCGCGGTCGCCTCGCACGTGGCCAGCACGTCGTCCGGAAGCCCCTTGCGCTCCGCACCCAGGAGAAACGTGACCGGGTCGGGAAGCGTGAGCTCGGCAAGCGGCGTGCCCTCGCGCGGAACCAGAGCGACGCGTCCCGTTGTGGCCTCATCGAACGAGGCCACCGGCACCCGGAAGACGGCGCCCGCCGAGGCCCGTAACGCCTTCGGTGCCGTGGGATCGCCGGACGCCGCCGAGAGGGCGACGAACGCCGGCCCGAGCGCGTCCGCCGTCCGCAGGAGCGTCCCGAGGTTGCCTGGATCGACGACCCGCCAGAGCGCGAGCCCGACGGGGAGCCCGGCCCCACGCGGAAGGTCGGCCCGCCGGAACACCGCGACGACCCGCGGAGGGTGTGCAAGCGTCGAGAGGCCCGCCATCACGTCGGGCGCGACCGTCTCGGCGCCGGGCAAACGCTCGGCGAGCACGGGCCGCTCGGCGTCGAGGAGCGCCTCCACCGGCTCGAGGCCCGCGTCCAGGCCGGCTTCGACGAGGTCTTCGCCCTCGCAGGCGAACAGCCCGAGCTTGTCGCGCTGGCGGCGCGACTCGAGCTTCCTGACGAGCTTGACCCGCGGGTTGGCCGCGGACGTGATCACGGAGAGGGGCTAGGCCTCGAGCGCGGCTTTGGCCCGCTCGGCGATCTTCGTGAACGCGGGCGGGTCGTTGACCGCGATGTCGGCGAGCGCCTTCCGGTCGAGCTCGATGTTCGCCTTCCGGCAGCCGGCGACGAACTGGTTGTACGAGAGCCCCTCCTGGCGCGCGGCCGCGTTGATCCGCACGATCCAGAGGCTGCGGAACGTGCGCTTCTTGCGCTTGCGGTCGCGATAGGCGTGGTTGTCCGCCTTCTGGACGGCTTCCTTCGCCTTGCGGTAGGAGACGGAGCTCTGGCCGACGTAGCCCTTCGCGCTCTCGAGCACCTTGCGGCGCTTCTTGCGCGCGTGGACGGATCGCTTGACGCGGGGCATTGCTTCCTCCTCCTACAGCTAGCGGCCGAGCAGGCGCTTGACCTCGCGGACGTCGCTCTCGTCCACGGCCTGGTCGTTGCGGAAATCCCGCCCGCGCTTCGCGGACTTCTTCTCGAGATTGTGGCTCTGCATGGCATGGCGCCGCAGAACACGGCCCGAGCCGGTGATCTTGAACCGCTTCTTCGCTGCTGACTTTGTCTTCTGCTTAGGCACTTTGAGCTGCTCCTACCTCTCGTCCGACGTTCCTGTGAGGCGCGAGAACCATGACCATGTTGCGTCCGTCCTGGAGCGGCGGCGACTCGATCATCCCGAGCTCCTTCACGTCCTCGGCGAGGCGCAAGAGCAGGTCGCGCCCGCGCTCCGGATGCGTCTGCTCGCGGCCCCTGAACATGATCGTCACCTTCACCTTGGCCCGGTTGCCCAGGAACCTCACGACGTGCCCCTTCTTCGTCTCGTAGTCGTGCACGCCGATCTTTGGGCGGAGCTTGATCTCCTTGACCTGGATCTGCGACTGGTGCTTCCTCGCAGTCTTGGCCTTCTGCTCCTGCTCGTACTTGTACTTGCCGTAGTCCATGATCCGGGCCACGGGCGGGTCAGCTCCTGCGGCGACCTCGACCAGGTCCAGATCCTTGGAGTAGGCGTACTCGAGCGCCTCGGCCGTCGGCTTGATGCCGACCTGGGAGCCGTCCGAATCGACCAGACGCACGCGCGGGACACGGATGGACTCGTTGATACGAGTCGTGTCCTGTTGCGGCCTGGACTGCTCGAACCTGCGCCGCGGCCTCACTGATACGTCACCAAGTTGTGCTGCGTCCTCCTCTTAGACAAACGAAAAGCTGCACGCAGGCAGCCCGTCAATTCCCCAATTCGGTTGAACCTCCGATGAGCCCGCGGCTCCGGAGGTGAGGAAACGATGCTCCTGCTTGCAGGCGTCAGATACTAGCAGCGGCGCGAAGCTCGTCGAGGAGCGCGTTCGCGCTCGTTGCAGACTGTTCACCACCTCGTCGCCGAACCGCGACGGAGTCGAGCGACTCGCGGTCGCCCCAGACGGCCACGTAGGGCACCTTGGCGAGCTCGGCGTCGCGGATCCGCCTGCCGAGCGTCTCCTCGCGCTCGTCGACCGAGACCCGGAAGCCCTCGGCGCGCAGCCTGTCCGCGAGCGACTCGGCGTCGGCCAGATGGGTCGACGCGACGGGCAGGATGCGCACCTGCTCGGGCGCGAGGAAGAGCGGCAGCTCCCCGCCGGTGTGCTCGAGGTAGACGCCGACGAAGCGCTCCAGCGAGCCGAGGAGCGCGCGATGGATCATCGCCGGCGTGTGCTCGGCGTTGTCGTCGCCCTGGTACGTGAGCCCGAACCGCTTCGGCATCTGGAGGTCGAGCTGCACGGTGCCGAGCTGCCAGCTGCGGCCCAGCGAGTCCGACATGTGCAGGTCGATCTTCGGCCCGTAGAAGGAGCCCTCCCCCTGGCTCTCGACGTAGTCGAGCCCCTTGGCGGCGAGCACCTTGCGCAGCTCCTCCTCGGCGAAGTCCCACTCCTCGTCGGTGCCGAGCTTGTTCTCCGGCCGCAGCGAGAGCTCCACGCGCATGTCGAGCTCGAAGAGGTCGTAGAGGTAGTACGCGAAGTCGAGGCAGGCGAGCAGCTCGTCCTGGATCTGCTCGGTCGTGCAGTAGATGTGCGCGTCGTCCTGGACGAAGTGCCGCACCCGCAGGAGCCCGTGCAGGACGCCGGAGAGCTCGTTGCGGTGCAGGTTGCCGGCCTCGGCGATGCGCAGCGGCAGCTCGCGGTAGCTGTGCGGGCCGAGCGAGTAGAGGAGGCAGTGCCCGGGGCAGTTCATCGGCTTGAGGCCGAAGTCACGCCCCTCGATCTCCACCGCGAACATGTGCTCCTGGTACTTCTCCCAGTGGCCGGACGTGCGCCAGAGGTCGGAGTCGTAGAGCTGCGGCGTGCGCACCTCGTTGTAGCCCCGCTTCGCGTTCTCGCGACGGCGCAGGTCCTCGAGCACGTTCCAGATCACCATCCCGCGCGGGTGCCAGAACGGCATCCCGGGCGCGAGCTCGGAGAAGTCGAAGAGCTGGAGGTCCTTGCCGAGCCGCCGGTGGTCGCGCCTCTTGGCCTCCTCGAGCCGGTGCAGGTGATCCTCGAGGTCCTTGGGGTCGAAGAACGCCGTCCCGTAGACGCGCGTGAGCTGCGGGCGCTTCTCGTCCCCGCGCCAGTAGGCGCCGGCGAGCGAGAGGAGCTTCACGGCCTTGATCGGGCTCGAGTCCTGGAGGTGCGGTCCGCGGCAGAGGTCGACGAAGTCGCCCTGCTTGTAGAAGGAGATGTCGCCCTCGGCGGTGTCGACTAGCTCGACCTTGTACGGCTCGCCCTCGTCGGCGAAGTACTGCTTCGCCTCGTCCCGGCTCGTCTCCCAGCGCTCCCAGGAGCGGCCCTCGTCGAGCTCCCGGCGGATCTCCTCCTCGAGCTGCTCGAGCACCTCCTCGCCGACAGGCTCGGGGAACTCGAAGTCGTAGTAGAAGCCGTTCTCGATCGGCGGGCCGATCGCCACCTTCGTCCCCGGGTAGAGCCGGCGCGCGGCCTCGGCGAGGAGGTGCGCGGCCGAGTGGCGCAGCACCCAGAGCGCGTCGGGATCCTGCCGGTCGCGGATCGTGAGGATCTGGATCTCCTCCCCGTCCTCGAGCGGCAGCCGCAGGTCGCGGACGTCCCCGTTCGCCTTCACGAGCACGGCCTGCTCGGCCAGCTTCGGGCCGATCGCGCGCGCGGCGTCGAGCCCCGTCGCGCCGTCCGGAAGTTCGAGGTTCTTGCCGTCGGGAAGGATGACCTGCATGGAGACAGAGAATACTCAGGCCCCTGCCGAGCAAGAGCCCGAGGAAACCGAGGAAGGCACGCCCGTTCCCGACCCCGAGGAAGCCAACGGCGACGCCGAGGACGTGCCGACGGCGGACTAGGCTGGGGCCGTGCGCCGCTTCGTCATCCGGACGACGAGGGCAGTAAAGCTCGTCGTCCGCGACGGTCGCATCCCGAGGCCGCTGCGCTGGGGAGGGACGCTGGGGCTCCTACCGGTGCCGGGGCCGTTCGACGAGGTCGTCCTGCTCCTCGTCGGCGCGATCCTCTGGGTCTTCTACCGCGACCAGCTCAACGAAGCCTGGCGGCGGGCGGACCGCCGGCATCCCGCGGAACCGGCCGCAGGGCCGTCGCCGTCCTAGCCTTTCAGCGCCTTGGCAATCGCCTCTCGGCCGCCTTCGAGCACCGGCTCGCCGTGGGAGACGAGCACGAGCTCGACCGGTAGGTCGAGGAGCGGGCGCAGGGACTCGCGCAGCTCGGCCTGCCGCATCCCGCTGGGGAGGTAGCGCAGCCAGGAGTCCGGGCAGAGGCGCACGCCGCCGCGCTCGTCGTCGCCGAGAAGGCGGTCGCCCGGAATGAGCGCGCGCACCTTCGGGAGCCAGACCATCGTCTCGCCCGCGCTCTGGATCACGACCGTCTCGACGTCGCGCGGCAGGTTCTTCCTCGCGCGCGAGGTCGAGGCGTCGTAGCGGTGGGCGAGCTCGTCGCGGCTCCGCCGGTGGAACTGGAGCGTCGTGACGATCACGACCGGCTGCCCGTGCCGCGCAACGAGCGAGTCGAGCTCCTCGAGCAGCTCGGAGCGGTCGCCCGGGACCAGCGGGTCGACGAGCAGCAGCGCGTCGGGCGCCTCGTAGGCGATCGAGGCGACGTCGGGGCCCCAGTCGTCAGGGCTCCCGGTGGTCGGCACCGGCTCGGCGTCGGGGTGCACCGCCGTCCAGCGGTGCAGGCCCGGCCGGAGCTGCTGGATCGCGCGGGAGGCCATCGCAAACAGCATTACACTGGCCCGCGCTTGGACGCGGAGCTTCCGTTCTGGGCCTTCTGGCTCATCTTCGCCGCGATCGCGGGCATCGCGCTCGTGGGCGTGGCTCGGCGCTACCGGCGGCGACTCCGCCCGCGCTCGGACACGGTCGAGATCGCGGCGAGCGGGCCCGTCCGCCGCGGCGAGAACGTCGACGTGACGATCACGATCAGCGACGGTGCCCACACGGGCGTCCGCCTGAAGGTGGGCGTGCTCTGCCTCGAGCGCTACGACGTCGAGGAGTCGACCAAGAACAGCACGCGTCGCGTGACGCGCGAGGACTTCGCCCACGAGGAGTGGCGGGAGGTCTCCGCCTCGGAGGCGCAGCAGGGGCTCTCGTTCGCCGTCCCGGCTGAAGCCCCGTACTCCTACGCCGGCTCCTGCCTCTCGTTCGAGTGGCATGCCGAGGCGCTCGAGATCGCGCGCCTGCGGCCGGACGCCGTGGCGAGCTGCTCGTTCGAGGTGCGGCCGTGAGCCCCGCCTTCGAGGTGCAGCTCGCGCGCGACAGCTTCGCGCCGGGCGAGCGGGTGGCCGGCACCGTCCTCGTCGCCGAGGGCGGCGGCTCGCGCGCCCTCGAGGTAACGCTCGCGTTCCACGAGAAGAGCCCGGACTACGAGGAGACCCCCGTGAGCGTCAGGCAGGCGCTGCAAACGGGCGACGTCCAGACCGGCCAGTCGCTCGCGTTCGCGCTCGACCTCCCGGAGGACGCGCTCCCGGGCCACCACTCCGAGCACGGGGAGCTCTACTGGGAGCTCGACGTCAAATCCGACGAGATGGGCCCGGACACGCACGTGCGCCGGCGGATCGAGGTCGTCCTGCACGCGGTGCCCGAGGAGGAGGACATCTTCGCGGGCGGCTTCGACGACGAGGGCTAGTCGTCGCCCTCGACCGCTGAGCGCAGCGACGGCGGCGCCTTGAGCCAGCAGAGGATCGAAGCGACCAACTACCCCTGCCTGTCTTCGAGTACATCCAGAAGGGCGCCGCGTGTGCGCGAGGTATTGAGCGCGGCGTCTCAGCGAACGTCATCCGGCTAGGCGTTCGTCTTCTAATCGCCTAGGACCGAGGCTGGACTTTGGCCCTCCTCAAGAATCAGCATCTCGATCTGAAGTTGCGCGATCGCGGCACGACGTCACCGGCTTGACTCTCGGGGACGCCCTCCGACGAATAGCGCTTGATCAGTTTCAGCGCCTTCCGGCCTCTCCGGTGAGCTTGCGCTCCCAGCCGGGATGCTCCTCGAACGCACGAACAATCTCTTCGACGGCATCCGCGTCACATCGGGGTCGGGCTGGACGACTGCCTCAGCCTCGGGCGCGTTGACACCCTCGACAGCGCTCGTCGTCGACACGCCCGTGAGCTTCGATAGTGCCTGGTCGATCAAGAGAAAACCGCCCGGCATCTCGACTGGAGCCTTGCCCTCTTTGGCATCTACGAAGTAGCTGAGTACGACGTTGCCGTAGTTCTTGAGAACGGAGTAGCTTCCCTCGCCGGGAAGGAGCTTCTTGTCGAGAGCTTCCCAATCACTCCATGAAAGTTCGCCCTCGGCGCAACCTGGACGTCCTCGATGAGGAAGTCGTCGCCGAGCGTCCCTCCTTGAAGACCCAAATGATGAACGTCCGTAGCTGATGTCCCCGGTCGTGAGAAGCGAAGCGTCTCGTCCTCGCGCTCCGGGTCGAAGCGCACAAAGAGTCCAAGCTCGCGCTCAAGCTGCGCCTTCACCTGCTGCGGGGTGAAGACCGTCGCCTCAGCGCTGCCGGTCTCGCTCGGCTCCGACGCATCACCGCCCCGCCTCGCCATCGCCGCCGCCGCACGCCACAGCACCCAGACGGCACAACATGCTGCGAGACCCGCCGCCAGGGTCCGCGCGAGCCGTCCCGCACACCTTACCTGCGCGATCCGAACTGGGCGCGTGGAAGCATCGTCCACCATCGCGCCATCCACGGAGGACAACGAAGCCCATCCGGGCGGGCTTCAGCGGCGAGCTAGCTTTGTATAAAGGAAGCCAGTAGCTCTCACGCAGCCACTCGAGCGCCGCTTCGAGCGACTCGTCGTCCGCGACCTCGGCCGTCACCCAGCCGTAGCGGCCGACGTAGCGCGCCGTCGAGACGTAAGGGAGGAGCTGCGCGATCTCGCGCTCCTCCGCCGTGAGCTTGACGGTCAGCCGGACGCATTCGTCCGCGACCGACATGGTGGCGAACATCGAGTTGTCGCCGACCTTGAAGACCGGATAGCCCCACGGCTCGTCCTCGTAGGTCTCCGGGAAGGACAGGGCGAGCTCGCGGAGCCGCTCGGCGAGGTCGGCCAAGTCGGGCACGGGGCCAGCCTAACGCGTCCGGCCTGCCCGCCTCACGCGCGTCAACAATTGTGAGGATTCTGCAAATTTTCCGGGTGGTTGCGCTATTCAAAGTTCAGCGAGAGGCGTACTCTCGGCACAAGCGGGCCGGAGGCCCCGGAGCTGGCCGCAGGCTCCCGGATTCTCTCCCCCGGCTCGTAGCCCACGGACGCCGAGGCGGAGCCCCGCCGCAACGGGCTCCGCCTCGCGTACCGCCTTCTAAGAGTAACCGCACCCATCGGACGCAGGAAGGCCCGCGCCCCGATTGGGGACGCGGGCCTTCGTCGTCCTGGAGCCCTACCGGCCGGCGGGAGCCGGAGCCGGCACGCTCTGCTGGGAGCGCTCGGTCTCGTGGGAGACCTCGGGCAGCCACTCGAGCCAGCGCGGCAGGTACCAGTTCCAGTCGCCGAGCAGCTTCATGGCCGACGGCAGGAGCACGGCCCTGACGATGGTCGCGTCGATCAGGATCGCCGCGGCCAGGCCGACACCCGCCTGCTTCATGTCGATCGTGGAGAGCGTGGCGAAGATCGAGAACACCGCCACCATCACGATCGCCGCGGCGGTGACGACGCCCGCGGTCGACTTGATCCCGTGGGTCACGGCCGCCTCCGTGTCGAGCCCGCGGTCGAACGCCTCGCGGATCCGGCTGAGGATGAACACGTGGTAGTCCATCGAGAGGCCGAACAGGATCACGAACATGAACAGCGGGAGCCAGGCCGTGATGGCGCCGGTCGACTCGAAGCCGAGGAGCGACTCGCCCCAGCCCCACTGGAAGATGATGACGAGGAGCCCGTAGGCCGCCGCCACCGACAGCAGGTTGAGCACGACCGCCTTCGCCGCGATCACGAGCGAGCGGAAGGCGACCAGCAAGAGCACGAAGGCCAGGAGCAGGACGAACACGAACACGTACGGCGCCCTGTCCTTCGTGAGCTGGCTGAAGTCGTAGGACGAGGCGGCCTCGCCGGCCACGGCGACCTCTGCTCCGTCGACGCTGCCGATCGTGGCCGGGATGACGTCCTCGCGGAGCGTCAGCAGGGCCTCGGTGGAGGCGTCGTCGGTGCCCGTCCCGGCGAGCGGCACGGAGATGACCGCGACCGTCGCAGCGTCGTTCACCTGCACCTCGATCGGATCCTCCATCTGGCCCGTGGCGAGGGCCTCGCGGCGGAAGTCGGCGAACGCGGCCTCGAACTCGGGCGAGGCGACGTTGTCGGCCTCCACGGCGACCACTGCGGGCAGCGGGCCACCCGGGAAGGACGCCTGGATCCGGTCGTAGGTCTTCATGATCGGGATCTCGCGCGGCATGCTGGAGATGCCCGGGAAGGCGGTGTGCATCCCGAACGCCGGGAGCGCGAGGACCACGAGCACGCCGGCCGAGGCGACGGCGGAGACGAGCGGCCGCCGGAGCACGCGGTCGAGGATGGCGCCCCACATACGGGAGTCGCCGTCCTTCCGGCTCAGCCGGTGGAGGAAGGGGATCTTGCCCTTCTCGACCCGATCGCCCAGCCAGGAGAGCAGTGCCGGGAGCACCGTCAGCGAGCCCGCGACCGCGATGGCGACGACCATGATCGTGCCGACCGCGATCGACGTCCAGATCGCCGTCCCGCCGAAGAAGAGCCCGGCGAGCGCGATGATGACCGTCAGACCGGAGATGAGAACCGCCCGGCCGGACGTGGCCGCGGCAGCCTCGAGTGCGGCCGCCGGGCCTCTGCCGGCCGCCCGCTCCTCACGCTCGCGCTTGAGGTAGAAGAGCGAGTAGTCGACGCCGACCGCGAGGCCGATGAGCAGGATGATCGACGCGGACGCCTCGTCCATCGGGACGAGCTGGCTCGGGACCGCGAGCAGACCGAGAGTCGCCATGACGGCCGACAGGCCGAGCAGCAACGGGATCCCGGCCGCGACGGCGGCGCCGAAGACGACCAGCAGGATGCCGAGCGTCAGCGGCACGGCCGTGAACTCGGCCCGCTGGAAGTCGGACGCGATCGTGTCGTCGACCGACTTCTCTCCGCTCGCGGAGCCGAACCCGTCGACGGTGAAGCCGGCGTTGGCGGCCTCGATCTCGTCCACGGTGGCGAGGATGGGCTCGATCCGGTCGACTGCGCCGGCGCCGGTGTCGTCCAGCTCGTACTGCACGAGCACGGCCTGGCCGTCGGGGGAAACCAGCTTCGGGTCGTCGAGCGGCGAGCGCACGCGGGAGACGCCCTCGGCGGCGTTGAGCTGCGCGACGACGTCGTTGACGACCGCCTTGAACTCGGGGCTCGAGGCGGTGAGCGATTCGTTCTCGATGAACACGGACTCGTCGACCGTGTCGTCGAAGCCGCCGTTGTCGACGATCTGCAGCGCGCGGCCGGAGTCGCCGGCCTCGGCATCGGCGGGGTCGAGGTTCTTGGTGCCGACGACGCTGCCGAGGGCAACGGCGACGACGACGAACGCCAGCCACCCGAAGATCGCGGTCTTCCGATGAGCTGCGCTCCAGCGGCCCATGCGGGCGGCGAGATTCTGAGACTTGGCGAGGGGGGTCATGGCATCACGTCCTTGGGTCTTGGGTGCGTGACTCCAGGCTCGCAGGGGCGCGGCTCCACCGGAATGAGGCCAGCCCGCGTCTTCGGGTCGTGCTAGCGCGAGTGCGGCTTATGCGGCCAGCGCGAGGTCGTCCATCGCCGCGACGACCGGCTCCGCGGCCTCGACCTGCTGCTCGTCCTGGGCCTTGAGAGCGTTGAAGAACGGCAGCGAGAGGAGGATCGGGACGCCGATGGCGATCCACATGGCGCCGTAGCCGTTCGTGGCCGGGAAGACCGGCGCGAGGACGTCGATGGCGACGCCGACGACGATCGGGCCGAGCACGGCGCCGAGCGCGCGCGAGAAGCCGAACAGGCCAGTGAGCGCGCCCTCGGCCCCGGCGGGCGTCATCCCGACGAGGATCCCGTACGGGAGGGTCATGACGACCGCGCCGGCGAGCGCGATGAGCGGCAGGCCGATCAGGAACGAGCCGAACGAGGAGAGCCCGGCGCCGACGAGCAGCCCGACGCCGTAGACCCAGATGGAGACGCGCATGAGCCGGTGGACGCCGACGGCGTCGGCCAGGCGGCCGGCCCCGAAGGCGGCGATGACGTAGGCGCCTGCGACGACGCCCATCACGGCGGAGGCGGTGCCGACCGACTCGCCGAGGCCCTTGACGACGAAGAGCACGATGAAGGTCTTCAGGCCCATGAAGGAGAGCTCCCAGAGGGCGTTCGCGGCCACGAAGGCGCGCACGTCAGGGCGCTCGCGGACGAGGCGGAAGACGCCGGGCCCGGGAAGCCTCGGAACCTCGGGCGGCGGCGAGACCGGCGCGAGCGTCTTGCCTCGCACCTCGCGCACGAGCACGACCGTGGCGAGCACGGCCGCGGCGGCGGCGAGGAGGAACGGAAGCGGCGTCCACACGGAGAGCAGGAGCCCGCCGGCGACGAGGGCTACGCCGAGGCCGAGCCCGCGCATGACGCCCTGCCAGCCCTGCGCGCGACCCTGGTGCGTCGACGGCACGAGCTCGGCGAAGAGCGCCTGGTACGGCGGGTAGTAGACGTGGTAGCCGATGAAGAAGAGCGAGACGAGCGCGACCGTCTCCGCGTAGCCGTGGGCGAACGGGAGGATCGCGAGCGGCACGACCAGCAGCGGCACGCCTATGAGCGCGTACGGGATGCGGCGGCCGAAGCGGCTCTGCGTCCGGTCGGAGAGCGACCCGACCAGGAGCGGCAGAAAGAGCGCGAAGGCGCCCTCGGCGCCGACCGCGATGCCGATTGCTCCTGCCGACGAGGTCGCCTCGCCGAGCAGGAGCGGCGCATAGGTCGTGAGGACGCTGATTCCGAGAGCGAGCGCGAAGGTGGGAAGCGCCAGAGCGCCCAGGAACCGTCCGATCCGGGGCGCAGGCACCATCGGCCTACGCCGCCGGGACGGCCCAGCGCACGCCGCGAACGGTCCAGCCGCCGACTGCGAGCACCAGGATGGCGATGATCGCCGCGCCGATAAACAGCTTCGTCTTCATGCGGACACTCTCCCTCCTCGCCTACTAGACGAGAATGGGGCCAGCCGTCTTCCATTGGTGGGGTTTTCCCTACCTCGGACGGGCGGGTGAGACGGGGCCTACTGGCGCAGGAAGGTGAGCACCGCCAGCACGCGCCGGTGGTCCTCGTTCGCGCGCGGGAGCCCGAGCTTCCCGAAGATGCTCGTCACGTGCTTCTCGACCGCGCGCTCGGTGACGACGAGCTCCGCGGCGATGCCCGAGTTCGAGCGGCCCTGGGCCATGTGCTCCAGCACCTCGCGCTCGCGGGGCGTCAGCGTGTCGATCGGGTCGTCGCGCCGGCGGCGGCCGACGAGCTGGGAGACGATCGCCGGGTCGAGCGCCGAGCCGCCCTCCCCCACGCGGCGGACGGCCGCGGCGAACTCGCCCACGTCGGAGACGCGGTCCTTGAGCAGGTAGCCGACGCCCTCCGCGCTCTCGGCGAGAAGCTCCATGGCGTAGGCGGATTCGACGTACTGGGAGAGCACGAGCACGCCCACGTCCGGGTACGCCTCGCGGATCTCCTGCGCGGCCCGCAGCCCCTCGTCGGTGTGCGTCGGCGGCATGCGGATGTCGACGATCACGACGTTCGGCGTGTAGCTCCGCACCTTGAGCATCAGGTCCTCGGCGGAGCCCGTCTGCGCAACGACCTCGAACCCCTGGTCCTCGAGCAGGCGGGCGACGCCCTCGCGCAGGAGGACGGAGTCCTCGGCGAGGACTACTCGCACGGGATCTCCGCGCGGATGCGGGTGCCGCTGCCCGGCGGGCTCTCGACCTCGAGGTCGCCGTCGAGCGCCTCGACCCTGTCGACCAGCCCGCGCAGGCCGGAGCCGCGCATCGGATCGGCGCCGCCGATGCCGTCGTCGGCTATCTCCACGACCGCACGTCCGTTCACACGCGCGATGCTAACGGCCACCGAGGACGCCTCGGCGTACTTCGCCACATTCGCCAGCGCCTCGGAGACGACGTAGTACGCGGCCGCCTCGACCGGCTCCGGCAGGCGCTCCTCGACCATCTTCATGTCGATCACGAGCGGCGAGCGGGCGGCGAGTGCCTCGAGCGCAGGGCCGAGGCCGCGGTCGGAGAGGATCGCCGGGTGGATGCCGCGGGCGAGCTCGCGCAGCTCCTCGAGCGCCTGGGACAGCTCTTCCCCGGCCTGGCTGAGCAGGCGGTCGGCGCCCTCCGGGTCTTCGGCGATGCGCGCCTGGGCGAGGCGGAGCGCGAGCGAGAGTGACACGAGCCGCTGCTGGGCGCCGTCGTGGAGGTTGCGCTCCAGCCGGCGGCGCTCGACGTCGCTCGCCTCGACGAGGCGCGCCCTCGACCGGCGGAGCTCGGCCTCGTGCTCCTTGCGCTCCGTGATGTCGACGCCGCAGATGAGGAGGCGCGGGTGTCCCTTGTCGTCGCGCAGGGGCGTCGTCGACCAGGCGACGGTGTGGCGCTCGCCGTCGGTCGTCATCCACGTGCTCTCGTACTCCCCGCTTCCGCCCTCCTCCGCGACCTGGAGCACGCGCTCGCGGACGAGGTCGCGCTCCTCGGGCGCGATGAAGACGTCCCAGAACGCGTTCCCCTTCGTGAGGTCGTCGTCGCGCCGGCCGCTGAGCTGGACGAGGGAGTGGTTGAACCTGACGATGTAGCCGCCCGGGGTGACGAGGCAGAGCAGGCTCGGCGTCGAGTCGACGACCGTGCCCGCGAAGTCGCGCTCGTGCTCGAGCTCCTTGTGCCGCTGCTGGAGCTCGAGGTGCAGGCGCTCGAGCTCGGCCTGGGCGGTGTTTCGCTCCGTGAACTCGCGCACGATCAGCACGGCCTCCTCGCCGGCCTTGACGATCCGCGACTCGAAGTCGCGCATCCTGCCGTCGAGCTCGAGGCGGTACTCGCCGGTGACGATCTCGCCCGTGTCGATTGCACGCCTGATCCCTTCGACGAGCGGATCGGCCACATCCTTCGGGAGGATGTCGTGCGCGCAGGAGCCGATCAGCTGGTTCGGCGAGACGGCGAGATCCTCGGCCCGCCCCTTGTACTCCAGGTACACGCCCTCTCGGGTCATGCGGAACATGAGGTCGGGCACGGCGTCGAGGAGCGCCCGGTTGCGCGCCTGCGCCTTCGCGAGCGCCGCGTGGCGCCGTTCGCTCTCGAGCGCCAGGGCCGCGGTCGCGGCCGCCGACTCCACGAGCAGCGGGTCCTCCTCGAGCGAGCGGTGGTGGATGAGCGCGGCAACGGTTCGGCCCTCGCGCTCCACCATGGTCACGAGCTCCTCGCCGTCGGGCTCGGGCAGCTCGATCGGGTTCCCCTCGATGTCGGCGAAGGACCTCGTGTCGGGAATCCAGTACGCGAGCCGGAGCGTCGGGTCGCCGAGTGCGCGGGCGAGGGCCTCCCTGAGCTCACCCGGAGCGTGCGGCTTGCCGAGGTCGAGCACGAGCTGCCCCACGCCGGCGCGCGCGAGCCTGCCGCTCAGCAGGCCGACGATGAACGCCAGCGGCACGGCCGCGAAGCTGATGATCACGATCCAGAAGAGGACGTTGCCGGCCTCCTGGAAGGCGGCCCCGACCAGGAGGGTTATGGCGAGCAGCGCGAGCGTGACGCCCGCCGCGACGTAGACCGGGGCGAGGACACGCCTGATCGGCCGCGACGCGGCGTGCCAGCGCCGCCAGAAGACGTAGAGCGAGGCGGCCAGCGCGGGGACGCCGGCGAGCACGAGGATCGTGTTGATGACGTCGACCGCGGTCGGCGAGTCGACGATGAGGAAGGCGTTCGCCGGGCAGTCGGGACAGTTGTCGGAGACGTCGTCGAAGAGCGTCGAGACGAAACGACCCGACGGTGAGGATCAGGTAGGCGGTCGTGACGATCGCGTAGACGAGCCTGGTCTCCAGGTACCCGCGCGGGAAGGCGAGCAGCGCATGGATGAAGATGGCGATGAAGAGGCCGCCGAACGCGTAGCCGATCGTGAACGGGATCGAATCGTTCGCGGCGCCGAGGGCGCCGAAGAAGACCGCCATCCCGACCGCGGTCATAAGCCGCCCGAACGCGTTGTCGGGCCGGCGCATCCACGCGACGATGCCGCCGAGGATGAACGACCAGGCCATGATCATGAAGGCCGTGGCCGTGAAGGCCGGGTTCTCCTCGTGCACGCTCGAGAGGACGAGCCAGAGCGCACCGGCGCTGAGGAGGACGCCGAGGCCGAGGACGGCGGCAACCGTCAGTCGTCGCATGTGACTATCGAAGCACAGCGCGAAGCGCAGCGCCCGACAGCTCTGCCTTCGGCACGAACGCGGAGGCGCCGCACTGGCCCACGAGGGGGCCGAAGTCGGCCGCGTCGCGGCTCGACGTGAGGACGACGATGGGGCCGTCCCCGTTCTGCTTGCAGAGTTCCCTGGCGATGCTGAAGCCGTCGGTGTCCGGCAGCTGCACGTCCAGGAGGACGAGGTCGGGCTTCAGCTCCAGGATCGCCTCGAAGGCGGAGCGCCCGTCCTCGGCCTCGCCGACCACCTCGAATCCCTCGGCGACGAGCAACTCCTTTGCCGTAGCCCGGAAGCTCGGATGGTCGTCGACGATGATGACTCGGTTTCCCATTGCGCGCTCAAATGGTGGCAAAGCGGTGTATCGCCGGGAATACGGCTAACCCCACTCTTTCCCGGCGGTACGATCGCCTGGTGGCACGTCCTCGTTCGACGCGGGAACGCGAGCTGAAGCTGACGATTCCTGCCGATTTCTCCCTCCCGGAGCTGCCGGGGGAGCCGCTGGAGCCGCGCACGCTCACCTCGACGTACTTCGACACGCCCGACCGGGCTCTTGCCCGTGCCGGCGTCACCCTCCGGCGCCGGGTCGAGAACCGCAAGGGCCTGTGGCAGCTGAAGCTGCCCGGCAAGGGCGAGCGGCTCGAGCTCGAGACTCCGGGCGGCCCGGCCGGCCCGCCGGCCGATCTCGCCGACCTCCTCGTGGGGGTCCTGCGCGGCCGAGGCCTCGAACACGCTGTCGTCCTGCGCACCCGGCGGACGGGCATCCGTGCGCAGGTCGACGGACGCGCGGTCGCGGACGTCACCGTCGACCGGGTCGCGATCCTCGACGGCCGGCGCGTGCGCGAGTCGTTCGTCGAGCTCGAGGCCGAGGCGCTGGACGGCGAGGGCGCGGGCGCGCTCCCCGACCTCGGCCGCGCCCTCGAGGAGGCAGGCGCGTCGCCTGGCGACGGACGGTCGAAGGCCTTTCGTGCGATGGGGTTCTTCCCACTCGAGCCGGCGCTTCCTCCGCGTGGGGCGCCCGCGCTCGAGCACGTGCGGGTCGCGCTGGCGCGACAGGTCGCCGAGCTCCTCGCCCACGATCCCGGGACGCGCTTCGGCGAGGACACGGAGGAGCTGCACCAGCTCCGCGTGGCCACCCGCCGTCTCCGCGCCATCCTCCGCGCCGCGCGCGACCTGCTCGAGCCCGCGTGGAGCGAGGCCCTGCGCGCCGAGCTCTCCTGGCTCGCCTCCGCGCTCGGGCCCGTGCGGGATTTCGACGTGCTGATCGAGCGCCTGCGGGGGGAGATCGAGAGCCTGGAGCCGGGCGAGCGCCGCGCAGCCGCGCGCTTCATCGCGTGGCTCGACGAGGACCGCGACGCCGTCCGCGCGGCGCTGCTCGAGGCGATGTCGAGCCCGCGCTACTTCCAGCTGCTCGACCGGCTCGAGGCGGCCGCCGTCTCGCCGCACGCGCGCGAGTCGGACATCTCGCTCCGAGAAATCGCAGGCGCCGAATTCCGCAAGCTCCGCAAGGCGGTGAAGGCGCTGCCGCCCAGAGCCGCCCGACGACGAGCTGCATGCCGTCCGCATCCGCGGCAAGCGCGCCCGCTATGCCGCCGAGCTTGCCGAGGGAGCGGTAGGCAAGCCGGCCCGGCGATTCGTCCAGGACGCGAAGCGTTTCCAGGACGTCGTCGGCGAGCATCAGGATGCCGTGGTCGCCGAGGAACGCATCCGCGATCTCCTGGGGCGCACAGGAAGCCCGCAGGCCCATCTGGCGGCGGGTCGCCTGATCGAGCGCGAGCGCATGCGTCGGCGCGAGGCGCGAGCGGCCTTCCCCGCGGCCTGGGACAACCTCGAGAAGAGCGGGAAGACGGCCTGGGCCTGAAGCAGGACACCGTGCAGGCGGCCGGCGGCGTCGTGTACCGGCGCGACGACGGTGCGCTCGAGGTCCTGCTCGTCCATCGCCCACGCTACGACGACTGGACGCTGCCCAAGGGCAAGCTTCACCGCGGCGAGAGCCACGAGGACGGCGCGCTCCGCGAGGTCGAGGAGGAGACCGGCCTTCGTTGCGAGCTGGGACACGAGCTCCCGTCCAGCCACTACCACGACCAGAAGGGGCGTCCGAAGGTCGTCCGCTACTGGACGATGCGCCCGCTTGGCGGCGCCTTCCACCCGCACGACGAGGTCGACGACGCGCGCTGGCTCCCGCTCGCGGAAGCCGAGACCGAGCTGAGCTACGACCGCGACCGCGAGATCCTGCGCGCGTTCGCCGAGCGAGGAGGCCGGATGACCGTCCTCCTCCTCCGCCATGCCACGGCCGGCAAGAGCACGAGCGCCCCTGACGACCACCTCCGGCCGCTCGACGAGCGTGGCTGGGAGCAGGCTGAGAAGGCTCGTGGAAACGCTCGCCCCCTACGACGTGCAGCGCATCCTGACGAGCCCGTACATGCGCTGCCGCCAGACGGTCGAGCCGCTCGCCCGCGCGCTCGGGCGGCCCATCGAGGAACGGCCCGAGCTCGCCGAGGGCTCGACCGCCGAGGACGCGCTCCGCCTCGTCGGCTCGCTCGACGGCGAGACCGCCGTGCTTTGCACGCACGGCGACGTCGTCTACGAGCTCCTCGGCGAGGAGAGCAAGAAGGGCTCGACCTGGGTGCTCGACGCGGACGAGGACGGCTCGCTCGAGCGCCGGGACTACATCCCTCCGCCGGCGTAGAGCCCGAATCGTCCGCGGGCTTGCCTGGCTCGCCGGCATCTGGGACAACTGTGTCCGCATTGTCCGTTCGCGTGATCCTCCTTCCCGGGATCGTGCTCCCGGCACAACTCGCGTACGGCGGGCTCATCTCCGAGCTGGGCTCCAACCCGGATCACTACGCGGAGATCGCGCAACGACTGAGCAGTGTCTTCCCCGACTTCGAGCTCGAAGTGTTCGCGGAGCGTCATCACTTCGACCCGCCGCACCGGGCGGAGCCCGAGCGCCTGGCGCGATCCCTCCAGTCGCTCTGGCGACGGGCAGAGGCGAGCCGAGGCTAGGCCGCTCGACGCGGCCCGGCCAGGAGGCCGCCCGAGCGAAGCGCGATCCTCCGCTCGAGCATGCTCACCTCGTGCACCTGGTCGACCGGCACGAGCACGAGCCAGTTGCCGAGCAGGCCCGCGCGGACAGCGAGGAGCACCGGCGCACCGGTCTCCGGGTTGACGCGGATGCTCTCGACGACGCCGATCCGCGCCGCCGGGCCGTAGACGCCGAAGCCCTCGCAGTACGCGAGGCCCGCGTGTCGGCTCTGTGTCTTCTCGTTGGTCTCCATGGCTTCATCGTGCCCGGGGCCTCCGGAGACGATGGGTGACGGGGCCGTGAAGAAGCGGTTACGCGGCCGAAGCCGCGAGCTCGTCCAGAAGCGCGAGCGCCGCGCCTTCCCGCAGCCCTGCGCGGGAGACCTGGAGCGGCACGCCGAGGCGCTCCTGGAGCGCCATGAGGACGACGGCGCCGGCCGCGAGCGTCCGCGCGCGGCGTTCGTGCAGCCCGAAGGTCTTGGCCGTCTTCGCCGCCGGCCGCTTGGCCAGGATGGCGAGGGCGGCGTCGAAGTCCCTCGGCGTCGAGCTCCCTGCCGACGAGCTTGCGAAGGCCCCGTGCCGTCCCGCCGGCGGCGAGCGCTGACCTGCGGCAGCGGCGGCGCGAAGCCGTCCAGGTGCCGCTCGACGTCGTCCCTGGCGGCCGCGAGCGCCCGTTTTCCCGGCGGGTCGTCCGCGAGGAAGCGCGCGGTGAGCCGCACGGCGCCGATGTCGAGCGACTTCGACCACGCCGGCCCGCCCTCGGTCGTGCCGACGACGACCTCGGTCGAGCCGCCGCCCACGTCGACGACGGCGACGCTCCCCGGCTGGGCCGCGGCGGCGTCGACGGCGCCCGAGAAGGCGAGCTCGCCCTCCTCGTCCGCAGAGAGGACGCGCACGGGAGCGCCTCCGGCGGCCACGAGCGCGCGAACGAGCTCGTCGCCGTTGGCGCCCTGCCGTCCAGGCGCGGTGACGATCACCTCGACCGCGGACGCGTTGAGGACGCGGGCGCTGTGCACGAAGCCGGCCACGCACTCAGCGGCCTCTTCGATACGGGCCGCCGAGAGCCGCCCGTCCCGCTCGACGTCCTCGCCGAGGAACAGGTGCTCGCGGCCCTCGTCGAGAGCGACGAGCCCCGAGCCCTCGCGGCGCGCCACGAGCAGGCGGACAGTGTTCGAGCCGACATCGACGACAGCGACATTCACAGAGTGCTCATTCTCCAGTCGAGCGTCGGCTGTAACCCTTAACTAGCGGGGTCGGCGGGCGACTCGGCGGCGCGAGCGCGTGTGCGCCTTGCGCATGAGCGCGTCGTGGCTCCCCTTGGCGCTCTGGTCTTTCCTGGGCTTGAGGCGCTTCCAGCCCCCGTCCGGCTGGAGCGTCCAGGCGGTGTTGTCGTCGAGCAGCACGTCGAACGCGCCGGCGAGCTGCGCCTGCACCTTCGCGTCCTCGACCGGCGCCGCGATCTCGATCCGGTGGTCGAGGTTCCGGGTCATGAGATCGGCGCTGCCGAGGAACGTCCGGGTCTCCTCACCGGCCTCGAAGAGGTAGAAGCGGCTGTGCTCGAGGAACCGCCCCAGGACGCTCCGCACGCGGATCGACTCCGAGAGGCCGGGAACTCCGGGGCGCAGCGTGCAGATGGAGCGCGCGACGATGTCGATCTCGGCCCCGGCCTGCGAGGCCGAGTAGAGCTCCTCGATGATCGCCTGGTCGGTGAGCGCGTTCGTCTTCAGGCGGATGCGCGCGTGCTCGCCGTTCGTGGCCGCCTTCGCGACGGTGCGGATCTCCTCGACGATCCCCCGCCGCAGGTTGAACGGCGCCACGAGAATCTTGCGGAACTGCTGCGGGCGCCCGAAGCCGGTCACGTAGTTGAAGAGGTCCGCGACGTCGGCCGCGATCTCCTCGTCGGCCGTGAAGAGCCCGAAGTCCTCGTAGATCCGCGCCGTGAGCGCGTGGTAGTTCCCCGTGCCGAGGTGGACGTAGCGCCGGAGGATGTTCCCCTCGCGCCGAACGACGAGCGTCGTCTTCGCGTGGATCTTGAGGTTGGGGAAGCCGTAGACGACGTGGACGCCGGCGCGCTCCATCGCCCGCGACCACTCGATGTTCCGGTGCTCGTCGAAGCGCGCCTTCAGCTCGACGATGCACACGGACTGGCGGCCGTCCTCGGCCACCTCGATCAGCGCGGGGACGACCGGCGAGTCGTCGCTCGTGCGGTACACGGTGGTCTTGAGCCCGAGCACAGCCGAATCGCGGGCGGCTTCGCGGACGAAGCGCTCGAAGGTCGTCACGAAGGAGTCGTAGGGCTGGTGCACGAGCAGGTCGCCGCGGCGGATCTCCGCAAAGAAGTCCTCGCCGCTCGAGACGGACGCGAGCCTCGCCGGGGTCTTGGGCACCCAGGGCTCGTCCTTGAGGTCGGGCCGGTCGACCGCCGCGATCTGCGAGAGGTCGGCGAGATCGAGCGGGCCGCGGATGGGATAGACCTGGTCTTCGCCGGCGTCGAGCCCGTCGGTCAGCCGAGCGAGCATCCGGCTCGAGACCGAGCCGGAGACCTCGAGCCGCACGACGTCGCCGAACCGGCGGCGCCGCAGCTCGAGCTCGACTGCCTCGAGCAGGTCGTCCGCCTCGTCCGAGACCTCGAAGTCCGCGTCCCGCGTGACCCGGAAGACGGCGCGCTCGACGATCTCCATCTGTGGGAAGAGGCGCGCGAGGAAGTGGGCGATGACGCCCTCGAGCGGGACAAGCGCCTTGCGCTTCCCGACCTCGAGGAAGCGCGGCAGGCCCTCCGGCACCTTCACGCGCGCGAAGCGCTCCTCCCCGGTCTCCGGGTCGCGCACGAGGACGGCGAGGCTGTTCGAGAGGCCGGAGATGTACGGGAACGGCTGGCCGGGCCCGACGGCGAGCGGCGTCAGGACGGGGTAGATCTCGCGCTCGAAGCGCTTTTCGAGCTCGACGAGCTCCTTGTCTTCGCACTCCTCGACCTGCGCGATCACGACGCCCTTCTCGGCGAGCGCGGGAACGAGCTCCCGGCTCCAGAGGCGCGACTGGCGGGCGGTGAGCCCGAGCACCCGTTCCCGGATCTCGGCGAGGGCGGCCGTGGGCGTGCGTCCGTCGATCGAGCGGACGCCGATGCCGGCGGCCTCCTGGCCCATGAGGCCCGCGACGCGCACCATGAAGAACTCGTCCAGGTTGGACGAGAAGATGAAGCAGAACTTCACGCGCTCGAGGAGCGGAACCGACGGATCGGCGGCGAGGTCGAGCACGCGCGCGTTGAACTCGAGCCACGAAAGCTCGCGGTTGAGCAGGCGATCGCCGCCTCTGGGAACGGCTTCCAACTCGGCACGCATACGAGAGAGAGTGCATGATCCCGGTCCCGAAGGCCAACCGGGGTTACGGTGTGGTGAACAAACGGAGAACAGGCCCGGCCGTCAGCGTGGCCGATCATCCTCGCCCTGAGCGCGCTCGACGCGGCGGGCTACAGCGTCATCGCGCCGGTCCTCCCGCGCATCTCCGACGCCACCGGCGCGGGGCCGGCGGTGATCGGAGCGCTCGTTGCCACCTTCCCTGCAGGGATGCTCTTCGGCTTCGTCCTCGCGGCGCCCGGGATCGCCCGCGGCCGAACGCGCGCGGTTCTGGCGATCTCGCTGCTCGTCATCGCCGTCGGGTGCATCGGCTTCATCGTCTCCGACGACCTGGCCGTCTACTTCGCAGCCCGGGCCCTGATGGGCTTCGGGTCCGGCGGGCTCTGGATGGGCGTGACCTTCGCCTCCCTGGAGCGCAGCCCCGGCGACGAGTACGCGGGCATGAGCCGCATGCTGGCGGCCTATTCCGTCGGCAGCGTGATCGGGCCTGCGCTGGGCGCGCTCGGCGGGGTGCGGGCGCCGTTCGGCGCGTATCTCCTGCTCGTGCTCGCGTCCGTCCCGCTGGCCCTCTTGCTCCCCCTGCCGGTCGAGCGAAAGGTGTTCCTCTCCGATCGCGCAGCCCTGCGGGTGCCCGGGTTCTGGCTCTCCTGCGGCGTCGTGCTCTTCGCCGTCCTCGCCCTCGGGATCGTCGAGGGCGTCCTGCCGCTCCATTTCGACAGCCTCCTCAGCCAGGCCGAGATCGGCGCGCTGTTCGTGGGCCTGGCGTTCGTGCTGGGCGGCGGCGCGGTCGTCGCCGGGCAGCTTCGTCCGCGCGTCGTGGTCCCGACCGGCGTCGTCCTGACGGTGATCGGCATCTCCTGGGTCGGGATCGCCGACAGCGTGCCCGCCTGGATCGCGGCGCTCTTCGTCACCGGGGTCGGGTTCGCGTTCGCCGAGACCGGGTCGGTCGGCCTCCTCTTCGACGCGGTCGGCACCGAGCGCATCGTCACCGCGATGATCGTGTACTCGCAGATCGCGATCGCCGGCTACCTGATCGGCCCGCTGGCGGGCGGCGGCGTCGCCGAAGGGCTGTCGTTCGCGTGGATCGGCCTCGTGCCGCTCGCCGCCGCGATCGGGCTCGCGCTGCTCGTGGCCGGCCTGCGGCCTCAGGCCGCGGCGGCCGAGGCCTCGGCCGCAGACCGGTAAGGCACCAGGTAGGTGGCCCGGCTCGAGCGCAGGTGCGAGACGAGCGCACGCTCCTCCGGCTCGCACGGGACGAGCGTCTTCCAGGAGGAGAGGTGCTCGGCCGAATGGGTGTCGCCGCTTGCGACGGCAGGGAGCTCGCCGGTGGCCGCCCAGCTGTAAACGTCGCAGCGGTTGAAGAGCTCGACCCGGTGGAGGAGCGGGGCGAGGGTGTCCCACTCGCGCCAGAAGCGCCGGGTGATCCGTGCGGGGTGATCATCCTCTTCCGGCCCGTGCGGGTGGGCGGCAATCAGGGCGGCGCCGGCCTCGCGCGCGGCGAGGAGCGCGCCCACGAGCCCGAGGTCGGGCGAGACGAACTCCCGCAGCCCGACGGCCAGCGCGTGAGCCGAGAGATCGGGCTCGCGGTGGTTGTGCGTGAGCTCGACCCCCGGGACGACCAGCATCCCGTAGAGCGCCCGCGCGCGCTCAGCCTCCACGTCGACGGCGGCGATGTACGAGGCGAACGATCCCTCGTGGACGCACGTCTCGGGAACCCGCCACGGATCGGAGCTCCGCAGAACGTGGTCCGTGACGCAGAGGACGTCGAAGCCGGCGCGGCCGTAGAGGTCGACGAGCTCGCGGAGCTGGAGCTCGCCGTCGCTCCAGGTCGTGTGCGCATGGAGCTCGCAGAGGAGCGCCTGCGATCCGCCGTCCCTGCCCATGACCTCAGTGTCGTCCGCCCCGGCCGGAGCGTGGGCAACGGGGTGGTGAAGGACGTGGGAAAAGGCAGCAGCCCGCCGTGAGGGAGGCGGGCTGCCGTGGGCGGGCGAGGCCCCTGCGGAGAAGATCGGTTCAGCTCACGGACTTCCAGGGCCCCCAGATCGCGTACGTGACGGCGCCGCCGTTGGGCGGGCCCGCCGGGAGGTTGCCGCGGTCTCCCTGCTGGTTCACGAACAGGATCTGGCCGAGCCGGTCGAAGCAGCCGCCGGCGAACTCCGTCGAGTTGGCGGCGGTCTTGGCGAAGTCGTAGATCTCGCCCTTGAGGTTGACGCCGCGCATGAACTGCTCGCCGGAGCCGTCCTCCTGAAGCAGGATGTGGCCGGTCTTCGGGACGATGACGACGTTGTCCGGGAACGAGAGCGCGCCCTCGTTCGGCGACTCGTAGATGAGGGTGAGCGTCTCGCGCTCCGGGTCGTACTCCCATACCTGACCCTGCCCGGCCTCGCCGCCGTTGGTGACGTCGAAGTAGACCTTCTTGCCGCCCACCCACATGCCCTCGAGGCGGTTGAAGGCCGCGGCCCCCTTCGCCCTCGCCTGGTTGCGCGTGGCGAGCGGGCCGTTGTCCGTGTCGTCCTCGTGGTCGGGGCTGTCGATCGTGACCCACTCGACGGCCATCGGGTCGAGCGGCACGCGATTGAGGTCCATGTCGGCGAGGGGCTCGTCCTTGAGCTTGAGCGCCTGGAGCACGCCGGTCGTCTTCGAGAGCGGGTTCTTGGCCCCGTAGGGCGGGTTCGGGATGTAGCGGTAGAAAGCGGCTCCGGCAGGGTTCGAGGCCGACTTCGTGCGGTCCTCGGTCTGGTACAGGGCGCCGCCGAAGAACAGAGCCGCTTCGTGAACGAAGCGGCCGGCGCCGATGATCGGCTCGGCCTTCACGGGGCCGGTCGCGCCTGACGGGATGTCGAAGACGTACCCGTGCTTGATCCCGGCAGAGCTGCGGTTGACCACCTCCTCGCACGTGATCCACGAGTCCCACGGGGTCGTGCCGCCCGCGCAGTTCGTGTCCGTCCCGCCGAGGACCGCGAACGTCTCGAGCACCTTGAAGTCGCCCTTGCGAGGGCCGGTGTCGATCACGACCTTCGTGTTCCCCGCGACGTACGAGGGCGTCGGGTCGTACTTCAGCTCGTCCGGGACGATCACCGGGATCTCGCCGGCCTGGCGCCGGTTCTCGTGGTTGCGGATGAGCACGATCGTCCCGCGCTTGCCCGGATAGGCGGCCATGCCGTCGAAGATGCCCGGCACGAGGTTCCCGTCGCTCATCGGCTCGCCCTGGCGCTGGATGACCGTGTAGCTGAAGTCCTCGGGCAGCCAGAGGTCGCCCTTGTTGACGAGCGGCCCGTAGCCCGGCACGCGGGGCGGCCGTGCCCCGTGCGCCACCTGGGCGCCGAGCGTGTGGAGCGGGCCGAGCGCCGCGAGCCCCCCGCCCGCGAGCAGACCGCGTCGCAGCAACGTCTTGCGGTCGAGCGTGTCCATGTGTTCGTACCTCCCCCAGTCGACGAGTCAGCTGCGATCCCGAGTCTCCGCGAGGACCGCGCGACGATGGGGAGCGGATCGGTGAAGAGGAGGTGACGGGCCGGTGAAGCCGGCGGGCTCAGGCGCCGCGGGGCGCGGAGTCTTCGAGCGTGATGCGCATGAGGTCGCGGATCGAGACGATGCCCGCGATCTTTCCCTCGTCAATGACCGGCAGGTGGCGGAAGCCTCCGTGGATCATGAGCGCCGCGGCCTGCCCGGTGGCCTCCGAGGCGTCGATCGTCTCGGGGTGCCTCGTCATCCACTCGCGCACGCGCGCGTCCTCGGCGAGCCCTGTGGCCACGGCCTTGAGCACGTCGCGCTCGGTGAGGATCCCCTCGAGCTTCTCGCCGTCCATGACGAGCACGGCGCCCACCCCGCGCGCCACCATGCGCTGCGCCGCCTCGGACACGCGCTCCTCGGGGTCGATCATCAGCAGGTCGCGCGACATGTGGTTCGCGATCACCGGCACGCGCCGATCCTAAAGGCGACCGCGCGACGGCGTCGAACGCGCCGCTACTTCGGGATGGCTTCGAGCTTGTAGCCGACGCCGTAGCGCGTCTGGACGAACGTGTGGCCCGGAGTGAAGGACTCGAGCTTGTCGCGGATCTTGCGCACGAAGACGTCGACCGTGCGGTCGCGGTGCGTCAGCCGCCTGCCCCACACCTTCTGGAGGAGCTCGTCCCGCGTGACGACCCGCCCTTGCTCCATGGCGAGCGCGTAGAGCAGGCGGAACTCCGTCGGGGTCAGCTCGGCGCTCTCGCCGTTCACGTAGGCCTGGACGTTGAGCGGGTCGACGGTGAGCTCCTCGATCTCGATTGGCTCGCCGCGACGCTCGTCCTGGACACGGACACCGCGACGAGCCGCCGCGCGCACGCGCGCGACAAGCTCTTTCATCGAGAACGGCTTCACGAGGTAGTCGTCAGCCCCGATCTCGAGGGCGTGCACCCGGTCGTGCTCGGTCCCGCGGGCGCTCACGACGACGATCGGGGTCCCGATCCCCTCGGAGCGCGCTGTCTCGATCAGCTTCCAGCCGTCGATGCCCGGGAGCATGAGGTCGAGCACGCAGACGTCGGGCCGCTCGTAGCGAAGCCGCGCGAGGCCCGACTCCCCCTTGTTCACCCAGAGCGGGTCGAAGCCCGCCGAGGTGAGGTGTCGCGACATGCCATCCGCGATGACGTCGTCGTCCTCGATGATGAGCACCTTCGGCACGCTGACCTCGATTCTGCCTTCCAGACGGACGTACGGGGGTACCGGAAAGGTAGCGGAGTGGTGAATAAGTGGTGAAGGCTGGCTTTGTTCGTTCACGGCCTTGACGCGCGGGCTACGATCACGCCGAGGTGCGGAGCTTCCTCCGACGTCGCGCGGACGGCCCGAGAGCGGACTCGGGCCTCGACGAGCTTCGCGTGGAAGCCAGGCGCGGACGCGCGCTCGTCGAGGAGAGCCGCGAGATCGTGGTCGTCCTCGACGACGAAGACCGCGTCGTGACCGCCAGCCGACGCGCCCGTGAGCTCCTGAGCGGCCTCGACGAGGGCGCCGTCGCGCCCGACGCGCTTCGCCAGGCCGGGACGCTCTCGATCCCGTACGAGGTCGACGGCCGGCGCGAGACGATCGTCTACGCGCGCGACTCGGGCGACATGGCGGCCTACGAGGAGCTGCGCGCCGGCTTCACGGCCGCCGTCTCCCACGAACTGCGCACGCCCCTCGCGCGGGTGCTCGCCCTGCTCGAGACCGCGACGCTTCCCGGCTCCGACGTGATCGAGCTCGTCGAGCAGGCCCAGGGCGAGGTCGACCAGATCCGCGAGCTGATCGACGACATCCTCTTTCTCTCGGAGCTCGAGTCGGGCCACGAGGTCGTCGGGCTCGGGACGACCCGCGTCTTCCCGATCATCGTCGAGGTGGTCGAGAGCCTCCAGGAGCAGGCCGCACGCGCAGGCGTCGTGATCGAGGTCGAGGCCGACGAGGACGCCGAGCTGCCGATGCGGCCGCGGATGATCCGCGTCGTCGTGCAGAACCTCGCGCAGAACGCCGTCCGCTACGCGGGGCCCGGCGCCCACGTGACCCTGATGCCTGCGCCACGAGGACGGCGGCGTCGCGTTCATCGCCGCGCGACGACGGCGTCGGCGTCCTCGCCGCAGGACGTGCCGCGTCTCTTCGAGCGCTTCTACCGAGGGGACCGGGCACGAGCCTCGCGCGGGACCGGGCTCGGCCTGGCGATCGTGAAGCACGTGATCAACTCGGCCGGCGGAACCGTCGAGGCGCAGGGCGAGCGCGGGCAGGGCCTGACGATCCGCTGCTACTTCCCGGCGCCCTGATCGCCTGACGCAACCTCGAGCACGAGGAGCCGCAGGTCGCGGTTCGTCTGGTCGAGCAGGTCATGTACCGCGAGGTACGTCCGCGCGCGACGCTCGGCCGCTCCGCCCAGCTCCTCGGCTTGGTCGAGCGCTCTGAGAATCTCCTCAGGCTCGCCTTCGGCCACTAGCCGGAGTCTTTCACAGATCGGTTTCGAGAATGGGTACGGCTCGACAGGTTAGGGCGCGCCCAGGTGGGTAGTACCTCTGGATACAAGCCGATCGGGAGGAGGGCCTTATGGCCACCCCACTATGCGACATCGACGGCAGTCGCCCGGCAGTGGCGACGGTACGGATCAGGGAGAACGGCAGGGTCGTCACGCGGAACCTCTGTGAGATCCATCTCGCCGAGGCGCGAGCCGGTCGACTCGGGCTCGCTGACGGCGGCGCCGGCGGCGGACGAAGCCTGTTCGACGAGTTCTTCTCCGACTTCTTCGAGGACTTCGGCGGAAGCGCGGCAGGCAGGCCAAGCGCGAGACCCCAGCGCCCGGTCGAGCAGATCGACGTGACGGAATCCTTCAGCGACGCGACGCGCGAGCTCCTCCAACGGGCGGCGCAGAAGGCGCTCGAGTGGGGCAGCCTCGACCTCGACACCGATCACCTGCTCTGGGCTGCTGTTCAGGACGACGTCGTGAGCCACGTGCTGAAGCAGCTCGGCGCGGACGCCGGCGCGATCGCCGAGCAGGTCGAGGAGGAGGCCGACCAGGGCGAGCGCACCGACGTCGCGCCGTCCCTCACCCCGGACGCGAAAGCCGTGCTGCTCGCGGCCTACGAGGAATCGCGCCAGCTCGGCGCCTCCTACGTCGGCCCGGAGCACGTGCTGCTCGCGCTGGCGCGGGACGAGGAGGAGCCGGCCGGAGAACTGCTGTCGCGTTTCGGCGTCACCCACACCAAGCTTCGCGGCGCAGTGATCCGCGGCGTGGAGGCCGTGGAGGGCGGCGGCCGTCCGGCGAGCACCACGAAGGCGTTGGACGAGCACAGCCGGGACCTCACCGAGGAGGCCCGTAACGGGAAGCTCGACCCGGTAATCGGGCGCGCAGACGAGATCGAGCAGACGATCGAGATCCTCTCGCGCCGGACGAAGAACAACCCGGTTCTTCTCGGCGATCCGGGCGTCGGGAAGACGGCGATCGCCGAGGGGATTGCCCAGCGGATCGTCAACGACGACGTGCCGGAGACGCTGAGCGGCAAGCGCCTCGTCGCTCTCGACCTCGCAGGGATGATCGCCGGAACGAAGTACCGTGGCGAGTTCGAGGAGCGCCTCAAGGGCGTCATCGACGATGTCACCCGGAACGCCGACGAGCTCATCGTCTTCCTCGACGAGATGCACACCGTCGTAGGCGCCGGCGCGGCCGAGGGAGCCATGGACGCCGGGAACATGCTGAAGCCTCCGCTTGCCCGCGGGGAACTCCACATGATCGGGGCGACGACGCTCGATGAGTACCGGAAGAACATCGAGAAGGACGCTGCGCTCGAACGACGCTTCCAGCCCGTGCTGGTAAGCGAGCCGACCGTCGACGAGACGATCGAGATCCTCACCGGCCTGAAGGACCGCTACGAAGCCTTCCACCGCGTACGCATCACCGAGGAGGCGATCATCGCGGCGGCGGAGCTGTCAGACCGGTACATCCGCGACCGCTTCCTACCCGACAAGGCGATCGACCTCGTCGACCAGGCGAGCGCACGGGTACGCCTCCGCTCGCGGGCGAAGCCCGAGGACACGAAAGCCCTCGAGGACCAGATTCGCCACGCCGAGCGCGAACGCGACCAGGCGATCTCGGCGGAGAACTACCAGCGCGCCGACGAGCTCAAGGCACAGGTCGACGAGCGGCGCGAACAGCTCAGCCAGCGCCGCGAAGGCCGCACGCGAGCGCCCGAAGTCACCGCCGAAGACATCGCCGAGGTCGTGTCCCGCCGGACCGGCATCCCGGTCTCACAGCTCACCAAGGAGGAGCGAGAGCGTCTCCTGCGGCTGGAGCAGACCCTCCACGAGCGCGTCGTGGGCCAGGAGGAGGCCGTCTCCGCCGTCGCCGAGGCGATCCGTCGAGCCCGCGCCGGGCTCGGCGACCCGCGGCGACCTGTCGGAAGCTTCCTCTTCCTCGGCCCGACCGGGGTCGGGAAGACCGAGCTCGCCAGGACGCTCGCGGAGGCGCTCTTCGGCGACGAGGACGTGATGGTCCGCTTCGACATGAGCGAGTTCCAGGAGCGCCACACGGTCTCGCGGCTGGTCGGCGCGCCGCCCGGGTACGTCGGCTACGAGGAGGCCGGCCAGTTGACAGAGACGGTTCGTCGGCGACCGTACTCGGTGCTCCTCTTCGACGAGATCGAGAAGGCGCACGCCGACGTCTTCAACATCCTCCTGCAGATCCTCGACGACGGCCGGCTCACCGACGCGCAGGGACGGACCGTGGACTTCAAGAACACGGTCGTGATCATGACCTCCAACCTCGGCGCGGCGAGGATCCAGGAGCATGCGCGCCACGGGGGCGAGTCCTTCGAGGAGCTCCAGGAGGATCTGATGGAGATCCTGCGCGGGAGCTTCCGGCCGGAGTTCATCAACCGGATCGACGAGATCATCGTCTTCCGCGCCCTCACGCGGGAGCAGGTGTCCGAGATCACGCGGCTCCTGATCGACCGCGTCCAGCGACGTCTGCGCGCACAGCACATCGAGATCCAGGTGGATGAATCGGCCGTGGAGTACCTCGCCGACGTCGGCTTCGACCCGGAGTTCGGCGCGCGGCCCCTCCGCCGCGCGATTCAGCGCGAGATGGAGAACGAGCTCTCCCGCCTCGTGTTGAGCGGCGAGCTCGCGCCGGACGACCGAGTGGTCGTCGAGGCCGGAGCGGACGGCCTGGCCTTCGAGGTCCAGCGAGGTGCCGCCGAAATCGCCGACGAGGTCGATGAGGGAGACGAGCGCGAGAAGGCGAGGCCGCCGGCCGTCGGCGCGCGCGCCTAGAAGCCGTTCAGCCGAGGTCGTCGAGCTTCGCCTGCGCCTGCTCGACAGCACGCTCGCGGCGCTCGACGTCCTTGGTGCGGCGCTCCTCCTCGGCCGAGGCGCGCGCGAGCTCCCGGGTCAGTCGCTGGACCTCGGCCGCCGCGTCATCCGCCTCCTGGCGAGCCTCGGCCAGGGCCTCCTCGGCCTCCTCCAGGCGCGTCTGCGCAGCCTCCTTGCGCTCGCGGTCACGCTTGCTCTCTTCCCGCTTCGGCTTGGCGGCTGCCGGTACCCCGCTGAGCAGCTCGAAGCCGAAGCCGGCCGTCTCCTCCTCGTGCTCGAGCCGGCCGCTCTCGGCTGCCTCGCGCAGGTCCGGCCGGGTGGCGGCGGCGTGGAGCGTGCCGCTCACGCGCCGTAGCGTCGCGTCGGTCGGCTTGTGGCCGGCGACTTCGAGCACCGCGCCGGCCCTTCTCGGTCAGCCGGTCGACGAGCTCGCGCTCGGCCGCGGCCGCCTCCTGGAGCTTGTCCGACGACTCGCCGCCGAGGACCTTCTCCTGCGTCGCGCGAAGCTTGTCCCCGGCCTTGAGGAGCGCGCGGTAGTCCTTCTGCTGCCTGCGGGCGAGCTGGTTGACGGCCCAGACGGCGGCGGACGGCTTGCGCAGCGCCTTGACCCGGTCGGCGGCCTCGCGGTCCCCGTCGGAGCGGAGTTGCTTGGCGAGCGCGTCCCGCTCGGCGACGAACTCGTCGAGCGGCGCCGCATAGAGCCTGTCGAGCTCCTTCTCCACCGCGCTGGCACAGTAGTCGCAACGTGCCTCCCCCGCTCGCCAACGAGGAGATCGCGCAGCGGCTCGACGCCTTCGCCGTGCTCCTCGAGCTGGCCGGCGCCGAGCGCTACACCTCCCGCGCGTACCGCCGCGCCGCGGAGACCATCCGGGAGACGCCCGCGCCCGTCGCGGAGCTGGCGCGCGCAGGTCGCGCCCAGGAGCTGCGCGGGATCGGGCCGGGGATCGCGCGTCGGCTGAGCGAGCTCGTGGAGACCGGGACGATCGCGGAGCTGGACGAGCTCGAGCGGGACGTCCGGCCGGAGCTCGTCGGCCTCGGTCGGCTCCTCGGTGTCTCCACGAAGCGGATGCTCGAGATCGGGCGCGTGCTCGGCGTGCGGACCGTCGAGGAGCTCCGCACCGCGGCCCGCGAGGGGCGCCTGCAGGAGGTTCCGGGGATCGGCCCGCACACGGAGCGGCAGATCCTCGAGCGCTTGGACCGCGACCCGGCGACGCCCCGGCAGGGCCTCACGCTCAACCGCGCCCGCGCCGTGACCGAGGAGGTCGCAGCGGCGCTCGGCGGCGAGGTGGCCGGCGACCCGCGTCGCTGGGCGGACGTCTCGTTCGACCTCGCGGTCGTCGTCGCGGCGGACGAGCCCGGCGCCGTCCTGGAGCGGTTCGAGAGCCTTCCCGCGATCGTGACCGTGGTCGAGCGGGAAGGCGCGGCGCGCGCTGGGCGTCACCGTCGACGGCGTCCCGCTCGAGCTCGTCGTCGCCGAGCCGGGTCGCTACGGCACCGAGCTCCTCCGGGCGACCGGGACCCGCGAGTACGTCGACGCGCTGGGACCGCTGCCCGAGGCGGCGGACGAGCAGGAGGTCTACGCGGCCCTCGGACGTCCCGTGGTGCCCGCCGGAGCTGCGCGAGGCGCCTTTTCGCGACGAGGCGCCGCCGCTCGTCGAAGTCAGCGCGACGTCCGCGGCGACCTGCACTGCCACACGACCTGGTCGGACGGGAAGGAGTCGGTGCTCGAGATGGGGACGGCCGCGCGGGACCTCGGCTACGAGTACATGGCGATCTGCGACCACACGCGCAACGTGCGGGTCGTGCCCGGCCTCGACGCGGACGACCTGCGCCGGCAGGCCGAGGAGATCGCCGCCGCCAACGAGGAGCTGGCGCCCTTCCGCATCCTGCGCGGGACCGAGGTCGACATCCGCTCCGACGGAAGCCTCGACCTCCCGGACGACATCCTCGAGGAGCTCGACTGGGTGCAGCTCAGCCTGCACGCCGGCCAGCGCGAGGCGCGCGAGCCGCTGACGCGGAAGGTCACCGAGGCGATGCGCCATCCGGCGGTCACGTGCCTGAGCCATCCCTACGGCCGCATCATCAACCACCGGCCTCCCAACGCGCTCGACCTCGACGCGGTCATCGAGGTCGCGCTCGAGACCCGCGTCGCGTTGGAGACGAACGGGCTCCCCGACCGCCTCGACCTGGCCGCACCGCACATCCGCCGCGCGATCGAGGCCGGCGTCCCGATCGTCGCCTCGACCGACGCGCACTCGATCCGCGGCCTGAGGAACATGCGCCTCGCGATCGCGACGGCCCGGCGGGGCTGGGCGACCGCCGCCGACATCGTCAACACGCGCCCGCTCGCCGAGCTTCCGCTGCGGCACTCGCGTTTCCGCTAGCGGAGGGCGGGAAGAACGACGCCATGCAAGGCGGCGGAGCGGCACACGACGAGGAGACGCGAAGAGCGGGAGACGGCCGGAGGACGAGCCCGAGTCGGCAGAGGAGCAGCTCGAAGAAGGCGAGCGGCCCGGCGAGGAGGGCACGAAGGGCGCCGGCCAGGGCAGCGACGGCGGCGCCGTCTAACATCCGCGGACGATGATCGAGCCACTCGAAGGGATGCCTCCCGGCGTAATCGGCCTCCGGGCGACCGGAAAGGTTTCGGCCGAGGATTACCGAGACATCCTTGCCCCCACCCTCGAACGCGCGCTCGCGGACGGAGGCAAGGTCCGGCTCGTCTACGAGCTCGGCGCCGACTACGAGGGCTTCGAAGCCGGCGGCGTCTGGCAGGACCTGCGCCTCGGAGCTTCGCACTTCAACTCCTTCGAGCGCATGGCGCTCGTGACGGACGTGGACTGGATCCGCCACGCAGCGAACGCGTTCGGCTTCCTGATGCCCGGCGAGCTGAAGGTCTTCGCGCTGGCCGAGCGCGAAGCGGCCACCGCCTGGGCCGCCGAAACCGCGTAGCGCCGCCGGGCTTCACCACCTCTTCACCACTCGTTCACAGCCTTTCAGCCCACCGTCTGGGGGCGCAGGGCGACACTCGCGGCGATGCCACGACGCGAAAGGAGAACGGTGAAGAATTCGTCCTGTCCCTGAGGCTTGTCCTCCTTCTGCTGGCGCTCGCGGCCCTGGCGCTCGGCGCCGTCGGGTGCGGCCGCGAGGATTCGGAGGACGACGCCGACGCGGCGCCCAACGAGGAGCAACAACAGGGGAGGCCTCGACGGAGGAACTTTCCGGAGACATCATCATCGACGGCTCGAGCACGGTCGGGCCGCTGACAACCGCTGCCGCCGCCTCCTTCGGCGACGAGCAGCCCGGCGTCAACATCGAGGTCGGCACGTCCGGAACGGGCGGCGGCTTCGAACGCTTCTGCGCCGGCGAGACCGACATCTCCAACGCCTCCCGTCCGATCGACGAGGAGGAAGAGGTCCCGCTCTGCGAACGACGCCGGCGTCGAGTACACCGAGTTCCAGGTCGGCGTCGACGCTCTCACGGTCGTCGTCAACACCGAGAACGACTGGGCCACCTGCCTGACGGTCGACCAGCTCAAGAAGGCCTGGGAGCCGGCGGCGGAGGGCAAGGTCACGAACTGGAACCAGATCGACCCGAGCTTCCCCGACCAGGCGCTCGCGCTCGCAGGCCCCGGCACCGACTCGGGCACGTTCGACTACTTCACCGACGAGGTCAACGGCGAGGAAGGCGCGAGCCGCGCCGACTACACCGCGAGCGAGGACGACAACGTGATCGTCCAGGCGGTCGCCGGCGACCCGGGCGGGACTGGGCTACTTCGGCTTCACGTACTACGAGGAGAACTCAGGACACGCTCAAGGCCCTCGAGATCGACGGCGGCGAAGGCTGCGTCGCCCCGAGCGTGGACACCGCCCGCGACGGCAGCTACGCCCCGCTCTCGCGGCCGCTCTTCATCTACGTCAAGAACGAGTCGCTCGCCGGCAAGCCTCAGGTCCACGGCTTCGTCGAGTACTTCCTGACCAACTCGATCCAGCTCGCCGAGGACGCGCTCTTCATCCCGGTGCCCGACGACCAGGTGGAGACGAACCTCTCGACGCTCGAGGCGGCAGGGGGCAGCTAGTCGAGTGGCAACGCAAGACACGACCGCAGGCGCGCAGCCGATCCGGCTGCGCGCCGAAGGCCGGCGCTGGGGCGAGGACGTCGTCAAGGGGCTCCTCGCCCTCTGCGCACTGGTCTCGGTGGCGACGACGATCGGGATCATCATCGCCCTGCTCCAGCCGTCGATCGAGTTCTTCCGCGAGGTCTCGATCGTCGACTTCTTCACGGGCGAGCGCTGGGCCCCGCTCTTCGAGCCCGCCTCGTTCGGCGTCCGCCCGCTCCTGGCCGGCACGTTCGCGGTCACGTTCTGGGCCTGCGTCGTCGCCCTGCCGCTCGGGCTCGGCGCGGCCGTCTACCTGAGCGAGTACGCGCGGCCGCGTGTGCGCAACACGCTGAAGCCGGCGCTCGAGGTGCTCGCCGGGATCCCGACGGTGGTCTTCGGCTTCTTCGCGCTCACGTTCTTCACGCCGCTGCTCCAGGACCTCGGGGTCGGCGTCGGCATCTTCAACGTCCTCGCCGCGGGGCTCGTGATGGGCGTGATGCTCATCCCGACGGTCGCCTCGATCTCCGAGGACGCGATGGCCGCCGTGCCCCGCGAGCTTCGCGACGGCGCGTTCGGGCTCGGCGCCTCGAGGCTCCAGGTGGCGACGCGAATCGTCATCCCTGCCGCCGTCTCCGGGATCGTCGCGAGCTACGTGCTCGCGATCTCGCGCGCGGTCGGCGAGACGATGATCGTCCTCATCGCGGCGGGCGGCATCGCGCAGCTCACCGCCGATCCGCGAGAGCCGGCGCAGACGATGACCGCGTTCATCGGCGCCACCGGGCTCGGCGACGTGCCGACCGGATCGCTCGAGTACAAGACGATCTTCGCGGTCGGGCTGACGCTCTTCGTGATCACGTTCTTCATGAACATCATCTCGATCCGGCTGGTCCGGAAGTACCGGGAGATCTACGAATAGATGAGCGCCGTTTCCTCCCCCATCGGACAACGGCCGCGCGGCGACAAGGTGCGCGGAACGCTCTTCTACATCCTGCTGCTCATCTCGGTCGCGGTCGGGTTCATCATCCTGTTCACGCTGATCGCGGACGTCGTGCAGAAGGGCATCGGCTACATCGACCCGCTCTTCTTCACGGAGCCCAACAACCCGACGAACCCGCAGGAGGCAGGCGCCAAGCCCGCCATCCTCGGGACGATCTACCTGATGGTGCTCCTGCTCATCTTCGTCGTGCCGATCGGCGTGGGGACAGCGATCTATCTCGAGGAGTACGCGGACCGCGAGCGCTGGTACAACCGCCTGCTCGAGCTCAACATCCAGAACCTCGCGGCGGTGCCCTCGATCGTCTACGGCATCCTCGGGCTCGCCTTCCTGGTGCGCGGCCTCGGGCTCGGTCGGGTCCTGCTCGCCGGCGCGCTGATCCTGACGCTGCTCGTCCTCCCCACCGTGATCGTCGCGGCCCGGGAGGCGATCCGTGCCGTGCCGGACTCGATCCGCCAGGGCGCCTACGCGCTCGGAGCAACCCAGTGGCAAGTGGTCCGCCGCCAGGTGCTGCCGGCCGCGATCCCCGGCATCGCCACCGGGTCGATCCTCGCGCTGGCGCGCGCGATCGGCGAGACCGCACCGCTGCTCCTGGTCGGCGCCCTCACATACGTGACCGTGAACCCGAGCCTGCTCGGGTCCTTCACGGCCCTGCCCGTGCAGATCTACCAGTGGATCGCCCGCCCGCAGGAGGAGTTCAGGTACCTCGCAGCGGCCGGGATCATGGTCCTCCTGGCGATCCTGCTCACGATGAACGCGTTCGCGATCTGGCTCCGCAACCGCTACCAGAGAAGATGGTGATGCCTGACATGGAAAGCGCACCGGCCGCACCTGCGAAAATCGCCGGCATGGACGAGAAAATCCTCACCGAGCGTCGCGAGGCTGTCTCCCAGACCCGCCGCGACGTCCTCTTCGATGTCGCCGGCCTCACGGTCTCCTACTCCGACGTACCGGCCTTGAAGAACGTCTCGCTCGAGATCTACAAGAACTACGTCACGGCGTTCATCGGGCCGTCCGGCTGCGGGAAGAGCACGTTCATCCGCTGCTTCAACCGCATGAACGACCTGATCCCGACGGCGACGGTCGACGGCAAGATCTTCTACCACGGCACCGATCTGTACGGCGACGAGGTGGACTCGGTCGAGGTGCGCAAGCGGATCGGGATGGTCTTCCAGAAGCCGAACCCGTTCCCGAAGTCGATCTACGACAACATCGCGTTCGGGCCCCGGATCCTCGGCTGGAAGAAGGACCTCGACGACCGCGTCGAACGCGCCCTGCGCAACGCCGCTCTCTGGGACGAGGTCAAGAACCGCCTCAAGTCGAGCGCGTACGGCCTCTCCGGCGGACAGCAGCAGCGCCTGTGCATCGCGCGGTGCCTCGCCGTCGAGCCGGACGTGCTGCTCATGGACGAGCCGGCCTCGGCGCTCGACCCGATCTCGACGACCGCGATCGAGGATCTCATGCACACGCTCAAGCGCGACTACACGATCGTGATCGTCACCCACAACATGCAGCAGGCCGCCCGCGTCGCCGACATGACGGCGTTCTTCAGCGTCGAGGTCGACGAGGAGAAGGATCACCGCACGGGGATCCTCGTCGAGTACGACGAGACGCCCACGATCTTCACGAACCCGAACGACAAGCGGACGGAGGACTACGTGACGGGGCGGTTCGGATGAGAGTCACCCTTCAGGAGGAGCTGGACCAGCTCGAGGCGGCCCTCCAGGAGGAAGGCGCGCTCGTCCTGCGGGCGCTGCGCGGCTGCCTCAACGCGCTCGAGCAGACCGATGTGGAGCTCGCCGACGAGGTCATCGCCTTCGACGACGAGATCGACCGGTCCTATCTCGCGATCGAAGAGGGCATCCAGTCGCTGCTCGCATTGCAGACTCCGGTCGCCGTCGATCTACGCCTCGTGCTCGCCATTCTCCACAACAACCTGCACCTGGAACGGATGGCGGACTACTGCGTCACGATCGCCAAGCTGACGAAGCTCGTGAAGGGCGTCCCGCACGACGAGACGATCCTCGAGGGCTTCGAGGAGATGGGGACGCGAGCCGAGGAGATGATCCGCGTCGCGCTCGACTCCTTCCGCGACCGCAACGCGCAGCGGGCGGAGTCGCTCGTCGACCTGGACGAGCTCATCGACAGGGCCAACAGGCGGGTCGTCGGCCACGTGCTCTCGCTGGGCAGCGACATCGCCCTTCGCGAGTGGGGCCTCCGCATGATCATCGTCTCGCGGTGCCTGGAGCGGATCGGCGACCACGCGGTCGACATCGGCGAGCAGACGGCGTATCTCGTCTCCGGCGAGTTCCGCGAGTTCACGGACGCGTCGCACGAGTCGGGCACGACGCCCCGCGACCTCTAGTCGCTAGGCGCGGGCGAGCGCGACCCGCCTGGTCTGCCACGAACGCGCGCCGAACGCGCCGGCGGCGATCACGGCGGCGAGCACGAAGACGAGCACGTCCCCGGCGGGCAGCCGGGTCAGGACCTCCATCCCGGCGCCGACGAGCCCGGCCGCGGGGATCGTCAGCACCCAGGCGACGAGGATGTTCCCCGCCACGCCCCAGCGCACGGCGTTGAGGCGGCGCGTGGCCCCGGCGCCGAGCACGGAGCCGGAGATCGTGTGGGTCGTCGAGACCGGGAAGCCGTAATGCGCCGTCGTCCAGAGGATCCCGGCCGTCGCGGTCTGGGCCGCGAAGCCGCGCGGCGGGTCGAGCTTGGCGATGCGCGTCCCGAGCGTCTTGATGATGCGCCAGCCGCCGGCGTAGGTGCCGAGGCCCATCGCGAGGGCTGCGCTGACGATCACCCACATGGGCGGCCGGTCGAAGTCGGGCGCGAGGTGCCCGGAGGCGACGAGCGCGAGGGCGATGACGCCCATCGTCTTCTGCGCGTCGTTCGTCCCGTGGGTGAAGGCGACGAACCCGCCGGAGACGAGCTGGAGCCGCCTGAAGACCCGGTTCACGAGCCCGGGGGCCTTCCGCCGCACGATCCACATGACTGCGAGCATCAGCGCTGCGGCGCACACGATCCCGAAGAAGGGCGCCAGCAGCGACGGAATGGCGACCTTCTCGATGAGGCCGTCCCACTGCACGACGTCGAATCCTCCGGCCGCGATCGCGGAGCCGGCGACGCCGCCGATCAGCGCGTGGCTCGAGCTCGAGGGGAGGCCCAGATACCAGGTGATCAGGTTCCAGGTGATCGCGCCGACGAGGCCCGCGAGGATGATGTCCAGGGTGATGATCCCCGGCTCGACGATGTCGTTGGCGATCGTCGCCGCCACCTCGAAGGAGACGAACGCGCCGGCGACGTTCAGGATCGCCGCCATGAGAACCGCGGGACGCGGCGCGAGCGCGCGCGTCGAGACGCTCGTCGCGATCGAGTTCGCCGTGTCGTGGAAGCCGTTCGTGAAGTCGAAGAAGAGCGCGACCGCGACGACAGCGACGAGGGTGAGGTCCTCCACGCTGCTCGCCCGCTACGCGTTCTTGACGACGATGTTCCCCACGACGTTGGCCGCCGTCTCGCAGGCGTCGAGCGCGTCCTCGAGCGCCTCGAAGATGTCCTTCCAGCGGATGACGATGAGCGGGTCGATGCGTGGGTCGCGGAAGAGGTCCGCGATCGCGTCGTGCACGACCCGTCGCCCTCGTCCTCGAGCTCCTTCAGGGCGACGAGCTCCCGCTCGACCCCCTGTAGGCCCTTCAGCTCGTTGAGCGCCGCGGCAAGGTGCTCGGCGGCGCCGACGAGGATGCGGCACTGCTCGATCGCCTGGCGGGTCGGGGACTCGACGCCGTAGAGATCCAGGAGCTCGGACGCCTCGTCCATGTGGTCGACGACGTCGTCGACGCTCGTTGCGAGCGCGAAGATGTCCTCCCGGTCGAACGGGGTGATGTACTGCGTGTTCAGCAGCTGGATGAGCTCGCGGGTAATCGTGTCGCCCTCGTGCTCGACCGCCTTGATGTCAGCCTGCGTGACCGAGGTCGTCGGATACTCTCGAAAGCGCCGCTCGATCAGTCGCGCGGCCTCGAGCGCGTTGGCGCCCGCCCTCGAGAAGAGGTCGTAGAACTCGTTGGTGCGCGGGACGAGCGAAATCTTCAACGCGCGCGGCATGGTATAGGTTCACCATTCGGACACCGCTTAGACACATTCTGGCCGGAGCGGTGGCCCTCGGCCTGCTCCTTCCCGTTTCCGCTGCCGCGGACACCGGGATTCTGGCCATCGGTGACTTCGGCGTCGGCGGCACGACCGAGCGGCGCATGGGCGCGGCCATGGAGCAGTTCGCCGACCGGCTCCCAGGCGGACGCGCTCGTGACGCTCGGGGACAACGACTACACGGAGAGTCCGAGCGCCTTCAGGCGCAACTGGCTCGACTCGTTCGGCTGGGCCGCCGAGGACGGCCTCGTCGTCGCCGGGACGCTCGGAAACCACGACGTGCGCGTGCAGGGCGGCCGCTACCAGCACGAGCTGCTCGGGATCCGCGGGGACTTCTACCGGCGGGCGGTCGGCGACGTGGCGCTCTTCCTCATCAACTCGAACCGCAGCGTCGCGGCCCAGCGGCGCTGGCTCGACCAGGCGCTGGCGAGCTCCGCCGCACCGTGGAAGATCGTCGCGTTCCACCACCCCGTCTTCAGCTGCGGCGAGTACAGCGGCGTCGCCGAGATGCGGCGGCAGCTCGCGCCGCTCTTCGAGCGCCACGACGTCGCTCTCGTCCTCTCGGGGCACGACCACAACTACCAGCGCTTCGGGCCGCGGAACGGCGTGACCTACGTCGTCCACGGCGGCGGAGGCGCCGGCCTCTACCCGCTGCGAAGCTGCCCGAGCGGGTTCCCCAAGCGCCGCGCCGCCCGCGCGGTTCGCGGCTGGCTCCACATCCTGGCGAGCCCGACCGAGCTCCGCGTGCGGGCGATCGGCCCGATGGGCCGGGTTCTGGACGAGGTCTTCATAGACTCCTAGCGCGACCGGCAGCGGAGAATCGGCCGAAAGGATCGCGCCACGTGCCCACTGAGCGCAGCTCGGATGCGAGACCGCGATGAGAGTCGCGGTCGTCGGCGGGGGCGTCGTCGGGATCTGCTGCGCGTACGAGCTGCGGCAGGCCGGCGCCGAGGTCGTCGTGCTCGACCGGGGCCGGCTCGGTTTCGGGGCGTCGCGCGGTAACACCGGCTGGATCTGCCCGAGCTTCACGTATCCGCTCCCGAGCCCGGGAATCATGCGCGAAGGACTCACGGGCATGCTGCGGGGCGGCGGCCCGCTCGTGATCCGCCCGACGCTCGACCCGATGTTCGTCCGCTGGCTGCTCGGATTCCGGCGCAGCTCCACTCGTGAGCGCTGGCAGCACGGCGTACGCTCGCTCCTCGCGCTCAACGCCCGCACGCTCGAACTGTTCGACGGGTACGCGGCCGCGGGGGTGTCCTTCGAGATGCACTCCTCCGGACTCTTGCTCGTTGCGACGACGCCGGACGGGCTCGCGTCCTACGTGTCGATCTTCCGGGAGCTCCGTGCGCTCGGCTTCACGGGCGAGATCTCCGAGGTCGACGTCGCCGACGCCTGCCGACTCGAACCCTCGCTGTCCCAGGCTCGCATTGCCGGCGGCGTCCACGCGCTCGTCGACCGCTACGTGCGGCCCGAGACGCTCACGGCAGGACTGGCGGCCTGGCTCGAGGAGCGCGGCGTCGAGTTCCTCGAGCACACAAGCGTGGACGGCCTGGACGCCGGTCCGGACGGCGTGCTGCTCGCTACCTCGTCGGGTCGGATCGACGCTGATCGCGCGATCGTTTGCGCCGGCGCTACCTCCCCCGCGCTCCTCCGAACGCTCGGCATCCGCATGCCGCTCGTCGGCGCCAGGGGATACAGCGTCACGGTCGCGGGCGGCGGGACACGGCCCAGGCATGCGCTCTACCTCGCGGAGGCCAAGGTCGGCATCAGCTCATACGACGACGCCGTTCGCATCGCCGGAGTGTTCGAGCTCGGGCGTGCGGGCAACGATCTCGACCACAAGAAGCTGCGCGCGATGGTCTCCCGCGTCGACCCGTACTTCGAGCGTTGGCGGCCGAGCGAAGACGAGCCGCTGCTCGAGTGGGCCGGGATTCGACCGATGACGGCCGATGGGCTTCCCCTCGTCGGGCGTGCTCCGGCCCTCCCGAACGTCTACGTCGCGACCGGTCACGGAATGCTGGGGGTCACGCTGGCGCCGGCCACGGCCGCGCTGCTCACGCCGCTCGTCCTGGAAGAGCGCCTCGCTCAGGAGCTCGAGCCGTTCGCACCGGCACGGACCACGTAGGAAAGGGCGAGTCCGGGAAGGTCCTGATACCCCTAGCGGGTATAGTTGTGAGCGGATGAGCACCGTCCGTCTCGAGCTCGAGGGCATGACCTGCGCGGCATGCGCCGCGCGCATCGAGAAGACCCTCAACCGCCTCGACGGCGTCGACGCGACGGTCAACCTCGCCACCGAGGAGGCCGCCGTCCGCTACGAGGAGTCGAGCGTCGCGGTCGAGGATCTCGTCGCCGCCGTGCAGAGCGTCGGCTACGGAGCAAGCCTTCAGGGAGCCGAGCGCGCCGAGGCCGCCGGGCAGGCGGTCTGTCCTTCGGCGTCCGGCTCGCCGTCGCCGCGATCCTGACCGTGCCCGTTGCGCTCATCGCCATGGTGCCGCCCTTCGGCTTCGACGGGTGGGAATGGGTCGCGTTCGCGCTCACGACGCCGGTGTGGGCCTGGGCGGGCTGGCCGTTCCACCGCGCCGCGCTCGCGAACGCGCGCCACGGGTCGGCCTCGATGGACACGCTGATCTCGCTCGGCACGACGGCCGCGTATATGTGGTCGGTGGTCGCGCTCCTCGCCCTCGAGGACGCGGAGGTCTATTTCGAGGTGGCGAGCGTGATCACGACGCTCATCCTGCTCGGCCGCTGGCTGGAGACGCGGGCGCGCCGCCGCTCCGGCGCTGCCATGCGGGCGCTCCTCGAGCTCGGCGCCAAGGAGGCCCGCGTGCTGCGCGACGGCGTCGAGGTCGCCGTGCCCATCGATGAGCTCGCCGTCGGCGACCTGTTCGTCGTCCGGCCCGGCGAGAAGATCGCGACCGACGGCGTCGTCATCGAGGGAAGCTCGGCGATCGACCAGTCGATGCTCACCGGCGAGCCCGTCCCGGTCGACGTCGTCCCCGGCGACGAGGTCGCCGGCGCGACCGTCAACGCCCACGGCCGCATCGTCGTGCGCGCGACCCGCGTCGGCTCCGAGACCGCGCTCGCGCAGATCGCCCGCCTCGTCGCCGAGGCGCAGGCCGGGAAGGCGCCGATTCAGCGCCTCGTCGACCGCGTCTCCGGCGTCTTCGTGCCGATCGTGATCGCGCTCTCGCTCGCCACCCTCGTCGGCTGGCTGGTCTTCAGCGGCGACGTCACGGAGGCCTTCACCGCGTCGGTGGCCGTGCTGATCATCGCGTGCCCCTGCGCGCTCGGGCTCGCCACGCCTACGGCGCTCATGGTCGGGACCGGACGGGGCGCGCAGCTCGGGATCCTCATCAAGGGCCCCGAGGTGCTCGAGCAGACGAAGCGCGTCACGACCGTCGTCCTCGACAAGACGGGGACGGTCACCGAGGGCCGCATGCAGCTGGTCGACGTCCTTCCCGCCGACGGCGCCGTCCGCGCCGACGTCCTGCGGCTCGCGGGCGCCCTCGAGGACGCGAGCGAGCACCCGATCGCGCGGGCCGTAGCGGCCGCCGCGCGCGACGAGCTCGGCACGCTGCCGCCCGCGGAGGGCTTCGCCAACGCGCCGGGAGTCGGCGTCACCGGACGAGTCGACGGGCACGACATCACCGTGGGCCGCGGCGAGACCGGCATCGAGGTCTCCTGGGACGGCGAGCTGCGCGCGACGCTCGTCGTCGCCGACACCGTGCGGCCGACGAGCGCGGAGGCCGTCGCCGAGCTGCGCGCGCTCGGGCTCACGCCCATCCTCCTCACCGGCGACCGGGCCGAGACAGCGCAGGCCGTCGCGGCCGACGTCGGCATCGAGCACGTCGTCGCCGAGGTCTTCCCCGGCGACAAGGCGGCCGAGGTGCGCCGGCTCCAGGACGAGGGCGAAGTGGTGGCGATGGTCGGCGACGGGATCAACGACGCCCCGGCGCTCGCTCAGGCCGATCTCGGCATCGCCGTCGGCACCGGCACCGACTTGGCCATCGAGGCCAGCGACCTGACGCTCGTCTCCGGCGACCTCCGTGCCGTCGCCGACGCGATCCGTCTTTCACGGCGCACCCTTGCCACGATCAAGGGCAATCTCTTCTGGGCGTTCGCGTATAACGTGGCCGCCGTGCCGCTCGCCGTTGCCGGGCTCCTGAACCCGATCGTGGCCGCAGCCGCCATGGCCGGCTCGAGCCTCTTCGTGGTCGGCAACTCGCTGCGGCTTCGCCGCTTCCGCAGTCCCCGGGAGGCGCGCGCGTGACCAGCCCCGCCGTCCGCGGATAGCGGTTGCCGCGCTACCTCACGGCCGGTGCGGCCGCGCTCGCGCTCTGGGTTGCGATCGGCTCGCGGGAGGTGCTGACCGGCGTCCTCCCCGCGCTCCTGGTGCTCGCGCTCGCCCTGGTCGACTACCGGCTCTGGGAGTCCCGCGGCCGGCCGTGGCACGACTGGACGGTGATCCTGCTGCTCCTGCCCGCGATCCTCGCATCCGTCTGGATCTGCGTCGGCGGCCTCGTCACGGGCGTCGAGCGCTCGGACGAGTCACGGCTGCTCTTCGAGGTCGGCCCGGGCGTCGCCCTCACCGGCCTCCTCTGCACGCTCATCTCGTACCACGGGCGCCACCACCCGGACGAGTAGCTACTTGGCGGGCTCGGGCTGCTCCTCGTGGCCCTCGACGTGGACGTCCGGGAGCCACGAGAGCCATGACGGCAGGTACCAGTTCCAGCGGCCGAGGAGCGTCATCGTGGCCGGGACGACGACCGAGCGGATGATCGTGGCGTCGATGAACAGGGCGACCGCGACCCCGAAGCCCATCTGCTGGAACATGACGAGGTCGCCGCGGGCGAAGCCGGCGAAGACGGCGATGATGATCAGCGCCGCGCCGGTGATGAGCCGCGCGGTCGAGCCCACGCCGAAGGACACCGCCTCCTCGTTGTCGCCGGTCTGCGAGAAGCGCTCGCGGATACGGCTGAGCAGGAACACCTGGTAGTCCATCGAGAGCCCGAAGAGGACCGCGAAGAGGAAGAGCGGCACCCAGGCCTCGATGATGTCCACCTGCTGGAAGCCGAAGAGCTCGTTCCCCACGCCCTTGACGAAGACGAGCACGAGCAGGCCGTAGGCGGCGCCCACCGCGAGCAGGTTCATGGCGATCGCGGTCGCAGGGACGACGATCGACCGGAACGCGATCGTGAGCAGGATGAAGCTCAGGCCGAGGACGAACGTGATCACGATCGGGAGCCACGTGTTCATGACGTCGTAGTAGTCGATGTCCTCCGCGGTGTCACCGCCGACGAAGACCTCGGCGTCGGAGCCGGCGAACGCCTCGGGGACGACGTTGTCGCGGAGGTCGCGCACGGCGGCGACCGCCTCGGCCGAGACCGCGTCGCCCGCCACCGGCACGGTCACGAGGACGAGGTCGTCGCCCGGCGCCGTCTCGACCGTCGGCTCGCCGAAGACCTCGCGCTCGCCGAGGGCCGCGGTCAAGCCGCTCTACGCCGGCCTGGACGTCCTCCGACTGGGCGTCGCCGTCCACGGCGATGAGCACGGGATCGGTGGTCTGGCCCGGGAACTCCTGGTTGAGGAGCTCGAAGCCCTGCCGCGACTCGAAGCGCTCCGGGAGCGTGCTGATCCCCGCCGTCCCCGTCTCGAGGGAGAGGAACGGGATCGCACAGGCGAGCAGGAACGCGACGGCCGCGACGAGGCTCACGACCGGGCGCCGCATGACGGCGCGCACGATCCTCCCCCAGAACCGGCTCTCGGCCGCGGCCGACGTGCGGCCGAAGTACGGCACGCGCCACCGGTTGATGCCGTCCCCGAGCAGGCTGATGACCGCCGGGAGCAGCGTCAGTGCGGCGATCACCGACACGATCCCGACGAGGATCGCTCCGGTCGCGAGGCTCCGCATGATCGTGTTCGGGACGAGCTCGAGCCCGGTCATCGCGAGCACGAACGCGGCGCCGCTGAAGAGGACGGCCCGGCTCGCGGTCGCGCCGGCCGTGTGGATGGCGTCGAGCTTCTCCCTCCCCTGAGAGCGCTCCTCCCGGAAGCGGCTGAGAATGAAGAGCGAGTAGTCGATCCCGAGCGCGAGGCCCATGCCGAAGATCATGTTCGTGACGAAGACCGAGAGCTCGAACACCTGGCCCACGAGCCCGGTGAGCGCGATCGCGACGAGGATCGACAGGAGCGCGAGCACGAGCGGGATGACGCCGGCGACGACCGTGCCGAAGACGAGCAGGAGCACGATCAGCGCCACGGGCGCGCCGAAGAACAGCTCGCCCTGCTGGAGATCCTCCTCGGAGAGGGCGCTGAAGTCCTCGTCGAGCACGACCTCGCCCGTGATCGCCGCGTCGAAGCCGGGCTGCTCGTCGAGCCCGTCCACGGCCTGGACGACGTCGCCGATCGCATCTTCGTTCGCGCCGAGCCCCACGAGCACGGCGGTTGCCTGCCCGTCCTCGGCGACCAGATCCTCGTTCTCCTCGTGGGTGACGACGTTCGTCGCGCCGGCCTCGCGGATCTCGCCGGCAAGCGACTGAACGCGCTCCTGGACGGCGGGATCGTCGAGCGTCCCCTCCTCGAGCACGATCACGACGACCTCGCTGATCTGCTCACCGGCGTCCTCGGCGGTCGGCCGAAAGTGCTCGAACCGGAGCTCGTCGACGCGCTTGGAGTCGGTCGCGCTCGTGACCTCGCCCTCGGTCGTCAGGTCGCCGAAGAACGTCGCGATGACCACGAAGGAGACCACGACGAGGGCGATCCAGGCACCGATGGTCCGCCACGGGTGCCGGGCGCACGCGAGCGCGAGCGACTCGGTGGAGAGCTTCACGGCTCTCCGACGCTACCGGCTACGGGTGTGTCGCCGCTAGCCGGATCAGGACCGGTCGGGCTCTACGTCCGGGTCGACCTCCACGTCCGGGTCGACCTCGTCGGCCCGGCGGGCGTGCTCATGCGCCGCGGCCCGCTCGCGCTCGGCACGGTCGAGCTCGTCGCGGGCGGCGTCCTCGCGCTGCTTCGCGCGCGCCTCCTGCGTCTCGGCCAGCTCGCGGTGCTCGCCGGCCTCGACGCGCCGCTCCTTGAGCTCGCGTTCGCGTCTCGACCTGCGCTCGATGACGACGGCAATGACGATCGCAATCGCGACGCCGATCACGGCGATGATGATCCAGGGTGCCATCGGGGCCAGTGGTGCCCGGGCCGGGAGATCGGCAAACCCCGCGGTGTAAGGTCACGCCGTGCTTTCGATCACCGCAGGCAGCTTCCGCTTCACCGCGCGCCTGGAGGAGACCGCGCCCCGGACGATCGCCGTCCTGCGCGAGCTGCTGCCTCTGCGCAGCCAGCTCGTCCAGGCGCGCTGGAGCGGCGAGTCGGCGTGGGTGCCGATGGGCTGGGAGCTCGAGCTCGACCTCGGCCCGGAGAACGCCAACAGCTACCCGGCGGCCGGCGAGATCCTCCTCTACCCGGGCGGCCTCTCGGAGGTCGAGATCCTCTTCCCGTACGGGGCGACCTGCTTCGCGAGCAAGATGGGCCAGCTGGCGGGCAACCACTTCGCCACGATCGAGGAGGGCCGCGAGCAGCTGCCCGAGCTGGGCCGCGTCGTCCTCTGGGAAGGCGCGCAGCCGATCGTCTTCGAGGAGATCTAGGAGGGTCTGGCGGGACGGCACAGCCACTGTTTCGCCGAACCCTCCTTCGCCGGCGGCTCCGGTCTCCAGAGCGACACCGAACGTTCTCCCCGCCGTAACCGTCCTCTCCCGCAGCATCTTCGGGAATGAGGCTCTTCGTCGTCGCCTGGCGCGAGGCCCACGTCCCCTCGTCCCTCGCGGCGGCGGGCCGGCGGATCGATCTCGAGGTGGCGGTCATGACCCCGCCGGAAGCGGCGAAGGCGGCCGGCAACGACGATCTCGTCCTCGGCTACCTCGACGTCCGCCCCACGCTCGACGGGATCGAGCCCGGCATCGCGAAGCTTCGCGGCCTCGCCTCCCGTGGCGTGAGCGTCCTGAACGGGCCCGACGCATTGCGCGCGTGCCACGACAAGCTCGTGACCGCCCTCCGCCTCGGGCGGGCCGGGCTACCGCACCCGGAAACGGCGTACCTGAGCGCCGCCTCGGGCCGCCGTGACGTCTCGCGCCTCCGCTTCCCGCTCGTCGTCAAGCCGCGCTTCGGGAGCCGCGGCGAGCACGTCGCCGCATGCGCCGACCCCGACGAGCTCGGGATGCTCCTGCGCACGCTGCGGCAGCAGGCGTGGTTCCGCCGCCACGGCGCGCTCCTCCAGGAGCTGGTGCCGCCGTCCGGGTACGACCTTCGCCTGCTGGTCGCCGGTGGCCGCGTCGTCGGCGCGGTGCGCCGCGTGGCGCCGCCCGGCGAGTGGCGGACGAACGTCGCCCTCGGGGCCACGCGCCATCCGTTCCAGCCGCAGCCGCACGAGTGTGCGCTCGCGATCGCGGCCGCGGAAGCGGCGGGGACGCAGCTCGCGGGCGTCGACCTGATCCCGCAGCCCGACGGAAGCCTCGCCGTCCTCGAGGTGAACGGGGCGCCGGAGTTCACCGCCGCGTACTCCCTCGACGGCCGCGACGTCTTCGAGGCGGCGCTGATCGGGCTGCTCCTGCCGGAGCCGGTCGGCGCGCGGCCGGCCGTCCGCGCCCTCTAGCGCCGCGGCAGCGAGATCGCGCCCTCCAGGAGCGCCCGCCCGACGACCGCGCCTTCGAGCCCGAGCGCTTCGAGGTCGGCCAGGTCGTCCTCGGAGCGGATGCCGCCCGCCGCGAGGACCGGCAGGCCCGAGCGCTCCCGGACGCTCGCGAGGAGGCCGAGATCCGGGCCGCCCATCGTCCCGTCGCGGTCGATCGCCGTGCACAGGAGCCGACCGACGCCCGCCGCGGCGCAGCGCTCCGCCAGCTCCTCGGGCGTGAGGTCGCTGGCACGGGTCCAGCCGGCCGCCGCGACTCGGCCGTCGCGCGCGTCGACGGCGACGACGAGTCGCTCGCCGAGCGCGTCGGCGAGCTCTCGCAGGACGTCGTCGCCCGCCAGGACCGCCGTCCCCACGACGACGCGGGCCGCGCCGGCCTCCAGGAGCGCCTCGGCGTCCTCGAGCGAGCGGATCCCGCCGGAGGCCTGGATCGGCGTCGTGCCGGCCGCCGCGGCGAGAGCACGGACGAGGGCGGGCCGGATCGCACCCTCTCTGGCGCCGTCGAGGTCGACGACGTGGATCAACGGCGGGTGCGCCTCGGCGTACGCGGCGACGAGCGCCTCCGGGTCGCCGGCGCGGGCGACGACGCTGTCGAACGCGCCCTGCCGGAGGCGCACCGCTTCTTGGCCGACCACGTCCACGGCCGGGACGAGCTGGAAGCCCTCTTGCGCTGTCATGTTAACATGATAATATGCTGAGCCAGACAACGATGGCTGAGCAATCACATCCATGGCGAACAGCGGAGATGGAAGATCTCTTCGAGGCGATCCTGAGCCTCGAGGACAAGGACGAGGTGGAGCGCTTCCTCCGGGATCTGTGCACCCTGAGCGAGCTCGAGGCGATCGCGCACCGCTGGGAGGTGGCGAAGCTCCTCGACCAGGGACTCCCCTACCAGGAGATCGCCAAGCGGACGGGCGCGTCGACGACGACGGTGACGCGCGTGGCGCACTGGCTTCGCCGCGGCGAGGGCGGGTACCGGACGGCGCTCGACCGTCGCGCGCGCCTCTCCCCGACCTCCTGAAGATCGCCGTTCCCGCCAAGGGACGGCTGCGCGAGCCGTCGATCGGCCTGCTCGAGGACGCGGGGCTGGGCCCCGAAGTGCCGGGCGAGCGCGCGCTCGCGTTCCCCTGCCGCAACGCGCCCGTGGAGGTGCTGCTCGTGCGCGCCGCCGACATCCCCGAGTACGTGCAGGACGGCGTCGTCGACTGCGGGATCACGGGCGCCGACCTCGTCGCCGAGCGTGGCGCGCGGGTGACCGAGCTCCTGCGGCTCGGCTTCGGCAGCTGCACGCTGGAAGCCGCTGTTCCCGAGGAGTCGCCGGTCGAGAGCATCGACGACCTGGGCGGGCACCGCGTCGCCACGGTCTATCCTGGCCTCGCCAGCCGCCTGCTCGCCGAGCGTGATGTGTTCGTCGATCTCGTCGACGTGACCGGGTCGGTCGAGGTCGCTCCACGGCTCGGCCTCGCCGACGCGATCGTCGACCTCGTCTCCAGCGGGAACACGCTGCGGACCAACGGGCTGCGCTCGCTCGGATCTCTCTTCTCCTCCGAAGCGGTGCTCATCGCCGCCGAGCAGCCCGACGACGCCTCGCTCCGCCTCGCGCCCATTCTGGCGAGCGTCGTCCAGGCGCGCGAGGCCCGGTACCTGATGCTGAACGCCCCCGAGAGCGCGCTGGAGGAGATCTGCGCGCTCGTCCCCGGCTCCGGCGCACCCAGCGTGATCCCGCTCGCGCAATCCGGGATGGTCGCCGTCCACGCGCTCGTGCCGGCGGCCGACGTCTGGCAGCTGCTCCCGCGACTGGAGGCCGCCGGCGCGAGCTCGATCCTGCTCGTCCCCGTCGAGCGGATGCTTGCATGACGGAGGTCGCCGACATCGTGGCCGACGTCCGCGAGCGCGGTGACGCGGCGCTCGCCGAGTGGTCGGAGCGGCTCGACGGCGTCGAGCCCACTCGTGCCGTCCCCGACGGCGAGGTGGCCGGGGACGCCCTCCTCGCGCTCGCGGAGTCCGTACGCCGCTGGCACGAGCTCCAGCGCCCGCCGGACCTGCGGGAGGAGATCGCGCCCGGTGTCGTCCTCGAGCGGCGCTGGGTCCCGCTCGCGTCCGTCGGGATCTACGTTCCGCGGCGGCTCGTGTCCACGCTCGTCATGTGCGCCGTGCCGGCGCTCGTGGCCGGCGTGGAGCGCATCGTGGTCGCCACCCCGCCGGGCGGCGCGGGCGTGGTCGCGCGGGCGGCCGAGCTGCTCGGGCTCGAGGACGTCTGGGCCGTCGGCGGGCCGCAGGCGATCGCGGCACTCGCCTACGGCACCGAGAGCATCGCAGCCGTCGACAAGATCGTCGGTCCCGGGAATGCCTTCGTGAACGAGGCGAAGGCGATCGTCTCGCAGGACGTCTCCGTCGACCTCCCCGCGGGGCCGTCGGAGGTCGTCGTCCTCGCGTCGGAGGGCGCCGATCTCGAGATCGCAGAGCTCGAGCTCGCCGCACAGCGCGAGCACGGCCCCGACGCGGTGTGCCGCCTCGTGGAGGCGAACGGCGACCTCGAAGGCGCGTTCGCCAGCGTCGAGGAGCTCGCGCCCGAACACCTCGTGCTCCTGGGTGAGGAGGCCGAGCGGCTCGCGCCGCGCGTCCGCAACGCCGGGGCCGTGTTCGTCGGCCCGTGGTCGCCCGTGGCCGCAGGCGACTACGCGACCGGCGGGAACCACGTCCTCCCCACGGGCGGCCGTGCGCGTGCCGTCGGCGGCCTCGGGCTCGAGGCGTTCCTGAAGCCGGTGACCGTCCAGCGCCTCACCCGCGAAGGGCTCGAGGGCGTACGGCCCGTCGTGGAGGCGCTCGCCGCTCTCGAGGGCATGCCCGCGCACGCCGAGGCGGTCCGGCGATGAGGGCGCTTTCGCCCGACTTCGCCGCGTACGGCTGGGCGGCGTCGACCGCCGAGCTCGCGGCGCGCACCGGGCTCGACCCGGTGCAGATCGTCCGCTTCGACGGGAACGTTCCCGCCTGGCCGCTTCCGACGTCCCGGCCCGGCGCGCTCGCGGGCGCACTCGCCGACGTGCACAACTACCCGCACGGCGGCTATACGGAGCTGACGGCCGCGGTTGCGCGCTATGCCGGCGTCGAGCCGGAGAACGTCGTGCTCGGCGCGGGCGCCGACGACCTCATCCTTCTGTGCGCGAGGGCGTTCGCAGGCCCCGGCGACCGGGTCGCGATCGCGAACGACCCGACCTATCCGCTCTTCCGCATCGCTGCCCAGCTGGCGGGCGCGGACGTCGGCGAAGGAGATGCGGCGGTCACGTTCGCGTGCCGGCCCAACAACCCGAGCGGGGAGCTCGACGAGCTGCCGGCCGAACGGCCGCTGGTCGTCGACGAGGCGTACTACGAGTACGCGGGCGAGACGGCCGCCGGCCTGATCGAGGACGGGGTCGTCGTCATTCGGACGCTCTCCAAGGCCTTCGGGCTCGCCGGAGGGCGCGTCGGATACGCGGTCGCGAACGCGGAGACCGCGGCCGAGCTGAACAGCCGCCAGTCGCCGGCGCCGATCTCGACGCTGTCGGCCGCGCTTGCTGTCGCGGCGCTCGCCGACCCGCCCGACGTGTCGCCGCAGGTCGAGGAGCGCGAGCGGCTCGCGAGTGGCCTGCGCGCGCTCGGGCTCGACCCGCTTCCCTCGCACACGAACTTCCTCTTCGTCCCGGTGGACGACCCGCCGGGCCTGGGCGCCTCGCTCCTGCAGTCGGGCCTCGTCGTCCGCGTCTTCCCCGACGGGATCCGCGCCTCCGTTCGCGACCCCGAGGACGACGACCTGCTCCTCGAGGGCATCGCCCGCGCGCTCGACCGCCCGGCGCCCGTCGCCGGCTCGTCCGGGCGAAGCGTCCGCCACCTGCGCGCCACGGCGGAGACGCGCATCCGCGTGCGTCTCGCACTCGACGGCGCGAGCCGCGTGCGCGTCGCAACCGGCGCCGGCCTCTACGACCACTTCCTCGAGCAGCTGGCCTTCCACGCGGGATTCGACCTCGTCCTCGAGGCCGCGGGAGACCTGGAGACCGGCGAGCACCACACGGCGGAGGACGCGGCGATCGCGCTCGGCGCGGCGCTCGACCGGGCGCTCGGCGACCGTCGCGGGATCGCGCGCTACGGCGACGCGGTCGTGCCGATGGACGACGCGCTCGCGCG
>CAVVIB010000022.1:0-146104 GCA_963748205.1 uncultured Actinomycetes bacterium
AGCGCGTTCGGCGTCCGCGTCGTCCTTCCGGGCGGGGCCGGGGATACCGCCGGCTCCGTGTCGGCGCCGCCGCGCGCCGGGGCGACACTCAACGGCTGGGGCTACGGCGACGGCGCCGCCAGCGCGGGTTGGCTGAGCACGGGCGCCCGGACGAGCGCCGCGAGCTCGGCGACCGCGTCGGGCAGCGCCACCGTCCAGTCCGTCTCGCTCTTCGGCGGGGAGATCACGGCTGACGCGGTCTTCGTCCGCGCCAACGCCCGCGCGTCCGGGAAGGCCGCCGACGGCTCGCTCGGCGACTCGTCGGTCTCCAACCTCGTCGCGCTCGGGTCGTCGGTACAGGCCTCGCCCAACACGCGCGTCGCGCTCGGCGACTGGGGCTACATGGTCGTGCTCGAGCAGGCGGTCGTCCGCCAGAACCAGGCGCGGCGCGGCTTCCGGGGGTTCGTGACCGGGCTGCACGTCGTCCTCACGGCCGCACACGGTGGCTTGCCCGCCGGGGCGGAGATCATGGTGGGCTACGCCGAGGCTGCCGCGAGCGCCCGCAAGGCCGCTCCTCCTCCTCCGCCCGCTCCGCCGCCTCCGCCCCCGTCGACGAAGCCGCCCGGCCAGGGCCCGCCGCGCGAGCCCGTGCCGACGCCGCCGGGAACGACGCCGCCTCCGACGGTCCAGAATCCGCCCCGGAACGTCCAGCCCAGGCTCACCGAGGCCGGCTACGTGTTCCCGGTCTACGGCCAGGCCTCGTTCGGCGACGACTTCGCCGCCGCCCGGGCCACGACCGGTTGGCACCACGGCAACGACATCTTCGCCCCGCTCGGCGCACCTGTCCTCGCGGTCGCCGACGGCACGCTCTTCCTCGTCGGCTGGAACGACGTCGGCGGCAACCGGCTCTGGCTCCGCGACGGCGCCGGCAACGAGTTCTACTACGCGCACCTCTCCGCCTTTTCGCCCATTGCGCGCGAGGGCGCCCAGGTGAAGGCCGGTGACGTGATCGGGTTCGTCGGTACGACGGGCGACGCGGTCGGCACGCCGCCGCACCTTCACTTCGAGATCCATCCGCTCGAGCTGCTCTGGATGGGCTACGACGGCGTGATCAACCCGTACCCGTACCTGACCGCCTGGCTGCGCCTGGACGACATCGCCTTCGCCGGCTGGACGCCGCAGGCGGGCCGGGCGCCCGAGGCCGGCGCGGTGCTGCTCCAGGCCGACGACATCTCCTCGCTCTCCGGCCTGGGCGACGACTCGCTCTCGTCGTACCTCGTGGTGCCCGACCTGTTCGGGGAAGGGCAACCCGGCCCGACGATCGTCGGGGCCGAAACGGGCTTCAGCGGCTAGCTAGGCCGCGCGCTAGCTCGAGCTGGCTTCGTTCGACTGGGACTCGAACGGCTGCTCGGGGCCCAGGACCTTGTCCTTGAGCCACTTGCGCGTGTCCGGCCCGGTCGCCGGGTTGAAGAGGACGCCCAGCGTGATGCCGGCAAGAAGGATCGTGACGTTGCGCCCGGTGTGGGACTCCTTCCCCTGCACGCGCTCACCGGCCTTGCGCAACTCCTCGACGGCCTTCTTCAGCTCGTCCTGGATGTCCTTGTCCTTGGCGACGCGCAAAGCAACCGCCTGGGCACCCTGGTTGCCGAGCAGCTCGTCGTAGATGCCCCTCGCCGAGGCGTAGGCCTTCTTCACGTGGTCGTGGAGCTCATCGTCCTGAGCGATCCGCTCGACGTATGGCCGCGCGGTCTCGACGGCCCCGCTCATCTTGTCCTTCATGCCAGTCCTTTCGTCTTGTTCGCTGGGATTATCTACCCGACCGCTGCCTGTGGAAACTCCCGTGCGTCGACGTGCGGGAACGCCGCGTCGAGCACTTGTTCGATCCGCTCCACCGGCACGAAGTTCATCGACTTGCGAACGTCCTTCGGGAGCTCCTCGAGATCGGGCTCGTTGTCCTTCGGGAGGATCACGGTCGAGATCTCCGCGCGCTCGGCGGCGAGCACCTTCGCTTTGACGCCCCCGATGGGGAGCACGAGGCCGGTGAGCGTGATCTCGCCCGTCATGGCGACATCCTCGGAGACCGGGATGCCCATCGCCAGCGAGGAGAGCGCGGTCGCCATGGCGATGCCTGCCGACGGGCCGTCCTTCGGGACGGCGCCGGCGGGAACGTGGATGTGGACGTCGCGCTCCTCGAACCAGTCCGAGGAGAGGCCGAGCTCGGCCGAATGTCCGCGCACCCAGGAGAGGGCGGCCTGCGCCGACTCGCGCATCACCTCGCCGATCTGGCCGGTGATCGTGAGCCTGCCCGAGCCGGGCATGGCGGTCGCCTCGACGAAGAGGACGTCGCCGCCCACCGGCGTGACCGCGAGGCCCGTGGCGACCCCGGGGTCGGACGTGCGCCTGCGCACCTCGGCGCGGAAGCGCGGCGGGCCGAGCCAGGACCGCAGGCGCCGCTCGTCTACGCGGGCGCCCTTGCGCTTGCCCTCTGCGATCTCGCGGGCGACCTTGCGGCAGATCGCCGCCAGCTCGCGGTCGAGGCTCCGGACGCCGGCTTCCCGCGTGTACTCGCGGATGAGGTGGCGCAGCGCGTTCTCGGAGATCGTCACTCGGCTGTTCTCGAGCCCGTGGGCCTCTAGCTGCTTCGGGACGAGATACGTCTTGGCGATGCCGACCTTCTCGTCCTCGGTGTAGCCGGCCAGGGGGATGATCTCCATGCGGTCGCGCAGCGGGCCGGGGATCGGCTCCAGCTGGTTCGCGGTGCAGATGAAGAGCACCTGCGAGAGGTCGAAGGGCAGGTCGAGGTAGTGATCGCGGAAGCTCGAGTTCTGCGCCGGGTCGAGCACCTCGAGCATCGCGCTCGAGGGGTCGCCGCGCCAGTCCGCGCCCATCTTGTCGATCTCGTCGATCATGAAGACCGGGTTCTTCGTGCCGGCGTCGCGGAGCGCGCGGATGATCGTGCCCGGCATCGCTCCCACGTAGGTACGGCGATGGCCGCGGATCTCGGACTCGTCGCGCACGCCGCCCACCGAGACGCGGACGAACTCGCGGCCGAGAGCGCGCGCGATCGACTGGCCCAGGGACGTCTTGCCGACACCGGGCGGGCCGACAAAGCACAGGATCGGGCCGGAGAGCTTGTTCGTGAGCTTCTGGACCGCCAGGTGCTCGAGGATCCGCTCCTTGACCTTGTCGAGGTCGTAGTGGTCCTCGTCGAGGATCGCGCGAGCGGCCTCGAGATCGAGGTCGTCCTCGGTCGTCTTGTCCCAGGGCAGGGAGATCAGCCACTCGAGGTACGTGCGGATCACGCCGTACTCGGCTGCGGCGGGTGGGAGCTTGGCGAGCCGGTCCAGCTCGCGCCGTGCGGCGCGCTCGGGCTCCTCGGGCAGCTTCGCCTCCTCCAACCGCGTGCGCAGCTCGGTGATCTCGGCCTGCTGCTCGTCGCCCTCTCCCAGCTCGTCCTGGATCGCCTTCAGCTGCTGGCGCAGGAAGTACTCCCGCTGAGACTTGTCCATCTCCTCCTGGACCTGGGACTGGATCTTCGTCCCGAGCTCGACGACCTCGAGCTCGCGCGCGAGCGCGGCGCTCAGCTTGCGCAGCCGCTCCTGGACGTCGACGGCCTCGAGGAGCTCCTGCTTCTGCTCGGTCGTGAGACGGAGCGTCGACGCGATCAGGTTGGCGAGCCCGCTCGGCGACTCCGCGTTGGCAGCCGCGAGCAGCAGCTCTTCCGGGAGGTATGGCGAGGCCGAGATGATGCGGCCGAAGAGCGACTCGACGTTGTGCGCGAGCGCCTCGACCTCCAGCTCGGGGCCGGGGACGTCGGGAAGCTTGGTGAAGAGGCCCGCGAGGTAGGGCTCGGTCTGCTCGACGCTCTCGAGCTTCACGCGCTCGAGGCCCTGCACGAGCACCCTGAGGGTCCCGTCGGGGACGCGCACCATCTTGTGCACCACCGCGGCGGTCCCCACCTCGTAGAGGTCATCCGCGCTGTCGGCCTCCTCCTCGGTCGAGCGGGAGGTGACGAGCGCGATCGTCCGGTTCTCGCCGACGGCCTCGTCGATCAGGCGGATCGAGCGCTCCTGCCCGACGGCGAGCGGCGTCATCGAGTTGGGGAACACGACCGTCTCCCGCAGCGGGAGAATCGGCAGGAGCGAGGTGCCCTCGTCGAGCGTCTCGGGCGTGTGTTCCTCGACCACGCTCACGACTCGTCTTCCTTCTTGATCTTCAGGCGGATCGGCCCGGAGCTCCGCTGGCGCAGGGGGAGGACGATCGTCAGGAGCCCGTGCTCGTAGCTCGCCTCGGCCGCGCTCGTGTCGATGCCGTCGCCGAGCGCGAGGCGGCGCAGGAAGGGCCCGTAGTCGATCTCGATGTGCTCGTAGCGGCGCTCGCCTCCGGCCGGCCGCTGGCGCTGGCCCGAGATGACGAGCGCGCCCTCCGCGACCGAGATCTCGACCTTGTCCGGGTCGACCCCGGCGAGCTCGACGACCACGTGGACCGCAGGCGGGTCCTGGGTCCTGTAGACGTCGACACGGGGCCGAAAGCCCGTGCGCTGCGGCGAGAGGCGGTGGTACCAGAGGTCGCTGAAGAGCTCCTCCATCTCACCTCTGAGTCGTTCCATGTCCTTGCGGGCAGCCATGCGCGACAATCGTAGCCATGCCGCGCATCCTGAAAGTCGCCGGAGCCGGACTCGGGCTGGCCGCTTACGTCTGGGTCGCGGCCGTGCGGCTCGCTCCGGGTGTGCGCGCCCGCAAGGCCGCGCGGAGGTCGCTGCGCCGAAGTTGACCGTCGGCTAGTTTCGGGGACGTGGGCGCGAAGAGGCTGTCGGAGAGCTGATGGAGCGCTGGACGCGGGCGATGATCCGCTATCGCTGGGCCGTGGTCGCGGTCTGGGCGGTCGTCTTCGTGGCCTCGATGGCCGCCACCGCGCGGCTCTCGGACCTGCTCACCAACCGCTTCTCGCTACCCGGGACGGACACGGCGAGAGCCGAGCAGATCCTCGAGGAGGAGTTCGGCCGCAAGACGACGGGGTCGTTCACGATCGTCGTGCGCGGCGAGCCCGGCTCCGCTCCCGAGCTGCTCGGGGAGGTACAGCAGGCGGCCGCCAGGGCCTCGGACGCGCTCCCGACGTCGGAGGTGGTGGTCGTGCAGCCGGTGTCGGACTCCGTCGTCACGGCCCTCCTCGTCTCGAACCTCGAGCCGGCGGACGCCAAGGGCCACACGGACGACATGCGCGAGGCGGTCGGCGAGATTTCCGGCGCGGAGGTGCTCGTCTCCGGCCAGGCGGCGATCGAGCACGACCTCGACCCCGTCTTCGCCGAGGACCTGTTCATCGGCGAGGTGCTCATCGCTGATCCCGATCGCGCTCCTCATCCTCGTCTTCGTCTTCGGGACGCTCGCCTTCCTGCTGCCGTTCCTCTTCGCGGCCGCGGCCATCCCGACGACGCTCGGGATCATCTGGATCTTCGCGAACTTCATGGAGCTGACGACCTATCTCCAGAACCTCGTCATGCTGATCGGGTTCGGGATCGCGATCGACTACTCGCTGCTCGTGGTCTATCGCTACCGCGAGGAGCTCGCGAAGGACGGCTCACGGGTCGACGCGATCGTCCGCACGATGGAGACCGCGGGCCGGGCGGTCGTCTTCTCGGGGTCGGCGGTCGGGATCGGCCTGGCGCTCATGCTGTTCATGCCGCTGCCTTTCATGCGCGGCTTCGGGATCGGCGGTCTCGTCATCCCGCTCGTGTCCGTCGTCTGCGCGCTGACGCTTCTGCCCGTCCTCCTCTACTTCCTCGCCGCACCGCTCGACCGGGTGCGCCTGATCCCGAGGCGCGTCGCGGAGCGCCGCGCCGACGACGAGTCGAACATGTGGGTGCGCCTCTCGCGGACGATCATGCGGCGCCCTGCACTCGTCGCCGCAACGACGACGTCGTTCCTCCTCCTGCTGGCGCTGCCGGTGCTCACGCTCGAGGTCGGCCCGGGCTCCAACGAGGGCATCCCACAGGACCTCGAGGGCATCCGCGGGCTCAACATCGTCTCGGAGGAGGTCGGCGACGGGGCTCTGGCCCCGACCGCGTTGGTGATCGACACCGCGCGGCCGGGCGGCCTCGAGGACCCGGACGTCCAGGTCGCGCTCGAGCGGCTCGAGGAGGGGCTTCGGGCCGATCCCGAGGTCGCGCGCGTGACGTTCGACCCCGAGAGCCCGCAGAGCGTCGACCCGACGGGGCAATACCTCCACCTCGAGGTCACGGGGAGGAGCGAGTACGGCGTTCCGACCGCGCTCGACTTCGTCGACCGGCTGCGCGACGACATCGTCCCGGCGGCCGGCTTCCCCGACAACATGAGCGTGTACGCCGGCGGCGGCCCGCCGAGCGGCGTCGACTTCCTCGACGTCACGTACGGCGCCTTCCCCTGGCTCGTCCTCGGCGTCCTGCTCCTGACCTACGTGCTGCTTCTGCGGGCGTTCAGATCGCTTCTGATCCCGCTCAAGGCGATCATCCTCAACCTCCTGTCGATCGGCGCCGCCTACGGCCTGCTCGTCGTCTTCTTCAAGTGGGGCGGTGCCGACTGGCTCGGGCTCATCTCGTTCGACCAGATCGAGGGCTGGATCCCCGTCTTCGTCTTCGCGATGGTCTTCGGGCTCTCGATGGACTACGAGGTCTTCCTCGTCAGCCGCATGCGGGAGGAGTGGGACGAGACCCACGACAACGTGCGCGCGGTCTCCCTCGGCCTCGCCAAGACCGGGCGGATCGTCACCGCGGCCGGCCTGATCATGTTCGCCGCGTTCATGGGCTTCGTGGCCGGGTCGATCGTCGGCCTCCAGCAGTTCGGCTTCGGCCTCGCCACGGCGATCCTCATCGACGTGACGATCGTGCGTGCGCTGCTCGTACCGAGCGCGATGGCGCTCTTCGGCCGCTGGAACTGGTGGCTTCCGGCGCCGGTGGCGCGCGTGTTCTTCGTGAAGCCTTCGCCGCTCGAGCCGAAGGCTCCGGCGCGGCCCGCGCCGAGCGTTTCCGGCCGCTAGAGGCGGCTCGTTCTTCTCGGTTACTCCGCGCCTCGGCGAGAGGTTCCCGATTAGGCTGTCGCGCCATGGAGCTCGAGGTCGTCGAGGGCAACATCGCCACGCTGGAGGTGGACGCGATCGCCAACGCTGCCAACAACCATCTCTGGATGGGCGCAGGCGTGGCCGGCGCGATCAAGGGCGCCGGAGGCGACGAGATCGAGCGCGAGGCGGTCGCGAAAGGCCCGATCGAGATCGGCGACGCGGTCGCCACCGGCGCCGGGAGCCTGCCCGCCGAAGCACGTGATCCACGGCGCCGTCATGGGCCAGGACCTGCGCACCGACGCCGAGCTCGTCCGGAAGACGACCAGGCGGACGCTCGAGGTGGCCGAGGAGCTGGGCGCACGCTCGGTCGCGCTACCCGCCTTCGGAACGGGCGTCGGGGGCTTTCCGCTCGAGGAGTGCGCGGCGATCATGGTCGACGTGGTGCGCTCGCACGAGCCCGGGATCGCTCGAGCGCGTCGTCTTCGCGGTCTACGGCGACGAGGCCGAGGACGCCTTCCGCAGCGCGCTGGCCGAGTAGCATCAGGCCGGCATGGAGGGTGGAGGCATTCGCGCGCGCGGTTTGATCTGCGCCGGGGGAGAGGCGACCCGCCTCCAGGAGCTGACCCGGATCACGAACAAGCACCTGCTGCCCGTCGGCCGTTGGCCGATGGTCTACTACCCGCTCCAGCTCATGCAGTCGCTGGGGATCCGCGACGTGCTCCTCGTCACGGGCCAGGGCCACGCCGGCGACTTCATCGACCTGCTCGGCGACGGCCGCGTGCAGGAGCGGGGCGGGGACGGGCTCCTCTTCGACCTCGATCTGACCTACAAGGTGCAGACCGAGCCGGGCGGGATCGCGCAGGTGGTCGGGATGGCCGAGTCGTTCGCCGCCGGCGAGAGCCTCGTGGTCTGTCTCGGGGACAACATCTTCGAGCACGCCGAGTCCGGCGCCGTCGGGTCGTGGGCCTCCGATCCCGACGGGGCGCTGATCTTCGTCAAGGACGTGCCCGACCCGGAGCGCTTCGGGGTGGTCGTCTACGGCGAGGACGGTGGCGTCACGGACGTGGTCGAGAAGGCGGGCGTCGTCGACACGCGCTACGACTCGCCGCCGTCCAACGACGCGGTCGTCGGGCTCTACTGCTACCCGCCGGACGTCTTCGAGATCATCCGCGGGCTCGCGCCGTCCTCGCGCGGCGAGCTCGAGATCACCGACGTGAACCGCTCGTACGCGGAGCAGGGGCGGCTGCGCTCGGCGCGCGTGAGCGGCTGGTGGCACGACGCAGGGACGCACGAGGCGCTCGGCGAGATCGGGAACCTCATCGACGACACGGGCGCGAACAAGCCGGCGTGATCGACGGGATCCAGATCCTGCCGCTGCGCTACTTCCGCGACGAGCGCGGCTGGTTCGTCGAGGTGCGGCGCGAGAGCCTCCTTCCGCATCGCACCCTGCAGACCAACGTCTCCTTCTCGCGCAAGGGCGTGATCAGGGGCCTCCACTACCACGAGCGCGGCCAGGACGACCTCTTCGCGTGCCTGACGGGCACCGCCCGTGTCGTCGTGCTCGACCGCGAGACGGACGAGACCTTCACCCTCGACATCGGCGAGGACAACCCGGTTGCGGTGTACGTCCCGGGCCGGCACGCGCACGGCTTCGAGGCGCTCACGGATCTCCTCTTCTGCTACCACGTCACGCGCGAGTACGACCCCGCCGATCCGGACGAGCACGGGATTCCCTGGGACGACCCGCGCGTCAAGCACCTGTGGAGCACGGACAAGCCGATCCTCTCGGAGCGCGACAGCGCGTCCTGATCACGGGCGCCGGCGGCCAGCTCGGCGTCGCGCTCCAGGAGGTGTTCCCGGACGCCGACGCGCGCCTGCGGGCCGACCTGGACGTGACGCGCCCGGTCGCCGTCGACCCGCCGCCGGGGCTCGTCCTCCACGCCGCCGCCTGGACGGACGTGGACGGGGCCGAAGCCGACGAGGAGGGCGCCCTCCTCGCCAACGTCGAGGGGACGCGCAACGTCGCCGCCCTGGGTGCGCCGGTCGTCTACTTCTCCTCGGATTACGTCTTCGACGGCTCGAAGCAGGAGCCGTACGTCGAGTCGGACGCGCCGGCACCGACCTCGGCGTACGGGCGCTCCAAGCTGCTCGGGGAGCAGGAGGTGCGCGAGGGTTGGATCGTGCGCAGCTCGTGGCTCTTCGGCTGGACGGGCCACAACTTCGTGCGCACGATGCTGCGGCTGGGCCGGGAGCGCGACGAGGTGAGCGTCGTGGCCGACCAGCGCGGGTGCCCCACCTTCGTCGGCCACCTGGCCGCCGCGACGCGCGAGCTCGTGGAGCTGCCCGGCGGCGTCTGGCACGTGGCCGCGGGCGGTGAGGCCACATGGGCGGAGTTCGCGGAGGCGATCTTCGAGGAGGCCGGCCTCGACTGCCGTGTCGTCCCGATCACGACGGAGGAGCTCGGTCGCCCGGCGCCCCGGCCGGCGTACTCCGTCCTGCGGAGCGAGCGCGAGGGCGCGCCGCAGCTCCCGCACTGGCGCGAGGGGCTCCGTGAGTGCCTCCAGCGCCTCGCCGTGTGAGCGTCCCTCCGGGCCTCGAGTGGTGGCGCGAGGAGCCGGACGGCTTTCTCTGGCTCCAGCACCTGCCCGACATCGTCGGAGAGTGCGCGCGCCTCTGGTCGCTCGAGGTCGGCGAGCCGTTCCACAACGCCCACGTCTCGTACGTCGCGCCGGTCGAGCTGCGGGACGGGACGTCGGCGGTGCTGAAGATCAACTTCCCGGAGCCCGAGAGCGAGCACGAGGCGGACGCGCTCGCGCACTGGGACGGCGACGGCGCCGTGCGCCTGCTCGGCTCGCTACGACGAGCGCCGCGCGCTGCTCGTCGAGCGGTGCGAGCCGGGGACGCGGCTCTGGGAGACGCGCAGACGGCGACGACGTAACGCGCGTCGTCGCCGGCGTGCTGCGGCGGCTCTGGAAGCCGCCGCCCGAGGGCCATCCGTTTCAGCTGCTCGACCGAACGCAGCCGCCGCGCTGGGTGGACGAGCTTCCGTCGCGGGTGGGAACGGCTCGGGCGCCCCTACGAGGAGGCGCTTGCTCGACGAGGCGGTCGCGTTTCTGCGCGAGGCAGGGCCGGCGCAGGGCGAGCGGTCGTCCTCCACCAGGACCTCCATGGCGGCAACATCCTCCGCGCCCGCCGCGAGCCCTGGCTGGCGATCGACCCCAAGCCGCTCGTCGGCGAGCGCGAGTTCGACACCGCCTCGTTCCTGCGCGACCGCCGCTGGGAGCTGCGGAACGATCCGGACCCCTGGCGAGCATGAGATGCGCCGCCGGCTCGACCTGCTCGCGGCCGAGCTCGACCTCGACCGCGACCGCATGCGCGGCTGGGGCATCGCGCACGCGCTCGCCTGGGGCATGTCCGGCAAGCCCGAGCAGGACCGCGACATGGCCGACTGCGCCCGCTGGCTCGCCGCGGCCTAGCCCGGGTGGACTTCGGCCTCCGCGCGACTACGATCAGGGACGTGCGAGTTCTCGTCACCGGCGGCTGCGGGTTCATCGGCAGCCACTTCGTCAGGCGCCTCGTCTCCGCCGGGGACGACGTCGTCGTGCTCGACAAGCTCACGTACTCCGGCCGCAAGGAGAACCTCGACGGTCTCGACGTCGAGCTCCAGGTGGGCGACATCGCCGACCCGGAGGCGGTCACGCGGGCTGCCGAGGGCTGCGATGCCGATCGTCAACTTCGCGGCGGAGACGCACGTCGACCGCTCGATCCTCGGCGCCACCGACTTCGGCCGCACGGAGTTCTTCGGGACGCAGGTGCTGCTCGAGGAGGTGCGGCGCACGGGCGCCCGCTACGTCCAGGTCTCGACCGACGAGGTCTACGGCGACCTGGCCGACGGCGGCTCGTCCTCCGAGTCCGACCCCGTGCAGCCCTCGAGCCCGTACAGCGTCGCGAAGGCCGCGGGCGACCTCCACATCCCCGCGTACGTGCGCACGTTCGGCATCAACGCGTCGATCACGCGCGGCTCGAACACCTACGGCCCCAACCAGTACCCGGAGAAGCTCGTGCCGCTCTTCGTCACCAACGCGCTCGACGGCCAGCCGCTCCCGGTCTACGGCGACGGGAAGCAGATCCGCGACTGGCTGCACGTCGAGGACCACTGCGCCGGCATCGAGTTCGTCCTGCGCGAGGGCGCGCCGGGCGAGGCCTACAACGTCGGCGGCGGCAACGAGCGCGAGAACATCGAGATCACGCAGCGCATCGTCGAGCTCGACCGGCGCCGACCCCTCGCTCGTCCGCCATGTGACGGACCGCCCGGGCCACGACCGGCGCTACTCGCTCGACTTCTCCAAGCTCGAAGGCCTCGGCTGGAAGCCGGAGCGCGTCTTCGAGGACGGCCTCGCCGAGACGGTCGAGTGGTACCGGGCGAACCGCGCCTGGTGGGAGCCGATCAAGTCCGGCGAGTACCTCGACTACTACCGCCGCCAGTACGCCGACCGGCTGGCGTAGCTAGTCCTCGCCCTTCTCCTCGTCCTTGTCCTTGTCTTCGCCCTTTCGTTGCCGGGGCAGGCCCGCCAGCTCCTCGCGCAGCTGGCGTAGGGCGTCCTTGATCTCCGCGACGGTTCCCCTGGAGGTCGCGCGAGCGCTCTCAGGTGCGGGAGCGCGTCCTTGCAGCGGCCGAGCTCGACGAGCGTCCGTCCCAGGTTGTACTCGGCGTAGGCCTCGTAGCGGAAGTCGTCCGAGTAGGTCCCGCGGAGCGCGGGCACGGCGCGTTCGAGCAGCGGGAGCGCCTCTTGCCAGCGATTGTCCTGCATGAGCTGGAACGCCTCGTCGTTCAGCTCGGCGGCCTGCTCGACGCTGACGGTGTTGGCGGCCTGGGGGCCGGGCGGTGGAGGGCGGTGTTCGTCTGGGCGACGGTCGTCGACGGGGGCGGCGCCGTCGTGGTCGGCTGCGTCGCGGGCGTCGTCTGCGTGTTGGCTGCCGGCGGCGCCGGGTCGTCGCGCGTGAGCAGGACAGCCGCGCCGATCCCCACGATCGTCAGCAGCATGACGCCCGCGACGAGCGCAGCGATGGGCGCGGCGCTCGCGCGGCGGGCCGGCGGCGGGGTGACAGGAGGAGGCGGCGTCGCCCGGAGCGCGTCGGCGAGCGCGTCGACGAAGGCAGCCGAGGTCGGGAAGCGGTGCACCGGGCTCTTCGCCAGCGCCCGGGCAAAGACGGCGTCCACCGCCTCCGGCAGGTCGGCGCGCTCCGAGGCCGGCGGGACGATCTCGTGGATGTGGGCCGCCGCCTCGGCGGTCGCGGACTCGCGTGCGAAGGGGCGCCTGCCGGTGAGGAGCTCGTACGCGACGACGGCCAGCGCGTAGCGGTCGCTGGCAGCCGTCGTCTCGTGACCCCGCGCTTGCTCCGGGGCGAGGTAGCCCGCCGTCCCGAGCACGGTGCCGGGCGCGGTCATGCCCATCGTCTCGTCGATGACGCGGGCGATCCCGAAGTCGACGACCTGGAGCCGGTCGGCGCCGTCGAAGAGGAGATTCGCGGGCTTGACGTCGCGGTGGACGATGCCGTGCTGGTGGGCGGCGTCGAGCCCCTCGGCCGCCTCGCTCAGCCACGCGAGCGCCCGGTCCGGGTCGACGGGGCCGTCGCCGAGGTGGTCGGCCAGCGTGCCGCCCGGAAGATGCTCCATGACCGTGAACGGCCGGCCCTCGTGCTCGCCGACGTCGAAGATCGTGACCACGTGCGGCTCGCCCGACAGGCGGGCGGCGGTCAGCGCCTCGCGGCGGAAGCGCACGCGGAGATCGGGGTCCTGCGAGAGCCGCTCGGCCAGCAGCTTTACCGCGACGACGCGGTCGAGCTTGCGGTCGTGGGCGACGTAGATCTCGCCCATGCCGCCGCTCCCCACGAGGCGTGGAGCGTCGTAGCGATCCGGGAGGATGCCGGTGGTGCCCGCCACCGTCCTAGGCCTTACCGGAACCACGCTGTGTCCAAACGTCGCTACCCTTCAAGGAATCCTTACTGCACCTCCGTACGCTGACTGTCGATAGGGGTCTCATGCGGCTCGCTTTCCGTCTCACCATTCCCGGCCTTGCCGTTCTCGCGGCGCTGATGCTTGCCGCGACCGCGCAGCCTGCCGTCACGTTCGTGTTCAAGGGCAACGGCTGGGGCCACGGGATCGGCCTGTCGCAGTACGGCGCGCAGGGCCTCGCCCAGAACGGGCGCACGTACTCGCAGATTCTCGCCCACTACTACCAGGGCACCACGCAGGCGAACCGCTCGGCGACGATCAGGGTGCTGCTCATCGCCGGCAACGGCTCCCTCCAGCTCGGGTCGGACGCGAACTTCAACGGCGGGGGCGGCGCGTTCTCGGCCGGGACGTGGGTCGTCAGCGCCGGCGCGGCAGGCAAGATCAAGCTCGTCAAGGGCCCGACGACGCGCACGGTCAACGACCCCACGACCTTCACGCGCGGCACGGCCTCGCTCGAGATCGGCGGCGCCAAGTACCGGGGGTCGATCACGATCCGGCGCTCCGGCTCGACCGTCTGGGCGCTCAACACGCTCGGGCTGAACGACTACGTCAAGGGCGTCGTCCCGCGCGAGATGCCGAGCTCGTGGCACGCCGAGGCGCTGAAGGCGCAGGCGGTCGCCGCCCGCTCCTACGCGCTCGCCGCGGGAGGGCACTGCTCCTGGTTCGGGACGAGCGTCATGTGCCGCGACACGCGCGACCAGGTCTACGGCGGCCAGAGCGGCGAGGCCGCCTCGTCGAACGCCGCGGTCGACGCGACCTCCGGGAAGGTGCTCGTGTCGGGAGGCGCCGTCGCCACGACCTTCTTCTTCTCGACGTCCGGCGGTCGTACGGCGGCGAAGCACCACGAGTGGGGCCCGCCGTCCATCTCGTACCTCCAGAGCGTCAACGACCCGTTCGACGGCATCTCGCCGCACCACACGTGGGGCCCGATGGACGCCGAGCTGGACTGCCCGCCGAGCCCGGGCCGTGACTGCGTCTGGTCGGGCTCGCACGTGAAGTCGCTCCTGGGCTCGCTTGCGCCGAACGGCCTGACCGACATGACGGTGACCCGCAACGGCTCGCTGCGCGTCGCGAACGTGACCGCGACCGGTGCCTCCGGCACGACCTCGATCTCGGGCGGGACGATGCGCTCGGAGCTCGGGCTGCGCTCGACCTGGTTCACGATCGGCGTCATGCGCATCACGGGCGGCGGCACGATCAACAAGGGCCAGACGAAGATCCTGCCCGCGCTCGCGCGCAATCTCTCCGGCGTCCACCTCCAGCGGCGGCGCCTGAACGAGAGCACCTGGACCACTCTGCGCGAGATCAGCGGTCAGGTCAACATCAGCGCTCATCCCACTGTCACCACGCTCTACCGGCTGTCCTCGGCCTCCGGTGCGACCGCGGCCGTGCGCGTGAATGTGCGGCCGACCGTGCAGTTCTCCGGCTACACGAGCCGCTCGCTGAGCGGGTTCGCCGGCGAGGAGCTCGCGGGCGAGGTCGTGCAGATCCAGCGCCAGACCCCGGGCGGGGCGTGGCAGACGGTCGCCAACGGGGTCGTCCGCGAGGACGGGACCTGGACGGCCGACCTCCTGGTGCAGCCGGGCGTCTACCGGGCGTACGCCGCTCCGGGCGGCGGGCTCGCCGGCATGAGCCAGGCGCTGACGGTCGTCTCCGGCTAGCTCTCGAGCAGCTCGCCGGCCGGCACGTCGCGGATCTGCCGCGCCGGGTTGCCGACGACCACGGCCCGTGCGGGCACGTCGTGCAGGACGACCGCGCCGGCGCCCACGAAGGCCTCCTCGCCGATCTCGATCCCCGGCAGGAGCACGGCGCCGCCCCCGACGCGTGCGCCGCGGCGGACAGTCGGGCCCTTCATCTGCGCCAGCCGCTCCTCCGTGCGCCCCATGAAGTTGTCGTTCGTGGTCACGACGCCGGGGGCGATGAAGACGTCCTCCTCGAGCGTGGTGTACGCGGTCACGTACGCGTTCGCCTGGATGCGCGTGCGGGCGCCGACGGTCGTGTCGTTCTCGACCAGCGAGCCGCGGCCGACGATGACGCCGTCGCCGAGCTCGCAGCGCTCGCGCACGCAGGCCTGGTCGCCCACGATCACGCCGCTGCCGAGGCGGCTGCCGGCGAAGACGACCGCGCACGCGAGGATGCGCGCCCCATCCCCGACGACGAGCGGCGCCAGCTCCTCGACCTTCGCCGTCGAACGCGCGCCCAGGCTCGGGTGCTTGCCCACGACGGCGTTGTCGCCGATCACGACGTCCTCGCCCAGCACGGTCCCCGGGTAGACGACCGCGCTCTCGGCGACGCGCGCCTTCATACGTGCTCGCGCTCGAGCGAAGCCTGGAGCTGCTCGAGCGTGCGAACAACGGACAGGCCTGCGCGTGCGGCGGCGAGCGGGTCGCCCTCGCCGCGGAGCAGCCCGAGGAAGTGCTCGCACTCGAGGCGCAGCGGCTCCGAGTTGGGGACGCGCGGGCTGTAGACGTCGCCGATACGCGTGCTCCACTCGCCGAAGGTGCGGAGGGAGGGCTCGGCCGCGCTGTCGTAGACGGTCACCTTGCGGTCGAGCTCCATGTCGTCGAAGACGGCCATCTTGTCCTTGCCCACGACGGTCATGCGGCGCATCTTGTGCGGGTCGAGCCAGGAAAGGTGCATGTGCGCCGTCTTGCCCGACGGGAAGCGCAGGTAGCAGAAGACGACGTCCTCGACGTTGGGCTTGAGGAAGGATTCGCCGTGCGCGGAGAGGTCCGTCGGCTCCTCCTCCAGCAGGTGGAGGATGACCGAGAGATCGTGGACGCCGAGGCTCCAGAGCGCGTTCTCGTCGCGCCGGATCGTGCCCAGGTTCACGCGGTTGCCGTAGACGTAGAGGATCTCGCCGAGCTCGCCCGAGTCGACCAGCTCCTTCAGCTTCGCCACGCCCGGGTGGTAGAGGAGCAGGTGGCCGGGCATGAGCACGAGCCCGCGCTCGTCCGCCAGACGCGACGAGCTCCTCGGCGTCGTCGGCGGCGAGCGCCATCGGCTTCTCGACGAATACGTGCTTGCCGGCCTCGAGTGCCTTGCGGGCGAGGTCGGCGTGCGTCGGCACCGGCGTGGCGACGACGACCGCGTCGACGCCGTCGTCCTCGAGGATGTCCTCGAAGCGCGTCGTCGCCTTTGCGGCCGGATAGCGCGCGGCCGCGCCCGCGAGCTTCGCCTCGTCGGCGTCGCAGGCCCACGTGAGCCGGGCCAGCTCGTTGAAGTTGCGCGCGAGGTTCGAGCCCCAGGGCCCGAGCCCGGCGATCCCGACGGTGGCGGGCGCTAGAGCTTCCACACCCGTCCGTTCTGCGTCCCGTTCTTCCCGGTGGCGTTGCGGAAGTCGACGACCAGCGACGCGCGCTCGGCCAGGGCGTCGTAGTCGATCCCCGTGTGGGCGGTGACGATGGCGACGCAATCGGCCGAGTCGATGGCGCCGTCGAGCGACTGCGAGACGAGCCCGTGCTCGGGCAATTCCGGAACGTGCGGGTCGTGGTAGGAGACGATCGCGCCCTCGTCGCGCAGGAGCTCGACCAGCTTGAGCGCCGGCGACTCGCGCAGGTCCCCGACGTCGGCCTTGTAGGAGACGCCGACCAGGTGCACCTTGCTGCCGTTGACCGAGCGCTCCTGCGAGTTGAGCGCCCGCGTGATCTTCTCCAGGCAGAAGTACGGCATGTTCTCGTTGACCTTCCCGGCCAGCTCGATGAACTCGGTGTAGAAGTCGAACTCCCGGGCCTTCCAGGTGAGGTAGAACGGGTCGACCGGGAGGCAGTGGCCGCCCAGGCCGGGGCCGGGCTTGAAGCTCATGAACCCGAAGGGCTTGGTCGCGGCCGCCTCGACGACCTCCCAGACGTCCACGCGCATCCGGTCGCAGAGCTGCGCGAGCTCGTTGACGAGCGCGATGTTGACGGAGCGGAAGATGTTCTCCAGGAGCTTGGTGAGCTCCGCGGTCTCCGGCGAGGAGACGGGGAGCACGGTGTCGAGCGCGCGCTCGTAGAGGGCGCAGGCCCGCTCGGTGCACGCGTTCGTGATCCCGCCGACGAGCTTGGGCGTCGACTTCGTCGTCCAGTCGGTGCGGCCCGGGTCGACGCGCTCGGGGGAGAACGCGAGGTGGAAGTCCTTGCCGACCTCGAGCCCGGGCGCCTCGAGCAGCGGGAGCACGTCCTCGCGCGTCGTGCCCGGATAGGACGTCGACTCGAGGACGACGAGGTGCCCCTCCCGCAGCCGCTCGCCGATCATCCCCGCGGCGCTCAGGACGATGGAGAGGTCGGGCTCGCGGTTGGCGGAGAGCGGCGTCGGGAGCGCGATGAGGATCGCGTCCGTGTCGCGCAGGGCGTCGTAGTCGGTCGTCGCGCTGATCGTCCCTGCGTCGACGAGGGACTTCAGCTGCTCGGAGGGGACGTCCTCGATGTAGCTCTCGCCGCGCTGGAGCGTCGCGATCCGGTCGGCGTCGACGTCCACGAGGACCACGGGGACGCCGGCCTCCGCGAAGACCTGCGCGAGCGGGACGCCGACGTAGCCGGCGCCGACGATTGCGATCTCAGCGCTCATCGCGACTCATCGTACAAAGCAGGTCAGCGATCCTCTCCGAGGCCCGTCCGTCTCCGTAGAGCGGCGGATGCCGCTTGCCCGGGGCCGCCGCGTGCGTGGCGGCGACGATCGCCTCGGGGTCGCTCCCCACCAGCTTGTTCCAGCCGGTCTCCAGCGTCTCGACCCATTCGGTCGTCGTTCGCAGCGTGACGCAGGGCACCTCGTACCAGTACGCCTCCTTCTGGACGCCTCCCGAGTCGGTGAGGATCACACGCGCCTGGGAAGCGAGCGCGGCGAAGTCGAGGTAGCCGACCGGCGGGAGCAGGCGGACGTTGCCGGGGAGCGCGATGCCGGCCGCGTCGAGCGCGGCGGTCGTGCGTGGGTGCGCGGGGAAGACGATCGGCTCGCCGAGCTCGGTGAGTGCGCTCACGATGCGTGCGAGGGGCTCGGGTTTGACGTTGGCCTCCCGGTGGAGGGTCAGCACGAGGTACGCGCCCGGCTCGACGCCCGCTCGTTCGAGTGATTTCGAGCGCTCGCGCGCAACGGGCGCGAGGCGGAGGTTCGCGTCGTACATGACGTCGCCGACCTGGTGGATCCCCTCGGTGATCCCCTCGGCCGCGAGGTTGGCGACGGCCACGTCCGTGGGGCAGAAGAGGAGGGCCGACAGGCGGTCGACGAGCATGCGGTTCAGCTCCTCCGGCATCGAGCGGTCGAAGGAGCGCAGGCCGGCCTCGACGTGGGCCACCGGGACGAGCAGCTTTCCGGCTGCCAGAGCGCCCGCGAGAGTCGAGTTGGTGTCTCCGTAGACGAGCACCGCGTCGGGCTTCTCCTCGACGACGGCGGCCTCGATCCCGGGCAGCATCTTCCCGGTCTGCTCGCCGTGCGTGCCCGATCCGGCTTCGAGCTGGTGGGCCGGCGGAGGGAGCTCGAGCTCCTCGAAGAACACCGCCGAGAGCTCGGGGTCGTAGTGCTGCCCCGTGTGCAGCACGATCTCGTTTACACCGCGCTCACGGAGGGCAAGTGAGAGCGGTGCGGACTTTACGAACTGCGGCCGGTTGCCGACAACGGAAAGGATTCGCACGCCGTCGGCGAATCTAGCCGAACGCCATGACCGTCAAGCTCCTCATCGGCAGCCTGAGCCTCGTCGCCCGCCCCCTCACGGGCAGCCGCACGCTGGCCTGGTACGCCCAGCGCCGCCTCGGCCGCGCCTAGTCCGCCGCGCGTTGCACCGGCGCTACACTGACCCGCCGCGGGCCGTTAGCTCAGTTGGTAGAGCAGGGGACTCTTAATCCCAAGGTCGAAGGTTCGAATCCTTCACGGCCCACCTAAGACAGCCCCGCGTACGGCGAATCGTCGCGTTACGCGTTCTCCCTGTCCTCGATACGGTCGGCGAGCAGATGAAACGAACGCTGCGTTGCCACGACCAGGCCCATGAGCAGCTGATTCATCTCGTCCACCGGCGGTGCGATTCCGGAACCGCTCGCAGCCTGCGCCTTCTCGTAGGCGGGCAGAGACTTCACCTCGCGTCGGAAAACCTTGTCGATCTCGTCCCCTAATGCCATTACCGTCTCCTCTTCGAATGCGGCAACTCTAGGCGGGTCGCCTGAACCGGGCCGAGGCCCTCCGCAAGAGCCGGCGGATCAGGTATGAGGCCTAGGCGCGGAAGCGTGCCCCCTCGAGTTACCTCCAGCAGTGCGCGAGGGAGCGCTTGCGTTGCAGATTGGTGCTGTGCGCCCGCCTGACGGCGCAAGGTCGACCGCGCGCGGAACGTGAGAACAAGCGATCCAGCCAGTCCGAACCCGCCCGCGACGAGCGCCGCGCCGGTCAACAGGAGCCCGGACGCAAGCGCGAAGTTGATCGCCACCCCCTTCGAGACGTCGAGCGCGTACAACACGCCGGCCGTGGTCCCCATGCCGGCGACCGCTCCACCGGCCGTAATGGGCAGGATCGCCGTCGCGGCACTCAAGCAGAGGACGGCCAGCGCGAGCGTCGGCGAGAACCGGACGCCGAGGGCGCTGAGCAGAAAGGTGCTGCCGAGGGCCCGCGAGGTCCAGCAACCCAGGAGCAGCAGGCCTGCGATGAGCGTCGGCCGCGAAAACTCCGTGCTGTCTGCGACCCGCCGGTAGACGTTGTGCAGACGGTCCCAGCGTCCGAGGAGCGGGAGCCGTGGCACCCGTTGTCCGAGGATCAAGATCCCGAGGCAGCCGACGCAGAACAGGACGACGACTATGAGCGGGGCGCGGAGCAACGCGCCGGACGTCGCGAGGGCCGAGAGGGCCAGCGGAAGCATCGCCACTGCGTCGATCATGCCGAGAGCGACGATCGACACAGCGATCGTCTTGAGGCCAAGCGTCACCCCACCGAGCCGGCGCAGGGTGAAGATCTTTACGACGTAGTCGAGCCGGAAGGGCAGAACCACTCCGCTCGCAGCCGCCACGCCGCAGGCTGCAAGACACCGTGCGCGGTCGGGACGCTCATGGCTGGGGAAGAGCTCGTGCCAGCCGAACGCGCGGAACCCGAAGCTGGCGACGTACAAGCCTCCCGCGAGGAGGACCAGGGGGACGTGTCCGCCTTGCAAGGGCCAGCTTGCGTCGCTCAGGTGTCGAGCGACGAGGACGCATGCGCCCAGCGAGAAAAGCGAGAACGCAAGTCCACCGACGAACCTCCAACGATGGGCGATGCGACGCACCCAGCGCGCGCCCGTGATCTCTGCAACTCCAACTCGATTCTCCACCAGCAGGTCCTCGCGGCTCGAAGCCTTGTCGCCGACCGAGACGTCTTGATCGGCCAGGTACTGCTCCAACCCGGTTTGCTAGGGGCGGAAATCGTTGCGGCGCCGATTCTTAGGGCACCGCGGGGTGACTCACTGCGCCGATGGCTAGGGGGCGCGTACAAGGGCAAGCGTACCCCACACTCAAGCGTCCCGCGGTGTGGGCTAGGCCGAGGGCTCGGGAGGCGTTTCTGATCCGGGCCTCGGGAACGCAACGGCCCAAGAGACGATCTCCCCGGACGCGAGCGCGACCGGATTGAGCGCCGCGTCAAGAGCCGGGTCAGCTTTCCGGACAGGCGCGGTCGTCGTGATCGTCTTCATCAGAGCCCTTTCGTGCAAAGGAAGGCCCGCAAGACGCGGGCCTTCCCTGCATCGAGCCGGGGCAGTTACGCCTTGACGGCTCCGTTCGACTTGTGGGCGATGACCTCGCCGTCCGTCACCTTCGGCGGATTCTTGAGGATCTCGTCAAGCTTCTCGTCGCGCACCCAGCTGGAGGCGACACGAGTCGACTCGTCGGCCTGGGCCGAAGTGTCGAAGAAGCCGATGGAACTCACGACGCCGTTGCCGGCCTCGATGAGGTAGTAGCCGTTGAACCCGGGCAAGTTGCTCAGGCGGGGAAGGAGGGTCTCGCCGACCTTCTTGGTGAGCTCGTCGGTGCGATTCTGGTCGACACCTTCGTAGCGCCTCATGGTGACATGCATTCGATGCTCCTAACTCTCGTACTGAGGGGGAGAGCTCGTGTGCGAGCTCTCCTTGGACTGCATTCAGGCCCATGTGTGTCAGGCGAAGAGGAAGAGAGTCGGAGCCTCGACGGCTTCTATGAGCGGACCTTACGTGTCGAGTACCGTAGCATACTTCTTGACAACGTGCGTTTACATTACTACGTTATTCTACGTAGTCCATCTCATAGGAGTGAACGTGAGTCCATTCTCGGTCACCCTGCAACGCGTTCCTGATCGGGAGCTCGGCCCACTTCTGACCCAGCTCGCGCATGCGGGGTTCCACAATCCGATCATCAAGCCCCTCGATGTCGACCGAGCACCCGGCGACGGGGCCGTTCCCGCGCGTGGGAAGGGGGCGGATCTCGCAGAAGGTTGGCGGCTCGTGCGGGAGCGGAAGGGTGAGTCGTATCAGTGGCCGGAAGAGCGCGATCGCTACGCCCGTTACCGAGTGTTCATGGGCACGACGCGTTCCGAAGGCGCCGTCCACATCGGACTTGGCGAGACGATTCGCAAGAACAAGTGGGGACGCGACCGGAAGTACGTCGTCGCCTTCCTGAGCAGCGGATCCCCACAGCAGCCGCTGGCCGAGTTCGTCGCAACCGACGACTACGACGAGACGCACGAGTTGGTCGCAGTCGTTCGCGGGAGCGACGGGGGGCGGCGCATGTACGGGGCCGGCGACGTTCTCCCCGGCGTCTACCAGGAGGGCTTCCGAACTCAGATGTACAGCGAGCGGATCATCTATCGAGGCGTCTGGAACAAGGTTGTAGTAGTCGCGCGCGAGGACGACGACGAAACGATGCTCAACCACGCCCTGCTTCAGAGCCGCCGGCGTTACCCGACGTAGGGCGACTAGATCGAATCGCGGAGCGCGTTTGCGGCCGCTTGCAGACGCTCGCTGACATCGGCGAGCTCGCGTGCCGCGAGGTCTATGCGCTCTTGCTGAGTGTCCGTGCGGTCGCGGTCGCTTTCAGCCTGCTCGCGAACCTCTTGGAGCTCGCCCGCCATCTCCTCCACGGTGTGCGTGAGCGAGGCCAGCTGGCTGGCGACGCTCGCGATGTCCTGTTCGGCGGTCATGTCGCCGAATTCTACGGAGCTTTCGCGGTTTTCTCCGAGAGCTCAGCCCGGTACTCCACCAGGCGCTCCGCGAGCTCGCGCGGGCGGCTCAGCGCGATGTAGTGGCCGCCGTCCATCTCGTCCGGGTCGAAGCCGAGGCGCTCGCGGGTGACCCGGCGCTGGAAGTCCGGCGGGAACATGCGGTCGCCGCGGCAGAGCAGGACACGGGTCGGCACGTCCGGCCAGGCGTCGAGCGGCCACGGCTCCACCATCGACCGCTCCGACTGGCCGCGCTCGTGGCGCTTCGCCTCCGCCTCCAGCTCCGGCGAGACGTCGTGGTAGAAGACGTCCTCCTCGCCGGAGCTCTCGTAGCCGGTGTTCGTCCACCACTCGTTCCCCGTCTCTCCGGGCGCGGGGATCATCGCGGCCACGAGCACGAGCAGGTCCGCCGGCACGCGGGCGCAGACGAGTGGCGCGGTGAAGCCGCCGAGCGAGTGAGCCACGACGACGAGGTCGCGGCGGTCGCCGACCGCCTCGACGACGGCGTCGGCGTTCTCCCACAGGCCCGCGCTCTCGTCCTCGCTCGGGAGGTCGGGCGCGATCACCTCGTGGCCCCGCTCCTCGAGCTCGGGCGCGACCAGGTGCCAGTCCCAGCCGCTGCTGCCGCCGCCGTGGATCAGGACATAGGTGGCCACACGGCCAGTGTCACGGATCGGCGCGCCAGCTGCTTACGGACTCGTGGGTGGTCGCCGTGGTCAGCCGCCGCTTGTCCGCCCCGTTCGGCCGCATCGACCAGACGTCGTTGCTCCTCGTCGTGTAGCGCGTGAACGCGATGCGCCCGTTGCCCGGGCCCCACACGGGGCCGAAGTCGCCGACGTCGTTGTTCGTCAGCCGCCGCACGCCGGTGCCGTCGAACCTGATCACGTACAGCTCCGTGTCCTCCCCGTCCCAGAGCTCGAACGCGAGCAAGGCGCCGTTCGGCGACCAGGTCGGCGACGTCACGCCGCGCGGCGTGGAGAAGAGCAGGCGCCGGCCGGTGCCGTCCGCGCGCACGAGCCGGATCTGGCTGCCGCCCGAGTGCGACCGCACCCAGGCGATCCACCCCGTCGAGGAGAAGTCGGGGCTGTGGTCGGCCGCGCGGTGGTCGGTGAGCCGGCGCAGGCCTCCGCCCGCGGCGGCGATGGTGTAGATCTCCGCGTTCGTCCGCGTGACGTAGCGCGTGAACGCGATGCGGTTCGAGTCCGGGGACCAGGTCGGGTCGAGATCCTCGATCGTGTTGTTCGTGAGCCTGCGCCTCCCCGTCGCGTCCGGCTCGACGACCGCGAGCTCGGTCCTGCCCGCCCCGATCTGGAACTCGAATGCGATCAGCCCGCCGTTGGGCGCCCAGACGGGGTCCATCTCCGTGGCGTCCGTGGACGACAGGCGGCGCAGGCTGGTCCCGTCCACGTCGAGCCGCCAGAGGTCGTCGTGCCGGGCCGGGCGGCGGCGCACGAAGACGAGCCGGGCGCCGTCGGGTGAGACGACGGGTCTGAAGTCGTTCACCAGGCCCGACGTCAGCCGGTCCTTCCCCGACCCGTCCCCCTCCATTACCCAGACGTGTGACGTGGACGAGCCGAGGCTCGTGTACGCGACGTTCGACCCGGCCGCCACCCCGGCCGCGGCAAGCCCTGCCGCGAGCACGGCCGCAGGGAGTAGCCGGTGCGAGGGCCTCACAACCCAGTCCTCCAGAGGTGATCATGCCACCCGCCCGGGCCGGTGAACAGGGCCGGGTCGACCCCGCAGCCCGCCGCCGGATTTGACACGATGCGCGCCGTGCGCGCCGTGCTCCCGAGGCTGATCTTCGCCTGGCTGTCGAACGTCGTCGCGCTCTTCGTCGCCGCGTGGATCGTCTCGCCGATCGACTACGGCGACGACTTCTGGGTCCTCTTCATCGCGGCGCTCGTGTTCACGATCGTGAACGTCTTCGTCCGGCCGCTCGTGATCCTGTTCGCCCTGCCCGCGGTCATCCTCACTCTCGGGCTGGCGCTGATCCTGATCAACACGCTCATGCTCTACCTGACCGACTGGATCGTCCCCAGCTTCGAGACGGGGAGCTTCTGGGCGACGCTCGGCGGCGCGGTGATCGTCTCGATAGTGAACCTGATCCTGAACCTCGTCCTGAAGCCGGACGAGCGCCTGCGCGCCGAGTAAGCACGCTTCTCCTCAAGCGCGGCGGCTGCGAAGCCGATTTCTGTAGCGAATGGCCCAAGCCAAACGCCTTCAGGCGCTCCTGGACCTGTCCAGAAGCCTCTCCTCGAGCCTCGAGCTCCGAGACGTCCTGCGCGAGTTCGCGACGCGCGCGGCCGAGCTGACCGGCGCGACCGCGGCGGAGCTCTCGCACTACGACCCGACCAAGGGCGCGCTCGTGATGCTCGTCGAGTACCGGGAGGGCGTGGACGAGATCACGACGGCGGGCGGCCAGGTCTACCACCTGGTCGACTATCCGGCGACCCGCCATGCGCTCGAGACACAGGAGGCTGTCCAGATCCGCGTCTCCGACCCGTCCCACGACCCCGCCGAGCGTGCCCTGCTCGAGCACCAGGGCCAGAAGTCCCTCCTGATGCTCCCGCTCGTGGCGCGCGGGGACACGATCGGCCTGATGGAGATCGTGGACGTGAACGACCGCGTGTGGGACGACGACGATGTCGAGTTCTGCCGCGCGCTCTGCGACATCGTCGCGATCGCCGTGCGCAACGCCGTCCTCTTCGCCGAGCTGCAGGAGACCGCCGCGCGGGACAAGCTCACCGGCCTCTACAACCGGAGGCTCTTCGAGGAGCAGTTCGAGGCGGCCGTCGCGCGCAGCCTCCGCTCCAAGGAGGACCTGACGCTCCTCGTCGTCGACCTCGACGGGCTCAAGCGCATCAACGACATCAGCGGCCACGTGGCGGGGGACAACGCCCTCCGCACGCTCTCCGACGCGCTGCGCGCCACGATCCGCTCGACCGACGTGGCCTGCCGCATCGGGGGCGACGAGTTCGCCGTCGTGCTCCCCGGCTCCACGGCCGAGGACGCGGTCAACGTGGCCGGAGCGGGCCCAGGAGATGCTCGCCGAGATCGGGCGCGGCCAGTACAGCTTCTCGGGCGGCATCGCGCGCGTGACGCCGGGCCAGCCCTCCGCGGAGGACGTCTTCCGCGCGGCCGACCTCGCCGCCTACCGGGCCAAGGCCGCCGGCGGAGCCAGGACGCTCCTCGCGGTCGAGAAGAAGCTCGTCGCCGAAGCGTAGGGCTAGGGCGCTGCCGGGGCCCTGAAGGCCGCCCGGCTGCGCGCGCCGAGGTCGAGGCGCTCGTCGGCGTGCTCGATCAGGAGCGGGTCGTGCGTCCCGCAGACGACGGCGGCCCCGGTGTCCCGCGCGAGGTCGAGGAGCAGCCTGGCGACGGCGAGCGCGTTCGCCTGGTCGAGCCGCGCCGTGGGCTCGTCGGCGAGGAGCAGGGTGGGGCGCGCAGCGACGGCGCGCGCGACCGCGACCCGTTCCCGCTGGCCGCTTGAGAGATCCTCGACCCGGCGCGAGGCCTCCGCGGCCAGCCCGACGGCGGCGAGCGCCTCGGCGGCCCGCGCTCTCGCTTCCGCGGCGTCGATACGGCGCAGGGCGAGGCCGAGCTCGACGTTCTCCGCCGCGGTCAGGAACGGCACGAGGCCTGTCTTCCTGGCTCACCAGGGCGATGCGGTCCGCGCGGAAGCGGGCGCGCCCGTCGCGGTCGAGCGCCGAGAGGGTCTCGCCGAGCACGTGAACCTCGCCCGACGTCGGCACGTCCGTCCCGGCGAGCAAACGCAGCAGCGTCGTCTTCCCCGAGCCGGACGGGCCGGTGACGGCGGTGAGACGGCCGCCTGTGAACGCGGCGTCCAGCTCCAGCAGCGCGGATGCCGCCGCCGCTCCCTTCCCGTAGGTGCGGGACACGCCGCGTGCCTCGGCGACGACGTCGCCCTCGCCGGCCGGCCGGAGGAGCGCCGGCTCCTCCTCGGCAGCTTGGACGGCGTCGTCGCCGGGCACGGCCTCGAGGACGATGCCCTCCTCGTGGAGCCGCGCGGTCGCGTGCGAGCGGATCCCGGTGCGGCGCAGCAGCTCCTCGGAGAGGCGAAGCCAGCCGCCGCGACCGACGACGATCGCCTCGTCGCGACCGTCGGCGAGCGCCGCTTCCTCGCTGACGCGCCCGTCGCGGACGCGCACGATCCGGTCGGCGATGGCCGCCGACTCGGGGTCGTGGCTCACGAGCACCGTCGTTGTCGCCCCGTCCTTGGCGAGCTCGGAGATCGCGTTGTAGACGAGCCGGGCGCTCGCAGCGTCGAGCTCGCCGGTCGGCTCGTCCGCGAGGAAGAGCCGGGGCTTGTGGGCGAGCGCCGCGCAGACCGCGACCCGCTGCTGCTCGCCGCCCGAGAGCTCTCGGGGGTGCGCGTGGCGGCGGTCGAGCAGCCCGACCCGCTCCAGGAGCTCGTCGGCGCGCTTCCGGCGCTCGACCGCGGTGGCGCCGTCGAGCCCGAGCTGGATGGACACGAGCTCGCGGATCTCGAGCTCGGCCGCGAGCGCGCGCCAGTAGTGCTGGTCGGCGTAGCCGAGCAGCTCCGAGCGATATCGGGCCCGGCCCCGCCGCCCGAGCCGCGCGAGGTCGCGGTCGTGCACCTTCACGCTTCCGGCCGTGGGCTGGTCGAGCGCGGCGAGCATGCGGAGCAGCGTCGACTTGCCCGAGCCGCTGGGGCCGAGGACGACGCAGATCTCGCCCTCCTGGACCTCGAGCGTCAGGCCCTGGAGGGCGACCACGCCTCCCTCCGGCGCCGGGTAGACGCGAAAGAGGTCGCGGATGTCGACGGCGGCGCTCATATCCGGCGGGAGGCGGCGGTGACGAGGGTTGCGGCCGCGAGGGCGCCCCCGCCCAGTGCGACAGCGAGCACGGGCCACGTGACGGTCGCGTGGAGGGGCAGGTCGGTCGCGCGTGCGTCGGCCGTGACGGCGACGAGGTCGACGACGAGGACGCCGAGGATCGCGGCCGTGACCAGGCCTCCTACGAGACCGACGCCGACCACGACCAGGCTGCGCAGGCGGACGACGCGCCGCAGGAGCGCGGGCCTGGCGCCCTGCTCTTCCAGGTCGTCGAGGTCGCCGCGCTCGTCCCGTACGTCGGAGACGACGCCGAGCAGCACGCCGACGAGCGCGAGCCCGAGCGCCACGATCGCTGCGGCGAGAAGGGTCAAGAGCGTCCCACGCGCAAGCGGGTCGTAGCGCAGCGAGCGCTCGAGGGCCGTGCGCGAGTCCACGGCGAGCACGTTGAAGGGCCGCCGTGCGAGCTCGGCGGCAAGCGCGTCCCGCGCCGGCTCGCTGTCTGCGCCGAGCCAGACCTCGTTTGGCACGGCCGTGCCGGGGCGGACGGCGTTGAGCGCGGTCGAGAGCATCTCGCGGTCGGCGACCACGAAGTCGTCGCGCGTCCCCGGGAAGCGCTCCGCTACGGCCGCGACCTGGACGGTGACCTGCTCGCCGGCGATCCGCAGCACGAGCTCTCCGCCGGGCGAGGCCGCGGCGGCGACGTCGGGCGAGGCGATCGCGAGCACGGGCTCCTCGTCGGTCGGCTGCGTGGGCCGGAACCGCGTCGCAGCCTGCTCGCTGAGCGTCCCCGTGAGGGTCACGTCGGTGCCGCCGCGAGCCGGCTCGATGCCGTTCACGCCGATCCAGTCCTCGTAGCGGTCGACGACGACCGGGCCGCCGGGGGTCTGCGCGATGAGGGGGCCGATCGTGAGCGCCAGCTCCCGCGGCCTGCCCTCGCCGCCCCGCTCCTGGACCCTGACCGGCGGGTTCAGCGTCACGGCGACGATGCGCCCGCCCTGCGCCTCGGGCGGCACCGCGACGCGCAGGGTCGAGCCGTCCCGCTCGGCCTCGCCCAGGACGAGGTGGACGTAGCCGCCGGCCGGCGTCTGCACGCTGGCGGTGAGGCCGACGCCCTCGCCGCGGGCGTCGACCTCGAGCCGCGACGGCATCGTCGGGAATCGCGGGCCCTCGGATCTCAGTGTCGCCGGCGGTCTCGACGCGGCTTGCGAGCGTCGCCGGCGAGAGCGCGCTGAAGTCGTCGCGCCAGCCGCGGAGAGCCGGGATCGCCTCGGAGTCGAGCCCGAGGATGGCGATGCCCGTGCGGCCGCCTGCGCGGCTGACGTTGCCCGAGAGGCGCAGCACGGGCTCGACGCGCACATCTCCTCCGAGTTCCGCGAGGCGCTCGGGCGGGGCGGCGTCCTTGACCTGGATGAGCCGCGTCAGGTCCTCCCGCAGGGTGAAGTCGAGCGGGACGGCGTACGCCGCCTGCTCCTCCTGTCCGCGCGCGAGCGTCGAGCGGTAGCTCTCGGCGAAGACGGCGAGGCCGACGCTGACGACGAGGAACGCCGCGGCGACGGCCGCGTGGCCCGGGTGGCGCGCCAGCGAAAGTGCGGCAAGGCGCAGCCCGACCGACCGTCCGCGGGAGGCGCGCTCGAGCAGCAGCAGGCCGGGGCGCAGGAGGCGCGCGCAGATGACCGCGGCGACGAAGGTGACGAGCCCGGGCAGAAGCACGAGCGCGGCGGCCGTGCCCGACTCCTGGGCCAGGGTCTCCTGGTCGAGGTCGCCGCGGAGCAGCGTGACGGCGATGACCGCCACCGCGCCCAGCGCAGCCGCGTCCAGGGCCGAGAACGAGCGCCGGCCGAAGCCGATGGGCTTGGCCCGCAGCGCGGCCACGAGCACGAGGGCGAGCGCGCCGGCGACGGCTGCCGCGACGAGGAGGCCGGTGCTCGAGAGGGTCGAGTGCGCGAGCACCTCGCCCACGGGCGCGTCCGCGCGGGACGCCACCACCGCGCCCGCCGCGGTCCCGAGTGCCCAGCCGACGGCCGTGCCGACCACGGCGACTGCCGCTGCCTCGGTGCCCGTGAAGAGGGAGAGCTGCCAGCGCCTGGCGCCGAACCACGTCAGCCGCCGCCGCGCCGCCTCGGTGTCGCGGCGCATGCTGACGGCGGCCAGGATCGCGAACGCGAAGAGAAGCGCCGCAGACTCGCCGCCGACGAGCAGGAGCCTGCGCCCCGCCACCTCGCTCGACTCGGACGCGGTCTGGAGATCGGCGAGCGGCGCGGTCAGGTCGGCCGCGAAGGACGTGTTCTGAACGGACGTGCGGGCCTGTGCCACGTCTTCGGCGAAGCCGTCGATGTTCCATGCGCGCACGTCGCCGGGCCCGAGCGGGACGACCCAGGCGTAGCTGCGGTACACGTTCTCGAGCTCGGGCGAGCCGACGAGCCCCTCGACGCCCTCGGCGAGGACGAGGGGCGGCGGCGCCGGCCGGTGGTAGTCGATCGCGTCGCGGTAGAAGGGGCTGAGCGCCGCCCGGGCTCGCTCGGTCTCGGCCGGGGCGACGAAGTCTCCGAAGAGGACAGGCGAGCGGATGGCAGCCGTCCCGACCTGAACGAGCCGCAAGCCCTCCACGTTGGGGATCGACCCGGCGCCTCGCAGCCGCACCACCTCGCAGCGCTCCGGCTCACAGGCTCGCGGGAGGCGCCCCGAGCGGAGCGTCACCCAGCGGTCGAGGCCGTCTATCGCGCCGAGGCCGATGTAGCGGCCGGCGATCGTGCTCTCCCGGTAGAGGACGAGCGCGGACGGCTCTGCGGAGGTCACGCCGGAGAGCGAGCTCCGTGCGCTCTCGTCGAGCGTCGAGTACCCCTCGGTCTGGGCCGGGATCCCGAACCAGCCGGCGCGCACCGCCCGTTGGGCCGCGGGGATCTCCTCGATCGCACGGCCGACGCTCTCGTCCTTGGCCACGACCGTGCCGGCGAGGACGGTCGCGATCATCGCCGCGCCCGCCGCTACGCCTGCGGCCGCGAGGAGCGCGGTCGGCGCCCGTCTGGCGATGCGAACGGACGCCAGCTTGAGCGGATAGGCGAGCGTGCGCAGTGCTCTCACTCCATGAACGCTGCCAGCAGCCGCACGCCTCGACCAGTCACGTTGCTACGTCGTTGGTTAAGCTTTGCTTATGCTCGACGTCAGGCGTCTCCGGGTGCTCCGCGAAGTGGCCCTCCGCGGGTCGATCGCCGGTGCCGCGGAGTCGCTTCGCTTCACCCCGTCCGCCGTCTCGCAGCAGGTGGCGAAGCTCGAACGCGAGGCGGGGGTTGCGCTGGTCGAGCGCGGGCCGAGGAGCGTCACCCTCACCGCCGCCGGCTGGCGGCTCGTCGAGCACGCGGAGGCGATCCTCGAGCGGCTGGCCGCAGCCGAGGCGGAGCTGCGCGACCTGGCCGGCTCCGCGCCGGTGCTGCGCGTGGGCGCGAACACGACCGCCGCGGTGACCATCGTGCCCGGCGCGCTCACCCGTTTCACGTCGGTCCGGCCCGACGTCGAGGTGGCCGTGGCCGAATCGGACCCGCTCATCTCGCTCGCGCGCCTGTGCGCGCGGGAGCTCGACCTCGCGATCGTCTTCGAGTACGACCACGTGCCGCTGCCCGACGACCCGCGCATCGCACTTGGAGACGCTCCTCGAGGAGCCGATGCGCATCGTGCTCCCGGCGGGGCATCCGGTCGCGCGCCAGCGGGCGGTGCGCCTACTCGATCTCGCCGAGGACACCTGGATCTGCAGCACGCCGCGGTCGTCCTGCCACCCCTTCACCGAGCGCGCCTGCCGCGCCGCCGGCTTCGATCCGCGGATCCGCTTCGAGTTCGACGACTACGCCGCCATGCAGAGCCTCGTCGCCTCCGGCGCGGGCGTCGCCTTCGCGCCGGACATGGGCCTCACGCGCGTGAACCCCGGCGTGGCCGTCCGGCCGATCGCGTTCGGGCCCAAGCGGCGCGTGCACGCCGCGCTGCGGGCCGGCGAGGAGACGTCGACGGGCGTCCCCGAGATGCTCTCCGCCCTGCGGGAAAGCGTGGCCGCCTGCGAGCCGCTCTTCCCGGCCGCCGCCGGCGCCTGAGCCGCGACGGTTGTGCCCTCACGCGTCGGGGCGTATCCGTAACCTGACGGCATGGTGGGGGGTCGCCTTGTCCTTGTCGTGCTCGCCTTCCTGCTCCTGAGCGGCTGCAGCGGCGGCTCCGACGACGACGGGGACGGCGCACCGCCGACGTCATCCGGCGCGGAGGAGCCGACGATCGACCGCTACCGGACCGACACCGGGGGCAGCCGAGAACGACGGCCCGCCTGGGCGCGGCGGCCCACTGTCGCTCCGGCAGTTCGTCACTGGCCTCGAGGCGCCCGTGCACGCGACCGGCGCGCCAGGGGAGCCGGACCGGCTGTACGTCGTCGAGCAGGTCGGCCGGATTCGCATCGTCGAGAACGGCCGGCTGCTGCCGGAGCCGTTCCTCGACCTCGTCGGGACGATCGCCTACGGCGGCGAGCAGGGTCTGCTCTCGGTCGCCTTCCATCCCGAGTACGAGACCAACCGACTCTTCTACGTCAACTTCACGGCCCCGCAGGGCGACACGCGGGTACGGGAGTACCGCGCGGACGGGCCGCGGCCCGTCGCGACGCGCGTGGTGCTCATCGTCCCCCAGCCGTACGAGAACCACAACGGCGGCCAGCTCGCCTTCGGCCCGGACGGGCTGCTCTACGTCGGCATGGGCGACGGCGGCGCCGGCGGCGATCCCGAGAACCGCGCCCAGGAGCTCTCCTCGCGGCTCGGCAAGCTTCTGCGGCTCGACGTCGACACGCCCGGCTCGGAGTGGGAGATGGTCGGCCTCGGGCTGCGGAACCCGTGGCGGTTCTCGTTCGACCGGCTGACCGGGGACCTGTGGATCGGCGACGTCGGCCAGAACGCGATCGAGGAGATCGACTTCGTCCCCGCCGCCCAGGTCGGTGAGCTGCACAACTTCGGCTGGGACGTCTTCGAGGGCTCCGAGCCGTTCGAGGACAAGCCGCTGACGCCGTCGGGGGCGGTCGTCGAGCCGATCACGGAGTACACGCACGAGGAGGGCTGCTCGGTCACGGGCGGCTTCGTCTACCGCGGCACGACCATCCGCCGGCAGGCCTGGGCGCGCTACTTCTACGGCGACTACTGCTCCGGGAAGATCTGGAGCATCGCGCAGGAGGGCCGGAGAGTCTCGCGCCGCGGGCACCCGTTCGAGGTCCCCGAGCTGACGTCGTTCGCCGAGGACCTCGACGGAGAGCTCTACATCCTCTCCGCCCAGGGCACGATCTACCAGCTCGTCCCGCGGCGCTGAGCCCCGGAACCCCCGGCCACCGTTCGGTGTAGAACGGGTGCAGTGGGGGACCGGCCACTGGCAGAGGACGACCGAGTCGCGCTGGCGAAGCAAGGAGACACGCGTGCGTACGGCACGCTGGTGGAAGAGCATCAGACGATCGCGTTCCGCACCGCGTACCTCATCACCGGCTCCGCAGCCGATGCCGAGGACGCCGTCCAGGAGGCCTTCGTCAAGGCCTACCGCGCACTCGGCCGCTTCCGTCAGGGATCGCCGTTCCGGCCCTGGCTTCTTTCCATCGTCGCCAACGAGGCGCGCAATCGCCGCAGATCGGCCGGCCGGCGCGAACGGCTTGCGCTACGCGCGGCCGAGGATCCGCTCTCGGGGGGCGCGGTCCCGTCCCCCGAGGCGGCCCTCCTCGACGCTGAGCTGCGGGAGGAGCTCCTGGCTGCCGTGAACGACCTGCGTGAGGACGATCGGCTCGCGATCGCGTGCCGCTACTTCCTCGGGCTCTCCGAGGAGGAGACGGCCGCCACGCTGGGCTGGCGCCGCGGCACCGTGAAGTCGCGGACGTCCCGGGCGCTCGACCGCCTACGCGAGCGGATGGAGGTGGAGCGATGACCGAGCTCGAGCGCTCGCTCCGCCTGCTCGGCGACGCCGTGGCCTTCCCGGACGCGCCCGACGTCTCGGAGGCGGTGCAGCGGCGCCTCGAGGGCCTGCGCCCCGAACGCCGCCGCCCGCGCCGGCGCACGCTCGTGCTCGCCTTCGCCGTCGTGGCCGTTGCGATCGGCGCCGCCATGGCCGTCCCGCCGGCGCGCACCGCGATTCTCGAATTCTTCGGGCTCCGCGGCGCGACGGTACAGCGCGTCGAGTCGCTCCCGACCGTCTCGGAGCCCGATCCGGCGCCTGCCCAGCTTCTGCTGGGCGACCCGCTTCCCCTGCGGGAGGACCGTCCGTGGGTGGAGTCCCCGAACGTGCTCGTGCCGGCTGCGCTCGGCAGGCCCGACGCGGCCTACGCGGCCGATGAGGAGTACGGCCGCCGCCTCACGCTCGTCTACGGGCCAGGTGACGGCGTGCCGCGCTCGCAGTACACGGGCGTGGGGATTCTCGTGACCGAGTTCGACGGTGCCATCGACACGCGCTACCTCGACAAGATGGTCGAGGACACGACGTCCATCGAGCGGCTCACCATCGACGGGAACCGCGCGCTCTGGCTCGAGGGCGGGCCGCACTTCGTCGTCTTCCGGACCGAGTCGGGCGAGATCGGCGAGGACGTCGGCCGCCTCGCGGGCAACACGCTCCTCCTCGAGCACGAAGGGATGCTCGTCCGCATCGAGGGCCAGATCGACCGCGCGCGGGCGATCGAGATCGCCGAGTCGCTCGAGCGGGACTAGGCCGCCGCGGCCGCTTCGCCGATCAGGTCGGACTCGACCCGGGCGCACACCTCTGCGGCGAGGTCGACGAAGGCGCGGGCGGCCGGCGAGCGGTAGCGGTCGCGGTGCCAGGCGAGGCCGATGCGGCGCGGCGGGACGCTCTCGAGCCCGATGACCACGGTGCTGTCGTGGTTGGGGTCGACCGTGAGCAGCGGGACGAGCGCGGCGCCGACGCCGGCGGCGACGAGCTCCTGGATGGTGCCGTTGTCGTCCGAGCGGAAGACGATGCGCGGCTCGAGGCCGGCGTCGTGGAAGCGGTTCTCGATCTGGTGGACGCTCCGGCACTGCCGGTTGCCGATCAGCGGCATGGCGGCCACCTCGCGCAGCGAGGGCGGCTTCGCGCGCCCGGCGAGCGGCGAGTCGGTGGGCAGGACGACCACGTAGGGGTCGCGCATGAGCTCGAGGCTCTCGAACGGCCCCTCCTCGGCCGGGAGCATCACGAACGTGAAGTCGAGCTCGCCCCGCTCGACCGCGTCGAGCAGCGCGCCGTCGTCGGCGGCCTCGGTGAGCTGGACGGACACGTCCGGCCACGTCTCGGTGAAGGTCCGCAGCAGCCGCGGCAGGACGCGGGCGCCGACGCTCTGGAACGTCCCGACGCGCAGAGTGCCGACCGACCCCTCGGTGAAGGCCGCGAGATCGGCCTGCGCCGCCTGGAGGCGCGCGACGATGCCGGCGGCGTGCCGCAGGAGAAGCTCGCCCGCCTCGGTGAGGGAGACGCGGCGCGGTCCGCCGGGCCGTTCGACGAGCCGCTGCCCGACCACGCGCTCGAGCGCCTGGATCTGCTGGCTGACGGCGGACTGCGTGTAGCCGAGGCGCTCGGCGGCGCGCCCGAACGATCCCTCCTCGGCGACCGCCTGGAGCGCGGCGAGATGCCGCAATTCCACCCCGAGCCATCCATCAGATCGCATGATCGACATCAATCATAACTTGACTTGTGCTAATCGACCAGTAGGTCGATGCTGAGGGTATGGAAATCGCCCTCATCGCACTCTTTCTCCTGCTAGTCGGGCCTCTTGCGCTCCTCTACGGTGCGGACTCCCGCGTCGACGAGCGCAAGCGTCTCGAGTGGCGGCGCTCGTAGCTTCGCCGGGCCGCGCCACGGCTCGACCCGCGGTCATCACGCCCGATTCCCGTGGGCCGAGCCGCGGCGCGGAACCCCTTCTCGGCAGCTCCTGACGCACCCGGGTCGAGATTTCTCGCCCGAGGTGTCAGCATTCCCCCTGGGTGGAGACGGGGCTGGCAGGCAAGCGCGTGCTCGTGACCGGTGCGTCCGGTGGGATCGGCGCTGCCTGCGCGCGGGCCTTCGCGGCTGAAGGCGCGCTCGTCGGCATCCACTACCACCAGGGGCTCGAGCGGGCCGAAGCGGTCGCGGCCGACTGCGAGGGCTCGGTGCTCCTCCAGGCCGACCTCCGCCGCGAAGACGAGGCGGACAGGATGTTCGCCGAGGCCCGGGAGGCACTCGGCGGGCTCGACGTCTGTGCCGCGGTTGCCGGCGTCTGGCCCGAGGAGGACGTCCCGCTCTGGCGGCTCCCCCTCGACCGCTGGCAGGAGACGCTCGCCGCGAACCTCACGGCCACGTTCCTCACCGCCCGCGGCTTCCTGCGCGAAGTCGAGGCCTCGGGCAGCGGGAGCCTCGTGCTCGTGGGCTCCACGGCGGGGATCTACGGCGAGGCCGGCCACGCCGACTACGCCTCGGCCAAGTCGGCGATCGTCCGCGGCCTTCTCCTCAGCCTCAAGAACGAGATCGTGCGGGTCGCCCCACTCGGGCGCGTGAACGTCGTCTGCCCGGGCTGGACGGTGTCGCCGATGACGCGCTCGACCCTCGACGACCCGAGCGTGATCGACCGCGCGACGCGGACGATGGCCCTGCGGAAGGTGGCCCAGGTCGACGACGTCGCGCGCCAGATCGTCGTTCTCGCCTCGGATGAGCTCTCCGGCCACGTCACCGGTCAGGTCGTGGTCGTCGCGGGCGGGCATGGAAGGCCGCGTCCTCCACGACTGAATTGGAGGCTGACGAGCTTAGTGCCGTTCGGCGCGAGCCCGCAACTCTTCCCGCACTTCCTCCGTTAAGACCGCGAACCAACTAGGAGGGAGAGCATGTACATCGGTGGCGGTCTTCTCGCACTGATTCTGGTCATCATCATCCTGATCCTGATCTTCTAGGAACGGGAGCCGGGCGCCGCGCCTCGTCACACGGAGCGCGCGGCGCCCTTTTTCATGGTCCAGGAGACGGGCACCCGCGGTGCCCGTTTGCGTTGCCGGAGACGCCGAGGGGCGGACCCGAAAGCCCGCCCCTCGGCTGGAGAGGAGGAAGCGAGGCGGCCTAGTAGGGAGGCCGGTTGTAGGGATCCTGGTGAACGACCGTCGTCTCGCGCCGCCACGTTCCGACCCCGCCCCAGGTCGACCAGAAGAGGAGCGAGAGCAGGAAGCCGACGATGCCCACGATCATGAGGATCCAGCCGACGGTTGCGATGTCGATGCCCTGAACGTCCGCGGTCACGGCGAAGGCGAGGATCGCGCCGACGGCGACGAGGAAGATGCTTGCGCCGATACCCATGGTTCGAATTGCCTCCTTCGGGGTTCAGGAGGAGAACGGTCGAGCCTCAAGCATGGATACGGTTGCGTTAGGGTTCTCGCGGGCCGCGAGACCCTGCTTGCTACGTGCGAAAGCGCTCGATCATCCAGATGACGCTGGTCGGGGTGGCCGTCGGCGCTGCCCTGGCTCTCGTCGCGGTGCTCATCCCGTGGCTTCCCGATGCCGCTTCCGAGCAGGCCGGGATCGTCGACTCGGTCTACTGGGTCGTCACGATCATCTGCGTCGTCATCTTCGCGCTGGTCGCCGGCGTGACGTCCTACGCGGTCTACAAGTTCAAGGCGCCGCCCGGGGACATGGACGACGGGAGCCCGATCCACGGGCACACGGGCATCGAGATCGTGTGGACGCTCGTCCCCACGATCCTCGTCACGGCGATCGCCATCTACTCGGGCGTCGCGCTCGCGCAGGCGGAGGACGTGCCTTCGGACCACCGGGTGATCGCGGTGACGGGCGAGCAGTTCACGTGGACGTTCACGTACCCGGACATCGAGGTGGAGGGCGGCCGTCCGCTCACGACCGGCGAGCTCGTCGTCCCCGTCGACCAGACCATTGAGTTCGAGATCACCTCGAAGGACGTGATCCACTCGTTCTGGGTACCTGAATGGCGGATGAAGCAGGACGCGGTCCAGGGCGTGACGACGAGGACGGTGGTCGAGCCCACGAAGATCGGGGAGTACGAGGTCGTCTGCACGGAGCTCTGCGGCCTCGGGCACGCGACGATGCGCTCCCAGGCGCGCGTCCTCTCCATGGCCGACTTCCAGGCCTGGGTCGAGGAGCAGCAGCGCCTCGCTCGTGAGGGCGGCGCCGTGCAGGGCAAGGAGCTCTTCACCCAGCAGTGCGGGTCGTGCCACACGCTGGCCGACGCCGGCACGACCGGCGAGGTCGGGCCGGACCTCGATGAGGTGCTCCAGGGCGTCGACGCCGACTTCGTCATGGAGTCGATCGTGGACCCGAGCGCTAGCATCGCGGAGGGGTACGAGGACGCAATGCCGGACAACTTCGGAGAGGTCTTCACGGAACCGCAACTCGAAGGGCTGGTCGAGTATCTGCTCCAGGCGACTGGAGGCGGGAACTAGGTGGCTGTCGAAGTTCACGCCGAGCACACGACGGCGCACGCGCCGCCGCCCCCGCGCAGGGGCATGCGGCGCCTGACCGGGCCCGGCTGGCTCCGCGTGCTCTGGGCGATGCCGGTTGGCTGGGTGCTCGGGACCCTGCTCGTGATCGGCGCGCGCTCGGCCATGGGCTTCGAGCCCCTCTGGGAGCTGCCGGTCCTGATCGTCGTCTGGACGGTCGTCGTCCCGCTCGCGTTCCTCGCCGGGCTCGGCGGCTTCGACTACTGGGCCTACTGGATCTCCGGGAAGCCGACGCGGCCGGAGGACCACTCGAGCCACGGCGCCCGCACGTGGAAGGACTACTTCCGGGTCAATACCGACCACAAGGTGATCGGGATCCAGTACCTCGTCACGACGGTCTTCTTCTTCGTCGCGGCCGGGCTCATGGCGATGTTCATGCGCGCGGAGCTGGCGCGCCCCGGGATGCAGTACGTGGACACGAACACGTTCAACGGCCTGTTCTCGGTGCACGCGTCGCTGATGATCTTCCTCTTCATCATCCCGGCGTTCGCGGGGCTCGGGAACTACGTCATCCCGCTGATGATCGGCGCGCCGGACATGGCGTTCCCGCGCCTGAACGCCCTCTCGTTCTGGCTGCTGCCCATCGCCGGGCTGATCATGCTGTCGAGCTACCTCGTGCCGGAGGGAGGCGCGTTCGCCGCCGGGTGGACGAACTACGTCCCGTTAGCCGTGCAACAGGCGGACGGCAACCTCATGTTCCAGATGGGTGTCCAGTGGGCCGGGGCGTCCTCGATCATGACCGCGCTCAACTTCCTGGTCACGATCATCACCATGCGTGCGCCCGGGATGACCTTCTGGCGCATGCCGCTCCTCGTGTGGGCGAACTTCGCCACGTCGACGCTGGTCGTGCTGGCGACCCCGTTCGTGGCCGGCTCGCAGTTCTTCATCATGTTCGACCGCGTCCTGCACACGAACTTCTTCAACCCGGCGCTCGGGGGCGACATCATCGCCTACCAGCACATCTTCTGGTTCTACTCGCACCCGGCCGTCTACATCATGATGCTGCCCGGCTTCGGCATCGCCTCGGAGGTGATCTCCGTCTTCGCGCGGAAGCCGATTTTCGGCTACCGGCTGATGGCGCTCTCGCTGATGGCGATCCTCATCCTCGGGTTCTCGGTCTGGGCGCACCACATGTTCGTGTCGGGCATGCAGCCCTGGATCCGCATCCCGATGATGGTGACCACGCTCGTGATCGCGGTCCCAACCGGGATCAAGGTCTTCAGCTGGCTGGCGACGCTGTGGGAGGGGCGTCTCCACTTCAAGACGCCCATGCTGTTCGCACTGGGCTTCGTGTCGATGTTCGTGATCGGCGGCCTCTCGGGCATCTACCTCGGCTCGATCCCGATCGACATCCACGCGAGCGACACGTACTTCGTCGTCGCCCACATCCACTACGTGCTCTTCGGCGGCTCGCTCTTCACGATCTTCGCCGGCATCTACTACTGGTTCCCCAAGATGACCGGCCGGATGTACAACGAGCGTCTCGGGAAGATCCACTTCTGGCTGACGTTCGTCGGCTTCAACGTCACGTTCTTCCCGATGCACTGGGTCGGCCTCCAGGGGATGCCGAGACGCGTGGCCGACTACGCGCCCGAGTTCGGGAACTGGAACATGGTCATCTCGATCGCGTCCTTCGGGCTGGGCGCCTCGACGATCGTGTTCCTCTACAACATGATCGTGAGCTGGCGCAGCGGCGAGCCGGCGCCCGGGAACCCGTGGCGGGCCCTCACGCTCGAGTGGCAGGTCTCCTCGCCGCCGCCGATCTTCAACTTCGACGAGATCCCGCAGGTCGTGGGGAGCCCGTACGAGTACGGGGTCCGCGGCGCGCGCCACGCGGTGCTGAACGGCGACCGCGCCCACCTCGAGGAACGCGAGAAGGTCGAGGCATGAGCGACGTCGACCCGTACGCGGAGAAGGCGCCCGAGCCGGCCGAGGCGCGGCCGCGCCACATCCTCGTCCTCGCGAACGAGACCGTCGCCGGCAAGACGCTTCTGGACGCGATCCAGGAGCGCGCCGCCGGAAGCGCGATCCGCGTCACGGTCATCTCGCCGCAGAACGACCCGCGCGCCGGCTACGTGGTCTACGAGGACAGCCGCCGCTCGAGCGCCGAGCGCCGCCTGCGCAGGACGCTCGACCTGCTGCACGAGGCGGGCATCGCCGCCCGCGGCGCCGTCGTCGACCCCGACCCGCTCCAGGCGCTGCGCGACGGCCTCCACCAGTACGCGCCCGTGGACGAGGTGATCATCTCGACGCATCCCGGCGCCGTTCGCTCGAGTTGGCTGCGCGCCGGTCTCGTCGACCGCGCCCGCAAGGCGGCAGGGGGGATCCCGGTCTCGCACGTCGAGGTCGACCTCAGCTCCGGGCGCGAGCGGGCGCACGTGCTCGTGATCGCGAATCAGACGATCGTCGGCGGGCCGCTCCTCGAGGCGCTGCGCGAGCGCGCGCACGCCGGCCCCGTCGAGTTCACGCTCGTCGCCCCGGCCGACGAGCCCGGCGTTCAGAAGCGGCTCGATCTCGCCCTCGCCGAGCTGAAGGGGCTGGGCCTCGAGGCCACCGGCCATCTCGGCGACCCCGACCCCGTCACGGCCGCGCTCAACGCGGCCCACGACGAGCAGGTGGACGAGATCATCGTCTCGACGTTCCCCGAGGCCAGCTCCGGCTGGCTCCGCCGCAACGTCGTCGGCCGGATCGAGAGCGGCGCGGAGCTCCCGGTCAAGCACGTCGTCGTCTCGCCCGAACAGGCCGAGGCACTCATTCCGTAATGGCGACCGTCGACCACGCACACGATCACCCGCCGGTGGCGCACCAGAGCTCGCGCGTCGACTCGCGCCTGCTCGGCATCTACTTCTTCATCGCCTCCGAGGTGATGCTCTTCGGCTCCTTCTTCAGCGCGTACTTCTTCGCGCGCGTCGTCGTCGGAGGCGACACAGGTTGGCCGCCCGAGGGGTACGAGCTGCCCGTCTACCTGGCCTTCCTGAACACGGTCATCCTGGTCACGTCGAGCTTCACGATGCACTGGGCCCTCCAGTCCGTGAAGCGCGGCAACCGCTCGGGGCTGATCGCCGGGCTGACGCTCACGTTCCTGCTCGGGCTCACGTTCCTGCTCATCCAGGCGCGCGAGTACACGCGCCTCGGCTTCGCGCCGTACGACAACGCCTTCGGGTCGACCTTCTACGGGCTCACCGGCCTGCACGGCGCGCACGTCTTCGTCGGGCTGAATCTGTTGCTCTATGCGCTGATCCGCTCGGTGCGAGGCCACTTCGGCCCCGAGACGGAGAAGCACCTGGGCGTCGAGCTGCCGGGGATCTACTGGCACTTCGTCGACGTAATGTGGATCGTCGTGTACGTCACGGTCTACGTGATCTAGCGCCGTAGGCCGGCACAAGGAGGCGCGCCATGCGCAACCCGTTCCGGAGCGAAGCTGAGGCCTTCAGCTTCGTGCTCGTGTGCGCGGGATTGTTCGCCGTCGTCGCGGTGGCGGGCGTCCTCTTCGGCGGCTGGGTGGCACTCGTGGTCTTCCTCGTCCTCGCCGCCGGTCTCGCGTACTACATCAAGGCAGAGCCCAAGCAAGCCGAGCATCCCGTGCTCGCCCCGGGGGGCGGCGAGCGACGCTGCATTCTCGTGGTCGCCAACGAGACCGTGGCCGGCCGCGCCCTGCGCGGCGAGGTCGTGCGCCGGGCGGAGGGCGACGCCGACGTGCTCGTCGTCTGCCCCGCCCTCAACTCGCCGCTCCGCCACTGGGCCTCGGACGAGGACGGCGCCCGGGCGCTCGCCCATGACCGGCTGGAGGAGTCGCTGGGCGCCCTGTCCGCCGAGGGGGTCGAGGCGCGCGGCGAGGTCGGCGACGCGGATCCGATTCAGGCGATGGACGATGCGCTCCGGACCTTCGGCGCCGACGAGATCGTCATCTCGACCCATCCGCCCGGCCGCTCGAACTGGCTCGAGAAGGAGATCATCGCGCGCGCGCAAGGAGCGCTACGACGTGCCGATCACGCACGTCGTCGTGGATCTCGAAGCGGAGCGCGGGCCGGAGCCCTAGCCCGAGGTCTCGGCGGTCGTCGTCCCGCCCGTCGTCGTGCCGCTGTCGCCGCTCGGGTCGCAGCCGTCGAGGTTCTTGCCCGCCACGCTGGCCACGTAGCCGGCCACGTCCACCGCATCCTGGCCGGTGACGATGTCGGCCGGCATCGGCGGTGCGGCGAGGTCGATCTGCCCGAGGACGACCGAGTAGATCGTGTCCTCCGCGAAGCCCTGCTTGCACGACCAGCCGAGCGCCGTGTCGAGGTTCGGGCCGACGTTCGCGACGGTGCCGGCGTCTGCCAGCGTGTGGCAGGACGCGCAGTTCTCGACGAAGAGCTCCTTGCCCTTGCTGGTGTTGGCGCTCTCCATACCCGCGGCCGGCGATTCGCCCCCTCCGCAGCCTGCGACGCCCAGAGCGGCGAGCGCGAGCAGGAGGACGGCGAGCCGGCGCGCCACGGGCTACGGACGGGGCGCTTCGGCCGCGTCGACGCTCTCGAGCGCCTCCGCGCGGGTCTCGTGAATGGGGAAGACCCTGTTGAGCCCGGTGATCTCGAAGATCTTGGTGATGTTGCGGTCGCTGCAGACGATCGAGAGCTGCCCGCCGTTCGGGCGCAACCGCTTGACCCCGCCGACGAGCACGCCCAGCGTCGTCGAGTCGATGAAAGTCGTGTCGGTGAGGTCGACGACGACCTGCTTCCCGCCCTTCTCGATCACGTCGAGGAGCTGCTGCTTGAACTCCGGCGCTGTGTAGAGGTCGATCTCGCCCGTGAGGGCGATCACGTACACGTCGCCGCCGGCGTGCTCCGTCTTGATGTCGAAGTTCATGAGTCCCCTTCTCGTGTCGCGGTTGCGTACCTTAACCGCTCTACTGCCCGTCCGAGCCGCCGCCCGAACCACCGGCGGCATCGTCGCCGGTCCCGCCCTGGTCGATGCCGGCGATGACCTTGAGGCTCTCGATGCGCTGCTCGATCAGCTCGGCGTTCGGGTTGTTCGGGGCCTTCTCGAGGAACTCCTCGTAGGCCTCGACGGCGGTCGGATAGTCCTGCGCGGTCTCGGCCGCCTGCGCGAACTGGAGGAGGAGAAGGGGCTCTTCGTCCCCCACGATCTCGGTCAGGTCGGCGAGCACGTTCTGCTGGAGGATGGCGTTGCTCTGCACCTCGGCGTTGGCCGCCTGCGCGCGCGCCTCGGCCTGCGAGCTCACCGAGTCGGTGATCTCGTTGCCGAGGATCTCCTGGAGGAAGGGGCTGTCGTCGGGCGCGAAGGTCTTCGGGAGCGAGGCTTCGGCCGCCTCGTTGGAGGCGATGTCCGCGCGGTTCTGCGCCTCGCCGATCTTCTGGGCGTAGAGGGACACGAGCGTGCGGAGCGCGTCGGCGTCCTCGGGCCGCATGGTGCGGTAGCGCTCGAGGGAGGCGATCGCCTCGTCGATCTCGCCGTCCCGGGCCGCGGCTGTTGCGAGGTCGAGGCGCGCCTGCGCGTTGTCAGGGTTCTCCTGGACGGCCTGGCGCGCGTCCTCGAGGTTCGGCCCGTCGGTGGCGACCGGCCGGTTCAGGAGGTCGGAGAGGTAGTCGCCGATGCCCGAGCCGCCGGCGCCGACACCGAAGAAGACGAAGCTGCCGGCGAAGGCGATTGCGAGGAAGAGGAAGACCCATTTCGCCCGACGCCGAAGCTTCGGGAAGAACATCAGATCTTCGGCGCTGGCGGCGCTTCGCTGAGCAGGCGGCCGCGTGCGGCGCTTGCGCTGCGTCGAAGATCGTGCCACTCGAATCCTCCTTCCTCGTACCGAACCTCGCCGTCGACGAGGGTGAGGAGCACCCGGTCTGGCGAGCCGCCGAAGACTACGGCGGTGGTTGGCTCCTCCCAGGGGAGGAACGGTGACCCGGCGAGCGAGACGACGGTCAGGTCGGCGCGCTTTCCGGGGGTCAGCGAGCCCGTCTCGGCGTCGAGCCCGAGCGCGCGCGCTGAGCCAAGAGTAGCGAGTTCCAGCGCCGAGTTCGCCGTTAGGGCGTCGGCTCGGCGCTCGCGCACGCGTGCGGTGTAGACGGCTGTCCGCATCTCTTCGAAGAGGTCGAACGAGGGCGTCGAGGCGGGGCTGTCCGTTCCCAGCCCGACGCGGACTCCCGCGGCGCGCATCTCGGCGACCGGCGCGGCGCCGCAGCCGAGGATCGCGTTCGAGCGCGGACAGTGCGCGACGGCGACGTCGTGCTCCGCGAGAAGCGCGATCTCGTCAGCCTCGACGTGAACGCAGTGGGCGGCGAGGACGTCGGGCCCGAGCAGGCCGCGTCCCGCCAGGAGGCGGATGCCCGTCTGGCCCGCCGGCTCCACGGGAACGCCGGGCGCGTCGGCCATCAGGCCGGTGCCGTGCAGGAGCCACTCCTGCTCGGCCTCGCTCTCGGCGAAATGGGTGACGACCGGGAGGCCGAGCTCCGCGCAGGCCGCGTAGACCTCTGCGGTGACGCTGTACGGCGCGTGCGGCGAGACGCCGAGCCTGACCCGCTCCGAGAGCGAGCTCGCGATGGCCTCGCGCAGGGCCTCGAAGCGCGCGATGGCGGCCTCCGGGTCGGCGCCGAAGACCTCCAGCGCCACGAGGGCGCGCAGCCCGAGCTCGTCGCACGCGGGCGCGGCCGCGCCCGTGAAGCTGGCGTCGGCGATCGTCCCGATCCCCGAGCGGAGGCACTCGGCGGCACCGAGCCGGGCGATCGCCACGGCGTCCCCGTCGAGGAGCCGGGCCTTCCGCTGGATGTGGAGGGCGATCCACGGAGCGAACGAGAGCGTGTCGCCGAAGCCCGCGTAGACCGCGTACTCGAGGTGGGAGTGTGCGTTGACGAAGGCCGGGACGATGATCGCGTCGTCGAAGCGCCGGCGCTCGCCCTCGAGCTCCGCGGCGGGCCCGACGCCGACGATCCGCTCGCCCTCGACCGCGACGCCCCCGTCGCGCACGGGCTCCCCCTCGACCGGGACGACCCAGTCGGCCTCGTAGACGACTGTGCTCACTATTGCTCGGAGCTCGCGAAGGCCTCGCGCCGTGCCGCGATCTGGTCGGCCCAGCGTTTCTCGAAGAAGGCCGCGACCCAGATGGACATCTCGAAGAGCAGGAGAATCGGGATCGTCTGGATGGCCGTGGAGACGAAGTCGACGCCGGGGAGGAGGACGCCGGCGACCACGCACAGGCCGAGGCCGATGCGGCGGTTCCTCCGCAGCTGCGCCGGACGAGGTGATCCCGAGGCGCACGAGGGCCAGGATCACGATGGGCAGCTCGAAGAGGATGCCCATGCCGAAGATGCTCGTGGCGGCGAACGAGTAGTAGGGGCCGGCGCGGATCTCGTTGCGGTAGAGCTCGCTGTCGAAGTCGAGGAGGAAGGGGATCGCGGCGGGGAGCGCAACCCAGTAGGCGAACGACGCGCCCGCGACGAAGAGGATGGTGCCCGCGAGGACGAGCTTGGCGACGACGGCCTGACTCGTCTCCTCGAAGGCCGGCGCCAGGAAGCCCCAGAGCTGCCAGAGCAGGATGGGCAGGGCGATCGCGAGCGCGGCCAGGAACGCGACCTTGAAGGAGGTCGAGAAGGCCTCCAGCGGGTTGAGGGTGAGCGGCTCAGGCTTGCGGCAGACCTCGACGCCCGTCTCCGGCCCCGGTGCGCAGCGGACCGGCAGCGGCCGGTTCAGCCACCCGATGATCGTCGCACGGAAGATCCAGGTGACGACGAGGGCGCCGAGGAGCGCGACGCCGGAGATGATGATGCGCGTGCGAAGCTCGTCGAGGTGCTCGACCAACGTGACGCGGTCGGCGTGCCCGAGGCGCCGCGGCAAGCGGGGCATCGGAGGTCCCTAGGTCTTGCTGGTCGGGACCCGCTCGTCCTCGGGCTGCTTCGTGCGGTCCTCGGACGTGACGGTGGAGGCGGGCTCGGCGATCTCGACGCGCTCGGGGTCGTCGTCCTTCCCCGTCAGCGAGTCCTTGAACTCGCGGATGCCGTGACCGATCGAGCGGCCCATCTCCGGCAGGCGCTTGGGACCGAAGATGAGGAGCAGGACGAGCAGGATGATGACGATTCCCTGCCAGCCGATGTTTCCGGGCATGGGCTCAGGATACCAGCATGAGAGCGAGGGGCCGCCGGACGCCAGCAGCTACACTGTCGGTGTCACGAAGCGGCTCGTGAGGCCGTTTCCAGATAGACACCGGGGTGTTACAAACCATGGCTCTGCTCGAGATCAAGAATCTGCACGTCGCCACCGAGGACGGGACCGAGATCGTCCGCGGGCTCGACCTCGCCGTGGACTCGAACGAGGTGCACGCGATCATGGGGCCGAACGGCTCCGGCAAGTCCACGCTCGCGTATGCGCTCATGGGGCACCCCGCGTACAAGATCACGGACGGGGACATCCTCCTGGACGGCGAGTCGATCCTGGAGCTCGGGGCGGACGAGCGCGCGCAGCGCGGCCTCTTCCTCGCCTTCCAGTACCCGCACGCCGTGCCGGGCGTGACCGTGGCAGCCTTCCTGCGCTCCGCCGTCAACGCCATGCGCAAGGCGGCGAACGGCGGCGAGGACGATCCGGTGAAGATCCCCGCGTTCCGCAAGCAGCTCGACGAGGCCATGAAGCAGCTCCAGGTCCCGAAGGAGATCGCCGGCAGGTATCTCAACGACGGCTTCTCGGGCGGCGAGAAGAAGCGTGTCGAGATCCTCCAGATGGCCATGCTCCGTCCCCGGATGGCGGTGCTCGACGAGACCGACTCCGGCCTCGACATCGACGCGCTGCGCGTCGTCGCGTCCGGCGTGCGCAACCTGGTCGGCCCCGAGACGGGCGCGCTCGTGATCACGCACTACCAGCGAATTCTCAACTACGTGAAGCCCGACTTCGTGCACGTGTTCGTCGACGGGCGTATCGTTCGTGAAGGCGGGCCCGAGCTCGCCGAGCAACTCGAAGCCGAGGGCTACAAGGCTTTCGGAGTAGAGGAGGAGGCAGCCTGATGGCGACTCCAGAGATCGTCACTCCAGAGACCCAGGTCGTGGCCGAGATCGGCAACGACTACAAGTTCGGTTTTCACGATCCCGAGAACTACTTCTTCAAGTCCCAGCGCGGGCTCTCGCGCGAGGTCGTCGCGGCGATCTCCGAGCACAAGAACGAGCCGGCCTGGATGCGCGACTTCCGTCTGAAGTCCTACGACTACTTCGTGGCCCGCCCGATGCCCGAGTGGGGCGGCGACCTCTCGGGGATCGACTTCAACAACATCTACTACTACATCAAGCCGACCGAGAACCAGGCCAAGTCCTGGGAGGACCTGCCGCCCGACATCAAGCAGACCTGGGATCGCCTCGGCATCCCGGAGGCCGAGCGCAAGTTCCTCGCCGGCGTCGGTGCGCAGTACGAGTCGGAGGTCGTCTACCACAAGCTCCAGGCCGACCTCGAGGCGAAGGGCGTGCTCTTCCTCGACATGGACTCCGGCCTGCGCGAGCACGAGGAGCTCGTGCGCCAGTACTTCGGGACGATCATCCCGCAGAACGACAACAAGTTCGCCGCGCTCAACTCGGCCGTCTGGTCGGGCGGGTCGTTCATCTACGTGCCCCCGGGCGTCTCGATCGAGATGCCGCTCCAGGCCTATTTCCGCATCAACGCGGAGAACATGGGCCAGTTCGAGCGCACGCTGATCATCGTCGACGAGGGCGCCTACGTGCACTACGTCGAGGGCTGCACCGCCCCGATCTACACGACCGACTCGCTGCACTCGGCGGTCGTCGAGATCATCGTCAAGCCGGGCGGGCGCTGCCGCTACACGACGATCCAGAACTGGTCGAACAACGTCTACAACCTCGTCACCAAGCGCGCGGTCGCCTACGAGAACGCGACCATGGAGTGGGTGGACGGGAACCTCGGCTCGAAGCAGACGATGAAGTACCCGGCCATCTGGCTGATGGGCGAGGGCGCGCACGGCGAGGTGCTCTCGATCGCCTTCGCGGGCGACGGCCAGCACCAGGACGCGGGCGGCAAGGCCGTCCACGTCGCGCCGAACACGACCTCGGTGATCACGTCCAAGTCGATCTCCAAGGACGGCGGCCGCTCGAGCTACCGCGGCCTCCTCGAGGTGGCGAAGGGCGCTCACGGCGCTCGCTCGAAGGTCGTCTGCGACGCGCTCATCCTCGACGACGAGTCGCGCACGGACACCTACCCGTACATCCGCATCGACGAGAACGACGTGGACGTCGGGCACGAGGCCACCGTCTCGAAGATCGGCGAGGAGCAGCTCTTCTACCTCATGAGCCGCGGGCTCTCCGAGGCCGAGGCCGCAGCGATGATCGTCTCCGGGTTCGTCGAGCCGATCACGAAGGAGCTCCCGCTCGAGTACGCGGTCGAGCTGAACCGGCTCATCCAGCTGCAGATGGAGGGTTCGGTCGGTTGATCGTCGAGCGGACGGACTTCGTGTCCGTGCCGGTCACAGACCTCGAGCGTTCCATGCGGTTCTACGAGGAGACGCTGGGTCTGGTGCGGACACCCGGCGTCGTCGGCTGGCCGGAGTTCGAGACCGGCAACGTCAGCCTCTATCTCGTCGACCCCTCCAACATCGGGCAGGAGTTCACCGCGCCGCATAGCGCGCACATCGCACTGCGCGTTCCGAACGTCCAAGAGGCGCGACGCGAGCTCGAGGGGAAGGGCGTCGACTTCCAAGGCGAGACGCTCGACACGGGCGTCTGCCACATGGCGTTCTTCAAGGATCCGGACGGAAACGCGCTGATGCTCCACCGCAGGTACGCGCCGTGAGTCGGGAGCAGGCACTCGAGCGCTACCAAGCGCTGCCGCTCCCGAGCACGTCGGACGAGCACTGGCGCTTCACGAACCTCAGGGGCTTCGACCCGGAGGCGTTCTCGGTCAACGGCGCCCAGGCCGTCTCGGGCGGCGAGAGCATGCTCGAGATCGACGCGGCCGGCGTCGCCGAGGCAACCGAGGGCGGCGTCGAGATCGTGCGCGCGCCCGAGGGGATCACGTTCGCGCCGCTCGAGGATCACGAGCTGCTGGGGACGCTCGTCGAGGCCTCCGACAAGCTCACCGCGCACAACGCGGCACTCTGGAAGCATGGTCTCCTCGTACACGTCCCGGCCGGGGTCGAGCTCGAGAAGCCGCTCTACGTCCGCACGAGCAACTCGACGCCGGGCGGCGCCCACTTCTGGCGCCTGCTCGTCGTGGCCGAGAAGGGCGCGCGCTTCACGCTCATCGAGGAGCACGCCTCCGCCTCGCCCGACCTGGAGTCGTACTCGAACGCGGTCTCGGAGATCTTCGTCGAGGACGGCGCGAAGCTCGAGTTCGTCTCCATCCAGAACCTCTCGCACGAGACCTGGCACTTCGCCACGCACCGCGCGACGGTCGCGCGGGATGCCGAGCTCGACTGGGTTGCCGGCGGCTTCGGCTCCCGCAAGGGGAAGGTCACGATCGAGAACGACCTCGCCGGCTCGGGCGCGACCTCGCGGGTCACGGGCGCGTACTTCGCGGACGGCTCGCAGCATCTCGACTACGACACGCTCCAGTCGCACCTGGCGCCGAACACGACCTCCGACTTCGCCTTCAAGGGCGTGCTCCGCGACAAGGCCACGTCCGTGTGGCGCGGGATGATCAAGGTGGCGAAGGACGCGCAGCGCACGAACGCCTACCAGGAGAACCGCAACCTGCTGCTCTCGCCGGACGCGCACGCGGACTCGATCCCGGGCCTCGAGATCCTCGCCAACGACGTGCGCTGCACCCACGGCGCGACCGTCTCCCAGGTGAACCGCGACGAGCTCTTCTACTGCATGGCCCGCGGGCTCTCCAAGGAGGAGGCCCAGCTCCTGATCGTGCGCGGCTTCTACCAGGAGATCTTCGACCGCATCGAGCTCGAGCCGGTGCGCGACGCGCTGCAGAGCGTGCTCGAGGCGCGTCTCCTGGCAGCGTGAGCTGCTGCGCCTCCGAAGCGGCTACACCTCTCTCTTCTCCAAGCGTGCGGCGCGCAGGGACGTGCGGCGCTACGAGCGCAAGGGGCTGGACGACACCGCCGAGCGGATGGTCGGCTTCCTGCGCGAGCGAGGGATCGACGGCGCGCTCCCTGCTGGAGATCGGCGGCGGCGTCGGGGCGATCCAGGTGGAGCTTCTCAGGATGGGCGCAGCTCGTGCGACCAACCTCGAGCTCTCGCCGGAATACGAGGACCGCGGCGCACGAGCTGCTTCGCGAGCGCGGCCTCGACGACAGGGTGGACCGGCGCCTGGGCGACGTCGTCAGCGACCCGGAGCTGGCCGGCCCGGCGGACGCCGTGATCATGCACCGCGTCGTCTGCTGCTATCCGGACTACGACGCCCTCGTCGGAGCCGCCGCCGGGCGGGCGCAGCGGTATCTGGTCATGAGCTTCCCCCGCCCGCGCCCGCTGCTTCGGCTGGTCTTCGGGACGATGAACGTCCTCGCGCGAGTGCTCCGCTGGGAGTACCGCTCCTGGGTGCATCCGCCGGAGCGCATCGTCGCCGCCGCTGAGCGGCACGGGCTCGCGCTCGTCGCGGAGTCAAAGGGCTTCGTCTGGCAGGCGGCTGCGCTCGAGCGGCCGTCGTGAGCACGCTTATCTAGCTCGGCCGGCCGGCCTGGCCGGGCTCTCCGGACTCAGGCGACCCGTGGCGTCACGATCGCGGTCGTATCGTCTCTCGAGCGGAAACGGCGGCAACCAGGACTCGCGACGGACGGTCCAGAGCTCGTAGGTCGGCCTCAGCTGGTCAGGGGCATCCAGGGATCCCAGGTTCACTTCGATCTCGTCTGCGCTGCGTGCGAAAACGGAGGAGCCGCAGCGAGGACAGAAGAACCGCCCGGCGTAGTCGCGTGTTTCGCCGTCGATCGTCACCGCATCCTGAGGGAATACCGCGGAAGCATGGAACAGGGCCCCATGATGCTTGCGGCAGTCGAGACAGTGACAAATGCCGACCCGGTACGGGAGCCCCGACGCCACGATTCGAACGTCGCCGCACAGACAACCGCCGGTGAATCGGTCCATGCTGTCCAGCGTACGTGAGCGCCGGAAGGCCGTCGGTACGATAGGTCCCATGGCCGTGACGGCTCAGCCGAAGCTCGACGCGCGCAAGCTGCGCGCCGACTTCCCCATCTTCGAGCAGAAGATTCACGGCAAGCCGCTCGCCTACCTCGACTCGGCGAACTCCTCGCAGAAGCCGCGCCAGGTGCTCGACACGCTGCGCGAGTTCTACGAGACGTCGTACGCGAACGTCCACCGGGCCGTCTACGAGCTCGGGCTGCGCTCCGACGCCGCCTACGACGGCGCCCGCCAGAAGGCGCGGGCGTTCGTGAACGCCGAGACGACCGCCGAGGTCATCTTCACGCGCAACGCGACCGAGGGCCTCAACCTGGTCGCCTACGCCTGGGGCCTCGACAACCTCGGCCCCGGCGACCTCGTCCTCGCCACCGAGCTCGAGCACCACTCGAACTTCGTCCCCTGGCAGTACATCGCCGGACGTACCGGCGCCGACTTCGCGGCCGTCCCCATCGACGACAACGGGGAGCTTCGCCTCGACGCGCTCGAGGAGCTGGAGAAGCGCGGGCGCGTGAAGCTCATCGCCGTCGGGCTGGTCTCGAACTCGCTCGGCACGATCAACCCGATCGAGCGGATCTCGGCCTGGGCGCACGAGCGCGACGCCGTCGTCGTGGTCGACGCCGCGCAGGCCGCTCCGCACAGGCCGCTGGACGTTCGCGCGCTCGGCTGCGACTTCCTCGCCTTCACCGGGCACAAGATGTGCGGCCCGAGCGGCATCGGCGTCCTCTGGGGCCGGCGCGAGCTGCTCGAGCGCATGTCGCCGTTCGAGCTCGGCGGCGAGATGATCAGCAAGGTCACGGTCGAGAAGACGACCTGGAACACGCTCCCGCACAAGTTCGAGGCGGGAACGCCGCCGATCGCGCAGGCGGTGGGGCTCGGCGCCGCCATCGACTACCTGACCGAGATCGGCCTGCCGGCCATCGAGGAGCACGAGGCCGAGCTGACGCAGTACGCCTGGGAGCGGCTGTCCGAGATTCCCGGGCTGACCCTGTACGGGCCGCCGCCCGACCGGCGCGCGGGGATCGTCTCCTTCAACCTCGAGGGAGTGCATCCCCACGACGTCGCGCAGGTCGTCGACGCCGAAGGCGTCGCCGTCCGCGCCGGGCATCACTGCAACCAGCCCCTCATGACGCGGCTGGGCGTGAACGCCACTACGCGTGCGAGCTTCTACCTCTACACGCTGCCCGAGGAGATCGACAGCCTCGTCGAAGGGCTGCACAAGGCGCGTAAGCTCTTTCAGTAGATGAGCGAGCTCGACTGTCTCTACCGCGAGGTCATCCTCGACCACTACAAGAACCCGCACGGGCACGGGGTGATCGAGGACGCCGACGCCGTGGCGGAGGGGCAGAACCCGCTCTGCGGCGACGAGGTCTCGATCGCGATCGCCTTCGAGGGCGACACGATCGCGGACGTCAAGTTCCAGGGCCGCGGCTGCGCGATCAGCCAGGCCGCCACCTCGATGCTGATGGACATGGTCAAGGGCCGAACCGCGCAGGAGGTCGCGACCATGTCGCGCGACGAGCTCCTGGACGAGGTCGGCATCCCGCTGTCGCCGGTCCGGCTCAAGTGCGCGCTGCTCGGCCTGGGAGTCCTCAAGGTCGCGCTCCACAAGGGCAAGGGAACGCCGCTTCCCGACGAGTGGGCCGGGCTCGAGGAGCTCGAGCTCTCCTAGCGTGGGCGAGCTGATCGTCGGCCCGGTTGCGGACTTTCCGCCGGGCGAGGTGAGAATCGTGCGCGACGGGCAGCTCACGATCGGCGTCTACAACTGCGACGGTGAGTTCTACGCGATCGAGGACCGCTGCTCCCACGACGACGGCCCGCTCTGCGAGGGCGACTTCGAGCCCGACGAGTGCGTCGCCATCTGCCCGCGGCACGGGTCGCGCTTCGACGTGCGCACCGGCCGGGCGCTGACGCTCCCCGCCTACATCCCGGTCGACACCTTCGAGGTCAAGGTCGAGGACGGGCGAGGTTCGGGTGGTCGTCCCCTAGGCCTCAGGGGTCTACACTGGGCGCGTGGGAGCGAGGGAGGAACGGGTCGCTCGGAACGAGTCGCTGTTCCGGGACGTGAACGAGCGCATCGAGCAGGTGAACGTCACTCTCGCCACCGTCGAGGCGACGGAATTCCTGTGCGAATGCGGCGAGGAGAGCTGCACCCTGCCGATCAGACTGACGATGGCCGAGTACGAGGCCGTCAGAGCCGAGGCGACGCACTTCGCCGTCGCCCCGGGACACGTCCTGCCCGATATCGAGCGGGTGATCGCGCAGAACGACCGTTATACGGTCGTGGCGAAGACCGATCCCGACGCTGTCCGGGTCGCCGAGGACGAGGACCCTCGCGCCTAGCGTCGTGGTGGACGACCGGGTCCGGGAGGTGCTCGGCCGGCTCGAAGCCGAGGACGTGCGTCCACCCGCGGTTCCCGTCGCGCCGACGACGGGCCGGTTCCTCTTCTCGGTCGTCGCGCACTCGACCGGCTGCGAGGTCCTGGAGATCGGCGGAGGGCGCGGCTACTCCACCCTCTGGCTCGCCGCCGGCGTCCGCTACCTGGGTGGGCGAGTCGTGTCGCTGGAGCAGGACCTCGACGTGGCGGCCGACTGGCGCCGGAACGTGGCCGACGCGGGGCTCGAGGAGTGGGCCGAGCTGATCGAGGGCGACGCGCTCGAGACGCTCGCGCAGACCGAGGACGTCTTCGACGTCGTCTTCCTCGACGCCTCGAAGGAGCAGTACGAGCAGTACTTCGAGCACGCGAGGAGGCTCGTCGAGCCCGGTGGGCTCGTCCTCGCGGACAACGTCCTCTCGCACGAGGAGATCCTGGGCGCCTACAGCCGGGCGCGGCAGAGCGATCCGGCGCTCACGAGCGTCACCGTGCCGCTCGACCGCGGCCTCGAGCTGACGACCGTGCTCAGCGAGCAGACGTAGCGCCCCACTCCTCGGCCGGGACCTCGCGCAGCAGCTGTGCGAAGGACCAGCGATGACCCTCGGGGTCCTCGGCGTCGTAGCGCCGATCTCCGTAGGGCTGGTCCTCCGGCTCGGCATGGATCGTCGCGCCGGCCTCGCGCGCGCGGGCGAAGTGCGCGTCGACGTCGTCCACGTAGACGTGCGTCAGGTCGGAGAAGGCGCCGAGATCCTTGGGGTTGCGGAAGTCCGGGCCGGGATTGCCGAGGAAGACCTCGCCGTCGCCGAGCGTGAGCTCGGCATGCGTCACCGCCCCGCTCTCGTCGGCGTACCGCAGCCGCTCCACGAAGCCGAACGCCTGCGACAGCCAGTCGATGGCGCCGGCGACGTCCTTGTACAGCAGGTAGGGCGTGATCGTCTGCATGCCGCTCCTCCCTGTTCGTCCTGGCGGATTGCGTATCATGGCTTTAACCACGGAAAGGGGGTGGTCCGACTTTGATTTCCGACAGTACGGGCAGTGGAGGTAGTCGCAAGTAGGGGCGTGTCCCTAGGACCTAAGGGGAATCGCCTAGCCAGCGTGGGGGACAACCCAGCGCCCCTGCTACTCCAGGCGATCTACCGAACAGGGGGCCTCCGGGCCCCCTGTTTCTATGTCTAGTGAGGCATGACGCGATAGCGCGTTCGGCCGCCGAGGTGGCCGGTGCGGACGATGCGGACGAGCTCCTCGCGCGAGACGAGCTTGTCGATCGGCTCGTCGCCCCAGAGCACCTCGAAGGTGAACTCCCCTTGGAGCTCGTCCTCGAGCCACTCGAAGGTGCGCGCCAGGCGCTCCACGCCCGAGTCGTTGAGCGTCCAGCTGACCGCGTCCCACTCGGTGCCCTCCACGAGGATCTCGTGGACACCGGGCATCTCGAGCAGCCACGGGCCCTTCTTGCCGGCGCGCTCCGCGTCCAGGCGCATGACGTCCGCACGCCGGCTTTCGTCGGCGATGCGCTTCGCTTCATCCTCGTCGAGCCGCTGGGCCGCAACCACGGCAAAGAGCTCCGAGGTCATGGCCTCAGCTTAGGAGCAAATCTCCGATTAGGAAATAGCCCGGCGAATCTGCTCTTTGACGCCGATCGGCTGGACGCCGTAGGCCTCGGACACCGGCCGGATGTCGCCGACGTTGTCGCCGAAGTCGAGCATCTCCACTGCCGCGCGGGCGCCGCGGAACGGAGGCAGGATCTGCCCGACCGTCGCGCCCGCCCTGAGGAGGCCCGGCGGCATCTGGAAGGTGACGCGGCGCTTCCCGAGCGTCTTGCGGATCTGCTCGTGGAGCTCCGCCCAGGTGAGCCGGTCGGGCCCACCGACGTCGAACGTCCGATTCGGCGCCTCGCCGGACGAGAGGGCGGCCGTGAAGAGCGAGGCGACGTCGTCGACCCAGACGGGCTGCATCCGGTGGCGGCTCAGCACCGGAACGACAGGCGAGAAGCGGACGACCTTGATCTGCTGGAGGAGGAGGCCGCCGTCGCGGCCGAAGATGAAGCTCGGCCTGAAGATGACGTGCTCGATGCCCGAGTACTTGACGGCCTGCTCCTCCTCCCACTTGGCGTTGTAGTAAGGAGCGATCTCCCGCCCCTCCTCGGTGCCGAGCGCGCTCTGGAGGACGAGGCGAGTCACGCCCGCCTGCTTGGACGCCTCCACGAGGTCGCGCGTCCCCTGGACCATCACGCGCTCGATCGCCTCGGCGTCCGCGAACGGGGGGAGGGCGACCAGATGGACGACGGTCGTGCACCCTTCGACTGCGCGCTTCAGGCTCTCCGCGTCGGTCATGTCGCCCTGCACGACCTCGCAACCCCACGTGCGGAGCTGGTCCTGCTTCTCCGGGCGGCGGGCGAGCACGCGCACCGGCAGCTCCGCCGCGCGCAGCGCGTGGACGACCTTCGTGCCGACGAAACCGGTGCCCCCGACGACGAGGATCACTGGAAGTTCTTCCAGTAGCGGCTCGGCGTCGGGCCGACCTGGCCCTGGTACTTCGAGCCGAGCTGGCCGCTTCCGTACGGGTGCTCGGCCGGCTCGGTCAGCTGCACGAAGGAGAGCTGCCCGATCTTCATCCCGTAGTAGATCGTGATCGGAAGGTTGGCGACGTTCGAGAGCTCCAGGGTGACGTGGCCGTCCCAGCCCGGGTCGATGAAGCCCGCGGTGGAGTGGATGAGGAGGCCGAGGCGGCCGAGGGAGCTCTTGCCCTCGAGGCGGGCGACGAGGTCGTCGGGGAGCGTGATGCGCTCGAGCGTCGAGCCGAGGACGAACTCGCCCGGATGGAGGATGAACGCCTCGTCGCCGACCTCGACGAGCTCGGTCAGCTCCTCCATCTCCTGCTTGACGTCGATGAACGGGTAGCGCGAGTTGCGGAACACGCGGAAAAGCCGGTCGACGCGCACGTCGACACTGGAGGGCTGGAGCAGCTCCTCCGCGTAGGGCTCGATCCCGATCCGGCCCTCGTCGAGCAGGCGCCGGATGGTGCGGTCAGACAGGACCATTGGGACTGCCAATCTATAAGCTCATGACGTGGCCACGACCCGCACCATCGACCTGAAGACAGACGTGCCCGGCCCGCGCAGCGCGGAGATTCTCGCCCGCAAGGAGCGCGTGATCGCCGAGCCGCTGTCCATCTACCTGCCGCTCGTGATCGCGGAGGCCCGCGGCGCGCTGCTCACCGACGTCGACGGCAACACGTTCGTCGACTTCGCGGGCGGCGTCGGCTGCATGAACGTCGGCCACTCGCACCCACGCGTCGTCGAGGCGGTGCGCGAGCAGGCCGAGCGCTTCACGCACACCGACTTCACGATCATCCCGTACGAGAACTACGTCGGCCTGGCCGAGCGCCTCATCGAGCTGTCCCCGTTCTCGGGCGAGGCGCGCGCGGGCTTCTTCAACTCCGGCGCGGAGGCGATCGAGAACGCGGTCAAGTTCGCCCGCGCCCACACCGGGCGCAAGGCGGTCATCGGCTTCGAGGGCGGCTTCCACGGCCGCACGCTCCTCGCGCTCAGCCTCACGTCCAAGACGCATCCGTACAAGGCGGGCCTCGGGCCGTTCGCGCCGGAGGTCTACCGGGTTGTGTTCAACGACCTGGACGCGCTCGAGTTCGCCTTCAAGGCCCACGTCGCGGCGGAGGACGTCGCCGCGCTCGTGTTCGAGCCGGTCCAGGGCGAGAGCGGGTTCATCGTCCCCTCCCAGGAGTGGGTCGAGGGCGTGCGCCGGCTCTGCGACGAGCACGGCATCGTCATGGTCGCCGACGAGGTGCAGACCGGCTTCTGCCGCACGGGCAAGACCTTCGCCATCGAGCACTTCGGCGTCGAGCCCGACCTGATCACGGTCGCGAAGTCGATCGCCGCCGGCCTGCCGCTCTCGGGCGTGATCGGCAAGGCGGAGATCATGGACGCGCCCGGCGACAGCGCCGTGGGCGGCACGTACGTCGGCAACCCGGTCGCGATCGCCGCTGCGCACGCCGTCCTCGACGTCATCGCCGAGGAAGGGCTGAACGAGCGCGCCCAGGCGATCGGAGAGACCATTCGCACGCGCATGGAGTCCTGGCGCGACCGCTTCGACGCCGTCGCGGACGTCCGGGGCCTCGGGGCCATGCTTGCGATCGGGATCGAGAGCGGCGGGAAGCCCGACGCCGACCTCGCCACCGCCGTCGCGGAGTCCGCGGCGCGCAAGGGCCTTCTGCTCCTCAAGGCGGGCATCTACTCCAACTGCATCCGCGTGCTCGTCCCACTGGTGATCGAGGACGCCGAGCTCGATGAGGCACTCGGCGTGTGGGAGGAGGCTCTGCAGGAAACACTCTCCTAGGCCGCGCGGGGCCGTAGGGGCGACACTGTGGCGGTGAAGGTCGGAGAGCTGATCGCCGACCGCTACGAGCTCGAGCAGCTCGTCGGCGAGGGCGGCATGTCGAGCGTCTACAGGGCGCATGACACGGTGCTCGAGCGGAGCGTGGCCATCAAGGTCCTCCACGAGCACTACTCGAGCGACCCCGAGTACGTGGAGCGCTTCCGGCGCGAGGCCCGCGCCATCGCGCGCCTCGCCCACCCGAACGTGGTCACGGTCATCGACCGGGGCGAGTGGGACGACCGCCAGTTCATCGTCTTCGAGCACGTCGCGGGCGAGAACCTCAAGACCGCCATCGAGCGCGTCGGCGCCATGCCGGTCCGTCGCGCGCTCGTGCTCGGGATCCAGATCGCACGGGCGCTCGCCTACGCGCACGAGCTCGAGATCGTCCACCGCGACGTGAAGCCGCACAACGTCCTGCTCGACCCGGGCGGCGCGGCGAAGGTGACCGACTTCGGCATCGCGCGGACGCTGGACGTCGAGGAGGCCCTGACACAGACGGGCACCGTGCTCGGGACGGGCCAGTACCTCTCACCCGAGCAGGCGAACGGCGGCCGCGGCGACGAGCGCTCCGACCAGTACTCGCTCGGCGTCGTCATGTTCGAGCTCCTGACCGGCGAGGTGCCCTACTCGGGCGGGAGCCTGATGGCGATCGCGATGAAGCACGTCAACGACCCCGTGCCGAGCGTGCGCGAGCGCCGGCCGGAGGTCTCCGAGAGGCTGGACTCCGTCGTCGCCTGCGCGATGGCCAAGAGCCCCGAGGACAGGTTCCCCTCCATGCAGGCGATGGTGACCGCGCTCGAGGCCTGCCTCGCAGACCTCCCCGACGAGGACCGCTTTCGCGACCGGCCGGAGGACACCGGGGTCATCGCCCCGCCGGCCCCGCCCACCCGAACCGTGGCGACGCCGCCTCCAGCCGCTCGTCCCGACCGCCGGCGGCCGCGGCGTGCCGGCGGCCTGCGCCTGCTCGTTCTCCTGCTCGGGATCGCCGGGGTGATCGCGGCGGGCCTGATCGCGCTCGAGGCGACGCGCGACGACGGAGTGACAGGTCTGCTCGACGGCCCGGGAGGCGGAGGAGGGAGCGAGACCCGCGTCCCGCTCCAGGCCGTCGACGACTTCGACCCGCGCGGAGACAACGGAGAGCATCCGGAGGCGGTGCCGGCTGCAAGCGACGGCAACCGGGAGACCTTCTGGACGACCGAGACCTACAACACCTTCGAGAAGGACGGAGTCGGGATCGTGCTGGACGCCGGGAGCCCGGTGGAGCTCTCGCGGCTGACGGTGGTCACCGACACTCCGGGCTTCACCGCCATGATCCTCGCCGCGCCGACGCGACGCGATGACTTCGAGGATGTCTCCGAGCCGCTCGAGGTCAAGGGGCGCACCTCGTTCGAGGTCGACACGCGCGGCGAGGAGCTCCGCTACTACGTGGTCTGGATCACCGAGCTCGACGGCACCGCGCACATCAATGAGGTGCGCGGCTTCCGCGAGAGCTAGTAGCGAAGGGCGGCGCGGCGGTCGCGGCGCTCCAGGGCCAGCTCGACGAGGCGGTCGAGGAGCTCGGGATACGGGAGGCCGCTCGCCTCGAAGAGCTTCGCGTACACGCTCGTCGCCGTGAAGCCCGGGATCGTGTTGAGCTCGTTGACGACGACCTCGCCCTCGGGTCGCACGAAGAAGTCGACGCGGGCCATGCCCTCGCAGTCGGAGGCGACGAACGACGCGACGGCCAGCTCCTGCACGCGGGCGACGGACTCCTCCGAGATCCGCGGCGGCACGACCAGCTCCATGCCGCCGTCTGCGTACTTGGCCTCGTAGTCGTACCAGTCGCTGGCGAGCGGGACGATCTCGCCGGGCGTCGACGCCACGGGGTCGGCGTTGCCGAGCACGCTGCACTCGACCTCGACGCCCTCGACGAACTCCTCCACGAGGATCTTCTCGTCGTGGGCGAGCGCGAGCTTGACCGCCGGGAGGAAGTCGCCCTCGGCGCGGACGACGCTGATCCCGACGCTCGACCCCAGGCGTGCGGGCTTGACGACGCACGGGAAGCCAGAAGGGGCTCGCCGCCTCGTCACCGGTACGGAGAGTCAGGCTGCGCGCCACGGGGATGCCCTTGTCGCGCATGACCGACTTGAAGAGGTCCTTGTCCATACAGAGCCCCGAAGCCGTCACGCCGGCTCCCACGTAGGCGACCTCGGCGAGCTCGAGCACCCCCTGCACCGCCCCGTCCTCGCCGAACGGACCGTGCAGGACGGGGAAGAAGACGTCGATCCCCCGGGCCTGATCCGCCGGGAGGTGCCACGGGCCCTCGCGCGGGATCTCGAACGAGACGACGTCGTAGCGCTCCGCGTCGAGCCCTTCGATGACCGAGCGCGCCGAGTTGAGCGAGACCTCGTGCTCGCTCGAGCGGCCACCCATGAGCACCGCTACGCGCAGCCTGGCGATCGCGTCGCTCCTAGCAGGTCGCCTGGCCGACCTTGATCGTCACGGTCGACCCGGATTCGACGAGCGTGTTGGCCTCCGGGTCGGTGTCCTGGACGAAGCCGACCTGCTCCGGGTCGGTGACGACGACGCACTCGCTCTCGACGTTGAACCCCAGCTCGTCGAGCGCGTCGGTCGCGTCTCCCTCCGACAGGCCCTCCACAGCCGGTACTCGAACCTGCTCGGGCCCCGTCGAGATGGTGATCTGCACCGTCGAGCCGCGCGCCGCCTCGAAGCCCGGGTCCGGGTTCTGGGCGGAGACCAGGCCCTCGGGCGTGTCGCTCGAAGGCGCCTGCACGACCTCGACCTGGAAGCCGGCCGTCTCGAGCTCGCTCCGCGCGCTCGCCTCATCCTGCTGGAGGACGTCGGGCACCGCGACGAGCTGTGCGCCCTTCGACACCCTGACGGTCACGGTGCTCCCCTCGTCCACGATGGTGCCCGCCTTCGGGTCCAGGGACACGACGGTGCCCGGCTGACGCTGCTGCGAGAAGACGTCCACGCGCTGGGGTTCGAGCCCCAGCTCCTCCAGGGTGTCCACCGCCTCCCCGTAGGTCTTGCCCGCCAGGGCGGGCACCTCCACCTCGTTCGGCCCTGTCGAGACGATGATCGTGACCGTGTCGCCCTTGGCGATTCGGCTGCCCGCGGGCGGAGTCTGCTCGATGACGAGGCCCTGCTCGACCTCGGTCGACGCCTGCTCCTCGACCGCCGCCTCCAGCTCGGCCTCTTCGATGCGTTGGACTGCAAGGTCCCGTTCGATTCCCACGACGTTCGGGACGCCGACCGGCTCGGCAGCCTCGAGCTGGTCCTGGATCTGGTTGTAGACCCACCAGCCGGCGAGGACTGCGGCGGCGAGCAGGAGCGCGACCAGGAGCCAGGGCACCCAGCGCTTGCGCCTCCGCGGAGGCTCGTCGTAGGGGCTGCTCGGCGGGTACGTCGGAGGGCGCCGTTGCGGAGGAGGCGCCGGCGGTGCAGCCACGCGCGTCGGGCTCTCGGAGAGCAGCTCCGTTTCGTTGCCGATCGCCGCGCCGGCCAGGATGGCCGTGGCCGCGGTGGCGGTCGAGCGCGAGATCGGGAGGCCGGCCTCGACGCGCTCGAGGTCCTCGATGAACTCCTCGGCCGTCTGGTAGCGGTCGGCCGGGTCCTTGGCCAGCGCGCGCAGGACGATCTGGTCGAGCTCGGGCGGGATCTCGGGCCGGAGGCTCGAGGGCGGCTTCGGCAGCTCGTTCACGTGCTTCATGGCGATCTCGATCGCCGAGTCGCCCGTGAACGGCACCTTGCCCGTGAGCATCTCGTAGAGCACGACGCCTGCCGAGTAGAGGTCGGAGGCGGCCGTCACCGGAGCGCCGCGCGCCTGCTCGGGCGAGAGGTACTGCGCCGTGCCCATGATCGAGCCGGCCTCGGTCATCTGCGAGGCGCCGTGGCGCGCGATCCCGAAGTCCGTCACCTTCAGCCGCGGCTCGTTCGCCTTCACCTGCTGGTCGGCGGAGACGAGCACGTTGTGCGGCTTGATGTCGCGGTGGATGATCCCGTGCCGGTGCGCGAAGCGCAGCGCCTCCAGGAGCTGCTTGGCGTACCCGATCGCCGTGTCGACCGGGAGCGCGCCGTGGGTCATGATCAGCTCCTTGAGGCTGCGGCCCTCGATCACCTCCATGGCGATGTAGTACGTCCCCTCGGCCTCCCCGCGGTCATAGATGGAGACGATGTTCGGATGGGACAGGCTCGCGGCCGACTTCGCCTCGCGGCGGAAGCGCTCGATGAAGAGGTCGTCGCCCGCGTAGCGCTCGTTGAGGATCTTGATGGCGACGCGGCGCCCGAGCTCCTCGTCCTCGGCGAGATAGACGTTGGCCATGCCGCCGGAGCCGAGCTTGCGCAGGATCCGGTAGCGGCCGTCGAAGAGCGTGTTGATCAGGGTGTCGGAGAGGCCGGCCATGGCTGTTGGACCTTCGACAGAGGTTAGGTGTTCCTCCCGAGCACCGCTTCGATGATCTCCTTCGCTATGGGTGCGGCGGTGACGCCGCCGGTGAGTGCCTGGTCGGAAAGCGCCACGGCCACGGCGACCCGCGGCGCATCTGCGGGCGCGAACGCGATGAACCACGTGTTGTTGCGGGCGGCGACGCCGGTTTCGGCGGTGCCGGTCTTGCCGGCGACGGACACGCCGGGAATCTGGGCAGCCGTACCCGTGCCCGATTCGACCACCAGCGTCATCATGGCGGTCAGCTCGGCTGCCGTCGACGGCTTGATCGCCGTCTTCCACTCCTCGGGGCCGAACCGCTCGATCACGTCGCCGTCGGGATCGGTGATCCGCTGCACGAGCCTGGGCTCCATGACGACGCCGTCGTTGGCGACGCCGGCGGCGACGAGGGCCATCTGGAGCGGCGTCACGATCAGGCGCTCCTGGCCGAAGGCCAGCCGCCCCGGGTCGACCTCGGAGGGGTCGTCGGGCTTGTACAGGCGCCCGTTGCGGTAGAGGCCGCTGATCAGCACCTCGTTCGAGGGCAGCTCGATCGGCGGCCGGTCGTAGAAGCCGAAGCGCTCGGCGTACTCGAGCACGGTGCCGGCGCCGAGCTCCTTCCCCAGGTTGCAGAAGACCGAGTTGATCGAGTTCTCGAGGGCCTCTGAGAGCGTGACCCGGCCGAACGCGTTCAGCTCGCCCTGGTCCGAGAAGTTCGTCACGCGCTGCCCGAAGAGCGTGCAGAAGCCCGGGTCGTCGAACTCGCTGTCGGGCGTGAAGGCTCCCGTGTCGAGCGCCGCCGCGGCCGTGATGACCTTGAACGTCGAGCCCGGCACGAAGCGGCCGGCGGTCGCCCGGTCGAGGAGCGGGGCGGCGGGCTCGCAGGGCGCCGTGATCCGCTCGATGGCGCCGAAGTTCTCCTCCACGAGGTTCGGGTGGAAGGACGGCGAGGACGCGAGCGCGAGCACGGCGCCGGTGCGCGGGTCGAGTGCCACGGCGGCGCCGCAGTTCCCGCTCAGGCCGTCCATGGCCGCCCGCTGGGCGTTCATGTTCAGCGTCGTGATGACGTTGTTGCCCTGGCGGGTGATCCCCTGGAGCTTGTCGAGCGTCGTGTCGATGATCGTGCTCAGGTTCGCGTTCGAGCCCGTGAGGAAGTCGTTCATCGACTGCTCGAGGCCCGTGCGGGAGCGCGAGATCGTCGAGTAGCCCACCGCATGCGCCGTCAGAGGCCCGCGCGGGTAGCGGCGGACGTACCACGTGCGGCCGTCCTCGAGCTTCCGCTGGCGGTTCCGAGCGAGCACGGTCGTGCCGTTGGCCGCGTAGATGAGCCCGCGCTCGACCTCGAGCTCGCGCACGATCAGCGGATTGCCCTGGCGCGCCTCCAGGTCCGGAGCGCGCCACAGCCAGTACGTCGCCGTCGCGATCAGCGCGACGAAGAGGAACGCGAAGACGAAGAAGAGGCGGCGGATCTGCGGGTTCACCTGCGCTCACCCCGGTTGACGCGGTCGGAGACCATGAGCAGGAGCGCGAGCACGATGAAGTTCGCGACGATGCTCGAGCCTCCGTACGAGACGAAGGGCAGCGTGATCCCCGTGAGCGGGATCAGCCCGAGGACGCCGCCGATGATGATGAACGCCTGGATGGCGACGGCCGCGGTCAGCCCCGCGGCGAGGAGCTTCGAGAAGCCGTCGTCGGCGAGCATGGCGATGCGGAACCCGCGGAAGGCGAAGATGAGGTAGAGGAGGATGATGGCGGCGGCGCCCGCGAGGCCGAGCTCCTGTGCGATGGCCGAGAAGATGAAGTCGGTCTCGAGGAACGGGATGTAGGGGTTGCCCTCGGGCGAGAGCAGGATCCCGTCCCCGAGCCCCGAGCCGAAGACGCCGCCGCTCGAGATCGCGTAGAGCGACTGGACGAGCTGGTAGGTGTCCCCCTGCGGGTCGCTCCAGGGGTCGAGCCAGCCCTGCACGCGGGTCTGCACGTGCGGGATCACCTGGTAGAGCGCGACCGCGCCCGCGAGGAAGAGCCCGAAGCCGACCGCCACGAACGACCAGCGCGCCGTGGCCGTGTAGAGCATGACGAGGAAGATGGCGAAGTAGAGGAGCGCGCCGCCGAGGTCGCGCGTCTGGAAGAGCACGAGCATCGCGCCGCCCCAGATGAGGAGCAGCGGCCCCAGGTGCTTCGGCGAGGGCAGGCGGCCGCCGCCGACGCCGTAGGAGAGCATCTCCCGGTTGTCCCGCAGGTAGCCGGCCAGGAAGATGACGATCAGCACCTTGGCGAGCTCTCCGGGCTGGAACACGATCGGCCCGATGTCCACCCAGAGCGTCGCGCCGTTGATCGTGCGCCCGATGCCCGGGAGCGCGGGCAGGACGAGCAGGCCGATGGCCGAGACGCCGAGGATGTACTTGATGTTGTCCAGCTCGCGGTAGTCGCGGAGGAAGAGGATGATCGCCGCGAAGGCGATCACCCCGACGACCACCCACAGCCCCTGCCGGAACGCGAGGTCGGGGTCGATGCGGTAGATCTCGGTCACTCCGATGGCGCAGAGGAGCCCGCCGAGGGGGAGCAGGTACGGGTCGGCGTTCGGGAGCCGGACTCGCAGGATGATGTGCGCGACGACGAAGAGGGAGACGAAGAAGGCCGCGTAGGACAGCGAGCCTGCGGAGACCACTTCCTGCCGTGCGATGTAGACGGAGGCGAAGCCCGCGGCCGTCAGGAGGCCGACCAGGACGAGGTTCAGGAGCTCCCGCGTGCGCAGGGTCATGCGCAAATCAGGGGACGGCCTCTTCCTCGAAGGCGGACACGCGCTCCAGTGCGCGGTCGTACGAGACCAGCTGGTGGTCGAAGAGGTCCGTCCGCTCCTCCGGTGAGAGCTGCGCGGCCTGGAGGCGGCTCACGTAGCGCTCGCGGTAGAGCCCCACGCCGTCGCTGAAGTCGAACGGCACGCCCTGGTAGACGGTGACGTTGCCGTCCTCGTCGGCCCCGACGAAGTACGCGCGGGAGAGCCCGAACAGCGCTCCGCCGAGGATCAGCCCTACGAAAGCGACCCCGAGCACCGCCCAGAGGATCCGCCGGCCCCAGTGGGACTGCTTGCGGCGCGGTCGCGGCTCCTGAGCCGGCGCCGGCGCGGCAGCCTGGACGGGCGGCAGGCCGGTCAGCGTGTCCTCGAGCTCGTTCGTCTCCTCGACCGCTTCCGGCAAGGGCGCCGCCACGAGGGTCTCCTCGACGGCCTCGTCGCCCACGACCTGGAAGAGGACGACGGTGATGTTGTCCTCGCCGCCGCCGGAGTTCGCGGCCCTGACGAGCGTGCGCGCGATGTCGTCGAGCGTCCCGGCCTCCTGGACGATCCGCAGGATGTCGTCCTCGGGCACCATCGTCGTCAGCCCGTCCGAGCACAGGAGGAAGAGGTCTCCCGGCTCCACGTCGACGCTGACCATGTCCACGTCCACGTCCGAGTCGGTCCCGAGCGCGCGCGTGATCACGGAGCGCTGCGGGTGGGCGTCGGCCTCCTCGGGCGTCAGCCGCCCGCTCCGCATCAGGTCGCCGACGAGCGAGTGGTCCTCGGTCAGCTGCTCCAGCTCGCCGTCGCGGACGCGGTAGGCGCGCGAGTCGCCGACATGGCCGATCGAGACACGGCCGTTGGTCAGGATGGCCGCGGTGACGGTCGTCCCCATCCCGGAGGCCTCGGAGTCGGTTCGCGCCCGCTCGTAGATCCGCCGGTTCGCCTCCTTGATGATCGCCTCGACCCGCTCGGCGGGCTCCAGGCGGTCGGCGTCGTGGTACTCGCGGAAGGCCGCCGCGGCCAGGCGCGAGGCGACCTCGCCGGCCTGCGCGCCGCCCATTCCGTCCGCGACGGCGAAGAGCGGCGGGTCGAGGACGAACGAGTCCTCGTTGCGGCGGCGCACGCGCCCTGCGTCGGTGCGTCCGGCGCTGTCGCCGAGCCTCATCGCCGGTACTCCAGCTCCGTGTCGCCGATCTGGAGGCGGTCGCCCTCGCGAAGCCGCCGCCGGCCGTCGACGCGCTCGCCGTTCACGTAGGTGCCGTTCGTCGAGCCGAGGTCGACGACCCAGGTTCCGTCGAGGCCGCTCTCCACGCGGGCGTGGTGGCCCGAGGCGTAGTCGTCGTCGGGAAGCGGGACGACGTTGTCCTCGGAGCGTCCGAAGGTCAGCGGCACCGGTCCGGGCTCGAAAGCCTGCCCGACGGCAACCGCCTGCGAGCGGACGACGACCAGCTCGCCGGGCGCCACGCCCGCCTCGGCCCGTGCCTGGGCGACCTGGGCGGGCGCGAGCACGAAGCTCTCCTGCGGCGCGGACGGAAGTCCGCGCTCCGCGGTGCGGACGACGCGCCAGATGAAGATGTACAGGAGCACGATGAACGCGGCCTGCAGGGCGATGAGGATCGGCTCGACAGACACGCCGTGCGTCTAGAAGCCGCGCTCGAAGCGAAGCTCGGTCGTCCCGATCAGGACGGTGTCGTCCGGCTCGAGCTTCGCGCGCTTCACGCGCTCTCCGTTGACGGTGACCCCGTTCGTGGAGTCGAGGTCGACGATCCAGTACGCGCCGTTCTCGTGCCTGATCTCGGCATGGCGGCGCGAGGCGTTGGGATCGTCGACCGGGATGTCGCAGTCGCGCGACCGCCCCAGGACGAGCGCGCTGTTCGCCAGCTCGTGACGCTTGCCGCCGAGGACGATCGCCGCGGTGGAGTGCGCGAGGTCGAGGGCGGCGGCCTCCTCGGAGGAGACAGCCTCGGTGTCCGAGGGAGGCGGCTTGAAGATCTTGGTCTCGCTCGGCGCCGCCTGGGGCTGCACCTCGGGCGGCACGTCCTGGGCGGCGCGGCCCCGCTGCGGCTGCACCATGCGCGTGGCGATCCCGAACTCGCCGACGCTCAGGTCGTCGTCCTCCTCCATGAGGACGACCGGCGTCGTGAGCAGCGCGTAGCCCTCGCGGCGCGCGTGCTCGGAAAGGTAGTCCGAGAGCTCGGTGAGGAGCGAGTCCTCGTAGTTCCCGAACTGGTCGCGGTCGCTCGGGGAGAGGTAGAGCGTGTACTCGTTCGGCACGTAGACGCGCGAAACGGAGACCGTCTTGGCGTCGTCCATCTCCTTGGCCAGCTTCCGCGCGAGCTCAACCGGCTGCACGTGGGTGCGGAAGGCGCGGCCGAAGACGCCCTCGACGAGCGACTCGATTCGGTGCTCGATGCTCCGCAGGACGCTCATAGCAGGCGGACACCATTGTGCCCGCCGGGCACTCTAACGACGCGCTCGAAGCAACGGATACGCCAGCGCACCCGTTGCGAGCCAGGCCGCGGGAACGGCCCAGGCGGCTGCGACGGGCTCCCCGCCCGCCGCAAGCGGCGCCAAGAGCAGTGCCCCCACGAGCCCTGCGCCCCAGCCCGTGACTGCCCAGAGCCCGTGCTCACGGGCGGGTCGCGCGGCGGCGGCCGCGGCGGCCGCGACGAGGGCCGCGACGATCATCGTTGGATGACCCGTGAAGAGGCTCCAGACTGCGTCGAGCGCCGCGGCCGGCCCTTCGATGCCCCGCAGGATCGACGTGCCGGGCGGCGACTCCCCGGTCAGGGGCAGCCCCGATCCCGTGACGATCGCCGTTCCGACAGCGGCCAGCACCCCGGTGACCGCGAGCGCCACCCGCCGCGCGGTGCCGCGCGCCAGGAGTGCGACGACGACCATCAGTGGCAAGAGGTGTACGAGCGCCAACGCCGGGCCGGCCACGAAGAGGAGCCCCGAGCGTGCGTCGCGCGCGAAGAGGAGGAACCAGGCGACCGCGAGCGGCACGTAGGCGACGGCGAGGCCCAGCGAGACGTTCCCGAGCGGCAGTACCGGCACGGCCAGCGCGGCGGCCAGGCCGACGCGCGGGTTGACGAGCGCAAGGATCCCCGCGACGGCGCCCAGGAGGAACGGCCAGCCGCCGGGGAAGAAGGGCAGGAGGAGCGCGGAGCCCGTCGCGAAGGCCGCGGCGAGAACGGCGTGCGGGCCCTGCTCCTGGAGCCTGGCGGGCGACGAGACGGCCCGCCGGCGCTCGGAACGGTCCTCCTCCACCGACCGCAGGAGATGGAGTGCCTGCCGCGCGGTCGGGCGCTTCTTCGGGTCGGTCGAGAGCATGCGGTCGACCGCGCGGCAGAGCTTGCGCGGCAGGTCGGGGCGCAGCTCGGCGAGCGGCTGGGCGCCGTGCTCGACACGCCGCGCCGTCTCGAGCGGCGAGACGGCCCAGAACGGGTGCCGGCCGGCGAGGGACTCCCAGAGGATCACGCCCAGCGACCAGACGTCGGCGGCGCCGGTCGCCTCTGCGCCGGCGAGCCTCTCCGGCGCGATGTAGGCGAGCGTCCCCGGCACGTCGCCGACCGCGGTCAGGGTGTCGGCCTCGTCGATCTGCGCCATGCCGAAGTCGAGCAGCCGGATGGAGATCTCCTCACCGCTCTCGACCATGACGTTCGCGGGCTTGACGTCGCGGTGCACGACGCCCTTGGAGTGGGCGTGCGCGAGCGCTTCGAGGATCTGCGCCGCCGCCTCGATCGAGCTCCAGTCGTCGAGCGCACCGCCGCGCAGGGCGTCGCGCATCGTGCAGCCGGAGATGAACGGATAGGCGACGTAGACGTGGCCCTCGTCCCGGGCGAGCGCGAGCGCCCGTAGGCAGCGCGGGTGGCGGAGACGGGTGGCGGCCTCGACCTCTCGCTCGGCCCGGTCCCCGGCCTTGCCCTCGCGCGCGACGATCTTGAGCGCTACCTCGCGGTCGCCCTCGACGTCCTGAGCCAGCCAGACGGATCCGGCCCCGCCGCTCCCCAGGGGCCGCAACGGGCGGTAGCGGCCGAGGACGAGGTGGTTCTCGCCGAATGCGACTGCGTGTTCCACGGACACCCGGGCACTTGGCGTCCGCTCCTGAAAGTCCTGCAAAGTCCGACTTGGCTGGTACACTCGGCGCCTTCTTCGACCCCCAGAGCGGCCGTGTTCGACCGAGAGAAATCCGAGTCTGAGAGCGACATCGAGTTCGACTTCTTCGACGAGTCGCCGACCGTCGAGCAGTCACAGCGAGAAGGCGGGCCGCGCAGGCGGCGGCGCTTGCCGACGCGGCCGCCGACTCCGCCCGGAGGGCCTCAGCTCTATCGGCTCGGCGTCCTGATCGCGGGGGCGATCGTCCTCGCGGTCATCCTCATCCTCGTCGTCAACAGTTGCCGCAACAACCAGAAGGTCTCGGCCTACGAGGACTACGTCGAGTCGGTGAGCACGATCGCGGCCCAGTCCGAGGAGCTCGGCAAGCAGCTCAACACCCAGCTGACGACGCCGGGCATCAACCTGGAGGAGCTGCGCGGCGACGTCGAGGGCCTGCGACAGCAGCAGGAGCAGATCCTGCGCCGCGCGCAGGAGCTCGAGCCGCCCGGGCCGCTGATCGAGCAGCAGGGGGCCCTCGTCGAGACGATGCAGTTCCGCGTCAACGGCCTCGACGGCCTCGCGACCGCGCTCCAGCAGGTCGCCCAGACCAGCAACGCCGACGAGTCCGGCCAGCTCCTGGCCTCTCAGGCGCAGCGCCTCGTGGCGAGCGACGTCATCTACGCGGACGCGTTCCAGTCGCCGACCGAGACCGTGCTCGAGGAGCAGGGAGTCTCCAACGTGCCCGTCCCCGCCTCCAGGTTCGTCCAGAACCCCGAGTTCGGGAGCCCGACCCAGTGGGGGCAGACCGTCGCGCGACTCACGCAGTCGCCGGAGTCGGGCGGCCTGCACGGCAACGGCATCCAGGCCGTGCGCGTGCAGCCCGGCGACATCACGCTCTCGCCGAGCGAGGACACGTCGATCGAGGCGAGCAACAACCTCGAGATCCAGGTGCTCGTCCAGAACTCGGGCGACAGCCAGGAGACGCAGGTCAAGGTCACGCTCACGATCCAGCAGGATCCGCAGATCGAGAAGCAGCAGACGATCGACGTCATCAACCCGGGCGAGACGAAGACGGTCACCTTCCGCGACTTCGGCGAGCTCTCCTTCGCCACGAGCACGATCCTCAAGATCGCGGTCGATCCGGTTCAGGGCGAGCAGAACACGGACAACAACACGGCCCAGTACCCGGTCATCTTCACGCTCCAGTAGCACCGGCGCTAGGCTAGGGCCTCATGTCGGACCTCTCCGACGCGGCCCCCTGGATCGCCATCGGCGCCGCAGCGGCGGCGGTCGTTGCGCTCCTTCTCTCGCTCGCCTTCTACCTCAAGCTGCGCGCGGTCCGGAAGGCGCAGCAGGTGCTGCTGGGATCGAACCGGGACGATCTCGTCAACTTCGCCGTCTCGCTCCAGACGCGCATCGACGACCTGCACCGCGTCGTGGACGAGGTCGCCGCCGCGCTCGCCCGCATCGACCGGCGTGTGGACGGCTGCCTCTCGCACACGGCGCTCGTTCGGTACAACGCCTATGAGGACGCCGGCGGCCACCAGTCGGCCTCGCTCGCCTTCCTCGACGGTGGGCGTTCGGGGGTCGTCATGAGCGCCATCCAGGGCAGGGACTACGCGAGGATCTACGTGAAGCAGCTCGACCGCGGAAAGGCGCCCGTCGCGCTCTCTCCCGAGGAGCAGGAAGCCGTCGACCGGGCGATGGCGCAGTCGGGATGACGTACCGCAAGGCAGACATCCGCCCGTACCGGGCCGACGACGAGCCGCTCCTCTTCGGGCTCGCCAGCCTCGACCGCGGCGCCGACCGGCGCACGCTCGCCGTGCTCGAGCGGGAGACCGTGTTCGTGGCCGACCTCGAGGGCGCCCCCGCGGGCTACGTCGCGCTCGAGCGGGCGGGCGACGCGGTTCGCGTCGACCAGCTCTTCGTGAGCCCCGAGCACGAGGCCGAGGGCATCGGCCGGCAGCTCCTCGAGTACGCCGAGGGCTTCGCCATCTCGGAGCAGGCGCTCTCGCTCCAGGTCGTCGTCGCGAGCGGCGACCGCCGTGCGTCGGCCTTCTACCGCGGCCGCGGCTTCGTCGAGGCCGGGCCGGACCTGCTGGAGCTCGTGCTCCCGCGGCCATAGGACGCGTCTCGGCTCATCTACGATTTGCGGCAATGCAGCAGGTTCTCGTGCTGAACGCGAGCTTCGAGCCCCTCAACGTCTGCACGGTCCGACGTGCGCACGTCCTCGTGTTCAAGGGGAAGGCGGAGATGGTCGAGGAGCTGCGTCAGCCGCTGCGCTCGGCCTCGGACACGTTTCCCGTGGCCCCACGTGATCCGCCTGCTCCACTACGTCCGCGTCCCACGGGCCGTGAAGCGGAAGATCTCACGCCGCGCGCTCTTTGCCCGCGACGGGCACAAATGCGTGTACTGCGGGTCGTCGGGCCGGCTCACGCTCGACCACGTCGTCCCGCGCTCGCGCGGCGGCGACTCGGTGTGGGAGAACGTCGTCACCTCGTGCGCGCCGTGCAACCTGCGCAAGGGAAACCGCCTGCCGGAAGAGATCGAGATGCGCATGCACATCACGCCGCGCGCGCCCACGCCTGCGCTCTTCGTCACGCTCTCGGCGTCGCGGATTCCCGACCGCTGGCAGCCGTACCTCTCGGCGTACGCCTAGGCCTGCGAGCGGGAGCCCGCCCTGCGGGTGAGCCAAGCGCTCGGGGTAGACGGAGCCGGAGCCTCGTGTACACTCCGACCGTCATTCGAGGCGACGAGGCCTCGGGCGGATGTCCGCCCGGGGCTGTTTTCATTTAAGGAGGTTCCAGGTGGCCCAGGTCGAGACGAGCGGAAGGGCGACGAGCTCGCCCGAGGAGCGGAAGCGGGTGCTTGACGAAGTGCGCGACAACGACGTCAAGTACGTCCACCTCTGGTTCACGGACATCGAAGGGCACCTGAAGAGCTTCTCGATCACGTTGGCCGAGCTCGAGGGCGCGCTCGACGACGGCATGGGCTTCGACGGTTCCTCCATCACCGGCTTCAACGCGATCGAGGAGTCGGACATGGTCGCGATCCCCGATCCGCGCACGTTCCAGCTGATGCCCAACGGCGGCACGGCGATCGGCCGCATGATCTGCGACGTCGTCACGCCGGACGGGGAGCCTTACGAGGGCGACCCGCGGAACGTCCTGCGCCGCGCGCTCGACCGCATGGAGAGCCTCGGCTTCGACACGTTCAACGTCGGCCCCGAGCTCGAGTACTTCCTCTTCAAGGACGACCAGGGCACGGAGACCCTCGACGAGGGCGGCTACTTCGCCATGACCGCGCTCGACGCCGCCTGGGAGCTCCGCAACGAGACGATCGAGGCGCTCGAGTCGATGGGCATCCCGATCGAGTACGTGCACCACGAGGTCGGGCCCTCGCAGCACGAGATCGACATGCGCTTCGCGCCCGCGCTCGAGATGGCCGACCACACGATGACCTACCGCCTCGTGGTCAAGGAGGTCGCCAAGAAGGCCGGCTACCACGCCACCTTCATGCCGAAGCCGCTCTTCGGCGAGAACGGCTCGGGCATGCACACGCACCAGTCGCTCTTCTCCGAGGGCAAGAACGCGTTCTTCGACGCCGACGACGACTGGCACCTCTCCGAGGCGGGCAAGGCGTTCATCGCCGGCCAGCTCCGCCACGCACGCGAGATCTCGGCCGTCTTCGCGCAGTGGGTGAACTCGTACAAGCGGCTCGTCCCCGGCTACGAGGCGCCGGTATACGCGGCCTGGTCGCAGCGCAACCGCTCGGCCCTGATCCGCATCCCGCTCTACAAGCCCGGCAACGAGCAGGCGACCCGCGCCGAGATCCGGTGCCCCGACCCGGCGTGCAACCCGTACCTCACCTTCGCGTGCCTCCTGCACGCCGGCCTCGAGGGAATCGAGAAGGGCTACGAGCTTCCGCCCCCGATGGAGAGCAACCTCTACAAGCTCACGCCGGAGGAGCGCAAGGAGCGCGGGATCGTGGCGCTGCCGGAGACTCTCGGCGAGGCGATCGACGAGCTCGCGGGCTCGGACCTCGTCCGGCGGGCCCTCGGCGACCACATCTTCGACTCCTACGTGAAGCTCAAGCGGCAGGAGTGGGACGAGTACCGGGTGCAGCTCACGCCCTGGGAGCTGGAGAAGTACCTCTCGGTCTTGTAACTCTCTGTTACGAGGCGTAATATGGACAGCGGTGTCGCCGCTTCTCCTAGAAGCGGGGGACTGACTGACGGCCGACTGCGAGCTGCTTCTCTGAGCAGCTCGTGGTCGTTAAGGAGTGAGTTCAGTCGCCGCTACGTCTGGGCGACGGTGCTCTCGACCGCGGCCAGGAGCGCGCGCTCGAGCTCGACGAGCGCGAACGGCTTCATGAGGTAGGCCAGCGGGCGAAGGCGCTCGGCGCCCGGCGAATCGGGATAGATGCTGGCGCAGATGATCGGAAGCTCTCTGCGGCGGAGCCTCAGTGCACGCGCCGTCGACAGAGCCGAGGGGTCAGCCGGCTCGATCACAAGGACGTCGACGTCTGCGTCCACGAGGGCTCCGCCGCTGCGCACATCAGCGTAGACAGGCTCGAAGCCGAGGCGGGTGACGACGTGGCCGAGCAACGCTCTGACCTCGCCGTGAGGTTCACAGATCATGACTTTCACACACTCACCATCGGATGCGTTCGGCGGGATTTCGCCGGGAGGCGGTATGGAAGCGGTATGAGGGTTGGTCTAAACTCGCGTGGCCCCAAGCCGTAGTGTTGCTTCCATGATCTGGGAGTGGATGCGCCGAACGGATGAGCCCAGGTAGGTCGGTCGGGTGGCTCGCATCCTCGTTGCCGAGCCGGACCCCGACGCGCTGGCGCTGATCCAGCGCGCGATCGCAGCCTCGGGTCACGAGATCGTCCTCTACCGCCCCGGCTCCGAGCTGCCCGAGGTCGACGTGATGGTCTTCGAGCCGAGCATGGGCCAGCGGGTGGTCGCGCTCGCGAAGGTGCTCGCCACGGCGTCCCCTCCGGTGGCCGTCGTGGTCGTCAGCATCCAGCCGCCCGAGCTCGCAGTGCACGAGCTTCGCCCGGTCGCGTACGTGCTCAAGCCCTTCTCGCTCGACGAGCTGCGGGCGGCCGTGGAGAAGGCCGTGCGCGTTCGGGGCGAGCGACCGTAGCGGTCTGCGACTAGAGTCAGGGGAAGGGGTCCCAGCCGCTGCCTGGAAAGAAGCCCGCATGACACGCGCGCACGTTCTCGTCGTCGACGACGACGCGGATATTCGCGGCCTCGTGCGCGAGCTGCTCGAGCGGCAGGGATACCAGGTCACGGAGGCCTCGAACGGCAAGGACGCGCTCAGGGCCTTCTACGCGACTCCGCCGGATGCCGTCCTCCTCGACGTGTCGATGCCGGAGCTCGACGGGTGGCAGACGCTCGAGCGCATCCGCGACCTCTCCGACGTCCCGGTGGCCATGCTCACCGCCCGTGCGGCCGAGCTGGAGAAGGTGCGCGGCCTCAAGGCGGGCGCCGACGACTACGTCACGAAGCCCTTCGGCCGCCAGGAGCTGCTGGCCCGGATCGAGGCGATGCTCCGGCGGTCCGGCGGCCGCTCCGAGAAGCAGGAGACGTACGCGGACGCGCTCCTCGCCGTCGACTTCGCGCAGCGCAGCGTCGCGGTGAACGGCGCCGAGGTCGCCCTCACCCCGCTCGAGTTCCGCCTGCTCGCGGCGTTCGTCCGGCACCCCGGCCAGCTCCTGTCGCACGACCAGGTGCTCGAGCTCGTCTGGGGCGACTCCTTCGGGGCCTCGCGCGACCAGGTGAAGCTCTACGTGGGCTACCTGCGCCGCAAGCTCGAGGGCGCGGGCGCCGACGGGAACGTCATCGAGACGGTCCGCGGCTTCGGCTACCGCTACAAGCCCAGGGGCCCGGACGGAGGATGAACCAGGGCGCCTGACAGGCGCCACGCGGCGCGATGCGGCGTCCTCAGTCGCGCCGATACGTCGTCGTATCGACGCTCCCTGCGTCCTTGCCTCGCACCACGTGTCGCGTGTCATCCATCGTGGCCACCCTCCGACCGGACCCCTAGCGCTGCCTGAACGCGTTCGCCGAGCGCCTGCGGGCTGAACGGCTTCGTGACGTAGTCGTCCGCCCCGGCCTCGAACCCGCGCTCGAGATCGGGCTCCTGCACGCGCGCGGTGAGGAGGATGATCGGGATGGTCGTCGTCGGGCCGTGCTCGCGGAGCCGGCGCGTCACCTCGTAGCCGTCCAGGCGCGGCATCATCACGTCCAGCACGGCGAGGTCGGGCGTGCGGGCCATGGCGAGGTCGAGCGCCGTCTCGCCGTCGGGCGCGGACAGCACCTCGTAGCCGTCCCGCTCGAGGCGGAAGCGCACGAGCGCGAGGATGTCCGGATCGTCGTCTGCGACGAGGACGAGAGGGCGCAAGTCGTTCACGAGGCCACCTTCGTCGTCTCGGGAAGCGCTGCGGGACTGTGCAAGGGCAGGGTGACCTCGAAGTTCGTGCCCGCGCCTTCCTCGCTCGTGACCGTGATGCGGCCGGAATGGGCCTCGACGATCGCCTTCGAGATGGCGAGCCCGAGGCCGGTGCCCTGGATCGCCTGCTCGGTGGCCGTCGACGTGCGGAAGAAGCGCTGGAAGAGGAACTCCTGCTCGCCGGCCGGGATGCCCATGCCGCTGTCGCGGACCTCGAGGACGGCGCGTTGCTCGAGCGCGCGGACGCGGACGTCGACCCGGCCGCCCTCCGGCGTGAACTTGATCGCGTTGGAGACGAGGTTGTCGAGGAGCTGGGCGATCCGCGCCCGGTCGCCCGCGATCAGCGGGACCGGGCCGGTGGCGAGCGTCAGCGTGATGTTCTTCGCCTCGGCCTGAGGGCGGGCGGTCTCGACGCTCTCCGAGGCGACGTTGCCGAGGTCGAGGGCGCCGATGTCGAGCACGAGCTTGCCGGCCTCGACCTGCGCGAGGAAGAGCAGGTCGCCGACGAGGTGGAGGAGGCGGTGCGCGTTGCGCTCGACGACGCCGAGGAACTGACGCTGGTCGCCGGTGAGCTTGCCGGCTTCGCCGTCGAGCAGGAGCTCGGTGTACCCGCGGATGGAAGTCAGCGGGGTGCGCAGCTCGTGCGAGACGAGCGCGATGAACTCGTCCTTGAGGCGGTCGAGCTCGCGGAGCCGCTCGTTCTGGGCTGCCAGGTCGTGCTGCGCGGCTTCGGCGAAGGCGCGGGCATCCTGCTCCACGGCCAGCAGGCGCTCGCGGTCGCGCTCGGCCTGAATCCTGTGGGTGACGTCGCGGTCGGTGCCCTGCCAGCCCATGACTTCGCCGTCGGGGCCGAGCACGGGGGTGGCGTTGCTCTCCAGGTGGCGGATGCTGCCGTCGGCGTGCCGCCAGCGGATGACGAGGCCGGACCAGCCGGCCTTGTCGTCGGCTCGCTCGGCGATCGCCTCGGCGATCTGCTCCCGGTCCTCCTCGACCACGAAGTCGAGCCAGTTGCGGCCGACGAGCTCCTCCGGCTTGACGCCGAGGATCCGCTCCACGGCCGGGTTCGAGTACGTGTGCGTGTTGTTGCGCGTCGCTCGCCCACACCCACTCCTCGGTCGTCTCGACGAATGCGCGGAACTTCGCCTCGCTCTCGCGGATCGCGGCCTCGGCGCGCTTTCGCTCGGTGACGTCCTGCCCGATCGCCGAGATGCCGACCGTCTTCCCGGACGAGTCCCGGATGGGGGAGTAGGTGAACGCGACGTAAACGTCGCCGCCGTCCTCGCGGTGGCGGACGGTCTCGAGCTGGACGACGCGGTCCTCGTGGACGACCTGGTCGACGATCTCGAGCGCCTCCGCCTGCTGGTCTTCCGGCATGAGCAGCGTGATCGGTTTCCCGATCACCTCCTCGGCCGTGTAGCCGAACATCCGCTCGGCGCCCTGGTTCCAGCTCGTGTACTTCAGGTCGAGCGAGCCGCTCATGATCGCGTCCGTTCGACGACTCGATGATGGCCGCCAGGCGCGCGCGGGTCTCCTCGGCGTCGCGTCGCTCCGTGATGTCGAGGATGAAGCCCTGCACCCAGCGCGGCGTGCCCTCGTCGTCGCGGACGAGAATCGTCTCGTCGAGCACCCAGACGGTACGTCCGTCTGCGGTGACGTAGCGATACTCGGAGCGCAGCGACTCGCCGGTGGCGCGCAGGTGGTCGGCCTCGGCGAGCACGCGCTCGAGGTCGTCCGGGTGCACGGCCTCCGAGAGGAGGTTGGGGTTCTTCACCCACTCCTCGGTCGGGTACCCGAGCAGCTCCTCCACCTGCGGGCTGACGTAGAGGTTGCCGACGGTCTTGTCGACCGGGCTGATGTACGTGACGAGCGGCAGGTGCTCCACGAGCGTCCGGTAGCGCAGCTCGGCCTCGCGCACCGCGGACTCGGCGCGGCGGCGCTCGGCGAGCTCCTCCTTGGCCGAGGTGTAGAGGCGAGCGCTCTCGAGCGCGAGGGAGGCGAGGTGGGCGAAGCGCGAGAGCAGGGCGATGTCGGCGGGATCGAAGCCGCGGCCGGGCTCTCCGTAGGCGATCCCGAGCACGCCGACGACCTCTGTCCGAGAGCGGAGGGGCACGCCGGCGACGCCGTGGATGGCCATGCCGTCGTAGACGGTCTTCCGGCCTTCCCACCCCTGGTAGTCCTCGATCGTGAGCGGCTCGCCCGTCTCCCAGACGCGGCCGGCGAGGCCTTCGCCCTTCTCGAGGCGGTGGCCCACGTTGCCCGCGAAGACGCCGGTGCCGACGGCCACTCGGAGCTGGTCGCCGTCACGCAGGTAGACGTAGGTGTCGGGCGTGCCGACGAGCTCGCCTGCCTGGCCCGCGATGCGCTCGAGGACCTTCTTGGCGTCGAGCTCGTCGATGAGCGCGAGCGCCGTCTCGTGCAGCGCTGTCAGCTCGGCGTTCCTGTGCTCGATCTCGTGCCGTGTGGTCACCTGCGGCGTCACGTCGACCATGAACCCCTGCGCGTGGATCGGCCGGCCGGACTCGTCCTTGGCGATCGTGACCTCGTCGTGGATCCAGACCTCGCGCTTGTCCTTGCCGATGATGCGGTACTTCGTCGCGTAGGACTCGCCGGTGCCGGCCGCGCGGCGCCGCTCTTCGAGCGTGCGGTCGCGGTCGTCTGGGTGCAGCATCTTCACGAGGAAAGCCGGGTCGCTCATGCACTCGAGAGCGGTGTAGCCGGTCAGCTCCTCGATCTGCGGGCTCATGTAGACGTACGAGCTCGTCTCGTCGAGGCGGGTGATGTACATGACGAGCGGCAGCTGCTCGACCAGGCTGCGGTAGTTGCGCTCGGCCTGGGTGAGACGGACCTCGGCCCGGCGCCGCTCGTCCAGGGCCTGAGACAGCGCCGCCGCGTGCTCCTCGAGCCTCCGGTGGCGGTTGTCGAGCGCCCGGGTGACCTGGCGGAGGATGGGGAAGAGCGCGGCGTAAAGGAGGGCGAGGGCGAGCGCCAGCGCGATGGCGATCGGCGTGACCGTGTCGCGGACGTCGGCGGCGACAGGGTCGTAGGCGACGTACGCCTCGAAGACGCCTGCCGGTTCCTCGCTCTCGCCGAGGTAGACGGGGACGTACGACTCGACCGCCTTCACGTTCTCGCCGCTCCCGCCCTCGGCGTTCAGGGTCGTGACGTGCTGGTCCGACTCGCCGGCGAGCGCCTTCTCGAGCGAGGCTCGGGAGTCGCTGCGGCCGCCGATGATCTCCGGGTCGGTCGAATAGGTGACCACGCCGTCGTCGTTGACGAGCTTGAAGCGCAGGAGCGTCCCGACGAGCTCGGGGTCGATGGCGGCGTCGAGCTCCTGGCGGCGCTCGGTCGTGACCGGGCCCGCGAAGTCCTGCGGGGTCAGGCTCGGCGCGACCCGCTCGGCGACCTCGCTCGTGCGAATCTCGACCTGGTGCTCCGCGCGATCCTCCGCCTCACGGCGGACGACCCAGAAGATGACGACCCAGGCAAGCGCCAGCGCAATCGCGCTGTACACGGCAAAGCGCAAGACGAGACGCGGCGGTCTCGCCGACGTCGAGGCCGAGGGGGTCACGAAATCCTTATCGGTGCGGCCAAACCCTTGCTTGAATGTCCCTCGTGGACAGATCTGCTCGGCATCTGCGGCTGTTGACGGAGACGATAGCGGCGGTCAACTCGACCCTCGACCTCGACGAGGTGTTCGAGCAGATCGCCCGCAAAGTCGCCGAGGCGCTCGAAACGGATGCCTGCTTCGTCTACCTCTACGACGAGCCGGCGGACGAGCTCGTTCTCCGCGCCTCCTTCGGCACCCGCGTCGAGGACATGACCCGTGTGCCGAAGATGCGCCCCGGCGAGGGGATCACGGGCACGGCGGCGGCGGAGCGGGCGCCGGTCATGATCGCCCGCGAGGCGCACCTCGACCCGCGGTTCAAGCGCTTTCCGAACCTGCGCGAGGAGCATTACCAGTCGATCCTCGCCGTTCCCATCCTCGCGCGCGAGCGGCTCGAAGGCGCGCTCAACGTGCGCACGGAGACGCCGCGCGAGTTCAGTCGCGAGGAGATCGACCTGCTGATGGCGATCGCGGGCCAGGTCGCGCAGGCGATCGAGAACGCGAAGCTCTACGACCACGCGCAGCGGCGGGTCGCGGAGCTCGAGGCACTGGCCGCGATCTCGGAGGCGGTGTCCGAGTCGCTCTACCTCGAGGAGTCGATGGAGGCGATCGTGAAGACGACCGTCGACGCGGTCGGCGCGACGGGCGCCGCGCTCGTCCTTCAGGACGGCACGATCGCGTGGCCCGAGGGCCGGCCGGGGGCGCATGCCGTGCGGATGCCGCTGCGCTGGAAGGGCCGCGACGTCGGCGAGCTCGTCTGCGACCGGGATGCGCCCTTCACCGACGAGGAGCGCCGCCTGCTGGCGTCGATCGCCCACCACGCGGCGGTCGCGCTCGAGCACGGGCGCGCCGTCCTGCGCGGGGTGCTCGCCCAGGAGATCCACCACCGGGTCAAGAACAACCTCCAGACCGTGGCTTCGCTCCTGCGGCTCCAGGCGGCGAGCGCGGACGAGATCGACCCGCGCAAGGCGCTCGGCGACTCGGTGAACCGCATCCTGGCCATCGCGGCCGTGCACGAGGTGCTGACGGAGCAGCGCGACGACGACGTCGACCTCGGCGAGCTGGTCGAGCGTCTGCGGGCCATGCTCGTCCAGGGCCTCGGCGCCGGGAAGCAGGTCAGCTCGAGCGTCGAGCCGGTCTCGCTCCACGGCGGCCGGGCGACCGCGCTCGCCCTCGTCTTCTGCGAGCTGCTCGGGAACGCGCTCGAGCACGGCGGCGACGAGGTGCGGGTCGAGCTGGGGCGCGCTAACGGCCGCGTCCTCCTGACCGTGTCCGACAACGGCGCCTGGGACGCGGCGGCCAGGGAGGGCACCGGCCTCTCGATCGTGCGCGCCCTCGTCACCGAGGAGCTCGACGGCGAGCTGTCGCTCGTCGCCGACCACGGCCTGCGCGCGGAGGTCGCCTTCCCGGCCTCGTGACCGCGCACCCTTCCTCGGCCGCCCTCTTGGTTACCCGCGCGCGTGTGTGGGAGACCCACCTCCCCGTCCCTTGGCTCGAGCCTAGCGCCGAAAGGCGCGCGGGTGGCGCGCCGTTTCGTGCCGGATGTGTGCCGGCGCCATGAGGATCCTCGTCGCCGAGGACGAGACCATCATCCGCCTCGATCTGCGGGAGATCCTCGAGCGCGCCGGCTTCGAGGTCTGCGCCGAGGCGCGCGACGGCGAGGAGGCCGTCTCTCTCGCCGAGAGCGAGCGGCCCGACCTCGCCATCCTCGACGTGAAGATGCCGCGGCTCGACGGCATCGAGGCCGCGCGGCGCATCCTCGCCGACCGGCCGATCCCCATCGTCATGCTCACCGCATACGGCCAGCAGGAGCTCGTCTCGCGCGCCGTCGAGGCCGGCGTCTTCGGCTACCTGGTCAAGCCGTTCCGCGAGACCGACCTGCTCCCGGCCATCGCCGCGGCCACGGCACGCCACGAGGAGCTTTCGGCGCTCCGTGAGGAGGCGGAATCGCTCGCCGAGGCCCTCGCCACCCGCAAGATCGTCGAGCAGGCGAAGGGGCTCCTCATGGAGCGTGACGGCCTCTCCGAGCAGGACGCCTTCGCGCGGCTCCGGCGCGCGAGCCAGATGTCCGGCAAGTCGATGCGCGTCGTGGCCGAGGCCCTCGTCGCCACCTTCGGCGACGACCGCAAGGAACCGGGCTAGGGCCAGCCGGCCGTGGCCGGATCGAGGTCGAGCGGCCCGCCGTCGCGGCAGGCGTACGTCTTGTACTCGGGCGGGAGCACCGGCTGGACGTGACGGACGACGAAGTCCGCGATCGCCCGCGCCTCGGCCGGCGTCGCGCCGAGCCTGATGGCCGTGTTCTCGTTGGATTGGAGCGCGTAGCACTGGGCGACCGACTCGTCCCGCTCGCCGGCGAGGTGCCACGCCTCGTGCGAGAGCACGTTGACCGCGACGGCCAGGTCCTCGACGGGTTTCGGGCAGACGGCGCCGGAGATGAGGCAATCGAGTGCCGGAGTACTGCCGTTGAGGAGCGTGCGCAGCCGGGTGCACGTTCGGCTGGAGAGCTTCGCCTCGTCCGTCGGCGTGCCGTCGGGGTTGAAGACGACGGAGCCGTCGTGCGCCGAGACCTCGGTCAGGGTGGCGAGCGTGCCGGGGCAGGAGACGCTGACGTCGCGGCCCGCGATCACGCTCGCGATCTTCGCCAGGCGCTCCTCGTCGTGCTGCCTGTCGCGGTACGGGCCGGCGTAGAAGCCGAGCGCCGCAAGTGCCGCGACGGCGACGAGGATGCGGGTCGCGGTCATCCCGGAGAGGTCGGCAATCCGCCCTCTCCGCTTGAGACGCCGGCCCTCGTCTAGGACTGCGGCCCGGGGACCTCCTCGAGCAGGCGCTCCCAGCGCTCGAAGAGGCCGGTCAGCTCCTCCCGCGCGCGGGCGTGCGCATCGATCGTCTCCCCGTCGGACCAGTCGATCGCGAGCTTCTGCTCCAGCGCCGCGACCTCGCGCTCCTTCTCCTCGATCTCGGCCTCCAGGGCGCCGAGCGGGTCGGGCCCCGAGCGCTTCGGCTTCTGCGCCGGCCGTTCCCGTGCCTCCTTGCGCGGCGCCTCGGCGACAGGCGCCTCACGCTCCTCGCGGGCGCGGACGAGGTCGGCCCAGCCGCCGTCGTAGACCCGCACCGTCCCGTCCTCGATCGCCGCCGTCCGCTGTGCCACGGCGTCGATGAGCGCGCGGTCGTGCGAGACGACCAGCACCGTTCCCGCAAAGCCTTCGAGCGCCACTTCGAGCGTCTCGCGCGAATCGAGGTCGAGGTGGTTCGTCGGCTCGTCGAGCACCAGGAGGTTGGCGCCCGAGGTGACCAGGATCGCCAGGCCGAGACGCCTGCGCTCGCCGCCGGAGAGGTCGCGCACCTGCTTCATGTGGGCCTCCCAGCCCGAGAACAGGAAGCGGCCGAGGAGCGTCTGCGCCTGCGGGCGGTTGAGGCCGGTCATCCGCTGGACGCAGTCGAGCACGCTCCCCCGCTCGTCCAGCTCGAGCCCGTGCTGGGAGAAGTAGCCGACGTCGACGCCGTGCCCGAGCTTGTAGGCGCCGGCGACCGCCTCCTCGATGAGAGTCGTCTTGCCGCTGCCGTTGGGGCCGACGAGCGCCACGTGGTCGCCGCGCTCGAGCGCAAACGACACGTCACGCAGGAGCACGCGGCCGGGGACGGCCACCTCCTCGCCCTCGAGGACGAGCACGTCGCGGCCGCTGCGCTTCGGCTCGCCGAAGTCGAATCCCAGCCCGCGGGTCCGCCGCGTGAGCAGCTCAGCCTCGGCCGACGCCTCGCTGCGCTCCTTCGTCAGGCGGCCGATCTGCGTCAGCTTGGCCTGGGCCTGCTTCGCCTTGTTCTTCTTGTAGCGGAACCGCGCCACGAAGCGCTCGAGCCGCGCGATGTCGACCGCGACCCGGTCGGCGGTCTTCTGCGCGTGCGCCGCGCGCTGGGCCTTCTCGAGCCGCCACACGTGCCACGGGCCGGGGAAGTACGTCGCCCGGCCCGCTTCGAGCTCGAGCGTCGCGTTCGTCACGGCCTCGAGGAACCAGCGGTCGTGGGCCACGATCACGCAGGCGGCGTCGAGCGAGGCGAGCTCGCGCTCCAGCCATTCGAGGCTCGCGACGTCGAGGTGGTTCGTCGGCTCGTCGAGCAGGATCAGGTCGGGGTCGCCGGCGAGCGCGCGCGCGAGCGACGCGCGCGTGATCTCGCCGCCCGAGAACGTGGCCAGGCTGCGGTCGAAGTCCTCGTCCCGGAAGCCGAGCCCGCGCGCGACGGCGCCCATGTGGTCGCGCCACGCGTACCCGCCCGCGTGCTCGAGGCGCGCCTGCGCCCGCGCGTAGGCGTCGAGGGTGGACTGGTCGGCGGCGCCCTCCGCCATGGCCGCCTCGAGCCGCGCGAGCTCCGACTCGGTCGCGAGCAGGTCGGCGGCGCCCGAGAGCACGTACTCGCGGAGCGTCAGGTCGCGGTCGAGCGGAGGCCGCTGGTCGTGCAGCGCTACCCGCGTTCCCTTCTGGAGGATGAGCTCTCCGCCCTCGATCGACGTCTCGCCGGTCAGCATCCGGAGCAGCGTCGTCTTGCCCGCGCCGTTGGGCCCGGCGAGCGCGAGCCGGTCCCTGCGCTCGAGCTTGAACGACACCCCGTCGAAGAGCGGGTCGCCCGCGAATTCCTTGCGGAGGTTGGATGCGATCACCACGGCCACATGCGTATGGTCGCATGGAGGTGTCAGGCTCCGGGACCGTGGGCAGGCACAGTTAGGATGGCCGGTATGAGCGACACCGAGCGCTGGAAGGAATTAGGTCAGCAGCTGAGGGTCGATTCCGTCCGCACGGCCGCGGTCACCAAGTCGGGGCACCCCACGTCCTCGATGTCGGCGGCCGACCTGATGGCGGTCCTGATCGACAAGTACCTCCGCTACGACTTCGACGACCCCGAGAACCCGGCGAACGACCACCTGATCTTCTCGAAGGGGCACGCCTCGCCCCTCGTCTACTCGATCTACAAGGCGGCCGGCGCGATCTCGGACGAGGAGCTCCTCACCTTCCGCAAGCTCGGGAGCAGGCTCGAGGGACACCCGACCCCGGTTCTGCCCTGGGTGGACGTGGCGACCGGCTCGCTCGGCCAGGGCCTGCCGATCGCGGTCGGCGTCGCCCTCGCCGGGAAGCGTCTCGACCGCATCCCGTACCGCGTCTGGGCGCTCTGCGGAGACAGCGAGATGGCCGAGGGCTCGATGTGGGAGGCCTTCGAGCACGCGGCGTTCTCCGAGCTCGACAACCTGATCGCGATCATCGACGTCAACCGCCTCGGCCAGCGCGGCGAGACGATGCACGGCTGGGATCTCGACTCGTACGTGCGCCGGGTGGAGGCCTTCGGCTGCCACGCGATCGCGATCGACGGTCACGATGTCGAGGCGATCGACAAGGCCTACGCGGAGGCGCTCGAGGTCGAGGGCCGCCCCACGGTGATCGTCGCCAAGACCCTCAAGGGGAAGGGCGTCAAGGCGGTCGAGAACAAGGAGGGCGCGCACGGCAAGGCCCTCGACGACCCCGAGGCCGCCATCGCGGAGCTCGGCGGCGTCCGCGACCTGAAGGTCGACGTCGCCAAGCCCGAGCGCGCCGAGCCGCACGTCTTCCCGACGGGCGAGCTCGAGCTGCCGCGCTACGACGTCGGCGAGGAGGTCGCCACCCGGAAGGCGTACGGCGACGCGCTCGCGGCGCTGGGCGCCGCGGACGGCCGCGTCGTGGCCCTCGACGGCGAGGTGTCGAACTCGACCTACTCCGAGATCTTCGCCGCCGCCCATCCCGAGCGGTTCTTCGAGATGTACATCGCCGAGCAGCAGCTCGTCGCCGCCTCGGTCGGCATGCAGGTGCGCGGCTGGAAGCCGTTCGCCTCCTCGTTCGCGGCGTTCTTCACACGCGCGTACGACTTCATCCGCATGGCGGCCGTGAGCCGGGCGACGATCGCGATCAGCGGCTCGCACGCCGGCGTCTCCATCGGCGAGGACGGGCCTTCCCAGATGGCCCTCGAGGACCTGGCGATGATGCGCGCGGTCGGCGGCAGCACCGTGCTCTACCCGTGCGACGCGAACCAGACCGCGAAGCTCGTCGCGACCATGGCGGAGAACGAGGGCATCAGCTACATGCGCACGACCCGTGGAGCGACGCCGGTCATCTACGAGGCCGACGAGGACTTCCCCGTGGGCGGCAGCCGGGTCGTCCGGGCCACCGACGAGGACGACCTCACCATCGTTGCCGCGGGCATCACCCTGCACGAAGCGCTCTCGGCCGCACAGACGCTCTCGGACGAGGGAATCTCGGCTCGCGTGGTCGACTGCTACTCGTTGAAGCCGATCGACGCCGCCGGCCTCGCGGCCGCGGCCGAGGCGACCGGCGCGGTGCTCACGGTCGAGGACCACTGGCCGCAAGGCGGCCTCGGCGAGGCCGTCCTGGCGGCGCTCGCGGGCCTCGACGAGCGCCCGAAGATCAAGGTGCTCGCGGTCTCGGGAATGCCGGGCTCCGGCAAGCCCGCGGAGCTGCTGGCCGCCGCCGGCATCGACGCCGAGCACATCGCGGACGCGGCCCGGAAGCTGGTCCGCGCCGCCGCGCTACGGTAAGGGTGGAAATCCCGCCGACCGGGAAGGACGGCACCACGATGACACAGTCCCGATTGCATCAGCTTTCGGCGCTCGGGCAGAGCGTCTGGATCGACACGCTGTCGCGCGACATGCTCCGTACCGGCCAGCTCGCGCGGCTCATGGAGGAGGACGCCGTCGTCGGCGTCACCTCGAACCCGACCATCTTCCAGAAGGCGCTCGCCGAGGGCGACGCCTACGACGAGCAGCTGCGCCAGGAGCTCCAGGAGGAACGCGACCCGAAGGAGCTCTTCATCCGCCTCGCGGCGAAGGACATCACCGAGGCGTGCGACCTCCTGCGGCCGGTCTGGGACGGCGGCGGAGGCAAGGACGGCTACGTCTCGATGGAGGTCGACCCCACGCTGGCCTTGGACACCGACGGGACGATCGCCGAGGCGCAGCGCTACCACGACCTGATCGACCGGCCCAACCTCTTCGTCAAGATCCCGGCGACCGAGCCGGGCCTTCCTGCGATCGAGGAGATGATCGCCCGCGGCCGCCCGATCAACGTCACGCTCATCTTCTCGCTCGAGCGCTACGCGGAGGTGGCCGAGGCCTACATCCGCGGGCTCGAGCGCCTCGTGGAGTCCGGCGGCGACCCGACGAAGGTCGCCTCCGTGGCGAGCTTCTTCGTCTCCCGCGTGGACACCGAGGCCGACCGCCGGCTCGAGGAGACCGGCGGCCCCGACGAGCTGAAGGGGAAGCTGGCGATCGCCAACGCGAAGCTCGCCTACCAGCGCTACGAGGAGATCTTCTCCGGCGACCGCTGGCAGGCCCTCGCCGACGCGGGCGCGACCACGCAGCGGCCGCTCTGGGCCTCCACGTCGACCAAGAACCCCGACTACCGCGACGTCATGTACGTCGAGGAGCTGATCGGCCCGGAGACCGTGAACACGATGCCGCTCGAGACCGTCGCTGCCTTCCAGGACCACGGCGAGGTCGCGCTCACGCTCGAGCAGGGGATCGACGAGGCGAAGCGGGTCTTCGAAGAGCTGAAGGCCGCCGGCATCGACGTCGACGACGTGACCGCCACTCTCGAGCGCGAGGGCGTCGAGAAGTTCTCCGACTCCTTCGAGGAGCTCCTCGCGGGCATCCGCGCCAAGTCCGGCGAGCTGATCCCGGCCTAGTCATGCCGCCCGTCGAGGCCGCCGAGCTCGTCGAGCGGATCTGGGCGCGCGACGCGTCGGTCTGGACCGGAGGCGACGAGGCCCGCTGGCTGGGCTGGCTCGACGAGCCGTCGCGCTTCCCGCGCGACCAGATGCAGGAGGAGCTGGCGAGGCTGCGCGAGCTCGACGTCTCGAGCTGCGTGCTGCTCGGGATGGGCGGCTCCAGCCTGGCGCCCGAGGTCATGCGGCGCACGGTGGGCACCGACTCGTTCCACGTCCTCGACAGCACGCACCCGGCGGCCGTGCGCGCGCTCGAGGAGCGCATCGACCCCGACGACACGCTGTTCGTCGTCTCCTCGAAGTCCGGGACGACGCTCGAGACGCGGTGCCACCTGGACTACTTCTGGCGCAAGGGACGCTCCTTCGCGGCCGTCACGGACCCGGGCTCCGAGCTCGAGGCGCTCGGGCGCGAGCGCAGCTTCGCCGCGGTCGTCTGGGGCGAGCCGACGATCGGCGGGCGCTACTCGGCGCTCTCGCCCTTCGGGCTCGTCCCCGGCGCGCTCATGGGCCTCGACCTGGAGCAGCTCATGGCAGGGCGCTGTCGAGATGCAGGAGGCGTGCCGCACCGAGCGGAACCCGGGCCTCGAGCTCGGTCTCGCGCTCGGGCACGCGTGGCTCGAGGGGCGCGACAAGGTGGTCGTGCCGGAGGCGAACGGCTTCGGGCTCTGGCTGGAGCAGCTGCTCGCCGAGTCGACGGGCAAGGAGGGCAAGGGCCTCGTCCCGGCGCCGGGCGAGTCGCCCGAGGGCGCCGACCGCCAGCCGCGCGACGTGCGAATCGACGGCGTCCGCGACCTGGGCGCAGAGCTCTACCGCTGGGAGTTCGCGACCGCGGTCGCAGGGACGATCCTGCAGATCAACCCGTTCGACCAGCCGAACGTGCAGGAGGCCAAGGACCGCACGCTCGAGGTCCTTTCCGGCCACGGCCGGGGGTCTGACCCCGGGACGCGTCCGGAGGGGACGGGAGCGCTCGAGGAGCTGCTTTCGGAGGCGCGGCCGGGCGACTACATCGCCGTCCTGGCGTTCATCGACCCGGCGCGCGAGGCCGAGCTGAAGCCGCTCCTCGAGCGCGCCCGGGCGACCGGGTGCGTCGTCACCTCCGGCCTCGGGCCGCGCTACCTGCACTCCACCGGCCAGCTGCACAAGGGCGGGCCGCCGACGGGGCGCTTCGTCCAGGTCGTGGACGAGCCCGCGGAGGAGCTGTCGATCCCCGACCGGCCTTTCGGGTTCCGCACGCTCATCGCCGCCCAGGCCGACGGGGACCTGGCCGCGCTGGCGGAGCGCGGACGGCCTATCGTTCGCCTGACACTCGACGACGTGGAGGCCCTATGAAGCTCGGAATGGTCGGCCTAGGCCGCATGGGGGGCAACATGGTCGAGCGCCTGCGCCAGGGCGGGCACGAGCTCGAGACGTACGCGCTCGATGCGCCCGAGCGGACGGCAGACTCCCTCGACGACCTCGTCTCCAGGCTCGGTACTCCCCGGGTCGTCTGGCTGATGATCCCGGCCGGGGAGCCGACCGAGACGTCGTTCCAGACGCTTCTCACCCTGCTCGAAGAGGGCGACGTCGTCGTCGACGGCGGCAACTCGAACTTCCGCGACTCCATGCGCCGCGCCAAGGAGGCGAAGGCCAAGGGGGTCAGCTTCGTGGACGCCGGGGTCTCGGGCGGGATCTGGGGCCTGGCGGAGGGCTACTGCATCATGGCCGGCGGCGACGAGGCGGCGTTCCGGACGGTCGAGCCGGCGCTGGCCACGCTCGCGCCGGAGAGCGGCTACGCGCACGTCGGGCCTCCGGGCGCCGGCCACTTCGTGAAGATGGTCCACAACGGGATCGAGTACGGCCTCATGCAGGCGTACGCCGAGGGCTTCGACCTCCTCCAGGGCATTCCCGACTTCGAGCTCGACCTCCAGCAGGTCGCGGCACTCTGGCAGCAGGGGTCCGTCGTGCGCAGCTGGCTGCTCGAGCTCCTCGACCGCGCGCTCCAGGAGGATCCGCAGCTCGAGGGCATCCGCGGGTACGTCCAGGACTCCGGCGAGGGGCGGTGGACGATCAACGAGGCGGTGGATGCAGCGGTGCCCGTCCCCGTGCTCGCACTTTCCCTCTTCGCGCGCTTCTCGTCTCGTGAGGACGAGTCCTTCTCGGCCAAGGTGAACGCGGCCCTCCGTCACCAGTTCGGCGGGCACGCGGTCGAGGCCGCGAAGGCGAAGGCGGCCGAGTGACCGAGGTCGCCGAGAACCCGCTCCTCGAAGGCCTCCGCATGCGGCGGCCGCCGGAGCCGTGCGCCATGACGATCTTCGGCGCCACCGGCGATCTCACGCAGCGCAAGATCATGCCCGCCCTCTACGCGCTCGCTTTCCGCCACCTGCTGCCCGAGAGCTTCGGCGTCGTGGGCGTCTCCAGGACCGAGATGACGGACGAGGAGTTCCGGGAGCGCATGCGCCAGGCCGTGATCGAGCACGCCCGCGACGAGTTCAGCACCGAGATCTGGGAGACGCTCGCCGGCGGGATGCACTACGTCTCGGCGAACTTCGGGTTCGAGGGAGGCGAGGAGGAGCTCGTGGCCGCGCTCCACGACCTCGACGAGACGCGCGGCTGCGCGGGCAACCGCATCTTCTACCTGGCCGTCCCGCCCGAGGCCTTCGACGACATCGTCACGGCGATGGGCCGCAACCGCCCTGCCACGGGCTGGACGCGCCTCGTCGTCGAGAAGCCCTTCGGGTACGACCTGACGAGCGCCCAGGAGCTGAACGAGCTTCTACGCACCTACTACGACGAGAACGAGATCTTCCGCATCGACCACTACCTGGGCAAGGAGACCGTCCAGAACATGCTGGTCCTGCGGTTTGCGAACGGCATCTTCGAGCCGATCTGGAACCGCCAGTTCATCGACCACGTGCAGATCACCGTGGGCGAGTCGCTTGGCATCGAGGGGCGCGCGGGGTTCTACGAGAAGGCCGGTGCAATCCGGGACGTGGTGCAGAACCACATGCTCCAGCTCGTCGCGCTCACCGCGATGGAGCCGCCCATCGACTTCGCCGCCGAGTCGGTCCGCAACGAGAAGGTCAAGGTCCTCAAGGCGCTGCACACCCCCGGCCCGAAGCACGTCGTGCGCGGCCAGTACGGCAGCGGCTACATCGAGGGCGAGGAGGTGCCCGGGTACCGCGAGGAGGCCAACGTCGCGGCGGACTCGCTGACCGAGACCTACGTCGCCGCCAAGCTCTACGTGGACAACTGGCGCTGGGCCGATACGCCGTTCTACATCCGTACGGGCAAGCGCCTGCCGAAGCGCGAGACGACGATCGCGATCCAGTTCAAGCGCGCTCCGCACCCGCCCTTCGAGGCCGACCTCGAGTCGCCGTTGCGCCCGAACGTCCTCCTGATCCACATCCAGCCCGACGAGGGCATCTCGCTCGCCATCGGCGCCAAGGTGCCTGGGCAGGGGCTGTCGATCCGCACCGTCCACATGGACTTCGTCTACGGCGGTGCGTTCCGCATAGGGCTGCCGGAGGCGTACGAGCGCCTGATCCTCGACTGCCTGCTCGGCGACGCAACGCTCTTCACGCGCGCGGACGAGGTCGAGGAGCAGTGGGCGATCGTCGACGCCATGGTCGCGCCGTGGCGCCGCGACCGACCGCACTTCCCGAACTACGCGGCGGGCACGTGGGGGCCGGCCGCGGCCGACGAGCTCCTGCACCGCGACGGCCGCTCCTGGCGGAGGCACTGACCGTGGCCGTTGCGTTGAGCAGCATCCGCGAGATCGAGCACGAGCTCGGCCAGCTCCGCGACGCCTCGACGGCCCCCGGCGCCGCTCCGCTCCTGCGCACGAGCGTGATGACGCACATCGCCTGGGTGCCCGAGCGCTGGGCCGAGCAGGCCCGCGAGACGCTCCTCGGCCTGGCCGAGCGCCATCCCTCGAGGACGATCCTCCTCTTCCCGTGCCCGGACGAGGACGACGACGTGCTCGAGGGCGAGGTCGACTTCCGGTGCTTCGTCCGCGGCGGCCACGAGAAGGAGATCTGCTCCGAGGTCATCTCGATCCGCCTGTGCGGGAGCCGCTCCGCCGCCCCCGCCAGCGTCGTCGTGCCGCTCCTCGTCCCGGACCTGCCCGTCTTCCTGCGCTGGCGCGGGCCGCTGCCGTTCGGTGCGCAGGAGCTCGAGCAGATGGTCGACGTCGTCGACCGCCTCGTCGTCGACTCGCGCGAATGGGCGGACGTGCGCGGCGACCTCGCACGGCTGCCGGACTTGTTCCACCGCCTGGCCGTGTCCGACATCGCCTGGGGGCGGACGCTTCCGTGGCGGGCAGGGGTCGCCGACCTCTGGCCGGACGTGCGCGACGCGGCCGTCCTGCGCGTGGCCGGCCCCGAACCCGAGGCGTTCCTCCTTCAGGGCTGGCTCTCCGGCCGGCTCGGCCACGAGGTGCGGCTCGAGCACGAGCCCGCGGGGGAGGTCGAGCTCGTCGAGGTGGACGGGCGCGAGGCCCGGATCGGACGCGTGGAGCCGCAGACGTCGAGCGACCTGCTGTCCGAGGAGCTCGAGGTGTTCGGACACGACCGGATCTACGAGGAGGCCGTACGCAGCTTCTCGTCGGATCCGACCTAGCCGAGCTCGCCGCCGGCTGGATCGCGGAGCGGTCGCGTGAGCACAGCCCGTTCCGCATCGCCCTGACGGGCGGGTCGACTCCGCGCGCCGTCTACGAGCGGCTCGCCGGGATGGAGCTCGACTGGCCGTCATGGCACGTCTGGTGGAGCGACGAGCGCCTGGTGCCGCCCGACCATCCGGACTCGAACGAACGGATGGCACGGGAGGCCCTTCTCTCCCGCGTGCCGGTCCCGGAGGACCAGATCCACCCGCTCCGGTCGCTGGACGTGCCGCTCCCGGACGAGTTCGACCTGGTGCTCCTCGGCGTCGGCCACGACGGCCACACGGCCTCGCTCTACCCCGGGCACGACCAGGAGCTCGCCGACCCCGGCCCGCTCGTCCACGTCCCGGTGCCGGGCCTCGAGCCTCCGCACCCGCGGATCACGTTCGCGCTCCCGTACATCAACGCCCAGCCGCTGGTCGCGCTCATCGTCGGCGGCGAGGACAAGCACGAGATCGTGGGCCGCATCCTCGCCGGTGACGAGTCGCTCCCGGCCGCCCGCGTGCGCGCCCGGGAGACGGACCTCCTCACGGACGAGGCAGCCGCGCCGAAGTAACACTTTGTTACTTGCGCTCGAGGGCGGCTTCGATCGTCTCCCCGACGGCGAGCACGAGCGCGTCGTCGCCCGGGCGGGCGGCGATCTGGAGCGAGGCAGGGAGCCCGTTCTCTGCCCGGCCGCACTGGAGCGCGAGCGCGGGCCAGCCCAGGGCGTTGAAGGGGCGGGTGAGGGAGATCATCCGCTCGCGCAGCGCGAGGTCGCCGATCCCGACATGCGGAGCGACCATCGGCATCGTCGGCGTGAGCAGGACGTCGAAGCCGTCGAGGGCCTGGAGGGCGCGCTCCCTGTAGGCCTCTCGCTCGGCGAGCGAGGCCGCGACCTCCGCCTCACCCACGGCGAACGCCGCCTCCAGCTTGCGCCGGACGTTCTCGCCGTAGAGGTCGGCGTGCTGGGCGAAGAGCTCGCGGTGCACCTCCGCCGCCTCGACCTGGAAGGCGGGGTTGAGGTCGCCCGGCAGCGGGAAGTCGACGTGCGCGACATCGGGGAAGAGGGCGGCTGACTCCTCCACCCGGGCCTGCACGAGCGGCTCCGCGAGCTCGGTCCACGCCAGTGCGACGCGCAGGTCGCCGGTCTCCCGGTTCTCGAGCCCCACGAGCGCCCTCATCATCGCGGTGCACGCGGCAACCGAGCGCGCCATCGGCCCGACCGTGTCGAAGCTCGGCGCGAGCGGGAAGACGCCGTCGGCCGGCACGAGGCCCCACGTCGGCTTGAAGCCGACGACCCCGCAGCACGCCGCGGGGAGGCGGATCGACCCGGCGCTGTCCGTTCCGAGGGCGGCCTCGCAGAGCCCGGCGGCGAGCGCCGCGCCGTTGCCGCCGCTCGAGCCTCCCGGGATCCGCTGGGGATCGAGCGGGTTGACGACGGCGCCGTAGTGCGGGTTGTCCGACGTGATGCCGTAGGCGAGCTCGTGGAGGTTTGTCTTCCCGACGACGGCATAGCCGGCCTCCTCGAGCGCCGTCACGCAGGGCGCCGACCGCTCGGGAACGTGGTCGCGGTAGATCGCGGACCCGTAGGTCGTGACGAGGCCCGCGGTGTCGATCAGGTCCTTGACGGCGAGCGCGATCCCGTCCGGCCGCTCCTCCGGAACCGCGAGGAACGCCCGGTAGGGGTCAGCCGACCGCGTCGTAGATCACCGCGACGGCGAACGAGCCGGCCAGGAGGATCAGCGAGATCCCGAGCAGGATCAGGCCGAGCTTGAGGTTCTTCCGGCTCAGCTCGGGATCCATCAGCCGATCACCACCGGGTCGATCGCCATGGCGACGAAGAGCAGCGCGAGGTACGCGAGCGAGTAGCTGAACAGCCGCCGGGCCCGGGCCGGCGTCGTCTGCCGCTGGAGGGCGAGCGCGAGGCCGATGAAGACGAGCCCGAGGAGGAGCGCGGACACGAGGTAGACCGCGCCGAGCGTTCGCCCGAGGACGGGCAGGAGCGTGATCGCGACGAGGACGAACGAGTAGATGACGATCTGGCGCGTCGTCTCGCGCTCGCCGCGCACCACCGGCAGCATCGGGATGCCCGCCTCGGCGTAGTCGCGCTTGATGAGCAGCGCGAGCGCCCAGAAGTGCGGCGGCGTCCAGAAGAAGACGATCAGGAAGAGCGCCAGGGCGACGAGCGTCAGGTTGCCGGTCGCCGCCGAGTACCCCACGAGCGGCGGGACGGCGCCCGCGGCGCCGCCGATGACGATGTTCTGCGGGGTCGTCCGCTTCAGCCAGCGCGTGTAAACGAGGACGTAGAACAGGTTCCCGGCCAGCGCGAGGAGGGCCGCGAGCACGTTCACGAACGAGGTCAGCACGACGTAGGAGAGCGCCGAGAGGGCTAGCCCGAACTCGACCGCCCGCTCCGGCGGCACCCGGCCGGCCGCGACGGGGCGGCTGGCGGTCCGCTTCATGTGCGTATCGATGTCGCGGTCGAGGACGTGGTTGAGCGCGCTGGCGCCGCCGCAGGCGAGCGCGAGGCCGCCGAGCGTGGCCAGCGCGAGGCCCGCGGAGGGCAGCCCTCCCGCGCCGACGATCATCCCGCCCGCCCCGGTGATCAGGAGCAGCACCATGATCCGCGGCTTCGTGAGCGTCACGTAGTCGCGCCACGAGCCCATGGGGACGCGCGTTCCCCCGCGGAAGCAGATCGCCGTGGCCACCGACGCCGCGGCCAGCGCGGCTGCGCCGAGCGTGACATGGAGCCACGCGGGCGCCCCGGCGAGCGCGGCGAGGCCGGCGCCCGCGAAGAGGGCGAACGACGTCGCGGCCGAGACGAGGAGCTCGGGCCGGTCGGGGTGCGCGAGACGCGCGGCGAGCACGGTCGCCGCGAGAAGCGCAAGGGTCACGTGCGCGGCGACGTCGTGGGCGAGCCCCCACGCGCCGGTGGCGACCACGACCGCCACGCCGGCGGTGCCGGCGAGCGCCGTGAGGCGGAGCCAGGGCCCGGGCTGAGCGCTCATTCCCGCAGCCCTCCGATCCGCCGACGCAGGTCGCGCAGCGGCCGCGGGCTCGACACGTAGGGCACCTTGTCGAAGTTGTAGGCCGGCGGCGGCGAGCTCGTGTACCACTCGAGCGTGTCCGCGCGCCATGGGTCGTTGCCGACGCGCGGCCCGCTGCGCCAGCTCTTCGTCGCGTTGAAGAGGAAGATCAGGAGCGAGATCGCCATGAGGAATGACCCGAGCGTCGAGATGAGGTTGTACCACTCGAAGAGCCCGCCCCGGTCGTACGTGTAGACGCGCCGCGGCATCCCCATCAGCCCGAGCATGTGCTGCGGGAGGAAGGCGGCATTGAAGCCGACGAACATGAGCCAGAAATGGATCTTGGCGAGCCGCTCGTCGTACATCCGGCCGGTGATCTTCGGGAACCAGTAGTAGGTCCCCGCGAAGATCCCGAAGACGGTCCCGCCGAAGAGCACGTAGTGGAAGTGCGCGACGACGTAGTACGAGTCGTGCACGGCGTAGTCCACCGGGTAGGCGGCGAGCATGATCCCGGAGAGGCCGCCCATCGTGAAGAGTGCGATGAAGCCCAGACAGAAGAGAAGCGGCGCCTGGAGCCACAGGCTGCCGCGCCAGAGCGTCGCGAGCCAGTTGAAGATCTTGATCGCAGTCGGCACGGCGACCGCGAACGACGTGACCATGAACCACGCCTGGAGCGGGCTCCGCCATCCCGACCGTGAACATGTGGTGCGCCCAGACGAGCATGCTCGCGAAGGCGATGCCGATCGTCGAGAAGGCGATCGCCTTGTAGCCGAAGATCGGTTTCCGCGAGAAGACGGGGATGATCTCGGAGAGCATCCCCATCGCGGGCAGCACCATGATGTAGACCTCGGGGTGGCCGAAGAACCAGAACATGTGCTGCCACAGCAGCGCTCCTTGCCGGCCCTCGAAGAAGGACGTCGACGCCCTGGCGGTCGAGGAGGAGCATCGTCACGGCCGCCGAGATGGCCGGCAGGACGAGGACGAGCAGCACCGCGTAGGCCTCGATCGACCAGACGAAGAGCGGGATGCGCATCCAGGTCATGCCCGGCGTGCGCATGTTGTGGATCGTGACGATGAAGTTGATCGCGCCCGCGAGCGAGGACAGCGAGGTCAGGTGGAGGCCGAGGATCCAGAAGTCCTGGCCGGTCGTCGGGCTGAACTCGTCCGTCGAGAGCGGCGAGTAGGCGGTCCAGCCCGGAGCTCGCCGCGCCGCCGTCGGCGAAGAAGCTCGAGAGCATGACGAGGCCGCCGAGCAGGAAGAGCCAGTAGGAGAGCGCGTTCAGGCGCGGGAAGGCCATGTCCTGCGCGCCGATCATGAGCGGGACGAGGTAGTTGGCGAAGCCCGCGAGGATCGGGACGACGAAGAGGAAGATCATCGCCGTCCCGTGCATCGTGAAGAGCTGGTTGTAGTCGTTCCGCGTGATGAAGTCCTGCTCCGCCTGGGCGAGCTGGCTGCGCATGAGGAGCGCCATCAGCCCGGCCGCGAAGAAGAAGAAGAACGACGTGACGAGGTAGAGGATCCCGATCCGCTTGTGGTCGACCGTCGTCAGCCAGCTGGTGACACGGCCTTCGCGCCAGGTGGGGGCGACGGTCTCGGTGCGGACGGCCACTAGCGCTGATCCTCCTGCCCGTCCTGCTCGGGCTGCTGCGGCTCCGCCAGCCGCTCGTTCGAGCGGATGTAGGCGATGAGCGCCTGCACCTGGAACGCCGGCCAGCCGCGGCCGACCGGCGGCATGTAGCCGTCGAAGTTCGGGCTTGTCCTGGCCCTCGCTCCAGGAGCGCGGTCAGCGCGGCCACGTCCACGAGCGTGCCGCTCTTGGCGATCGGCGGGCCGATGTCACCTTCGCCGGCGAGTGCCGTGGCATTTGGCGCAGACGCGCTCCCAGGACTCCCGGCCGAGGGCGAGCTGCGTCGCGCCGGGCTCGTCCTGGCCGGAGAGCAGGGCAAGCCGGTCGGCGTACTCGGCCTCGGAGACCACCTCCACGCGTGGTCGGCATGACCGCATGCAGGATCCCGCAGAACTCGGCGCATTGGCCCTCGAACGTTCCCTCTCTGTTGGGCCGGAAGCTGAGCGTCGTTCGTCCTGCCGGGGATCGCGTCCCGCTTCCCGGTCATGCTCGGGCACCCACCAGCTGTGGATCACGTCGTAGGAGACGAGCTCGAGCTTGACCGGCCGGTCGACCGGCAGCACGAGCGTGTCGAGCGAGATCTGCCCGTCCGGGTAGACGTACTCCCAGTAGAACTGGTGCCCCTCGACGCGGATGACGAGCTCGTCCGACCGATCGCCGCCCGTCGCCTGCACCGCCGAGGAGCGGGCGAGGACGACGATCGCGATCCCCGCGAGGATGATCGCCGGGATGACCGTCCAGATGATCTCGACACGCGTGTTGCCGTGGATCTGCGGCCCTTCGGCGTCCGGCGGGGTCGGCCCGCGGCGCCGGAAGCGGATGACGAAGAGGATCAGCGCCGTCTCGACGGCGACGAAGACGACCGCGCAGATCGCGAACACGAACCAGTAGAGCCAGCGGATCGCCTCGCCGCTGTCGCTGCCGGTGGACGGCGGCCCGAAGCCGGGGTCCGCGGCCAGCGCGACCGGGGCGGCCGCGAGCGCGAGCGCCGCGAGCACGACGATGACGGCGGGCTTCCTCCGCATGGCCGGTGCGATTCTATTCGCCCGTGCGGCGAACTGGGCTTCGACACGAAAGTCACTCGTTCGGGGGAGTTGAAAATCCCCCGATATGTGGTTCAGTGAGTCCTGACGGGGTACCTCCTCAGCGGCGAGGAGGAGCCCCGGATCGGCATCGCTGGAAGCTGGGAGAGGTTTTCGCGCGCCGAGGGGAGCTCATGGGGGAACCCTGTTTCCCCCATGTTCCCCGGCTTCCTCGCTCCACTTCGAGGATCCGGGGGCACGAACTAGGCTTCGTCGGATGGACGACGCCTGGCTCGTACAGCTCCCACCCGACGCGACGGGGCCGGTCGAGGTCTTCGTGAACGGCGTGCGGCAGGAGCAGGGGAAGGACTACGTCGTCTCGGGCGGGACGCTGCGCTTCTCCAAGCCGCTCGCGCGCGAGGGCCGGCTCGGCCTCCTGCGCTGGGCGAGCATGTTCTTCGGCGTCGCCGGCACCTATCGCAGGAACGACTCCGTGGACGTCATCTACGACGTCGGCGGCCGCCGGACGGTCGCGTCCGGCCTGACGATCATCCCGCCAGGCGGGCCTGCACAGCCCCCGTCCCCGTGACGGCCACGGCCGTGGGGACGAGCGCGACGCCGTACTTGCGCGCGAGCTCGGGCTGCCTCGAGACGTCGACCGTGACCACGCGCCGGCCCTCCGCGCGCAGGCGCTCCTCGAGTGTGCGGCAGTCGCTGCAGAGCGGGTGGGTGAACTGGAGGACGACCTCGCCGTCGGGCGACGAGGCCGAAGTCGGCGAGCTCCACGCGGTCGAGCCGGTGCGAGCGGATCCCGCGGAGCCGCGCGCCGATCCGGTAGATCTCGCAGCCCGCGCAGAGCCCCGTCGCCGCGGCGAGCAGCGCCAGGCCGGCGACGAGGAGGGCGAGCGCCCAGCCGAGCGTCGTCAGCCCGACCGCGTGTGCGACCGAGGCCGCGCCGAGGACGACGACGCCCACCATGTTCGCGAAGCGCGGCGGCCGCGAGTCCTCGATCGGCCCTTCGCCGAAGCGCGGCTGGACGAGCTCGAAGTAGGCGAGGCACGGCAGGCAGTAGCGCCGGCCGAACGTCAGGCCGACGGCGAGCTGGAGCGCGAGGAGCGCGAGAAGCGGCCACCAGCCGGTCAGAACGGAGACGAGCGCGAGCAGCCCGATGGTCGCCTGGTTGAACCGCGGTCCGCGCGCGTCGATGACGTCGAGGTCCCGGTACGGGTCGGCCGTGCGCCCACGCTTCATTTTGTGAAGCCTACCGGCTGGGGGAAGCGCCGATCGTCCCAGTCGCTATCCTCATTTCGAGGGCGTGGAACGCGACCAGATTGACGATCTGAACACCGGCTTCGTCGAGGAGCTCTTCGCCGAGTTCCTCGCTGCTCCCGAGTCGGTGGACCCGCAGTGGCGGGCTCTCTTCGAGGCGAACCCTGAGGCGCTGCTCGAGCACCTCCCGCTCCTCCGCCGGCTACGCGAGCTCTACCCCGACGGCGTGCCCGGCGGGAACGGCGCTCCGGCGCCCGCAGCGGCGGCTTCCCCGGCAGTCGAGGCGGAGCCCGACCGGCTCCTGCTCGGCGGGGTCGCGGCCGCCATGTCCCTCGTGAAGGCACACCGCACGCACGGCCTGCTCGCCGCGCGCCTCGACCCGCTCGGCTCGGAGCCGCCCGGCGACCCCGCGCTCGACCCGGACCGGCTCGAGCCGCGGCTGACGCCCGACCTCATGGCGCGCATTCCGGCAAGCGTGCTGCGTCTCTACGTCAAGGCCGAGACGCTGGTGGAGGCGCTCCCTATCCTCCGGGAGACCTACTGCGGGACGATGGCCTACGAGCTCGAGCACATCTCGAGCCACGAGCAGCGGCTCTGGCTGCGGGAGGCGATCGAGTCCGGCCAGTTCCGCCGCCCCTTCTCGCCCGACGAGAAGAAGGGTCTGCTCCGGCGCCTGTCCGACGTCGAGGGCTTCGAGCGCTACCTCCGCCGTGCCTTCCTCGGCCAGAAGCAGTTCTCCATCGAGGGCCTCGACGTCATGGTCCCGATGCTGGACGAGGCGATCGAGCTGGCCGCCTTCGACGGCGCCCGCCGCGTCGTCCTGGGCATGGCGCACCGCGGCCGCCTCAACGTCCTCGCGCACACGGTGGGCCGCGAAGTCGACGCGATTCTGCGCGAGTTCGAGGGCGAGCGTGTGCTCGAAGCGGTCTCCACCGATCTCGAAAGCGGCTCCGGCGACGTCAAGTATCACCTCGGCGCCGTGGGCTCCCGCGAGACACAGAGCGGCGAGGTCACCGTCTCGCTTGCGTCGAACCCGAGCCACCTGGAGTTCGTCGACCCGGTCGTCGAGGGCGAGACGCGCGCGGCGCAGACCGACCACGCGTCCGCCGCCGTCGAGCACGACCCGTCCGCGGCGCTGGCCGTCCTCATCCACGGCGACGCTGCCTTCCCCGGCCAGGGCGTCGTGGCCGAGACGCTCAACCTCCAGGAGCTCGCCGGCTACACGACCGGCGGGACGCTCCACATCATCGCCAACAACCAGGTCGGGTTCACGACCGACCCGGACGAGGGCCGCTCCACGCGTTACTCGAGCGACCTCGCCAAGGGCTTCGACACGCCGATCATCCACGTGAACGCCGACGATCCCGAGGCGGCGATCTCCGCGATCCGGCTCGCCATGGCGTTCCGGGCGAAGTTCCGGCACGACGTCGTCGTCGACCTCGTCGGCTACCGGCGCTTCGGGCACAACGAGGGCGACGAGCCGAGCTACACGCAGCCGCTCATGTACAAGCTGATCGAAGCGCATCCCACCGTCCGCGAGCAGTACGCGCAGCGGCTCGTCGAGGAGGGCCTCGTCACACCCGAGGAGGTCGAGGGCTTCATGGGCGAGGTGCAGGAGCGGGTGCGCTCCGTCCACGAGGAGCTCAAGGCGTCGTTCGAGGGCGGCGGCAAGCGCAGGGAGCGCCGCATCGGCCGCGGCGCCGACGCGCACCTCGAGACCGCCGTGCCGCTCGAGCAGCTCCAGGAGCTGAACGAGCGCCTGCTCGAGTTCCCCGAGGGATTCACGGTGCACCCGAAGCTCGCCAAGGCGCTCGAGCGCCGGCGCGACACGCTCGGCGAGCAGGGCGGGATCGACTGGGGGCAGGCGGAGGCGCTCGCGTTCGGCAGCCTCCTCGCCGACGCCACGCCGGTGCGCCTCACCGGCCAGGACACCGAGCGCGGGACGTTCTCGCACCGCCACCTCGTGCTGCACGACTACGAGACCGGCGAGAAGTACGCGCCGATCCAGCACCTGGCGAGCTCGCGGGCGCCGTTCCAGGTCTACAACTCGCCGCTCTCGGAGACCGGCGCGCTCGGCTTCGAGTACGGCTACTCGGTCGCCGTCTCGCGCGCGCTCGTCCTCTGGGAGGCGCAGTTCGGCGACTTCGTCAACTCGGCGCAGGTCATCATCGACCAGTTCGTCGTCTCCGGGCTCTCGAAGTGGACGCAGAGCTCGCGCCTCACGCTCCTCCTTCCGCACGGGTACGAGGGGAACGGGCCCGAGCACTCGAGCGCGCGGCTGGAGCGCTTCATGCAGCTCGCCGCGCAGGAGAACATCCGCATCGTCAACCCGTCGACCGCCGCGCAGTATTTCCACCTGCTGCGCCGGCAGGCACTCCATCCGAAGGGGCGCCCGCTCGTCGTGCTGACCCCGAAGGGCCTGCTCCGGCACAAGGAGGCGACCTCGCACGTCGAGGAGCTGAGCGAGGGCGGGTTCCGCGCCGTGATCGACGACCCGCGGCTCGACGACGACGAGAAGCGCGAGGTCGAGCGGCTCGTCATCTGCTCGGGGAAGGTCTACTACGACATCGTCGGGCACGAGGCCTTCGGCGAGTCGGAGGGCGTGGCGATCGGCCGCCTCGAGCAGCTCTATCCGTTCCCGGTCGCCGCCTACGACGAGCTGCTCTCGCGCTACCCGTCCCTGACCGAGGTCGTCTGGGCGCAGGAGGAGCCGCAGAACATGGGCGCCTGGCGCGCCATCCGCCACCGCCTCGAGGAAGGGCTGCCCGCGGAGGTCGGCCTCCGCTACGTCGGGCGCCCGTGGCGCGCGAGCCCCAGCGAGGGCTACCCGACCGCCCACAGGCTCGAGCAGGACCGCATCGCGCGCGAAGCGCTCGGCGCCTTCTAGGCAACGACGAAGGGGCCTCCCGGCCCCTTCGTCGACTGGGCGATGCGTCCGGGTGAGCTAGGTAGCCGAGCCGCCGCCGCCGCCGGAGGCGCTGTCGCCGCCCGCCGCCGCCGCCGCCGCCACCGGTAGCCGAGGCAACGTACGTGTTGTCGCCGCCGCCCGTGCCGTCGTTGCCGCGGGTGCGGTCGCCGTCGCCGGTGTTGTCGCCGCCGCCCGTGCCGTCGTTGCCGCGGGTGCGGTCGCCGTCGCCGGTGTTGTCGCCGCCGCCCGTGCCGTCGTTGCCGCGGGTGCGGTCGCCGTCGCCGGTGTTGTCGCCGCCGCCGGTTCCGTCGTTGCCGCGCGTCTTGTCGCCGTCGCCGCGCTTCTTGTCTTGTCGTCGTCATCGTCAGCCAGAGCGGCGTCGTCGGCATCGTCCTTGCGCGCGTCGTCGTTGCCGAGCGTCACCGCCGAGACCGGGTCACCGTCAGCCCAGTTGCTCAGCGCGGCGCTGAAGCCTCCGAAGCCGATGGCGACGGCCACCGCGAGGATCAGAACTCCAATCTTTCCGAACGGCATGGTCATAACCCCCTTGCGTCTTGGTCTCTCTCTGTCTCTGCTTCAGTTCTACCCGGGCACGATTAGACGTCCGTGAGCCGAGGATGAGACCGTCCTCATCGAGCGGGGGCGGGCGGCCGGGAGGGTCGCGATCCCGGCTGAAACAGGCCCAGGCGTGGCAGCGGAAGGAGTGCCACGACCGGCTCGAGCGCATCGGCGATCGCGGCCGGTGCCGGCCGCGAGGCCGGATCCTGGTCGAAGCAGCGCATGACGACGTCCCGCACGAGCGGCAGAACATCGTCGCCCAGCGGGGCCGGTGCGCTCGCAACCTGCGGATAGCGCGCCGCGAGCGAGTCGGCGTCCTCGTCCCCGTCAGGGAAGGGCCGCCGGCGGGCAAGCGCCTGGTACAGCGTCACGCCCAGGCCCCACGAGTCGCTCGCCGGGCCCGATTTCGCCGAAGCGCGCGGGATCGCACTGCTCGGGCGCCATGTAGGCATCGGTCCCGACGGGTGAGATCACCTGGCGGGCGTCTTCGAACCGCAGGGCGACGCTGAGGTCGATCAGCTTCGGCGTCGAGCTCATGATGATGTTGCGCGGCTTGACGTCTAGATGGACGTAGCGCTGCCCGTGCATGTAGTGGAGCGCGGAGCAGATCTGGAGCGCCAATGGAAGCAGCTGCTCGACCGCGAGGCCGTACTGCCGCTCGAGCGTCGAGAGGCGGGGGCCGTCGAGGAGCTCGAGCACGATGTGCGGTCGCGGTCCGTCCAGCACGGCGTCGAAGCTGCGGACGAGTGAGGGGTGCGCGAGGTGCGAGAGCGCCTCGGCCTCGCCGGCCAGCCCGGCCAGCGTGCCCTCGTGGGTCGTGCGGCCGGGTCGGACGACCTTGGCGACGACGAGCGCGTGCAGCGCGTCGTCCCAGACCAGATACGCCTCGTAGCGGCGCCGCCGCCGAGGAGGCGAACCGCATGACGTCCGGGGACGATCACGTCGCCCTCGGCAAAGTCCCAGGTATCCGTTTCCCAGGAGTGGTCCGATCACGCGCATGAGATCTACCCGGCGTGGTGAGACTCATGTGAGGGAAAGATGAGACATCTCTCACCTTCATCTCATCCCGGGCTGGCCGATCGCTGTGATCCTTCTCTGCAATGCACGCTCTCGAGCCGACCGGGACTGAGCCTTCGTCCGAGGATTCGGAGCCCGAGGCCGGCTCGTCCGGGCCGAGGGCCGCTCGCCGGGGCTCGTGCGGAGGCTTACCGCGAGCTTCCGGGTGCGCGTCCTCGCCGGCTACGTGGCCCTGCTTGCAGTTGCGACCCTGCTCTCGATCGTGGTCGCCCGCGAAGCGCTCCAGCGAGAACTCGACCAGAGGATCGACGAGGACCTCGTCCAGGAGTCCCGCGAGCTCCGCCAGCTCGCCGGCGGAAACGACCCGGAGACCGGCGAGCCATTCGACAGGAACGTCGAGCGGATCTTCGAGGTCTACATGGACGCGGAACGTTCCTTCCCGGAACGAGGTTCTGCTCACGTTCGTGCGCGGGGAGCCGTTTCTAGAGCAGCCCCGAGGAGCTGCCGTACTCGTTCGCCCAGGACACCGACCTCGATCTCGCAGTGGACTAGCCTGACGAGCAGCGACCGCGGGACGATCGAGACGCCGATAGGGCCTGCCGAGTATCTCGCAGTCCCGCTCCTCGACGGGGACGCCGCGCAGGGCGTCTTCGTCGCGGCGATCTTCCGCGACCGGGAATCCGAGGAGGTGGGCGACGCCGTGCGCGTGGCGGCAGGGGTCGGCCTGGCGATGCTGCTCGTCGGGTCGGTGCTCGCCTGGTTGCTCGCCGACCGCGTCCTGCGGCCGGTCAAGAACATCACCGAGACGGCACGCTCGATCTCGGGCGGCGACCTTTCCCGCCGCATCCCCGAGTCGGGGCACGACGAGATCGGCGTCCTCGCCGAGACGTTCAACGACATGCTCACGCGGCTGGAGACCGTGTTCGAGCGACAGCAGCGGTTCGTCGACGACGCCGGTCACGAGCTGCGTACGCCGATCACGATCGTGCGCGGCCACCTCGAGCTGCTCGAGGACGACCCTCGGGAGCGCCGCGAGACGCTCGCCCTCGTCATGGACGAGCTCGACCGGATGGGCAGGATCGTCAACGACCTCCTCACGCTCGCGAAGTGGGAGCAGCCCGACTTCCTGGCGCCGTCCGAGGTCGATCTCGACACGCTGATGGACGACGTGCTCGCGAAGGCGTCGGCCCTGCGGCCGTCGCTACGTGGAAGCTGGACGCCGACGCTGACGGGGCGATCGTCGCCGACCGGCAGCGGCTCACCCAGGCGCTGATGCAGCTCGCACAGAACGCTGTCCAGCACACGGACGGACGGGGACAAGATCGGCCTCGGGGCGTTCGTCTCCGAGCAGGAGGCTCCGCCTCTGGGTGCGCGACACGGGGCCCGGCATCCCGTTCGACGAGCAGGAGCACGTCTTCGACCGCTTCTACCGCGCCGGCGAGTCCCGGCGGTCAGAGGGCGCCGGGCTGGGCCTCTCCATCGTCCAGGCGATCGCCCGCGCGCACCGCGGCCGGCTCGAGCTCTCGAGCGTGCCCGGCTCGGGGGCGACGTTCACGATCGTCCTGCCTTTCCACCGGCCGGACGCCGAGGACGGTCCGGAGTGAGCCGAATCCTGATCGCCGAGGACGAGGTCCGCATCGCGTCGTTCCTGGAGAAGGGACTGCGGGCCAACGGCTTCACGACGACGGTGGCCGCCGACGGGCACGAGGCGGTCGCCCTCGCCGGCTCGGGCAGCTTCGACCTGCTCATCCTCGATCTCGGACTGCCCGGGAGAGACGGGTTCGACGTGCTCGGCGAGCTGAGAGGGCGCGGCTCGAAGATCCCCGTCGTGATCCTCACGGCCCGCGACTCGGTCCGCGATACGGTCGCGGGGCTCGAGGGCGGCGCGGACGACTACATCACCAAGCCGTTCAGCTTCGAGGAGCTCCTCGCACGCGTGCGCGTACGGCTGCGCGGGGAGCGCGCCCCGGAGGAGACCGTCCTGGAGGCGGGCGGGGCCTCGCTCGATCTGCGGACGCGGCGCGTCTCGGTCGGAGACGTCTCGTCCGACCTCTCCGCCCGCGAGTTCGCGCTCGCGGAGATGTTCTTCCGCCATCCGGGCCAGGTGCTCTCGCGCGAGCAGCTCCTGAGCCACGTCTGGGGCTACGACTTCGACCCACGCTCGAACGTCGTCGACGTCTACGTCGGCTACCTGCGGCGGAAGCTCGGCAAGGATCGCATCGCGAGCGTGCGCGGGATGGGCTACAGCCTGGAGGCGCTGCCCTAGCGCTTCTGGTGGATCTCGCGCAGGAGCGCGCGCAGGTCCGCGACCGGCCCGAGGTGTGCCGAGCTTCTCCGGGTTGGCGATCGAGCGGATCGTCTGGACGGTGCCGTCGGCGACGTCGAGCGAGAAGATGGCGATGAGCTGTCCCTCGCGGTCGAGGAACGAGCGCGCCCGGCTGACCGTTGATCTCCGTGCGGCGGAGCGTGGCGCCGACCTTGATCAGCTGGTTGCCTAGGCCGAGCAGGAGCCGGGAGACGCTGTCGCGGCCGTAGATCGGCCGGCGCCAGGCCGGGCCCTCGCGGCTGCCGTCGCCGTAGACGACGACGTCGTGGGCCAGCAGCCCGAGGAGGCCGTCGGTGTCGCCGTCCTGGACTGCGTCGAAGAAGCGGTCGGCGAGCCGCTCCCGCTCCTCGCGCGAGGCCTCGAACCTCGGCCGCCGGTCGTCCACGTGGCGCCGCGCGCGCACCGCGAGCTGGCGGGTGTTGTCCTCGCTCTTGCCCACGACGTCGGAGACCTCGTCGTACGCGTAGCCGAAGACGTCGTGGAGCAGGAAGACCGCCCGCTCGACCGGGGTGAGGCTCTCCAGGAGCACGAGGAACGCGAGTGAGAGCGAGTCGGCGGTCTCCGCGTGCTGGGCCGTGTCGGCGTCGGGGTCGGTGAGGAGCGGCTCGGGGAGCCACTCGCCGACGTACTCCTCGCGCTGGGCGCGTGCGGAGCGGAGGTAGTCGATCGCCAGCCGCGTCGTCACGGTGGAGAGGAACGCCTTGGGCGAGTCGATCTCCTCGCCCTCGCTCTGGGCGCGGTGGTAGCGGAGGAAGGCCTCCTGCACGATGTCCTCGGCCTCGCCGACGCTTCCGATCATGCGGTAGGCGATCGAGAAGAGCAGCGGCCTGAGCTCCTCGTAGATCTCGTCTGTCGGTCGCTCGTGCATCGCGTCACACCCTGAGACGAGACAGCGCGGTCGTCTGTGACACGCCGGCCTCGGGTGTCACAGAGGCGTGTGCCCGTTCGTCTCAGGGTGTGAAACCAGGGAAAGGAGACGACGATGAAAGTCTTCATCGCAGGCGGGACCGGAGCGGTAGGCAAGCGCCTCGTACCGCTCCTCGCTTCCGCAGGACACGACGTCTACGCCACGACCCGCTCCGCCGGCAAGGTCGACGACCTCCGTCGGCTCGGCGCCGTGCCGGTCGTCCTCGACATCCTCGACCGCGAGGCCTTGGACGCAGCGATCGCCGCAGCCCGGCCCGAGGTGATCGTCCATCAGGCCACGGCCCTCTCGAACATCGGCGACTTCCGCAAGTTCGCGGAGGAGTTCGCGCAGACCGACCGCCTGAGGACCGAGGGAACCGACAACCTGCTCGCGGCGGCCACGGCCTCGGGCGTCCGCCGGATCGTCGCCCAGAGCTTCACCAGCTGGCCGTACGCGAAGGTCGGCGGCCCCGTGAAGACGCGAGGACGACCCGCTCGATCCCGATCCGCCCGAAGCCGCCCGCGGGATGCTCGCGGCGATCCGCCACCTCGAGGAGCGCGTCACCGGAACCGAGGGCCTCGAGGGCGTCGCCCTCCGCTACGGCGGGTTCTACGGGCCGGGAACGAGCATCACGGACGGCGGAGCCCACGTCGAGGCCATCCGCAAGCGGAAGTTCCCCGTCGTCGGCGGAGGCACCGGGATCTGGTCGTTCGTCGCACATCGACGACGTCGCCACGGCGACGAAGGCGGCGATCGAGAGCGACGCGACCGGCATCTTCAACGTCGTCGACGACGAGCCGGCGCCGGTGTCGCGAGTGGCTTCCCTACCTCGCCGCCGCGATCGGCGCCAAGCCGCCCCGCCACGTGCCGGCGTGGGTCGGGAGGCTGGCCGTCGGCGAGCTCGGGGTCTCGATGATGACCGAGACCCGCGGCGCGTCGAACGAGAAGGCCAAGCGCGAGCTCGGCTGGCAGCTCCGGTACCCGAGCTGGAGGCTCGGATTCAAGGAGGGCCTCACCGACGACGTCCCCCACGAACAGGCGGTCGCCGTGTAGATGCCGAGGGCGTAGACTCGCGCGGTGATCGACCCGACCGAGCGCTGGCCACGCGGCCACGAGGAGAAGCCCGACTACGCCGGGCTTCTCACGTATGGAGGCGCGCCCTACACGCAGGATCCGGCCGAGCTCGAGGGCGTCGACGTGGCGGTCGTCGGGGCGCCGACCGACGACCTCGTCTCCGACCGGCCGGGCACCCGCTACGGCCCGCGCGCGATCCGGGCGGCGAGCTTCCCGCCCGGGCCGCACCTGGAGGCCGGGATCGACGCCTTCGCCGCGCTCTCCGTCGTCGACTTCGGCGATGCGCCGGTCATCCCGGCCGACCCGGTGCGGACGCACGAGGCGATCGAGACGACGGTCGGCCAGGCGCTGGCCGCCGGCGCGCTCCCGGTCGTGCTCGGCGGCGACCACTCGATCTCCGAGCCCGACATCCGCGCGTGCGCCGCCGTCCACGGGCCGGTGGGCGTCGTCCACTTCGACACCCACACGGACACCGGCACGGAGGTCTTCGGGGTCGAGGTCTCGCACGGCACGCCGTTCTACCGGCTCGTCGAGCAGGGCCACATCGACCCGCGCCGCTACGTGCAGATCGGCCTGCGCGGCTACTGGCCGGGCGAGGCGGAGTTCGGCTGGCAGGCCGAGCGCGGGGTGACGAGCTTCTTCATGCACGACGTGCGCGAGCTCGGGATCAAGTCCGTCGTGCGCCGCGCGATCGAGATCGTGGGCGCCGGCCCGGTCTTCCTGACGGTCGACATCGACGTGCTCGACCCGGCCTTCGCCCCCGGCACCGGCACGCCCGAGCCGGGCGGGATGACGACCGGCGACCTCCTCTGGGCGGCGCGCACGGTCGCCGAGGGGCTCGACCTCGATCGGCGCCGACGTCGTCGAGGTGCTCCCGACCGCGGTCGGCTCGGCGGACATCACGGCCCTGGCGGCCGATCGGATCGTCCGCGAGATCCTCACGGGGATCGCGCTGCGGCGCCGGGATCAAACCGGAGGCTAGCGCCGGGCGTATAGCTAGTCGGCCGGGCTCCGAGGGAGATTCTGGGGAGGAGCCCAATGCAACCGTACGAGGGAGGGGGAGCCGACTCGCGCGCGCTCTCCCGCCGTGACCTGCTCAAGCGAGCGGGGGTCGTGGGAGTTGCTGCCGCCGCGCCCACCGCCGCATTCGCGCCCACCGCCGCGCCGGTCCGTGACCGGGACAGGCTCGAAGCGCTCACCGCCGTCGAGGCCGAGGCGCTCGAGGCGATCGTCGACCGGCTCATCCCGGTCGACTCCAACGGCCCGGGCGCCGCCGAGGCGCGCGTGGCGCGCTACATCGACCGCGCGTTGGCCGGGGAGCTCGCCTCGCTCCGGGCGTCGTACTCCGAAGGCCTGGCCGCGGTCGACGCCTACGCGCGGAGCCGGTTCGGCGACTCGCTCGCCGACCTCGACCCGGCGCAGCAGGACGCCGTCCTGAGGGACATGGAGCAGAACGTCGCGACCGGCTTCCCGGGCGGCTCGCGCACGTTCTTCGAGCTCGTGCGCGAGCACTGCCTGCAGGGCATGTTCGGGGATCCCGTCCACGGCGGGAACGAGGACTTCATCGGCTGGGACCTGGTCGGCTTCCCGGGCGTGAAGCTGAGCTTCACCGCGGCCGAGCAGCAGATGGACGTGACCGTCGTCCCGGCGCACAAGTCGACGGCGGACTTCCCCCTGTTCAAGCGCGGACGGAAGGGAGGCGACGGTGAGCACTAGCAAGAAGGGCGCGGACGTCGTCGTCATCGGCCTCGGGGCCGGAGGCGGCACTGCGGTTCTGCCGCTCGCGCAGGCAGGGCTCGACGTGGTTGCGCTGGAGGCCGGCGGCCGCTTCTCCGTGCGGGACTTCCACGCGGACGAGATCCGCAACGACATCCGCAACTGGCTCGGCCGCGCGAAGGTGAACGACGAGGTTCCCACCCAGCGGCGCACTGCCGCCGAGGAGTCGGTGCCTGCGATCGCGCCCGGCCGGATGATGAACGGCGTCGGCGGCACCTCGATCCACTGGACGTGCCAGAGCTGGCGGCTCATGCCGTGGAACTTCAAGCAGCGCAGCGAGACGATCCGCCGCTACGGCGCCGGCGCACTCCCGGCGGGCTCCACGCTGACGGACTGGCCGCTCGACTACGAGGAGCTGGAGCCGTACTACGACAAGGTCGAGTTTCTGCACGGGGTCTCCGGCAAGGCGGGCAACCTCGGCGGTGCGATCGACCCGGCCGGGAACGTCTTCGAGGGGCCGCGAGCTCGTGAGTACCCGCTGCCCCCGCTGCGGCGCACGGGCTTCACCGAGTTCATGGCCGACAGCCGCGAAGCGCCTCGGCTGGCATCCCTTCGCCGGGCCGGCGGCGATCCGTTCGCAGCCCTACCGGGGGCTGAACGCCTGCGAGTACCACGGCTTCTGTACCTGGGGCGGCTGCCACGTCGACGCGAAGGGCTCGACGAACCTGACGGCGATTCCCATGGCCGAGAAGACCAAGAACCTGAAGGTCGTCGAGGGGGCGCGCGCCATCGAGATCACCGTGGACCGCGACGGGCGGGCGAACGGCGTCCGGTACATGAAGGGCCGCAAGGTGCACTTCCAGGCGGCGAAGGCTGTTCTCGTCGCCGGCTACACGTACGAGAACACGCGGCTCCTGCTCCTGTCGAAGTCCTCAGCGTTTCCGGACGGGCTCTCCAACAACCACGGGCAGGTCGGCCGCCACTACCTCGCGCACGTGCGCGCGGGTGCGAACGGGGTCATCCCGGGCCGTCGCCTCAATCGCTTCTCCGGCACCGCGAGCCAGTGGACGGCCGTCGACGACTGGGACAGCGACTTCTTCGACCACTCGACACTCGGGTTCACCGGCGGCGGGACGATGTCGGCCACGATGGAGGCGAAGCCCATCGGCGCAGCCCGCACGACGCCGCCGTCGATTCCCCGCTGGGGCTCGGCGTGGAAGGCGTGGCTCAAGGAGAACGCGATCTCTGTCGCGTCGGCGGCGACGCAGATCAACGTTGCGCCCTACGAGGACAACTTCCTCGATCTCGACCCGGACGTGAAGGATCCGGACGGCTTCCCGGTCGTGCGGGTCACGAACGACCTGAAGGAAAACGAGCGCCGCGCCGCGCTGTTCGTCCAGGGCAAGTGCATGGACTGGCTCCGCGAAGCCGGCGCCTCGGAGGTGTGGCCGGTCGCGCCGAGCTCACAGTCGGTGCAGACGCACGCCTACGGCGGGACGAGGATGGGGGACGACCCCGACGCCAATGTCACCGACCGCTGGTGCTTCTCGCACGAGGTCCCGAACCTGGGCGTCCTCGGCGCGTCGAACTTCCCAACCTCGGGCGGCCGCAACCCGACGGAGACGGTCATGGCCCTCGCTTGGCGAACGGCGGACCACCTCGTCGACGAGTGGGAGTCGATCGCCGTGTAGGGAGAGAGTGCCCCCGGCAAGAATCGAACTTGCGCACGCGGTTTAGGAAACCGCTGCTCTATCCACTGAGCTACGGGGGCAGGCGGGCAAACGGTAGCGCAGCCTGCTGCAGGTGACTGCCCGTCCGGGGGTCGAAACTGACCTGCCAGGTTTGATACAAACAGCAGGTCATTTTGCCTTTTCATCGAGGGGGAGACATGAAGCCAGGCAGGCTCGGGCGTCTCGTGGTTGCGGCCGCGGCGACGCTCCTCGTGGCGATTGCGGCGCCGGGCGTTGCAAAGGCGCAGACAACGCCGGTGATCACGGACGGCGTCACGTCGCCCGTGTTCGGGTACTCGGACGCGATCCGGGAGCGCCTCTGGATCACCGCGGACTTCGACAGCGACCTCAACGGCGTGGCCGACGAGATCGCGATGGACATCATCAGGCCCGCGGCGGGCGCGGCCGGGCTCAAGTCCCCGGTGATCATGGACGCGAGCCCGTACTTCACGACGCTGTGCCGCGGGAACGAGGGCGAGTGCATCGCCGATCTCGACGGCGATGGGCTCAACGATCGCTGGCCGCTGTTCTACGACAACTACTTCGTGCCGCGCGGCTACGCAATCATGCTCCTGCACATGGTCGGCACCGGGTTCTCGACCGGCTGCCCGGTCACCGGTGGGACGCCCGACAACCGCAGCGCCGTGCTGGCGATCGACTGGCTCAACGGCCGGCGGACGGCGCACGACGCGGGCGGCAACACGGTCGCGGCGGGTTGGCACAACGGCAAGTCGGGGATGATCGGCAAGTCCTACGACGGCACGCTGGGCAACGCGGCCGCCGCTGCCGGCGTCGACGGGCTGACCACCATCGTCCCGATCAGCGCCATTTCCACTTGGTACAACTACACGCGCCAGGCGGGCCTCGGTCTCAGCGGCTGGGCGAGCAACTACCCGTCGAGCCTCTCGAACACGGTGACCAATCCGGCCCGGCGCCCGGAGTGCGCCGGCGTCCGCACGACACTGAACGCGACCGACGGCGACGAGAACTACGACTTCACGCCGTTCTGGCTCGAGCGCGACTACTTCAAGGACATCGACAACGTCGACGCGAGCGTCTTCGTCGCTCACGGCATCCAGGACGACAACGTCAAGGCCAACCAGTTCAGCGAGTGGTGGTACGAGCTCGCCGAGCGCGACGTCCCGCGCAAGCTCTGGCTGGGCCGCGTCGGCCACGAGGATCCGTTCGACTTCAGGCGCGACGTCTGGGTGAACACGCTCCACCGCTGGTTCGACCACTGGCTCTTCGACGTCCCCAACGGGATCATGAGCGAGCCGATGGTGACCGTCGAGCGCGAGGGCGGCGACGTCTTCGAGGACTACGCCGACTGGCCGATCCCGACCGCGGTGGACGACAAGCTCTACTTCCGGGCGACGCCGTCCGGGCCCGGCAGGCTGTCGCTCAGCCAGGACGCGGGCTCGCCGACGACGTCGTTCCTCGATCTGACGAACCAGAGCGAGAACACGATCATCTCGAACCCCGACACGGTCACCGCCAACAAGCGGATGTTCCTGACGCAGCCTCTGACCGCGCCCTTCAAGTTCACGGGGACGCCGGTCATCAACCTGCGTGCGTCCGTCAACCGGGTCGGCACCTCGCTCGGTGCCGTGCTCGTCGACTACGGGCCCGGGACTCATGTCAGCCGCACCAACAGCGAAGGCGTCGTGAACGGCGCGGGCAGCACCTGCTTCGGCGAGAACAGCACTACCGACGACGGGTGCTACATCAACACGGTCAAGGCCCTCACGACCGTCACGCAGTGGCGGGTCACGCGGGGCATCCACGACGCGAGGAACCGCACCGACCTGACCACGCCGACCGACCTCGTCCCCGACCAGTTCTACGACTTCAGCTTCAAGCTGATGCCGGAGGACTACGTGTTCCCGGCCGGGCATCGGATCGGCGTCGCCATCGTCGCCACGTACGGCGGCGTGGCTGTGGCGAACACGAACTACGGGGCCACGGTCACGATCGACCTCAAGCAGTCGAACATCGAGCTCCCGGTCGCCGGCGGCTACCTGGCCGCGCTCGCGGCGGGGATCCCCGATGAGGTGGCGCCGGTGCTCACCGTGCCGGACGACATCGTCGTCTCGACCGAGGGCACCTCGACGCCGGTCAGCTGGACGGTCTCCGCGACCGACGACAACGACCCGAACCCGGTCGTCGACTGCAATCCCGACTCGGGCAGCGTGTTCCAGAAGGGCACGGTCACGACGGTCACCTGCACGGCGACCGACGCGGCCGGGAACGTGGCGACGGAGACGTTCACCGTCGCCGTGCTCTTCGACTGGAGCGGCTTCCTCGCAACCTTCGAGGATCCGCCCGTGCTGAACGACGCGCACTCGAACGCGGTGCAGACGTTCTGGTTCCGCCTCGGCGGCGACTTCGGCCTCGACGTGCTGGCTTCGCCGCCCGCGTCGCGGCGGGTCGACTGCACCACGCTGGCGCCGCTCGGCCCCTACGAGCCCGCGGCCACGCCGAGCTGGGACTCGTTCGGCTACCAGGCGTACACCGACCGCTACTACTTCCCGTGGAAGACCACGCGGGCCTACAGGAACACCTGCCGTGAGTTCACGCTCTCGCTCACGGACGGGACGACGCACTCCGCGTACCTGAGGTTCGTCCTCTAGGGCGCAGCACAGATCGGGGGGAGACGCGACTCGGGGGCCGGCTCAGTCGGCCCCCTTCGCGTACTAGGCCCCGGTGACGCCCTCGCGGGGCTCCCAGCGGAAGCGCCGCACCGCGACGGCCAGGCCGAAGAGGCCCCAGACGACCACGGCGGCCACGGCCGAGCCCGCGAAGTCCTCGCCGGTCTCGAACGTCGCGCGGATCATGTCGAGGAAGTACGTGAGCGGCAGCACCTCGGAGATCGCCTCGAGGAAGGCCGGCATGTCCTCGGTCGAGAAGAAGACGCCCGAGATGAACGCCATCGGCAGGTAGATCGCGTTGACGACCGCCGACGAGCCCTCGGCCGTCCGGACGATCGTCGTGACGGCGATCCCGAGGGCGGCGAAGGCTGCCGCGCCGGTGAGGATCGCGAACGCGAAGTGGAACGGGCGCTCGGGCCACTGGGCGTCGAGCAGGTAGACGCCGAGCAGGAGCTGCGCCACCACCTGGAGCGCGATCACGCCGACGGTCGAGCCGATCACGGCGGCGAGGTAGGTCGCCGGGCTGAGCGGGGTGCCGCGCACGCGCTTGAGCAGGCCCGCCTCGCGGCGGACGACGAGCGTGATCGCCAGGCTCGCGAACGCGTTCGCCGCCACGCCGTAGCCGAGCAGGCCGATGAGGAGGAAGGTGGAAGCGTCCACGCCCTCGATGGGCTCGTCCCCGTAGACCGAGCCGATGAGGACGAGCAGCAGGACGGGGAAGAGGAAGCTGAAGAACGCCGCCTCGCGGTTTCGCCAGAAGAGCTTCTGCTGCACACGCAGCTCGTGGAAGAAGAGCCTCACGCGTCGGCCTCCTCGCGCGTCAGCTCGAGGTAGACGTCCTCGAGCGTCCGGCGGTGCACCTCGAGCCCCTCGAGCTCGACGCCGTCGGCGAGCGCCTGCGCCGTCAGCTCGTGCAGCACGCGCGTCGGCTCCTCGGTCGCGATGACCGTGTCGCTGCCGTTGCGGCGGAAGCGGATCTCCACGGACGTGTGGCCGGAGAGGAGCTCCTGCGGGGAGCCGGTGCCGACGATCTCGCCCGAGCGCAGGATGGCGACACGGTCGGCGAGACGCTGCGCCTCCTCCATGTAGTGCGTCGTGAGCAGGATGCTCTTGCCCAGCGAGCGGAGGTCGCGGATCGTGTCCCACGCCTGCCGGCGCGCCGCCGGGTCGAAGCCGGTCGTGGGCTCGTCGAGGAAGACGAGCTCGGGATCGCCGACGAGCGCGAGCGCGAGGTCGAGGCGGCGGAGCTGACCGCCCGAGAGCGTCCGCACGCGCGCGTCGCGCTTCTCGGCGAGGCCGACGAGGTCGATCACCTCGTCCGGCCGGCGCGGCGACGGGTAGTAGCCCGCGAAGAGCGCCACGATCTCCCTCACGGTCAGCAGGTGGTAGACCGCGGACGACTGGAGGACGATCCCGATGCGCGCACGGAAGTCGCTGCCGGCGCGGCCGGGGTCGGCGCCGAGCACGCGCACGTCGCCGTCGTCGCGCCGGCGGTAACCCTCCAGGATCTCGACTGTTGTCGTCTTGCCGGCGCCGTTGGGGCCGAGCAGCGCAAACACCTCGCCGGTCTCCACGGTGAAGGAGATGCCGTGCAGGACCTCGCGCTCGCCGTACGCCTTGCGCAGGCCAGAGACCGTGATTGCGCTCACGGCTGGCGAGGATATCGATGGGCCGTGGCCCGCCCGGTCAGGAAGGCTGGGTTTCGCCCCGCGCCGTCGGCCGCCGTCGCGCCGGCCACCAGGAGAGCTCGCCGAAGATCGAGACGAGCGCGGGGACGACCACCGCGCGGATGACGAACGCGTCGAGGAGGACGCCGACCGTCATGGCGAAGGCGAACTCGTGGAACTGCCGCAGGGGGATGATGGCCAGCGTCGCGAAGCTGAGCGCGAGCGCCAGGCCGGCGACGGCGATCGTCCGCGAGGCTCGGGGCGCGGCGATCGCGATCGCCTTGCGCACGCTCGTGTTCTCCGCCTCCTGCCAGATGCGGCCAACGAGGAAGACGTTGTAGTCCGATCCCAGTGACACGAGCAGAACGGCGACCGCGAAGGGCACGTAGTACGTCAGCTCCTCGTGGCCGAGCAGCGTCTGAAAGACGAAGGTCGTGAGGCCGAGCGTCGCTGTGAAGGCGAGCGCGCTCGCGAGCAGGAGATACAGCGGCGCGATGAGCGCGCGGAGGAAGAGGACGAGGAGCAGGAAGTTGACGGCGAGCGCCGCGAGCGCGATCCGGAAGAGGTCGCCGGTCAGCGTTCTGACGGTCTCCGCCGCGAGCGCGGTCTCACCGGTGAAGCCCGCCGTCGCGTTCTCGAGGCCGTTCTCCTGGAGCAGGCCCGGCACGTCGTCGCGCAGGCGCTCCAGCGTGTCGATCGCGGGGCCGCCGTGCGGCTCGTCCGCGAGGACGATCAGGAACCGCGCCGCCGGAGCGGTCTCGGAGACGACGAGGCTGGGGATCTCCCTGGCGATCGGGTCGCCGGGCCCGACGACGCCCGCGATGCCTGGCTCCTGCTCCAGCGCGCGCTCGACGCGGGTGAGCGCCTCGACGTCGAGCTCGCCTCCCTCCTGCTCGACCAGGAGCACGGTCGGCGCGAGGATCCCGGGCGCGAACCCCTGCCCGGCGGCTTCCGCGGCCTGCCGTTCCTCGGCGTCGGAGGGGAGGCCGCGGATCGAGGTGAAGCCGAGCTCCATCTCGGAGAGCCCTTTGCTCGCGAGCGCCACCGCGCCGAGCGCGATCGCCAGGATGACGATCGCCACCGGCTTCGAGGTGGCGAACTCGGCGAGGCCGTCCCTCCACGTACGGCCCTGCTGCTCTTCCTCATGCTTCTCCGACGCCTCGACCTCCGACCGCTCGACCGAGGGCCAGAAGAGGGCGCGGCCGAAGATGCCGAGCAGCGCCGGGACGAGCGTGATGGAGACCGCGAGCCCGATGAGGACGGTGAGCGCCATGCCGGGCCCGAAAGCCCGGAAGAACTCGAGCCGGCCCGCGAGGAGAGCGGCGGCGCCGCAGGCGACGATCAGGCCTGCCGTGACGACGATGGGCAGGTTGAGCGAGGTCGCGTGGAGGGCCGCGTCGACCCGCGGCTCGCCCTCCTGGAGCCGGCGACGCATGCCCGCGAGGAAGAAGACCGTGTAGTCGGTCACGATCCCGAGCAGGAGCACGACCATGATCGGCTCCACGTCGCTGGGCATCGCCACGCCGGCCTGCTCGCCCACCCACGGGGCCACCCGAATCGAGACGAGGTAGGCGACCGCGGCCGCGGCGAGCGTGACCAGCGGGGCGCCGAGCGCGCGGAAGTTCAGGCCCAGGATGGCGAAGACGATCAGCACGGTGGCGAGCGTCACCCAGGCGAGGTTGCTGTCGATCTCCTCCCACTCGGCGAGCCTCGCAGGGACGCTGCCGGTGACGCCGACCAGCGCGTCGTCCGGCTCGGAAGCCTCGGTCGCGGCCCAGGTGTGCGCGAGGTCGGTGTCCTCGCCGATCGACGACTCGCCCTCGAAGAAGAGGAACGTGATCGCGCTCGTCCCGTCCTCGCGCGCCCCGGGGATCAACCGCAGCGTGTTGACGAGCGGGAGCGCGAACGAGATGCCGTCGTCCTCGCGCTCGCGGGCGTCGAGCGCCCGCTCGCCGACCCGGGCCTGCGCCTCGGCGCTCAGCCCGTCGGGGTCGCGCTGGACGATCGCCGTCTGCGCGATGACGGGGACGTCGAAGAGCTCGGCCGAGCGCTGCCCCGTTTGCACCGACTCCGCATCCTCGGGAACGAGGTCGGAGAGCCGCGAGCTCTCGGCCTCTTGCAGGCTCGGGAGGTAGAGGGTCGCGGCAACGGCGCCCACGATCCACGCGGCCACGACGAGCCAGCGCAGGCGCACGACAAACTGGGCAAAGACCCGACTCCCCACGGAGGAACAACGACGATGCGGCCGGTTTGGATCCGCGGGGGTCGAACGGCTGATTTACTTGCGCCGTGGCGACCTACCGCTACGTGGTCGCGGACGTCTTCACGGACCGCCCGCTCGCCGGCAACCAGCTGGCCGTCTTCACGGACGCCCGTGAGATCCCGGAGGAGCAGCTCCAGCCCCTCGCGCGGGAGATCAACTTCTCGGAGACGATCTACGTGTACAAGCCCGAGGGCGAGGGCCATGCGCGCGTGCGGATCTTCACGCCGACCTCCGAGCTCGACTTCGCGGGCCATCCCGTGCTCGGGACGGCGTTCGTGCTCGGAGGGCCGCTGCAGCTCACGGAGATTCACCTCGAGACGGGCGCAGGTCTCGTCCCCATCGTCCTCGACCGCGACGACCAGGGGAGGATCGTGTTCGGGCGCATGTCTCAGCCGATCCCGAAGGTCGAGCCGTTCGACCGGGAGGCCGAGCTGCTGAAGGCAGTCGGCGTCGAGCGCTCCGAGCTGCCGGTCGAGCTCTACGACCTCGGCATCCGGCACGTCTACGTCGGCCTGCCGAGCGAGGACGCCGTCGCGGCGCTCGAGCCCGACCTGAACACGCTCGTCCACCTGACCGGCATCGTCGGCGTCAACTGCTTCGCCGGCTCGGGGAAGCGGTGGAAGAACCGCATGTTCGCGCCTGCGGACGGCGTCGCCGAGGATCCGGCGACGGGCTCGGCGGCCGGCCCGCTCGCCGTGCACCTCGCCCGGCACGGCCGCATCCCCTTCGGCGAGGAGATCGAGATCAGTCAGGGCACCGAGGTCGGTCGCCCCAGCACGCTCTACGCCCGCGCGCACGGCACGCCGGACCGGATCGAGAAGGTCGAGTGCGGCGGCTCGGCGGTCATAGTCGCGCGCGGCGAGTTCAGCTTCTGACCCGTCCCCTGGAGACACGCCCTGGGGTCTGACCCCGGGTCATGTCTCACCCGGCCGGCGATCCCGGCCTTTCCCCGTCCCGGGCGGGCGGTTTTCGCCCTCGCGTAGGGCCGTGTCCCGGGGTCAGACCCTAGGCCGTGGCCGGGGAGGACACGGCTAGCTCCAGGCCACGTCCCGGATCTCGGGGAGCTCGACCGCGATAGCGCGCCAGAAGCGGCCGCCGTCGCCGGAGACATGGAGGCGGTTGCGGGCGCCGTAGAGGACGTGGTCGGGGTTCTCGCCGAGCGCGACCGCGCGGCCCGGCGGGAGGCCCGCGCCCCGCTCCGTCCACGTTTGCCCGCTGTCGTGGGAGACGAGAAGGGGCGGTCGCCGGTCGACGAGCACGATGATCGTCGAGCCCACGGCGTCCACGTCGAGGACGCGCCCGGCGGCCCACGACGGCGCGAGGTCGAGCGGACGCTCGCGCTCGACGGCGCCTCCGGGCTGGTGACCGGCGAGCATGTCTTCGTCCACGGTGGCGCCGACCTCGACGAGGTACGTGCCGTCGTCGCAGCCGGCGAGGACGATCAGCGGCCTCGCCATTTGCCGAGCATGGCGCTCACGGCGCCGTTGGCCAGCCGCGCCGCGGACACGGGCGAATGCTTCCGCCGGCGGTAGGCGAGATACGAGGTCGTCCACGAGTCGCCCGCGCCGGTCGGGTCGATGCCCTCGAGCGGGATCGTGGGCACGTGCTCGGCGAGCCCGTCGGCGAAGACGACGGCGCCGGTCGGCCCGAGCGTGACGACGATCTCCCTCACCCCCAGCGACCTGAGATCGGCCTCGTCGAGCTCGAGCCCCAGCGCCTCCAGCTCGTCGTGCGCGAGCTTGAGGACGCTCACGTGCTCGAGCACCTCCGGGTCGTAGTCGGCGTCGAGGACGAGCTCCCCGACCTGTGCCCGCCGGACGAGCCCCTGCCCGTCGAACGAGATCACGTGCGCGCGGGCGAGCGCCGCGAGCGTCTCGGCCGGGAAGTCGTCCCGGGTGAGCGCGCCCGCGTGCACCCAGTCGGCGTCGGCGAGGGCCCGTGACAGCCACTCGCTCACGTCCTGCGGGGTGAACGGCTCGCCGAGCTGGTCGATCTCCATGTGGCGGGAGTCGCCGTCGTTCTCGATGCGGAAGCCGATCGTCTGCTCGGCACGCCGCGCGACGACGGGGACGCCGAGCGCGCTCAGCCGCGCGCGGTCCTCGTCGGCGACCTTGGTGGCCACGATCGCCGGATGTCCGAGCAGATGGAGAGCGCGCGCCGCGTAGACGGGCGCGCCTCCGAGCCTCGGGAGCCCGCCGTCGACGCGGTCAAGCGCGACGAGCCCGACGATGCCCAACCGGCGCATGCGCGGAGCGTACGCCTGCGAACAGGGCAAAGGCGAGCGCGAAAGACGGGAGCGAGGCGCCGATCGTGGCTTCGCCGGCGCCCGGGATCCGGCCGACCAGGTCGACCCACCACGCCGGTCCGATCGGGTGGATCCACTGGAAGAGCGCGAATCCCGCCGCCCAGGCCACGATCCCGCTCCAGCGCACGTCGACCGGCCGGCCCGATCCGATCAGGAAGTCGGCGGCGAGCACGCCGAAGAGCGGGACGAAGAAGGAGCCGAGCAGGAGCAGGAACGTCTCGTAGGCGAGGATGTCGACGACGCCCGCGCCGAGCGTGGCGACGCCGGCGACGAGCACGACCAGCAATCGCTGCGAGGCCCACGGCACGAGGTTCTGGAGCGAGACGGCCGCCGAGTAGACGTTCGCGAACGGCTCATCGGCCTCGTCCACGGTCAGCGCGAGGAGCGCGAGCGCGCTGGCGGCACCGCCTGCCGCGATGGCCGTGAAGATCGCGCTCGGCTCCGCGAGGCCGCGGGAGAGCGCCAGCAACACGCCGAGCGCGTAGAGGAGGACGAGCGGGACGAAGTAGCCGGCCGCCGTCCCCCAGAAGGCCGCGCGCCGGCTGCGCGAGAAGCGTGTGTAGTCGGCCGCGAGCGGGAGCCACGACGCCGCCATGGCGATCGTGAGGTCGACGCCCTGCCAGAACGTGATCCCGCCCTCGCCGGAGGCCGACCAGAGCCCGCCCACGTCCGCGCCGTCGAGCGCCCACCAGACGAGGTACGCGAGCGACGCGGCGACCGCCCAGACGGCGAAGCGCCGCACGTACCGCCGGACGAACGAGATCGGCCCGGCGAGGGCGAGCCACGCAGTGAGCACGCCGAAGACGAGCACCCACGCCCAGCGCGCCTCGAAGCCGAAGAGCTGGTCGGTGAGAGCGCTCGCCGCGAGCGACATGACGTAGAGCTCGAAGACGGCCCAGCCCAGGTTCTGCGCCACGTTGAGGCCTGTCGGCGCGTACGACCCGCGGCGGCCGAGCGGGGCGCGCATGAGCACCATCCCGGGCACGCGGCGCTCGAAGCCGATCAGGCCCGCGAGCCCGAGGAGCGCGGTTCCCAGCACGGCCCCGACGATCGTGGCGAGGAGCGCGCGCTGCAGCCCGAGCCCCGCCAGGAACGTCCCCGTGAAGAGGACGAGCAGGCTGACACCGAGGTTGCCCCACAGCAGCCCGACGTCGAGGAGCGAGAGCGTGCGCAGCCGGTCGGGGACGGGTGTGATCCCCCACGAGCGCTCGGACGGTTCCATCGTGCCTCCCTACGCCGGCATTAACCGGATCAGGTTCGGCGGGTCGGGGCTCGTCAGCCCCCTCTCAGCCGCTAGGCAGCGGCTCCCCGGTCTCTACGCGGCGATCTTACCGACTAACCGCTCGATCCCCTCGACCGCGCCGACGAGGGCGCTCTCGTCGAAGAGATAGGGGACGGCGTTGGAGATCTCGTGCGCGGGGCCGTCGAGCGAATCGGACCCGGCGGCGCCGTTGAGCGCGTAGCGGATGGGGATCTCGTGGCAGACGACGAGGACGGCGCCGTGCGTCGAGTCGATCAGCGCGCGGAAGCCGGCCGCGTAGCGGCGCGCCGCGTCGTCGAGGCTTTCGCCGCCGGGGAACGCGTCGCTGCGCTCGTGCCCGTGCTTCCACTCGCGGTACGTCTCCAGCGGTTCGCCCTCCAGGTCGCCGATGTCGATGTCGTCGAGGAGCGGCTCCACGACCAGCGGCACGTCCACGCGCTCGCCGAGGGCGATCTCGGCCGTTTCGCGCGTGCGCGGGAAGCGCGTGTGCACGCAGGCGTCGAGCGTGATGTTCGCCACCTGCTCGCCGAGTCGCCGGGCCTCCTCCTGGCCCCGGTCGGTGAGCGGAACCTCGCGCGTGGGGTCGCCGTTCACGCGGCGCTCGACGTTCAGCACCGACTCCCCGTGCCTGGCGAGGACGAAGAGACGCACGAGCTAGACGACGAAGCGCTCTTCGCGGCCTGTGCCGCTGGCGAAGCGGTCGAGTCGAGAGCGGCGAGAGGTCGAGGGTCGGCTCGGCGCCGATGACGAGCTCGGCCAGATGCTCGCCGACGGCCGGCGCCTGCTGGAAGCCGTGCCCGGAGAAGCCGGTGGCGTAGAGGAAGCGCCGCGGCTGCGTCGCCTCGCCGACGATCGCGTTGTGGTCGGGGCTCATCTCGTAGTACCCCCACCAGGACGACTGGATGGGCAGCTCGGCGAGCACCGGGAGCCGCCGTGTCCCGTGGCTGGCCACGCCCTCGATCGTCGGCTCGCGGCCGCCGAAGACGAGCCCTTGACCCTCGCGGTGGAAGTAGAAGCCGGTCGAGAAGTCGATCGTGAACGGGAACCGCTCGGGGAGGTCGCCGTCCTCGGGCGTGAAGTGCATCCAGCGGGCCTCGCCGCGCACGGGGATGTCCAGGCCGGCGAGGTTGCCCACGTCCCGCGACCACACGCCTGCCGTGCAGATGACCGTGTCCGTGCGGATGCGCCCGGCCGACGTCTCGACGCTGACGACCTTGTCGCCGAGCACGGCGATCCGCTCGAGCGACGTCGCCTGCATGATGCGCACACCCTGCGTGGCCGCCACGCCTGCGTAGGCCTGGACGACGTCCTCGGGCGTCGCGTGGCCGTCGAGCGGGCAGAAGCTCGCCGCGACGATGTCGGAGATCTCGAGCCCCGGCACCATCTCCGCGGCCTGCTCGGGCGAGATCAGCTGCGAGGGCACGCCGAGCGTCTGCTGGAGCGCCAGCGCCTGCTGGAAGAGCTCGACGTCCGACTCGCGGTCGAGCAGGAAGAGGTAGCCGTCGCGCTTGTAGCCGATCCCGCTCACGCGCTCGAGCGCCTGCAGCTCGGCCATCGAGCGCAGCGCGATCTTGACGTTCAGCTCGTCGGCGAACTGCGCGCGGATGCCGCCCGCGGACTTGCTCGTCGACCCGCTCGCCAGCGACTCCTTCTCCAGCAGCACGACGTCCGTGACCCCGTGCTTGGCGAGGTGGTAAGCGACGCTCGTCCCCATGGCGCCGCCGCCCACGATCACGACATCTGCGGACTCTGGCATCCGCACGAGGCTATCTCGTCATGCGGCTGCGCGGGGCCTCTCCAGCCGCGCATCTGCGAGGATTCGGCCGTGAGCGAGCTGGCCTCCGAGCCGTTCGGGCTGACGCCCGAGCAGCGCGAGATCCGTGACGTCTGCCGGGAGTTCGCCGATCGCGAGATCCGGCCGATCTCGGCCGCCGTCGACGAGGCGGACGTCGAGACGCCCTGGGACGTCTGGTTCCAGGCCGCCGCGCTCGGGCTGACCTCGTTCATGCTCCCCGAGGAGGTCGGAGGCGGCGGCATGACCGACTGCCTGACCGGCTGCATCGTCCAGGAGGAGCTGTGCCGCGGCTGCGCCGGCATCGGCAACCTGATCACCTCCGGCGGGTTCTTCGCCGAGCCGATCGTCGAGCTCGGGAGCGAGGAGCAACAGCGCCGCTGGCTCGAGCCGATCGCGGGCAAGCGCCCGCCGCTGACCGCGCTCGCCACGACCGAGCCCGGCTCCGGCTCCGACGCAGCCTCCATCACGACCACGGCCACGAAGGACGGCGACGTCTATCGCCTCCGCGGCCAGAAGACCTGGATCTCGAACGGCGGCCTCGCCGAGTACTACGTCGTCTTCGCCACGGTCGAGCCGGGCTCGCGCTCGCGCGGCATCACCGCCTTCGTGGTCGAGAAGGGCGACCCGGGGATCACGTTCGGCGAGCCGATGCGGAAGATGGGCCAGCGCGCGATCGTGAACACGGAGATGTTCCTCGAGGACGCCGAGTTGCCCGAGGACCGGCGGCTCGGCGACGAGGGCCAGGGGTTCTACGGGCTCATGCGCACCTTCGACCGCTCGCGGATCACGCTCGGCGCCTCGGCGACGGGAATCGCGCGGGCTGCCCTCGAGTACGCGGTCGAGTACTCGAAGTCGCGCGAGCAGTTCGGCAAGCCGATCGCGGAGCACCAGGCCGTTGCCTTCCGCCTCGCGGACATGGCTACACGGGTCGACGCCGCCCGCCTGCTCGTCCATCGCGCCGCTCGCAGGATCGACGCGGGCGAGAGCGTGCCGAAGGAGGCCGCGATGGCGAAGCTCTACGCGTCCGAGACGGCCATGTGGTGCACGTGGGCCGCCGTCCAGACGCTCGGCGGCTGGGGCTACTCGCGCGAGTACCCCGTGGAGAAGTGGATGCGCGACGCCAAGCTCGAGGAGATCGAGGAAGGCACGTCCGACATCCAGCGGCTGATCATCTCGCGGAACCTGTTGAAGTGAGTCGCATGCCTCCGGCCTGCTCGCGCGGGTGAAACCATGTTTCCCCCGCGAGCCCCCTTCTTTGATGCAGTGAAGGAACCTCCCGGTTCCCTCACACACCCTCCCCACCCTCATGGGCCGGTCGGCCCATGAGCGCCCGCGACCTCTCGGCCCTCTTCGACCCTCGCTCGGTCGCCGTCGTCGGTGCCTCGAACGTGCCCGGAAAGTGGGGCTTCTGGCTCGCCCGCGGCGCGATCAAGGGCGAGGATCGCCGCTCGGTTTTCCTCGTGAACCGGAAGGGTGGGGAGATACTCGGTCGCGAGGCGCACGTCTCGGTCGCCGACCTGCCGGAGCCGCCCGAGCTCGTCGTCATCACGGTCCCGCCGCGGGCGTCGAGGAGGCGGTCGACGACTCCCTCGCCGCCGGCGCCAAGGGCATCGTCCTCATCAGCGCAGGCCTCGGCGAGATGGGCGAGGAGGGAGCCGCGCGCGAGCGCGCGATCGTGGAGCGCGTGCGTGCCGCCGGCGCCGTGCTCATCGGCCCCAACTGCCTCGGGATCCACGATTCCGGCGCGCAGCTCGAGCTCTGCTCGGAGGATCTGGAGGCGGGCTCGATCGGGCTCATCTCGCAGAGCGGCAACCTCGCTCTCGAGATCGGCATGGTGGGCGCCGAGTTCGGGCTCGGGTTCTCGCGCTTCGTCTCGCTCGGCAACCAGGCGGACGTGCAGGCGGCCGAGCTGATCGTGTCGTTCGCCGAGCACGAGCCGACGCAGCTCATCGCCGTGTACCTGGAGGACTTCCGCGACGGGCGCGAGTTCGCGCGGGCCGGCAAGGCGGCGGTCGAGGCGGGAACGCCGGTCGTGCTCCTTGCCGGAGGTGCCACGGAGGCCAGTGCCCGCGCCGCGCGCTCCCACACGGGCGCGCTGGCCAGCGACCTGGCGTCGATCCGCGCGGCCTGCCTGGGCGCCGGGATCGAGCTGGTCACGTCGCCCAAGGAGGTCGTCGACGTCGCCATGGGCCTGCTCTCGCACCGGCGGCCGAAGGGCCGGCGCATCGCCCTGGCCGCGGACGGGGGCGGGCACACGGTCGTCGCGTCCGACCTCGTCATCATGGAAGGCCTCGAGCTTCCCGAGCTCTCGGACGCGACGCGCGCGGAGCTCGCCGCGGCGCTGCCGCCGACCGCGACCCTCGTCAACCCCGTCGACTTCGCGGGCGGAGGCGAGCAGGACATCAGGAGCTTCGAGCGCGTCATCGGCTCGCTTCTCCGCTCCGGCGAGGTCGACACCGTGATCCTCACGGGCTACTTCGGCGGCTACTCCCAGTACTCGGACGAGTTCGAGGAGAACGAGAAGGTCTCGGCGGTCGGCATGGCGCGGGCGGCAGACGAGACCGGCGTGCCCTTCCTTGCCCACACGATGTACTGGCGCTCTGGGCCGGCCCAGGCGCTGCGCGACAACGGCGTGCCCGTCTACCGGGAGGTGGAGGCTGCGGTCGGTGTCGCCTCGCGGCTCGCGCGCCGGACGCCGGAGGCCCTCCTCCACGTGCCCGAGCTGCCGGAGCCGGTGGCGCCGCTCGAAGGCGACCAGGACTACTACGCCTCCCGCGAGGTGCTCGCCGCCGCGGGCATCCCCTTCGCCGCCGCCCGGCGCGTGGCGGACGCCGAGGAGGCCGTCGCCGTCGCGGCGGAGATCGGCTACCCGGTCGTGCTCAAGGCGCTCGGCGAGCTGCACAAGTCCGACTCGGGCGGCGTCGCGGTCGGGCTCCGCGACCCGGGCGAGCTCAACGAGGCGCTCGAGCGGATGCACGCGGCGCTCGACCCGCCCTCGTACTCGGTCGAGGCGATGGCGCCGCTCTCCAGGGGGCTCGAGCTGATCGTCGGCGCCAAGCGCGACCCGCGCTTCGGGCCGGTGCTGCTCGTCGGTGCGGGCGGCCTGTACGCGGAGATCGTCAAGGACGTGGCGGTCGCGCTCGCGCCGGTGACGGAGGCGGGTGCGGAGGCTCTGCTGCGCTCGCTGCGCGTGGCGCCGCTCCTGGACGGCGCGCGCGGACGGCCCGCGGTGAACGTCGGTGCTGCCGCTGCTGCGGCCGCCGCGCTCTCCCGCGTCGCCGCCGAGCATCCCGAGATCGCCGAGATCGAGATCAACCCGCTCCTCGCCACGCCCGACGGCGCACTGGGCCTCGACGCACGTATCGTCCTGGGCTGATGCTCGCCGAGGGCACATTCGAGGGCAAGGTCGCCATCGTCACCGGCGGCGGCACCGGGCTCGGCCGCGCCATCGCGCTCGAGCTCTCCAGGCTCGGCGCCGCGGTGGCCGTCGCGGGCCGGAGGCCCGAGCCGCTGGAGGAGACGCTCGCCCTCGTGACCGGCTCCGGCGGGCGCGGGCTCGCCGTGCCGACGGACGTGCGCGACCCTGATGCGGTCGACAATCTCGTGGCATCGACCGTCGCTGAGCTAGGCCGCGTGGACGTGCTCGTCAACAACGCGGCCGGCAACTTCGTCGTCAAGGCGGAGGAGCTCTCGCCGAACGGCTGGCGGGCGGTCGTCTCCATCGTGCTCGACGGCGGCTTCCTCTGCTCGCGCGCGGCGGGGAAGCAGATGATCGAGCAGGGCGACGGCGGTTCCATCCTGAGCGTGATCGCGAGCTACGCGTGGACGGGCGGCCCGGGCACGATCCACTCGGCCGCCGCCAAAGCGGGGCTCGTGGCGATGACGAAGACGCTCGCCGTCGAGTGGGCGCCGCACGGGATCCGTGCCAACTGCATCTGCCCCGGGCCGACGGACACCGATGGCGCCGGCTCCGCCCTCTGGCCGACGGAGGAGGACCGGGCGCGCGTCGCGGCGACGGTCCCGCTCGGGCGCCTGGCGACGCCGCACGAGGTGGCCCTCTGGGCGACGGCCCTCTGCTCCGACTACGCGGGCTACATCACCGGCGAGACGCTGACGATCGACGGCGGTCACTGGCTCGAGCAGGAGAGCTACATGCCTGCGCTCAAGCCGCGCGAGTAGCGCTCAGCGCAGATACGTGTCGACGCCGCGCTTGAGGAGGCCGCGCGAGACGATGAGGCGCTGGATCTCGCTCGTGCCCTCCCAGATGCGGTCGACCCGCACCTCGCGGTAGAAGCGCGCCACCGGGTTCTCCAGCATGTAGCCGCGACCGCCCAGCACCTGGAGCGCCCGGTCGACGATGCGTCCCGCGGCCTCGGAGGCGTAGAGCTTGGCCATCGCCACCTTGCCGTGGACGACTTTGCGGTCCGGCTCGGAGTCGAACGCGCTCGCTGCGTGGTAGGTGAGGAGCCGCGCGGCGAGCAGCTCGGTCAACGAGTCGGCGAGCTGGAAGGACACGCCCTGGTGCTCGGCGATCTTCGTACCGAAGGCTTCGCGCTCGAGAGCGAACTCGCGGGCGAGCTCGAGTGAGCGCTGGGCGGCGCCGCAGCAGCGCGCCGCGATGAAGAGCCGCTCGACGAGAAACCACTCGCGGGCGCCCTCACCGCCGCCCTCGGGGACACGGTTCGCCTCGGGGACGCGGCAGTCGCGCAGCACGATCTCGGGGTGGTGGTCGAGGTAGGGGTCGTGCAGGAACCCGGGCGTGCGCGCGATCTCGAGACCTTCCCGATCGGGCTCGACGAAGAAGAGCACCTGCTCGCCGTCGGCGACCGCGAGCACGAGGTAGAAGCCCGCGTCGCCCTCGCTCGTCACGAACCACTTCTCGCCGTTCAGGATCCAGTCGTCGCCGTCCCGCACGGCCGTCGCCTCGAGCGCGCTGACGTCGGAGCCGGCGCCGGGCTCGGTCACGGCCCACGCCTCGCGGTACTTGCCCTCGAGGACGGGCCGGACGAAGCGCTCGCGCTGCTCGGGCGTCGCGATGTCCCAGAGCTCGGCGGGGCCGCGGTCGACGACCGCGAAGCCGAGGCCGTTCGTGGCCTTGCCGGACTCCTCCTCGAGCGCCACCTGGCCGAGCATCGAGAGGCCGCGGCCGCCGGCCTCCTCGGGCATGTTCAGCATCCCGAAGCCTTCCGCCCAGGACTTGCGGCGCAGCTCCGAGGCCCACTCGGGCTCGATGCGCCCGGCCTCGGCGACGCGCTGCTCGAGCGGGTAGACCTCGCGCTCCAGGAAGGCGGAGACGCGCTCTTTCAGCTCGCGGACGTCCGCAGGCAGCTCGGGAACCGTCGGGATCATCAGCGGATCTTAGTGACCTGGAGATCCCTGGCAGCGAGGGTACCTTCGAGGATTGCCTCCTCCGCGCTGCGCGGACTGAGGCAGTCGCCGGCCTCCTTGACGGGCAGTCCGCGGGCGGCCAGTTCCTCCGCGAGCCCGCGCTCCGGCACGCGGCCCAGGGCGAGAACGAGCAGGTCCGCGGGCAGCGAAATCTCGAGATCGGGCGCGAAGAGGTTGGCAAAGCGGACGGCGCCCGGCTCGGCCGCGACCAGATCGAGGTGGTGCAGGATCTCGACGCGGGCGCGGTAGAGGCGCTGCGCGTAGAGGTTGCGCTGGTACTGGTGGAGCGTCTCGCCGAGCGTGGCCGAGCCGACCGCGAGAATGACGTCGTTGCCGGCACGCGCGAGCAGCTCGGCGCTCGCCAGGCCCGACGCGTCGCCGCCCCAGTCGGCCACGACCACCCGGCGTCCCGTCGGCAGCGGGCCCGCGAGCACGTCCCACGACTGAAGAGCGGTGACGCCCTCCAGAGGGACGTCGGGGACGTACGGCCGGGCGCCGGTGGCGAGCACGACCAGGTCGGGCTCGAGCGCGGCTACGGCGTCGGCGTCCGCCTCGGCGCCTAGCCGCAGCTCGACCTCGCTCTCGGCGAGGAGGCGCTCGTAGTTGCGCGCGAGCGAGAGTGCAGCCTCTTCGTGCATCGGCGCGGCGCCGGCGAGCGCGAGCTGGCCGCCGATCCGTTCCGTGCGCTCCAGCACGACGACCTCATGCCCGGCGGCGCCCGCCTCGGCCGCCGCCGCGAGGCCGCCCGGCCCGGCGCCGACAACCACGACCCGGCGCCTCTCCGCGGCCCGCTCGGGCCGGGGCAGCGTGCGCTCGCGCCCCGTGCGCGGGTTCTGGGTGCAGGCGATCGGCGTGCCTGCGTGGTAGTGGGCGATGCAGGCGTTGCAGCCGATGCAGCGCAGGATCTCGTCCAGCGCGCCGTCGGCCGCCTTGCGCGGCAGGTCGGGGTCGGTGATCAGCGCCCGCGTCATCCCGACGGCCTCGAACGCGCCGCCCGCGACGAGCCGGTCGGCGCTCACGGGGTCGACGATCCGCGACGTCCCCACGAGCGGCGGCCCGACCCGGAAGCCCGCGTAGTCGCCGATCGCGTTCTCCGGGAACGGAGGCGGCGGGACGATGCCCATCGCCCCGAGGTAGGTGGACGATTCGCCGAGTGCGACGCTGAGGTAGTCCACGCGCCCGGCGAGCTCGCCGACGACCTTCCGGGCCGCCTCGGAGTCCGCGCTCAGGCGCACGCCCAGCGCGAGGCCAGGCGCCGCCGCCCGCACGGCGTCGAGCACGGCGAGGAGGAAGCGCGCCGGCTCGGCCCACTCGTCCTCGCGGCGGTTCAGGCCCGGAGTGAAGAACTGCGCCGCCAGGTAGTTGTGCGCGGCCGAGATCTCGATCCCGTCGAGCCCGGCGGCCGCGACGTTCGCCGCGGAGCGCCCATAGCCGTCGACGATCGCCTCGATGTCCGCGGTCGTCGCTGCGCGCGGCTCGACGTGGAAGCGTCGGCTGGGCACCGCCGAGGCGGAGATGGCCGGCGTGCGCGGCGGGCTCGCGATTTGCTCGCGCCCGCCGTGGAAGAGCTGGACGAAGAGCCGGGCCCCATGCGGGCGAACGGCGTCGACGACGCGGGCGAATCCGGCGGTCGAGTCCTCCCGGTAGCCGGCGAGCGTGTGCGGCGTGAGGAGCCCGGACGGGTCGACGGCGGTCGCCTCGAGGACGATCAGCCCGACGCCGCCGCGCGCCCGCGCCTCGTGGTAGGCGAGGAAGTCGTCCGTCGGGAGGTGGTCGTGGACGAGCGTCGTCTGGTGGGCCGTCGAGACGATCCGGTTGCGGAGCTCGACCTGCCCGATCTTCAGCGGGCTGAGGAGCGCGTCAAGCACGTTCGAGCACGGCGCGCTCGTCGTCCGTGAGCGGCCTCGGGCGGTGGTTCTCGTCGCAGGCGACCAGCACAGCCTTCGCCTCCGCCGCGAGCTCCCCGCTGTCGCTGACTACGAGCTCCTCGACGGTGCGCACGCTCGACGTTCCCAGCGAGTCCAGCCGGATGCGCGCGACCACGCGGTCGTCCTTGTGCGTCAGCTCGCGGCGGTAGTCGATCTCCACGCGTGCGACGACGTAGCCGAGTGCGTCGTCACCGACCGCGGTGATCAACCATTCGTCCCGAGCCTCCTCCAGATACGTGAGGAAAACGGCGTGGTTCACGTGCCCGTACGGGTCGAGGTCGCGCCACCTGATCTCGATCTCCTTCTCGTGCACGGTTGCCCCCGGGCCGGGGGCGGTGATAGTAACCCCCAGCCGTGGCAACCCGAGCCGAGACGCGCGTCGTGGTGGGTGACGAGGGATACGACACCGATCAGGTGCGTTCCCTCCTGGGCGGCACCGGCGTAACCGTCGCCGAGGCTCGCGAACCTTGGGGTGGGGACGACGTCGTCGGGCTGCTGGTGGGGACGGAGACCGAGGTGCGCACCGCCGACCTCGACCGGCTGCCCGCCCTCCGCATCGTGGCCACCTGCAGCGTGGGCTTCGACCACGTCGACCACGAGGAGGCCGAACGGCGCGGGATCTGGGTCTGCAGCGTGCCCGACTATTGCATCGAGGAGGTCGCCGACCACGCGCTGGCGCTCGTCCTCTCGCTGCTGCGCGGCGTCGTGGTGCTCGACCGCGAGGTGCGCGACGGCGGCTGGGACTGGAAGGCCGCCGGCGAGCTGCGCCGCATTCGCGGGTCGCGACTGGGCGTCGTCGGTCTCGGCCGCACGGGACGCGCGCTTGTCGAGCGGGCGACGGCGCTCGGTTTCGAGGTCTGGGGCACCGACCCCGCGCTCACGGACGAGCAGATCGCCGCGGCAGGCGCCCGGCCGGCGGCGCTGCACGACCTCCTGTCCGCGTGCCACGCCGTTTCGCTCCACGTTGCCCTGACACCGGAGACCGACGGGCTCCTCGGGGCGGAAGAGCTCGCGCTCATGCCGGACGGCGCAGTGCTCGTGGACACCGCGCGAGCGCAGCTCATCGACCTCGACGCGTTGCGCGCGGAGCTGGAGGGCGGCCGGCTGGGCGGCGCCGCGCTCGACGTCATCCCCGTCGAGCCGCCGACCGCCGATGACCCTGCGCCTGTTTGGCCGCGCCTGGTCGTCACGCCGCACGTTGCCTGGTACAGCGCAGAGGCCCAGGAGGCCTGCTACAGGCGCCCGGTGCTCTCCGTGCGCGCGGTGCTCGAGGGCCGCGTGCCGGACGGGGCGGTGAACAGCCCGTGATCGCGCTCGTCACAGGCGGCGGGACCGGCATCGGGCGCGCGACCGCGCTCGAGCTGGCGCGCAGCGGCGCCTCGATCGTCATCTGCGGGCGCCGCCCGGAGCCGCTGGAGGAGGCGCGCGCAGCCTTGGAGGAGCTCGGCGCGGAGTGCCTGGCGCTCCAGATCGACGTGCGCGAGCAGGATCAGGTCGCCGCGCTCGTGGACGCTGCGCTCGAGCGCTTCGGGCGCATCGACGTGCTCGTCAACAACGCAGGCGGGCAGTTCATCGCGCCGGCCGAGGAGATCTCCCCGAACGGTTGGCGCGCCGTCCACCGGCTGGCCGTGGACGCCGCCTGGGACGTGACGCGAACCGTGGCGACGCGCTCGATGATCCCGAACCGCAGCGGCGTCGTCGTCTTCGTCGGCTTCAGCCCACGCCGCGGGATTCCCGGCTTCGCCCACGCCGCGGCGGCGCGCGCGGCGGTCGAGAACCTCGCCTCCGGGCTCGCAGGCGAGTGGAGCCGCTTCGGGATCCGCACCGTCTGCGTCTCGCCCGGGACGATCCTCACGGAGGGCCTCGAGGGCTACGGCGCCGAGCAGATCGCGGCCTGGGAGAAGTCGATCCCCGCCGGCCGCCTGGGCACGCCGGAGGAGGTTGCGTCCGTCATCGCCTTCCTCGCCTCGCCCGCCGCGTCCTACGTGACCGGGACGACGATCGTCATCGACGGCGGCGCCGACGCCTGGGGTCACGCCGAGCCGCCTCCGCCGCGTGAGTAGATTAGGAGGGTGGGCACTGTCTCCCGCCTCTCCGTCGCCCCGGTGAAGGGGCTCGCGCAGCACCACCCCGACGAGATCGTGATCGAGCGGACAGGCGTGCCCGGGAACCGCCAGTTCCTGCTGTTGGACGAGACGGGGCGCCTCTTCAGCGGCATCCGGCACGGCCGCATGGTGACCATCGTGGCCGAGTATCGGCGCGACCCTGACCGCCTCACGCTCCGCTTTCCCGACGGCACGGTCGTCGAGGATGAGGTGAGGCTCGGCGCGGCCGAGGTCGTCGACCTCTGGGACACCCAGCGTCAGTCGCACGTGGTCGACGGGCCGTTCTCGGCAGCCCTCTCCGAGTTCGTCGGCAAGCCGCTGCGCCTCTTTCGTGTGGACGCCGAAGGCGGCGGGTTCGACGAGCGCGTCGTCTCGATGCTCTCGGAGGCGCTCGCTGGAGGAGCTCGAACGGCAGTCAGGCCATGAAGGGCCGGTCGACGGCCGTCGCTTCCGCATGCTCGTCACCGTCGCCGGCCTCGGTCCGCACGAGGAGGACGAGTGGATCGGCCGCCGGGTTCGGCTCGGGGACGCGGTCGTCACCGTCGTCGCTACCTGCGTCCGCTGCGCGACGACGACCCAGAACCCGGAGAGTGGCGCGCGCGACTTCGACACGCTACGGCTCATCCCCGCCTACCGCGGCTTCGCGGACGGGAAGCACGTCGAGTTCGGCGTCTATGCGGACGTCGAGGAGCCGGGCCGTGTCAGGCTCGGCGACTCCGTCGAGCCGCTCTAGCTCTCGCGCTTGCGCTCGCCGAACGCCTGCCCGGCGTCCCGGGCCTCGTCCGTCTGTGCCAGGGCGGCGTAAGCGAGGCGCTCGATCAGGACGCCGGCTGCCCGGCCGGACTCGGCAATGGCGTCGGCGGCCTGCTTGGCGGCGGCCGCGGCGAGCGGCGGAAGGGCTGCGACCTGCGCGGCCAGCTCGAGCGTCCGTGAGAGCGCCTGCCCGGACGGGACGACCTCGGTGGCGACGCCCAGGCGGAAGGCCTCCGCGGCGTCGACGCGCGGCCTCAGGAGCATCAGCTCTTTCGCGCGCGCGGGCCCGAGCGCCCTGACCAGCCGGTAGGTCCCGCCTGAGCTCGGGACGATCCCGAGCTCGACCTCGGGGAGCCCGAACACGGCGGTCTCGTCGGCGATGCGGAAGTCGGTCGCGAGGGCCAGCTCGAACCCGGCGCCCAGGCACCAGCCCGAGATCGCGCTGAAGGTCGGCTGCGGCAGCGAGGCGATCTGCTCGTAGACGTCGCCCGTGTCGCGGTAATACGCATCGATCCCGCCGGGGCTCTCGTCGCGCTCCTCCTTGAGGTCGGCGCCGGCGGAGAAAGCGCGTTCGCCGCCCGTGAAGACGACGCAACGGCTCTCGCGCACGTCCGGGCCGGCGAGCGCCTCCATCAGCGCGCGCTCCACCTCGCTCGAGATCGCGTTCAGCTTCTCCTCGCGCCGGAAGGTGACGACGCAGACGTCGCCCTCGCGCCGGATCTCGGGGAGCCCGTCAGGCAAGGGCGCTCACCGGGCGCTCGCGGACGTAGGGCAGCGGCACCGTCGGGTCGTCGGCGTCGATCTCGCGGGCGAGGCGGTGCCCGTCGAAGATCGCGTCGGCGATGAGCTGCGGGGCCACGCAGTCGCCGACGCGGTAGACGGCCTCGATTCCCTCGGCCTCCAGGCGCGCCTCGTCCGCGCGCAGATCGTGGTAGAGAGCGTCGTTCGAGAGCCGCTGCGTGACGAGCACCACACCGTCGGCCTCGAGCTCGACCGGCTCCCCGAACTCGTCGACGCACGCGAACCCACCCGGCTCGATGCGGTCGAGTCTGACCGTACGGTGCATGCGCACGCCGACCTCGTGGAGCCGCTCCTTGAGGAAGACCTGCTCCAGCGTCTCGTGCGAGAAGGGCGAGATGTCCTCGAGCGACGTGACGAAGTCGACCTCGAACTCCTCGACGGCGAGCCGCTCCGCCAGGTCAGGACCCATGAAGTAGCCGTCGGAGTCGTAGACGACGACGCGCTTGCCGGGCGGCGTCTTGCCCTCGACCATGACCTGCTCGGGAGTGAGGACGTGCGGGAGCGAGGCGTCGGCGCCGGGAATCGGCTCGTGCGTCTCGCGGTTGAGCCCGTCCGCGGCCCAGTAGGCGCCCGTGGCCACGACGACGATCTCCGCGCCGTACTCGCGCACGCCATCCGCGTCGAGGCTCATGCCTGTCAGCACCTCGACGTTCCTGAGCTTGTCGAGCTGGATGCGCCGCCAGTTGAGCACGCGCGCCCACTCGCCGCGGCCGGGGAGCTGCGGGATCCAGCGCATGATCCCGCCGATGTCGTCGCCGGCGTCCACGAGATGGACGCGCCGGAAGCCGCGCTTGCCGAGCACGATCGCGCACTCCATTCCGGCAGGCCCCGCGCCGACGACGAGCACGTCGCGGTCGCGGTTCTCCGCGGGCTCGAAGCGCTCGGGGTGCCAGCCGCGGCGGAACTCCTCGCCGGCGGTCGCGTTCTGGGTGCAGCCGATGTTGCCGCCGGGATCCGACTTCGGGATGCAGATGTTGCAGCCGATGCACTCGCGGATCTCGTCGAGCCTGCCCTCCTCGATCTTGCGGGGGAGGAAAGGGTCGGCGATGGACGGCCGTGCGGCGCCGATCACGTCCCAGACGCCGCTCGAGACGATCTCGGCCATCTGATCCGGGTCGGTGAGCCGCGAGACGCCGACGACCGGCTTAGCGGTCGCCTCGCGGACGTGCTTCGTCCACTCGAGCTGCCAACCCTGCTTGAAGAAGCGCGAGGCGCCCGAGTCCTTCGACCACTCGGTCGCCGAGCCGATGGCCACGTCCCAGAGGTCGACGAGGTGGTCGGCGAGCCGGATGAACTCGAGGCCCTCCTCGAGGTCGACGCCGTAGGGGCTCAGCGCCGCGACCGAGATGCGCGTGGCGACGGTGCACTCGCCTTCCGTCGCCTCGCGCGTCAGCTCGAGCAGCTCCATCCAGAAGCGCGCGCGGTTCTCGAGCGAGCCGCCGTACTCGTCGGTGCGCCGGTTGTAGAACGGCGAGAGGAACTGCATGGGCAGGTAGCTGTGCGCCCCGTAGACGTAGACGATGTCGAACCCCGCCTCGCGCGCGCGCCGTGCCGCGGCCGCCCAGTCCTCCTGGACGCGGCGGATGTCGTCGCGCTCCATGGCCTTCGGCGTCACGAGCAGGTAGTCGCTCGCGAGCTGCGAGGGCGCGATCGCCGGCAGCCGCCACTCGCGGCGCGGGCAATGGACGCCCGAATGGTGGAGCTCGACGCCGGCGAGCGCGTCGTGCTCGTGCACCTCGTCGCACATGAGCGAGAGCGCGCGCAAGTCGCCGTCGTCCCACAGCCGCGCCGAGATGAACGGCGTCTCGTCCGAGTCGGCGCTGATCGCGCAGTACTCGGTGTTGACAGCCGCCCAGCCGCCCTCGGCCTTCGTCGAGCGGTGCCGCGCCTGGCCGCCCGGCTTCTGGACGCCGAAGCCCGTGCAGTGAGGCACCTGGTAGAAGCGGTTCCTGAGGGTCTTCGGGCCGATCTGGAGCGGCTCGAAGAGGACGGCGTGCTTGGGATCAGTCGCCACTGAGGGCGTCGTGCACGAGCCGCTGGAAGTGCTGGATGAGGACCTCGCTCGAGGGCAGGAGGCGCCCGTGCGGGATCATCCCGGAGTTGAGGCCGACCTGGACGGAGGCGACCAGCGAGGCGTCCTCGGTCCCCACCTGGTTGGCGAACGCCATCATCTCCGCCGCGGTCTCGTCCGGGACCTCCTCGTAGTAGAAGTACTCGGTCGAGCCCGCGCAGCGCCCAGGGCCGGCCGGCCGCGTCACGTCGACGGACATGTTCCCGGGGCCCGGGTCGATGTTGATCGTGCAGTTCGGGAAGAGCATGTGGTACTGCGCCTGCTCCACGTCGGCGTCGGCGAGGTAGGCGACCTTCCCGTTGGCCTTCGCCGAGTCGCGAACGTGCGCGAACTGCATCAGCGCCAGGCCCTCGGCCTCGTAGAGGTACTCGTCGGCGCCCACGTCGAGCACCTTGGAGAAGCCGGGGTGCGCGACCGAGCAGTGGTAGCACTCGAGGTAGTTCTCGATCGCGACCTTCCAGTCGCACTCGATCTCCCAGTCGTTGCGGACGCGGAAGCGCAGGCGGTCGAGGTCGAGACCGCTCTCCGCCACCTTCGTCGCGCATCGGCCCGAGCGCATCTGCGAGCGGGCCCGCGTCGGGGTCGGGATTGACGAAGACCATCGGCCCCCAGGCCTCGATCGCCACGGGGAGCATCGAGAACCCTTCCTTGTCGAAGTCCGGCTCGCGCTCGGAGCGCGGCGCCTTACGGAGCGTTCCGTCGAGGTCGTACGTCCACGCGTGGTACGGGCACTGGAGCGCCTTGCGGTTGCCGTCGCCCTGCGCGATCAGGTGCCCGCGATGGCGGCAGACGTTCACGAAGCCGCGCAGGACGCCTTCCGTGTCGCGCACGACCACGATCGGGATCTGGCCCGCGAAGCACGTGAAGAAGTCGCCGGGATTCTCGACCCGGTCGGCGCGGCCGGCGTACTGCCATGTGCGCGAGAAGATCCGCTCGCCCTCGAGCCGCTGGATCGTCGGGTCCGCGTACCAGCCGGCCGGTAGCGTCGCGCCGGCCGCCAGAGCGGCACCGAGGTCGGTCTCCATCACCGAATTCTACGCCGTCAGATCCGCCGCCAGCTCCTCGAAGGCGGCGACGAAGGCGTCGCAGTCCTCGAAGGAGTGCACGACCGAGAGCGTCCATTCCTCCTCGCGGCCGGGGGTCATGAAGACGCCGCGGTTCATGTTGTAGAGCCAGGCGAGGTCGGCAAGCTCGCCGTCCTGGTGCTCCTTGTAGGTCTCGTAGTCGACGATCTTCGTCGGCGCGAAGGTGACGCAGCCCTTGGCGCCAACGCCGACCGCGTAGCCGGAGAGCCCGTAGCGCTCGATCACGCCCTGGCACCCGGCGAGGATGCGGTCGTTGAGGGCGTCCAGGTGCTCGTAGGCCTCCGGCGTCATCACCTCGAGGAGGCTCGCACGCGCCGCTGCCATCGAGAGCGGGTTCCCGTTGTAGGTCCCCACCTGGTAGACGCGCTCGTCCTCGACAACCTCGAAGACCTCCTCGGTGCCGCCGATCGCGCCGGATGGGAGGCCGCCGCCCAGCGTCTTGGCGAGCGTGACCATGTCGGGCTCGACTCCGAAGCGCTCCGTGGCGCCGCCGGCGGCGATGCAGAGGCCGGTCTTCACCTCGTCGAAGATGAGGACGATCTCGTGCCTGCGCGTGAGCTCGCGCACGGCCTCGAGGTAGCCGGGCTCGGGGAGCACGACCCCGAGGTTCATCATCGCCGCCTCCATGATCACGCAGGCCGGCTTGCGGCCCTCCTCGATCAGGCGCTCGATCCGGCGCTCCATCGAGCCGGCGTCGTTGAAGGGCACCGCGATCGTCAGGTCGGCGACGGACTGCGGGATGCCCTCGCCGTACGGCAGTGAGGCGTAGTTGTCCCGGTCGCCGATCTGGTCGTACGGGACGCCGATCGAGACCATCACGTAGTCGTGGTGGCCATGGTAGGAGCCGAAGATCTTCACGATCGTGTCCCGGCCCGTGAGCGGCGCGCGCGATGCGGATCGCGTCCATCGTCGCCTCCGAGCCCGGAGTTCGTGTACCGCCACTTCGGGAGGCCCCAGCGCCGCTTGAGCTCCTCGCCGACGACGATCGCGTCCTCGGTCGGGGCGGCGAAGTGCGTGCCGAGCTTGTACCGCTCGGCGACGGCCTTCTCGATCGCGGGATGGGCGTGGCCCTGCACCATCGAGCCGAAGCCGTTGTGGAAGTCCAGGAGCTCGTTCCCGTCGACGTCCCAGACCTTCGCGCCCTGGCCGCGCTCGAGGTAGATCGGCCAGGGGTCGCGCACCTGGTACGAGGAGGCGACGCCGCCCGAGAGCGTCTTGCGGGCGCGGTCGTACATGGCGCGGGAGCCGCCCGTGCGCTCGTTCAGCCGGCTCTCCTCGCGCTCGGTCAGCTCTTGGACGCGCTCCCGGTCGATCTGGGTGGTGGTGACGGCCATGTCAGCTCTCCTCGTCAGGGGCGGGCGACGGCGCGAGAACCCGGATGGCGTCCTGCGGGAGGTGGAGCGTGAGCGAGTCTCCCTCCCCGTAGCCGAGCGGATTGCCGTCGTTCGGCACGATCGCCTTGATCAGGCTACCGCCCAGCATGCGGACGCGAAGCTCTCGGAACCCGCCGAGGAAGACGGCGTGCTCGACGAGGCCGGGCATGCGGTTCTCGCCCTCGGTCCCGGCCGGCTCGACCTGGACGCGCTCGGGCCGGATCATCGCCTTGACGTCGCCCCGTGCGGAGATCTCGCCCTGCTCGGCGCGGAGCGTTCGCTCGGCTACGCGGAGCGTGCAGCAGTTGCCTTCGCTGCCCATGGCCTCGGCGGCGATGAGGTTGGAGACGCCGAGGAAGTCGGCGACGAAGAGCGTCTCGGGATCCTCGTAGACGGCTTGCGGCGGACCGGCCTGCTCCACGTGACCCTCGTTCATGACGGCGATCCGGTCGCTCATCGTCAGCGCCTCCTCCTGGTCGTGCGTGACGAAGATGAACGTGACGCCGACCTCGGACTGGAGCGCCTTGAGCTCGACCTGGAGGTCCTTGCGGAGCGCGCGTCGAGCGCGCCGAGCGGCTCGTCGAGGAGCAGCACCCGCGGTCGAAGGACAAGTGCACGTGCGAGCGCGACGCGCTGCTGCTGACCGCCGGAGAGCTCGTGCGGCTTGCGCCGCTCGAAGCCGGTCAGCTGGACGAGGTCGAGCATCTCGCCGACCTTCTGCTTGCGCTCGTTCTTCGACGCCTTGTGGTACTTGAGGCCGAAGGCCACGTTGTCCGCGACCGAGAGGTGGGGGAAGAGCGCGTAGCTCTGGAAGACCGTGTTGACGCTGCGCTTGTGCGGCGGAACGTGCGCGACGTCGACGCCGTCGAGCAGGATGCGCCCGCTCGTCGGCCGCTCGAAGCCGGCGATCATCCGGAGCGTCGTCGTCTTCCCACAACCGGACGGGCCGACCATCGTGAAGAACTCGCCCGGGGGCATCTCGAGGTCGATCCCTTCGACGGCAACCACGTCGCGATAGTTCTTGACCAGGGACTCGAGCTGGACTTGGCCTTCCATGGACTACACCTCTCCGAGGGTCGCGGCTTCCGCTGCGCTGCCCGCTCCGGCGAACCGGCGGTAGACCACGTACGCGAGCGCGAGCGTGACGAGCGTGATGACGAGCGTGATGGTGGCGAGCGCGTTCAGTGCCGGGCTCGGGGCTCCGCGTGCGGTGGCGTAGAGAAGCATCGAGACCGTGTTCGTGTCCGCGCCCGCCGACAGGTACTGCGTGATGACGAAGTCGTCGATCGAGAGCGCGAAGACGATGCCTGCGCTCGCGAGGATGGCGGGCGCGAGGAGCGGCAGGATCACGCGCATGAGCCGGTCGCGGAACGGCGCGCCGAGGTCTGCCGCCGCCTCCTCGTACTCGCGGCCGATCGTCACGAGGCGCCCTCGCACGATCACGACGACGTAGGAGACGGCGAAGGTGACCTGGCCGATCGCCTGCGCTGTCGTCCCAAGGCCCCAGCCGTTGAAGACCTGGAGGAAGAGGAGCAGGAGCGCAACGCCCATGACGAGCTCGGGCGTGACCAGCGGAAGGAGCATGAGCGTGTTCACCCCGCCGCTGCCCCGCCCGCGCCAGCGCTGGAGGCCGAGCGCGAGGGCCACGCCGAGCGGAACCGCGATGGCGACGCAGATGACGGCCAGAACGAGCGTGTGCTCGAGCGCCGACTGGAGCGACGGGTCGTTCTTCACGCTGCCGGTTTCCCCCGTGAACCAGCGCATGGAGAAGCCCTGCCAGGTCGTGCGCGAGCGCCCGTCGTTGAACGCGAAGAGCACAGCGATCGCCACGGGCACGATCGACCAGAGGATGTAGAGGATCGTGACCGCCGGCAGGAAGCGAGGCCGGCCCCAGGGGTTGCGGAGCCACTTCATGTCCTTATCGCCTCGTCCGCGCGCCTCGTCTGGCGCAGGTAATAGAGCATGAAGATCAGCAGGACGACGGAGAGGAGGACCGTGAGCACCGCGCCGACCGTCTTCTGCGAGCCCTGGCGCGTGAAGAGGTCGATCTGGTTCCCGGTCATGCTCGTCCGCGTCGAGGCCGAGATGAGATCGTTCGTGTAGTAGTCGCCGAACATCGGCAGTGCGATCAGCACGGTGCCGGCGAGGATCCCGGGCATCGAGAGCGGGAGGGTGACCCGCCTGAAGGCGGCGAATGGGCTGGCGCCGAGGTCGCGTGCCGCCTCGATCTGGCGCTGGTCGATGCGGTCGAGGGCGGCGAAGAGCGGCAGGATCAGGAACGGGATGTAGCCGTAGACGAGGGCGAGAACGAGCGTCGAGGGCTGGCCCTCGAGCCAGCCGCCCTCGTTGGTGAGCAGGCCGAGCGCGATGAAGAGCTCGTCGATCGCAAGCGCGTCGAGGAACCTGGTCGCCAGCCCGTCGGGCGACAACAGGTTGATCCACGCCAGCATCTTCATCAGGTAGTTGATCCAGAACGGCAGGATCAGCAGGAGCAGCAGGAGGCCGCGCCAGCGGCCCGCGTGGCGGGCGGCGAAGTACGCGACCGGGTAGCCGATGACGAGCGCGATCGCCAGGGCGATCGCCACGTACCCGAAGGTCCGGAGGAAGACGGTGAGGTACTCCTCGCCGTCCCAGATGTTCTCGAGGACCTGGAGGACATACCCGACGTTCCAGTCGAGCGGGTTCCAGTACGGCACCGGCTCGTTGAGCGTGTTCTGGTTCCCGAACGCAACGCAGATGACCGTGTAGAAGGCGACGAGAAAGAAGAGCGAGAGCCAGGCGACGCCCGGGAGTGCCAGGAACCGCCAGGTCCAGCGAGATTCCATTGCCGGCTAGCCCGCCCTGAACTGGGCCCAGGCGTCGTCCCAGAGACGCTCGCCTTCGACGGTCAGCTGGAGCAGCGCCTGGTTGGCGAGGAACTGCTCGGGGCGGATGACGGCAGGCGCGAGGGTCTCGGGGATCAGGCCTTCGTTGAGCAGAGCGTCCGCGTCGATTCCCTTCTGCGGCGGGATGTAGCCGTTGAAGTCCGTGAAGTTCTGGAAGGCGTTCTCCTCGTCGAGCAGGAAGTCGAGGAAGAGATGGGCGAGCACGGGGCTTTCGGCCGCGCGCGTAATGCAGAGGAAGTCGTTCTGGACGACGCCCCCGCTCCCGGGCCACCAGAAGGAGAGCACGTCGGGGCTGACGCCTTCGGGCATGTAGTAAAAGGCCCCGGCGAGCAGATCGCCCGACCACGAGTGGTGAAGCACTGCCGTGCCCTCGGGCAAGGTCTGGTAGTCGGTGATCGTGACCTTGATGTTGGCGATGTCCGTGAGCTCCTGGAGATCGCGGCCGGCCTTCTCGATCAGCTCGGGATCCTCGGTGTTCAGGTCCGGGATGAATCCGTCCCGAAGGGCGTCGCGCTGCATGGGCATGCTGAGCCCGTCCCGCTTGTCGTCGAGTAGGCCGACCTTCCCGCGGTAGGCGGACGACTCCCAGAAGATGTCCCACGGGACGTCCATCTCGGCGATGTCCTCGCGGACGAGGTCGTTACGCCAGCCGATCCCGTCAGACCACACGACGTACGGCACCGTGTAGCGCGCCCCGCGGTCGTAGTACGGGTCGGCCAGCTCGGGCCAGATGTTCGCGGCGAGGTTCGGCAGGTACGTGTGGTTGAGCGGCTGCAGGAGCTGCAGCGCCATCAGGCTGCCGATGTTCGAGCCGGAGAGGCCGAGGATGACGTCGTATGCGACGGAGCCCGACTGCAGCTTCGCGACCGCCTCGTCAGCCGAGTTGTACGTCGCGAGCTCGACGGCGCAGTCGTAGGTCTGCCTGAACTCCTGGACGAGGGCGGGATCGATGTAGTCCGCGTAGTTGAAGAGCCTGAGCGTGGCTCCGGACTCCTGCTCGAGACCGTCTGCGATCGGCTGGTTGTCCTCGGTGATCGTCCAGGTGACGCTGTTGTCGTTGCGCGGGAGCGGGGCGCCGCCGGGGCCGACCGGCTTCGCCTCGACGAGCGGCGAGCCGCCGCCGCCCTCACCGGGAGCGCAGTCCGCGATCGGTGTCGTGGTGTTCTCGCAGGCCGCCAAGCCGCCGGCCACGCCGACGCCTGCAGCGGCTGCGGCAGCGCCGCGGAGCAGCTGCCCTCGGGTGAACCCGGTTCGATCCTTCGGGTGAGCCATGCCAGGCGGAAGGCGCATTCAACGCTCCCGCGCCCGGCAAAGTCAAGCGGCAGGCGACTCCACTGCCGGGAGTTTCTCCCGCAGGTCGGCCACCTCTGCCGCCACGCGCTCCATCAAAGGCAGCGGGCCGGTGGTGATGCGGACGAAGCCCGCGAGGCCGAACTCGCTGCCGGCACGGACGAGGAAGCCCCTGCGCGCGAGCCCGTCGGTGAGCGCGATGTCGTCGACGCCCACGTCCACGAGGAGGAAGTTCGCCTGGGACGGGTACGGCGTGGCGCCGCCCGCCCGGAGCCCCTTGTCCAGCCGCTCGCGACCCTCCGCGTTCGACAGCCGGCGCTTCTCCACGAGCTCGACCTGCCGCAGGCTCGCCCGGCCCGCGGCGAGCGCCGCCCGGTTGACGTTGAACGGCTCCTGGACGACGTCGAGGAGCTCCGCAAGCGGCTCCGCGACGATCGCGTAGCCGAGGCGGAGCCCGGCGAGCCCGAAGATCTTCGAGAACGTCCGCATGAGGACGATCGGCGCGCCGGCTTCGACGTCCGGGAGCCTGTCGACCCGCACGGCCGGGTCGACGTACTCGGTGTAGGCCTCGTCGACTATCACCGCGCAGCGCTCTGGCAGCCCGCCGAGCAGCCGCTGCCACTCGTCTCGGGTGACGAGCGACCCCGTGGGGTTGTTCGGGTCGCAAAGCCAGACCAGCCTGGAGTTCGTCTCGCGCGCGGCGGCGGCGAGCGCGTCCACGTCGTGGCGGAGCTCGCGGCTCGGCACCTCGACGACCCGGGCGCCCGCGGCGGCACAGGTCGTCGCGTAAAGGCCGTAGGTCGGCGCCGTCAGCACAACCGAGTCGCCGGGATCTAGGAAGGCGTGCGCGACCGTCGCGATCAGTGCCTGGATCCCGTGGCTCGGCACGATCCGCTCGGGGGACGTGCCCAGCCAGCCCGCGACGCTCTCGCGCAGATCGGAATACGCCTCGGCCGGGTAGATCCAGGCGCGCTCGAGCTCGGCGACGACCTCCTCCTCGACGCCCGGAAACGGGCCTTCCAGGCCTTCGTTCCAGTTGAGCTTCACGATCTCCTCGAGGCCGTAGGCCTCCTTCAGCTCGTCGAGGCTCGCGCCCGGGCGGTAGGGCTCGAGGCCGATCAGCGACTGCTTGACGATGCCGCTCCAGTCGGTCACGTCCACATCTCCAGGAACGCGGGGACGTGGACGACCGCCGGCCCGTCTTCGGCGAAGGCCGCCCGGAGCGCGTCGGTGACACCGTCCGGCCCGACGGACACGACCGGCACGCCGAAGGCCTCGATCGCCGCGCGGAAGTCCGGCTCCACGAGGTCGACGCTGAAGGTCTCGCCGAACTGGTCGCGCTGGTACTCGCGCAGGATCCCGTAGCCGCCGTCGTCGATGAGGAGCAGCTTCGCGTTCAGCCCGTACTGCCGTGCGGGCGCGAGCTCGGCGAGGCCGTAGTTGAACCCGCCGTCACCGACCACGCCGAGCACGGGGCGGCCCGGCACGGCGAGCGAGGCGCCGAGGGCGGCCGGCCAGGAGTAGCCGAGCGTCCCGGACCCGAGCGGGTAGAGGAAGCTGCGTGGCTCGTACGCGGGGAAGTGCGCCGCCGCCCAATAGGCCAGGATCGTCATGTCCCAGGAGCTCACCGCCTCGCGCGGGAGCGCCTCGCGGACGGCGCCCACGAGGTCTCGCTCGAGGCCGCGGTCCTGCTCGTCGAGCCTCGCCTCGATGCGGCTCCGCACGTCGGCGACCCGCTGCTCTCCGGCTGTGGTCTCGCCGTTCGGAAGACGCTCGGTGAGCGCCGCGAGCACGCTGAGCGCGTCGCCGACGAGCCCGAGAGCCTCGTAGGTCGCGCCGATCCGCGCGGCGTCGGCGTCGACGTGGACGAGCCGGCCCTGGAGCTCCAGCGAGTACTGGCCGGTCGTCTCCGCTCCGAGCTCGGTGCCGACCGCGAGGAGCGCGTCCGCGCCGGCGAGAAGCTCGCGCACTGCCGGCTCGTCGTGCGCCGAGCCCACCGCGAGCGGGTGGTCCTCGGAAAACGCGCCCTTGCCCATGTACGTCGACACGACGGGCGCGCCCAGCCGTTCGGCAACCGTGCGCAGCTCGTCCCAGGCACCGGAGCGTAGAACGCCCGCGCCGGCCCAGACGACCGGGCGTTCGGCGTCGGCCAGGATGCGCGCCGCCTCGGCCAGGTCGGCGTCTGCGGGGAGCGGCGGCGACTCGGCCGCCGTGTCCAGGTCTCCCACCGGCACGTCCGTCTCGCCGGCCAGCACGTCCACGGGGATCTCGAGGAACACCGGCCCGCTCGGCGGGGTCAGCGCCCGGCGGAACGCCTCGGCGAGGAGGAGGGGGATCTGCTCGGCGGACTCGGCGCGCGCGGCCCACTTGACCACGGGCTCGAACGACGCCTTCTGGTCGGGCAGCTCGTGCAGAAATCCGCGGCCCGCGCCGATGAGGTCGTGCGGGATCTGGCTGGCGATCGCGACCACCGGAACGTGCGCGCTCGCTGCCTCCATGAGCGCGGCGAGCGAGATGAGCGCGCCCGGCCCGGTGGAGAGGAGGAGCGGCGCGGCCCGCCCGCTCACCCGCGCGTAGCCGTCTGCGGCGAAGCCCGCGGAGAGCTCGGTGCGGAGCCCGACGGCGCGAACCGGGCTCGTGCGCAGGCCGTCCCAGATGGCCAAGGCGTGGATCCCGGGCACGCCGAAAGCGACCTCGGCGCCGGCGGCCTCGAGGCACTCCGCGACGAGCCGTCCGCCCGTACGCACTTTGACCGTCTGCGCCACAGCCGCGATCCTATCCAGGCGCATGTCCCGCGATCCCCGCCATGACGTCCTCTTCGAGCCGGTCCAGATCGGCCCGAAGACGCTGCGAAACCGCTTCTACCAGGTGCCCCACTGCTCGGGCTTCGGCGAGCGAGAAGCCGGGCACGCAGGCGCGCTTCCGCGGCGGTGAAGGCGGAGGGCGGCTGGGCCGCCGTCTGCACCGAGGAGGCGCTCGTCAGCCCCGACACCGACTACCACCCGGTACGTCTCCGCGCGCGTCTGGGACGACGACGACGTGCGCAACCTCGCACTCATGGCCGACGAGGCCCACGGCACGGCTCGCTCGCCGGCGTCGAGCTGACGCATCCGGCGCGCACGGCGAGAACCGCGAGACGCGCATCCCGGCGCCCGCGCCGTCGCAGATCGCGAGCGACTTCTCCGGCGTCGACGCCGAAGGAGATGGAGCATCGACGACATCGAGCGCATCCGGGACGACTGGGTGCGCGCCGCGAAGCGCGTCGCGCGACGCCGGCTTCGACATCGTCTACGTCTACGGCGGGCACTCGTACCTGCCGGCCAGTTCCTGTCGCCGTTCTACAACAAGCGCACGGACGAGTACGGCGGCTCGCTCGAGAACCGCGCGCGCTTCTGGGTCGAGATGCTCGAGGCGGTCCGCGAGGCGGTCGGCGACGACTGCGCGATCGCGTGCCGCTCGCGATCGAGGCCGCTCGGGCGGCGGGCGTCGAGCTCGACGGAGGGCCTCGAGTTCGTGCGCCTCGCCGACCACCTCGTCGACCTCTGGGACGTCCACGTCGGGCTCGATCCCCGAGCTGGTCGAAGGACTCGGGCGCGTCGCGCTTCTTCCAGGAGGGCTACCAGCTCGAGTGGACCGAGCAGGTGCGCGAGGCGACCGCGAAGCCGATCGTCGGCGTCGGCCGCCTGACGAACCCGGACCGCATGGCGGAGATCATCCGAGTCGGGCGCATGGGACCTGATCGGCGCCGCGCGGCCGTCCATCGCCGACCCGTTCCTGCCCAAGAAGATCGAGGAGGGGCGCTACGACGAGATCCGCGAGTGCATCGGCTGCAACATCTGCGTCTCGAAGGCCGAGTGGGCGCAGCCACATCGGCTGCACGCAGAACGCGACCGCGGGCGAGGAGTACCGCCGCGGCTGGCACCCCGAGCGGTTCGAGCCCGCGCGACGAACCCCGACCGCGACGTGCTCGTCGTCGGCGCCGGGCCCGCGGGCATGGAGTGCGCGATCGTGCTCGGCAAGCGCGGCTTCCGGCGCGTCCAGCTGGTCGACGCCGCGGCCGAGATCGGCGGGATCACGCGCTGGGTGCCGCAAGCTCCCCGGCCTCGGCGAGTGGGGCCGCGTCGTCGACTGGCGGCTGGTGCAGCTCGAACGCTCGGGAACGTCCAGGTCGAGACCGGCCCGGCTCGCGGCGCAGGACGTGCGCGAGTCCGGCGCCGAGGTCGTCGTCGTCGCCACCGGCGCGCGCTGGGCCGGCGACGGGCTCAACGCCGAGACGCGCGGGCCGCTGCCCGGCGCGGACGCCTGCCTGCCGCACGTCCTCACGC
>CAVVIB010000023.1:0-828209 GCA_963748205.1 uncultured Actinomycetes bacterium
TCGTAGATGTGCTCGAACCGCATGACGACGTCGTCCTTGATCCGCTGCGCCTCGGGCGGCTTCTGCGCCGCCAGCCTGAAGCCGATCACGACTCCTCCTCGTAGGCCTCGTCGAGCAGGTACTTGCCCGGATTCATGATGTTGTTCGGGTCGAGCGTGCGCTTGATCTTCTTCATGACGTCGAACCCGCCGCCCAGCTCGAGCGGGACGAGGTCGACCTCGCCCTCGCGACACGAGCCGTGGCACGCGGAGATGGAGCCGCCGTGCTCGATGGCGATGCGGGCGATCTCGCGCTTCGCGTCGACCCACGCGGCCCAGCTCTCCTCGTCCCACTGCATCTCCCAGATGCCGATGTCGATCTCCGTGAGGTAGTCGCCCCACGATTTGAAGGCCCCGTTCGTGTAGGCGAACATGCCCCAGTCGTCGAACATGTCGAAGCGCTCGCGCAGGTCGGCGGCGATCGCGTGCCACTTCTCCCGCACGGCAGGGAGCTGCGAGTAGAGGATCGACGCGTCCTCGCAGTGCCAGCTCATGGGCACGACCTGGCCGTCGCGGGTGCGGCCGTGGAGCGGCGTCGCGTAGCGGTCGTGGCGGGAGGCCCAGTCGCCCTGGGAGATCTCGTCGCCCAGGTACTCGCCGCCCGACGCCTTGCCGATCTTCAGCATCCGCTTGGCCGAGGCGCGCACCTCGTCCTCGTTCCCGTACATGGCCAGCGCCACGACGCCCTTCACCCAGTCGGGCTGCGGGATGTAGGCCTCGTCGTCGCGGCGCAGGTACTGGATCTTCCACTCGTCGAAGAGGACGACGCCGGCCAGCGTCGCGGCGCCCGAGCGGGCGAACTCGCCGGTGGCGCGCCACGCGTCCTCGTACGAGCGGTAGGCGTAGAAGGCCGAGAACTCGGCCTCGGGCCGCTTGACCAGCTCGAGCGTCGCCTCGGTGGCGATGCCGAGCGTCCCCTGGTGCCCCATGAACAGGTGCTTGAGCTGGTAGCCGCTCGACGACTTGCGCACCTTGCGCCCGCCGCCGTCGCCGACGCGGATGATCTCCCCGGTCGGCAGCACCATCTCGAAGCTGATGACGAGGTCGCGCGTGTGGCCGTAGCGGCCGCCGATCAGCGACCAGCCGCTCGTCCCGATGCGCCCGCCGACGAGCGAGCACGGGTACGAGGCGGGGTTGTCGGGATAGATGAAGCCGTGCGGCCTCAGCTCCTCGGAGAGCTTGAGCATGTTGATCCCCGGCTGCACCGTGACCGTGCGGTCCTCGAGGTCGAGCTCGAGGATCTTGTTCATCAGCTTCACGTCGACGACGATCCCGTGCTTGAGCGGCACGGCGCCGTCGGTGAGCCCGGTGCCGCCCGCGCGCGGGACGACCGGGATGCGCTCCCGGTTGGCGAGCTTCACGACCTCGGAGATCTGCTCGGCCGAGGTGGGGAGCACCACGGCGTCGGGCGCGAACTCCTCCCAGCGGTGCACCGGGAAGGGTGAGGGGACGCGGGCGCGGTTGAAGCGCGCGGAGCGGCCGGTGAAGACGTGCTCCTCGCCGCAGATCTGGACGAGCTCGTCGAGGACGCCGTCGGCGATCGCGGTCGCCATCAGACCTCGATCCCGGCAGAGGCGGCGACCAGCTCCATCAGGTCGACGACCTCGACGTCCTGCTTCTCGCCCTGCTCGGTCAGCGGGCGCTCCGACCAGACGCAGGCGGAGACGAGCGTGTCGATCTCGAGTGCCTTTGCCTTCTCGACGCGACGGCGGCTGATCTCTGCCGTCAGGTCGGGCCGCTCGATCCCGAGGCCGGCGCCGGCCCCGGAGCAGTACGACCACTGGGTCACGTGGTCGACGTCCTTGAACGTCAGCCCGGGGATGGCCCGCAGGATCTCCCGCGGCTCCTTGTGGATCCCCTTGCGCTTGTTCAGCCGGCAGGCGTCGTGGTACGTCGCCACCCGGTCGATCGGCTCGGTCAGCTCGAGCTTGCCCTCGCGGATCAGCTCGGCGACGAGCTCGACGACGAGGACGATCTCGAAGTCGTAAGTCCTCGCCGAAGTAGCGCGGGTAGTCCTCGGTGAAGGAGATGTAGTCGTGCGGGTCGATGACGAGAATCCGCTTCGCACCGACCGCGCGCCAGTCGGCGACGTTGTGCTCGGCGAAGCGTCGCGCCTGGTCGACGTAGCCCATCTCCGCGGCCGGCCCGCCGCAGCACCACTGCTCCTGCATGAGGCCGAACTCGACGCCCGCCTTCTTGAGGATCTGCGCCACCGCGCGCGGGACGGTCGTCCGGTAGAACGCGGCCTCGCAGTCGCAGAACATGACGGTCTCGCCGCCGATCGGCAGGTCGAGGCCCTCGGCCCAGTCGGCCACGTGCTCCTGGGAGACCGGCGTGCCGTTGAGGACCGGCTCGCTCTTGCGCTCGTCGGTGAGCTCGTTCCACCGCTGCCACTGCGGCTGGTGGATGCCGCTCTCGACGGCGAGCGCCCGTACCGCCTTGACGAGGTCGACCGTGCGCGTGCGGAAGCGGTAGAAGTCGCCGGTGAAGAGCGTGTTGGGGCAGCGCAGCTCGCACGCGCCGCACTGCGTGCAGTGGACGTAGTCGCGGGCCACGTCCTCGATCTCGAGGTGGCCCTTCTCCATCGCCACGACGTTGGCGTGGAAGGACGTGGGGGTGTGGGCCTCGTCGCGCGTGACCTGCATGACGGGGCAGACCTCGCGGCAGAACTTGTGGCCCGACGAGTAGCAGTTGTAGGCCGCGTTGCGCCACTCCGCCACGAACTCGGCGGTGCGTTCGTCGGTTCCCCCGGAGTCGCTGACCTGCTCGGTAGCCATTCGCCTCCTTCGCTGGGTTGCGCGACTCTAGGACGCCTGCGATAGAAATGTCCAGTCAGATGCGGCAGCCGCGAAAACCGGTCATCGGCCTCTCGCTCGGCCTGCACGACTTCGGCGACTACGCCGCGGTCGGCTTCCAGCGTCCGCTCGCGCTCGCCGGCGGCGTCGGACTCGGCCTCCCACGCGTGAACGGGCACCTCGAGGACGCGCTCGACGTCTGCGACGGAATCCTCCTCGGCGGCGGCCGCGACATCGACCCGTCGCGCTACGGGCAGGAGCCGACCGAGCACCTCGCTCCGACCGAGCCGCTGCGGGACGCCTTCGAGCTCGAGCTGGCCGAGCGCGCGCTCGACCGGGGGCTGCCGATCCTCGGCATGTGCCGCGGGATCCAGATCCTCAACGTCGCGCTCGGCGGCACGCTCGTGCAGGACGTGTCGGTGAAGCCCGAGTGGGCCGAGCATCCGACCGACCGCGGCTGGAAGGCGTGGAAGGAGGTCGAGCGCACCTCGCTCGAGGGCTCCGACGAGGTTCCGCCGCATCCGCGGCACCGGATCTCGATCGAGCCCGGGAGCCGCCTGCACGAGGCGCTCGGCGTGGACGAGATCGAGGTGGACAGCTTCCACCACCAGGCGCTCGACCAGGTCGCCGGGGACCTGACGGTCGTGGCCCGCGCGCCCGACGGCGTCGTCGAGGCAGTCGAGATGAACGGCGACGGCTACGTGCTCGCCGTCCAGTGGGAGCTCCAGGAGGAGTGGCGGGTCGACCGCCGCTTCCTCGAGCCGTTCTCGCAGTTCGTCACGGCAGCCGCCGAAGGCTAGATGGGGATCCTCCTCGGCCTCACGGCCGCGTTGTCGTGGGGCCTCGCGGACTACTTCGCCGCGCTGGCCTCGCGGCGCGCAGGGTCGTTCCGCGTCGTGCTCGGCTTCCACCTCGCCGCGATGGTGTTGCTCACCGCGCTGCTCCTCGTGACCGGGGAGGGGGTGTCGGACGTGTCAGCGGCCGACATGGCCTGGTTCGCCTTCCTCGGCGTCCTCGGCGCGGTCTCCTACCTCGCCTTCTACCAGGCGCTCGCGATCGGGCCGATCTCGATCGTGAGCCCGATCGTCTCGGCTTACGCGGCGGTCACGGTCGTCTGCGCCGTGGTGATCGGCGGGGAGCGATTGGCCGCCGGTGAGACGGCGGCGATCGTGGTCGTCATCCTCGGCGTGCTGCTCGCGTCCTCGGACCTGGCGCAGATGCGGCACCTCGAGCGCGTCGCCCTCCTCGGGATCCTGCTCGCGCTCCTGACGGCGGTCGTGATCGGCGCCTTCGTCTACGGCGTGGCCCACTTCAGCGCCGAGTACGGCTGGCTCGTGCCGATCTTCCTCGCGCGCGGGTTCACGACCCTTCTCCTCGTCCTCATCTCCCTGCGCGGCGGCGAGTGGCGCTTCGAGGACCGCTCGCCGAAGCTCCTGGCGACGATCGTCGGGATCGCCGTGGTCGACACGCTCGGGTACGTCGCCTTCAACTTCGGCGTGCGCCACGAGGACACGTCCGTGGTTGCCACGGCTGCGGCGCCCTACGCGGTGGTGCCGATCGTCGCCGGCGTCATGCTTCTGCACGAGCGGCCGCGTACGACCCAGTGGGCCGGGATCGGGCTCGTGATCGCAGGCCTGCTCCTGCTCGGCCTCGTTTCCTGACCCTCCAGGCCGGGTACCCAAGGGTACGCCTCGTTCGAAAGGAGGAACCGTGATGTTGGACGAAACCCGCCTTCGAGAGCTGATGGGCCATGACGTGGTCGACAGCGAGGGCAAGTCGATCGGAAACCTCGAGACCTTCTTCGCCGACCGCACCAGCGGGAGGCCCGAATGGATCGGTGTCTTCACCGGCACCTTCCGCCAGCACCACTACCTCGTGCCCCTCGAGGGAGCCGAGGTCGAGGGCAGCGCCATCCGCATCCCGTGGACCAAGGAGCAGGTGCGAAGCGCTCCCGACTACCGCGATCCGGACTCCAGCATCTCCGAGGAGCTGGAGAGCCAGGCCTACGCCCACTACGGGCTGACGACGGCCGGGGTCACGCAGAGCTAGCAGCCGCAGGCGGAGAGGAACTCGTCCAGGAGCCGGAAGTACTCCTCCGGTTCCTCTGCCCACGGCCTGTGCGCGCTCCCTTCGAGCACCTCGAAGCGGGCGCGCTCCGGGCTGAGCGATTGCCACGTGAGATGGGCGATGCGCGGTGTCGTCAGGCCGTCCCAGCGGCCGGAGACCACCAGCACCGGCGCAGCGATCTCGCCCAGGCGCGGCAGCGGGTCGAACCCGGCGATCGTCCCCGTCACCTCCCACTCGGGGTCGGGCCCGATGAACGCCTCGTAGGCCTCGAGGCTCATCCCTTCGGCCTCGTCGCGCTCGAGTCGCGGGCGCGGTCCGAGCTCGGCCCACTCCAGGTGCTCGACCACCCGGCCGAGCACCTCCTGGTAGCGCGGGTCGAGTGACCGGATGCCCTGAGCGCGCAGCCCGAGCAGTTCGTCCCAGGCGGTGGGATCGTGCTCGCGGAGGGCACGGTTGACGTTGTCGATGTTGCCCTCCTGCCAGGTGGCGGCGCTCACCTGGGAGTTGCTGAGCACGAGCGCGTCGAGAGCGCCGGGATAGGCGAGCGCATGCGCGAGGGCGGGCAGCCCGCCGAAAGAGAGAGCGACCATTGCCGTCCGCTCGGCGCCGACGTGGAGCCGGACGCCCTCGAGCGCAGCCGCGTACCGCTCCAGCGTGTAGTCCGCCGCCGGGTCGGAACGGCCGGTGCCCGGATAGTCGACGTACGCGACCGTGCGGCGGGCGGCCAGGCGCGAGAACCACGGGTGGTAGTGCGCATGCCCGACGCCTGGGCCGCCGCCGGCCAGGATGACGAGCGGGCCGTCTCCCTCCAGCTCGACGTAGACGCGCCCGGCGTCTGTGTCTACGAGCTCGCCCGACCCGTGCACGCGACCAGGATGCCCGAGCGCGGCTCACGCCCGCACTAATATATTCTTCCTATCCACCGTCAATATCACGGAGGGCAGGGATGAAGAGGAACGCCGACGCGGTCGTGATCGGTGCCGGGGTGATCGGCGCGGCGATCGCCTTCGAGCTCGCGAAGCGGGGCTACAAGACGCTCAACATCGACAAGCTCCCGGCCGCCGGCTACGGGCCGACGAGCAACTCGTGCTCCATCGTCCGCGCGCACTACTCGTCCTGGGACGGGGTCGCGATGGCCTACGAGGGCTTCGCCTACTGGAAGGACTGGCCGAACTACCTCGAGCACGAGGACGAGCGCGGCTTCGCGAAGTACATGGACTGCGGGACAGTCCTCTTCAAGAGCAATACGGGCCACCACGAGAAGGTCCTCAAGCACTACCGCGAGCTCGGGGTCGAGTTCGAGGACTGGGACACGGAGACGCTCGCCGAGCGCGTCCCCTACTACGACCTCGGCGCCTTCTGGCCGCCACGGCGGCCGGAGGACCAGGCGTTCTGGCAGCCGCCGGACGAGCAGCTGCCCGGCGCGATCTACACGCCCGGGTCCGGGTACGTGAACGACCCGCAGCTTGCCTCGCACAACCTCCAGCGCGCGACCGAGGCGAAGGGCGGCGAGTTCCTCTTCAACCGCGAGATCGTCGCCATCCGGCGCAACGGGCGGGTGGAGGGCGTGACGCTCGAGAACGGCGAGGAGATCGACGCCCCCGTCGTCGTCAACGTCGCCGGCCCGCATTCGTTCGTGATCAATCGGATGGCGGACGTCGAGAAGACGATGAACATCAAGACGCGCGCCCTGCGCCACGAGGTGCACATCGTCCCCGCACCCGAGGAGGTCGACTACGAGCACGCGGGACACCACACGTCCGACGGCGACCAGGGGATCTACTTCAGGCCCGAGAGCGGGAACAACATCCTGGTCGGGAGCGAGGATCCGGAGTGCGACCCGCAGGTCTGGGTCGACAAGCCGGACGAGTTCGACCGCAACGTGACCAAGGAGCAGTGGGAGGCACAGGTCTACCGCGTCGCCCGGCGCATCCCCGGCGTCCGCATCCCCAACCAGCCGCGAGGAATCGTCGATCTCTACGACGTCTCCGACGACTGGATCCCGATCTACGACAAGGCCGACCTCGACGGCTTCTACATGGCCGTCGGAACGAGCGGGAACCAGTTCAAGAACGCCCCTGTCGTCGGCCACCTCATGGCCGAGCTGATCGACGCCTGCGAGAAGGGCGCCGACCACGACGGCGACCCCGTCCAGGTCAAGGTTCCGTACGGCGGCTTCACGCTCGACGCCGGCTTCTACTCGCGCAACCGGGAGATCAACCCCGACTCGAGCTTCTCGGTGAACGGTTGACGGTGCGGAGCGGGCAGCTGGCGCTCGGGAACGAGGTTCCAACCGGGGCGTCGCTCGCGGACCGCGCCTATCTGGTCCTACGCCACCGGATCGTGACCCTCGAGATGTCCCCCGGCTCGCCGATTGCCGAGGACGACGTGATGCACGAGCTAGGCGTCAGCCGGACGCCGATTCGCGAGGCGCTCATCCGGCTCGCGCAGGACGGGCTCGTCACGGTCGTGCCCCGCCGCCAGACGCTCGTCAGCGAGATCCGCATCGGCCACCTGGCCGAGATCTCCGAGGTGCGGACGGAGCTGGAGGGGTTCGCGGCAGGCCTCGCGGCGGCGCGCTTCGCGCCCGACGACGCCCCCGAGCTCGCCGAGCTCCTCGAGGAGCTCGATCACGTCGAGCGGCTCGGCGAGAACGAGACGCTCATCGAGCTCGACCGCAAGGTGCACGACTTCGTCTACCGCACCTGCCGGAACTCGTTCCTCCGCGAGGACGGGTCGCGCTACTACTACCTCTCGCTCCGCATCTGGTTCCTCGTGCTCGACCGCGTCGCCCGGCTCGACGAGGCCGTCGGCGAGCACCGGGAGCTGCTGCGGGCGATCGAGGCCGGGGACGCAGCGGCGGCGAGCGAGGTCGCGAGCCGGCACGTCACCGCGTTCGAGCGGGCGATCAGGCAGGTCCTGTGACGCCCGCCCACCAGGCGTCGAAGAGCGCGAACGCACGCGGCCCGACCGCGTCCGCCTGAGCGCTGGCCTGGTCGCGGATCCCGGCGGGCGTGAGGCCGTGCGCGCCCAGCCACTCGGTGTAGTGGTCGGCCCAGCGGCCGGCGAGTGCGGGCGTCGCCTCGGGATGGAACTGGAGACCGAGGTGTGGGCCGAGTCGGAACGCGCTCGCGCTCTCGCCGAGGGACGCGACCAGCCTGGCCCCGTCCGGGACGGCGAAGCGCTCCGAGTTGAAGTGGAGCCAGGGACCGGTGGAGACGAGCCGGGGCTCGGATGTCTGGGTCTCGAACCAGCCCACCGCGGGCGGCTCTGCCACCGAGATCTCGCCCCCGAGCGCGGCCGCGAGCGCCTGCCCGCCGAAGCAGATCCCGAGCACCGGGACATCGGCGGCGACGGCGGTGCGCAGGAGGCCGACCTCGTCCGGGATCCAGCCCGGGTCGGCGGCGGTCACCGAGTGGCGGGAGCCCATGGCGGCGATCCAGGCGAACTCGCGCGGGTCGCGCGGCACCCCCTCCTCGAAGACCCTGGCCACCTCGAAGGGGATCCCACGCTCGTCCAGCCAGTCCCCGAGCAGCGCTGGAGGATCCAGCGTGTCGTTCTGGAGCACGAGGCCGTGCGCCATCGCGTCAGAGCGCGACGTAGACGGACTTGGTCTCGAGATAGGCACCCAGCCCTTCGAGCCCGCGCTCGCGGCCCAGGCCGGACTGCTTGCGGCCGCCGAAGGGCGAGCCGGGACCACCCGCGCCCCAGGTGTTGACGTAGACCGAGCCGGCCTCGAGCAACGCGGCCAGCCGGTGGGCCTTCGAGATATCCCTGGTCCACACGCCGGCGGCGAGGCCGTACTCGCTGTCGTTGGCGCGCTTCGCGACCTCCTCGAGCGAGTCGTAGGGCTGGGCGACGAGCACCGGGCCGAAGATCTCCTCGCGGACGATGGTCGCGCGGTCGTCGTCGGTCGTGAAGACGGTGGGCTCGACGAACCAGCCCGCGTCCCCGCTCGCGCCGCCGCCGACCAGAAGCTCGGCCTCCTCGCGGCCGGTCTCGATGTAGCCGGAGACGCGCTCGAGCTGCTCGGCGCTGACGACCGGCCCGACGTAGGTCTTGGGATCGAGGCCGGGGCCCGGCACCGTGTCCCGCGCCTTGTCGACGAGGGCCTGCACGACCTCGTCGAACTGCTCGCGCTGCACCAGCAGGCGCGTGCCGGCGGTGCAGACCTGGCCGGAGTTGTAGTAGACGGCCGAGAAGGCGGTTTTGACCGCGGCATCGAGGTCGGCGTCGGGGAGGATGATGTTGGGCGACTTCCCGCCGAGCTCGAGCGTCACGCGCTTGAGGTCGCGGCCGCACCGCTCGGCGATCTCTCGCCCGACGGCGCTCGAGCCGGTGAACGCGACCTTGTCGACGCCCGGATGGGCGACGAGCGCCGCGCCGGTGGAGCCGTCGCCCGTGAGCACGTTGAGGACGCCGGGCGGGAGCCCTGCCTCCAGGGCCAGCTCCCCGAACCGCAGGGCCGTCAGAGGCGTCTGCTCTGCGGGCTTGAGCACGATCGTGCACCCGGCCGCCAGCGCCGGCCCGACCTTCCAGATCGCCATCAGCAGCGGGAAGTTCCAGGGGACGATCTGGGCACAGACGCCGACCGGCTCCCGGCGTGTGTAGCAGAAGATCCGGGGATCGCCCGTCGGGACCGTCGCTCCGTCGATCTTCGTCGGCCAGCCTGCGTAGTACTCCAGGTAGTCGATGCAGTCGGCGATGTCCACGCGCTTGGCGAACTTCAGCGGCTTGCCGTTGTCGAGCGACTCGAGCTCGGCCAGCTCCTGCTCGTGCGCCTGGACGAGCTCGGCGAGCGCCTGGATCCGCCGGCCGCGCTCGGCCGCGGAAAGCTCGCGCCACGGCGAGCCGATCTCGAACGCGCGCCGCGCGGCCGCGACGGCGGCATCGACGTCGTCGGAGCCGGCGTGCGCGACCTCCGCCGCCACGACGCCGGTTGCCGGGTCGTAGGTCGGGAACGTCCGGCCGTCGGCGGCGGGGCGCCACTCGCCGTCGACGAGCAGGCCGTGCTCGCGGGCGAGGAAGGCCTGTGCCGGCTCGGAGAGCCGCTCGGCGGTCGCGGTCGTCGTCACTACGGCCACCGCTCGAGGTAGAACTCGCGCTCCCACTCGGAGACGTGCGCCCAGTAGCGGTCCATGTCGTCCTGGCGCAGCCCGACGAACGTGTCGTAGAGCTCCGAGCGGAAGACCTCGCGCATGAGGTCGTCGGCCTTGAAGGCGTCGATCGCCTCGTTCAGCGTCGTCGGGATGCGCTCCTCGCGCGGGATCGTGAGGTCCTGCATGAGGTTCCCCTCGACCGGGTCGCCCGGATCGATGCTCTTCCGGATGCCGTCGAGCCCGGTGACGAGGCAGGCCGACACGGTGAGGTACGGGTTGCACGAGGCGTCCATTCCCCGGGCCTCGATCACCGACGTGGGGCGGACGCGGAAGAGGCACGAGCGGTTGTCGAAGCCGTACGACTTGTGGAACGGGGCCCACATCCCGATGTCCCAGAACCGCTTGTAGGAGTTCGCGCTCGGTGCGCCGATGACGGTCGCCGCGTCGACGTGATCGATCAGCCCGCCGAGGAAGTGCGTCCCGAGCTCGCTCAGGCGGCTGCGGCCCTTGAGGTCGCCCGCCATCACGTTCTCGCCCTCGTCGTTGATCAGGGAGATGCTGTGGTGGTGGCCGTTCGCCGAGCAGCCCATGAACGGCTTCGCCATGAACGTCGCGATCAGGCCGTGCTTGCGGGCGACGATCCGGCAGATCTGCCGGTACGTGTAGAAGTTGTCGACGTAGGCGAGCGGCGTCCCCGGTGACTGGTTGACCTCGACCTGGGACTTGTCCTCGGAGTCGGCGTGCGAGATGGGGAGGCCCATCCCGCGCCCGTACTCGATCAGGTCGAGCAGGATCGGCTCCCACTCCTCGAGGTAGGCGATCTCGTAGAACGCAAAGGGCTCGACCGTGTGCTCGAGCTCGCCGTTCTCCTTCTTGCGAAGCCACATCAGCTCGGGCTCGATGCCGACCATCATGTTCACGCCGACCTCGTCCACGAAGGTGCGCTCGTGGCGCGCGAGCGTCCCGCGCGGGTCGAGGTCGCGCAGGTCGCCGGAGTCCGTGTCGTAGTAGAAGCAGAACACGCGGGCCAGCCGCGGCTGCCAGGGAAGGCGGCGGAAGGTCGAGGGGTCGGGGACGATGGTGCCCTCCCGGTCGTCCTCGTTGAACCCGATCGGCTGGCCCCAGAGCGTCGCCCGGAAGTCCGTCATGGCGAGGGGATGCAGGCCGATCCCGTTCGTCGCCACTCGCGCGAAGCTGTCGCGGGCGACGAACTTGCCGACCGGGCGTCCGTCGAGCGAGGGGGAGACGAGGTAGACGCCGTCGATCCCGTCGAGCTCCATCCGGCGGACGATGTCGGCGACGGCCTCCTGGTACTCGGGGGTCGCCGTCCATTCCTTGTAGTTGGAGATGACGTCGAACGGCGGCGTCGCGTCCATCACGGCCGGCCGGTCTTCTGTTTTGGCCACAAGAACCTCCCTAGTCGATCGCAGGATCGAGAATTCCACCACGTTGCGGGCGGCGGCTCACCGTCGGCCGTCCGGCGAGGTCACCCGGCGACGGCGCCGGTGGCCGCGCTGTCGAGCCGAAAGTCCTCGTCCGTCGCGTTCACAAGCCTCCGCTCCCGGATGTACGGGAGCGGCACGCGCGGGTTCGGCGAGTCGATCTCCCGCGCGAGGCGGTGGCCGCTGAAGACGGCCTCGGCGATGAGGGAGGGCAGCTGGCAGTCGCCGATCTGGTAGAGGCTCTTGATCCCGGCGGCCGCGAGCGCGTCCTCGTCGCCCGCAAGCTCGTAGTAGAGGGCGTCGTCCGAGATCCGCTGCGTGACGAGGACGACCGTGTCGGCCTCGACGATGCGCTCCTCGTCCGTCCAGATGTCCGCGAGCGGTGCGGACCCAGGCTCGACGCTCACGAGCACGTGCTCGAGGACGACGTCGATGCCCAGCTCCCGGAGGGAGCGGCTGAGGCGCGGGTACTCGAGCGTGTAGCGCGTGTACGGCGCGACGCCGTCGAACGCCGTGACGTAGGTGACTTCCTTGCCCTCGCGCGCGAGCTTCTCGGCCATGCCGACGCCCGTGAAGTACGTCTCGCAGTCGTACACGACGACGCGCTGACCGACGCTCTTGCCCTCGAGCATCACCTGCTCGGGCGTGACGACGTGGTCGAGGGACGCGTCGGCGCCCGGGATCGGCTCGTTCGTCAGGCCCTGGAAGCCGTCATGCGCCCAGTGCGAGCCCGTCGCGACGACGACGATCTCGGCGCCGTAGTCCAGAACGCCCTCGGCGTCGAGCGTCGTGCCGGTCATCACCTCGACGTTCTTCAGCTTGTCCAGCTGGATCTGGCGGTAGTTGACGACGCGGCCCCACTCGCCGAGGCCGGGAAGCTTCGGCACCCAGCGCATCTGGCCGCCGATCTCGGGTGCGCTCTCGACCAGGTGGACGCGGCGCATCCCGCGCTTGCCGAGCACCATCGCGCACTCCATCCCGGCGGGGCCCGCGCCGATCACGAGCACGTCGTTGTCGGCGTTGCCCGCCGTCGTGAACTTCTCCGGGTGCCAGCCGCGTCTGTACTCCTCGCCCGACGTGGCGTTCTGCGTGCAGACGAGCGGCGGGCCGCCGATCTCCCAGCGCGAGATGCAGACGTTGCAGCCGATGCACTCGCGGATGTCGTCGAGCCGGCCCTCCTTGATCTTCAGGGGCAGGAAGGGATCGGCGATCGACGGCCGGGCCGCGCCGATGATGTCGCACTGGCCGCTCGTGATGACCTCGACCATGGTGTCCGGGTTGACGAAGCGGCCGACGTTCAGCACCGGCTTCTTCGTGTGCTGCTTGACCTTGTCGACGTATGGGCCCTCGTGGTTCTCGGGATGCGTGCGGGAGGGCGCGGCGTCCTCGCCCCACTCGACCGCATTGCCGACGTTGATGTCCCACATGTCCACGAGGTGATCCATGTGCTCGATGAACTGGACGCCCTCGCCTTCCTGGCGCACGCCCCGGTCTCCGAGGCCGTGGGGCAGGTCGAGCGTGTCGACGCCGAAGCGGATCGAGATCGCGCAGTCGTCGCCGATCGCCTCGCGGACCTGTTCGAGCACCTCCCGGCTGAAGCGCGCCCGGTTCTCGAACGAACCGCCGTACTCGTCGGTCCGGCGGTTGAAGAAGGGCAGGAGGAACTGATGGAGGAGGGCTTCGTTGTGCGCGCAGTAGAGGACGAGAATGTCGAAGCCGGCGTCGCGCGCCCGCTTGCAGGCGTCGACGTACAGCTGCTGGACCTCGCGGATGTCCTGCTTGTCCATCTCCTTGCAGGGGCGCATGAACGCGAACGGGCTGCCGATCGCCGACGCGCCGCGCGCCGGCACCCGGCTTTCGAGCCCGCAGGCGTTGAGGCCGCCGTGCCAGATCTCCACGGCGGCCAACGCACCCTCGTCATGGAGCATGTCGCACATCAGGCCGAGGTTGCGCACGTCGCCGTCGTCCCAGAGCCGCGCGCTCACGCGGTGGACGTCGTCGCTCTCGGGCCCGATCGAGCAGTACTCCGTGCACACCGCGCCCCAGCCACCCTCGGCCTTCATCGCCCGGAAGTGCGACTGGAACCCCGGCCGCTCCGAGCCCGCGCCGTTGCAGTGCGCGACCTGGAAGAAGCGGTTGGGCAGCACTTTCGGGCCGATCTGGATCGGCTCGAAGAGGATGTCGTACTTGGGGTCGCGGGCCATCTGCTCGACTACCTCGCGGCGGGTCCGGGTACCGGCACCACCACTCCGCCCTCTACGTCCACTGCGTCGGGCATCGCCGGCGCGTCCTCGCGGAGCTTGATGGGCGCACGATCCTGCACCGCGCGGCGGTAGACGAAGAGGAGGACGGAGATGAGCAGGACGCCGATCCCGATCCACAACTCCTTCTTGCCGCCGTAGCCGCTCAGGCTCGCGCTGGAGGCGCCGACGGCGATCAGGACGAAGTTGACCGCGCAGATGATCACGGCGATGGGGATGAATGCCGAGTGCAGCTTGATCGGCCGTGGCCAGTGCGGTCGGTCCTTGCGCAGGAGCAGGAACGCCGCCACGGCGAAGAAGTGCGCGGACATGTAGCCGAGGTTGCCGGCCACGAGAATGGCCAGCGGGCTCGCGATCAGGAAGATCAGGGCGAGGTTGACGATCATGTCGAGCGTCATCGCGCGCGCGGGGATGCCACGGTGGTTGAGGTGGTAGAGCTGCTTGATCGTCATGTGGTCGCGGGCGATGCCGTACAGCGCTCGGCCGCCGTCCGCGGTGGCAGCGTTCATCGTCAGCAGGAAGGCCCCGATGAGGATCACGACCATGAAGTCCGATGCGCCGCCGACGATCTGGTCGAACGAAGCGACCCAGAACCCGATCGGATTGGCAGCGGCGTCTTCCGTGGTCACGGTGCCGCCCGCACCCAGGGGCACGAGGACGAACACGCCGAAGGTGAAGAGGCCCGCGGCCTTCAGCGCCATCGAGGTGTCCTTCTTGGTATCCCGGTACTCGGGGGCGAAGCTCGCCGCCACCTCGACTCCGTAGGCGGTCCAGCCGATGATGTAGAGCCAGACGATCGCCAGCTTCCAGCCGCCCCAGGGCCCCGAGAAGTTCCACTGGAGGAGCGAGCTGTCCCAGTCGCCGGTCAGGAAGACGATGATCGCGAAGACGCCGATCGGGATGAGGAGGAGGAAGGTCGAGACGCGGCCCAACCACACCGCCGGCTTGATTCCCAGCATGTTGATCGCCCAGACGAGGATCACGCAGCCCGCGCCGATCAGGTGCGGGAGCCCGACGTCGACGGCGCCGACGTCGAACGTCCGGGTCGCGCCGGGAAACCACTCTGCCTGGACGAGGTAGCCGATCGTCGTGCCGAAGATCGCGAGGACGCTCGACCACGCGAACCAGTAGCCGAAGGTCGCGATCGGGCCGATGAGCGAGAAGTGCTTGCGCCACCCCTCGTGCGCGTACAGGGCGATACCGCCCGGCTTGTCGGGGAACATGGCCGCCAGCTCGGCGTAGATCCAGTTCATGAAGACGGCGATCAGGGACGAGAAGGCCCACAGGGCCAGCGCGCCCCAGGCGCCGACGCTCCCCATCGTGTAGCCGAGCGCGGCGAACAATGCGCCCGGGATGGACATGGCCACGATGAAGCCGTCGTGCCAGTGAAGAACCTTGCGAAGCTCTTGCTTCTCACCCGCTGCCTCGGCCACCGAACTGTCCTCCTTGTCTCCGTTGTCCGTTCAGGCGGCAGGGGCCGCCCCTAGGTACCCGCCTTCGTCGGTCGGGACTGCGCCTTGGAGCCCTTCTTCTCGGTGCCGCCGGGGTCGCGCTGCGCGCTTCGGTCGAAGCGATTCCGCAGGATCCTCTTCCCGTCCTGAATCGGTTCGGAGAGGATGTCGTACTGCGGGTTTGGCGCCAAGAACACCCCACAGGCTTCGTGCGGGCCAGAGCCCGCGGCTCGCCAGGCAACTAATGAGTATAGAATTAGTTTTTACGCTTCTACAAGGTCGCGCAGCCCATGTCAACCCGGCTCGCGCCGACCCCGGCCTTCTCTAGAGAGCACAGTGTCTTCCCCCAGGACGGGCGCCTTCGACCTCCACGAATTCGAGCTCGAGCTCGGCGGGACGCTCCCGGCCGCGAGGCTTGCCTATCGGACGCACGGGACGCTTTCGGAAGCGCGGGACAACGTCGTCCTCTTCCCCCACCAGTACTCGGGCACGCCGGCCTCGCTCGACCGCTGGATCGGCGCGGGGCGGCCGCTCGACCCGCAACGCTGGTTCGTCATCTGCCCCGGCCAGCTGGGCAACGGGGAGTCGTCCTCGCCCAGCAATTGCGAGGCTCCGTTCCCGAATCTCACGATCGGCGACGACGTCGAGGCGCAGCGCCGGCTCCTCGATCACCTCGGTGTCGAGCGCGTCGAGCTGGCGCTCGGCTTCTCCATGGGCGCCCAGCAGGCCTGGGAGTGGGCGGTGCGCTTTCCGGAGCGGGTGGCCCGCCTCGCCGCCTTCGCGGGGACGGCTCGGACGACGCCGCACGGCGCGCTCGCGGTCGAAGCGTCCGCCGAGAGCCTGCGCACGGGCGGTCTCGATGCGCACGCGCGCTTCTGGGCCGCGACCGCGCTCTCTCCCGAGCTCTTCCACCGCAGCGGCTGGCGTGACGCGGGCTTCGCGTCGGTCGACGACCTCGTGCAACGGCTGTTCGTCGACGACTTCGCCGGCCTCGACGCCGGGAACCTCCTCTGCCAGCTCGGAAAATGGGCTCGTGCGGACGTCGCGCGGCACGCGCAGGGCGACCTCGGTGCAGCTCTGGGGCGTATCTCGGCGCGCACGTTCGTGATCCCGTTCTCGCACGACCGCGTCTTCCCCGCGGGCGATTGCGAAGCCGAGCAGGAGCTCGTCCCGGGCAGCGAGCTGCGCACCGTCGAGAGCGTCTGGGGGCACTACGCGTGGGGGATTACCGACGCCGAGACCCGGCAGGTCGACCGCTTCCTGACCGAGCTCCTCGCGGAGTGAGAGGCGAAACAGGCGGCTGGTACGCTCAGCGAATGGACAGCGAGCCCAGGCCGTCCGAGTTCGTCGAGAGCCTCGTCCACCGCACCGTCTTCACGCCCATCCGTCAGGGGAGCGCGGTCGCCGAGGCCGTCGCGCGCCTGGGACAGGCGATCGCGATCGGGCTGCTGCGTCCGGGGGACCAGCTTCCGCGCGAGACCAAGCTCGCCCGTTCGCTCGGGATCTCGGTCGTGACCCTGCGCGAGGCTCTCGCGATCCTCCGCGAGGCGGGGCTCGTCGAGACGCGGCGCGGCCGCTCCGGCGGGACCTTCGTGAGCGGCTCGCTCCCGCGCACCGCGACCATCCCCTCGTCGCCGCTGCCTCCCGAGGCTGAGCTGCGGGACTTCTCCGACTTCCGGGCGGTGGTCGAGGGCGGCGCCGCGGCGCTCGCGGCCCAGCGGGCGACCGAGGAGCAGGTCGCCTACCTCGCCGAGCTGGTCGAGCAGATGGACGACCAGACCGATTACCACGCCTGGGGCGACACCGACTCGCTCTTCCACCTGATCCTGGCCGATGCCGCCGGCTCGCAGCGCGTCGTCTCCGCCGTCGCCGAGCTGCGCCCGCGTGTGTACCAGGTGTCCGCGCTCTGGGACAAGAACCCGATCTCGACCCTGAAGCTCTCGAACCGGGAGCATCGGGCGATCGTCCGGGCGATCAAGGCGCGACAGCCGGACCGCGCACGCAAGGCGATGGTCGAGCACGTGGAGTCCACCCTCGCGATCTGGCTCGGCCTGCAGTCGCAGCTTCGCGACCGGCCCGCCAACGCCGACGCCCCTCGTCGCGGCTCCAAGCGGTCGGCCCGCTAGGCGTTACCCGGCCCGCTTCCCGCTTGCTTGACACCGGGAAGGCCGTGCGGTAGGAATAAAAAAACTGTTTCTAGACTTCTACCACGGGGCTCTCTCTGCGACCTGATGGTAAACCGCGGCTTCCAGCAATGGCGCTAGACGCGACGGGGCACACTGCCCGGCCGCTGGTCGGTATCACCGCGGGCTCGAGCGAGGTTCTGCGCCCGATCGGGAAGCTTCCCGCCCACTACATCGACCGCATCAACCCGCTGGCGGTGGCCGAGGCGGGCGGGGATCCCGTCCTGCTCCCGGCTGTCGGGGACGAGCAGGCGCCGGAGCGGTACGCCGAGCAGCTGGACGCCTTCGTCATCTCGGGTGGCGCCGATGTCGCCCCGTCGCTGTACGGGGGTGTGGATCCGCCCGACGGCGAGGGCGATCACGATCCTGTCCGCGACACGTTCGAGATCGCGCTCGTTCGCGCGGCGCGCCTGCGAGGCAAGCCGATCCTCGGCATCTGCCGCGGCATGGAGGTGCTCAACGTCGCCTTCGGAGGAAGCCTGGCCGAGGTTCGACACGGGCTGGAGACCACTGCCGTCGACGACTTCGACCATGTCGTCGTCCACACGGTCGCGCTCGAGCCGGGGAGCGTGGCCGCCACGGCCTACGCGGCGGAGGCCGTCGACGTCTGGTGTCTCCACCACCAGGCACCGGGCGTCGTCGCCGAGTCGCTCGCCGTTACCGGCCGGTCCGCGGACGGGGTCGTCGAGGTCCTCGAGGGGGACCCGAGCGAGGGCTTCCTCCTCGGTGTCCTCTTCCACCCGGAGTTCATGCTCGCGCGGAACCCGGTGCACCTCCGTCCGTATCGGGCGCTGGTGGACGCGGCGCGTGCGCACGGCCCACGACCTCGAGGGGAGCACGAGGTTGGCCTCCACGCTTGACCATCTGAGCGACATCGACATCGCCGATCCGGCGATCTACGAGGAGGGGATCCCGCACGAGTCGTTCCGGCTCCTGCGCGACCACGCCCCGGTGCACTGGCACGACTGGTCCGACCGGAGCAAGGGCTTCTGGGCGATCACCCGCCACGAGGACATCGTCGCCATCTCGAGGGACCCGGCGACCTACTCGTCCGCGGCGGAGCACGTGCTCCTCGTCGACCTCGACCCGGACGAGCTCGTAGCCCGGCGATCGCTGCTCGAGACCGATCCGCCGGAGCACACCCGCCTGCGCCGGCTCGTCAGCTCCGCCTTCACGCCCGGCAAGGTCGCCGAGTACGAGGCGGCGACGCGGGAGATCGCGTCCGGGCTCCTGGACGAGCTGATCGCCGCGGGCGGGGGCGACTTCGTCGAGGCGGTGTCCGCGCCGCTGCCCATCAACGTGATCGTGCGCATCCTCGGGATCCCGGAGGAGGACGCACCGTTCATGCTCGAGCTCTCGGACCACCTCGTCGAGGGGACGTCCGGTGTGCCGGTCGACCCGACCGCCTACGGGAACACGACGCCGCTCTCGCTGCTTCCGTTCGGCAGCCCGGCCTCGCACGCGCTCTTCGAGTACGGCCGGAAGATCGGCAACGAGCGGAGGGAGCATCCGCGCGACGACCTCGTCACGCGGCTCGTCCAGGCCGAGGTCGAGGGGGAGTCCTTGACCGATGCCGAGTACTGCAACTTCTTCCAGATCCTCGTCTTCGCCGGGAACGAGACGACGCGCACCGCCATCTCCCAGGGCCTGCACGCACTGATCGAGAGCCCGGACGAGCTCGAGCGCCTGCGGGCCGACCGCGGGCTGATCCGGAACGCCGTCGAGGAGATCCTGCGCTGGGCCACGCCGATCATGTACTTCCGCCGCACGGCGATGGAGGACACGGAGATCCGGGGCGTGCCGATCGCGCGGGGCGACAAGGTGGTCATGTGGTACGTCTCCGGCAACTTCGACGACCGCGTCCTCGACGATCCGCTCCGTTTCGACGTCGGGCGCGAGCGGAGCGAGCACGTCACGTTCGGCGGCACCGGCCCTCACTACTGCCTGGGTGCCTGGCTCGCCCGGCTCGAGCTGAAGGTGCTGCTCGAGGAGCTGCTCGACCGAGATGTTCGCTTCGAGTCGGCCGGGCCGCCCGCGCGGATCAGGTCGAACTTCGTCAACGGCCTGAGGACGCTCCCCGTTCGCGTCGCCACCGACGCCTGAGCCGGCGATCGCGCCCATGCCAACCGACCGAGACGACCTCGTTCACGTGCGCGTCGACGAGCACGTCTGCATCGGCATCGGCGTCTGCGTCGAGTCCGAGCCCGACGCGTTCGTGCTCGGGGACGACGGCGTCGCGCACGTCCTCCCGGGCAAGGCCCTGCCGCGCGACCGCGCCGAGCGCGTCTGCCGCGGCTGCCCCTCCGGCGCGATCTCGATCGTCGAGGTGGACGGCGTGGGTGCCCGCGGCAAGGAGCCCCGCTGACGACGATCGCCCCCGACGACGTCGTCGTCGTCGGCAACGGCGTGTCGGCGTATGCCTGCGCGAAGCGGCTCGGCGAGCACGGCCGGCGCACGGTCATGATCGGCCCGGGGCTCCCCCACGACCGCCCGCCGCTCTCCAAGCACGGGCTGCGCACCGGCGTTCTCCCCATTCTCGCGGACGCCGAAGGGCTCGCCGACCAGGGCATCGCCCACGTCGACGGAGTCGTGCGCGCCCTCGACCTCGAGGAGCGCCGGCTCGGCGTGGACGAGGGCCAGGGAGAGCTCGCGTGGCACGCGGCCGAGGGGCCGCTCGTCTGGGCCACCGGCCTCGAGTACACGCGCCCGCCCATCCCGGGGCTCGAGCATGCGGACTCGAACTCGACCGGCCCCGCCTTCAGCTGGCTCTGTCGCCGGCTCAGGACGGCCCGTCGCGTGCTCATCGTCGGCGCCGGCCTCATCGGCGTCGAGACCGCAGCCGCCCTCGCGCCGGACCACGAGGTGACGCTGGTCGAGATCGAGGAGCGGCCGCTGCACCAGTTCCACGACCCCATCCCGAGCTTCGCCGCGGAGGTGCTCGAGCGCCTCGGGGTCACCTTCCTCGGCGGCTGCGAGGTCGAGGAAGCGTCGTGCGACCAGGCTGGGAGCCGGTGGGTGCTGCGCACGCGCGCCCACGGCGACCTGGAGGCCGACGTCGTCATCGTCGCCGCCGGGATCGCGACGTCGCTCCCCGGCGAGCTCCGCAACGGCAAGGGGACGCTGAGCGTGGACGAGGCGATGCGCGTTAGCGGCCACGACGGCCTCTGGGCCTGCGGCGACTGCGCGTCGGTCGCGCACCCCCGCTATGGCGAGATCGCGTTCCCACACTGGGACTGGGCGCGGCGGACGGGCATGCAGGCGGCCGACAGCTTGGCCGGAGTCGCCGGCCCGTTCGACGTTGAGCCGTTCTGGTTCAGCAACATCGGCCCGCTGCACCTCCAGGAGATCGGCTTCGGCGAGCGCGCGGAGGAATGGGAGGAGCACGACGGGTTGCACGTCGGCCGGGACGCCGCGGGCGAGGTGACCGCGGTCCTCGTCCTCAGCGCGGCGCGGCTCCGCGAGGCGCGCGCCCTCCTCGCGGGCGGGAACGGGTCGTGACGGCGCCGGGCGTCCCCTCCTTCCGGAACCTCCTGCCGGTCGACATCCGGTTCGGCGAGGGCGTGGTCGCCGAGCTCGCGCCCGTCGTCCGGGGCGAAGGGGCGCGCCGTGCGTTCGTCGTTCTCGACGCGGTCGCCGGCGAGCTTCCGGAGGTCGTCGGCGCGCTCGGCGCGCTCGAGGGCGTCGAGGTGACGCGCCACGAGAAGGAGCCGGGCGAGCCCACGGCCCGCGAGGCGGACGCCGTCGCCGCTGCGATCGCCGAGTCGGGGGCGGACGTTCTCGTGGCGATCGGGGGTGGGTCGGTGATCGACGTGGCGAAGGCGGCGCGCCTGGCGCGGAGCGCCCGCCTGCCGTACCTGACCGTGCAGGACGACCTCAAGTTGGCCGCGGGTGCCTCGATCCTCCCGCTGATCGCCGTTCCGACGACGGCCGGCTCCGGGTCTGAGGTCTCCGGCGGCGTCGTGATCACGGACGAGTCGACGCACAGGAAGACGGGCGTCGCCGCTCCCTTCGTCCGTGCGCAGTACGCGCTCGTGGATCCGGTGCTGACGTACTCGGCGCCGCCGGAAGTGACGGCCTGGAGCGGCATCGACGCGATCGCCCAGGCAATCGCCTCGATCGTGTCCACCTCGCGCACGCCGGTCGGGAACGCGGTCGGCCTGGAAGCCGTCTATCGAGGAGCCCGTGCCCTTCCGGCCGTCGTCGCCGACGGCGGGAATCACGCGGCGCGCCAGGAGATGGCCTGCGCGAGCGTGCTCGGCGGGCTCGCGATGAACATCTCGGACTGCGGGTCGGAGCACTCGCTCGGGCAGGCGCTCGGCGGCCGCTACGGGCTGGCGCACGGCCTGACGATCGGGCTCGTCCTGGCCGAGTCGATGGACGTCGACCGCCGGGGCGCGCCCGAGCTCTTCGAGCGGATCGCGGACGCGCTCGGCGAGCCGGCCGACGGCACGCAGGACGGATCCCGCGCCGTGCGGGGCATCGCCCGGATCCTGGCCGAGATCGACTTCCCGGTGCTCCGCGACAACGGCGTCGAGGAGTCGGCGGTGGACGAGCTCGCTGCGGCGGCGATGGACGACGTCTTCATCCGGCTCGCGCCGGGCGGCTGGACGGTGGACGACGCCGCGGGCGTGTACCGACGTGCCCTGAGCCTTACCGGGCGGTCGATTTGACGCGCCCGACCCGATGGCTCATAGTTGCGCCGCACGATAAAAGCTGCTTCCAGATGTTTGATGCTGGACGCCGAGCCGACCACGAGGTGGAGCCCGAATGAGCGCTGATCTGACCCCCGTACAGCAGCTGCAGACCGACCTGGGCGTCGAGTTCTACGAATGGGACGGCTGGCCGTGGCCGTCGAACTTCGGCAACCCCGTCGAGGAGTACCTCGCGGCCCGGAACGGCGTGGGCATCGTGGAGAACTCCGGCCTCCGCAAGTGGGAGCTCCGCGGTCCGGACGCCCTCCGCACCGCCGACACGATCGTCACCCAGGACCTCTCGGACATGCCGGTCGGCCGCGTCCACTACACGCCCGTGAGCAACGAGGAGGGAATGGCTCTCGACGACATCACGGTCTTCCACCTCGAGGAGGGGCGGGTCATGCTCGTCTCCGGGCTGCTGGCCAGCGAGGCGCACTTCCGCTCCGTCGCGGAGGGCTTCGACGTGGAGCTCGTGCCGATGAGCGACGAGCGCGGCGGCGTGCAGATCCAGGGCCCGCTCTCCCGTGAGGTCGTCGGTCGCGTGACGGACGCCGACCTCTCCGAGCTCGCGTACTTCCATTGCCGCGACGCCGTCGTCGGCGGGGAGGAGTGCATCCTCTCGCGCACCGGCTACAGCGGCGAGCTCGGCTACGAGATCTTCGCCTCGCCCGCCGCGGTCGCGAACATCTGGACCGCGCTTCTCGACGCCGGGGCCGACCAGGGCATCCGTCCGTACGGGCTCGAGGCGGCCGACTACCTACGGGTCGAGTCGGCGCTCATCTTCGTCACCTTCGACTACCAGCCCGGCGAGCTCTCGCCCTACGAGCTCGGCCTCGGCTGGGCCGTCAAGCTCGACAAGGGCGATTTCATCGGGAAGGACGCCCTTCGGCGCCTCGCCGACGAGCAGCCGCGGCGTGCGATCGCGGGCGTGTCCCTCGCCGGCGACGACGTGCCGGATCCCGAGTCCGTGGTCGAGCACGAGGGCGAGCCGGTCGGCGCGATCACGGTCGCCGTCCGGAGCGCGATCCTCGACCGGGTCATCGCGCTCGCGGTCCTCGACGGCAGCGTGGCGGGAAGCGTGGGCACGCCCGTGCAGGTCGGAGGCGTCGAGGGCGAGGTGGCCTCGCTCCCGTTCTACGACCCCGAGCGCCGGCGGCCGCGCGTCTAGCTGCGCGGCCTCGTCTTCTGCGGGTCGTAGACGGGGAAGTCGTCCACCGTCGCCGCGACCGTGCCGTCGCCGAGGGCGACCTCGACGGTCTCGCCCTTCCCGGCGAAGCGCGAGTCGAGCACGGCCATCCCGATCACGCGGCCGAGCGTCGGGCTCTCCGCGGGGCTGGTGAGCGTGCCCGCCGGCTCGCCGTCCTTCGTGACCGCGGCGCCGTACTCCGGCACGTCGGCACCCTCGACGGCGAGCGTCACGAGCCGGCGCGGCGGCGCCTTCGCCGTCTCCGCGAGCGCGGCCTTGCCGCAGAAGTCGCCCGTGTCCAGGCGGATGACCTTGTCGAGCGACATGTCGAACGGGTCGGTCTCGTGCTGGAAGTAGTCGTACCCGATGAAGATCAGCCCGGACTCGATGCGGAGCGACTCGACCGCGGAGAGGCCGTAGGGCTTCGCCCCGGCCTCCGTGAGGACGCCCCAGAGCTCCTCGGCATAGTCCGTGTCCGTGAAGATCTCGTAGCCGAGCTCGCCGGAGTAGCCGGTGCGCGAGACCCATGCGGGGACCTTGCCGACGTGCACCTGGTGCGGAAGGAAGCGGAAGTAGCCGAGGCTCTCGACGTCCTCGTCGACCAGCCCGGCGAGCACCTCGCGCGAGCGCGGGCCCTGGAGCTGGACGTGCGGCAGCTTCTCGGTGATCGGCTCGATCGCCACGTCGAGCCCTGACACGACCGCGAGCATGTGGTCGAGATCGGAGTCGAGCGCGGTGATGACCCAGGCGCTCGAGTCGGTGAACTTGAAGACCGTGCCGTCGCCGACCATCTTCCCGTCCTCGTCGCAGAAGGGCGCGTAGCGGATCTGCCCGATCTCGAGGCCCAGCATGTCGTTCGTGAAGATCCGGTCGGCAGCGGCGAGCGCATCCGGGCCGGAGAAGTCCCACTTGCGCAGGGGCGACTCGTCCCACACACCGACGTCCTGGCGGACAGCGTGGTGCTCGGCGACCGCGTCGCCGAACTCGGTCGGCCAGTACCAGTTCTCCCACTCCATGAACTCGGCGCCGAGCGCGCGCTGAACGCCGTCGAAGGCTGTGCGAATGGTCCCTGCGTCAGTGCTCACGATCCCTCCTTCGCCGTTGGGCGCCAGCCTAAAGCGTCGGACACGGCCGCTGCGCGTGCGAGCAGCGGCTCGAGCGCGCGCGTCATGGCCTCTTCGTCGAAGCGGGAGGCGGGGCCCTGGAGGCCGAGGACGGCAGCGAGCTCGCCGCCGCTTCCACGCACGGGGGCGGCGAGCGCGTTCAGCTCCTCCTCGCGCTCGCCGATGGCCCGCGCCCAGCCCTGGCCGCGGACGCGCTCGACCTCGCTGCCGAGCGTCGTCGCGGTCGACGATCGTGTGCTCCGTGAACGCCGCGAGGCGGCCGGGCGGCAGCGCGACGTCGCCGAACGCGAGCGCGACCTTGCCCGTCGCCGTCGCGTGCGCGACGCTCGGGCGGCCGAGCGTCGCGACGCTCTGCACGGAGGCCCCGCTCTGGACGAAGTCGACCGTGATCGCGTCGGGGTCGCCCGGGGCCGAAAGCGTGGCCGTCTCGCCGGTCTCGTCCACGAGCGCGCGCAGGTGCGGCCTCGCGATCTCGCGCAGGTCGAGCCGCGCCAGGACAGCGTTGCCGAGGGCGATCAGACGCAGGCCGAGCCGGTAGCGGCCGCTCTCGGGCACGTGCTCGACGAGGCCGGAGTCCGCGAGGGTGGAGAGGAGGCGCGAGACGGAGCTCGGGTGGAGGCGCGGTGCGGCGCGCGAGCTCGTTCGTGCCGAGCTCGCCGCCTTCGGCGAGCGCGTCGATGACCGCGGACGCTCGCTCGACCGCCGCCACGCGCCTGGTGGCTGGTCTTCCCGTGCGGGCCATGGTACGGTCAGTATGTCAGTTTTGAAACGCTATTGCCCAGGAGGCAACACACGATGACCGACCTGCCCGCCTCGCCCCGCTTCGTCGTCGTCGGAGCCGGGATCCACGGCCTCTCCACCGCCTACCACCTGGCCAAGGAGCTGCGCACGCGCGGCGCCGGCTCGGGTGCAGACGTGGTCGTCCTGGAGAAGTCGGAGCCGGGCGCGGGCGCCTCGGGCATCGCCTGCGGCGTCGTCCGCAACAACTACTTCCAGCCGGCGATGAGCGAGCTCATGCAGGCGTGCGTCGAGGTCTGGGAGTCCGACCCCGAGGCCTACGCCTACAACCCGGTCGGCTACATGGCCCTCGGGCCCACCGTCCAGGAATCCGACCTCGCGGCCACGTACGAGCGGCAGGAGGCGATCGGCTACCGCTCGACCTTCGTGACCGGCGAGGCCGAGGTCGACGCCTACATGAAGGAGATCTTCCCCGACTGGCGCGCGCAGGGCGTGACCGCGTGCCTGCACGAGCACCAGGGCGGCTTCGCGTTCAACAAGGAGTCCGTGCTCGGCCTGGCCGGGAAGTGCCGCGAGGAGGGCGTCGAGATCGTCACCGGCGTCGAGGTGAGGGCGCTCGAGCTCGAGGGCGACGGCACCGTCGGCGCGGTCGAGACGAGCCGCGGCCGCGTCGAGATCGGCGAGCAGCTGATCGTCGCTCCCGGGCCATGGGCGAAGCGGTTCTGGTCGATGCTGGAGCTGCCGCCCACGATCGACGTGCGCACGCCGAGCGGCGAGGTGGTCGAGGACCAGCCCATGTGGACGTACTGGAACCTCCAGGAGGGCGAGATCCAGGTCGACCCGCAGATGTTCGCCACCGCCGACGGGAGCGCGCCGCCGGTCGTCCACCTCGACACCGACGCGCCGCTCTACACCGACGACGGCGAGCTCGTGACCGACGAGCTGTGGGGGATCTACTACAAGCGCGACCGCCACGGGGTGCAGGGCGGGGCCTCGCCACTCGTCGTCGAAGGGGACGTGGAGCTCGATCCCTACCCGTCCACGACGGACGTGGGCGCGAACTTCCCGGACATGTGGTGCGCCGCGCTCTCACATGCGATGAGCCGGTTCGAGGGCTGCCGGCCGAAGTACAAGATGGCCCGCTCGGGCGGTGTCGGCGCCTTCACCGCCGACAACTTCCCGGTCTTCGACTACATGCGGCCGAACGTCTACACCATCCTCGACTCGAACCACGGCTACAAGATGATCGGGGTCGGCCGCGAGGTGGCGAAGGTCCTCCTCGGCGACCACTCGAGCCTCCTGCGCCCGTTCCGCTTCGAGCGCTTCGCGACGGGCGATCTCCACCCGGTCTCGAACTCGCCCTACCCCTGGTCGTAGGAGCCACGTCCGGGGTCTGACCCCGGTCGTGGCCCTATCGGCGGGCCATGTCTGGGGAGCGCTTCTCATTCCGCCTGCTCGGCGCGGGCGGCGGCGTCCACAGTCGTCCGCGGCGGCCACGGCCAGGTGCCTGGCACCTTGACGTGGCCGGAGGGGACTAGGCGGTTGGGGCGTCGTCGAGGCCCAGGCGGCGGGCGAGCCAGGCCTTCGTCGTCGACTGGAGGAGCAGCGTGACGACGATGGCGAGCGCGACGACCGTGGCGAGCTCCGCCTCGTACTCGACGCCGTCGGCGACGAGGACGCCCACGAGCGCCGCCGGGACGACGCCGGTCTCGCGGGTCCACGAGAGGAAGACGAGCTCCTCCCGGCTCCAGCGGCCGCGCCGGTCGAGGAGGAGGCAGGCCAGAATCGTCAGCGGCCGGGCGAGGAGGATGAGGGCGGCCAGCGTGATCAGGGCCGGGAGCGCCTCGTCGGCGATCGTGTCGAACGGGAGGTTCGCGCCCAGGGTGATGAAGACGAAGACGACGACGATGTCGGCGCTCGCCGAGGTGAAGAGCCGCATCTCGTCCTCGCGGTGGGAGTGCATCCCGAGCCCGAGGCGGTCCATGTTGGCGACGATCAGGCCGGCGAGGAACGCGCCGAGGTAGCCGCTCCCACCGGCGTAGTCGAGGGCGAAGTAGCCGGCCACGACGACGAGGAGCACGGCGATGACGGGCGACTCCCGCCAGATGCCGAGCCTCCGCGTCGAGATCGCCACGGCGAGGACGACGCCGAGCGCCGCTCCCAGCACCGTCGAGATGCCCAGGTCGAGGAGGAACTCGCCCGAGCGGCGAGGCGAGCGACCCCTCGCCCTCGATCACGATCGTGGCGAACGCGAGGGCGAGCACGGCCCCGGTGACGTCGTTGAGCGCGGACTCGGCGACGATCGTCTGCGCCACCTTGGGGCGGATCCGCATGTGCTCGAAGAGCGGGATGAGGATCGCGGGGTCGGTCGGGGCGAGGACGGCGCCGATGAGGAGGCCGACCTCCAGCGGCACGTCGAAGGCGAGGGCGGCGATGCCGCCGGTGACGAACGCCGTGATCAGCATGCCGGGGATCGCGAGCAGGCCGAGGCCGACGACGACCGGACGCAGGACGGCGAACGAGAGGCCCAGGCCGCCGTGGAAGAGGATCAGCGAGACGCCGAGCGTCAGGAGGATCTGGATCGCTACCGAGTCGAGCGGCAGCTCGAGCAGGTCGGCGACATCGGGCCCGAGCACGGCGCCCGCGGCGAGCAGGACGACCATCCGCGGGATCCGCAGGAAGCCCGCGACCACCTCCGAGACGAGCCCGGCCGCGAAGACGAGCGCGAGGGTCTCGATGACGTCGCGTGCGGACACCGCGTGGATTCTCCCCGGTGCCGATGACGGTTGCGCCCGGGAGCGCGTTCACTCACGATGGTCGCGTGTTCCTCGTCTACCTCTCGCCGCCGGCGGGGCAGGTCATCTTCATGCTCACCCTCGTCGTCGCGCTCTACCTGACGGTGATCGAGCTGCGGGAGATGGAGCCGCGCCCGCACTTCGCCTGGTGGGGCTGGTGGCTCTCGCTCGTCTTCCTCACCCACTTCGTCGGCTACCTCATCCTGCGGGTCTATGCCTATCGACGCCGGCGACAGCGAGCCGGCGCCTAGCCGCCCGTTCCGCGACCGCCCGCTCGGGCGGGTCGTGATCCTCGTGGTCGTCCTGGCGATTGCCCTCCTCGCGGCCAGGACGTGCGCTTCGCGCGACTCGGACATCAGCCAGGAGGAGGCGATCGAGATCGCCGAGCAGGAGATCGACTTCGAGCCGGATCGGACGATGGTGCGCTTCACGCCGCGGGGCATCGAGTCGCGCCCGTTCTGGGCCGTCTCCTTCTCGGTTCTCGATGCGAACGATCAACCGGAGCGCATCACGGTCGTCCTCGTGAACGCCACCACGGGCGAGATCGAGGAGATCAGGCGCCAGGATCGTTAGCGCTGCTTCCAGTCATATGTCGGGGGGCGACACCTCCCGGCGGAAAAGGTGGGTACGCCGTACCTGGGCCACGTCCGGCGGGTTTCGTACGTTTGTCGCGGATTTGGTGTCGCTGGGCATTGATGGCGTGCGTCCCTAGGAGGGCTTGCTGATGTCGTCGCTCGGTTCCGTGCTCGCTCTGTTCGGCCAGGCGCCGACCGTGGAGGAGTTGCAGGCCCAGGTCAGCCTCGACTCGCAGATCCTGACGGAGCAGTTCTACTTCTTCACCGTCGTGATCATGTGGCTGATCCATGTCGGCTTCATGGCCTACGAAGCGGGCGCCGCGCGACGCAAGAACATCATGTCCACGGCGATGAAGAACATCCTCACGATCGCCGTCGTCACGCCGACGTTCTACTACTTCGGCTGGTACATCTACGGCTGCTTCCAGCCCGGGTTCCCGAGCGTCGGGCCGGACTCGCTGGACTGGCACTCCGGTCCCGAGGCCTTCCCCGGCTTCTGCGAAGCGACCGCGCCGTGGTCGGCCGCGATGGGCCCGAACCTCCAGGATCACGTCAGCGCGGTCTTCTTCCTCGCGTTCCTCCTCTTCTCGTGGACGACCGGCTCGATCATGTCCGGCGCCGTCATCGAGCGGATCCGGCTCTCGGCCTACCTGCTCCTGACCGCCTTGCTCGGCTCGGCCGTCTGGATCACGGACGCGGCCTGGGGCTGGAGCTCCGGCGGCTGGCTCGTCACGAAGTTCGGCTTCCACGACTCGATCGCCTCGCTCGTCGTCCACGGCGTCGCGGGCGCGTTCACGCTGGGCGTGCTCGTCAACCTCGGCCCGCGCATCGGCAAGTTCGACATGAAGGGGCGCGCGCGCGCCTTCAGACCGCACAACACGCACATGACCCTGATGGGCCTGATGCTGATCTTCACCGGCTTCTACGGCTTCTACGCCGCGTGCCTGGTGATCCAGTCCACAATCTCCCCGGGCTGGCTCAACATCTACCTGTCGCCGGCGACTCTCGGCGCGATCGCGTTCACGATCACGGTCGGCTTCGCCGGCGGCTTCACGGGTGGGTGGTTCGCCAGCCGCGGCGACCCGTTCTGGACGTTGTCCGGCGGCCTCGCCGGCGTCATCTCGGTGTCGGCGGGCGCCGACATCTATCACCCGTCGCTCGCCTATATCCTCGCCTTCTCGGGCGGCATCCTCGCCGTCTGGGCGGGGACGTTCATCGAGAAGAAGCTCCGCGTCGACGACGCGGTGGGGGCGGTGGCCGTCCACGGTGTCTGCGGCTTCTACGGCGTGTTCCTCGTCGGCATCTTTGCCGGCGGCTATCCCACCGGCATCAACAGCGTCCCGGTGTCCTTCGGCGGGCAGCTCATGGGCATGCTGGCCTTCTTCCCGCTGGCCTTCCTGCCCGGCTTCGGCGCGAGCTGGATCCTCAAGAAGCTGAACCTTCTGCGCGTGCCGCCCGAGGTCGAGCTCGAAGGCCTCGACATGGCGGAGTTCCAGCAGGACTTCTATCCCGAGTTCGAGCGGGTGCCCGAGACCATCGTCCTGCCCGACGGCCAGGAGGTCGAGGCGGCCCCCGTGCTCATCGAGTCGTTCGCTGAGGCCAGCAACTTCACCGCGGGCACTGCCGCGGGACCGAGGAGGTCGCCGTGATCGACAGCTTCCCCTTCGACGAGTGGACCGATGACATCGCGGCCTACTGGACGTTCGGGCCGGAGAACTCGACCGGCACCTACATCCTCACGGTCCTGGGAATCATCCTGATGGTCGCGTCGCTGATTGCGTTCGTCCTGCTCGAGCGTAGAAAGCTGGATGCTCAGGCCCAGCTACTGCGCGGCGGCGGGATCCTGCCCCCCGCCAGTCCCACGGCCCCCGGCCCCGGCTTCGCGGAGCCGCCGCTGGCAGGACCGTCCACCGACCCCGGGCCTTAGGAGGAGACACGATGGCTCGAGAGAAGCAAATCGAGTTCCCGCCCGAGCAGAGCCAGGTCGCATGGCTGACGCCGGCGCTGCTCGTTGCGTCGGTCGTCTGCATCGTGATCGTCGTCATCGTCCTCCTGACCATGGACGATGGACCGTTCATAGGGCCCTGGTAAGCCGGTCGGGAAGAGTGCTATAAGGAGACGATGTCGCGTCTTTTTCTGATCTGCGGTCTCTGCGGACGGCAGCAGGCGGACGGACTACTGTCGCGTGGCTACTGGGGCCACCTCGAGATCACCACGGAACGGACCCTCCGCGCCTGCCCGACCTGCAAAGAGCAGCACGGTGACTGGGAGGAGCGGCTGCGCGTGACCATCGTGCAGACCGGGCCCCAGTCGTTCTCCCAGGCGTCCTGAGCCGGGTCTAAGCTCGTCAGCGTCCGGGCGTGTGCCCGGCTGTTCAGCCCTGAGACGACCGACCCTTGCCGCGCCGACGCCGCCGCACCCATGGACTCGAGCGGGTTCTCGGCACGCCGGCCCTCTTCGCGACGGCCTATGGGAACGTCGGCTCGTCGATCTACTACGCGCTCGGCGTCACCGCGGCATTCGCGCTCGGCCTGACGCCGCTCGTCTTCGTCATCGCCGGGGTGATCTTCGCGGCCACCGCGGCCACCTATGCCGAGGGGACGGTGCGCTACCCGGAGGCCGGCGGCTCATCGAGCTTCGCGCGGCACGGCTTCAACGAGCTCGTCAGCTTCGGCGCGGCCTGGTCGCAGATGCTCGTGTACGTCGCCACCGTCGCCATCTCGGCCTTCTTCGTCCCGCACTACCTCTCGGTCTTCTGGGAGCCGCTGAAGGAGAACCCCTGGGACATCGTCGGCGGCGCCGTCGTCGTCGTCCTGCTCGTGGCGGTCAACATCGTCGGCGTCCAGGAGGCGGCGCGGGTCAACGTCTTCCTGGCGGTCGTCGACTTCGCCACGCAGGCGCTCCTGGTCGTCATCGGCTTCGTGCTCGTCTTCAGCCCGGAGATCCTCACGTCGAACATCCGCTGGGGCGTGGCGCCGACGTGGAAGGACTTCGCCATCGCGATCCCGGTGGCGATGCTCGCGTACACGGGGGTGGAGACCGTGTCCAACCTCGCGGAAGAGGTTCGCGACCCCCCGCGCAACGTCCCGAACGCGTACAAGCTGATCGCGGCCGCGGTCTTCGCCATCTACCTGACGCTCCCGCTCGTGGCCTTCTCGGCGTTGCCGGTCTACCAGCAGCCAGACGGCGACTGGGTCACCGACCTCGGGCTCCCCCCGGAGGAGGGCGGCTTCACGAACGACCCGATCCTCGGCGTCGTCGAGAACCTCGGGATCGAGAACGACGCGCTCCTGCACGGCCTCGAGATCTACGTCGGCATCCTCGCCGCGACGATCCTCTTCATCGCGACGAACGCGGGCGTGATCGGCGCCTCCCGCATCACGTATGCGATGGCGGGCTACCGGCAGATTCCGGCGACGTTCCGGCGCCTGCACCCGCGCTTTCGCACGCCGTGGCTCGCGCTCGTCCTCTTCGCCGGGGTGATCCCGATCCTCACGCTCCTGCCCGGGGAGACGGACTTCCTCGGGACGATGTACGCATTCGGGGCGACGCTCTCCTTCACGATCGCGCACGCCTCGATCGTCGCGCTCCGCTACCGCTTCGCGGCCGAAGAGGTCCCGTACCGGGCCCGGCCGAATCTCCGGGTGGGCGACGTCGACTGGCCGCTCTTCGCCGTTCTCGGCGGCGATCGGGACGCTGATCGCCTGGCTCGTGATCGTCGTCCAGGAGCCGGTCACGCGCTGGGCGGGCATCGGTTGGATTCTCTTCGGCTTCGTCGCGTACGCGATCTACCGCCGCCGCTTCGTGCACGCCGGGCTCAGTGAAACCGTGCGTGCGCCGCAGATCGTGCTCGGCCCCGGGCTCGAGATCGAGTACCGGACGATCCTCGTGCCCGTGTCCCGCTCGGCCGAGTCCGAGGAGGCGCTGGTGGCCGCGGCGCGGCTCGCCGCGGAGCGCCGTGCGACCATCGCCGTGCTCAGGGTGCTCGAGATGCCGCTCGAGCTCCCGCTCGATGCCGAGCTTCCCGACGAGGAGGACGAGGCGCATCTGCTCCTCGACGAGGCGCGGGCGTTCGTCGAGGCCTACGGCGTGCGCGCCGTGCCGCGCCTCGTGCGCGCCCGCCGCGCCGGGCCGGCGATCGTCGAGGAGGCTGCGGGGCGCAGCGCCGAGCTCGTCGTCGTCGGCGCGGCACGCCGCCGCGCGCGGCGCGGCCACCCGGTCTTCGGCGCCACCGTCGACCACGTCCTGCGGGCGAGCCCGTCGCGCGTGCTCGTCACCGCCGCGAGGGAGGCTGCGTGATGGCGCGCGCGGGCCTCTGGGCGACGGTCGCGCTCTCCGCCCTCATGGCGGTGCTCGGCGTCGTGCTCATCGTCCAGACCGTGCTCATCGACGGCTCGCTCGGCTTCCTCATCGGCGCGCTCTTTCTCGCCGCCGGGAGCCTCCGTCTCTTCCTCGTCCTGAGGAGCCGCTGATGGCGCGGAAGCTTCGCGGCCTCGAGCGCGTCCTCGGCCCGAGCTCGATCGCCTCGGTCGCCTACGCCGAAATCGGGTCGTCCGTCTATTTCGCGCTCGGGATCGTCGCCCTCTACGCGGTCGGGCTGACGCCCTGGGTGCTCCTCGGGGTCGGGCTCGTGATCCTCCTCGTCACCGTCTCGTACGCGGAGGCCAGCTCGGCCCTGCCGGAGACCGGCGGGGCGGCGCTCTTCGTCGCGCGGGCCTTCAACGACCCGGTCGGCTTCCTCACCGGGTGGGTGCTCTTCCTCGACTACCTGATCGTGATCGCGCTCGCCGGGCTCTTCGTGCCGCACTACGTCGGGGCGGCTCTGGGCTGGGACGGCATCACGAAGGAGCCGTGGGACGGGATCCTCGGCGTGTGCGTGATCCTCGGCGTCGCCGGGTTCCGGCTCGTGCGGCGCGCGGAGCTCTACCGCATCGCCGTGGCCGTGGCCGCTGCTGGCGCTCTTCACGCACCTGCTGCTCATCGTCCTGGGCCTCGGCTTCGTCTTCTCGCCCTCGGACCTGACCGACGTCGACCTGGGAACGGCGCCGGCGTGGGGCGACCTCGCCTTTGCGCTCGCACTCGCGACGCTCGCGTACACCGGCCTCGAGACGGTGGCCAACCTGGCCGCCGAGGCGCGCGAGCCCGGGAAGACGCTCCCGCGCAGCCTCTTCGCCGGGATCGGCCTCGTCGTGCTCGTCACGGCGGCGATCGGCCTCGTCTCGGTCTCGGTGCCGAGCGTTCAGGAGGAGCTCGAGGCGCCGCTCGTCGCGGTCGTCGACGCCCTCGAGGGGCAGCTCCCCGCCTGGTCCGTCGACGCCCTGCGGGTCTTCGTCGGCCTCGGCGCCGTGGTCGTCCTCGTCTCCGCGATCACCACGGGGATCTCGGGCGCCGGCCGGCTCGCCTACGCGCTCGGGCGGCACGAGATGCTCCCGCACGCCTTCGCGCGCCTGAACCGGAGGACGCTGCTCGCGCCGGCCGCGATCCTCAGCACCGCCGGTCTCGCCTCGGCCCTGCTGCTCGTCGTCGACGCCGCCGGCCGCGACGTCCGCTTCTTCGGCAGCCTCTACAGCTTCGGCATCCTCCTGGCCCTGACGGCTGCGCAGCTTGCGGTCGTCCGGCTGCGCTTCACCGAGCCGGGCCTCCACCGCCCGTACCGGGCTCCGTGGAACGTGGCCGTTCGCGGCGTGCAGGTTCCGGTCCTCGCGCTCGTCGGCGCGGTGCTCACCTTCGCGCTCTGGATCGTCGCCATGGCCACGCACGAGGCGGCGCGCGTGGTCGGGCCGCTCTGGGTCCTGCTCGGCGCCGCGGTCTATGTCGCCGTGCGCCGGGTCGGGAGGGAGCCCGTCCTGGGCACCGTCGTGCCGGCCGACCCGGACCTCGTCCCCGAGGTGCCCGCCGAGCACCGGCGGGTGCTCGTGCCGGTGAAGATCGGCCCGATCGGCGAGGAGGTGCTCGCCACCGCGCTCAAGCTGGCGGAGGAGACGAACGGGCACGTGTCCGTCCTGCACGTCCTCCGGGTGCCGTTCGACAAGGCGCTCGACGCCGAGCTGCCGGCGGCCGAGGCGCTCGCCGAGGCCTCGATCGCCGAGGCGAAGGAGGTCGCGCAGGAGCAGGGCATCGAGCTCGAGGGCCGCGTCGTGCGCGCCAGGGCTCTCGGCGAGGCGATCGTCGAGGCGGCCGCGCAGGAGCAGGCGGACCTGATCGTGGTGGGCTCGGCGCCGCGCTGGCGCCGCCAGTCGCAGTTCTTCAGCCCGACCGTCGACTATGTCCTTCGCAAGGCCCCGTGCGACGTGATGGTCGTCGCCTATCCGCAGGGTGTCCTCGAGGAGGACGAGGGGATTACAGTGGCGCCATGAAGGCGTTGATCGTCGGTTGCGGCCGCGTCGGCTCCGCGCTCGCGAAGAGGCTGCACGAGGCCGGCTGGGAGGTCGTGGCGGTCGACGAGACCGAGGAGGCGCTCGAGCGGCTCGGCGAGCGGTGGCCCGGCGAGTTCCACGTCGGGCACGGCCTCGACTCCGCCGTGCTCGAGGCGGCCGGGATCGCCTCGGCCGACGTCGTCATCGTCGCGACCGACGGCGACAACACGAACCTCGTGGTCGCCCAGGTGGCGAAGCTGCGCTACGAGGTGCCCAAGGTGGCAGTCCGCGTGCAGGACCCGGCGCGCGCGGCCTTCTACTCCGACCGCGGGTTCGACGTGGTCTCGCCCACGACGAGCGCGATCGAGGCTCTGGCGGCGCTGGCGCTGGACGGGTCCGAGCCGTGAGCTTCGTCATCGTCGTCGGCGGGGGCCAGGTGGGCTCGAGCGTGACGAGGAAGCTGCTCGAGCTCGGGCACGAGGTCGTGATCGTGGAGCAGCGCCGCGACCGCTATCTCGCCCTCGACGAGGAGTTCGGCCATCGCGCCCAGGCCGGCGACGGCACCGAGCTCTCGGTGCTCGAGAACGCGGGCGTCAAGCGCCCGGCCGACATCGTCGTCGCCGTCACCGGGGACGACGAGGACAACCTGATCATCTGCCAGCTCGCGCGCGAGCACTACGGCGTCGCCAAGGTCGTCGCGCGCGTGAACGACCCCAGGAACCAGGCGCACTTCGACCTGCTCGGCATCGCGCCGACGGTGTCGGCGACCAAGATGGTCATGGCCCTCGTGCAGCACGAGATGCCCGAGCACGAGCTCGTCCAGCTCGTCCAGCTCAGGCGGGAGAATCTCGAGATCGTCGAGGTGGAGGTCGGCGACTCGGCCGCGGCGGCGGGCAAGCGCGTCGAGCAGCTGCGGCTGCCGGAGACGGCGCGGCTGCTCTCGGTGATGCGCGACGGGAAGGCCGAGATCGCCGTCGGCTGCCACGGAGCTCCGCGCCGGCGACCAGGTGCTCGCCATCCTCCAGCCCGGCGGCGAGGACGCGCTCCGCAAGCTGCTCGTCGGCGAGAAGAAGAAGAGCTAGGAGGTCTCGCCGTCGCCGACGGCGCGCGCGGCCGCCCGCTCCGAGCTGCGGACGAGCGCACGGGCGCGCTCGATGCGGTCCTCGCCCTCGACCGTCGAGAGGTTGATCACGACGAGGTTCGCGGCCACGCGCGCGGCCGAGGAGGCGAGGAGCGAGGCGGCCGCCGCGTCGCCGCGCAGGTTCGGGTTTCCCTGCACGGCGATCTCGGAGGCGAGCTCGGCCACGTCGTTGGCGGTCTCGGCGATCAGGAGCGGGATGTCGGCCGCGCGCGAGAGCGTCTCGCCGATCAGCGTGTTGCGCACCTCGGACTCGAGGTCCTCCGGCATCCGCATCGCCGTGAGCACGTTCTCGTAGGCGACCGCGTCCTCGGCCGCGAGCGGCGCCGCGCGGTGGCGGAGCGTCTCCGCCTGGGCGACAGCGCCCGCCGCTCCGTCCCAGTCGTGGGCGAAGCGTGCGGCCATCGCCGCGAGGGACGCGGCCATCTCGGTCACGAAGGCGGCCACGGAGCCGCCGCCGGGGGCGGGCGTCTCCGCCGCGATCGTGTCGAGCAGCTCTTCGAACGGCATGTCCGTGTAGGGCACGCCGCGATTCTTTCCGATCCGCCCCGCGGGTGTCGGAAAGCTAGAAGAGCCCGACCGTCTTCCCGGTCTCGTCGATGTCGACGTTGAAGGCGGCCGGCGTGACGCCGTAGCCGGGCATCGTCTGCATGTCGCCGAGGAGCGGGACGAGCCAGCCGGAGCCCGTGTACGCCCGGATGTCGCGGACCGTGACCGTGAAGCCGCTCGGCGCGTTCAGGAGCGTCGGATCGTGCGAGAGCGAGAGGTGCGTCTTCGCCATGCAGATCGGCAGCTTGTCGAAGCCGACCTGCTTGTAGCGATCGATCGCCTGCTGGGCCGCGGGGAGAAAGACGACACCGTCGGCGCCGTAGACCCTCTTGCACACCGCTTCGACCTTCGCGTCGATCGGCTCGTCCAGGTCGTAGACCGGCTTGAAATCGGACGGTGCCTCCGCCGCCGCCACGACGGCCTCGGCCAGGGCAGCCGCGCCCTCGCCGCCGCGCTCGAACGCCTCGTTCAGCTCGGCCGCCATCGCGCCGCCTTCGAGCGCGAGGCGCTTGACCGTCTCGACCTCCTCGTCGGTGTCTCCCGGGAAGCGGTTGATCGCGACGACCGCGTTCAGCCCGAACTCCTTGACGATCCCGAGATGGCGCTGCATGTTCGCCGCGCCGCGCTCGATCGCCTCGACGCCGCCTTCCGGGTCGTCGCCGTGATGCTTGAGCGCCCTCGCCGTGGCCACGAGCACGACCGCGTTCGGCCGAAGCTCGCCGACCCGGCAGACGATGTCGAAGAACTTCTCCATGCCCATGTCGGAGCCGAAGCCGGACTCGGTGACGGCGTAGTCGCCGAGCTTGAGCGCCGTGCGCGTGGCGACGAGGGAGTTGTTGCCGTGCGCGATGTTCGCGAACGGCCCGCAGTGGAGGAACGCCGGCTGGCCCTCGAGGGTCTGGACGAGGTTGGGCTTGATCGCGTCCTTGAGGAGGACCGTCATCGCGCCGGCCGCCTGCAGCTGCTCGGCCGTGACCGGCTCGCCCTCCCACGAGTATCCGACCGTGATGCGCCCGAGCCGCTCCCGCAGGTCGAAGAGGTCGCGCGCGACCGCGACGATCGCCATGACCTCGGACGCCGCGGTGATGTCGAAGCCGGTCTCGCGGACATAGCCGTTCGCGCGTCCGCCCAGGCCGACGACGATCTGCCGGAGGGCGCGGTCGTTGATGTCGACGCAGCGGCGCCAGCTGACGCTGAGCGGGTCGATGCCGAGCTTGTTCCCGTGCAGGAGGTGCGCCTCGAGCAGCGCGGCGAGCAGGTTGTTGGCCGCGCCGATGGCGTGGATGTCGCCCGTGAAGTGGAGGTTCATGTCCTCCATCGGGACGACCTGCGCGTATCCGCCCCCGGCGGCGCCGCCCTTGATGCCGAAGACCGGGCCGAGGGAGGCCTCGCGCAGGCACAGCACGGGGTTCTTGCCGATGTGCCCGAGCCCCTGCGTCAGCGAGACCGACGTGGTCGTCTTGCCCTCGCCCGCCTTGGTCGGCGTGATCGCGGTGACGTCGATCAGCTTGCCGTCGGGGCGGTCTGCGAGACGATCGAGGACCGAGAGGGAGACCTTCGCCTTGAAGCGGCCGTAGGGGTCGTACTCGTCCTCGGAGAGCCCGAGGGCCTCTGCGATCTCGGTGATGGGCCGGAGGGTCGCCTCCTGTGCGATCTCGAGGCTGCTCGGCATCTGCGTGGCCATGTGGCTCCTTGGGTCGAAGTTCAGTGGGACACGGCCGCCGCGGCCAGCTCGGACACGAGGCTGTCCGTATGGAAGCGCTCGAGCGCGAACGGCGCGATCAGCCCGGGAGTCTCGCCGGTGGCGACCAGCTCGGCAAGCGTCGTGCCGACGATGGGCGCCGCCTTGAAGCCGTAGGTTCCCCAGCCGGTCGAGACGTGGAAGCCCTCGAGCTCCGTCTTGCCGAGGATGGGGCTGTAGTCGGGGGAGAGGTCGCAGAGGCCCGTCCACGCGCGCAGCACCTTGACCCGCTCGAGCTGCGGGAAGAGCTCGAGGACGTGCTTCGCGGAGTACTCGAGGAACGAGAGCGTCCCCTTCGAGCTGTAGGTGGAATACGGCTCGATCTCCGCGCCGATGAGGAACTCGCCGCGGTCGGTCTGGGAGACGTACACGTGCATCTGCGAGGAGACGATGATCACGTCGAGGAACGGCTTCATCGGCTCCGTGACGAAGGCCTGGAGGATGTTCGTCGTGATGGGCAGCGGGACGCCCGCGAGGTCGGCGACGAGCGTCGACCAGCCGGCGGTTGCGCTCACGACCGTGTCGGTCTTGATGTGCCCGCGCGTCGTGTCGACGCCGGTGACGCGTCCGTTCGCGCGCTGGATGCCGATCACCTCGGTGTACGGGTGGATCTCGGCGCCCCCGCGGTCGGCGCCGCGCGCGTAGCCCCAGACGACGGCGTCGTGGCGGATGATCCCGCCGGGCGGGTGGTAGAGCGCCGCCTGCACGGGCCAGGTCACATTCTGCGAGAGGTCGAGCTCCGGGCAGAGCTTCGCGATCTCGTCCGGGTAGATGACGCGCGAGTCGATCCCGAGGAGCTGGTTGACCTCGGCTCGCTCGTTCGCGGTGATGATCCCGCGGTCCGAGTGCGCCAGCGTCAAGTGGCCCTGCTGGGAGAACAGGAGGTTGAAGTCGAGGTCGGCGCCGAGGCCCTCGTAGAGCTTGACGCTCGCCTTGTAGAACTCCGCGCCCTCGGGCGTGCGGTAGTTCGCGCGGATGATGGTCGTGTTGCGGCCTGCCGCGCCCGAGCCGATGTAGCTCTTCTCCAGGATCGCCACGTCGGTGATGCCGTGGTTCTTGGCCAGGTAGTACGCGGTCGCGAGCCCGTGCGCGCCGCCGCCGACGATGACGACGTCGTAGCGCTCCTTCAGCCCGGAACGTGGCCGCCACATGCGCCGGACGCGGAAGACGTCCTTCACGCGAGTCCCTCCGCGGCGTCGATGACGGCCTCGGCGACGGAGTGGCCGTACTCCTGCGCGAAGTAGAGGCGGAAGCTGTCGCCCTCGTCCCGGATGACGAGCGTGCGGACGTGGGCCAGGGTGCCGATCGCCGGCAGCGCGTTCAGGTCGAGGTCGGTGAGGCGGCGCATGAGCGTCTCGCCGCGGACGCGCAGTCCGGCCCAGCCGGCGGAGACGTCCACGACCAGGCGGCCGGCGCCGGTGAGCCGCGTCCGCACGCGGCCGGCGTCCTCGAAGGGGCAGAGGACGTAGGCGCGCTCCGGGGTGAGGCGCACGACCTCGCCCTCGAGCCCGTCGACGTCGCCGCGCACCTCGAAGACGGCCGTGCGCGTGAGGTCCTCGACGCCCTCGGGGGCGTGAGCGAGGGCGCGCTCGAGCGGCGAGCGCCAGACGGCGTCGGCCGTGGCGAGGTCGGGGCTGAGGAAGTCCAGGTGGCTCATGCCCTCAGGTGCTCTCCGTCGGGGTCGAAGAACGGGCGCAGGCGCACGCGCGCCTTCTCGACCGAGCCGTTGACCTTGATCGTCAGCTCGGCGTCTTCCTCCGCGAGGTCGGGCGGCACCCAGGCCATCCCGATCGCGCGTCCCAGGTGGCTGCTGAAGCGCGCGCTCGTGACGCGGCCGCCGGGGCGCCCGTCGATGACGATCTGGCCGCCCTCGGCAGGGACGACGCCGTTCTCCATCTCGAAGCCCACGAGCTGCTCGCGGAAGCCGCGCTCGAGGACGTGCTCGAGCGACCACTTGCCGACGAAGTCGTCCTTGTCGAGCTTGGCGATCCACGGCATCGAGGCCTCGAGGACGTTCGACTCGGAGTCCGTGTCCTGCCCGATGAGGATGTGCATCTTCTCCAGGCGCAGGATGCGCTGCGGCTCGAGCCCGAACGGCCTCACGCCGAGGTCGGCGCCCTTGGCCAGGATCTCGTTCCAGACGTGCTCGCCGTACGGGCTCGGGAAGTGGATCTCGTAGCCGAGCTCGCCGACGAAGCCGATGCGGAGGAGCAGCGAGGGGACGCCCGCGACATGCGCGTGCTTGGCGTCCAGGTAGGTGAAGCGCGTCGTTCGAGACGTCGAGGTCGGTGAGGCGCGTCATCAGCTCGCGCGCGTTCGGCCCGGCCACGTTCAAGCGCGGCGAGCGCGCCGGTGACGTTGACGATCTCGACGTTCATGCGCCAGATCGCGTTCCACCACTCGAACCACTCGACGACGGCGCCGGCGCCGGTAGACGTCGTGGTGACGTAGAAGTCCTCGTCCGAGAGTCGCGCGAGCGTGCCGTCGTCCATGATCCGGCCGGCGTCGGAGTTGAGGACGCCGTAGCGGATGCGGCCGGCCTTCATGTCGCCGAAGCGGTTGGGGTAGAGGCGCTCGAGGAAGGCCGCCGAGTCGGGGCCGCTCACGATGAGCTTCCCGAGCGTGGAGACGTCGATGACGCCGAGCGTGTCGTGCACGTTCTTCGCCTCGGCCGCGGGGTCGCCGTAGGAGTGCGGCCGGCGCCAGGTGCCCGTCCACATCATCTTGGCGCCGAGCTCCTTGTGGCGGTGGTGGATCGCCGTCCGCTGGGCGGGCTCGTGCGGGCGCCCGGCGAGGAGCCCGAGCTCGACCGGCTGCCACGGCGGGCGCGCGGTCGTCGTCCCGATCGTCGCCTCGTCGGTCTCGTTCTCGCGCGCGTAGAGCCGGATGGAGGGGACGTGGCAGAGCTTGCCCTGGCAGGGCCCCATCGTCACGGTCGTGTAGCGCTTGGCGAGCTCGATCGAGTCGAAGCCCTCGGCGATCGGCGCGCTTGACGTCCTTGTCGGTGACGTCCTCGCAGATGCAGACGAAGCACTTGCCCTTCTTGGCGGCGCCGTTGTACGTGGCAGCCGGGATCGCCGCCTCACCGGTCTCGCCGGCGGCGGGGCCGACGACCTCGATGCCGGGCGGGAGGTCGGTGGGCACGAAGATCCCGCGGGCCTGGTCGTACTCGACCTTGGCACCGGCGTGGGCGAGGAGCGCGTAGGCGGGCTGGCGTCCGCCGGAGACGACGAGCAGGTCGCAGGCGACCTTGCGGCCGTCGAGCTCGACGGAGGCGAGCCGCCCGCCGCGGCCCTGCGCGGCGATCTCGCGCACGCGGGTCTCGCGCAGGTCGACGACCTCCGCGACCTCGGTGCCGGCGCGCTCCAGGTAGGGCAGCGTGTCCAGGCCGCCGTCGTCGGCGCTGATCACGACCGCGCGCGTGCCGGGCCGCAGCGACCAGCGGCCGACGAGCCTTCGCACGGCCTCGGGTAAGACGACGCCGACGAGGTCGTTGCCGGGGAAAAGGAGCGGCTGCTCGACCGCGCCCGCGGCCACGACGACGTGCTCGGCGCGGAAGCGGTAGAGGACGAGGCCGGCGTCGACGGGGACGAGGCCGCCCTCGAACGTGCCGAGCGCGGTGCCCTGGATGGTCTCGACGCCCTCCAGCTCGATCGGGTCCGGGCCGTTGTCGACGAGCACCGTGTGCCTGCCCTCGGCCGCGGCCTCACGGGCCGCCGCCTGGCCGGAGGCGCCGCCGCCGACGACCAGCACCTCGGCGCGCCGGTGCTCGACGTCGTAGCGGTTCGCCCGGCCGGCGTGCTCGTCCACCTTGCCGAGCCCCGCGACGTTGCGGAGGAACTTCTCGTAGAGCGGCCAGGCGCGGCGCGGCCGGATCATCGTGCGGTAGTAGAAGCCGACCGGCGTGAACGGCCCGCCGATCTTGTCCGTGATCGCGAGCAGGTCGTGGTCGAGGGAGCCCCAGACGTTCTGGGCCTCGACGTGGGCGCCCTCGCGGATGGGCGTCACGCAGGAGCGCACGTTGGGCGTGCCGTCCACCTGCACCATGCAGTTCGGGCAGGTGCCGCGGCAGCAGAGGAGGCCGCGCGGGCGGTGGTACTTGAAGCTGCGGGAGAAGATGCGCTGGCCCTCGGCGTAGAGCGCCGAGGCGAGCGTGTCGCCCTCGAACCCGCGCACGTTCGCGCCGTGGAACGTGAAGCTGACCTCGCGGCTGCGGTCGATGCGCTCGCCCTGCTGCGGCTCGAGTCTCATTTCGGCGCCGGCACCTCGACGGAGAGGACCTCGTTCGTGCGCGTGTCGCGGTCGGCCGTGAACCAGGCCTCGCAGCCCTGGCGGTGGCACCACCACTCGCGCTGCACGCCGGCCACGTTGTGCTTGAAGTAGAGGTAGTCGGTCAGGTCGCGGAGCGTCGGGTCGCTCTTCGGGCGGACGGTGACCTCGCCCGTGCACGTGAACTCGTCGACGGGGCGCGGCCCGCAGTTGGGACAGGGCAGGAGGAAGGACATGGTGTCTAGGCGCTCTCCTTCGCGGCTTCCTGAGTGTCCAGCATCCGCTGGAGCTCCGCCAGCACCCAGAGGAGCGCGTCGCGCGTGGCCGTCTCGGCGGCTGCGCCGTCGCGGGCGCGGCAGGCCTCGAGCAGCGTGTCCGGCCCGCGGCGCAGGTCGGCGAACGCCTCCGGGTCTCGGCAGAGCGTGAGGACGTAGCGCTCGACGCGCACCCGCTGGTCCTCCAGCGTCCGCTGGAGGCGCGGCCGGTCGGCGCAGCGGTAGCAGGCGTCGCGGAGCGACCAGAAGGACGCCAGGTAGGCGTCGAGGTCACCGGCGCGGAAGGCCTGCTCCATCTCGTCGCGCGCGGTCGTCATCTCGGCGAGCGCGTTCTGCGTGATCGCCTCGGCGCCGCGGCGGGCGAGGAAGGTCTCGAGCCCGAGGCGGAGCGCCTGGATCTCCTCCAGCTCCTCGACGGAGAGCGGGGCGACCCGCGACCCGCGGCGAGGAAGGCTGACGACCAGCCCTTCGCTCTCGAGCCGCCGGAGCGCATGCCGCACCGGCGTCAGGCTGACCTGGAACCGCCCGGCGATCTCCTCGAGCGGCAACCGCTGCCCGGGCACGAGCTCGAGCCGCCCGATCTCCTGCCGGAGAGCGCGGTAGACCCCGTCCTCGACGGACGAGATCTCGAGCGGTGTAGACGAGGCGGCGGACAAACTTGACCTTTGATCAAAGATTCTCGACGGCCCGCGATCCGGTGTCAAGAAGGATGTCCCGTGCGGACACGACCGGGGTCAGACCCCGGCCGGGCCTCGCGGGGACGTGGCTTTCCGCCTTCGCTCCGCATGTGGACTCGCTCCCGGGCGACGCTCGTGCAAGCCGACGCTTCGGCCAGAGCCGACATGTCAGGGGTCAGACCCCGGTCGTGCCCGTTTAGGCCGTGATGGGGACGTGGCCGGGCTGGGAGGCGACTCGGTCGAGCCAGGCGGCGATGGCCGGGTAGCCGCTCATGTCGAAGCCGCCCTCGTCGGCGACGTGGGTGTAGGCGTAGAGGGCGATGTCGGCGAGCGTGTAGCGGCCCGCGGCGAGGTAGTCGTTGCCGGCGAGGTGGGACTCCATCGCGTCGAAGGCGAGGTAGCCGACGCGCTGGCGCTCGGCGAGCGTGTCCGGGTCGACCTCGACGTTCTTCGTGAGCCAGAAGCGCGGCACGGCGACGTACGGCTCGTGGCTGTACTGCTCGAAGAACATCCACTGGAGCATCCTCGCCCGCTCGTAGAGGTTCTCCGGGATGTACTCCGTGCCCTCGGCGAGGTAGTTGAGGATGGCGCCCGACTCGCCGAGCGCGCGGCCGTCGTCGAGGACGAGCGTCGGCACGCGGAGGCCGGGGTTGAGGTCGCCGAGCAGCTCCTTGCGGTTCGAGCGGTCGACGACGGAGAGCTCGCGGCGCTCGTAGTCGAGCCCGAGGTGCGAGAGCAGGAGGCGCACCTTGTAGCAGTTGCCCGAGACCCCCGAGTCGTAGAGCAGCATCAGTCTCCGTTCCTGCCGGGGATCCAGTCGGTGCCCGCGAGCGGCACGCCGGCCATCGCGGCGGCCTCGACGGTGAGCGCGACGAGGTCCTCGGGCTCCAGGTTGTGGACGTGGGACTTCCCGCACGCGCGCGCGAGCGTCTGCGTCTCGAGCGTGAGCACGCGGAGGTAGTTGGCGATCTTGCGGCCGCCGAGCTCGGGGTCGAAGCGCGCCGCGAGCTCGTCGTCCTGCGTGGAGATGCCGACCGGGTCGAGCCCGGCCTGCCAGTCGTCGTAGAAGCCGGCGGAGCTCCCGATCTCGCGGTACGCGTCGTCGTGCTCCGGCGCGTTGTCGCCCATGGCGATCAGCGCGGCCGTCCCGATCGAGACCGCGTCCGCGCCCATGGCCAGCGCCTTGGCGCAGTCGGCGCCGGTGCGGATCCCGCCGGAGACGATCAGCTGCACCTGCCGGTGCATGCCGAGCTCGGTGAGCGCCTGGACGGCGAGTCGCACCGCCGGCAGCGTCGGGATGCCGACGTGCTCGATGAACACGTCCTGCGTCGCCGCCGTGCCGCCCTGCATGCCGTCGACGACGATCACGTCCGCGCCCGCCTTCACCGCGAGCTGGACGTCGTAGTACGTCCGCGTGGCGCCGACCTTGACGAAGATCGGCTTCTCCCAGTCCGTGATCTCCCGCAGCTCGCCGATCTTGATCTCGAGGTCGTCGGGCCCGGTCCAGTCGGGGTGACGCGAGGCGCTGCGCTGGTCGATGCCCTTCGGCAGGTCGCGCATCTCGGCGACTCGGTCGGAGATCTTGTGCCCGAGCAGCATCCCGCCGCCGCCGGGCTTGGCGCCCTGGCCGACGACGATCTCGATCGCGTCAGCCTTGCGCAGGTCGTCCGGGTTCATCCCGTAGCGCGAGGGGAGGAGCTGGTAGACGAGGAGCTTCGAGTGCTCGCGCTCCTCCGGCGTCATGCCGCCGTCGCCGGTGGTCGTCGACGTCCCGACCTCGCTCGCGCCGCGGCCGAGCGCCTCCTTCGCCGGCGCCGACAGCGCGCCGAAGCTCATCCCGGCGATCGTGACCGGGATCCTGAGCTCGAGCGGCGTCTTGGCGAAGCGCGTCCCGAGCGTCACGTTCGTGTCGCAGCGCTCTCGGTAGCCCTCCAGCGGGTAGCGGGAGACGCTGGCGCCGAGCAGGAGCAGGTCGTCGAAGTGGGGCACGCGGCGCTTGGCGCCGAAGCCGCGGATGTCGTAGATGCCCTCGCGCGCCGCACGCTGGATCTCGGCGATGACGGGCTTGTCGTAGAGCGCCGACTCCCGCAGGTTCCAGGGCCGCTCGGCCATCAGTAGGCGCCCGCGTTGTCGACGTTGAAGTTGTAGAGCCGGCGCGCGGAGCCGTAGCGGCGGAACTCGGACGGGTCGGCGTCGTCGAAGCCGGCCTGCGCGAGCAGCGAGGCGAGCTCGGCCTTGTGCTCGTCCCCGAGCTCCTTCTCGACGCAGTCGGCGCCGAGCCCGGCGACCGAGCCGCGCACGTAGATCCGCGCCTCGTAGATCGAGTCCCCGAGGGCCTCCCCGGCGTCACCGAGCACGACCAGGCGGCCGGTCTGCGCCATGAAGCCGCTCAGGTGCCCGACCGAGCCGCGCACGACGATGTCGATGCCCTTCATCGAGATGCCGCAGCGCGCCGAGGCGTCGCCGTGGACGACGAGCAGCCCGCCGTGGCCCGTGGCGCCCGCCGACTGGCTCGCGTTCCCCTCGATCACGACCGTTCCGGACATCATGTTCTCGGCCAGGCCCGTGCTCGCGTTCCCGCGCACGCGCACGGTCGCGCGCTTGTTCATCCCCGCGCAGTAGTAGCCGACGTGGCCCTCGATCTCGACCTGGACGTCGGCGTCGAGGCCGCAGGCGACCGCGTGCGCGCCGTTCGGGTTGAGGACGCGCCAGTTGGCCGGGCCCGGCGCGGACGCGAGGTCGTGCAGGCGCTGGTTGAGCTCGCGCAGCGGAGTGGTGGCGAGGTCGACGACCTCGACGGCCGCGACTTCCGCCGCTTCCACTAGACCTTGGCCCGTTCCCAGGCGTACACGACGCCGGGGACCGGCTCCCACGAGCGTGCCTCGGCCGCGCCCGGCAGCGTCGCGATCGCGCGCCATTCGGAGGCCATCGCCACCCAGTCGTCGGTCTCGGCGAGGACGGCGGGCTTGCACGCGATCGGGTCGCGCAGCACGGCGAAGCCGTCCTCGGTGCCGACGAGGAAGGTGTAGAAGCCGTCCAGGTCCTCCAGGCAGCCCTCGAGCGCCTGCTCGAGCGACGCGCCTTCGCGGAGACGCCAGGCCAGATACCCGGCGGCGACCTCGGTGTCGTTCTCCGTCTGGAACTCGATCCCCTCGCGCCGCAGGCTCGCGCGCAGGCGGTTGTGGTTGGAGAGCGAGCCGTTGTGCACGAGGCAGAGGTCGAGGCCGGTCGAGAACGGGTGCGACCCCTCGGTCGTCACGCGGCTCTCGGTGGCCATGCGCGTGTGCCCGAGCGCGTGCGAGCCGCGCAGGTCATGGAGCGCGAACTGGCGCACGAACTCCTCGGGCCGGCCGGTCTCCTTGTAGATCTCGATCGTCCTCCCGGCGCTCATGATCCGGAGCTCCGGATGCGCCTGGCGCATCCAGGCCTCCGCCTCCGGCGCCTCGGTGCCCACGACGACGACGGCGTGGCTCGAGCGGACGGTCGCCTCGGGCGAGCCGCCGTAGGCGTTTCGAAGCTCGCCGCAGAGCGCGTCCCAGTCCTGGAGCCGGTCGGCGGAGAAGAGCGTCAGCTTGCTCGAGCCCGCCGGGGCCGGGTCGCGGTAGACGGCGACCCCGGCGCTATCGGGGCCGCGATCGCTCATCTGCCCGAGCATCGCGGCGAGATGCTCGCCGAGGGATTCCTCGACCTCGGGCGTCTTGCTGAACAGTCCGACGATTCCGCACATATATGTCCTCAATCTACATGCGTGGTTCGGCGTAAAAGCCGCTGTTTCCGACGATTTTGGGCGGCCTCATGTGGAGAGTTTCTACACTGCTAGAAGCGCGTCAGGTACTCGGTCACCTCCCACGGCGAGACCTGCTCGTGGTACCGGTTCCACTCGTCGCGCTTCACGCGGATGAAGTAGTCGACGTAGTCCTCGTCACGTCCGCGTCCGAGCGCCGCGCGCAGCACCTCGCACCCCTCGAGCTCGGCGGTCGCCTCGAGCAGGTTGGACGGGAGCGTCTGCAGCCCGCGGCCGACCAGGTCGGCGTACGGGATCGCGTAGAGGTTCTCGGAGTTCGGCTCGCCCGGCTCGAGCCCGTTCTCGACGCCGTCGAGGCCGGCGGCCAGGACGGCCGCCGCTGCCAGGTACGGGTTGCAGGAGCCGTCGATCGTCCGGTCTTCGATCCGGCCCGGGCCCGGGATGCGCAGCATCTGCGTGCGGTTGTTGTAGCCGTAGCTGATCCAGACGGGCGACCACGTCGCGCCGCTCGCCGTCGTCCCCACCTTGAGGCGCTTGTAGGAGTTCACCGTCGGCGCGGTGATCGCGCTGTAGGCGCGGGCGTGCTTCTTCAGCCCACCGATGAAGCCGTAGGCGGTCTCGGAGAGGCCGAGGCCGCGCGGGTCGTTCTCTTCCAGGAAGACGTTCGTGTCCCCGTCCCACAGCGACATGTGGAAGTGGCAGCCGTTGCCGGTCAGGTGCGAGAACGGCTTCGGCATGAACGTCGCCAGGAGGTTGCGCCCCTCCTCGCGCCCCTTCCGCTCCGCGAGCTGGTGGACCATGTAGCGGAAGAAGATCGAGCGGTCGCAGCTGACGAGCGCGTCGTCGTAGGTGAAGTTCTGCTCGAACTGGCCGTTCGCGTCCTCGTGGTCGTTCGCGTAGTTGCCCCAGCCGAGCGCGTTCACGTAGCGCGAGACCGTCGTGAGGAAGTCGTAGTGGCGCGAGAGCCCGTTGAGGTCGTAGCAGGGCTTCTCGAGGGTGTCGAGCGCGTCGGCGAGGCGGATCGACCCGTCGTCCAGGAGCTCGACGAGGAAGTACTCGAGCTCGAGGCCGATCTTGAACTCGAAGCCCTTGTCCTTCGCCTTGGCCAGCTGGCGGCGGAGGATCGTGCGCGGGTCGTACGGCCAGTCCTCGCCGTCGACCGTGATGTCGCAGGCGAAGCGCGCCACGGTCGGCTCCCAGGGCACCGGCGTGAAGCTCGCGAGATCCGGGATCGCCGCGATGTCGGGGTCGCTCGGCACCTGGCCGATCTCACCGGCCGCGAAGCCGGCGAAGCCTGCGCCGTCGGTCACGAGGTCGTCGAGGTTCTGGGCGGGGACGAGCTTCGCGCTCGGCCGCGCGTACATGTCGACGAACTGGGCGAAGTAGAACTCGATGCCGCGCGACTCGGACTCCTTGCGGATGTCCTCGACGGTGGGCGCGGCGGCGCTCGCGCTGGCCATGCGACTCCTCCTTATGGGACGGACCCTGACGATAACCGCCGTCAGCGCGTTGGCCGATGGCGGCTTTCTACAACCGCTAGGGGCGAGTTGTGTCGGGTTTCGCCGTCCCCAGCGCCTCCTGGAGGCGCACCATCTTCACGGCGATCTCGACCATGAGCCAGTCGTCCTTGCGGAGGTCGAGGCCGGAGAGCTCGCCGATGCGGCGAAGCCGCTGCCGCAGCGTGTTCGGATGGACGTAGAGCGCCTCCGCGGTCGCGCTGATGTTGCCGCGGCGGCGCAGGAACTCCTCGAGCGTCCGCAGGAGGGAGGTGGAGCGCAGGCGGTCGTACTCGGCGATGCGTGCGACCGCGTCCCGGTGGGCGTCGCGCACGTCGCCGTCGAAGGGCATGCGCAGGAGGTACTTGTACGGGCCGAGCTCCTCGTAGGACATGACGCCGGGCGAGCCCTGGAGCACGGTCGTGCCGAGGAGCGCGTGCCGCGCCTCCTCGAAGCCCGAGGCGAACGTGTCCGCGCCGCGGCAGACGTTGGAGAGGCCGATCGCGACGGGGCCGCCGAGGCTCTCCTGCGCTTCGCGGACGAGGGCGAGCAGGCGCTCGTGGCCGTCCGACGGGACGCGGAGGAGCGCGCGCATGGAGTCGTCGCGCCGGTCGAAGAGCGAGCCGGGCGCGGCGGTACCGAGCTGGCGCTCGAGCTCGTCGGAGGGCGGCGCCGCCGCGAGAACGAGGTAGCGCTGGTCGAGGTCGCAGCCCAGTCGTGCGGCGCGGCCCTCGAGCCCGGGGATCGCCTCGCCGCGGTCGAGCTGCTCGAAGAAGTCCTTGATCAGGTTCTTCTCCGTCAGCCGCTCGATCAGCTCGATCTTCTTGATCGCGACGGCGACCTGGTTGGCGACGACGCGCGCGAGGTCGACCTCCGACGTGCCGGCCGCGGCCAGCAGGCCGAGCAGCTCGTCGTTGGCGACGAGCGGCACCGAGACGGACGGGGAGCGGCGCTTGCGGACGAGCTCCGGGCCCAGCTCCGAGAGCCCGATGGTCGCGCGGGCCGGGGCGCTCGACGGCGAGGACGCCTGGAGGCGCAGCTCCTCCGAGCCCGGGTCGAGGAGGTAGACGTGGCAGGAGTCGGCTCGCAGCAGGCGGACGGCCCGCCCGGCCACGACCGGAAGGAGCTCGTCGAGCGTTTCCGCGCGGGCGAGCGTCTCGCCGAGCTCGGTCAGGTGCTCGAGCTCGTCGACGCGGCGGCGCATCTCCTCGTAGAGGCGTGCGTTCTCGATCGCGCCGGCGACGAGCGACGCGCTCGAGACGAGCACGTCCACCTCGGCCTCGGTGAACTCCCGCGGCGCGACGGTATGGCTGGAGATGACGCCGATCACGTTCCCGTCCTTGCCGACGATCGGCACCGACACCAGCGACTGGAAGCGCTCCTCCTCGAGCTCCGGCACGTACTTCACGCGCGGGTCGTCCAGGAGCTCGTCGCGAATCCAGGCAGGCTCCTTGTGCTCGGCCGCCCACCAGGCAAGGCCCTCGCCGCGCTCGAGGACGACCTGCTTGACCAGGTGCGCGTAGGGCTCGGAGGCGGCCTCGAGCACGAGGCGCTCGTCGTCCTCGACGAGGTAGACGAAGCAGGCGTGCACCGACGTCGCGTCGGTCAGGAGGCCTACGACCGCGCCGAGGACCTCCTCGAGGTCCAGGGAGGAACCGACCGTCGAGATGATCGTGGTGAGGAACCGGCTCTCACCGGCGTGGGTGCCAGGCGTGCCTATGCGCGCATGGTAGGACGAAATTGTCCTGGAGATGCAAAGAACTCGGCGAGGGGGCTCCGTGAAGGAACCCCCTCGCCTCCTCCACCCGGGTTCGCCGGCGCGGCTCGCAGCCCATGGGCACCGAAGTCCCCGTCAGCGCGAGTAGGGGCGAGCGCCAGCGTCCGGGGCGACCATACAACGCCCCGCGCAAACGATCAACTGACTTGCACTTATATGTCCGACTGTCGGACGAGCAGGTCCAGGTCGGTGCGTTAGCCCGCCTAGGGGCGTGTGCGGCAGGTGAGCCCGGCGCAGGCGCGCAGGTGCTCGAGGCGCTCGGCCAGAACAGCTTCGAGCGCGGCGTAGGCCGGGTCGGCGTGCCGGCTCGTGAGCTGGTACGGATCGCGCGCGAAGTCGTAGAGCTCCTGCTCGCCGTTCCCGTACTCGGCGTAGAAGTAGTTCGGTGCCCGCAGCGCCGTGAACGTCCCCTGGCCCGGCCCGCGCTCGACGAGCAGGTCGCGGTTGAGCGACATGCCCGGGCTCGCGATCACCGGGAGGAGGGAGCGGCCGTCCATCACGCGCCCCGCCGTCGCCCCGCGGCGTCCACGATCGTCGGCGCCAGGTCGATGTTGGCGACGCGCTGGGTCAGGCGCAGGCCGGCCGGGATGCCGGGCCCGCGCATGATCAGCGGCACGCGGATCGACGGCTCGTACGGCAGCACCTTCCCGGACGGGACGCGGTGCTCGCCGTGGAAGAAGCCGTTGTCCGACGTGAACACGATCAGCGTGTTGTTCAGCTCGCCCTTGCTCCGGAGCGCCGCAACGATCTTCGCCACGGCCTCGTCGACGGCGAGGAGCGACTCCAGACGCTGCTGGTAGTTCTCGCGGATCTTCGCGATCCGCGCCGCGCCGAGGAGCGGCCGGTTGCGGATGCCGACCGGCTTGTCCGAGACGTTGCGCTCGTTGAAGCCGGGAGGGCGGGGGAGCCGCGCGGAGGCGAAGTCGTTGCGGTGCCGGGGAGCAGGGACAGGCGTCGCCTGGCCCGTGGGGTCGTCGGGCTCGCGGGGCCCGCCGCTGTGCGGGGCGAGGAACGCGACCCAGAGGAAGAACGGCTGGGCCTGCGGCGCGCGCCGGTTGATGATGTTGACCGCCTTCCGGGCGTAGAGGTCGGTCTGGTAGGCGCGCTCGTACGTGTGGAGCGTCCCGTTCTCGTTGAGCGTGTAGTTGTAGAAGCGGTACGTGGACGGGTCGACGGAGCCGCGCCACTCGTCGTAGCCGGGCGGGATCTCCCTCGGGTTCATGCGCCCGTAGCCGTTCAGGTACTTGCCGAGGTGCGCCGTGTAGTACCCGGCCTGCTGGAGCCAGACGGGCAGCGTGTTCGTGTGGTCGAGCTTCGCGTAGCCGCCGCTCGGCGGCGAGTTGCCCATGACGCCGTGGTTGTGCGCGTACTGGCCGGTGAGGAAGGTCGCGCGCGAGGGGCAGCAGAGCGCGTACGTGACGAAGCTCTGCGGGAAGGTCGCCCCGCGGTCGCGCAGGAGCCGCTGCACGTTCGTCATGACCCGCATCGACTCGACCGTCTGGTCGTCGGTCATGATCACGACGACGTTCGGGCTCGCCTGCGCGGCCGGCGCCGGCTGTGCGGCGTCGGCTCCGGCCGCCACGGTCGCTCCGGGGAGGAGGACGGCGGCGGCTGCGACGACCGCTAGTACCCCCAGTCGCATGGCGGCAGTCTCCGCCCGCGGGGTTAGGGATTCCTAAGCGGCCCGTAAAGGATTTCGGTCCGCGTGGACCTCGGCGCCGACGCGCTTGACGATCTCGGGCAGCGCCGCCATGTCCTCCGCGGTCGTCCTGAAGTTCACGATGCAGGCCCGCAGGAGGTACGTGCCGTCGACGACCGCGTTCGAGACGTAGGTCTCGCCGCCGCGCTCGAGCCGGTCGCGGAGCTCCTGGTTGAGGGCGTTCAGGTACTCCTCCGTCTCGGGCGTCCCCGGCTCGACGTCGGGCGGGACGTAGCGGAACGTCGTGATGCTGAGGCTCGTCGTCCACGCCTCCAGCTCGGGGTCCTCGGACGCCAGCCGGTGGAGCTCGCGCGCGAGCGAGATGTCGTCGGAGATCATGCGCACGTAGCCTTCGCGGCCGACCTGCCGGAGGCCGAGCCAGACCTTCAGCGCCTGGAACCCGCGCGAGTTCTGCGGCCCGTAGTCGATGTAGCTGATCGGCGCGTCCTCCCCCTCGTGGAAGGCGTAATACGGCGGCCGGTAGGTGAACGCGTCGAGGAGCGCCTGCGGGATCCCGGACGAGCGCGCACCCAGCCTCGAGCGGCGCGTAGAGCCATTTGTGCGGGTCGATGGCGACCGAGTCGGCCAGCGCCAGCGCCTTGAGGTGCGGCGGCGCATCCGGCAGGACGGCCGCGGGCGCGCCGTAGGCGCCGTCGACGTGGAACCAGATCCCCTCGTCGCGGCAGAGCGCGGCGATCTCGTCCAGCGGGTCGATCGCGCCCGTGCTCACCGAGCCGCGCGGTTCCGACGACGAGCAGCGGAGTGGCGCCGTCGGCGCGGTCCGCGGCGATCGCCTCCCGCAGGGCGGGGACGAGCATGCGCTGGTCGCCGTCCGTTTCGATCCAGCGGATGGCGTCGGTGCCGAGGCCGAAGAGGTCGGCGGCCTTGTGGATCCACGTGTGTGTCTCGGCCGACCCGTAGACGCGCAGCGGCCCCTCGTCGCAGGCGGCCATCCCCTCCGTGCGGACGTTGAACGGCGCGCGGGCGCGCCGCGCGGCCAGGAAGCCGATGAAGTTCGCCATGTTCCCCCCGCTCACGAGCAGCCCGCCGCAGTCGGCCGGGTAGCCGATCAGCTCGGCGATCCAGCGAATCGTCTGCGCCTCGAGCTCGGAGGCGAGCGGCGACAGGTCCCAGCCGCCGACGTTCGGGTTGACCGCGGCCGCCAGCAGGTCGCCGAGCGCGCCGATCGGCGCCGCCGAAGAGGTGATGTAGGCCAGGAAGCGCGGGTGCCCGTTGAAGCGTGGAGTGCTCGAAGAGCAGGCGGGCGGCCTCCGCGAGCAGCTCGTCGGCGGGCGTTCCCGTGCTCGGGGAGGCCGCCGCCGCCGAGCGCCGCGCTGACCTCGTGCGGCGCTTCGCCCGGCGCGACCGGGCGCTCCGGCAGCGCGCCCAGGAAGTCCGCGATGTCGTCCACGAGGCCGTGCCCGAGGCGGCGGAACTCCTCCGCGTCCAGCTCGATGGGTGCGTCTGGCGGTCGGGGCCGTCCACGACGCTCAGCGCGCGGCCGGCCTGACGGCGCCGTTGAGCGGCTCGACGCGCACGGCGCTCGTCTTGTACTCCGGCGTGCCGATCAGCGGGTCGCCGACGTCGTGCGTGAGCCAGTTCACCTTCGCCTCGGCGAAGTGGAGCGCCATCCAGACGAGGCCGGGGTAGACGCGCTCGCCGAGCTTCGCGCGCGCCTCGAGCTCGCCTCGCCGCGAGACGAGGCGCACCCACTCGCCGTCCTCGATGCCGAGCGCGACGGCGTCCTCGGGGTGCATCTCGACGAACGGGTCCTCCTGCTTCTGGACGACCCCGTCCTCGCGCATGGTCATGGTCGCCGAGTTGTAGTGGTAGAGCGTCCGCCCGGTGGAGAGGACGAACGGGTACTCGGAGTCGGGCTGCTCGATCGGCGGCTGGTACTCGACCGGGTAGAACTTCCCCCGGCCGTTCGGCCGCGAGGGATGCGGCGCATGCAGGTACGGGGTGCCCGGGTGGTCGCGGTCGGTGCACGGCCACTGGAGCCCGACCTCCTCGATGCGGTCGTACCGGATGCCGGTCCAGAGCGGCGCCAGGTCGGCGAACTCGTCCCAGGCCTCCTCCGGCGTCTCGTACGCCGGCCAGTTCGCGCCGAGCGCCTCCGCCATCTCGACGACGATGCGGAAGTCCTCGCGCGCGTTCCCCGGGCAGGGCACGGCGCGGCGCACGCGGTTCACGCGGCGCTCGGTGTTCGTGAACGTGCCGTCCTTCTCGGCGAAGCTCGACGCGGGGAAGATGACGTCGGCGTACTTGCGGTTGGAGTCGTTGAGGAAGAGGTCCTGCGCGACGCAGAAGTCGAGCTGCTCCATGCCCTCCTCGACGTGGTGGGCGTTCGGCTCGGTCTGGACGGGGTTCTCGCCGATCAGGTAGAGCGCCTTGATCCGCCCGTCGTGGAGCCCCGACATCATCTGATCGAGCCTGAAGCCGGGAGTGGGGGAGACGTCATGCCCCCACGCCTCTGAGAACTTCGAGTTGATCTCCGGGTCGTCGACGGGCTGGTAGCCCGGAAGGTAGGCCGGATTGGCGCCCGCGTCGTTCAGGCCCTGGACGTTGTTCTGCCCACGGAGTGCGTTCAGCCCCGTGGACTCATAGCCCAGGTGCCCGGTCATGAGCACGAGGTTCGAGAGCGACCAGATGTTGTCGACGCCGCACGCGTGCTCGGTGATCCCGAGCGTGTAGAAGATCGCCGCGTGCTTCTCGCGCGCGTACTCGCGTGCCGTGGCGACGATGTCGGCCGCCGGGACGCCGGTGACCTTCTCGGCCTCCTCGGGCGTGTAGCGCTCGACGACCTCGGCGACGGCCTCGACGCCCTCGGTGTGCTCGGCGATGTAGGCGTCGTCCTGGAGGCCCTCCTTGAGGATCACGTGCAGCATCGCGTTGACGAGCCAGACGTCGGAGCCGGGCCGGAGCTGCAGGTGGCGCTTGGCGAGCTTCGTCAGCCAGATCTTGCGCGGGTCGGCGACGACGAGCGTGGCGCCGTTGCGCACGGCCTTCTTCATCCGCAGCGCGAGCACGGGGTGCGCCTCGGTCGTGTTCGACCCGATGACGAAAATGAAGCGGGCGTTCTCGATCTCGGGGATCGAGTTGGTCGTCGCGCCTCTGCCTAACGACCTGACCAGGCCGTAGAGGGTCGGAGCGTGTCAGGTGGCTTCGCAGCGAGTGGACGTTGTTCGTCCCGATGGCCGTCCGCGCGAGCTTCTGGATGAGGAAGTTCTCCTCCATCGTCAGCCGCGCGGAGGAGAGGAAGCCGATCGAGTTCGGCCCGTGCTCGGCCTTCACGCGCAGGAGCCCGTCGGCTGCGACCTGGTAGGCGTGCTCCCAGGTCGTCGGGTGCAGCTCGCCGTCCTCGCCGCGGACAAGGGGGTCCGTGAGCCGGTCCGGGTGGTGGACGAAGTTGAACGCGAACCGGCCCTTGACGCAGAGGTTGCCCTCGTTCGAGACGTAGTGCGGCTCGGAGGTGACCTTCACGATCCGCTTCGTCTCGGGGTCGACGTTCAGGTCGACCTGGCAGCCGACGCCGCAGAACGTGCACGTCGACTTCACCTTCTCGAGCCCGCGCTCGGGCCGGTCTGTCGCCTCTTCGAACTTCTCGTAGATCGCTCCGGTCGGGCAGACGGAGAGGCAGCCGCCGCAGAGCTCGCACTCGGTGTCGAGCCACGAGTAGCCGTGCGTCGGGACGATGCGCGCGTTCGGGCCCCGCCCTTCGAGCGAGAGCGCCGAGCACTGCATGACCTCCTGCGTGTAGCGAACGCAGCGGTTGCAGAGGATGCACGCGTCCGGGTCGTAGCCCATCAGCTTGTTGCGGTCGGCGTAGGGCTCGCGCTTCGCGTCGGGGAGGATGAACGGCGCCTCCGCGTCGAGCTCTCCTGCGAGGTCGACCAGCTCGTTGGGCCGGCCGCCCGGATCCGGGTTCAGGTGCTCGGTGAGCAGCATCTCGGTCAGCGTCTTGCGGAACTCCGGCACGGCGGAGTTGGTCGAAACGGCCATGCCCTCGGTGACGCCGGTGGCGCAGGCGGGCAACGGTCGCGGCGAGCCCTCGACCCCGACGACGCACATGCGGCAGCCGCCGTAAGGCTCCAGCTTGTCGTCGTGGCAGAGCGTCGGGATGAAGACGCCGTGCCGCGCGGCGGCGTGGACGAGCAGCTCGCCCTCGGGCGCGCTGGCGGGCTTTCCGTCGAGCGTGAACTCAACCGTCCGGGCCATGGAGTGAATCGTAACGCCCGCCCTCTCAGGTCACCCGCGTGAACGCGGCGTCGACCTCGAGGTACTCCTCGCGCTCGATCACCCGCGCGAGGCGCTCGATCGACTCGCGGACGTCGGCGAAGCGCGTGTAGAGCGGCGGGAAGCCGAAGCGGACGCTGTCGGGGCCGCGGTAGTCGGGGATCACGTCGGCCCGCTCGATGAGCGCCCGGCAGATGCGCCAGGCCTCCGGGTGGCGAAACGAGACGTGCGCGCCGCGTCTGGTCGCGTCGCGGGGCGTGCCCAGCTCGACGCCGAGCGGCGCGAGCAGCTCGTCGTGGAGCTCGATCGCGTGCTCGGTGAGCGCGCGGCCCTTGGCCGCGACCGCGTCGATCCCGGCCTCGGCCAGGAGCTCGAGGCTCGCCCGGATCGCGACCAGCCCGAGGATCTGCGGGGTGCCGGCGAGGAACTTCGACACGCCGTCCGCGGGCTCGTACGGATGGCCCATGGCGAACTGGTCGCGCTGGCCGAACCAGCCCTGGATCGGGGTGCGGAGCTCCTCCTGGAGCGGCTCGCGCACGTAGAGGAACGCGGGCGCACCGGGCCCTGCGTTGAGGTACTTGTAGGTGCAGCCGACGGCGAGGTCGACGCCGTGCTCCTCGAAGCCGATCTCCACGGCTCCGACGGAGTGGCTGACGTCCCAGAGCATCAGCGCGCCGGCCGCGTGCGCAGCCTCCGTGATGCCGCGCAGGTCGGCGAGCGCGCCGGGGCGGTACGCGACGTGCGAGAGCGCGACGAGCCCGACGTCGCCGGACGCGCACGCCGCCTCGACGTCGGCGACGGTCGGCCCTTCGACGGGGTCGGGCTCGATGAAGCGGAGCTCGCCGGCAACGCCCTCGAGCACGTAGCGGTCGGTCGGGAAGTTGTCGACGTCGGTGACGACCGCCCGCCGCTCGGGCCGTGCGGCGAGCACGGCGGAGGCGAGCTTGTAGAGGTTGACGGTGACCGAGTCCGTGACGGCCACCTCGCCCGGCCGCGCGCCCAGCGCATGCTCGGCGAGCTCGTCGCCGACCGCGGTCGGAAGCTCGATCCAGTCGTGCCAGCCGCGCACGAGGTCGGTGCCCCAGCGCTCCACCACGTCGGCGATAGCCGCCTGCGTCCGCTTCGGGAGCCGGCCGAGCGAGTTGCCGTCGACGTAGAGCGGACCGCCCTCCTCGTGGACGAACTCGTCGCGGAACCGTGCGAGCGGGTCGTCGCGGTCGAGCGCCGCGGCGTCCGTCACGTTGCGGGCGTCGGCTCGCCGAGCGGCGCGAAGAGCTCCGGCCAGTAGCGGAAGGCCGCGCGCATGGGGAACGGCGCGCCCTGCCCGAGGCCGCAGATCGACGTGGCCGCCATCGCATCGAGCCACTCCTCGACCTGCTCGCGCGACATGGCGACCTGACCCTTCTCGAGCTCCTCGAGCACGTGGTGCATGCCGCGGTTGCCGATCCGGCACGGCGTGCACTTCTGGCACGACTCCTCGGCGAAGAAGCGCATGGTCTCGGCCAGAAGCCGGAGCGGCGAGTAGCTCGTGGGGAAGACCTGCACCGCGGCCGAGCCGGCACCGACGCCCCACTCGCGGAGCGCGTCGCGCGTCAGCGGCACGTCGAGCGCCTCCGGCGGGAGGATCCCGCTCGCGGCGCCGCCCGGGACGATCGCGCCGATCTCCTCGGTCGCTCCGCCCGCGTAGTCGTCGATCAGCTCGCGGAGGGTGACGTCGACGGGCGCCTCGTAGCAGCCCGGCCGGGCAACGGCGCCCGAGAGCGACCAGAGCCGGACGTGCGGCCACGCCTCACCGCCCAGGCGCAGGATCGCCGGGATGTGCGCCAGGGTCTCGACGTTGTTGATCAGCGTCGGGCGGCCGAGGTAGCCGACCTGGCTCGGGAACGGAGGCTTCAGCCGCGGCATGCCGCGACGGCCCTCCATCGACTCGAGCATCGCCGTCTCCTCGCCGCAGATGTACGCGCCGGCGCCGACGACGAGCTCGATCGAGAGCCCGTCGAGCAGGCCGGCCGCGCGCAGCTCCTCGAGCGCGCCGAGCAGCCGTGCGCGCGCGGTCGCGTACTCCTCGCGCAGGTAGATGAAGCCCTCGGTCGCCTCGGCGAACCGCATGGCGACGAGCATCCCCTCGAGCATCAGATGCGGCCGGAGCTCCATGACGTAGCGGTCCTTGATCGTCCCGGGCTCGCCCTCGTCGGCGTTGACGACGACGTAGCGCGGGCCGGGCTCGCGCGCGACCGCCTCCCACTTGATCCCGGTCGGGAAGCCGGCGCCGCCGAGGCCGGCGAGGCCGCTCGCCTTCAGCTCCTCGATGATCGTCTCGTTCGGCGGGAGATTGCGGAGCACCTCGAAGCCGCCGCGGGCCTCGTAGTCGGCGAGCGTCTCGTCCCGCTGCGCCAGGCCGGTCGACGGGCCGTCGTTCGTGCGGTAGACGACCTCCGGCTCGACGTCGTCGCCGCGCAGGAGCACCGGGCCGATGTCGCAGTGGCCGAGGCACTCGACCCCGAGCACGGGCACGCCGTTGGCGGTCTCCTGCTCGCGCGCGAGGAGGTCCCTGGCGCCGAGGCAGTCGCAGACGGGCCCGATGCAGACGCGGACGGCGTCCATGGGCACGCGCAGGAAGGAGTAGAAGGACACGACCTCGTGCACCTCGCCGCGGCGGATGTTCATGTGGTCCGCGACCGCGTCGGAGAGCTCGGCTGACAAGGGGCCCACCTCACGCCGGACCCGGCCGAGGTTGTCCAGCAGCTTCGTCCGCTCTCTCGGCAGCTCGGGGAGGAGCTCGGTGAGCTTGAGGACGTCTATGGTTCGATCATAGTGAACGCCCTGCCGCCGTACTCCGCGGCCCGTACGGACGTCCTGCGGCTCCCCGGCGGTTGGACGGAGCGCGACGAGGTGGCCGTGGAGGAGCCGCTCGAGATCCGCGTCAACGGCGAGGCGGTCGCCGTGACCATGCGGACTCCCGGCCAGGACGAGGAGCTCGCGCTCGGCTTCCTGCTCTCCGAGGGCATCCAGCCGGTCGAGGCCTCTCTTCCGGAAGACCTGGCCGCGAACACCGTCGAGGTGACGGCCGAGGACTATGACGCCGAGGCGCTGCGGCGGAACTTCTACACCTCGTCCTCGTGCGGCGTGTGCGGCAAAGGCGCGCTCGAGGCGGTCGCGGTCGAGGCGCCGCGCGTGGAGAGCGACCTCCGTGTGCCGATCGACGTCGTCTCGGCGCTGCCGGACCGGCTCCGCGCCTCGCAGCCGACCTTCACCGCCACCGGCGGCCTGCACGCCACGGGCCTCTTCTCGGCGTCGGGGACGCTCGTGCACGCGCGCGAGGATGTCGGCCGCCACAACGCCTTCGACAAGGTCGTCGGGCGTGCGTTTCTGGACGGGATGCTCCCGCTCGCCGACAAGGTCGTCTGCGTCAGCGGCAGGCTCTCCTTCGAGCTCGTCCAGAAGGCCGCAGTGGCCGGATGTCCGGTCCTCGTGGCCGTCGGCGCGCCCTCGTCGCTCGCCGTCGAGCTCGGCCGCGACCGCGGCGTGACGCTCTGCGGCTTCGTCCGCGACGGGCGCGTGAACGTCTACTCGGAACCCTGGAGGATCGCGTGACTTTTGCCGTCGCAGCTGAGGCGTACGACCGCTTCGTCGGCCGCTACAGCTACGCATTGTGCGACGCGCTCGCCGAGCGCGCGGCCCTCGCCCCGGGGGTGTCGGTGCTGGATGTCGGCGCCGGCTCCGGGGTCGGGACGCGCCGGCTCGTCGAGATCGCCGGGCCGGCGCGGGTGGCCGCCGTCGACCCGTCGGAGTCGTTCGTCGCCGCGCTCCGCGAGCGCTTCCCGGAGGCCGACGTCCGGCAGGGCGTCGCCGAGTCGCTGCCGTTCGAGGACGACTCCTTCGACGCCGCGCTCGCCCTGCTCGTCGTCAACTTCATGGCCGACCCCGCGGCCGGCGTCGCGGAGATGCGGCGCGTCACGCGGGCCGGCGGCACGGTGGCTGCGTGCGTCTGGGACTACGGGGGCGAGATGCAGCTCCTGGGGAGGTTCTGGGACGCCGTCGAGGAGCTCGACCCGGAGGGCTCCGGTGACGCCGACGAGCGCTCCCGCATGCCGTACCGACGCGAGGGCGAGCTCGTCGGGCTGCTGCGCGACGCCGGCCTCGAGGACGTCGAGGACGGCGCGATCGTCGTGTCCGCCGAGTACGAGTCTTTCGAGGATCTCTGGGAGCCCTACACGGCAGGGGTGGGCCCCGCGGGCGCCTATGCCGTCTCGCTTCCCCCCGACCGGCAGGAGGCTCTCAAGGCGCTCTATCGCGAGCGGCTCGAGGCTCCCGAAGGCCCCTTCAGCCTCACCGCCCGCGCGTGGTACGCGACCGGCCGGGCGTAGCCGGCGCTCTCCTCGTCGGCGGCGCGAGCACGCGCTTCGGCTCGCCGAAGGCGCTGGCGTCCTACGAGGGCGAGACGCTCGCCGAGCGGGGGCATCGCGTGCTCGTGGAGGCGTTCGGCGACGTGATCGTCGTGGGCAAGGCGGCCGACGGGCTCGAGCTGCCGTTCGAGGTGCTCGACGACGGCAGCGACGTGCGGGCTTCGATCGTCGGGCTCGCCGCCGCTCTTCGCCTGGCCGGCACGGAGCTCGTCGTCGTGCTCCCCACCGATATGCCGCTCGTGACCGCCGACCTCCTGCGCGCGTTGGTTGACGCGGCCGAGGGCCACGACGCCGCCGTCCCGCAGACCGGCGCGCTCCCCGGCGCGTACCGGCGGACGGCGCTGCCCGTGCTCGAGCGCAGGATCGCCGCCGGCGACCTGGCGCTCCACCGGGCGCTGGAGGAGCTTCGAACGAACGTCGTCGAGCTCGACGAAGCGGCGCTGCGGAACGTGAACGAGCCCGGCGATCTGTAACGCCGGCGTCGTTCCCGGTGTATAGAGGGAAGGGTGCGGCAGGAAGCTTCCGAGGCCGAGCTCGTCGAGCTGGCGCGCCGCGGGAACGGCGACGCCTACGTCGCGCTGCTCCGCATGCACGAATCCGTGGCCTTTCGAACCGCCTACGTCATCCTCGGCTCGGCCGAGGGCGCCGAGGACGCGACCCAGGAGGCGTTCGTGAAGGCCCACGCCGCGCTGCACCGGTTCGAGGCCGGTAGGCCGTTCCGGCCCTGGCTCCTCCGCATCGTCGCCAACGAGGCGCGGAACTACCGCCGCTCGACGTGGCGGCGTGGAGCGCTGGCCTCTCGCGCCGCGGTCGAGGCCGCCTTCGACGGCACCGCCCGCTCCGCCGAAGCGGACGTCCTCGCGGCCGAGGATCGCGCCCATCTCCTGGAGGCGATCGGCCGGCTGCCGGACGGCGACCGCCTGGCGATCGTCGGCCGCTACATTCTCGAGCTCTCGGACGAGGAGGCGGCGTCCGTGCTCGGGGTCAAGCCGGTCGCCGTGCGCGTGCGGGTCTGGCGGGCGCTCGGCAAGCTGCGCCGCGAGCTGGGGGAGGAGGTCGCATGAACGACCTGGAGCGTCGTCTCGCCGCGCTCGCGCCCGAGTATCCGTTCCCGGTCACGCCGGACCTCGCAGGCGCGGCAGGTGCGCGCGTGGGAATCACCGGCCGGCGGCGTCGCCCGGGCCGGCTCGTCCTCGCGCTCGCCGCTGTCGTCGCCGCCTTCGCCGCAGTGCTCGCCGTCTCGCCCGGTGCGCGCGGCGCGCTCGCCGACTGGCTCGACTTCCTCCCGGGCGTGCGGGTCGAGCGCGTCGACGAGCTCCCGAGCATGCCGCTCGCCTCGTGGACCGGGGTCTACGGCGAGGAGGTCACCCTCGCCGAGGCGGAGCGGCAGGCGCCGTTCGAGATCCTCCTCCCGGAGTCTCTCGGCGAGCCCGATCTCGTCTACCGCTACCGGGATCCCTCGGGCGGCCTGGTGATCACGGCGGTCTACGGCGACGAGCGCGACGCCCGCCTCGTCCTCACCCAGTGGACGACCGAGGACGTCCTCTTCCACAAGCTGCTCGGCCCGGTCACCCAGGCGGAGCTCGTGGACGTGCGCGAGGCGCGCGGGCTCTGGATCAGCGGCAACGAGCACGTCGTCTTCTACCTCGGCGGGGACTTCCAGGAGCGCGCCGCTCCGGGCGCGCTGGCCGGGAACGTCCTCGTGTGGCAGGAGGGCGACGTCGGCTACCGGCTCGAAGCCGGCGTCGGCCGCGAGCGGGCCCTCGAGCTCGCCGCCGAGCTGCGCTAGCCCGTAACGCCGCTCCCGGCCCCGGTGTACCAGGGGCGATGCGCCGGCACGCCGCCGTCCTCGTTCTGCTCCTCCTCGCCGCCGGCTGCGGCGGCGACGGGGAGGACGCCGCGCGCCAGACCACCGCCGCGGTCGAGACGCCCGAGCCGGTGCTCGAGCTGCCGTACGACCTCGCCGTCGACGCCGAAGGGCAGATCTACGTCGCCGACGGGCTCCTCCACCAGGTCATCCGCGTCGATCCCGAGACCGGGGAGAGCGAGGTCTTCGCCGGCACCGGCGAGGTCGGCTCGGACGGCGACGGCGGGCCTGCGGTCGAGGCGACCATTCAGGAGCCGGTCGGAATCGCGTTCGGCCCGGACGGGAGCCTCTTCATCGCCGACTTCACGGCGAACCGGATCCGCGCCGTCGCGCCGGACGGCACGATCTCCACGGTCGCGGGCACCGGCCGCGACGGCCGGACAGGAGACGGGGGCCAGGCGACGCGGGCCGACCTCGGGCTACCGGCGTACGTCGCGCTGGATCCAACCGGGCGGTACCTCGCCGTCCCGACGCTCGGGAACTTCGTGCGCCGCGTCGATCTGGAGACCGGCCTCATCGAGACGGTCGCCGGGGACGGCGAGCAGCGGACGACGGGCGAGGGAGGGCCGGCGGCGAAGGCAAGCGTCGAGTCGCCGCACGGGGCGGCCTACGACGAGGACGGGAACCTGTACTTCCCGGATGGCCAGAGCCTGATCAGGCGGGTGCTCGCCGAGGGCAGCAGGATCGAAACGGCCGTCGACGGGCTCGAGGGCGGCACCTTCAAGGTGCTCTTCGCACCCGACGGCTCCCTCTACCTGATCTCGGGCGATCCCTCGGGCGGCCAGGTGAGCCGGGTGGCCGAGGACGGCTCGCTCGAGGTCGTCGTCGGCACGGGCTCGCTCGGGGCGAGCGACGACGGCATGCGCGCGACCGAGATCGGCGTCCTCCCGAGCGACATCGCCTTCGCGCCGGACGGCGCGCTCCTCTTCAGCCAGTCCGAGCCGGAGCCGGCGGTTCGGCGCGTCGACCCGGAGACGGGCGTGGTGACGACGATCCTGCGCTGACCGTCAGGCGTACGAGATGAGCTCGAGCAGCGAGCCGTCCGGGTCGCGGAAGTACACGCTCATGCCCTGCCCGCGTCCTCCCGCCCGCTCGACGGGCCCTGCCTCGATCTCCACCTCGTGGGTGCGCAGATGCTCCACAGCCTGCTCGATCGGGCCGGGCCAGACGAAGCAGAGGTCGCCGTTCCCGGGACGCACCGGCTCCGTCGCGACCAGGCTGCCGACGTCCGTGTCGGGGCCGTGGACGTTCAGCCGCTGGTCGCCGAAGGCGTACGCGAACCGGCCGGCTCCGATCGGCACGACCTCGGCGCCGAGCACGTCCGCGTAGAACGCGTTGGAGCGATCCCAGTCGCTGACCGCGATGACGACGTGGTCGAGCTCGAGCCTCAGAGCTCGCGGTCCCAGTAGTCGACGCCGCTCTCGCGCCGGACCATGACGTCGTCGGCCTCGTTCCCCGTCCAGAGCCCGATTTTCTCGCTGTCCGGGTAGACGGCGACCGCGGGGAAGCCCTTGGTCGAGAGGATCACCATCCGGGCGGGCTCGTCCGTCTTGTTCGTGACGGCATGGGCGCCTTCCGGCCCCTCCGGGAAGCAGACGACGTCGCCGGGCTCGAGCTCGTGCTCTCCCTCGGGGTCGCGCAGCGTCGGCCGGCCGGTGACGACGAGGAGCCACTCCTCGCAGCCGTACTCGTAGTGGTACGGGAAGGTGGTCTGGCCGGGAGGGAGCTCGTAGATCGTGGCGCCCACGAGCTTCGCTCCGAGCTCGGGCGCGAGGCGGGCGAACGAGAAGCCGAAGCCGTCCGGTCGCTCGGACGCGTCCTCGAGCGGAGCGGAGAAGAGGTTGACGCGGCGCACGCCGGGATTATCCCGCGACGCCGGCGAGCCCGCTCGGGGCGACGACGCGCTCGCGCTCGGCCCCGACGCTGATGAGGCAGACCTCGACGCCGAGCTGCTCCTCGATGAAGGAGACGTACGCGCGGGCGGCGTCGGGGAGGTCGGCGAGCGACTCGGCCTCATCGAGCGAGGCCTTCCAGCCGGACAGCGTCTCGTACACGGGCTGCGCGTGGTGGAAGTCGCTCTGGTGTGCCGGGAACTCGTCCGTCTCCGTCCCGTCGGGTAGGCGGTAGCGCGTGCAGACGGGGATCTCGTCGAACGCGGAGAGGACGTCGAGCTTCGTCAGCACGAGGCTCGTCATCCCGTTGACCCGGACGGCGAAGCGGAGCGCGACGAGGTCGAGCCAGCCGCAGCGCCGCTCGCGGCCCGTGGTCGTCCCGTACTCGGCGCCGAGCTCGCGGACGCGGGCTGACTGCTCGCCCTCGATCTCGGTCGGGAACGGCCCCTCGCCGACCCGCGTGACGTACGCCTTGGCGACGCCGAGGACGCGGTCGATCCGGGTCGGCCCGATGCCGACCCCGGTCGCGGCTGCGCCGGCGACGGGGTTCGACGAGGTGACGAACGGATACGTGCCGTGGTCGAGGTCGAGCAGCGTCCCCTGCGCTCCCTCCAGGAGCACGCGCCGCCCGTCGCGCAGCGCGCGGTCGACCAGCAGGGACGTGTCCGCGACGTACGGGCGCAGCCGGACCGCGTAGGTCTCCATGCGCGCCGCGAGCTCCTCGACTTCGAGCGTCGGCACCTCGTGGATCCGCTCGAGCAGGAGGTTCTTCTCGGCGAGCGCCGTCTCGAACTTCTGGCGCAGGATCTTGGGGTCGAGGATGTCCTGGACGCGGATGCCGATGCGCGCCGCCTTGTCGGCGTACGCCGGCCCGATCCCCCGCCGCGTCGTCCCGATCTGAAGGCGCCCCAGCTTGCGCTCGCTGGCGGAGTCGACGGCGACGTGCCACGGCATGATCAGATGGGCGTCGCCCGAGATGCGGACGGTCTCGGTCGCGATCCCGCGGCCCTCGAGCTCGTCGAGCTCGTCGACGAGGAGACCGGGGTCGACGACGCACCCGGCGCCGACGACGCAGAGCTTCCCGGAGAGGATCCCCGACGGCACGTGGTGGAGCGCGAAGCGCTGGCCGTCGATCACGATCGTGTGCCCGGCGTTCGGGCCGCCCTGGTAGCGGCAGACGACGTCCGAGTCGCGGGCGAGGAGGTCGACGATCTTCCCTTTCCCTTCGTCGCCCCACTGGGCGCCGACGATCACGGTGGCGGGCATCGACTGGAGCTTAGTCCGCGCACCGGCGACGGGCGCCGTCCACACGGGGGTGTGGAGCGTTCGGCGAAAGTTCGCGCGTAGAGCGGGAATCTCGTGCACAGGGCCTGTGGGTTCCCGTGGGCACTGTCGTCCGCAAGGTATGGGAACATGTGTTCTCTTTGCCTGCAACGGGGGGATTTTCCGACTGTGGATTCACGATCAACAGGCCACATAGAGTCACGTCCCATGGCGACGAACGGAGCCAGGACAGCCACTGTCCAGGACCCTCAGGTCCCCCCGCAGAACCTCGACGCGGAGGAATCGGTCCTCGGCGCCATGATGCTCTCGCCCGGGGCGATTGCGGCCGTCAGCGAGGTTCTCGCAGCCGACGGGCGCGAGTTCTACCGCGAGAGCCACGGGAAGATCTACCGCGGGGCGCTCGCCCTCTATGCGAAGGGCGAGCCGGTCGACGCGATCACGCTCGTCGACGAGCTCGACGAACGGGGCGAGCTCGAGGACGTCGGCGGCAAGGTTCGCGTCCACGAGCTGGCGGCGCTCGTCCCGGCGAGCGCGAACGCCGGCCACTACGCGCAGATCGTCAAGGAGACGGCGACGCTCCGCGGCCTCATCCGCGTCGGCGGCGAGATCGCGCGTCTCGGCTGGGAGCGGCCCGGCGAGACGCCCGAGCTCGTCGACCGCGCCGAGCAGATCCTCTTCGACCTCGCGCAGGAGAAGGCGACCTCCGAGTTCAGCCACATCGAGGCGCTGCTGAAGGAGAGCTTCGAGCGGATCACCCAGCTCTACGAGTCGGGCGCCGACGTCACCGGCGTGCCCTCCGGCTTCCGCGACCTCGACCGCATCACCTCGGGCTTCCAGGAGGGGAACCTGATCGTCATGGCCGCGCGCCCGAGCATGGGCAAGTCGGCCCTCGGGCTCGGGGTCGCCGCCAACCTCGCGGTGCGCAAGAACGTCCCGGTCGCGCTCTTCACGCTCGAGATGTCCAAGTCCGAGGTGACGCAGCGGCTCATGTGCAGCGAGGCGAAGGTCGAGTCACAGCGGCTGCGCACCGGGAAGCTCTCGGCCGACGACTGGCCCCGGCTGACCACCTCCTGCGACAAGCTCGCCAAGGCTCCGATCTACGTCGACGACACGGGCTCGATCACGATGATGGAGATCCGCTCGAAGGCGCGCCGCCTGAAGGCGAAGCAGCCCGACCTCGGCCTGATCATCGTCGACTACCTCCAGCTGATGACCTCGGGGACGAACGCGGAGAACCGGGTCCAGGAGGTGTCGCAGATCTCGCGGTCGCTCAAGGTGCTCGCGCGCGACCTCGACGTCCCGATCATCGCGCTCTCCCAGCTCTCGCGCGCGGTCGAGCAGCGCCACGACAAGCGGCCGATCCTCTCCGACCTCCGCGAGAGCGGCTCGATCGAGCAGGACGCCGACATCGTCATGTTCATCTACCGCGACGAGTACTACAACGGCGAGGAGTCCGACCAGCAGGGCCTCGCCGAGGTCATCGTCGCCAAGCACCGCAACGGCCCCACCGACACGGTCAAGCTCTCGTTCCTCAAGCGGTACGCGAAGTTCTCGGATCTGGCCGCGGCCTAGGAGGGCTTGACGAAATAGTGGCTGTGCCGCCGGGCCGCGCTGCTCGCCCCGAGGACTGCGTCCTCAGTCGCGCCCGTATCTTGTTCGATACGAACGCTCCCTGCGTCCTTGCCTCGGAACGATCATCGCACCCCGGCGACGAGCACCATTCCGCCAAACCCTCCTGGGTCTCCCGGTTAAACGAAACGAGGCGCCGGTGCCGCATCCGACGCCTCGCTTCTGAGGAGGGCCCGTGGCTTCTGTGAGCCGTGTGCCGCTGACCTCCAGACGCCGGGGTCGCAGGTTTTCTTCCCCGCCGGGAAGGAAGTCGCGCCCGCGGGCGTTTTCACAGGCGTGATCGCCCGCTGGTGGAGAGGCTGGGCCGCGACGGCGGAGGACGCCGACGCGTACGAGGAGCTGCTGCGCTCCACGATCTTCCCCTGGGTGCGCACCTTCGAGGGGCAGGAGGGCACGTACCTCTTCCGCCGCGAGCTTCCGGCGGGCGAGGTCGAGTTCGCCACGCTCACCCTCTGGGAGTCCTGGGACGACGTCAGGGCCTTCGCCGGCGACGATGCCGAGACCGCCGTCGTCCCCGACGAGGCGCGCGCGGTGCTCTCGCGCTGGGACGAGCGCTCGGCGCACTACGAGCTGATCGAAGGGCCTGCCGGCTAGTCCGGCGGGCGCGAGCCTCTAGCGGCCCTCGGCCTCCGCGTCCTCGGGCTCGGCCGTAGCCTCGGCGTCAGCCTCGGGCTCCGCAGGCGCCTCCGGCTCGGCGGACGCCTCCGGCGCGGGCGCGGCCTCGGCCTCGACGGGCTCGGCACCCGCGGCGTCGGCCTCGACAGGCTCGGCCTCGGCGACCTCAGCCTCCTCGGCCTCGACGACCTCCTCGATCGCGGCCTGCGCCTCGGCCGCCGCCTGGCGGTCGGCCTCTGCCGCAGCCTCGGCCGCGGCCGCCTCCTCGGCGGCGTAGGCCTCGAGCTCCTCTTCAGGAGGCAGCTCCCCGCCGATCGGGACGACGAGCGTCTTCACCTCGACGACGACGCCCTCGAAAACGGTGATCGGGATCTCGTAGCGCCCGATCCGCTTGATGGGGTCGGAGAGGTCGATCTTGCGGCGGTCGACGCGGATCTTCCGCGCGCGCCAGAGCTCGTCGGTGATGTCGGTCGACGTGACCGAGCCGAAGAGCGTGCCGCGCTCGCCGGCGTTGACCTCGAAGCGGAGGACGGTCTTGCGCAGGGTCTCGGCGATCGCCTCCGCCTGATCGGCGGTACGCGCCTCGTGCCGCGCGCGCTCGTTCTCACGCTTCTCGAGCTCGGCGACGAGGGCGTCGGTCGCCGGCTGCGCGAGCTTGCGCGGTTGGAGGTAGTTGCGCATGTAGCCGCGCGAGACCGAGACGACCTCGCCGCGCAGGCCCACCTTGTCGACGTCCTTGAGCAGGATCACGTCCATTTAGCGCCCGCCGCTCCCGTGGTGCGACTCGACGTAGGGCAGGAGCGCGACCTCGCGCGCCCGCTTCACCGCGACCGCGATCTGGTCCTGATGGCGGCGGCAGGCGCCCGTGATCCGCCGCGAGCGGATCTTGCCCTTCTCGGAGATGTAGCGCCGCAGCTGGTTGTAGTTCTTGTAGTCGACCTCTTCGATCTTCTCCCGGCAGAAGTAACAGCTCTTCCGCCGGGTCGGGCCCGACGAGGGAGACGTGCGCCGGCGCTTGGCCTGCTCTCGTGCCATCTGCTTTCGAACCTCGCTCTCTAGAACGGAATGTCGTCGTCGGCCGCAGCCGCGCCCGCCGGCGCGAAGTCCGTGCGGTCGGCCGTGACGTCGGACGCCGGGATGTACTGACCCTGCTCGCCGCCGCTTTCGCCGCGGCTGTCGAGGAACTGCACCTGGAAGGCCACGACCTCGACCTTCGAGCGCTTGCCCCCGTCCTGGGCCTCCCAGGAGGACCAGTCGAGCCGGCCGTCGATGCCGACGCGGCGACCCTTGGCGAGGTGCTGCGAGAGCATCTCGGCCTGGTTCCCGAAGACCTTCACGTCGAAGAAGTTCGGCTTGTCGGTCCAGTTGCCGGCCTCGTCCTTCTGGCGGCCGTTGACGGCGAGCCCGAGCTGCAGGACGGGCGATCCGGACGGCAGGTGCCGAAGCTCCGGGTCGCGCGTCAGGCGCCCGACGAGCGTTACGCGGTTGATATCTCCAGCCATGGCTTCAGAGCTCCTCAGTCGAACGTCTGTTCTATGCTACTCCGCCGCCGGGACGGCCTCGCGCGGCGGGGCCGGGGGCGCGTCGCGGGACTCGCGCGCGTGGTGCTGGGACGGCTCGCGCTGCGACGTCGTGCGGGCGGTCGGGATCCTGCGGACGGCCATGTGCCGGAGCACGCCGTCGGTGATCTTGAGGATGCGCGTGAGCTCGTCGAGCGTCTCCGCATCGCAGTCGAAGACGAGGAGGTAATAGAACGCCTCGGTCTTCTTGTCGATCTCGAACGCGAGCTTGCGCCTGCCCCACGCGTCGTCGCTCTGCCAGCTTCCGCCGCGCTGCTCCACGAGCTCCCGGATCCGCGTCAGGATCTCGTTCTGGCGGTCGTCGGCAAGCTCGGCATCGAGCAGCAGCATGATCTCGTATGGATTCATCGGTTCCCGTCTCTCCTTCCCTCGGTCTACACGGCCCCGCCTTCGTGCGCCACTCGGGAATCAGCGGCGCCCGGCGAAGCAGGAAGCTCGTCGAGTATAGCGGCGGTCTCGGGGTTGCCCGGCGCCTGGGTGTCGTGAAAGAGTGGCGAAAGTGAGGAGCAACGCGAAACTGGCGCTTGCCGCGGCCGCCGGGGCCGCGGTCGGAGCCCTTTTCACGCGCTGGCGACGGCCGGCGGAGGTCCCGCCGGCGCCGTCCGACCAGCGTGCGGAGGAGCTTCGCCAGAAGCTCGCGGAAGCCCGCGCCGCGGTCGCCGACGAGAACGACTTCGAGGCGGCGGGCATGGGAGCGGAGACGCTCGTCGAGGAGCCCGTGCCCACGGAGCCGCCGCTCGACTACGAGCCAGCCACCGCCGCCTGCAGCCGGCGAGTCTGAGCCTGTCCCGGAGCCCGAGGCCAAGCCGAAGGCGCCCGCGAAGAAGCCGAAGAAGTCGGAGAAGCCGGCCTCGCCGGCGGAGCCTCCCCCGACCGACGAGTTCGAGGCCATGCGCCGGCGGATCCACGAGGAGGGGCGCTCGGCCGCCGAGGAGATGCGCCGCTCCGCCGAGAAGCCCGACCAGGCCTGAGCGCACCGCCCGGCGCGTGCACCGCAACGAGCACTCGGTGGAGATCGCCGCTGCCCCGGCCGAGATCTTCCCCTGGCTCGCGGCGTCGGAGCGCCGCTGCGAATGGATGGGCGCGCTGACCGAGAGCGAGCCGCTCACCGAGGGAGCGCCGGAGGTGGGGAGCCGCTTCCGCGACGTCTTCGAGGACTTCGGCCGGCGGGTCGAGCTCGAAGCGGAGGTCGTCGAGCTCGACTCGCCGCACGCGATGACGGTCCACCTCGTCTCCAAGGTCTTCGACGCCACGAGCTCGCAGCGCCTGGAGGAGCTCGACGGCGGCCGGACGCGACTCACCGCGGTGATCGAGACCGAGTACAAGCAGCGGGCCGCGCGGATCGCGGCCCCGGTCGTAACCCGCCACGCGCAGCGGCGCCTGGAGCAGGACCTCGCGCGCCTGAAGGAGCTCGTCGAGGGCGGCTAGCTAGACGGGCTCGAGCCCGCGATACGGCTCGGACGGCGGCTCGACCCGGATCGAGTCGCCCGCCCGCACCTCGCCGCCGGTGAGGGCGATCGCCATCACACCGGCCTTGCGCACGAGTCCGCCGTGCTCGTCGCGGTCGAGCGTCGCGGCCATCAGGCCCTCCTGGATCCCGTCGAGCTGGCTGCACGGGTTCCGCAGGCCGGTCACCTCGACGACCGCGGTGGCGCCGAGGTGGAGCCTCGTGCCGGTGGGCAAGGAGAGGAGGTCGACGCCGCTGCGTGGTGACGTTCTCGCCGAGTTGCCCGGGCGTGAGCGAGAAGCCCTTCCCCGCCAGCTCGTCCAGCAGCTCCTCGTGGATCAGGTGCACCTGGCGGAGGTTGGGCGCGGTCGGGTCGCGCCTGACGCGCGAGCGGTGCTTCACTCGGACTCCCTGGTGCGCATCGCCCTCGACCCCGAGGCCGGCGACGACCACGATGCTCTCGCGCACCGGCTTGGACATGGTGTGCATGTCGCTGCGGGCGACCGCCGCGACGACCCCGTCGTTCACGACGGCGGGACGAAAGCGGCGGTGCCGGCGGCGAGGCCGCGTGCGACCCGCCACTGGTACGCGCGCGACTGGAGCTTGCGCCGCTCGGTCGGGTTCGACATGAAGCCCGTCTCGACGAGGATCACCGGAACGTTCGCCCAGTTGAAGCCGGTGAGGTCGCGGCGCGCGACGAGGCCGCGGTCGGCCGCGCGGGTCGTCCTGAGCACGTTGCGGTGGACGACTCTCGCCGCCCGCAGGCTCGGCCGGTAGATGTCCGAGGTCCAGCCCCGGCGCCAGGCGGGATAGAGGGTGGAGACGCCGTGGGCTCGCGGGTTCGTGGACCCGTCTGCGTGGATGCGGATCATCAGCGCCGCCCGCCGCATGTTGCAGAACTTGGCCCGGTCGACGTTCCCGCCGGCCCCGCGCGTGAAGTTCGGCCCGTTGCGCGTCATCGCCACCCGGTAGCCGCGGGCGAGCAGGAGGCTTCGCAGCTTGAGGCCGATGCCGAGCACGACCGTCGCCTCGCCGCTCGCGCCGCCTCCGTCCTTGATCTTGCGGGTCGTCGAGCCCGGGCCGATCGGCTCGGTGGTCAGGTTCGGCCTGCGCGCGTGCCCCGGATCGAGGCAGATGAGCGGCGCCGCGTCGGCCGCGGGAGCGGCGACGAGGGCGACGGCTGCGGTCACGATGAGGCGCTTGACCACCCGCCTATTGTTGCGGAAGGGCCTCGTTTGGGCGAGCTAGCAGCTTTAGCGGGTCCCGGAGATCTACGGGCTGGTCGGGGCCACGGTCGCGCTCACGATCTCGACGTATCCGTACGTCTACCTGCTTACCGTGGCCGCGCTTCGCGACCTCGACCCCGCGCTCGAGGAGGCGTCGCGAGGCCTCGGCCGCTCCGGCTTCCACACCTTCCGCCGCGTGACTCTGCCCTCCGTGCGCCCGTCGCTCGGCGCCGGCGCGCTCCTCGTCGCGCTCTACACGCTCTCGGACTTCGGCGCGGTCTCGCTCATGCAGTACAGCTCGCTGACGCGGGCGATCTTCGTCCAGTACCGCTCGCTCTTCGACCGCACGCCGGCCGCCGTGCTCGCTCTCGTGCTCGTCGTGCTGACGGCGATCGTGCTCGTTTTCGAGTACGCCGCGCGCGGCCGCGTCCGCTACCACCGGGCCTCGCCGGGCGCGGCGCGCGCGTCGCGCCGCGTGCCGCTGGGCCGCTGGCGCTGGCCCGCGCTCGCCTTCTGCACGGCGGTCGTCGGCTTCGCCCTCGCGCTGCCGCTGGCCGTGATCGGCTACTGGCTGGAGCGCGCGATCTCGCTCAACCGCGACCTGGACGAGGTCTGGGGCCCGGCGCTCAACTCGATCATGGCATCCGGGCTCGCGGCGGGCGTCGCCGTCCTCGCGGCGCTCCCGGTCGCGCTTCTCGCAGTCCGCTATCCGGCGCGGTGGACGCACGCGCTCGAACGCCTCTCGTACTCCTCGAACGCGCTGCCGGGGATCGTGATCGCGCTCTCGCTCGTCTTCTTCGCGGCGAACTACGCGAGCCCGGTGTACCAGACGCTGACGCTCCTGATCTTCGCCTACGTCGTCCGCTTCTTCCCGCAGGCGGTGGCCGGGTCGCACTCCGCGCTCCTCCGCGTCGACCCGCACCTCGAGGAGGCCGCCCGCGGTCTCGGCAAGACGCCGCGCCAGGCGTTCCTCACCGTGACCGCGCCGCTCGTGGCGCCCGGGCTCCTCGCCGGCGCCGCGCTCGTCTTCCTCTCGACGATGAAGGAGCTGCCGGCGACGCTCCTGCTCGCGCCGATCGGGTTCGAGACGCTCGCCACCGAGGTCTGGACTGCCACGACCGTCGCCGCCTATTCGCGCGCGGCGCTCCCCGCGCTCCTCCTGATCGTCTTCTCCGCGCCCTTCGTCTACCTGCTCACGCTCCGCCGGCGTCCGGAAGTGGACGCTCCGGGGTAAGGGAACGGCATGAAGGACGTCCGGATCGGGTGCTCGGGTTGGAGCTACGCGCACTGGCGCGGAGGTCGTCTACCCGGACGGCTTGGCCCAGCGCCGCTGGCTCGAGCACTATGCGACGCTCTTCGACACGGTCGAGCTGAACGCGACCTTCTACCGCCTCCCCGTCGGACGACCGTCGCCGCCTGGGTCGAGCGCAGCCCGCCCGGGTTCGTCTTCGCCGTGAAGGCGAGCCGCTACCTGACGCACATCCGGCGCCTTCGCGACCTCGACCGCGGTGTCGACCGCTTCTACGCCTGCATCGAGCCGCTGCTCGGCACGCCCAAGATGGGGCCGGTGCTCTGGCAGCTCCCGGAGACGTTCCACCGGGACGACGAGCGGCTGGCCGCGACCCTCGAGAGCGTTCCGCGGGGCCGGCATTGCTTCGAGTTCCGGCACGAGAGCTGGTTCGCGCCCGAGGTCTACGAGCTCCTGCGCCGCCACGGGGCCGCGCTCGTGATCGGCGACCACCCCGAGCGGCCGTTCCAGGCCCACGAGCTGACCGCTGACTGGACGTACATCCGCTTCCACCACGGCTCGCGCGGGCGTCGGGGGAACTACTCGGACCGGGAGCTCGACGAATGGGCCGAGCGGATCGCCGGCTGGCGGCGGCACGCCGAGGTCTACGCCTACTTCAACAACGACTGGGAGGGCTTCGCGGTGCGCAACGGGCTCGCGTTGCGCGAGCGGCTCAGCAGCCCGAGGTGAGGTAGGCCTTCCAGCGCGCGTGAGTCTCGGCCCAGACCGCGTGCTGGGGCTCGATCTTCGAGAGCAGCTGGAGCAGGGTCAGGTGGTAGCGGTGGTAGTGGTCGGGGGCCGGCGACCCGTCGAGCGAGTAGCGCGACCAGCAGGCGGTGTCGAACTCGGGCAGGAGCGTGCGCGCTGCGGTGCTCAGGCTCGCCACGTACTCCTGGGCGTCGGCGTCCCCGGTGGTGCGGGCGTACTCGGCGAGCGAGACGATCGACTGGAGCTGGGCGTTCAGGACGGCCATGTCCGAGTAGCTGTACTCCTTGACCCACGTGCCGCCGCCGAGGCTCTGGGAGAGGTCGCGTGCGATCTCGCGGTAGGTCGCGCCGGCGCCGGCGAGGAGCTCGTCGTCCTCGAGCAGCGTGCCGGTGCGCGCGAGCGCCTGCGCGCCGGCCGCCTGGGCCAGGGCCGACGTCCAGCGGCCGGGGCCCGCAAACGGGAAGTAGTACTCCCAGGTCAGCGTGCGCCCGTCACGGACCCCGCGGGCCAGCATCGCCGTCGCCAGGCGCTCGGCCTCCTCGCGCCGCTCGTTCTTGGCGTGGCCGTTGAGCGCCGCGAAGTTGGCCAGCGGGTGGAACTGGAAGCCGTGCGCGCCGAACCAGCGGTACACGATCCCGTCCTCGCCGGTCATGTCCTTGGGGGCCACCGGAACCGGGTTCTTCGCGAAGTGCGCGACGTTCGCCGTCAGCATCCCGAAGAGGGCGAGCGCCCTGCTCTTGTCGTACACGTCCGCGTGCGCGGCCACGTCGCCGAGGACGAGCTCGATGGACGCGCCGCGGCCCGGCGGCAGGGACTCGAGCGCGGCGAGCGCGTCGTCGAGCGCCTGGCGGTACTGCGTCGCCGGCTTCAGGCCCCAGTCGGCCGGCCGACTCGGCGGCGCCCAGGCCCGCGAGGGCCGTGTTCGCGGACTCCCGCGCCTGCGCCGCGACGACCTCGCGGAGCCGGGCGGTCGTGGACGACCCGGCGATCCCGTCGGGGAGCAGCTCGTTTTCGCCCTGGAAGGCCGCTACCGCCGCGGCCGTCCCCGCGCCGAAGGCGCCGTCGGCCACGGCCTGCGAATAGCCGAGTGCGGCGAGCGCCTGCTGGAGGTCGCGGACTGCGACGCCCGTGTCCCCGCTGCGGAGCGTCGGGTCCGTGGGCGCGACCGGGACTGCGCCCGCGGCGGCGGGCGTCGGCGCCGTCACGGGAGGCGGGTCCGCCTCGGGCGCGGTCGCTGCGGGGCCGCCGTCGCGACCGAAGACGACGTAGGCGAGGACCATCAGAAGGAGCAGCCCGACGGCGGCACCGACGAGGAGCGGGCCCTGCGACTCCGCGCCGAGGCGGCGGCGCAGGCGTGCGAGGTCGCCCGCGAGCGTCCTGGGCGGCGGCCTGCGGCGGCGTGGCGGGCGCTGCGGTCCCGGTTCCGGCCCCGGATCGTCCCACCAGCCGATCGCGTCGTCCGCAAAGACGAGAAACGGCTCCTCGACTCGTGCCACTCGCCACGAAGATACGCCCTTCCCCGGACGCCGTTCAAGGGGCGAAGAGCGCTAGCCGTGCACGGAAGGCCCGCCCGCGCCCGCAGTGGCGCTCGGCGGATACGGCTCGAGGTCGTTCACGAACCCCGGGTGTCGCCTCGACGCGGCGCAACCAGGCGCCGACCTCGTCGAAGGCGGACATGTCGATGCCGGCATCCCCTGCCACGTGCGCGTAGGCGTAGAGCGAGACGTCGGCGACCGTGTACGCATCGCCGAGCAGGAAGCGGCGGCCGGCGAGCCCGCGGTCGAGGGTCTCGAGGCCTGCTCGCGCCGAGTCCAGGCGCGCCTCGAACACCTCGGGCTTCAGGGAGTCGCGGCGGGTGAGGCGCCAGAACCGCGCCGTCCCGACGTTCGGCTCGAAGAGGTTCTGCTCGAAGAAGAGCCACTGCCAGACGCGGGCGCGCTCGGCCAGCGCGTCGGGCACGAAGGGCGTCCCCTCGCCGAGGTAGAGGAGGATCGCGTTCGACTCGGCGATCGTCTCCCCGGAGTCGAGCTCGAGCACCGGCGTGCGCCCGGCCGGGTTGCGCGCGAGGTGCTCGGCGGTCGTCGACTCGCCCGCGAAGATGTCCACCGGGACGCGCTCGTACGGCAAGCCGAGCTGGGCGAGGAGGAGGCGCGCCTTGTAGCAGTTCGCCGAGGCCGGGTAGTCGTAGAGCCGAAGCACGGCTGGATCGTCTCAGATTCGCGGGACCCGTCGTGCGCGGGCGCTAGGATCGCCGCACTTCGGGTTCGGGAAAGGGGCGAGATGCGCATTCGGGATCGTTCTGTGGCAGTCGGGCTTCTTCTCAGCCTGGTCCTCGTCGCGGCGGCCATGCCGGCCGGAGGCACGCGGCCCGGCAAGAAGCCGGCCGATGACGAGGTGCGCTCGGCCAACCTCAGGCTGGTCGGCGCGACGGGCGACAACCGCCCGGCGATCACGTTCGGCGAGGCCTTCTTCACGGACGCGGCCTTCCAGGACGACTACGCCTACCAGGGCACGTGGAACGGCGGCTTCCGCATCGTCGACATCTCGCGACCCCAGAAGCCGAAGCCGCTCGCCGAGGTCGACTGCGGGACGTTCCAGGGCGACATCGGCGTCTACGAGAATCTCGTCTTCCGCTCCATCGACACGCCGGTCGACGCGACCACGCCCGAGGGGACGTGCGACGCGGCGCCGGCGGCCTCGGGCTTCGAGGGGATCCAGGTCTTCGAGGTCCGCAAGGCGCGGCGGGCGAGCGCCGACGATCTCGTCGCGGCCGTGCCGACGGACTGCGGCTCCCACACGCACACCGTCGTCCCGGACCCGAAGCGGAACCGCGTGCTCCTCTACGTGTCGGCCAGCGCCACCGCCCCGTTGTACAACAACGACCCGACCTGGGGCCACGAGTGTGCGCCGGACGCCGACAAGTTCCAGATCGTCGAGGTGCCGCTGGACGCTCCCGAGGACGCCCACGTGATCGCGGACGTGCCCCTCGAGGGCGGGCACTCGTGCCACGACATCGGCGTCCTGCTGACGAAGGGCGACCGCCTCGCGGTCTGCGCGGGGATGCAGGCCGTCGTCTTCGACATCTCCGACCCGGCCGAGCCCCAGCGCCTTCGCGCGTTCACCACCCCGGGTGTGACGGGCTGGCACTCGGCCGCCCTCTCCTGGGACGGCGACGTGACGGTCATGGGCTGGGAGCCCGGCGGCGGCGTCGGCCCCGAGTGCGAGGCAGGCGACCCGGCGCTCTTCAAGAGCATCTTCTTCTTCGACACCGCGAGCGGCGCGCTGCTCGGGACGTGGGTGCTCCCGCGCCCGCAGTCCGCGGTCGAGAACTGCACGATCCACAACTACAACGTCGTCCCGGTCCGCGGCCGCGACGTGCTCGTGGCCGGCAACTACCAGGCCGGCACCTGGGTGGTCGACTTCACGGATCCGCGGCGCGCGAAGACCGTGGCCTGGTCGGACCCGCTGCCCCTCGACCCGGCCGCGCTCACGCTCGGCGGCGCCTGGGGGAGCTACTGGTACAACGGCTTCGTCTACCAGACCGACATCTCGAAGGGCCTGAAGGTCTACAAGCTCAAGGACAAGCTCCGGTGGCAGGCGGAGGACGTCGACAGGCTGAATCCGCAGACGCAGATCTGGCCGGAGAAGCGGAAGAAGAGGCGCGGCTGGTAGCCATCGCTCCGGGCTGAGCCCGGGAACTTCCGGGGCGCTCCTCCGGTCGAAGCACGAAACGAGATCGGAGGAGCGAATGACCAGGAGCGCGATCGCAGCCGTCATTTTCGCGGCGGCCGTCCTCGCGGCCGGCTGTGCCGGCGACGACGAGGGCTCGGACGGCGTGGCCGTCGGCGGTCTGGAGAGCGGTGTGCTCGCGGCGGGCATGTCCGCCGAGTCGCTCGCCGCCGGAGCGTCGACCTCCGCGGCCGGGATCACCGTCGTCGGCACCGGCTCCGTGAAGGTCGCGCCCGACGTGGCCGAGTGGTCCTTCGGCGTCCAGGCGTCGGCCGACACCGCTGCGGCTGCGCTCGCGGACGCGTCGGAGGCGACCGAGCGAGTCGTGGCGGCTCTCCGCGAGGCCGGCGTCGCCGAGGAGGACCTGCGCACCGAGCAGGTCTCCGTCTATCCCCGCACGGGCGAGGACGGGCTCTCCGTGACCGGCTACGACGCCTCCAACACGGTGCGCGCCACGATCCGCGACCTCGACCAGGCCGGCCCGACGGTCGACGCGGCGGTGGATGCCGGCGCGAACCAGGTCTACGGGCCCACGCTGACGGTCTCCGACGCGGAAAGTCAGTACGCGGATGCCGTCGACGCGGCGTTCGACGACGCCCGCGCGCGGGCCGAGGCCATCGCCGAGAAGGCCGGCGTCACGCTCGGCGCCCCGGTCGCCATCGTCGAGGGCGGCGGAGGCGGCGGAGCCGTCCCGCTCTACGACCGGGCCGAGGCCGCCGCGGCGGACGTGGCGATCGAGCCCGGCACGCAGGACGTCGGCGCCACGCTCACGGTCACGTTCGCGATCGACTAGCGGACACGCTCTTCCTCGAGAACGGGCGGGCCCCAACGAGACTCCACTCCCCGGGGCCCGCCTGTCCATCCGGACACAGCCTCGGCGGCCACGTCCGGGGTCTGACCCCTGACGTGTCTCCAAGGGACGACCGTGCGGGTTATCCGCACCGCCGGACGCTGGTTGGCTCCCTGGCCGCCTGGCCTGCTCTGGACGAGCATGGAGACATCGCTTCAACGACCCGCAGGAGACCTCCGATGACCGCAACCACACTCGTCCATCCGTTCAGGCGCAACCGCAGGCCCCGCGTCCGCCTCTTCAACGCCTACCTCCTGAACGCCACGTTCGACAGCCCCGCGGGCGAGCACCGCACGGCGCTCGGCGGCGGCGAGAGCATCGCCGAGGCGATCGCGGCCGCTCGTGGGGAGCTCCCGCTCGACGTCGAGTGGACGCTCGTGCGCTGGAGCCACGCCTTCGGCGACTAGCCCGGCTGGAGCAGGGCCTGCGTCTGCGCCGCGTGCCACTCGAGGCCGAGCCCACGGAACCGGTCCTGGGCCAGCCGCATTAGCTCCTCCTCCTCGCGAACGACCGCGAGCGTGCGGAGTGCGAACGGCTCGAGGTAGGTGTTCGGCCGCAGATGCCGCCCGGCCTCTGCCTCCGCCCGTTCGCGGTCCCGGATCGCCGCCAGGCCGTCGAGCCGAGTCACTATCGTCGCGAGGGCCATCCAGCCTCGGTACCAGCCGCGTATGGGGAGCGGCGTCTCGAGGAGCCGATCGACGGCGTCGAGGTCGCCGCGGATGAGCGCGAGCCGCAGCCGCGGAATGTCGAGGACGACGCCGTAGCCCTCGATCCCGAGGCCCTCCGCGTCCTCTTCGTGGCGCCGCGCGTCCGTCTCGTCTCCCAGGTACGCGCTCGCGGCCGCGCAGACGAGCAGCGACCGGGCGTTGCGGACGCAGGGCGTCGCCGCGTTGGCCGCGACGGCCTCGACGGTCCTCGGTGCCAGCTCCCGAATCCGCTCCCAGGCACCGAGCAGCTCCTCGACCTCGGCGAGAATCGCGACCCCGTGGAGGCGGTGGTGCGGTGTCAGAGGAGCGGTGGTCTCGTCGTGCAGTCGGGCGAGCCGGCGGGCCTCGCTGAAACGCGCCCCCCAGATGCAGCCCGAGATCGGCGCCGAGTAGATGTCGGCGCGATGATCCGGATCCGAGATCCGGTCGAGAAGCTCGAAACGCCGCTCCGCGAAGGCGCGACCGTGGTCGTAGCGTCCGCTCACGAACTCGGTGATGCCGCGGACGTCCCAGGCGTGCGAGCGAAGCTCCACGTCGCCGAGACGCTCGGCGATCTGGCTCGCCTCGATGGCGTACGCCGAGCTTCCGAACGGGTTCCAGAAGCTCTTCGCGACCAGCGCCCTCGCCCGTGCCGCGCTGCCCGGCAGCGCCAGCTCGAGCGCCGTCTCGATCCAATCGTCGACGGTGTTGTAGTCCGGCATCCGCCTCCACATCCCGGAGCGGCACGACGTCTCCCAGGCGAGCTCGCTGTAGAGCTCCGCCAGGGTCGACTCGTCGGCAGTGAGCTCGATCGCGTTCTGCATCGCCTTCCACATCTCGTCGCCGTCGTACTTGAGCGCGTTCGCGTGCCCGATGGAGCGCCACAGCGCCGCCTGGACGTCCTCGGAGCCCGAGTAGGCGAGGGCGCGCTCGTAGAGCCCGATCGCCTCGTCGAGCTCGTAGCGGGCGACCGCGAGATCGGCCGCACGCTTCAGCCACGCCACGGCCTTGCCGCGCAGGCGCTCGAGCTCCTCGGGCCGGTCGGGCCAGGCCAGGTCGGCGTCCTCCGGCCGGACCGCCTCCGCGTAGTGGTGGGCGAGGAACGCCGCCTGCTCGTCGCGTCCCTCGGCGACGCGCTCGAGCCAGGCGGCGAAGGCGGCGTGCAGGCGCGCACGGCTCGCCTTCGGCAGGCTCGCGTACGCGACGTCGCGCGTCAGGGCGTGCTTGAACGCGAACTCGCGCTCGCCGGCGAGTGTCGAGCCCGAGCGCCGCCGGATGAAGTCCCGCGCCTCGAGCACCGCAAAGTCGGGCGCCTCGCCCTCGAGCAGCTCTCGCACCGGGCTGCGCCAGAACACCCGCCCGATGACCGACGCCGCCTGGAGCGCGGCCTTGTCGATGGGCGCGAGCAGGTCGATGCGCGCCGCCAGGACGGCCTGCACCGAGTCGGGCACCTCGGTCTCCGTCGGCAGCGAGCGGTCGTGGACGCCGGCGAGCAGCTCCTCGAGGAAGAACGGGTTCCCCTCCGCGCGCTCGAGCGCGCGCCGGCGCAGCGCGGCCGGCGCCTCCTCCGCGAGGAGCGCGTCCAGCATCCGTTCGGCGTCCTCGGGCGAGAGGGGCTCGAGCCAGATCGTCGCCGCGCGCCGCCGCCGGCCCCAGGACGGATGCTTCGCCGCCAGCTCCGGGCGGGCGGTGCCGACGAGCAGACATGGGCCCTGCACATCCTCGAGCAGTCGTTCGAGGAGGTCGAGCAGGGGCTCCTGCGCCCAGTGGAGGTCCTCCACCAGCACGACAGTCGGCCGCTCGGCCGAGAGCTCCGACAGCAGATCGACCCAGGCTGTCTGCAGCTCTTCCCGGGCCGCGAGGGGGTGCAGCTCGGGGACGACGTCGAGGCCGAGGGTGAGACCGAGGATCTCGCGGCTCCCGAGGCGGCGTCGGACGAGCTCGGGCGACTCGGTCTCGAGCAGCCCGAGATGCTCGCGGAGCACGTCGGCCAGCGGGCGGTACGTGGTGCCGCGGCCGAACGGGAGGCAGCGGCCCGTACGCCGCAACGGCTCGGGTGACTCCGTGGCCAGCCAGTCCCAGAGCTCGCGCACGAGTCGCGTCTTGCCGACCCCGGCGTCGCCGGTCACGGTCACGAGGCGGGGCATCCTCTCCTCGGCGGCGCGACGGTAGAGCGACTGGAGCAGGTCGAGCTCTCCGTCGCGGCCGACGAAGGCGGAGCGGAGGCCGCCCACTCCCTGCGTCCGGGTCAGCGTGAGCTCGCGGACGAGCGGCCGGCACGCCAGGCCTCCCTCGGTGTCGACCGTCGCGGGCGCGCCGAACTCGAACGCGCTCCGGGCTGTGGCGGCCGTCCGCCGGCCGACCAGGATCGCCCCCGGCTCTGCGGCCTGGCCGAGCCGGGCCGCGGTGGTGAGCGCCCCGCCGGCGAGCGAGGCGCCGCCCTCGGCGCGGCCCACGACCACCTCGCCGGTGTCGACGCCCACGCGGAGCGCCAGGTCCTCGCCGAAGAGCTCGCCCAGCCGGTGCTTCATGGCAAGGGCGGCGTGGAGCGCGCGCTCCGCATGGTCCTCCTGCGCCACCGGCGCGCCGAAGACCGCGGTGAGCGCGTCGCCCGCGACGCTTTCGACCATCCCGCCGGCCTCGTCGATCTCCTGCCGCATGGCCTCGCGCACACGCTCGAGGAGCAGCCCGGTCCGCTCGGGGTCGTCGGGGGTCGTGAGCGCGGTCGTGCCCGCGAGGTCGGCGACGACGACCGTGACGAGCTTGCGCTCCTCGAGCGCGGCGACCGGCGTCGGCGCGGGGGCGGCCGCACGGCTGGGCGGCGCCGGGGCCTCGAGCGCGGGGTCATGGCGGAGGATCGCGCCCTCGAGCTCCTGGAGCGCCCTGCCCGGCTCGATGCCGAGCTCCTCGACCAGGTGCTCGCGGCCCTCGCGGTAGGCGGCGAGCGCGTCCGCCTGTCGGCCCGAGCGGTAGAGCGCGAGCATCAGCTGGCCGCGCTGGCGCTCGCGTAGAGGCTCGGCGGCGACCAGGGCCTCGAGCTCGCCGACGAGCTCGCCGTGGCGCCCGAGCGCGAGGTCGGCGTCGATCCGCGCCTCGACCGCGGCCTGGCGCAGCTCCTCGAGCCGCGCGATCTCGGCTTGCGCGAACGACTCGTAGGCGAAGTCGGCGAGCGCCGGGCCGCGCCAGAGCGCGAGCGCGTCCCGAAGCGTTACCGCCGCGGTCTCAGGGTCGTCCTCGAGCGCTGCGCGCCCCTCGGCGAGGAGCCGCTCGAAGCGCCGCGCGTCGATGCTCGCCGGCTCCGCGTGGAGGACGTAGCCTGGCGAGCGGGCCAGGAGGATGCTGCGGCCCTCGCGGCGCCCGCCCTCGAGCGTCTTCCGCAGCTGCGAGACGCGCACCCGCAGTGCCGTCCGGCCGCTCTTCGGCTGCTCCTCCGGCCAGAGATCCTCGAGGAGCCGGTCGTCGGGCACGACCTCGTTCGCGCTCAGCAGGAGGAGGGCCAGGAGAGCGCGCTGCTTCGGCCCGCGCAGCGGGAGGAGAAGACCCCCGTCCTCGACCTCCAGCGGCCCGAGAATCCGGAACTGCATCTGACGCCTCCGTTCCGCGTTGAAGGTACACCCGTTCGCGGCCCGTTACGAGGTCGTTACCGGCCCTCGGGATCCTCCCCGGGCAAGCAAGCGGAAGGAGAGAAGTGCCGAACTCCCTGAACAACGGCTACGCGAAGCCCGTCCTGGTCTCGACCGGCTGGCTCGCGGAGCACCTCGGCGACGAGGGCCTGGTCGTGGCGGAGGTCGACGAGAACCCCGATCTGTACGACGAGGGGCACATCCCGGGCGCGGTCAAGCTCCACTGGAAGGAGGACCTCCAGGATCCCGTCGAGCGGGACATCGTCGACCGCGAGACGTTCGAGCGCGTGCTCGGCGAGCGCGGGGTCGGCAACGGGACGACGGTCGTGCTCTACGGCGACAAGAACAACTGGTTCGCCGCGTACGGCTACTGGTACCTCAAGGTCTACGGGCACGGCGACGTCCGCATCCTCGACGGCGGCCGGCAGAAGTGGATCGACGAGGGCCGCGAGCTGACGACGAAGACCCCGTCGCCGCCGGCGGCCGACGTACACGGCCAAGCGAGCGCGACGAGTCCATCCGCGCGTACCGCGGCCAGGTGCAGGAATGGCTCGGCGCCGACGGGCGGGCCCTCGTCGACGTCCGCTCCCCCGCCGAGTACGCGGGCGAGCTGATCGCCCCGCCCGGCTACGAGCAGGAGGGCGCCCAGCGGGCCGGGCACATCCCGACCGCGGTCTCCATCCCGTGGGCCAGCGCCGTTCGCGACGACGGGACGTTCAAGTCGGCCGAGGAGCTGAGCGGGCTCTACGGCGAGCGGGCCGTGACGTCCGACAAGGAAGTCACCGCCTACTGCCGCATCGGTGAGCGGAGCGCCCACACGTGGTTCGTGCTGCGGGAGCTCCTCGGCTTCGAGCGGGTCCGCAACTACGACGGCTCGTGGACCGAGTGGGGCAACCTCGTCGACGTTCCGATCGAGCGTTAGGCGAAGGACGGAAACGGGCGGCCGGTCGCGCGGCCGCCCACGCCCGTCATTGGTGGGAGCCCTCGACAGCGCTGAGGATGTCCCGCAGAGGCTCCTCCGCGAGCTGCTTGAACGTCGGCGCGGCTTCGTCGTCGAGCCAGCGTACGAGGCGGATCTTCCCGCCGGAGATCTCGATTCCGGTCACGTCGCCGTCTCCGTACGAGCAGCAGCCGGTATTGAAGTAGCAGGGGAGCGGCATCTTCTTCGGCGGGTCGCCGAAGAAGGCGGTTCGGACGAGCTCGTACTCGGCGCGGAGGCCTGCGACGGCTTCCGGGTTTGCGTCGGGCGCCTCGCGAAGGCGCTTCAGCTCCACGTCGATCTCTTCGGGCTTCCGCTCCTGCTTCACCTTCGGGTCGCTGAAGACCGGCCGGTGCGTGTGGCCCGCGATGAGCACGAGCCGCTCGGGGCGGTTCCGTGCCCACTCGAACATCGCCTCGTCATGCCGGGCGCGGAGGACGAAGTCGCGCGAGGGCGTCGTCGACGGGATCTTGAAGCGGCGCTGGAAGGGCCTCCACCCGTACCGGACGGCCAACCGGGAGACGCCGGAGAAGCGGTCGCTGTCGATCGTGCCCTGGTGGCCGTGGGCGAGGAAGAAGAGCCCGAGCGGCGTGTCGCCGTCCACGATCCGGATCCGCATCGCCTCGTGGACGACCAGCCCGGGATAGAGGGGATGGAGACGCTCTTCGACGTCGCCCTCGTGCCGCCACGAGTCGTCGTGATTGCCCCAGAAGCGCTCCAGTCGGCCGAGCCGGTGGAACTCCTGCTCGAGCGCGAGCGTGTTCGCGTACGCCTTCAACACCTCGTCGTGCCCGTTCTCCCAGAGCTCCTCGACGTCGCCGAGGAGGTAGAGCTTGTGCCCGGCCTCGAGGTAGTAGCCGAGCGCCGCGTGGTAGGAGCGCTCGCAGCGCCAGAAGTCATCCGCGCCGTCGCGCGCGCCGCGGTGGTGGTCGCTGAAGATGATCAGCCGGTCGTGGTTGATGTCGAAGGTCGTCTCCGTGAGGTTCTCGTTGTCGTAGGCCTTGTCCAGGCCGGCCTTCACGGCTTCCTGGTACTTCTTGAGATCGTCTGCCATCGGTCAGTCTCCCAGCGGGTTCAGGAGCGCCTTCTGGCCCCGGAAGGCGAAGAGGAGCAGGTCGACCATCCGGAAGGTGCTCGAGTTCGGGCCCAGCGTCGGCCGCCACGACGTGTCGCGGACGATCGAATGCCGGCTCCCCTCCATCGCGCGATGGAGGGTCTCGGCGACGATCCGCGCGCCGACGCCCTTCAGCTTCCCCTGGTTCAGCTCGGCTTCTCGGAGGATGTAGAACCAGAGCGGTGTGTCCTTCAGAAACGCGGTGCGCTGCTGCGGCGTGAGCCCGTCGAGCTTCGCGCCGTTGCGGCCGTCGCGGATCTGCGCGTTCGTCAGCTTCGTCAGGGTGACGCCCTTGTTCTTCACGAACGTGGCCATCTGCTGGCCGGTCGCCAGGCGCACCATCTTCGCGCGCGTGAGGTTGCGGAACGCGAGGTTGGCCTCGGAGAAGTCGAATCCGGGCACGAACTGGAGCGTCGGCGTGATCCTCGTGTCGATGCGCATGGCCCGGTTGAACTTCGCCTCGGGAACCGCGAGGTCGTTGCGGCCGGCCTCCTTGAAGTCGTAGAGCCGGCGGAAGTCGGCGATCCAGTTGCTCGGCAGCACGCGGCTTCCGCCTAGCGACCCGCTGCCGCCGGAGAACTCGAAGAGGAGGAAGAGGTCGCCGAACCCGTCGTCGAAGACGCGGTTCCAGTTGTAGGTCTCGCGGATCATCGAGTGCCCGAGCCGGAACGCCGCGACGGAGAACTCGATCGGCATCGTCGGGACGTCGGTCGGCGTCGCGCCGACCTCGAAGATCTTCCTGCCACTCGTGAAGACGTTGTTGACGATCCCGGGCGCGCAGATGCGCGGCAGGTAGTCGGTGCGGAGCATCCACTGGTAGTGCTTCGTCACGATCTCGCGCGCCCGGGCGAAGCGCTGGTTCTGCGGCACCGAGGCGGGCAACGTGTCGAGGACGCGGTTGTGGAAGCGCATGAAAGCGAGGTGCGTCTGTGCGACGGCGAGGTTCTCGTCGTTTCGCGGGTCGGGGATGATCGCCTTGCGCTTCTGCGCCACCGTGCGGCCCGCCCCCCGCGGCAGGTCGTGGCCCTGCTTGGCCGGGATCCCCTCGATCCTGGAGGTGCCGCCGAGCTTGAAGTGGCGCCCGTCGGGCGCGTAGAACTTCGCCGAGGCCGGGTCGGCGGGGCCGTTGCCGTAGAGAGAGTCCAGGTTGAGGTTCGGCGAGCGCGCCTGGAGGAGCTCCGCCGGGGAAACGGCTTCCCCGAGCATCACGGTCGTCTTGTCGAAGGTGAGGTCGTGGTCGACGAACTGGCCGAGGTACGTGTAGCCGGCCGGGATCTGCGACTGGCCTCCGCCACCGCCGGCCATCTCGAGGGCTACCCGCCTGCGGTTCGGAGTGGGGAGCTGGCGCCCGGCGCCGACGGGCCCAATCCGGGAGAAGCGAAACGGCGGCGCTGCCGCCTCGACCGCAGCCGCGAGCGTCTGGTCGCGCCCGTCGCCGCTCTCCGTGAGCAGGCCTTCGCCTACGACGAAATAGCTTTCCGAGCCATGGTGGTTCACGGCGCCTCCTGACGTCGGATCGCGACACCCTAACCCGGGTCGCGCGCCCGCGCACCGACCGGCTCCGTTACGTTTCCGCCCGTGAAGATCAGAGCAGCAGTCCTCGAAGACTTCGGGAGCCCGCTCGTCGTCCAGGAGCTCGATCTCGCCGAGCCGAGGGCCGGCGAGGTGCTCGTCCGGCTCGTCGCGTGCGGCGTCTGCCACACGGACATGTACACGGCGTCCGGCGCCGACCCGTCCGGCTACTCACCGACCGTGCTCGGGCACGAAGGCGCCGGCGTGGTCGAGGCGGTCGGCGAGGGCGTGACCCTCGTCGAGCCCGGCGACCACGTCGTGACGCTCTTCGCACCGCAGTGCGGCGAGTGCATCCACTGCCGGCAGCCCGGGATCGGCCTCTGCCTCGCCATCCGGGACATGCAGAACCAGGGCTACCTCCCGGACGGCACGCCGCGGCTCTCGCGCGAAGGCGAGCCGATCAGGCACTTCATGGGCACGTCCACGTTCGCGGAGTACACGGTCATGCCCGAAATCGCGCTCGCCAAGGTCGACCGGGAGGCCCCGCTCGACCGCGCGGCGCTCTTCGCCTGCGGCCTCTCGACCGGGATCGGCGCGGCGCTCAACACCGCCAACGTCCAGTCGGGGTCGACCTGCGTCGTCTTCGGGATGGGCATGGTCGGGCTCGGCGCCGTCGTCGGCTGCCGGCTGGCCGGCGCCGAGCGGATCATCGCCGTCGACGTCGCCGAGGGGCGGCTCGCGCTTGCGCCGCACCACGGTGCGACGGAGACCCTCGTCGGCGGCGAAGGGATCGTCGAGCAGATCACCGAGCTGACCGGCGGCTTCGGCGCCGACTACACGTTCGAGGCGACGGGCAACGTCGGGGTCATGCGCCAGGCGGTCGAGTCGGCCCGCATGGGCTGGGGCCTGGCGACGATGTGCGGCGTGGCCGGCAAGGGGGAGACGCTCAACGTCGTACCGCGCTTCCTGATCACCGGGCGGCGGATCGCCGGCTCGTCGTTCGGCGGCTGCAAGGGGCGCGACGACGTGCCCGCGTACGTGCAGCGGTACCTGGCAGGCGAGATCGACGTCGACTCCTTCGTCTCGCACAAGCTGACGCTGGACGAGGTCAACCGCGGCTTCGAGCTGATGGAGGCCGGCGACGGCATCCGGAGCGTGATCGACTTCGCGTGATCGTCGAGCGGGTCGAGCATCCGGACTGGCTCTCGAACGCGTACCTCGTCGCCGAGGGACCCGGGCGGCAGCGGCGTCCTCGTCGACGCCAACGGCCTCGAGGGAGAGCTCGAGCGCCTGGTCGAGGAGCAGGGCATCACGCTCACCCACGTCCTCTGCACGCACGGCCACAGTGACCACGTCGTCGGGATCGAGGCGCTGGCCGGCCGCCACGGCGTGCCCTTGCTCGCTCATCCCGACACGGCGGTCCAGGCCGACGAGCGGCTCGCCGACGGCGACACGCTCACGACCGGCGCGCTCGAGATCAAGGCGCTCTACACGCCGGGCCACTGCGCCGACCACGTCGCCTTCCTCGTCGACGGGACGGGCTGCCTCACGGCCGACTGCCTCTTCAAGGGCACGGTCGGCGGCACCGCGGGCGGCGGCCCGAACGGCTACCAGGAGCAGGTGCACTCGATCATGGAGGTGCTCCTGACGCTCCCGCCCGAGACCCGCCTCCACCCGGGCCACAGGGAGCCGACCACCGTGGCGGACGAGCTCGAGACGAACCCGTTCGTCCGCGTCTGGCGCGGGCTCGACCCCGAGGGCTCGGAGCCGTGCCGGGTTCGCGGCGAGGAGGCGACGCTCGTCCTCTGGGGCCCCGACTACGACGGGACGCACAAGGCGTGGGTCCGCTTCGCCGACGGCCGCGACGCCATCGTCGGCGGCTCGCAGGTCGAGCGCGGCTGAGCGTGGAGGCGCGCGAGGGGTACGTCGATTTCCGCGGCTACCGCACGTGGTACCGCGTGGTGGGGGAGAGCGCCGAGGGACGCGACCCGCTGGTCGCCCTTCACGGCGGCCCGGGCTCCACGCACAACTATTTCGCGCCACTCGAGCGCCTGGCGGAGGACGGGCGCGCGGTCGTCCTCTACGACCAGATCGGCTGCGGCAACTCGGACCGCCCGCAGGACATCGAGTGGGACGTCGACGTCTTCCTCGACGAGCTCGCCACGCTCCGCGACCAGCTGGGTCTCGAGCGCATCCATCTCCTGGGGACGTCGTGGGGCGGCCAGCTCGCCCTCGAGCACGCGCTCAGCGGTTACGGCGGGCTCACGAGCCTGGTGCTGAGCTCGACGCTTGCAAGCATCGAGGAGTGGGTCCTCGAGGCGCGCCGGCTGCGCGCCGAGCTCCCCGCCGACGTCGTCGAGGCTCTCGACCGCCACGAGCAGCTCGGGACGTACGACGACCCGGAGTACCGCGAGGCGCTCGCGGTCTTCGACGACCACTACATCCATCGCGGCGCGCGCGGCACGCCGGAGCTGGCCCGCATGTACGCCGAGAAGGGCCCCGAGGTCTACCGGGCGATGGTCGGCCCGAGCGAGTGGATCGTGACCGGGAAGCTGAAGGGCTGGGACGTCCGCGACCGCCTCGGCGAGATCACCGTCCCGGCGCTCGTCGCCCGCGGCGCCTACGACATCTGCACTGAGAAGATCGCGCAGACGCTTCTCGACGGCCTCCCGAACGCGCGCTACGCGGTCTTCGAGGAGAGCTCCCACATGCCGGCGCTCGAGGAGAGCGACCGCTACCTCGAGGTCGTGGGGGCGTTCCTGCGGGAGGCGGAGTCGGGCTAGGGCCCGCCGGCTTCCGGCTGGACACCGCCGGAGCCGGGGCGACGGCCGGCCGGAGCGCGCGCCAGCCGCGCACGACGCCTCGCACCGGGCCGAGTCCCGCCAGCCACGCGAGTGCCGACGCCGTTCCGTACGTGAGGCCTGCGGCGGTCTCGATCGCGTGTAGCGCGAGACCTGCCTGAACGGCCGTGGACATCGGAAGGCCCTGCGCGTAGAGCGCGCCCGAGGCGGCCGCGCCGGCGACACCGACGTTGCCGGGGGTGAGCGGGATCAGCGCGGCGAGCTCGAGCGCGGGGACGACCGCCATGGCGTCGAGCGGAGAGCCGACGTCGAGCCCGACGAGCACGATCGCGATGGCCGCGGCCTTTGCAAGCGGCGAGAGGAATGCGAGCAGGACCAGCCTGGTCGTGCCGCGTCCGAGCGTCGCGACCACGAGCGCGCCGGGAACGAGGAGGGCGAGGAAGGCGAGGAGGCCGGGAAGGGCGGCCGCGATCGCGAGCGCCGCGAGCGCCGCGAGGCGGGCGCCCTGGATGACGCCGAACCACGGGACGATGCGGCGCCGACCGCCGGCCGGGAGCTTCTCCAGCAGGAGGACTGCGCGGGCGACGTCGCCGAGGTGCGCCGGCGCGACCGAGTTCACCAGCGAGCCGACGCCGTAGCGGGCGCAGGCATCCACGCGCCCGACGGCCCCGCCGGCGCGGACGATCGCGTCGCGCCAGGCGAGCCCGCAGAAGATCGGCGCGGCTGCGAAGAGCGCGCCCGAGAGAACCAGGAGCTCGGGGCTGATGCGTCCGAGGCCTTCGGCTGCGTGCGCGACCGCCGGGCCGATCAGCGGCCAGAGGGCGATTGTGGCGACGGCGGCGAGGGCGAGACAGGAGACCGAGAGCAGCACGTGCCGGCGGTGCCCGCTGGGAGCCGGCTTCGTGCCGCTAGCGAGCACGTCGGGCCGCTCCCCTCGTTCTGAGTGTCGGTCGCCTTGCCATCACTCTCTTCTTCGGCAGCTGAAGAGGCGCTCCGTCCCCCAAAGTGGTGGTTGTCCGGCGCCGGGGTGGTGAACGGCCTGAGCTCGCCGGCCGTCGTTTCGCCCCGCGCGTGCCGGGTACATGACTTGGGCTGCGGCATGCCTTCCGACGTCATCGCGGGGCGGTTCCGGCTCGAGCAGGTCCTCGGGCACGGCGGCATGTCCGAGGTCTGGCTCGCGCGTGACCTGGAGCTTGAACGGCCGGTAGCGGTCAAGCTCCTGTCGTCGGCCGGCACCGCGCCCAGGTTCGAGCGCGAGGCGCGCTCGGCGGCCTCCCTCTCGCACCCGAACATCGTGGGCGTGTTCGACTACGGCGAGTTCGAAGGCAGGCTGTACCTCGTACTCGAATACGTGCCTGGCGGAACGCTCGACGAGCGCCTGTCCACGCCGCTCTCCGACGAGGAGGTCGCCGAGATCGCGCGCGACATCGCCGCGGGTCTGGCGCACGCGCACCAGCACGGGATCGTCCATCGCGACCTGAAGCCCTCAAACGTGCTCTTCGACGGGGAGGGGCGGGCCAAGATCGCGGACTTCGGCGTTGCGCGGGCCGTCTCCGACGCGACTCTGACGACGACGGGAGCCGTGGTCGGGACGGCGCAGTACATGGCTCCCGAGCAGGCGACCGGCGGCGAGGTCGGCCCGGAGAGCGACGTCTACGCGTTCGGGGTCATCCTCTTTCAGATGCTCACCGGGCGGCCTCCGTTCGAGGCCGAGCACCCGGTTGCGGAGATGCTGACGAAGTCCTGGCAGGACGCGCCCGCGGTCGAGTCGCTCCGCCCGGATGCGCCTCCGTTCCTTGCCGCGCTCGCGGCGTCGGCGCTCGCGCTCGACCGCCACGCGCGCCCGGCGGACGGTGCGGCCCTCGTCGCCGCGCTCGACCTGCAGGCGCTGCCCGCGACGCCTGCGACCGCCGAGACGAAGGTGATCGCCCCGCCGCCGACCACCGGCCGGGTTCCGCCGCCCCGCCGCCGCTCCTATGTTGCGGCCGCCGCGACGGTCATCCTGCTCGGCCTCGTCGGCTTCGGCGCCAGCATGCTCCTCACGGGCGGGGAGGACGACGCGCCGGCGTCCCCGGAGTCGACGAGCCCGGGCGCAACGGGGCGGTCGGACGCCCTCGACCCGGACGCAGACCGACGCGCAGTCGCCGGCGACCGCGCCGTCGACAACCGCAGAGGATTCGCCTGCCACGCCTCCACCTCCGCCGACGACGGGCCCTGCGACGACCACGACTCCGCCGACAACCGAGACGACACCCCCGACGACCGACCCGGGAACGACGACGACCGCGGCGCCGGCAACGACGACCGAGCCTTAGTCCGCCGTCAGGCGTGCTCCTCGGCTTCGCGCTGCTGCTCGCGCGGCGCTTCCAGCTGCAGGCGGTCGGACCAGAGCCAGTAGACGAGTCCCAGCAGCGCGGCGGAGATCGCGAGCGCCCCGAGCAATGCCTCCGGGGACGGCCCGATCTCGGGCTGAAACAGGACGGAGGGTGAAAAGAGCTTCACCGCCGGGATGGTCACGATGGCGAGCAGGAACTGGAACACCGCGGCACCAAGGCTCAGAGGAGTGAGCTCATGCTCGGTTCTCTTCCAGCGCACGACGAGCTGCACGACGTCGATGTCCGGGCGGGCGATCCCGGCCCGTGCCAGCGCGGCGGAGATTGCAACGATCGACCAGGCCAGCAGGGCCACGAAGGGAACGAGCAGCATCGAGGCCGGTCCGAGGCCGGTCTTCCATGCAGAGAGTCCGACACAGACCACTCCGGCAGCGCAGCGGGCGAGGCCTCCCCAGTGCGGCAGGAGCACGACAGACGGTGTCAACTTCAGCTCGGTTCGTCTGCTTGTCTCGAGTTCCGCTATCGGAAGTCGCCATATGTTCGGCGTGATGATGTTCGCGAGCCCCGAGGCCGCTTCGATGACCCCGAAGGCGCCGACGAACTGCCATCTCGTCCAGGGCGCCAGGCCGCCGAGAGCCGTCATGGTGAGGATCAGGCCGACGAGGTTCACGAACGAGAGCAGGAAGACCAGGACGAGCCCTCGAAAGGCCCGTCCCGATCCTTGCCTCTTGGTTTCGCGCGGCTTCGTCAGCGTGGTCACCGGTTCGGTCGTTCTCGAGCCAGGTACCCGCTCCACTGACAAACCAGCCGCCGCCGCGGCCCGCCTCCGACTATCAGTCGCTCTCCCCGAGCCTCTTTCTCCGCTCCACCTCGGCCTCGGTGGGCTCCTCCATGGCGAACGAGCCGTACTGGACGTCGCCCGCGCGCTTGTAGTTGACGAGGAGGACGCCGGTCGTGGCCGTCCCGCTGTCCGTCACCTCGAAGGAAGCGGGGATCGTCCCCTCGCCGAAGAGGCGCTTCCCGCTACCCAGCACGAGGGGGAAGATCATGAGGCGGAACTCGTCCACGAGGTCGTCCTCGAGCAGCGACTGGATCAGGTTCGCGCTGCCGTGGACGTGGATGTCCGGGCCGTCCTGCTCCTTGAGCTTCTTGACGGCCGCCGCGAGGTCGCCCTCGAGCAGGCTCGAGTTCTCCCACTCGACCGAGTCGAGCGTGCGCGAGGCGACGTGCTTGGTCGCCGCGTTCAGCTCCTTTGCGCCGGGCTGGTCGCGGGCGTGCGCCCAGTGGGCGGCGAAGATCTCGTACGTCTTGCGCCCGAGCAGCAGCTCGAACGGGTGATCCGGGCCCATGGACTCGTCCATCTTCTGGCCCATGGCCTCGTCCCAGTAGTGGAACGACCAGCCGCCGTGCGTGAAGCCGCCGGTCGGGTCCTCCTCGGGGCCGCCGGGCGCCTGCATGACGCCGTCGAGGGTGAGGAAGGTGTTGACGATCAGAGGTCTCATGGTCGCGCTCCTCTCGAGTAGTCGTTGACCTTATGACCGCTCGGCGAAGCGGGAATCATCGGAACGCGGGCAAACGAAAGGGGCGGCCACGTGGGCCGCCCCTTTGCGAGTCGTGCTGATCCCGGTCTACGGGACGAACGTGCCCCGCGGGCCGGCCGGAGCCGGAAGGTCCGACTTGCCCTGGCCGGGCACCCTGTCGCCCGGGACGCCGTTGACGGTCTCCGTCGAGTACGCGTACGTCAGGATCGCGAACCCGATCGCGTCGGAGTTGACGTCCAGCGCGTGGTTGTTGTTGTTGGCGAACGTGTCGCAGGCGGCGTGGTAGCACGGGTCGAACTGCGCGCCCACGGTCCCGCCCCAGATGGCCGCCTGCTCGGCGGTCTTGGGCACTTCCGCACCGGTGAAGAGCCCGCCGGCGGGGATGTTGTTGACGATGAACGCCTGGTAGTCGCTGCGTCCGCTGAACTGGGTGTCGTCGTACGGCTCCCCTTTCAGCGTGTAGAACGACTCGAAGAGGTCCTCGATCTGCGACCGAGCCCTCCGGGATGGGGACGCCGGCCGGAGGCGGGAAGCTCGACTGGTCGCCGTCGTACACCATGAAGATGTAGTTCGGCGAGCCGACCATGTCGAAGTTGAGGTAGAGGGCGATGCGGTCCTTCTCCGCCTGGCTCAGGCCGTTCACGTAGTTCGTCGAGCCGACGAGGCCGCTCTCCTCAGCACCCCACCACGCGAACCGCAGCGTGTTCCGCGGCTTGACGTTGGCGAGCTGCTCGGCAGCCTCGAGCAGCGCGGCGCTGCCGGAGCCGTTGTCGTTGATGCCCGGCCCGTCCAGCACCGAGTCGAGATGCGCGCCGGCCATGACGACGTTGTTGTCGTTCTTGCCCTTCTTCTCGGCGAGCACGTTGGACGTCGGGAGGATCTGGCGGAACGTGTTGGCGAACACCCGCATCCGCAGACCGGGCGTGCCGGCCAGGGTGACGCCCAGCGAGTAGGTCGTGCCGAGCACCGGGATCCCGCTGGTGTTGTTGGCGGTGAGGGTCACGGCCGGAATGCCCTGACGGGCGGGATCGGCCGTGTCGCCCTGGTTGAAGATGACGATGCCGACGGCGCCTGCGGCCGCGGCGAGCTCCGCCTTGATCTCGAACGTGCAGAACCCACGCTGCAGCAGCGCGATGTTCCCGGCGGGGAAGCCGACCCAGTCGGATGCCTCGCACCCGCTCGTCGACGTGTTGCCGAGGCCGAGCTGGAGGTCGACCGGCGTCACGTTCGCGGTTACATCACCGGGGTCGCTCTGGGTGATGACTCCGAAGTCGGTGCCCTCGACGTAGGTGGTCGGAGTGGGCGCGATCTGCTGCAGAGCCGACGGCCCGAGCACCTCGTACGCGAGGTAGTTGAACGGCTGCACGGTGACGTCGTAGCCGGCGGCCTTGAGCTTGCCGACCACGTAGTCGACCGATCGGTCATAGCCGGGACGGCCGGAGAAGCGGTTTCCTCCGTTGGCGTCCGCGATCGCCTGGAGCGCTGCCTGGTGCGCGCGCACCTGGTCGAGCCTGATGCACTCCGTGAGCTTCTGGTACGTGTTGTTGTTCCTGCGGTCACAGGCTCTCTGAGAGACCTGCGCCAGTGCCGCGTCGGCCGCTACCAAGGCTGCCAATACGACGGCCATGACGACCAACGCCTCGAACGCGCCCACGTTTCGTGGCTCGTGCGAGTCCTCTCATGTCTCACCCCTTTTGTTGGGCCCCAAGATCCGCGGCTGGTGGATGTCCCGGGCCAACCGCAGGCGCGCAGGATAGCGACACTTCGTAACGAAAGTCGGTCGTGGCAGCAGCCACGAGCAGGCGGCTATCCGACGCGTGGGCCCACGAGCCGCCAGGTTTCGACCGTGCCCTTGCCCTTCACGTCGACGAGCCCCAACGGCTCTGCCTCGAAGTCCTCGCGCAGGAGCTCATAGGTCGAGCGGGTGATCTGGATGCCGTCGGGGGTCCCGTGGGACTCCATCCTGCTCGCCATGTTCACCGTGTCGCCCCACAGGTCGTAGAGGAAGCGGCGGCGCCCGATCACGCCGGCCACGACCGGCCCGGAGCTGATGCCGATGCGGAGGCGCAGCTCGTGCTCGGTGCCTTCAGGGAGGCAGGTCTTCGCGCCCTCGCGCATCTCGAGCGCAAGCCCCGCCAGCGCCTGGGCGTGATCCCGCCGCGGCGTGGGGACGCCCGCGGCGACCATGTAGCAGTCGCCGATCGTCTTGATCTTCTCGACGTCGTGGCGGTCGACGAGCTCGTCGAAGGCCGTGAAGAGCCGATCGAGGAGCTCGACGACCTGACGCGCCTCGAGCCCGCCCGAGAGCGGGGTGAAGTCGACGACATCCGCGAAGAGGATGCTCGCGTCGTCGAAGTGGTCGGCGATGGACTGGGGATCGGATTGGAGGCGCTGCGCGACCTCGGCCGGAAGGACATTGAGCAGCAGCGCCTCGACGCGCGCCTGGGCGGTTTCGCGCCCGCGCGCGAACGTCACGAGCAACAGCATCGCCACGAACGAGACGAGGATGATGTTGAGCAGGGCGAACGTGCGGACGAAGCCGTTGGGCAGGTCGGCTTCGGTCGGCCGAACGACTTCGGAGAGAGCGACCGAGAGCAGGATCGTGGCGACGAAGGCTCCGAACCACGGCCAGGCGCGGCCCGGGCTGTCGAACGCGACCGCCCCGAGCGGCGCGAGCAGCGACCACATGAGGACCGTGCTCGACGCCTCCAGACCGCCGACCAGGATCATCCCGAGCGCGGGCGCGACGAGGATCAGGAGGAACTGCGCCGTGCGGAAGAAAGCGAAGTTCCGGGTTCGCGCGAAGACGACGAGGCTGATCACCGATCCGGTGACATAGGCCCACGGCGTGAGCGCGACGCCGCGCTCACCGAAGCCCCAGTACACACAGCCCCAGATGAAGGCGACCGGGAGGATGAGGAAAGCAATCCCGACGAGGAGGCGCTTCCGGAAGCGCTCGTCGGCGGAGTCGGCCGGGTCCGCGCCGATGGAGAGGATGCGGTCGATTGCCTCGCGCATGCGGCGAGCCTAACGAGAGGCGTACATAGTGGTCACCGACGGCCACCCGTCCGGGGGCCACGATCCGGGCGTCGACTCCGAACCCGACGTCCTTCCCACCGCGCCAGCTTGCGAGGGTTTACTCCCGCTGGTCGTGCGGGACGAGCACCCGCGCGGCGCACCCGGCCTCGTTGCCCGCGGCATCGCGCCCGACGTATACGAGTTCGTACACGCGCTCGCTCGCCCAGCCCGGCCGCTTGGCGCGCAGGAGGCCCTCTTCGTCGGCGGCGCCGATTTCGAATCCGGCGACGTCGTCCGCTGCGACGTCCGCGCTCACCCGGACGTCGGTAAGCGCGAACCCGGCCGGGCCGGAGAGCTGGTCGGCGACACGGACGTCGACTTGGACGGGCACGAGCTTGCCGTTCGGCGGCCAGAGGAGCGACGGCGTCGGTTCGCACGACAGCGTCGGCGCCGTTGCGTCGCGCTTGACGGTGACGTCGACCGAGGTCGTGCCGCCGAGGCTCCTCGCCGTGCAGGTGAGCGTCCTGCCGGCGGTGTCGGCGTCGATCACTGCGGTTTCGCAGCTCGCCGGCGGCTCGATCGGCGAGTCCGGATCGGCGACGTTCCAGGTCACGGTCACGTCACCGGTGTACCAGCCGTTGCTGCCGAGTTGCCCCTCGACGTTCGCGACGATCGTCGGCGGCGTCATATCCAGGAACTGCCGCCAGAGGCCGGTGAAGGCTGCTCCGGCGACGTCGCTGTCGCACCACTCGCCGGTCGCGCCGCAAGCGCCGCTCGGCATCGCTCTCGGAGTCCCGAATGGCGGCGGCGATGCGGTCCTCGACCGCGATGACGTCGGACAGCGGCGTGGTGCCGATCCTGCTGTCGGCGAAGCCGAACCGCGCTCCCGCCGACGACCGGAGCGCGTACGTCTGCGTCGAGACGAAGTTCTTCATCGTGGGCAGGTCGACGTCCGTGGAGCCGAAGCCGATGGCCCCGGGCGGCGGATTCCGGTAGACGGCATTGCCGATCGGCGTGTACGCGTTCTCGAAGAACGCACGGGCGGCCTCCGTCTCGGCGCCGCCAACCGTCGCCACGCGCAGGCCATGCAGGGAGTAGTCGTTCAGGTAGGCGGTTCGCTCGGCCAGAGTCGTTCCGGCGACGCCCCAGGCCCGCACGTCCGCATAGGCCTCCTGCGCCCAGAAGCGGACGTAAAGGCTCAGCTCGTCCCAGAACTCCGAGTCCCCGTAGAAGCTCCTGAGATCTGCCTTGTACTGCCACAGGTCCGTGGCCTGCTGGATGGGATTCGCGGCAAAGACGAGGCCGGGCATCGGCGTGCCGTCCCCCTCGTACAGGCCGCGGACGAAGTCGAGCAGGTTCCTGCGAGCGTTTGGGGCGCCCTTGATGACGTCGACGCCCATGGCCTGCGTCGTGGGCTCGCCCACTTCGTTGACGGCCCAGGTGTCGCGCGCCGGGTCGTAGCCCACCTCTTGCATGATCTCCCGGACCCTGACCCCCGCGCCGTACCAGCTGTTGCCAGGCTGGTTCGCGTAGTCCCTCCATGGATTGAGCCGGATCTCGGCCATCGCGTGGAAGTTCGGGCCGGCGTTGTGGATCGCGTCGAGCGGCACGCCGCCGAGCGGCCAGCCCATTGTCGCGGACCGGTACGCGGCCTGACCGTCAGGTAGTAGTCGGTGCACGACGACGGGGCGAGCTTCAGCCGACCCGCGAGCCGGCCCGTCAGTTCATTCCCCGTGTAGAAGACGGCGTCCGCGTGGTCGCACTCCGCCGCCGCCCCCGCTGCCGGCGTCGCGCCGCCGACGCCCAGCGATGCCAGCGCGAGCGCAACCAACCACCACCCGAGCCGATGCGGTTGAAGGACGTGCCCCCGATGCGACACGGCAAACCCCTTTCCTCGGTTGAAAGGCCTGCCGCACGACCCCGCTCTCTACCGCCTGTCACTTGTAACAGATGTGGCTAGCGGTGTCCAGACCGGCGAAGCGGCAGGATGCAACGTCCAGGACGGCGAGCCGAGGGGTCGCCTCGCCCGCACGCTCGTCGGACGGCGAGAAGCGGAGCGGCGCAGGAGTCGAACCTACCCAGCGACGGGTTACGCCGCCTCACCGGTTTTGAAGACCGGCTGGGCCACCGGGCCCGGGCCGCTCCGCTGAGAACCTAGCCGGTTTGTGCCTCGCCGGGCGTGCGACGGCGCGGCGTCACTCGCGGCGCCAGACGAGCGCCTCCTGAGCGCCGCTCATGCTGTGCATCTCGGTCTGCGTGATCGAGAAGAACTGGTTGAAGGTCTGATACGGGGTCGTCTGGGGGAAGGGAGCGGTCACGGACTGCTGGCCCTGCATGATGAGCTGCTCTCCCGGGAGGATCTCCCAGGTTCCCTGCGCGCTCCACCCGGGCGGCCCCACGACGCCCACCGCTGTGAAGCTGTGGAGCGCGGTGTCGAACCCGACTCGCATGACCATCGTGCCGAAGACGGGGTTCTGGATCTGGATCACCCAGGTTCCTTCGATCGCGTCGGCGAGCATCGCAGGCTGCGCCGGCGCGGACGTGGGCATGGGCTGGGTCTGAGAAGGCGTGCGCGCAGGCGCAGGAACGACGTCGAGCGGTGTCTCCAGACGCGCCTGAGGGAACTCCATCACCTCTCCCAAGGCGGCCGGGACATACTCGGGCTGGTCGGTGATGCGCCTGTAGAGGTCGATCAAGGCGTCCTGGTCGCTCAGGTCGTAGAGCGACGAGCCCTTCAGGAAGAACGGGACGTACTGGACGTCGTCGGTCGAGAAAACGACCGGGATGAACTTCGTCTGCCCGTGCGTGTCGTCGTAGATCTCGCCCGTGATGATCGCGCCCTCCCACGTCGCTCCTCGACCGGTGCCCTCGGTCTCCTGCCGGAGCACGCGGCGCTGGTACGTCTCCGTGCAGACGACGAGCACGTAGGACGCCTTCTGGATCTGCTCGTAGCACCAGAGCTGCCAGCTCTGTGGGGGCGACTGCTCGAACTTGTCGACGAACGCCTCGACCCCGTGCGTCCGCAGCCATTGAGCGATGGTCAGGATCCGGTGGATGTGCTCCTCGGAGTCCTGGCTGTAGGAGATGAAGATGTAGGGAACCACGCGACCTCCGGCTCTACCGGACAACAGTACGTTCTCGTCCGCTGGACTGTCCATGGCCCGAGAATCATCCGTCGGATGGGCGAGAATCCGTCCGCGTGGCCGATCTCGAGCATCTGAAGCTGATCCAGGCCGTCATCACCCGGATGGCCGGCAACTCCTTCCTGATCAAGGGCTGGTCGGTGACGATCGTTGCCGGCCTGAGCGCGATCGCCAAGGCCCAGACCGAGGCCGGCGTTGCCTGGATCGCCGCCGGAGTCGTCGTGGTGTTCGCGGTGCTCGATGCCTTCTACCTCGCGTTGGAGCGCGCATACCGCGACCTCTATCAGCGCGTGGCGGCCGACTCCCCGGGCATCGAGCCCTGGACGCTCAAGGTGCACGTCGGGGCGCGAGACGTGATCAGGGGTTTCGACAGCCTTGCCGTGTCCTTGCTCCACGGGGCCGTCTTCGCCGGGGCATTGATCGTCGCCCTGACCAGTTGACGTCCAACAGCTAGCCGGTCTGCGCCTTGCGGCGGAGGACGCGCTCGTCCCCGACGCGGCGTGTGATGCCGTCTGCGTCGAAGCGCTCGAGGAGGAGCTGCGCAGGCTTGCGGCCCGTGCCGAGGAGGTCGCGGAAGCGCGCGAGCGTGATCGAGCCCGCCGCGGTTGCCTCCTCGACCAGCAGGCGGCGCGCCTCCTCGTGGGCCGCGGCCCCGATGGCCAGCCCGTCGCCGAGGCGCACGAGGCGTCCGGCCTCCTCCAGGTAGCGCGCCAGCTCGGCGTCCTCGACCTTCACAGGCGTGAAGCCGGCCTCGTCGAGCTCGTCCTCCAGCTGCTCGGCCGCCTCGGCGCGGTCGCCGAGGCCCGCGGTCGCGCCGGGGGCGTACGCCTTGGCGCCGCGGCGTTCGATGGGGAGGAGTGGCACGAGCGCCGTTGCCCACGGGCGCTGCGGGAGGAGCTCGGCCACCGGCACACCGGGGTCGAGCGGGGAAGCCGACGCGCGCTCGTCGAGCGCGCGCAGAACGTCGTAACGCAGCTCCTCCAGCCGCTCGGCGGTCAGATACCAGTCTCCCGCGCGCACTGCCGCGGCCAACCCTGCGTCGAGCTCCTCGCCGGAGAGGAGGGCGCGCCGTTCCAGGTCTTCGCGCCTCAGAGGCTCCTTCGCCCCGGAGAGAACCGCCAGGACGATCGAGGCCGGATCGCCGCGCTCCAGGAGCGCGAGCCGCGCCTCGGATGCCTGCCGCGGCGGGGCCGGGTCGAGCACCGTGCCGCCGCCGAGGGTCGTGCCCTCACGGAGGACGACGCGGTCGCCGCGTGCCGCCACGACGGGCGAGGCGAGCCGGAGCTGCGCGTGTCGCTCGCCGATGCGAACGATGCGCCCGTAGTGCTCGGCCGTCCCGTGGTGGACGTGCAGCCGGGTGCCGTCGGCGATTTCCACGAGCGGCTCGAGCGCGATGTCGAGCCGGTACCCGAGCGGATACGAGCCGGGCGCGATGAGCGCATCGCCGCGTCGCAGGTCGCCGCGCTCCACGCCGGGGAGCGCGAGCGCGACCCGCTGGCCCGCCTCCGCCCGCTCGACCGGCCGGTCGTGCACCTGGGCGCTCCGCACGCGCACGTCGAGGCCCGCGGGCTCCGCGCGCAGCTCGTCGCCCTCGCCGACCGAGCCCGACCAGAGCGTGCCCGTGACGACGGTTCCGATGCCCTTGAGCGTGAAGACACGGTCGACGTAGAGCCGCGTCGGCCGGTCGGACGGCCGCTGCTCCACGCGATCGGCGGCCTCGGCGAGCGCCGCGCGCAGCTCGTCGAGGCCTTCGCCCGTGCGCGCGCTCGTCGCCACGACGACCGCCTCGGGGACGAGCTCCCGCGCCTCCTCGGCGGCCAGCTCACGCGTCTCCTCGTCGACCGCGTCCACCTTCGTGAGCGCGACGACGCCGTGCTCGATGCCGAGCAGCCTGATGATCGCCAGGTGCTCGTGCGTCTGAGCCCTGGCGCCCTCACCCGCGTCGACGACCAGCAGGAAGAGGTCGATGCCGGTTGCGCCGGCCACCATGTTGCGCACGAAGCGCTCGTGCCCGGGCACGTCGACGAGCGAGAGGGAACGGCCGTTGCCGAGCTCGAGCGGCGCGTAGCCGAGGTCGATCGAGATCCCGCGCTCCTGCTCCTCCGGGAGGCGGTCGGTGTCCTTGCCCGTCAGCGCCCTGACGAGCCAGGTCTTCCCGTGGTCGATGTGCCCCGCGGTGCCTACCGTGAGCGGCACGTGGCCACGGCCTCCGCGACCTCGTCGACCTCCGCGTCGGTGAGCGTCCGGCAGTCGAGGAGCAGCCGGTCGTCGCGGACGATCCCGACGATCGGCGGCTCTCCTAGCCGGAGCGCCTCCGCGAGCTCGAGCTCGAGCACGCACGCGTAGCTCTCGATCTCTGCGAGCGGCAGCGCGCCGCCGCCCGTGCGTGCCACGGTCTGCTCGACAGTCCCCCCGGTCAGGTCCGCGAGCCGCTCGGCGCGGGCGCGCACGGCTTCGGCCGGCTCGTCGAGCATGCGCAGCACGGGGAGGTCGCGCGAGCCCGCGCGGTAGAGGGCGAGTGTCCCCTCGAGCGCGGCGAGAGTGAGCTTGTCGGCGCGCAGCGCCCGCTGGAGCGGATGGCGGCGCATGCGCTCGATCAGGTCGGCCCGCCCGACGGCGAGGCCTGCCTGCGGCCCGCCGAGGAGCTTGTCGCCCGAGAACGTGACCACGTGCGCGCCGGCCTCGATGCTGGCGCGGGCCGTCGGCTCGTCCAGCGTCTCGACGAGCGCGCCGGAGCCCAGGTCGTCGACGAGCGGGACGCCGGTGCGGTCAGCGAGTCGAGCCAGGTCGCGTGTGCTCGGGTGCTCGGTGAAGCCGACGATGCGGAAGTTGGACTGGTGGACGCGCAGGAGGGCGGCCGTGCGCTCGCCGATCGCCTTCTCGTAGTCGGCGAGGCGCGTGCGGTTCGTCGTCCCGACCTCGACGAGCGTCGCGCCGGAGCGCGCCAGCACGTCGGGGATGCGGAAGCCGTCGCCGATCTCGATCAGCTCTCCTCGCGAGACGATCACTTCGCGTCCCTCGGCCAAAGCGGCGAGTGCGAGCAGGACGGCGGCCGCGTTGTTGTTGACGACGAGCGCCGCGTCGGCGCCCGTCAGCTCGCGCAGGGCGGCGGCGACATGGTCCTGTCTCGACCCGCGCGCTCCCGCGCCGACGTCGTACTCGAGGTTCGAGTAGCCGCGCGCCCACCTCGTGCACGCGCGCGAGCGCCGACTCGGCCAGCGGCGCCCTGCCCAGGTTCGTGTGCACGACGACGCCGGTCGCGTTGACGACCCGCCGGAGCCCGGGCGCCAGCCGGGCCTCGAGCTCCGCCCTCGTCCGCTCGACGAGGTCTCCGGCGGGGAAGCCGGCGCGCACGTCCTCGCGGGCGCGCTCCAGCGCCGCGCGGGCGGCGGCGAGCACCTGCGGGCGACCGTGGCTCTCTGCCAGCGCGGCGACCTCGTCGCGCCCGAGCAGCTCGTCGACCGAGGGAAGCTCTCTGAGTGGGTTCGTGGACATCTTCGGCTTGATGATAGAGGCCGGGTTTCGCGCTAACCTCAGCGGTTCATGACCGAGATGGCGGCACGCCTCACGCGGCCGATCCGGGGTCTCAGCCGGGCCGGCACGGTCGCCGCGGTCCTCGGGCTCCTCGTCCTGGTCGCGGGCGCGGCCGTCTTCGCGCGCGCCCTGACGCTGCGCGAGTCCGTCCTTCCCGGCGTGTCGGTCGCCGGCGTCGACGTCGGCGGCCTCTCGCGCGCGGACGCCCAGGCCGCCGTGCAGAGCCAGCTCGCGGCACGTCTTGCGGAACCGGTGCGGATCCAGGTCGGCGAGCAGAGCTTCACCGTGCGCCCGGACCGGATCTGGGCCCTGGACGCGCGGGCAACGGAGGAGCGCGCGTTCCACGCAGGGCGAGACTCGACGCTCTCGCGCCTCGGCGCGCTCGTGGCGCCGTTCGCCGCCGAGCACCAGGTCGAGCCCGTGCTCGAGGTCCGGCCTGCCGAGATCGCACGGATCGAGGCGACGCTGCGCGAGCTCACGTCCCGGCCGGTCGGCGCGGGGCTGTCCATGAAGGGCGGCGAGGTGGTCGTGCGGCCGAGCACGCTCGGAACGACGGTGCAGGTCGAGCCGCTGCTCGACGCGCTCCGCACGGCCGGGCTGGCCGGCACCGGCGAGATCGTCGCGCGCGTGGAGCCCGTGCAGCCGATGATCACGACCGAGGAGGCGGAGGCCGTCGCCCAGCAGGCGCGCACGATCATCGCCGCACCGGTCGACATCCGCTTCAAGGGCAGGGAGGTCGGCGCCCTCGAGCCGCGGCAGCTCGCCGGGCTCGTCCGCTTCGAGCGCGCCGCGGGCGCCTACGCGGTCTCGCTCGAACGCGAAGGGCTCCAGCAGGCACTCCTGCCGATGGTGAAGGCGAGGCTGCGCGACCCGGTCGACGCCACGTTCAAGGTCGTCGGCGACCGCGTTCGGGTCGTGCGCTCGCGGCCCGGCACGACGCTCGCGCCCGTGAAGGCACAGGAGGCCGTCCTCGCGGCGGCGCAGCAGCCGGGCGTTCGCACGGCCGGAGTGACGCTGACCGTCCTGCCGGCCGCGTTCACGACGCAGGCCGCGAAGGCGATGGGGATTCGGGAGAAGATCTCGACCTTCACGACCGACATGGGCGAGTCCTCGGCGAACCGGATCTGGAACGTCCACCTGCTCGGCGACTACCTCAACGGCACGATCATCAAGTCGGGCCAGACGTTCTCGTACAACGAGGAGGTCGGGCCGCGGACCGTCGAGCGCGGCTTCCGCGAGGGCCAGATGATCTTCGGCGGGGTGCTCATCCCCTCGATCGGCGGCGGCGTGTGCCAGACGGCGACGACGGTCTTCAACGCGGCCTTCGAGGCGGGGCTCCCGATCAAGACCCGCTACAACCACTCGTTCTACATCAGCCACTACCCCGTGGGCCGCGACGCGACGGTTTCCTGGGGCGGGCCCGATCTCGTCTTCCGCAACGACCTGAAGAACGCGATCCTCGTCAAGGTCAGCTACACGAACACGACCTTCACGGTGAGCTTCTACGGGACGAAGCAGCGGCGGCGGGTCGAGGCCACGACGAGCACGCTGACGAACTACACGCAGCCGCAGCTCCAGTACGCGATCGACCCGTCCGCGCCTCCGGGTTCCGTACGCACGGCTGCGGGCGGCGGCCCGGGCTTCGACGTCAACGTCCACCGCAAGGTCTTCCAGGAAGGGAAGCTCCTGCGCGAGGACGACTTCTTCACGCGCTACGTCCCGCAGAACCCGACCGCGATCTACGGCCCGGGCAAGACGCCGCCGGGGCCGTACTTCTACCTGCCCTCCAGCGGTTAAGGAGGGTTCGGCGAAACAGTGGCGGTGCTGCCGGGCCGCGCTGCTCGCCCCGAGGACTGCGTCCTCAGTCGCGCCCGTAGCTCTTTCGCTACGAACGCTCCCTGCGTCCTTGCCTCGGAACGACCATCGCACCCCGGCACCGAGCACCGTTCCGCCAAACCCTCCTAGTCCGTTAGAGTCCCGCCGCGATGAACCCGCACGCGGCGACTCTCAGGCTTGCGGTCTTCCCCCGCGCGGGGCTTGCGACCGACGTGATCCTCGTCGTTGCCGGCGCCGGGCTCGTCGCCCTCGCGGCCCAGATCGAGATCATGCTCGGGTTCACGCCCGTCCCGATCTCGGGCCAGACCTTCGCGGTGCTCCTCGTCGGCGCGTCGTACGGCCCCGTCCTCGGTGCCTCGAGCCTGCTCCTCTACTTCTTCGTCGGGCTCCTCGGCGCGCCCGTCTACTCCGGCGGCGACAGCGGCTGGACGATCGTCAAGGGTGCAACGGGCGGCTATCTCGTCGGCTTCATCGTCGCGGCGCTCCTGATTGGGTGGCTCGCCCAGCGGCAGTGGGACAGGCGCTTCAACTCGGCCGTCGCGGCCATGCTTACCGGGAGCGTGGTCATCTACGCGTTCGGGCTTCCCTGGCTCGCGCACACCGCGAACCTCGACCTCGAAGGAACGCTCGAAGCGGGCCTCTACCCGTTCGTGGTGGGCGATCTGCTCAAGCTCTACCTCGCCGGAATGCTGCTTCCAGCAGCCTGGAAGCTCGTGCGACACCTTCGCGGGTAGCCCTGTTTTGCGCCCGCACGAGCGGGTACGCGAGGAGGGAATCACAAACCGCGAGGAAGGGGTCTAGAGCATGGCCAGCATTCAGGAATCGATCGACGTCCAGGTGCCCGTGCGCACCGCGTACAACCAGTGGACGCAGTTCGAGGAGTTCCCGCAGTTCATGGAGGGCGTCAAGTCGGTCAGGCAGATCGACGACACGCACCTGCACTGGGTCGCCGAGGCCGGCGGCAAGGAGCACGAGTGGACCGCCGAGATCACCGAGCAGCGCTCCGACCAGATGGTCGCGTGGAAGGCGGTCGAAGGCCACGGAGTCGCCGGTGTCGTCACCTTCCAGCCGCTCGGCGAGGGCGAGACGCGGATCACTGTCCAGATGGACCACGAGACGGACGGCCTCGTGGAGCAGCTCGGCAGCGCCCTCGGCGTCGACAGCCGGCGCGTGCAGGCCGATCTCGAGCGCTTCAAGGACCTGGTCGAGGGCCGCGGTGTCGAGACCGGCGCCTGGCGCGGCGAGGTCGAGCACGGCGAGCGCGTTCGCTAGCCCGACTCGAGTGACGAGATGCGAGGGGCCGCTCCGGCGGCCCTTCGTCGTTACTGAGCGTCCGCCTTCGCGGGCTCGGCCGGCGTCTCGCTGCTGCGCCGCCGGTACGCCTCGACGACGTACGCCACCGCGTCCTCGGGATCGTCGGTGACGTGCAGCTGCTCCCAGTCCTCCGGCGAGATCATCCCCTGGGCGAGGAGCGTCCCCTGCGGTCCAGTCGAGCATCCCGCGCCAGAACTTCGGAGTCGAAGAGGACGACGGGGAAGTCGAGGATCTTGCCCGTCTGGATCAGCGTCAGGGCCTCGAAGAGCTCGTCGAGCGTCCCGAACCCGCCGGGGAAGATGACGAAGCCCTCGGCGGCCTTCACGAACATCGTCTTGCGCACGTAGAAGTGCTCGAACGTGAGACTGACGTCGAGGTACGGATTCGACCCCTGCTCGTGCGGCAGGACGATGTTGAAGCCGACCGACAGACCGCCGCCCTCCCTGGCGCCGCGGTTGGCGGCCTCCATCACGCCCGGGCCGCCGCCGGTGACGACGGCGAACCCCGACTCGGCGAAGCGGCGGCCGACGTCGCGCGCCTCGACGTAGACCGGGTGGTCCTCGCTGCACGCGGGCGGAGCCGAAGATCGTGACCGCGGGCTCGGGTAGGTCGGCGACGGTGTTGAAGCCCTCGTAGAACTCGTCCGCGATCTGCTGGACGTGCAGGCGCTCGGCATGCTCACGGCTCTCGAGGATCCGCCGGTCGTCGATCATTGCCCTAGAACGTGCGCTCGATGTGCGTCGCGCTCATGGCGAGCGCGAGCAGGGCAGCCAGGCCGACGTAGGTGACCCCGACGACCGCCCGCTGCCAGCCGGGGATCGAGTAGTACTCGCGGGCGCGCGGATCCTCGCGCTCCCTCCAGCGCCGCCAGACCTCGAGCCCGCCGAGCAGGAGCACGAGGATGAGGATCGGGTTCGGCGCCACGATCGTGAGCCCGAGCAGGATCGCGAGGCCGACCGCCCAGAGCGCCGGGTGGAGGGCTGCGACGGCCCGCCCACCGTCCAGGGGCGTGATCGGGACGAGGTTGAAGAGGTTGAGGAAGAACCCGGTAAAGGCGAGCGCCACGAGCAGCTGCGAGTCGAGCGCCTCGCCGGCCGCCCAGACGGCGGCGGCACCCAGGCTGCCGACGATCGGCCCGGCGAGCGCGACCCGCGCCTCGCGCCAGACGTCGTGCGGCATCTGCTTCATGCCCACGACCGCACCGAGGAACGGGATGAAGAGCGGCGCCGAGGCCGGGATCCCCTGGCGTCGCAGCTCGATGACGTGGCCGAGCTCGTGCACGAGCAGGAGGAGCACGAAGCCGACGGCGAAGCGCCAGCCCCAGATCCAGGCGTAGGCGGCGATCGAGACCAGCATCGTCAGGGAGGTGGCGAAGACCTTGATCTTCAGGATCGCCAGCACGACCGCCTTGAACTTGAAGATCAGATAGCCGAGGCCGGCAATCGGGACCCAGAGCTTCTTGCCGAGCTCGCGCAGGCGGCTCCGGGGGTGGATCGGCTCGTAGTCGCGGTACGGATAGTCGTCCGGCGGCTCGACCGGGTCGAGCTCGTATCGGCGCGCTTCCGGATCCTGCTGGGGCGTAAGACTGCTCACTGTCTCATCGTAGCCGTGCCCACCTGAAATGAACCCCTGCGCCGGGGGAAGGCGAACCGGGGGAACCCGCCGAGCAGGACAGCGGGACGACACCTGCGGAAGACGGCAGACGCAGGCTCGAGGCTCCGCCGGTGGCGTTCACCCCCGCCCGGAGGGAAGAAGAACCCCGCCTCCTCCGTCAGGTGCGAGATATAGCGATCGAGGGAGGACGGAAATGCGGTTGGTACGGAGTCGAAAGCTGGTTGCGCTCGTCGCTGCGGCAATGGCGATCGGCGTCGTGATGGTGGCGACGCCGGCAAGCGCGATCACGAACTGGACGAACGTGTGGAACAACCACATCAAGCCGAAGGCGGATCAGCGGTACGTCAAGAAGTCCGCCATCAAGACGATCCAGGGCAACTACGCGGCCGGACTGCAGGCCGCCAACACGAATGACGACGGCTGGGACAGCATCTCCTTCGGGTTCGAGCTCGCTGCGGCCCCCCAGGAGCACTTCCTGGCGGCCGGGTCGGCCCCGACGGCGCAGTGCCCGGGCTCGGCGACGAACCCGCAGGCGGCCCCCGGTCACCTGTGCGTCTACGAGTCGGTCAGCTTCAACCGTGGCAGCGTCGTGCTCTTCACGGGCACGACCGGCGCGACGAACCAGGCCAGCAAGTGGGGCGCAGGCGTCTGGTTGATCCCCGCGGCTGCGGGCAACGCGTACAGCTACGGCACGTGGGCGGTCACGGCCCCGAACGGAACCTCCCCCTCGCGCGTCGCTCCTGACGCCACGGGCGGGGCGGTCGCAGGCGGCTAGAGCAAGTCCCCTCACTGCGGCAGACGGCGGGGGCCTTCGGGCCCCCGTTCGTCGTGTGAGGCCGGATCCCCCGATCGGCAGGCGACTCCGGCCGATCTCTCGCGCTTAATCCGACGCACGTGTCACCCGAAAGGAGCAACGTGAGAGAACGTCGCTGGAAGCTCGTCGCCCTGCTGGCGTCAGGCATCGTGATCGGAGTCGCCCTCGCGGGCACGCCCGCCACCGCGCATGTCGGCGGCACAGTTGGCCACCTCTGGTCACACCTCAGGCCGTGGGCGGACGCGCGCTACGACCGGCCGACCGTCGAGCCGGGCGAGACGATCCGCGGGACGATCGGCGGGCAGGTCATCACGCAGTGCGACGACGGGGAGTGGGGCTTCAACGCCCAGCTGCCACGGGCCGCGCCCGTCGCGCTCGACGACGCCCACGTCGTCGTCAACGGCGTCGACGAGCCGACCCCGGTCTGCACCGGAACGTCCGCCGCCCCAACAGCGTCGCCCGGCTACGTCTGCATCTATCCGTATTCGACGGGCGGGCTGACGGCCGGCGCGAACGCGGGCATGATCTGGGGAACCAGCAGCAACACCTGGGGGTTTCAGGTCTCGCTGAATGCGCACCTCACCGGCGAGGTCTACTGGTTCGCCAACTGGGCGTATCGCGCTCCAACGAGTTGAGGTGACCGATGGATCGGGCGCGGCTACGATCCGCGCCCGACCCACTCCTCGCCGCCCTCGTACACCTCTTTCTTCCAGAGGGGGACGTCGACCTTGAGCGTGTCGATCGCCTCCTTGCAGGCGGCCAGGGCGTGCTCTCGGTGTGGCGCCGAGACGGCGATGGCGACGCTCGTCTCGCCGATCCCCACGCGGCCGATGCGGTGCGTGATGGCGATCCGGCAGAGCTCGTACCGGCCTCGCAGCGTCTCGGCGATCTCCTCCATCACCTTCTCCGCCATGCCCTCGTAGGCCTCGTACTCGAGGTAGAGAACCGTGCGGCCCCGTGAGCGGACGCGCGTCGTCCCCAGGAACGTCGCCACGGCTCCGGCCTGGTCGTCGGCGACCTCGGCGATCACTGCCTCGACGTCGATCGGGTCCGCTGTCAGCCGGAACTCGCCGCCGGAGACCGGCGGGATCAGCGCAACCTCGTCGCCGTCCGACAGACGGCGGTCCGGCGGTGCGTACTCCTTGTTGACCGCGTAGAGGAGCCCCTCCGGCTCCTCGCCGAGCTCGAGCGGCGGCCAGACGTCGGCGACGCGGGCACCCGCGTCGAGCTCGAGGTCGCGTTCGCTCTCGCCGGCGCGCTCCCTCAGGCCCGCGAAGAGCTTGACCGTGATGCGCACGATCCGAGCCTAGATCACGCGGCGCGGTCGAGCGTGCCCGCCGACTGCTCGAGCGCCGCGAAGGCCTCGGGGCAGATCCGCAGCCCGACGTCCAGGCGCATGAGCTCCAGGGCCTGCTCGACCTCCATCGGCTGCCGGTACGGGCGGTCGGCGGTCATCGCCTCGAAGATGTCGGCGACGGCCAGCACCCGGGCGGGCGGGTCGAGCTCGTCCCCGTGGATCCCGCGGTGGTAGCCCGAGCCGTCGAGCTTCTCGTGGTGGGCGGCCGCGATACCGGCGATGTCGGCGAAGCGGCTCACGCGCCCGAGGATCTGCTCGGTGACCAGCGGGTGGAGCTTGACGGCCTCGAACTCCTCCACGGTCAGCTTTCCGGGCTTGTCGAGGATCAGGTTCGAGATCGCGAGCTTGCCGATGTCGTGGAGCAGGCCTGCACGCCGGAGGTCGCGCAGGGACTCGTCCGTGAATCCGAGGGTGGTCGCGGTCGCGACGGCGATCTCGGCGACGCGCTCCGAGTGCCGGGCGGTGAACGGCGACTTGGCGTCGATCACCTGGGCGAACGCCTTGGCGACCCGGTCGAGCGTCGCCTCGTCGGCGATGACGACGCGGTCCTCGGGCTCGAGCGCGGCCACGCGCGCGCCGGCATCCCCGCTCTCGACGACGCTCCAGAAGTCCCGCTCTTCCCCGAGCGAGCGGAGGATCCGCACGAGGCCCGGGTCGAACCAGCGGCCGCTTCGCTTCTCGGCCATCTCGAGCGCGGCGGCGAGCCCGAACTCGCGCAGGAACACCTCGGTCGTCTGCGAGAGGCACGCGATCCTCGCGAGGATCGGGATCTCCTCGCCCGCCAGGCCGTGCGGGTGGCCCTTGCCGTCCCAGTGCTCGTCGAGGTTGTAGATCGTCTCCGCGCTCGCCTCGGGGAGCTCGAGCATGCGGGCGATCTCGGCGCCGCGCTCGCAGCGGTCCTCGGTCACCTGGCGCATGGTCTTGGCGCCGGCGGCGAGCACCCGCAGCAGGTCGCGGATCCCGCCCGAGTTCCGGACGATGTACGTGAGAGCCTCGGTGATGCGGGTCTGGTCGATCCGCTTGGCGTTCCGCTTGGCGACGTGGTCGTCGGCTCCGTACAGCGAGGAAAGCCGCGCGGCGTTGGACGAGCAGCCGAGATCCTTGAGGAGGAGCCCGTAGAAGAGCGCCGAGCGGTCGGCCGCTTCGAGGTCGAGGTCGTCGGCGATGCGCATGCCGATCAGGCACGTGCGCGTGGCGTGGCCGGCAGGATGGCCGTCGGAGATGTCCAGCGCGTGGGAGAGCGCGGCCATCACCTCAGAGAGCCGCAGCTCGACCTGCATCAGCCGCATGATTCCAAGGATCGGCCCGCGAGGGCCGCACCCCCGACCCTCGAAAGTAGGATCCATCCCATGGCCACGGCCGAGAATCGTCGCGAGACCGACTCCGGCATCGAGGTCAAGCCGGTCTACACGGGCGAGGACGCGGCCGGCGCGGCGCCCGAGCCGCCGGGCGAGTTCCCCTTCACGCGCGGGCCCTACCGGGACATGTACCGGGGGAAGCCGTGGACGATCCGCCAGTACGCGGGCTTCGCGTCAGCGGAGGAGACGAACGAGCGCTTCCGGTACCTGCTCCAGCACGGGCAGACCGGGCTCTCGGTCGCCTTCGACCTGCCCACGCAGCTCGGCTACGACTCGGACGACCCGCGGGCGGCCGGCGAGGTCGGGCCGTACGGGCGTGGCGATCGACTCCCTGGCGGACATGGAGCTCCTCTTCGCCGAGATCCCGCTCGGCGAGGTCTCGACGTCGATGACCATCAACGCGCCCGCCGCGCTCCTCATGCTCCTCTACGAGCTTGTCGGGGAGAAGCAGGGCGTCCCCGGCGACCGGCTGCGGGGCACCGTCCAGAACGACATCCTCAAGGAGTACGTGGCCCGCGGGAACTACATCTTCCCGCCGCGGCCCTCGATGCGGATCACCACGGACCTGTTCGCGTACTGCCACGAGCGGCTGCCGCGCTGGAACACGATCTCGATCTCCGGGTACCACATCCGCGAGGCGGGGGCGACGGCCGTGCAGGAGCTCGCGTTCACGCTGGCGCACGGGATCGCCTACTGCGAGGCGGCCGTAGCGGCCGGGCTCTCGCCGGACGAGTTCGGCGAGCGGCTCTCGTTCTTCTTCAACGCGCACAACCACTTCTTCCAGGAGGTGGCGAAGTTCCGGGCGGCGCGGACGCTCTGGGCGCGGATCATGCGCGACCGCTTCGGCGCCACGAACCCGAAGGCGCAGGCGCTGCGCTTCCACGCGCAGACCGGCGGCTCGACGCTGACGGCGCAGCAGCCCGAGAACAACGTCGTGCGGGTGGCCGTGCAGGCGCTCTCGGCGGTCTGTGGCGGCGCGCAGTCCATCCACACGAACGGCTTCGACGAGGCCCTGGCGCTCCCGACCGAGCGCTCGGCGCGCATCGCCCTGCGGACGCAGCAGATCCTCCAGCACGAGGCGGGCGGCACGGACACGGCCGACCCGCTCGGCGGCGCCTACTTCCTCGAGTCGCTGACGCAGGAGCTCGAGGAGCTCGCGACGGAGCTGATCGCGCGCATCGACGAGCTCGGCGGCGCGGTCGCCGCGGTCGAGCAGGGGTTCACGCAGCACGAGATCGAGGACGCCGCCTACGAGTTCGAGCGCCAGGTCGAGTCCGGTGACCGCGTCGTCGTCGGCGTGAACCGGTTCGCCGAGCACGACGAGGAGGAGATCGAGCTCCACCGCCTCGACCCGGAGTCGGAGAAGCGGCAGGTCGAGCGGACCCAGCGCGTCCGCGCGGAGCGCGACACGGCTGCGGCGGAGGCGGCGCTGGCGCGAGTGAGAGAGGTCGCGGGCGGCGACGGGAACCTGCTCCACCCGATGCGCGAGGCCCTGGCCGCGCACTGCACGGTCGGCGAGATCTGCAACGCCCTGCGCGACGAGTTCGGCACGTACGACGCGCACCTCGCGCCGTGAGGCTCGAGGACGGCGACGTCGTCCTGCGGCCGTTCGTCGACGCCGACATCCCGGCGATCGTCGCTGCCTGCCAGGACCCCGAGATCCCGCGCTGGACGAGCGTGCCCTCGCCCTACACCGAGGAGGATGCGCGGAGCTTCGTGGCCGGCTCGCCCAACGTGCACTCGTTCGCGGTCGTCGATGCGGATGACGACGCGCTCCTCGGATGCGTCGGGTACCAGCTCCTCAACCACTCGCGCGCGACCTTCGGCTACTGGGTCGCCCGGGAGGCGCGTGGTCGCGGGGTCGCCTCGCGCGCTCTACGACTCCTCTCGCACTGGGCGCTCCGCGAGCACGGCCTGGCCCGGGTGCAGCTGATCGTGGAGCCCGACAACGTCGCGTCGATCCGCGTCGCCGAGAACGCGGGCTTCAAGCGCGAGGCGCTGCTGCGCTCCTACATCGAGCTGCACGGCCGGCGGCGCGACGTGTACCTGTACGCCCTGCTCGCCGAAGACGTGGCGGTCGAGCTCTGAGTTACACGCGCGCGGAGGGGCCGGCCGCGAGCCACCCACCGCTTCGAGCGTAACCAGCTCAACCGCACGCGTGGCGCGCGGACCGTGCCGAGTCCGTGACAAGCCGCAGTAAGCTCCCGCGCATGGCCAAGGCCGAGGATCTCCAGTCGACCCAGGCGAAGCTGGCGGCGCTCGAGCGGCTCCGCGAGGAGGCGCTCCACGCCGGGGACGAGAAGGCCGTCGGCCGCCAGCGGGAGCGCGGGAAGCTCCTCGCGCGCGAGCGGCTCGAGAAGCTCCTCGACCCCGGCAGCTTCGTCGAGCTCGACCGCTACGTGCGCCACCGCAACCCGCACTTCGGGATGATGGACCGCCGCCCGTGGGGCGACGCCGTCGTCACCGGCTACGGGACGATCTTCGGCCGCAAGGTCTTCGTCTTCTCGCAGGACTTCACGGTCTTCGGCGGCACGCTCTCGGAGGCGTTCGCGGAGAAGATCTGCAAGGTCATGGACCTCGCGCTCAAGTTCGGCTGCCCGGTGATCGGCATCAACGACTCGGGCGGGGCGCGCATCCAGGAGGGCGTCGTCTCGCTCGGCGGCTACGCCGAGATCTTCTGGCGCAACGTCCAGGCCTCCGGCGTGATCCCGCAGATCAGCCTGATCATGGGCCCGTGCGCCGGCGGCGCCGTGTACTCGCCCGCCATCACCGACTTCGTCCTCATGGTCAAGGAGAGCTCGTACATGTTCATCACGGGCCCCGAGGTCGTGAAGACCGTGACCGGCGAGGAGGTGACCTTCGAGGAGCTCGGCGGCGCGCTCACGCACGCGTCCAAGTCCGGCGTTGCGCACTTCGCCGCCGACGACGAGGAGACGTGCCTCGAGGACGCGCGCTACCTGCTCTCCTTCCTCCCGCAGAACAACGTCGACCCGCCGCCGTACTTCGCGCCCTCGGACCCCGTCGACCGCGAGGATCCCGAGCTGGACACGCTCATCCCTGATGAGCCGACGAAGCCGTACGACATGCGCTCGGTCGTCGAGCGCGTCGTGGACGACGGCGAGTTCCTCGAGGTGCACCAGCTCTGGGCGGAGAACATCGTCTGCGGGTTCGCGCGCCTCGGCGGGCACCCGGTCGGGATCGTCGGGAACAACCCGCGCGCCCTGGCCGGCACGCTCGACATCGACTCCTCCGTCAAGGCCGCCCGCTTCGTCCGCGTCTGCGACGGGTTCAACATCCCGCTCGTCACCTTCGTGGACGTTCCCGGCTTCCTCCCGGGTACGGCGCAGGAGTGGGGCGGGATCATCCGCCACGGCGCGAAGCTGCTCTACGCGTACTCGGAGGCGACCGTCCCCAAGATCGCCCTGATCACGCGCAAGGCCTACGGCGGCGCCTACGACGTCATGAGCTCGAAGCACATCCGCGCCGACTTCAACTTCGCCTGGCCGACCGCCGAGGTGGCCGTGATGGGGCCGGAAGGCGCCGTGAACATCGTCTTCCGCAAGGAGCTCGAGGAGGCGGACGACCCGGAGGCGCGCCGCGCGGAGCTGATCGCCGACTACAAGGCGCAGTTCGCCAACCCGTACACGGCGGCGGAGCGCGGCTACGTCGACGACGTGATCGAGCCGAGGCGCACGCGCGCGGTGCTCTGCGACGCGCTCGCGACCGCGCTCGCCAAGCGCGAGCGGCGGCCGCCCCGAAAGCACGGCAACATTCCTCTCTGAGACCTGTCGATCCGGGCGAAGCCCGTTCGTCGTCTCTGTGAAGGCGGCGAATTGCGCCGCATCACGACAACGGGAGGTTCTGCGATGAAGTATCTGCTGACGCTCTGGGGCGACGAGGCACGCTGGGCGGACCGCACGCCCGAGGAGATGCAGGAGAGCATGAAGGCGTGGGACGCCTACACGGTCGAGGTCCAGGACGCCGGCGCGTTTCTCGGCGGTGAGGGCCTGCAGCCGACCGCGACGGCGACGACGGTCGCGATCCAGCCGGACGGCAACCAGATCGTCACCGACGGGCCGTTCGCCGAGACGAAGGAGACGCTCGGCGGCTTCTACCTGCTCGAGTGCGAGAACCTGGACGAGGCGATCGCCTGGGCGCGCAAGATCCCCATGCCGGGCGGCAAGGTCGAGGTGCGGCCCGTGATGGACTACGAGGCGGCGGGCTCGGGCGCACACTCGAACGCAGAGGAGGCCCGGCGGTAGGCGCGTCGGACGAGGCCGTCGACCGCCTGTTCCGGGAGGAGTCGGGGCGGGCGGTCGCGGCGCTCATCCGCGTCCTCGGCGACTTCGACCTCGCCGAGGAGGCGGTCCAGGACGCGTTCCTGGTCGCGCTCGAGGTCTGGCCGCAGCGCGGGCTGCCCCGCAACCCCGGTGCGTGGATCACGACGACGGCCCGGAACAAGGCGATCGACAGGATCCGGCGCGCCCGCAGGCTCGAGGACAAGGTGCGCGAGCTGGAGGCGCTCGTGCCGGCGGGCGAGGAGGACGAGATCGACGACAGCTCCATCCCGGACGATCGGCTCCGGCTGATCTTCACCTGCTGCCACCCGGCCCTCGCGCCGGAGGCGCGCGTCGCGCTGACGCTGCGGACGCTCGGCGGCCTGCAGACACCCGAGATCGCGCGCGCGTTCCTGACCACGGAGTCGGCCATGCAGCAGCGGCTCGTGCGCGCGAAGCGGAAGATCGCCGGCGCGCGCATCCCGTACGTCGTCCCGCCCGACCACGAGCTGCCCGACCGGCTCGCCTCCGTGCTCGCCTCGCTCTACCTCATCTTCAACGAGGGCTACGCGGCGACGGCCGGCGAGGCGCTCGTCCGCCGCGAGCTCTGCGCCGAGGCGATCCGCCTCGCCCGCGTCCTCCGCTCGCTCATGCCGGACGAGGCCGAGGTGGCGGGCCTGCTCGCGCTCATGCTCCTCCAGGACTCCCGCCGCGACGCGCGCACGGGCCCGGACGGCGAGCTGGTGCTCCTGGAAGACCAGGATCGCCGGCTGTGGGACCGGGCGCAGATCGAGGAAGGTCTCGACCTCGTCGCCCGCCTGCCCCTGAAGCCTTACGCGCTCCAGGCGGCGATCGCTGCAGAGCACGCCCGCGCGGCGACTCCGGAAGCGACCGACTGGAGGCGCATCGTCGACTTCTACGACCTCCTCGCCTTAGCCGCGCCCGGGCCGGTCGTGAAGCTGAACCGCGCAGTCGCGGTCGCGCTGGCCCACGGCGAAGAGTTCGGGCTGGAGCTGATGGTGCCGCTCGACGACGAGCTCGACGGCTACCACCTCCTGCACTCGGCCCGAGCCGATCTGCTGCGTCGGCTGGGCCGCGACGAGGAGGCCGCCGAGTCCTACTCGAGGGCGCTCGAGCTGGTCACACAGCCCGCCCAGCGCGCGTTCCTCGAGCGCCGCCTCGCCGAGGTCACGGGACGACCCACTCGAGGTCTCTGACCGCGAGCGGCAGCGAGACGACCTCGCCCGAGATCGGCGCGACGAGCAGGATCGACTGCGGTGTCGCCACGGCGGCAATCCCCTGATCCGGAGACCACGTGACCGCGCGGCCGTTCGGGAACGTGAGCGCGCGCCGGCCGCCGTTGTCGAAGAACACGACCCCGCGATCGGTCTCCGCGGCCACGATCCCGGTCGAGCTCACACGGAGCCGTTCGATCATCTGCGTCGTGAACGACGGCGACATCGCGAGCTGCCCGGTCGTCAGCAGGGCGAGGGTCGCCGTCTCGCCCGAGCGCACCGCCGCCCAGAACTGGTCGTCCCGCACCCACGCGATCTCTTCGAGCGCGGAGGGGCGGCCGAGCAGCTCGCTGAGCTTCTGCCGAGACATGAGGAGGCGCTCCGCGTCTGCGACGGTCCGGAAGAGCTCGCCGTCACGGATGAAGGTCAAGGTTCCGTCGGGCATCCAGGCCGGCGCACAGGCACCCGGATAGCCGACGAGGAGCTCGCCCCCTTCGAGGACGTCGAGGGCCTGATTCCGACAGATGGCGACGCGATCTCCGCCGGGTTGTGGACGGTCATTCTCGGCGAGGATCTCGTCCTCGGGCCCGAGCGTGAAGCGGCAGGGGCCGCGATCCCCCGCAGGCTGCTCGGCCCAGGTCAGGTCTGGAATCTGGAGGGCGTGCAGGCTGCAGCCGTCCTCCTCCGGGACGGGACACGACGAGGCGGCCGGAGGCTCCGGTGGGGCGGAGCCAGCCGCGCGCCTCTTCGGCCTGGGAGAGCGCGTCGGGCGACTCGGGGCCTCTCCAGTCGAGGTCGTTGGCGACGAGCGCGAACCGCTCGACCTCATCCGCGTGGCCGGGGGTGAAGACGTAGACGCTCGGCATCGGTGGCGACCGCCATCTTGTCCTCGTCGGGCGACCAGGCGACCGCCCGGGTGCCTTCGAGCTGCGGAGACTGGAGCAGGTTCCCGTTGAAGTCGTAGAGCCCGAGCGTGTCGGTCAGCACGGCGTAGTACGTGCCGAAGGGGCTGCTCCAGAGGTCCCGGACCTCGCCGAGGAAGTCGGTCGAGGCGAATGGGAGGCCGTCGTCGAAGACCGAAACCAGGTCGAGCGACGGCGCCGCTGCGCTGACGTCCGCGACGGAGCTGGGCGACCAGCCTGTCCTGGTCGAGCCAGTGGTGCTCCACCACGCGCAGGTTCCTCAGGAAGCCGACGCCCGGGAGCGTTCGGATGCTCGGTCACGACCATCCGCAGCCGGTTCTCGGAGACCACGGTCCGTCCCTCGGGCCAGTCGCGGATCTCGCCGTCCGCGAAGTACGTCAGGGTCCCGTCCGGCCGCCAGGCGGGTGACGTCCCGCGGATGGGCTCGCCCTCGGGGCCGGCGTTCGTCGCGACCTGGATCGCGGCGCCGTCCGTCCGGAAAAGGCGACCTCGCCGCGGGTCGGCGTGCGGGTCCCATGCCGGTCGTCTCTTCGCCGACCCGCGTCGCGTCGGGCGAGAGCGTGAACTGTGCACTCGTCCCAGTTCGGCGCGTCGGTCGGCCGGATGTCGGGCAAGCTCGGCCGCCCGGAGCTCGCAGCCCTCGTCCGTGTAGTAGAGGGTGCCGCTCACCGGGTCGGGCTCGTCGAGGGGCACGAAGTTCGTGCCTTCGTCCGCCTCCGTAGACGGCGTTGGCCGTTCCTCGGGCTGCGCGGCGGGATCGCCGTCGCCGCGCAGCGCGTCCCAGCCCGCGGCAAGAGCGATCGCCGAGACGGCGACGACGACGAGCAGGGTTCCACCTCGCCGCATCTGCCGAGGATACGCCGCCCGCAGGGCGGCCGTTCCGCCTCAGCCGGACGGCTGCTCGGAGCGCCGCGGAAGCCGCGGCAGGCGCGCGCCCGTGGCCGAGAAGACGAGCACGACCGCGCCGAGGGCGATGACGACGTCGCCGACCGAGTACACGTTCGTGAGCGGCACCCAGTCCGGGGCCGCGAAGCGGTCGACGAGCCAGGAGAGGTTGGGCTCGGCCGCCGCGACGCTGTTGTGCATGACCTCGAAGTCGAGGCCCGCCGCCTGCATCGCGTCGGGCGTCGCAGGCATGCGGCCGCCGTTGGTGAGGATGGCCGCGAGGTTCAGCGCCATGCCGGCGGCGACGATCTGCGCTCCGAGGATGCGCCGGTTGACCGCGGCCGCCGCGAGCAGGCAGCCGTACGAGACCAGCCAGAGCACCTTGGCCGTGTCTTCGCCGGTCGTCCACGGGAGGAAGGCGAAGGGGAAGGCGACGATCTGGATGCCGATGGCGAGGAAGAAGAGCCAGAGGCCGCGGAGCTGGAGCTCGGCGACGCGCCCGAGGCGGCCGCCGAAGGCGAGCGCAAGCGGGATCGCGAGGGCGATGGGGAGGAGCTGGGCCATTTAGTGCCCCTCCAGGCAATGCACGCCCGCTTCTGCCCCGCGATCACGCGGCGCCAGAGCCCACCCTCGCCCTTGCCAAGGCTGCAAGCCTTGGCTGCGTCCGAGTGCGACCTCTGGCTTGGTGCTCGCGACGCAGAATCTGGGGTGAATTACCTGAATGGGCACTACGCACTCGCCTCCAGGTGCGAGTCGGATTCCGAGCTCAGGCCGCGCACGACGCAGCGCTCGAGGGCGCTCACGATCTCCGGGTCGAACTGCGTCCCGGCGCGGCGCCGCACCTCGGCCAGCGCCTCCGTGACGGAGCTCGCGTTGCGGTACGTGCGGTCGGTGGTCATGGCGTCGAAGGCGTCGGCGACGAGGATCATGCGGGAGCCGAAGGGGATGTCCTCGCCGGCGAGGCCGTCGGGATAGCCGCTGCCGTCCCAGTGCTCGTGGTGGTGGAGCACCCAGGAGTCGACCGGCTCGATGCCGAGTCCTTCGAGCAGCGAGTGCCCGAACTCGACGTGCGCGCGGACGAGCCTGCGCTCGTCGGGCTGCAGATAGCCGGGCTTCTTGAGGACCGTGTCCGGGATGGCGATCTTGCCGAGGTCGTGCAGGAGGGCGGCGAGCTTCAGCTGCTGAGTGGTCTCGTCGTCGAGACCCAGCTCGCGCGCCATCGCCTCGACGAGCTTGGCGACGGCCTCGGAGTGCTCGCCGGTGTAGGTGTCCTTCGAGTCGACGATGCGGATGAGGTTCTCCGCGGCGCGCAGGCGTGCCTGGCGCTCGGCCAGCTCGGTCAGCTCGTTGGGCGAGTAGACGCGCACGACCGACGGGCTGTACACGCACGAGCGGTTCTTCCCGTGGCGCTTGGCCCAGTAGAGGGCGCCGTCGGCGACCTGCTGGAGCTCGTCGGGGCTGGACGCGTAGCCGGGGTACGACGCGATGCCGACGGTGATCGTCACCGGCTGGCCGTGCGGGAAGTCGGTCTGGGCGATGCGCTCGTGGAGGTCCTCGACGAAGCGGTACGCGTCCTCCTCGTTCTCCTCGAGGAGAAGGGCGAACTCGTCGCCGCCGAAGCGGAACGCGGCCACGTCGTCGCGGCCCTCGACGAACAGGCGCGAGAGCTCGACGAGGATCTGGTCGCCGAGCGGGTGGCCGTACCGGTCGTTGCAGCCCTTGAACTCGTCGACGTCGACGAGGCAGAGCGAGACCTCGCCGCCGGACTCCTCCGCGCGCTCGAGCGCCTCGCGGAGGCGGCTCTGGTACGAGCGGTGGTTGCCGAGGCCGGTGAGGCTGTCCGTGAGCGCGTCACGCGTCGCCACCTTGGTGGAGAGCGCGGAGCGCTGGTAGAGCGTGAGCGTGAAGAGCGGGCCGGCCAGCAGGACGAGGAGCTTGGGGTCGGTCGTCCAGAGCGACGACGCGAGCGCGGCCAGGAAGGCCATGATCACGAAGGCGGGGCCGGAGTGGCGCAGGTTGTCGCGCAGCAGGTGGAGGAACCGCTCGCCGGAGAGGATCGCGAGCGCACCGCACACCAGCACGATGTTCACGATCACGTAGAGCGCGCCGCCCGTGAAGGCAAAGAGGGTGAGGCGGGTGGTGTCCAGCCCGGGAGCGTGTCCCAGGAGGAACGTGGGCAGGGCCGAGGAGAAGGCGGCGAGGCCGTAGACCGCCGCGTTGAAGAGCGAGCGCATGAGGGGCCGGCGCTCGACCATCTGCGAGATGAGGACGCCGCCGATCGCGCTGAGGACGGCGTACTCCCAGCCGAAGAGGATCTGGCTCGACACGACGAAGACGAACGCGAGCGAGACGACGCGCTCGTTCTCGACGTCGAGCGGGACGGGCTTCATGTCCGCGAGGAGCGCGAGCCCGAAGAAGAGGATCACGCCGACCCAGGTCGAGAGGTTCGGCGGCTCGAGGGCGACCCTCACCACCGCCCCGGCCGTCACGGGCAGAGCGACGCCGAGAACGGCGGCGATGTACCAGTAGAGCCGGGGCGGGTAGCCATGGGTGTTCATGGTCGGTTACGCAGGTGAGGTGGTGGAAGCGGGCTGCCGGTTTAGTACCAGCGGAACCCGGCACCGGCTGCAACGGCATAAGCCGTGATGGCGCCGACGACGAGCATTGCCCGAACGTAATGGTTCTTCCATCTAATCACGCGCGCTCACCTCCTTCCGCTGGGAGACATTGGCCACAGGAACGCGCGCGGCCGTTGTGCCTCAACCAACGGTTTTGGAGGAACTTTGCAACAGCCTCAAGAGAGGGATAAACCGCGTTTTCGCCGGTTTGTAACCGGTATGAATGCGACGCCGTGCTAGGCGCTGTCGGCGCCGACCAGCTGCAGCCGCGGGTGGTCGAACTCCGCCTTGAAGGCGGCGACGACGTCCGGGTCGAACTGCGTGCCGGCGCAGCGCTCGAGCTCCGCGATGGCGCGGTCGTGCGAGAGGCGGCCGCGGTAGACGCGATCGGTCGTCATCGCGTCGTAGGCGTCGGCGACGAAGAGGATCCGGGCGCCGAGCGGGATGTCCGCGCCGGCCTTCTGCTCCGGGTAGCCCGCGCCGTCCCAGCGCTCGTGATGGTGCAGGACCCAGGTCGCCACGGGCTCGACGCCGAGCGAGTCGAGCATCCGGTAGCCGATCTGCGGGATGGCGCTCGAGCACGAGCCGCTCGGCCTCGTTCAGCGGGCCGGGCTTGCGGAGGATCTCCTCCGGGATGGCGAGCTTGCCGAGGTCGTGGAGGCTGCCGGCGAGGCGTGTGAGCTCGATGGCCTCCGTGTCGAGGCCCATCCGCTTGGCCACGCGGGCCGCGAGCTCGCCGACCATGTAGGAGTGGCTGCCCGTGTAGGCGTCGCGGGCGTCGACGGCGTGCGCGAGGCTGGCCGCGGCACGCAGGCGGGCGGCGCGGTCGGGGCCCTCGGCCAGCCGGCGCAGCTCCTGGATGCCTGCGATGTCCGGCCGGTAGACGCGAACGGTGTTCTTGCCCTGCTCCTTCGCCATGTAGAGAGCGCTGTCGGCGACGCGGACGAGGTCGGCCCGCTCGACGCCGTGCTGGGGGTAGGTGGCGACGCCGCCGGACATGCTGAGGAACTCGCCGCTCTCGAGGGGCTTCTCCGCCAGGCGCTCGATGACCGAGCGCGCGATCGAGAGCCCTTCGTGCTCGTCGCGCCGGGGCAGCAGGAGGGCGAACTCGTCGCCGCCGAGCCGGAAGGCCTCGCCGCCCTGGCGCAGGCGGGTGGCGACCTGCGCGAGGACGCGGTCGCCGATCGGATGGCCGTGACGGTCGTTGACCTGCTTGAAGTTGTCGATGTCGAGGAGGACGAGCGTGAGCGCGAAGCCCTCGTCCTGCGCCTTGTCCAGGTCGTGCTGGAGGCGCTCGTGGAAGTGGCGGTGGTTGCCGAGCCCGGTCAGCGGGTCGGTGAGCGCCAGGCGCATCGCCTTCAGCGCGCTGTGCACCGAGCGCTGGTAGAGCGCGATGGCGACGAGCGGGCCGACGAGGGCCGTGGCGAGGAACGGCGACCGCTCCCAGAGGACGGCCAGCATGAGGCTGACCGAGGCCATGATCGAGAAGGGAACGGCCGTCCAGTAGATCGAGCGCTCGAGCAGCGGCATGAACGGCTCGCGCGACCAGCGCGAGATGATGCCGGCCGTGAGCGGGATGTTGATTGCGTAGAAGGCCGCGGCCCCGAGGATGACCTCGACGAAGAGCCCGCCGACCCCGTTGTGGGCGCCGACGAGCGCGGCGGCCGCCCCTGCGGCTCCGCCGCCGAGCGCGTAGACGGAGCTGTTGTAGGCGAGCCGGATGGCCGGGCGGCGCTGGACGAGCTCGATGGACGCCCGGGCGATGAACCCGATGAGGACCGCCGGCGCCCAGCCGTAGATGACGGCCGCGCCGACGATGAAGACTGCCGTGAGGGAGACGCCGCCCGACGAGATGCCCTCGATCGGGACGGGGTACGCCTCTACGAACGTCGCCGCGACTGCAAGCGCAAGGACGCCTCCGAGCATGGCCATGCTCGGGGCGGAGAGCCCGAGGGACAGCACAGCGCCGACGAGAGACGCCGCGGCCGCAAGCGCAACCGGGACCAGAAGCGGGAGAAGCCGGGCGGTTTCTCTAGAAACCCCCGGCCTCGCCGCTTCACCCGACGCGCTCTCGGGCGAGCGAATCGGACGTACCTTCACTTTACTGGCTTACCAGTGCCAGCCTTCGGCCTCGCCAAGGAACGAGGCGAGGACGGTGGCCGCAACGAGCAGGTACGCCAGCTTTGCCTTCCAATGCAGCATCTGATCTCTCCCATTGGTAATCGGACGCCTGACGTCACGAAGTATCCGGGGCGCCGGCCGCGTTCACATCCCCCGTACGAGGGATTGGTCAAAAGCCCTGCTCATCCCCCTTCTGGGGTACTTGTGCTGTTCTACGCGAGGCCCGCTTCGCGGAGCGGGCGGCGGCCCCACGCGAAGCGGTCGGCGTACCACCCGGTGAGGGTGGTGAGCGTCGTTCCCTGGCTGGAGGAGTGCACGAACCAGCCCTTCCCGACGTAGATGCCCATGTGCGTGACCTGCGACGGCCGCGAGCTCGGCCCGCGGTCGCCGAAGAAGACCAGGTCGCCGGGCTGGAGGTTCGCGCGGCGAACGCGCCGGTTGGCGGGGAACTCGCCGCTCATGTCGTACGTCGTGCGGCCCCTGAGAACGTTCTGGAGCCGCGGCGCGCCGGCGAACGGATGGGTCTTGTACACGCGCCAGACGAAGCCGGAGCAGTCGAAGCCGCCGCGGGAGCGGACGCCGAAGAGCGTCTGCGTGAACTCGGAGGTCCCGCCCCAGACATACGGGTAGCCGACGAAGGCGACGGCGCGCTTGAGCACCGTGCGCTGCCAGGCCGTGAAGCTCGGCAGGGAGAACGACTGCGCGAGCGAGGCGACGGAGTCCCGCTTCCAGCTGCTCAGGCTGACCAGCTGGGCGAAGGAGTACGCGGCCTCCGCGCGCGTGGCGACGTCCTGCGGCCGGAGCTCGCGTCCGTCGTTGGCGGCGGGGTGGTTGTAGCGCAGGCCGAGCAGGCGGGCGACCACCTCTGCGCCGAAGCGCCTGGGCGGTGCGAGGCCTGCGTCGCGCGCCTTCGCCTGGAACTGCATCCCGGCGTTGCGGAGACCGGCGGCTTTGACGAGCGCGCGCTCGAGCTCCCACATGAGGACGGGCTTGGCGGGGTCGACGACGACCTGCGGCTGGGCGGTGAGGTTGGCGATCGCCTGGTACATCGCCTGGCGGGTGAGGGGCTGGCCCGGCTTGAATGCGGCCACGGACGGCCCCATCAGGCCGTGGTTGACCACCGTGCGGATCTGGGGCTGAGCCCAGGAGGCAGCGGTGGCGGAGGTCGACGTCCCGAGCGCGGCTGCGATCAGGACCGCGGCAATGAGGCCCCTTCTCATCCCAGGCTCTATCGGAGGCTCCGCGGAAACCCTTTAATGCGGCGTCGTGACCTACGAGTTCACCCCCGAGCCGACCCCGGAGGAGCGCGAGGCGCTCGAGCGCGCCCTCGAAGGCGTGGTCGGCGAGGCGCCCGACCCGCGCGGCCCCTGGTGGCGCACGGGCCTCAGAGAGGCGCTCGGCTCAGACCCAGAGCTCGAAGGACTGGAGCACGAGCCAGGGCGCGAAGCCCTGCCGGCGGAGGAGCCGTAGGGCCGGCGTGTTGTCGGCCTCGACGGAGAGGCCGAGGATCTCGCCGGGGTGCCGGCTCCAGTAGTCCTCGAGCGCGCGCGAGAGCAGGACGTTTCCGACGCCGCGCGAGCGCTCATGCGCGGCGACCCCGATCTGGTATGCCCACCGGTCGCTCGGGTCGATGTTGAGGAACGCCAGCGGGCGGCTGTCGCGCTCGGCGAGGTAGACGCTGCCCTTGGCGAGCCCGTCGCGCCAGGCATCGTCGGGGAAGAGCCCGTCGGGGAAGGTGTCGTGGTAGAGCTCGAGCGCGGACTCGAGGTCGGCTTCGACGCCGGGCCGCACCTCGACGCCCTCCGGCCCGTCCTCGGCGGTCAGGTGCTCCTCCTTGGCGAGCCGGAAGACGGCCTTGGCCGCGCCGCGCGGGTGGAAGCCCTTGTGCTCGAGCAGGATCCTCCCGGTGATGTTGCGCGGCCCCACCGAGCCGACGACGGTGTGCCGTCCGTGCTCGACCGCGATCGCCACGGATGCGTCCAGGAGCTCACTCCCAAGCTTCTGGCCGCGGTATCCGGGCGCGATCATCGGCCCGAACAGGTCGGCGTGAGGGAATCCCTTGGCCACCTCGACGCCGCCGAAACCGACGACCTGCCCGTCCTCCTCGTCGACGAGCAGCGTCTCCTCCGGAGGATGGTCCCAGTCCGAGAGCTCGCTCTCGAGCTCGTCCCGGGTGGCCCAGAGCGGGTTCCCGACCTGCTCCTCGGGGCGGTTGAGCGCGCGCCGGGAGAGCTCCAGCACGGTGGAGCTGTCGTCCCTCGTGAAGCTACGCAGGCTGTTGGCCACGGAGGACGCTGGGCGCGCTGCGCGCGTAGTCGAGGCCCGAGAGCCAGGTGAGGACGAGGGCGACGAGCATCGCCCACCAGGCGACGTCCTCGGAGATGGCGCCCCCGGCGGCGAGGCCGGCCAGGCCGGCCGCGAGGGCCTGGGCCCAGGTCTTCAGCTTGCCGAGGTCGCGCGCCCCGATGACGATGCCGCGCTCCAGCGCGGCGAGGCGGAGGCCCGTGACGAGGAACTCCCGTGCGATCACCGCGGCGACCATCCACGCCGGCAGCACGTCGCCGACGAGCATGATCAGCGTCGCCATGACGAGGAGCTTGTCGGCGACCGGGTCGAGGAGCTTCCCGAAGTCGGAGGTCCGGCCCGTCCGCCGCGCCCACCAGCCGTCGACCCAGTCCGTCGCCATCGCGACGGCGAAGAGCGCCGTGGCCCAGTAGTCGTGGTTCGGGAAGTCCCAGGCGAAGAGGACGACCACCGCCGGCACGGCGGCCGCACGGGCGACCGTCAGCTGGTCGGCGAAGGTCACGCCGAGAGCATACGCCCGCACCCCCCGGTGCGGCGGCGCGCCCACTGGGGTGACAATGCGCCCTCATGCCTGCGTTCTCAAAGGTGCTGGTCGCGAATCGCGCGGAGATCGCCGTCCGCGTCTTCCGCACCCTGCGCGAGCTCGGGATCGGCACGGTCGCGGTCTACTCCGAGCCCGACCGCGGGTCGCTCCACGTCGCCGCGGCCGACGAGGCCTACCTGCTCGGGCCGGGCCCGCCGGCCGAGAGCTACCTCCACCAGGAGCGCGTCCTCGACGCCGCGCGGCGCGCCGGAGCCCAGGCGATCCACCCCGGCTACGGGTTCCTGGCCGAGAACGCCGCGTTCGCGCGCGCCGTCGAGGCGGCGGGCCTCACCTGGATCGGCCCTCCTCCGGAGGCGATCGAGGCGATGGGCTCGAAGGTGACGGCGCGGAAGCTGATGCAGGAGGCCGGCGTCCCGGTCATCCCGGGCACGACCGACCCGGTCGAGTCTGCCGAGGAGGTCGTCGCGCTCGGGGACGAGCACGGCTGGCCCGTCGCGATCAAGGCCTCGGCCGGCGGCGGCGGCAAGGGCCTCAAGGTCGTCCGCTCGGCCGAGGAGGCCGAGCGCGCGCTCGCCTCGGCGCGCCGCGAGGGCGAGGCCTACTTCTCCGACGACACGGTCTACGTCGAGCGCTTCCTCGAGGACCCGCGGCACGTCGAGGTGCAGGTGCTGGCGGACGCGCACGGTGCCGTGGTCCACCTGGGCGAGCGCGACTGCACGATCCAGCGCCGCCACCAGAAGCTCGTCGAGGAGACGCCCTCGCCGGCGGTCGGCCCCGAGCTCCGCGAGCGCATCGGCGCGATCGCCGTGGACGCCGCGCGGGCCGTCGGCTACCGCGGCGCCGGGACGATCGAGGGCCTCCTCGACCGCGACGGGAACTACTTCTTCCTCGAGATGAACACGCGCATCCAGGTCGAGCACACGGTCACCGAGCTCGTGACCGGGCTCGACCTCGTGCGCGAGCAGGTGCTCGTCGCGGCGGGCGAGCCGCTCTCCTTCGCGCAGGAGGACGTGCGCCTGTCGGGCCACGCCATCGAGTGCCGGATCAACGCCGAGGACCCGCGCAAGGGCTTCCTGCCGGCGCCGGGCACGATCGGCGCGTACCGCGAGCCCGCCGGCCCCGGTGTCCGCGTCGATTCGGGCGTGACCGAGGGCTCGGAGGTCGTGGGGATCTACGACCCGCTCGTCGCCAAGCTCGTCGTCTGGGACGCCGACCGCGAGCGCGCCCGCAGGCGCATGCTCCGCGCGCTCGACGAGTACGTGATCGAGGGCGTGACCACGCTGATCGGGTTCCACCGCGCGCTCCTCGAGCACCCGTGCTTCGTCGCCGGTGAGACCTGCTTCGGGCTCGTCGAGCAGATCGCCGAGCAAGTGCCCGAGGAGCGGCCCACCGCGCGTACCGGCGCCTCGGGGCGCGCCCAGGAGCAGGTCGTGGGCGTCGAGCTCGACGGCCGCCGCTACGAGGTCGCCGTGCTCCGGCCCGAGCCCCCGCACGCCGAGCTGGCCCGCCGCCGGCGCGAGCGCTCGCGCGACGGCACACACCACGCGGCGGCGCGCGAGGCGGTCGTGAGCCCCATGCAGGGCACCGTCCTCGCCGTGGAGGTGCAGGACGGCGACGAGGTGCGCGAGGGCCAGGTCGTCTGCGTGGTCGAGGCGATGAAGATGGAGAACGAGATCACCGCGCACCGGCCCGGGACCGTCTCAGGCCTCTCCGTCGCTGAGGGCGAGCCTGTCTCGACCGGCCAGGTCATCTGCGTAGTCGAGCAAGAGGGGGACAGGGCCGCCGACGACTCCCTGTAAGGCATGCCTTACAGATCGGCTACGCTAGGTTCGTGGCAGTGAGCGTGGAGCCGAGGGCGAGCGTCGCGAACCGAGCGTTGTGCGCGGCGGTCTCGACGGCGAGCCACGAGTCCCTCGCGGCGACCGCCAGCCGGATCGACAACTGGATCGTCCTCGAGTACCGGGCGCTCTGGGACAGGGACGTGCTCGGCGCGAGCCGCTTCACGCCTGAGCTCAAGGAGCACCTCCGCGAGCAGCTCCATGCGCTCGGGCCGTCGCGGCTCCTCTTCGTCAAGAAGCCGGAACGCCGGGCGCACGACCGCCGGCACGTCTACTTCGGGTCGTCCAAGCCGGGTCAGGAGCGCTTTTTCCACCTGGAGGTCGACCACCAGCAGGACCTGCTCGGGTTCGACTTCGCCGGCGCACTGGCGGGCGACGGCCTTCCGGGGATGCCCGTCGACCACCCGCTCATGGTCGTCTGCACGCACGGCAAGCGCGACCGCTGCTGCGCGAAGAACGGTCAGCCGCTGTACGACGCCCTCCGGCACGAGACGGAGTCGTCCTGGGTGTGGCAGTCGACGCACGTCGGCGGCGACCGCTTCGCCGGCAACGTCGTCATGCTCCCGCAGGCCCTCTACTACGGCCGCGTCGAGCCGGGTGACGTCCCTGGCCTCCTCGAGGCGCACACGGCCGGCCGCATCGAGATGGAGCGCTACCGCGGCCGCGCCGCGTACACGTTCCCGGTGCAGGCCGCAGAGCACGCGATCCGCGAGTCGGAAGGCCTCGTCGGCATCGGCGATCTCGAGCTGGCGGGCACAGACACTCTCGAAGACGGCTGGCGCGTCCGTTTCCGGACGAAGGCCGCGGCGGTCATCGAGGCGGACGTCGTCTCCGAGCTCTCCGAGGAGCCCGTTCATCTCACGTGCAGCGCCGCGGAGCCGCAGCGCGCCTGCCACTACACGGCGACGGCGCTCAGGCGCCTCTGATCCGCAGAAAGCCCTCGCGGACCAGCCTGCGGGCGAGCACCAGGCGGCCCTCGGCGTCGAGATCGCCGGGCAGCTCGGTGAGGCGGAACGGCTCGTCGGCCTCGTAGCAGGCCTCCAGCTCAGGCCCCGCGTGTGAGGGGAAGCGCAGCTCGCGCCCCTCGAAGGCGAGCGTCCAGCCCTCGCCGTCCTCCTCGAGGTCGGCGATGACCGTCTCGCGCCGCTCGAGCGGCGTCTCCGGCGTCGAGCTCTTCGAGCGCCCGCAGCTGGGAAAGCCCGTCCGCGCGGATCGGCCGGCGCGTCTGGACGAACTTGCGCCGACGCCGCTTCGCCACCAGGTCGGGGTCGAGCTCCGCGTTGAGACGCTCGGCGAGCCGGTCGGCCTCGTCGCCGCCGTCCCCGTCGACGCCGTGCCTGAACGCGAGCTCCTGCTCGGTCTCGGCGAGCGCCGCCTTGGCGGCGTCGAGCCACGTGTAGGCGTTGATCCCGATCGTCAGGTGGAGCGAGTCCGTGTCCGAGGTCTCCGCCTGGTGGAGCCAGCCCCGCGGGAGGTAGAGCGTGTCGCCCGCGCGGAGCACGAAGTCGTCGGTCGGCTCGCCGTGCTCGCCCAGCGCCTTCGAGTACCGCTGGTGCTTGAGCGGGAGCTCGAAGAGCGGGTCGTAGAAGAGCCAGCGCTTCTCGCCGGCGACCTGGAGCACGAGGACGTCGTGCGTGTCGTGATGCACCGCGAAGCCCTGCGAGCCGCGCGGCGTGTAGTAGGAGTTCGCCTGCACCGGGTGGCCGATGGCCTCCTCGAGCAAGCGGCAGAACACCGCCAGCGGGTGCCAGTTCACGTGCAGCGCCTGAAGGACGATCGTCGCTCCCGCCTGCCACTCCTCGAGCACGCGCGGGACGTTCGCCGTCTTCGTGAACGCCGGCCGCCACGAGACGTCGGCCGTATAGGAGCCGAGGTCGAGCTGCCCGCCCTCCCGGACCATGCGGAAGGCCGGGTAGCGGATGGCGGTCGAACAGACGAGCCGCTCGACGTCACCCTCGGAGAGCAGGTCGTCGAAGCGACCTGGCTCGCCCCTGGGGACGACGAGCGGCTTCTGCTCCCAGTGCTCGGCGAAGAACGTGTCCGCGCCGACCGGGTCGAGGCAGCGCTCGAGCGCCGCCTCCGCCGCCTTACGGCGCGTCCGTGTCGTCGGAGTCCGCGTCAGTGGCGTCGGTGTCGGCGTCGGTCGAGTCCGTGTCGGTCGCGTCGCCGTCTGTCGTGTCGGTGTCGTCGCCGTCGGCGTCCGCCTGTAGCTCGAGCGGGTTGCCGTCGGTGCCGAGGGTCTGGATCTCTTCGTCGCGCAGCGTGGTCATCGTTCCTCCTCGGGCTGGTGTCGGGCCAACGCTACAACGCCAGGGTTATACCCGGAAGAAGGTCGTGCTGAACTACGTGGACGCGCAGGAGGGCGCGCCGAGGCGGCGGATCGCCTGGTCGAAGTCCGCGTCGATCAGCTTCGTCGCGGCGACCTTTGCCTCGTACTCGTCCTCGTCCCCGGCCCGGAGTGCGGCGATCGCCCCGTCGGTGAGCGCGAGCGTGGAGCGGTTGAGCCGCGTCACGTGGGCGGTCTCGAGCCGGTCCCGCTTCGGGGGCGTGAGGGCACGGAACCCGCGATCGAAGTCGGCGAACACGGCCCGCCAGGAGCGCAGCCGCTGGAGGCGGGCCTTCCCGGCCTGGTTCCGCCGGGCCTCCTGGTACGCGTCGTCGGTGCGCTCGCAGAGGTCGTTCAGGTCGAGGACGTACCGCCGCTCTGCGGCGGTCGCGCGCTCGGGAGGTTCGGCGTGCACGCTGCCGTCCTCGACGCGCTCGGCGAACTCGGCTGCATCCCGTGGCGGCCTCTCGAAGAGCGTGCTGGCCAAGGCCACCGCGCCTCCGAACGCCGCCGCGACGATGGCGAGGATGGTGATCAGCTTGAGGAAAGGGCGCGCGAGTCTCACGAGATTCCCCAGGGCTGCATCGCCCGTTTGAGCGCGCGCCTGATCGTCAGAACGAGTGATTGGATGTTCCCGCTAGACTCGCCCCGCCGTGGACCTCTACGAGTATCAGGGCAAGGAGCTCTTTGCCCGTGCGGGCATTCCGGTGTCCGAAGGAAGGGTCGCGACCACTCCGGAGGAGGCGCGCGCGGCGGCAGAGGAGCTCGGCGGCCAGGTCGTCGTGAAGGCGCAGGTCCTGACCGGCGGGCGCGGCAAGGCCGGCGGCATCAAGCTCGCCGAGAGCCCTGACGAGGCGGAGGAGCGCGCGCGAGAGATTCTCGGCCTCGACATCCGCGGCCACGTCGTCCGCAGGCTCTGGATCGAGAAGGCCTCGGACATCGCGAAGGAGTACTACCTCTCGGTCACGTTCGACCGGGGCGAGAAGAAGCCGCTCTTCATGTTCACGACGCAGGGCGGCATGGACATCGAGGAGGTCGCGGCCGAGAGCCCCGATGCCCTCGCCCGGCTCCACGTCGAGCCGCTCGTCGGCTTCCAGCCCTGGCAGGCCCGCTGGCTCTGCTTCACGGCGGGACTCGAGGACCCGGACGAGCAGAAGCAGGTCATGGCCATCGTGTCCAAGCTCTACGGCGCGTTCGTCGACTTCGACGCCATGCTCTGCGAGATCAACCCGCTCATCGTGACGCCCGACGGCGAGGTCAAGGCGCTCGACTCGAAGTTCACGGTCGACGACAACGCCCTCTTCCGCCACGCGGACGTGGCAGAGATGCGCGACGTCGAGGCCGCCGACCCGCGGGAGCGCCTCGCGCGCGAGAAGGGCGTCACGTACGTGAAGCTCGACGGCGAGATCGGGATCCTCGGCAACGGCGCCGGGCTCGTGATGGCCACCCTGGACGTGATCGACCAGGTCGGCGGCCGGCCGGCGAACTTCTGCGACCTCGGCGGCGGCGGGGACGCCCAGGGCGTCGTCGACGCGCTCGAGGTCATCACCTCCGACGACCAGGTCGAGGCGATTCTCTTCAACATCTTCGGAGGCATCACGCGCTGCGACGAGGTCGCGCGCGGGATCCTCACCGCGCTCGGCCAGATGACGATCGAGCACCCGATCGTCGTCCGCCTCGACGGCACGAACGCGGAGGAGGGCCGGCAGATGCTCGTCGACGCGGCGCCGCCCAACCTCTACGTCGAGGAGACGATGCTCTCCGCCGCGGAGCGCGTCGTCGAGGTCGCGAAGGCGAAGGCCGCCTGATGGCGGTCGTCGTCGACCGCGACACGCGCCTCGTCGTCCAGGGCATCACCGGGCGCGAGGGCTCGTTCCATGCGACCCGGAACCTGCGCTACGGGACGAACGTGGTCGCCGGCGTCACGCCCGCGAAGGGCGGCATGGACGTCGAGGGCATCCCCGTCTTCGACACCGTGCGCGACGCCGTGGCCGAGACGAGCCCGAACACGGCGATGGTCTTCGTGCCCGCCCGCTTCGCCGCGGACGCGATCTACGAGGCGGTCGACGCGGGCATCGAGACGGTCATCTGCATCACGGAGGGCCTCCCGGCCCACGACATGCTCCGCGTCTACAACCACGTGCGCCCGAAGGGCGTGACGCTGATCGGCCCGAACTGCCCCGGCGTCCTCTCGCCCGGCAAGGCGAACGTCGGGATCATCCCCGCGGAGATCTTCAGCGAGGGCTCGGTCGGCCTCGTCTCCAGATCCGGCACGCTCACGTACCAGATCGGGCACGAGCTGACACAGCTCGGTATCGGCCAGAGCACTATCGTGGGAATTGGGGGGGACCCCGTGGTCGGGTCGTCCTTCGTGGACGTGCTCGCTCGGTTCGAGGCCGATCCGGAGACCGAGCTCGTCGTCATGGTCGGCGAGATCGGCGGCAACGAGGAGGAGAAGGCGGCCGAGTTCATCGCCGAGCAGATGAGCACCCCGGTCGTCGCCTACATCGCCGGCTTCACCGCGCCGCCCGGCAAGACGATGGGCCACGCCGGCGCGATCATCTCCGGCTCCGCCGGCACCGCGCGCGCGAAGAAGGAAGCGCTCGAGGCGCGCGGCGTCCGGGTCGGGACGAACCCCACCGAGGCCGCGCGCCTCGCCGCCGAAGCCGTCGGCGCCGCCCGAACTGCCTAGCCGCTCCTGAGCCGGCCATGGAGCGCCCGCAGGCCTCCGCCGAGGCCGACGAGCAGGAGCAGCGCGCCGAACGCGAAGATGGCCAGGACGAGGGGGCCGGCGTACCGCAGCCGCCTCGACGAAGGCGCCGAGCGGGCCACCCGACTCGCCCCCGGTGCGGCTGTGCCGAGCACTCCTTCACCGGTTGGCTATCCGCCGCCGGCGCGTGCGCGAGGCGGCCAGGATTCCGCCGCCCCCGCCGCTTCCTCCGCCTCCGAGCTGGCCTTCGCCCGGGCACTGGTGCGAGATTCCCTGCGAGCTCCCGGCGCCCTCGCCTGCCTGCGCTCCAGCAGCGCGATTCCCCGCAGGACCGGATCCGTCGCCACCCGTGCCGCCGCCACCGCTGCCAGGCGCCGGGCGCGGCCGGGCCTCCGACCGGGCCGGTGGCGAGGCGGCGGCGTGTCGGGAACCGGCACCTCGACCGGCTTCGTCACGTCCGGAAGCGGAGGTGCCGGCGGAAGCGGAGGAACCTGGGGAACTTCAGGAGGTGGAGGAAGTGGAGGGACTGGAGGAACTTGAGGAACTTGAACTGGTGGAAGCTGGGGGAGTGGAGGAAGCTGTGCCGCGGCAGCCGGGCTGCCCGCCGCCACCACGAACGTGAGAACGATCAATAGACCCTTGAGCCGCATCCCGATGACCTCCTGTCGCCAGACGCCGGTCTGAGGCCTGGACCGTACCCCGAAGCGGCAAGGTCGAATCGCACCGCCCGCCGCCTCAGTAGACTCGGGGCATGACTCAGATTTCCTTCGCCCGCGGATTCCCGGGCCCCGATCTGCTCCCGCTCGAGGAGTTCGGCGAGTGCGCCAAGGCAGCGCTCGCGCGCGACGGCGCGACCGCGATGAACTACGGCCCGCCCCTCGGCTACCCGCCTCTGCGCGAGTGGATCGCCGACCGGCACGACGTGCCCGTCGAGCGCGTGATGGTCACCAACGGCTCGCTCCAGGCCTTCAACTTCATCGCCCGCCACCACGTCCAGTCGGGCACGAAGGTCTTCGTCGAGGCGCCGTGCTACGACCGCTCGCTCCAGATCCTGCGCCGGCTCGGCGCCGAGGTCGAGACCGTCCCGCTCACCGACGAGGGCCTCGACGTCGACGCCCTCGACGAGGCGCTCGCACGGAGCTCGGGCCCGAACCTCGTGTACACGATCCCGACCTTCCAGAACCCCAGCGGCCGGACGCTCTCCGAGCCCAGCCGGAGGCGGCTGCTCGAGGTGGCGCGCTCACGCGGCGCGACGATCCTCGAGGACGACCCGTACGGCCTGCTCCGCTTCGCCGGCGAGTCCCTGCCGCGCCTGCTCGAGCTCTCCGGCGGGGAGGGCGTGATGTTCCTCTCCTCGTTCTCGAAGACCGTGGCGCCGGGCATTCGGGTCGGGTACGCGATCCTCCCCGAGGAGCTCATGGGCGCCATGCAGACGCTCGTGTTCGAGAATTACGTCTCCCCGGTCATGTTCGTCGAGGCCACGCTGCACGAGTTCGCCGCGCGCGGGAGCTTCGACCCGAACGTCGAGACGATCCGCGAGGGCCTGCGGGCCCGTCGCGACGCGATGATCGGCGCGCTCGCGCGCGAGATGCCCGAGGGAACGACGTGGAACGAGCCCGACGGCGGCTACTTCCTGTGGGTCGATCTCCCGGGCGGGCTGACCGGCGAGACGCTGCTGGCGCAGGCCGGCGAGGTCGACGTCGCTTTCGTCAAGGGTGCCGACTTCTACTGGGACGGCGGCGGCGAGTCGGCCGTGCGGCTCGCGTTCTCGTACGCGACCCCGCCGGAGATCGACGAGGGCATCGCCCGCCTCGGGCGCCTGGTGCGGGAGGCGGTCGCGGTCACGGCGTGAGCCGGTTCCGCACCGCCCATCTCGACAACCTCGAGCGCTTCCAGGGCGAGTTCGACACGATCCCCGTGCGGATCCCGCTCGGGATCGGCGCCTTCGGGATCAACGCCTACGCGTCGCGCGAGGCCGGCGGGCATCTGATCGAGGATCACGACGAGCTCGGCGCCGGCGCGGGTGGGCACGAGGAGGTCTACCTGGTCCTGAAGGGACACGCCCAATTCGTGGTCGACGGGGAAGAGGTCGACGGGCCGGCCGGCACGTTCGTGTTCCTCCCCGACCCGGCGACGCGGCGGGGCGCCACGGCAGTCGAGGCCGAGACCGTCGTCCTTGTCGTCGGCGGGACACGCGGCGAGGCGTTCGAGCCGTCTCCCTGGGAGTCGTGGCTCGAGGCGCTACCGCTCTACACGGCGAAGGACTACGAGGGCGCGACCGCGATTCTCGCCCGGGCACTCGAGGGGCACCCCGACAACCCGAACGTCCTCTACAACCTCGCGTGCTGCGAAGCCCTGGCGGGGCGAGGGGCGGACGCGCTGGCCCACCTCACCCGGTCGGCGGAGCTCGACCCGCGGGTGCCGGAGTGGGCGAGCCGCGACACTGATCTCGACTCGATCCGGGACGAGCCGGGCTTCCCCGGGAAGAGCGAGACCTAGGCGGCGGCGTGGGCCCGCAGCGCGGGCCTCGCGATCAACCGGGCCTGCTCAGGCGGCTCGAGCCTGGTGGCCTTCGCCGAGCGAAACGTGGGGCAGGGACCTTCCGTCAGGGCGCAGAGTCCGGCCTGGCGGAAATAGCAGTCACTGCAGGTATTTTTCCGCCTCTTCGCCATCGATCGGGACGACCATATTAGGCCTCTCGAACCATGGCGTTAAGCGTTGCCGCGACGAAAAACACGCTATTTCCGGAAGGTTCGTGCGTAACGTTGACGATGCAGGCAACTAGTTTGCTGCCAGAACGGACAACGCCTCTTGGATGTTCGAGACGGGGATGATCTCGAGGTCGTCCGTCGCCTTCTTCGCGTCCTCGAAGTTCCCGTCCGGGACGAGGAAGATGTCCGCTCCCGCCTCGCGGGCGCCGATGGCCTTCTGCTTCACGCCGCCGATCGGCAGGACCTCCCCGTCGAGCGTCAGCTCGCCGGTCGCGACGATCTTGCGCCCGCGGTCGATGTCGTCGTCGCCGAGCTCGTCGATGATGTCGAGGGCGAACGCCAGCCCCGCGCTCGGCCCGCCGATGTTCCCGGCGTCGATCTCGATGTCCACCGGGAACTCGAAGTCGAGCTCGTCCTGTACCTGCACGCCCATGACGGCCCGGTCCGGGTCGTCGGGCGCGGCCCGCGTCCCGGACGTGACCTGGACTCGCTCGTCACCGCGCTGGACGGTCAGGTCCACCTCCTGGCCGGGCTCGACGTCCGACAGGGCGCGCTGGAGGCCCTGGATGGACTCGACGTCCTGGCCTTCCGCCTCGACGATCACGTCCCCGACCTCGAGCACGCCGTCCGCAGGCGAGTCGGGCTGGACGAGCACGATCTCGGCGCCCGACTCGTTCACCTCCACCTCGCGCCCGAGCTCCCGCAGCGCGACCGTGATCGCGATCAGCTGCGAGCGGGACATGTCGTTGAGGCTCGACTGGCGCCGCTGCCGGTCGCTCACGCCCGCCGGGTTGACCGCGCGCTCCGGCAGGAGGTCGGCGCCCTCCTTGGTCCAGGGGAAGAGCCGCTCGAAGAGGCTGGCCCGCCCGATGCGGACGTCGACCATGTAGATGTCCTCCTCGTCCTGGGACTCCTCGCCCGGGATGCGCACGAGCGGGTCGGTGGGCCGCGCCCTGTCGGGCAGGACGATGTAGTGGTCGGACGGGATGATGCTGAGCGCCAGCCCCGTGACGACCACGACGAGCAGGCCTGTCAGAACGAAAGCGAGGCGGCGCATCGTTCAGCGATCGTAGCCCGCCCCCTCGGGCCGGGCGGCAATCGGCTCTCGCTTACCCGGTCAGGACGGAGACGACCTCGCGGACGGCCGCCGCGGACTCGTCGAGCGCGGCGCGCTCCTCGTCGGTGAGGTCGAGCTCGAAGATCTCCTCGATCCCGCCGGCGCCGAGCTTCACGGGCACGCCCATGTAGAGATCGTCGATCCCGTACTCGCCCTGGAGGAGCGCGGTGCAAGGAAGGACGCGCTTCTGGTCGAGCACGAGCGAGTCCACCATCTGCGCCGCGGCCGCTCCCGGCGCGTACCAGGCCGACGTGCCGAGGAGCTTGACGATCTCGCCCCCGCCCTTGCGGGTTCGCTCGACCATCGCCTCGATCCTGTCGGCGGAGACAAGCTTCGTGAGCGGGACGCCGCCCACGGTGGTCGCGGAGACCACCGGGACCATCTGGTCGCCGTGGCCGCCCAGCACCATCGCGGTCACGTCCTTGACCGACGCGCCGGTCTCCATGGAGATGAAGGCGCTGAAGCGCGCGGTGTCGAGGATGCCGGCCATGCCGAAGACCCGCTCGCGCGGCCAGTCGGAGACGTTCTTCGCCACGTGGCACATGGCGTCGAGCGGGTTCGAGACCACGATCAGGATGGCGTCGGGGGAATGCTCGACGACCTCCCGCGTGACGGAGCCGACGATGCCCTCGTTGATGCTCACCAGGTCGTCGCGGCTCATGTCGCCCGTGCGCGGGACGCCCGCCGTGACGACGACGACGTCCGAGCCCTTCGTCTCCTCGTAGCCGTTCGATCCGACGACCGACGGCTCGTAGCCGAGCACCGAGGCGGCCTGGTCGATGTCGAGGGCCTTCCCCTGCGGGAGCCCTTCCTTGATGTCGACCAGGACGACGTCTGCGTAGTCGCGCCTGGCGATCTCCTGCGCCGCGGTCGCGCCGACGTTGCCGGCCCCGACCACTGTCACCTTCCGTCTCAAACCCGAACTCCCATCCTGTCGATGATTGCGTCGGCGACCTCGCTCGTCCCGACGGCCGTCGGGTCGTCGCGGGTCGGCTTCATGTCGTACGTGACCTGTGCGCCCTCGGCGATGACGTCGGCGATCGCGGTCTCGAGGCGGTCGGCCGCGTCGCGCTCGTCCAGGTGCCGGAGCATCATCACCCCGGAGAGCATCATCGCCATCGGGTTCACCTTGTTCTGGCCCGTGTACTTCGGCGCCGAGCCGTGCGTCGGCTCGAAGACCGCGGCGTGCGTGCCGAAGTTGCCGCCGGGCGCGAGCCCCAGGCCGCCGATCAGGCCGGCGCAGAGGTCGGAGACGATGTCCCCGTAGAGGTTCGGGCACACGAGGACGTCGTACTCCTCGGGCCGCTGGACGAGCTGCATCGAGAGGTTGTCGACGATCTTGTCCTCGAACTCCACGTCCTCGTTCTCGGCGGCGACCTCGCGGGCCACCCTGAGGTAGAGCCCGTCGGTGAACTTCATGATGTTGGCCTTGTGCACGGCCGTCACCTTGCGGCGGCCGTTCTTGCGCGCGTAGTCGAAGGCGAACTCGACGATGCGGCGCGTCCCGGCCACGGAGATCGGCTTCACGGAGATCCCGGAGCCGTCCCGGATCCGCCCCTGGCCGCGCTGCTCGAGCCAGGCGATCAGCTCGGCGGCCTCCTCGGTGCCGTCCTCGAGCTCGATCCCGGCGTAGAGGTCCTCGGTGTTCTCGCGGACGACGACGAGGTCGACCGTCTCGTAGCGCGAGCGCACGCCCGGGTAGCTCTTGCAGGGCCGCACCTGCCCGTAGAGGTCGAGGCTCTTGCGCAGCGCGACGTTGACCGAGCGGAAGCCCGTGCCGACGGGCGTCGTGATCGGCCCCTTGATGGCGACGCCGTTGCTCTTGATCGACTCGAGGACATGGTCGGGAAGCGGGTTCCCGCCGTAGGAGTCCATCACGTCGGCGCCCGCCTGCTGGACGTCCCAGTCGAAGTCGACACCGGTCGCGTCGAGGACGCGCCGAGTCGCCTCGGCGATCTCGGGCCCCGTCCCGTCGCCAGGGATGAGCGTAACTCTGTGTGCCATCGGCCGCGGCCCATTCTACGGGCGCAGAGGCGGGCGGCCGTCCGATACCGTGCCGCTGACAGGGAAGGCGCCCGGAAGGAGCCCATGAACGACTTCAAGCCAGGACTCGAGGGCATCGTCGCCGTCGAGACGGAGATCGCCGAGCCGGACCGGGAAGGGGGGTCGCTCCGCTACCGCGGGGTCGACATCGAGGAGCTCGTCGGCCGCTACCCCTACGAGAACGTCTGGGGCCTGCTCGTCGACGACGACCTGGAGTCGAAGATGCCCGACCCGGAGCCGTACGAGCCGGCCCGTCTCACCGGGGACGCGCCCGCCGACCTCCAGGCGGAGACCGCGCGCCTCGCGGGCGAATGGGACCTCGGGAAGCTGAACGAGATCTCCGACGAGCAGGCGCGCGAGGATCTCGGCCGCCTGTCGGCGCAGATGATGTCGACCGTGGCCCGCTCGGCCCGCATCGCGGACGGCAAGGACGACGTCGTCCCCGACGAGGTCGTCGCACAGGGCTCCACCGCCGCCGAGAAGTTCCTCCTTCGCTGGCGCGGCGAGGCCGACCCGAGACACGCCGCGGCGATCGACACCTACTGGATCTGCACGGCCGAGCACGGGCTCAACGCATCCACCTTCACGGCGCGCGTGGTCGCCTCGACCGGGGCCGACTGCGGCGCGTCGCTCTCCGCGGCCGTCGGCGCGCTCTCGGGCCCGCTGCACGGCGGCGCGCCGGCCTACGTGAAGCCGATGCTCGAGGAGGTCTCGGCGCATGGAGACGCCGAGGGCTGGGTACGGGACGCGCTGGCGAGCGGCAAGCGGCTCATGGGCTTCGGACACCGCGTCTATCGCGCCGAGGACCCGCGCTCCCGGATCCTCAAGCGCACCGCGCAGGAGCTCGGCTCGCCGTACGTCGAGGTGGCCGAAGAGCTCGAGCAGGCAGCGCTGGCGGCGCTCCAGGAGCGCCATCCCGAGCGCGTGCTCGCGACGAACGTCGAGTACTACTCGGCCGTCGTGCTCGACATCGCGGAGATCCCGCCGCCGCTCGCGCCTGCGATGTTCGCCTGCTCGCGCGTGGCCGGCTGGTCGGCGCACATCCTCGAGCAGAAGCGGACCGGGCGCCTCTTCAGGCCCTCGGCCACCTACGTCGGCCCCGCAGCCCGAAGCCTCGCGTGACGCTCGCCGAGGCCCTCGGCCGGGCCGCAGAGGTGAACGACGAGCGGGCGCTCGCCGACATCCGCAGAGCCGTCGACGACGAGCTCGAGGCGGCGGCCCGCAGCCAGGACTACCGCGAGCGCGCCCTCGCCTACAGGGCGATCGGCCAGCTCCGCTTCAACCAGAAGACGGAGCTCCTCCGCCGAGGGCTCGAAGACACGAGCCCGGCCGCGCGCGGCTCCGCGCTCCTCTCGCTCGAGCTCCTCTCGCGCGACCATCCCGGGCTCGTCAACGCCGTGCGCGGGACGCTGCATTCGCTCGCGAACGAGGATCCCAACGCCGCCGTCCGGCGGCTCGCGGTGCTCTCGCTGAAGAACGGCTCGCCGCAGGCCGACACGATCACGCTGCTCGCGCACATGGCCGAGGAGGCGGAGGACAAGGATCTCCGCGCCACGGCAGCCGCGGTGCACCGCGGCCTGAAGAAGCGCGCCTCCGAGCGAGAGCGCTAGGCGCTTGACGCGGATCGCTTCAGTTTGTAAAGCTGGCGTCTCCTTCAAAAACTGAAGCGCCGCAAGGGGGAACCATGCCGGAGCGCGACATCCTGCAGGCTGCGAACGAGATCTACACGGACGGGTTCGGGAAGGGTGACCTGCCCATGCCTCCCGGGCGACGGCTGGCGGTCGTGACGTGCATGGACGCACGCCTCGACCCCGCCAAGTTCCTCGGCCTCGAGGAGGGGGACGCGCACGTGATCCGCAACGCCGGCGGGCTCGTCACGGAGGACGCCATCCGCTCGCTGATCATCTCCCACTGGCTGCTGGGCACGCAGGAGGTGGCCGTGATCGCGCACACGGACTGCGGGATGCTCACGTTCTCGAACGACGACCTCCACGCGAAGCTCCACGAGGAAGCCGGCTCGGACGCGACGGACATCGACTTCAGGCCCTTCGCCGACCTCGAGGCGAGCGTCAGGGGCAGCCTGAGCGCGATCCGCGAGTCGCCGCACCTTCCGGACTCGCTCGAGCTCTCGGGCTGGGTCTACGACGTCAGGAGCGGACGACTCAGCGAGGTCGCCGAGGTCGCCTCGCCGGCCTAGCCGCGCTACTCGCAGCTACAGCGGCCCCGGCGCCGGATGACGCCGCAGGCCGGGCAGCGCGCATCCCGCCGCTGCTCGAGCATCGAGTAGCGCTGTGCCAGCATGGCTAGCAGCGCCCCGAGCCCTCCTCCGAGGGCGAGGGTGACGAGGATGTCTGGGCTGGTCTCCACGTGTTTCAGGTGCGCGTACGCCGCGCATGCGGGTGCGCATTGAAGTAGGTATCGCGCCTCCGCCGATCCGAAACATGCGTGTAGATCTCGGTCGTCCCGAGGTCCGCGTGCCCGAGCATCTCCTGGACGCTGCGCAGGTCCGCGCCCCCTTCGAGCAGGTGCGTGGCGAACGAGTGGCGGAGGAGATGCGGGTGGATCCGCTCCGGGTCCAGGCCCGCCTTGGCCGCGAGCCGGCGGACGATCAAGAACGCGCCGGCGCGGGTGAGCGCGCCGCCCTGCGCGTTGAGGAAGATCTCCGGGCGGTGGCGCCTGTCGAGGTAGGGGCGCCCGCGGGAGAGGTAGCGCCGCAGCGCCTCGACCGCCTCGTTCCCGAGCGGGACGACGCGCTCCTTGTCGCCCTTGCCGACGCAGCGCACCGTGCGGTCCTCGAGGTCGACGCCGCCGCGCTCGAGCCCGACCGCCTCGCTCACGCGGAGCCCGCCGCCGTACAGGAGCTCGATGAGGGCGCGGTCGCGGAGGCTCCGCGGCGTCGTGCCGTTGGCAGCGTCGATCAGGCGCTCGACCTCGCCCAGCGAGAGCGAGCGCGGGAGCTTCTGGCGCCGCCTCGGCAGGTCGACGTCGGCGGCCGGGTTGTCGCTCCGCTGGCCGAGCGCGACGAGGTGGCGGTAGAAGGAGCGCGCAGCGGCGGCACGGCGTGCGATCGAGCTCGGCGCCTGCCCCCGCGCGCGCAGGTTGGCCAACCAGCCTTCGAGCTGCATCCGGGCCAGCCGTGGCCGGGGATCCCTCGAGGTAGGCGGACAGGTCGGCGAGATCGCGCCGGTAGGCGTCCACCGTGCGAGGCGCGCGGCGCGCCGCGAGCAGCGCGAGGAAGCCCTCCACGGCCGGATCGGGCACGTCCGGGGTCTGACCCCGGCCATGGCCGTTCGTGTCAGGCGCGGGGGTGGGCACGGTCGTAGACCTTCCGGAGGCGCTTGGCGTCCACGTGGCTGTAGATCTGGGTCGTCGAGAGCGACGAGTGGCCGAGGAGCTCCTGGATCGTGCGCAGGTCGGCGCCGCCCTCGAGCAGGTGTGTCGCGAACGCGTGGCGGAGGCGATGCGGGTTGGGGAGGAGCCTGCGCAGCGTCGACGTGTCGAGCGGCTTTCCGCGCGCCGAGAGGAAGAGCGTGTCGATCGCGCCGCGCGCCAGCGCGGGGCGCGCGTGCTCGAGGTAGCGGCGCAGCCGGTAGGCCGCCTCTTCGCCCAGGGGCACGACGCGCTCCTTTCCGCCCTTCCCGAGCACGTGAACCGTCTCCCGCTCGAAGTCGACGTCGGCGAGCGTCAGGTCGACGGCCTCCTGGGCCCGGAGCCCCGCGGAGTAGACGAGCTCGAGCAGCGCGCGGTTCCGGAGCGTCAGCGGGTCGTTCCCGTCGAGCTCTGCCAGGAGCGCGTCCGTCTCAGCCGGCCTGGGCGCGTGCGGAAGGCGCCGGCGGCGCCGGCCGGTGACGGCGAGGTCGGGCACGTGGCCTGGGCCTCTGCTCGCGCGCACGAGGGAGCGGACGGCGGCCAGCTTGCGGGCGACCGTGGTCTGCGCGAGCTTGCGCGGCTGCCGACCGGGGCGGTCGGCGCCGAGCTCCGCCGCGTAGCGGGCGAACGCGCGGGCGTCGAACGAGCCGAGGTCGAGGCCGTTGCGGCGCAGCCAGCTCGCGAGCTCCTCGAGGTCGCTGCGGTAGGCGCGCCGGGTCGCGTCGGAGAGCGACTGGCTACGCAGAAAGCTGTCGATGGCGGCGCCTGTGTCCACGACAGGCAGTTCCGCCTCGCGCCTAGGCTTCCTGCCGTGCTCCTCCGCCACCGGGCCCGAGATCTCGTCCTCGCGAGCTGGGAAACGGACCCGGATCGCGTCAGGGAAACCCTGCCCGCCGGGCTCGAGCCGGCGACCGTCGACGGACGGCATCTCGTCACCCTGGCGGCGCTGCGCTGGGAGGGCGCCCGCCTGGGCGGGCTCCCCGTTCCCCGCTTCTCGCAGGTGAACGTGCGCGTGTACGGGCGCCTCGGCGACGCGACCGCGGTTGTCTTCCTCGCGCTCCGCGTCACCACCTTCGGGATGGGCGGCGCCCTGCTCGGCTTCCCGGTTCGTCTCGCGCGCGCGCGCGTGCGCGAGGGACTGGTCGACGCGCCGGGCTTCGGCGTCTCGCTCCGCTACGAGCGCCGCGGCCCCGCCGAGCCCAGCGAGCTGGGCGCGCACGAGCTCGGGATCTTCGAGGCCGCGGGCGTCCGCGCCTTCCGCGTCCGCCGCGGGGAGGCGAGCTGGGAGCGCGCGGAGGCGGCCGGCCCCGTGAGGCCCGACCCGCTCCTCGCGCTCGGCTTCCCGGTCGAGGGCCCGCCGGAGATCCGGTACGTGGCCCGCACCTCGTTCGAGGTCGACCTGCCTCCGCGCAAGGTCTCCTAGCCGAACTCCCGCTCGATGTTCTCGAACTCGCGGACGAGTGAGGCGTGTTGGGCCTCGAACAGCTCGTCGCTCGACCCTGAGGCCTGGAACATCGTGAAGGTGAACGCGCTCTGCCCGTCCGGCAACTCGACCACGCGGGTGGGGAAGAGCGCCATCTCGGTCTCGGTCGGGCCGGCGAGCATGTCGATCACGCCCGTCCGCTCGTCCGCCTCGATCCGGAAGAAGAACTCGCCCAGCCCGTTGACGACCTTGTGCCGGCCGTCGACGACCTTCAGCTCCCGCGCAAAATCCGTGGCCCAGAGGGGCAGGTTCTCGACCTCGGCCAGGTAGGCGAACACCCTCGCCTTCGGGGCGGGCAGCACCGTGGTGACGGTTCTCGACTTCATAGCGACATGACCTCCTGTAGCGATGTGGTGAGGACCTCGCGCTCGGCCGCGGAGAGCCGCCGCTCGACGCGGGCATCCAGGCGCGCGAGCACGCGCTCGGCGGCCGGCTGGAAGGAGCGGGCGCGGGCAGTCAGGAAGATCCGGAAGGCACGTCCGTCCTCCGGGTCGCGCTCGCGGCGAACGAGGCCGTCACGCTCCGCCAGGCGGATGAGCGTCGTCATCGTCTGCTTGGCGAGCCGCGCCCTCGCGGCCAGCTCGCCCATACGCAGGCCGTCCTCCTCGAAGAGGGGGATGAGCACCGAGCCGTACGACGGACGCACCTCCGGAAAGCCCTCCTGCACGAACCCGGCGTGCAGGAGCTCGTTCCAGCGCTGCGTCGCTTTGGCCAGCAGGTAGCCCAGGTTCTCGCGGGTTGCTCGTCGCGGTCGAGGCATATAGTCCGATATAGGACTATATCATGGAAGGCCGGGCGGTCGGGGCGGGGCGTGCGAGCCGGTGCGGGCCTCGAGCCACGCTTCGACGCTCTCGTGCGGCTCCACGACCGTCTCGTCGCCGCTCACGCGCACCGAGTAGATGTGGCCCTCGACACAACGGTAGAGCTGCTCCTCGAACGGCTTCTTCCACCAGAGGAACCCCACGGCGCCCACGAAGGGCGCGCCCACGGTGATCGCCGGCGGCGACAGGCAGCCGGGACAGCGGTGCTCGGGCTCTGCCACTGGCCGGAGCCTATGAGAGAAGCGTGGCGGCGGCTCTCCCGTTGCCGGGAAAGCCGCCGCCTGCCTGCGGCCCTAGTCGAGGCCTGCGTACTCGCCGGCGCCGTAGACGATGCGCCCGTCCACGACGGTCAGGAGCGACTGGATCTTCCAGATCTCGCTGTCCGGAACCGTGAAGTAGTCCTTGTCCAGGACGATCAGGTCCGCGTACTTGCCCGTCTCGAGCGTGCCGACCTTGTCATCCAGGTCGAGGAACCACGCGCAATCGGAGGTGTAGGAACGGAGCGCCTCCAGGCGGGTCAGCCGCTCCTCGGGCGGAACGCCTTCGTCGCCCGGGAGAAGCGTCTGGCCGGTGGTGACGAAGAAGAGGCTCAGGAAGGGCGGCCACGGAGCGACGTTCATCGCGTCCGTCATCAGGCACATCTGTGCGCTGTTCTCCTTCGTCGTCTTGAAGCGCGGGCCGGTGCCCCCGTCCTGCACGGGAGCGATCGTGAGGGCCCAGCCGATTCCGAGCGCCTTCGCCCGCGCGAGCTGTTCGTCGCTCGGCTGCCCGTTGCCCGGGTGCGCGATGCGCCACTTGAGCTTGCCGACGTCGTAGACCTGGTCGGCTGCCTCGAACCCGCTCAGGATCGCGTCGATGTTCCCGACGTGTGTCTCCACGCTGAGCCGCTTGGAGGCGGACCAGCGCATCACGTCCGCGTACTGCGGATCGGTGGCCATCACGTCCTCGCCCGGCCCGAGGTACTTGAACATGTCATCTCCGAGGAAGCCGAGGGCGTTCTGCGTCTCGGGGATGACCCGGTTGATGTCGTACCCGCTCATCGCGTTGAAGGCGATGCGGGCGTTGAGGCCGCCGTCGCGGTAGAGCTGCATCGCGCCCTCTTCGACGTGGAGCTTGTCGTTGATCGCTCCGCCGGTGCCCCAGGGGGCGTCGTTGCCGCCTGCGTCCTTCCACGCGGTCAGGCCGCGGCTGTTCGCCTCGCGGATGAAGTCCGAGAGGCACTTTGCCTCGCCGTCCACACCGATCGCGTCGAGCTGCGCGAGGATCGCCTGGTTGATGAGCGTCGTCGCGGGCGCCGTGATCTGGCCGGTCGGAACGCCGTTCGCGTCGAGCACGACGCCGGGCGAGCCGGGCCCGAGCCCGACCGCGGTGAGCGCGGCCTGGTTCACGCGCGCCCCGGCGAAGCCGCCGCCCTGGATCCAGAGCGGGTTTGCCGGAGCCGCGGCGCTGAGCTCGGCGAACGTGAAGAGGGTGGGGTTGTCGAGCTGTGGGAGGCTCCACCCACCCTGGGTCGTCCAGATCCACTTCCCGTCGGGCAGCTCGGCGGCCTTGGCCGCGTACATGGCGAGCGCCGTGGAGCGGCTCGTGACGAGGTCGAGCCGGACGACCTGCGTCCAGCAGTGGTAGCCCTCCCGCATTCCGTGGAGGTGGCCGTCGATGAGACCTGGGAGCACACGCCTGCCCTTGAGGTCGACGACCTTCGTGCCCTTGTCGGCGAGGGCCTTGATGCGGCCGTTCTGATCGTCGGTGGCGATGATCTTGCCGTCCCGAATCGCGATCGCCTTGACCGTCGAGTTCGAGCCGTCGAGCGTCGAGATGACGCCGTTGTAGAGGATCAGGTCGGGAGCGTTCGCGACCCTGATCTGCTGGTTGACGGTCGGGCCGGAGGCGCTGACCGCCGCCGCGATGACGAGCGCGACGAGTGCCAGGCCGACCAGCACCCGGCTGCCGACCAATCGTTGAAGTTTCATTCCTCCCCTCCTTCCGCGGACAGCCACGTCCCAGATGTGTAGGCTTGTCCGACTGTCTGACAGGCGAGTATGTGCAGGCGGCCCGTGACGTGTCAAGCTTCTGCAAGCGGCTTGCCAGGGTGCGGGGGACGGCGTTATAAAATGAGGCAGGTGTCCCTTGTCTGACGATCAGACACCCGAATCCGTCCTGGCCCTTCGCGGGCCGATCGAGCGCCGTAACACCTACGAGCTCGTGGCTGACCGCCTGCTCGCGCTCATCAGCGAGCGGCACCTGAAGCCGGGCGACACGCTCCCGACCGAGCGTGAGCTGATGCAGCACTACGGCGTCGGGCGCTCGTCGGTGCGCGAGGCGCTTCGCATGCTCGAGTCCAAGGGCCTGATCAGCGCCGGCGGCAGCGGCGCGTTCGCGGTCGCGGACTTCCGGAACCCGCTCAACGACTCGCTCTCGCTCCTGCTCGCCGTGGAGGAGGGCAGCCTGCGTGAGCTCTTCGAGGTGCGGCGCATCGTCGAGGGCGAAGCCGTGGCACTTGCGACCGAGCGCGGCAACAAGTCCTACCTCGAGCGCATGCGCGACGCGACCGAGGTCATGCGCGAGGGGCTCGCCGACCGCGAGGAGTACATCGAGGCCGACGTCGCCTTCCACCTCACGATCGCGGAGGCGACGCAGAACCGCCTGATCCTCCACCTCATGCACGCCATCCGCGATCAGCTCGAGCGCGCGCTGGGGTCGATCTACAAGATCCCCGGCAGCCCCGAGCAGTCGATCGAGGACCACGGCCTGATCATCGCGGCCATGGCCGAGGGGCGGCCCGACGAGGCGCGCGAGCGCATGCGCGAGCACCTCGGGCGCGTCGAGGAAGCGGTCGACGCGGCCACGGCCAAGTCGACGCGCCGTCGAAAGCGGAGCCGCTAGGCGTGGCGAACGTCGGCTTCGTGGGTCTCGGGGTCATGGGCGGCGGCGTCACCAGGCGCCTCCTCGCCGCAGGACACACGGTTCACGGCTACAACCGCTCCCGCGAGAAGGCGGCGCCGCTCGTCGAGCTCGGCCTCGTCCTCGAGGATTCGCCCCGCGACGTGGCGGAGGCCGCGGACGTCGTCTTCAGCATGGTCACGAACGTCGCCGCGCTCGAGGCGGTGACACAGGGCCCCGACGGCATCCTTGCCGGTCTCGGCCCCGGGAAGGTCTACGTCGACATGACGACCGGCACCCCCGAGGCGAGCCGGGCCCTTGCAGAGCTGGTCGCCGAGCGCGGCGCGCGGATGCTCGACGCGCCGGTCTCCGGAAGCGTCACCACTCTCGAGGAGGGCCGCCTCTCGATCATGGTCGGCGGCGACGAGGACGCGTTCGCGGAGGTCGAGCCGATCCTCCTCGACATCGGGCCGACCGTCATGCGCATCGGCTCGAACGGCCAGGCGCTCCTGATGAAGATCGCCATCAATCTGAGCCTCCACGTCCAGATGGTCGCCTTCTGCGAGGGCCTGCTCCTCGCCGAGAAGGACGGCATCGACAAGGAAGTGGCGGTCGAGGCGCTCCTGAAGAGCGTCATCGCCTCGCCGATGCTCAAGTACCGCGGGCCCTCCGTCCTCGAGATGCCGGACGAGGTGTGGTTCAACGTCAACATGATGCAGAAGGACATGAACCTCGCCCTCGAGGCGGGCCGCAAGCTCGACGTCCCCATGCCGACCACGGCGATCTCGAACGAGCTGCTCACGGCGGCCCGGGCGATGGGCCTCGCCGAGCAGGACTTCGCCGTCGTCTACGAGGTCATGGCCCACATGGCCGGCCTCAGGGAGGTGGCGCGCTAGTGGCGACCCAGGCCCGCCCGCTCGCCGACGTCTCGCCCGAGCTCGCCCTGCGCATGTACGAGCAGATGCGGCGGATCCGCACCTTCGAGGAGCGCGTCAACGAGCTCTACCGCGGGGCGAAGATGCCGGGCCTCGCGCACCTCTACATCGGCCAGGAAGCCGTCGCTGTCGGCGTCTGCGAGGCGCTGACGAAGCAGGACTACATCACGAGCACGCACCGCGGCCACGGCCACTGCCTCGCCAAGGGCGCCGACGTCGACCGGATGTTCTGCGAGCTCCTCGGCAAGGAGGAGGGCTACTGCCGCGGCAAGGGCGGCTCCATGCACATCGCCGACCACGAGAACGGCAACCTGGGCGCGAACGCGATCGTCGGCGGGTCCGCGGGCATCGCCACCGGCGCCGCCTTCTCGGCCAAGGCGCGCGGGACGGATCACGTCGCCGTCTGCTTCTTCGGCGAGGGGGCGCTCGGCCAGGGTGCCCTCTACGAGGTCATGAACATGGCCTCGCTCTGGAAGCTTCCGGTCGTCTACGTCTGCGAGAACAACCTCTACAGCGAGTACACGCACTACTCGGAGACGACCGCCGGCGAGATCGCCGGGCGCCCCGCCGCCTTCGGGATCCCGGTCGAGGAGGTCGACGGCCAGGACGTCCGCGCCGTGTACTCGGCCGCCGGGCGCGCCGTCGCGCGGGCCCGCTCGGGCGACGGGCCGGGCTTCCTCCTGTGCAACACGTACCGCTTCCACGGCCACCACGTCGGGGACGTCGACCGCGCCTACTACCGCTCGCAGGACGAGGAGACCGAGTGGTCGGGCGACCGCGACCCCCTGCAGATCCTGGCCGACTGGCTCCTCGCCGAAGGGGTGGCCGACGCCGAGGCGCTCACGCAGATCGAGAACGAGGTCGGCGAGGAGGTCGCCGCCGGCGTGGAGCACGCGCTCGCCGCGCCCTTCCCGGATCCGTCAGAGGTCGACGAGCATGTCCATCCCTAGCGTCGAAGAGCCCGTGACGAGCGGCGCGCGGGAGATCTCGCTCGCCCAGGCCGTCAACGAGGCGCTCGCCGAGGAGCTGCGCCGCGACCCGACCGTCTTCGTGATCGGCGAGGACGTGGCCGAGGCCGGCACGCCGTTCAAGGTGCTCTCCGGGCTCGTGGACGAGTTCGGCCCGCAGCGCGTCCTCGACTCGCCCATCTCCGAGGCCGGGATCACCGGCATCGGGCTCGGCGCCGCCATGACCGGGCATGCGCCCGGTCGTGGACATCATGTTCGGCGACTTCATGACCCTGGTCATGGACCAGGTCGTCAACCAGGCCGCCAAGGTGCACTACATGTCGGGCGGGCGCCTGAAGGCGCCGCTCACGGTGCGGACGACGCTCGGCGCCACGCGACGCTCGGCGGCGCAGCACAGCCAGAGCCTCCACGCGTGGGTCGCGCACATCCCCGGGCTCAAGGTGGCGCTTCCGGCGACGCCCTACGACGCCAAGGGACTGCTGAAGTCGGCTATCCGAGACGACAGCCCCGTCGTCGTATTCGAGGACAAGATGATGTTCGCGACCAAGGGACCGGTGCCCGAGGAGGAGTACACGCTGCCGTTCGGCGTCGCCGACGTGAAGCGCGAGGGCGAGGACGTCACGCTCGTGGCCACGAGCTCGATGGTCTACGTCGCGCTCGAGGCGGCCGAGGAGCTCGCCCGCGAGGGCGTGAGCGCCGAGGTCGTCGACCCGCGGACGCTCGTCCCCCTCGACCGCGAGACGATCGTCGGCTCGGCCGTGAAGACCGGCCGGGCGATCGTCCTCGACGAGGGCCACCAGAGCTACGGCGCCTCGGCGGAGATCGCCGCCGTGATCGGCGAGGGCGCCTTCTTCCACCTCGACGCGCCCGTCACGCGGGCCGGCGCGATGGACGTCCCGATCCCCTTCTCGCCGGTGCTCGAGGACCAGACGGTGCCGACCCCCGAGAGCGTCTTCGAGCTCGCCAAGTCACTCGTCGGAAAGGCATGAGATGGGCCTGAAGTCGTTCGGAACCATGGGCGTCGACTGGGAGCAGCGGGTGGACTTCGACCGCCTGCGCCGCGAGCGGCTCGCGCGGGCCAAGGAGGGCCTCCAGCAGTCAGAGCTCGGCGCGCTCCTCTGCTTCGACATGGCGAACATCCGCTACATCACCGCCACCCACATCGGGACGTGGGCGATGGACAAGCTGATCCGCTTCTGCCTGCTCCCGCAGGGCGACGACCCGATCATGTGGGACTTCGGGTCGGCCGCCCGCCACCACAAGCTCTACAACCCGTGGCTCGGCGAGGAGCGCTCGCGCGCCGGGATCTCGACGCTGCGGGGCTCGGTCAAGGGCCGCGCGGAGTCGGTCGCCGAGAAGATCCGCGTCGAGCTCGAGGAGCGCGGCCTGCTCGACGAGCCGGTCGGCGTCGACGTGATCGAGCTGCCCGTCCTCGAGGCGCTCCAGGCCGAGGGCGTCAAGGTCGTCGACGGCCAGGCGCTCATGCAGGACGTCCGCAAGATCAAGACCGAGGACGAGATCACGCTCCTGAACACGGCCTGCGCGATGGTGGACGCGGCCTACGAGGAGCTCTTCCGGGCCATGAAGCCGGGGATGCGCGAGAACGAGTGCGTCGCGCTCGTCAACCGCGTCCTCTTCGAGCTCGGCTCGGAGCATGTCGAGGGCGTGAACGCCATCTCCGGCGAGCGCTGCAGCCCGCACCCGCACGTCTTCACCGACCGCATGCTGCGCCCGGGCGACCCCGCGTACTTCGACATCCTCCACGCGTTCAACGGCTACCGGACGTGCTACTACCGCACGTTCGCGGTCGGGAGCGCGTCGCGGGCCCAGGTCGACGCCTACAAGCGCTGCCGCGACCTCCTCGACCAGGCGATCGCGCTCATCAAGCCGGGCGTCACGACCGCGGACGTGGTCTCGGTCTGGCCCGAGGCCGGGGACTTCGGCTTCCCCGACGAGGAGGCGGCCTTCGCGCTCCAGTACGGGCACGGGGTCGGCCTGTCGATCTGGGAGAAGCCGATCTTCAGCCGGCTCGTCTCCTTCGACTATCCGGAGACGATCGAGGCCGGCATGGTCTTCGCGCTCGAGACGTTCTGGCCCGCGGCGGACGGCTGGTCGGCCGCGCGCATCGAGGAGCAGCTCGTCGTCACCGAGGACGGCTGCGAGATCATCACGCGCTTCCCGGCCGAGGAGCTCCTCGTCGCCGGCGGCGGGCACTACACGGTCAGCGGGCCGCTCCCCACGACGCGCGAGACCGAGTCGCACAAGAACCGAGAGGGAACGCTCGACTGGGTCGTCGCCGGCGCGCACGGCGAGGGGATCGGGACCTAGGCGTTGGCGACCGACGTCATCATGCCCGCCCTCGGAATGGCGCAGGAGACCGGCAAGGTGCTGCGCTGGCTCAAGGCCGAGGGCGACGCGGTGGCGAAGGGCGAGCCGCTCATGGAGGTCGAGACGGACAAGGTGACCGTCGAGATCGAGGCGCCGTCGGACGGTCTCCTGGCCGGCCTCAAGGCGGCCGAGGGCGCGGAGGTGCCCGTCGGTCAGGCGGTCGCCGTGATCCTGGCGCCCGGCGAGGCCCTGCCGGAGAACGGCGCCTCGGCCGCGAGGGAGACGGAGGCCGCGCCGGTCGCCCAGGCGGTCGCCGCCGCGCCCGTCGAGGCACCGAAGCGAGAGGCACGGCGCCGCCTCGCCTCGCCGAAGGCACGCCGTCTCGCCGCCGAGCAGGGGATCGACCTGGACGCGCTCGGCGAGGGCAGCGGCCCCGGCGGAGCGGTCGTCGCGGCCGACGTGGCCGCCACGCCCGCGCAGGCCTCGGCGCCCGCGCCGACGGGCGGCGAGCAGCCGCTCTCGAGGATCTGGAGCATCATGGCCGAGCGCACGGCGCAGAGCTGGACCTCGGCGCCGCACTTCTACCTTCTGCGCGAGGTCGACGCGGGGCGGCTCGCGAGCTGGCGCTCCGTCGCCCGCGACCGCGCCGGGCGCGACGTCAGCGTCACGGACCTGCTCGTCCGCGCCACCGCGGCCGCGCTGGCGCGCCACCCCCAGGCGAACGCGGCCTGGGCGGACGGCAGCATCCGGCTCAACGACGAGGTGAACGTCGGGATCGCCGTGGCCGTCGAGGACGGGCTCGTCGTGCCGGTGATCCACGGCGCCGACCGCCTCGGAGTCGGCGAGATCGCCGCCCGCCGCGAGGACGTCGTCACACGCGCGCGCGAGGGCGCGCTGCGACCGGAGGACGTCGAGCGCGGCACCTTCACGATCTCCAACCTCGGCATGTTCGGCGTCGACGCCTTCAACGCGGTCGTCAACGCGCCGCAGGCGGCGATCCTGGCGGTCGGCCGCATCGTGGAGCGCGTCGTTCCCGTCGACGGCGCCCCCGGCGTTCGGCCGATGATGGCGCTGACGCTCTCCTGCGACCATCGAGTCATCGACGGCGCGCGGGCAGCCCAGTTCCTCTCCGAGCTCGCCGCCCTGATCGAGGAGCCAGCCGGCCTTGCGGACTAGGAGCCGTCCTTGAGCACGACCGAACGCCTGCGGTCGACCGACCTCGAGGCGGCGCGCCCCGGCGACGCCGCCCAGGCGGAGCTCGGCGAGCTCGGGGCGCTCGTCGGCGGCCGGACGGTGCTCTCGGGCGCCGCGACCGAGGTCAGGAGCCCGTACGACGGCCGCCTCGTCGCCGTCGTCCACCGCGCGGGCGCGCAGGAGATCGAGGAGGCCATCACCCGGGCCGTGCAGGCCTTCGAGGAGACGCGCCGGCTGCCCACGTGGCGCCGTGCCGAGATCCTCGACCGCATCGGCGACCTGATCGCCGAGCGGCGCGACGAGCTCGCGCGGACGATCGCCCTCGAGGCGGGCAAGCCGATCACGACCGCGCGCGTCGAGGCCGAGCGCGCCGCATTCACCTTCCGCATCGCCGCCGAGGAGACGAAGCGGATCTACGGCGAGATCGTGCCCCTCGACTGGGCGCCGGGCATGGAGGGCCGCACCGCCCACGTCCGCCGCGTGCCGCTCGGGCCGATCGTCGGCATCTCGCCGTTCAACTTCCCGCTCAACCTCGTCGTCCACAAGGTCGCCCCGGCGCTGGCCGCCGGGAACCCGATCATCGTGCGCCCGGCGTCCCAGACGCCGGCGAGCGCGCTCCGGCTCGGGGAGATCGTGGTCGAGGCCGGGTGGCCCGAGGGCGGGATCGCCGTGGTGCCGAGCGCCACGGACGTGGCCGCGCCACTCGTCGAGGACGACCGCATCAGGATGCTGACGTTCACGGGGAGCCCGGCGGTCGGCTGGGCGCTGAAGGGCCGCGCCGGTCGCAAGCGCGTGACGCTCGAGCTCGGCGGCAACGCCGGCGTGATCGTCAACGACGACGCCGACGTGGCCTTCGCCGCGGAGCGCGTCGCCTGGGGCGGGTTCGTGTACGCCGGGCAGACCTGCATCTCCGTCCAGCGCGTCTTCGTGCACGCCTCCGTCCACGACGCGTTCCTGGAGGCCTTCCTTCCGCGCGTGGCGGCGCTGCGCGCCGGCGACCCGCTCGACGAGGAGACCGACGTCGGCCCGCTGATCGACGACGGCGCGTCGGACCGCGTAGCGGAGTGGGTCGGCGAGGCGCTGGCCGGCGGGGCGGAGGCCCTCGCCGGCGGCGGGCACGACGGTCGCCTGTGGCAGCCGACTGTGCTCACGGGCGTCGACGAGTCCATGAAGGTTTCCTGCCAGGAGGCCTTCGCCCCGCTCGTGGTCGTCTCGCCCTTCGACGACGTGGACGAGGCGATCGCCGCCGTCGACCGCAGCGAGTTCGGCCTCCAGGCGGGGATCTTCACGCGCGACTGGCCGACCATCAGCCGCGCGTTCGACGAGATCGAGGTCGGCGGGCTCGTCGTCAACGACGTGCCGACCTTCCGCATCGACCACATGCCGTACGGCGGCGTGAAGCAGTCGGGCCTCGGCCGCGAGGGGATCCGGTACGCGATCGAGGAGATGACCGAGATGAAGCTGTTGGCCCTGAACGACCGGTGACCACGACGACCCCTGGAGGAGGCGAGTGACCACAGTGTTCGATGTTGGCGCTGAGCTCGAGAAGTCGCGAGGGCTGGCGCCGAAGCCGCCGCGTGAGGAGCAGGAGGGCCGGCTTGCCCGGGCTCGCGAGGCGATGGAGCGGCACGGGCTCGACGCGCTGCTCGTCTGGGGCTCGGCAGGTGCGAACTCCGACCCGATTCGCTACCTGGCGGGCTACGTCCACGTCTTTCCCACGGCGAGCTCGTTGCTGCTCGTCCCGGTCGACCGTGATCCCGTGCTCCTCGTCGATCAGCCCTGGCACCTCGACGAGGCGCGCCGCATGTCCTGGGTGGAGGACGTGCGGTCGTATCCGAACCCGGCGCGGCGCTGGCTCGCGGACGAGCTTCGCGCCGCGATCCAGGATGCCGTCTCGGGCAGCGGGCTCGCGGAGGGCAGCATCGGCGTCTTCGACGCGGAGATGCCCGCCGTCTACACCGGCTCTCTCGAGGCCAGCCTCCCCGACGTGAAGTTCGGGGACGCGACCCCCGTCTGGCAGGACCTCGTCGCCGCTCCGTCGGCCTACGACGCGGAGAACATCCGCCGCACCGTGTCGGTCGCCGACACGGGCCTCTCGGCGGCCGTCGCCGCCGCGGCGGCGGGCGTTCCCGAGTACGAGATGTGCCTCCGCTCGCTGGAGAGCATGGCCTCGCTCGGCGCGGAGTTCCTGCACGGGAGCGGGATGTCGACGCACATCAACGTCGGCTCGTTCAGCGACGCCATCTCGAACGTCCGCCCGTTCCTCTTCTCGGCGCGCCGCCTGGAAGAGGGGCAGATGTTCTGGCTCGACCTGTCCGCGTCCTACGCGGGCTACTACACGGACACCGACCGCACGATCTCCGTCGGCGAGCCGTCGGCGGAGCAGCGCGCGATCTACGACGTCGCCGCCGAGATGTACAGCGTCATGCTCGCGGAGGCCCGCGCAGGTGTGAGGGGCGGAGACCTCTGGGAGAAGGCGACGAAGGTCGCCGTCGACGCCGGCTACGGCGACTACTCGAACCACGTCTACCTCGGACACACCACCGGCATCACCACCTCGTCGCGGCCCGTTGTCGCGCGCGGGGAGACCGCGGAGCTCCGCCCAGGGAGCTTCGTGAACGTCGAGCCCGGGATCTTCGTCCCCGGAGTGGGCTCGGCGTGCATCGAGAACACGCTCTACGTCACAGAGGACGGAGCGGTCCCCCTCAACGAGTTCGGGATCGAGATCCATGTCGTCTGAAGCAGTGGGGGCGGAGGCGTTGCCGCACCGCGGGCGGGTGCCTCGGAAATCGGAATCCGCGACAACGGAGGTGTCTTAGATGAGAAGCAAGGCTTGGCTCCTCGCGCTGCTGCCGGTGCTGCTGGCGCTGCTGATCGCGGCCGGCTGTGGCGGCGACGACGAGGACGAGGGCGGCAGCGACGACACGACTGCGTCCGAAACGGGCGGGGATGCTAGCGGCGAGCCGATTCGCATCGGCGCCTCACTCCCCCTGACCGGCGACTTCGCCGAGCCGGGCGAGGCCGCGCGGCGCGGCTACGAGGTCTGGATGGAGATGGTCAACGACGAGGGCGGCCTGCTCGGGCGCCCGGTCGAGATGGTCATCAAGGACGACCAGTCCGACCAGAACCTCGTCGTCACCGACTACAACGCGCTCATCGACCAGGATCAGGTCGACCTGCTGCTCGGCACGTTCTCGTCGCTCCTCAACATCCCCGCCTCGGCGGTCGCGGAGCGCGCGCAGATGGTCTACGTCGAGCCGGCGGGCGGCTCGCCCGACATGTTCAACCGCGGATTCGAGTACCTCTTCTTCGCCCAGCAGGCGACGGCTCCGCACCAGGCCGACCTCTTCTCGGAATGGGTGCTGAGCCTGCCCGAGGGCGAGCGGCCCACGACTGCCGCGTACATCGCGGCCGACGACCCGTTCGGCGCTCCCGTCGCCGAGGGCATCCAGGAGCAGCTCGAGGCCGGCGGCGTCGAGACGGTCTACTCGGAGATCTACCCGCCCGAGACCGTCAACTTCGACGCGATCGCCTCGGCCATCGCCGCAGAGAAGCCGGACCTGATCGCCCAGGGCTCGGCCGGGCTCCAGGACGGCGTCAACCTGATCACGGCGCTCAGCGCGGCGGGCTACAGCCCGCAGCAGATGTTCCAGGCCTCGACCCCGTCCTTCGCGGACCAGTACTCGGACGCGATCGGGATCGAGAACACCGAGGGCATCTTCTTCGCGGTCAGCTACCACGTCGACGCGGACACCCCCGGGAACCCCGAGTTCCTCGAGGCCTACCGGGCGAAGTTCGACGAGGATCCGGCCGAGGACGCCGCGGACGCCTTCGCGGCCGCGCAGGTGCTCCAGGCGGCCGTCGAGGCCGTCGGCTCGATCGACGACCAGGCCGCGCTCAAGGACTGGCTCCACGAGAACGAGGTGGAGACGATCCTCGGGCCGCTGAGCTGGGACGAGACCGGCGCGCCCGAGCAGGCGTTCCTCCTCGCCCAGTGGCAGAACGGCGACGAGGAGATCGTGCTGCCGGAGGACGTGGCGACGTCCGACACCATCGTGAACCCCAAGCCTCCGTGGTCTGGGGGCTAGCACGTAGCTGAAGCACCAACGGAGCCGGCCGGGGAACCCCCGTCCCCGGCCGGTCTCCACCTCCTGACGGCACCGTGACGCAGCTCATCCAGACTCTCGTTCTCGGCCTCCTCCTCGGAGGCGTCTACGCGCTGCTCGCCTCTGGCCTGACGCTGATCTTCGGCGTCATGGACGTGATCAACGTCGCCCAGGGCGCGCTCATCATCCTGGCCGCGTTCATCACCTGGGCGCTCTGGAACGAGACGGGCCTGGATCCGCTGCTCGGCGTCTTCGTGACGACGCCGCTCATGTTCCTCGTCGGGATCCTGATCTACCTGACCACGATCCGCTGGATCCAGGGGAAACCGCCCTCGACGTCGGTGATCCTGACGTTCGGGTTAGCCCTGATCATCGAGGGCGTCATGGGGATTGTCTGGACCGCGACGCTCCACCGGGCGACGCCGGACTACTTCGACCAGTCGTTCAGGATCGGCGACATCTACCTGCGCAAGGGGCAGGTCTACGGCTGCGCCATCGCCGTCGGCGTGCTCGCAGTCCTGTACGTCATCCTGCGGGTCACGTGGCTGGGCCGCGCGATCCGCGCCGTCTCGGCGAACGCGAGCTCCGCGCGGCTCGTCGGCGTCAGCCCGAGCACGGTCGCGGCGCTCACTTTCGCCATCGGCGTTGCCACCACCGGCGCGGGCGGCTCGATCGCCGCCGTGCTCTACCCGTTCTTGCCGGGCTCCCACTACGCCTGGATCTCCCGCTTGCTCGGGATCATCGTCCTGGGCGGCATGGGGAGCCTGCCGGGCGCCATCGTCGGCGCGCTCCTGCTCGGCGTCGCCGAGACGATGACGGCGACCTACGTCTCGCCCCAGTGGGCCACCATGGTCCCGTGGGCGGTGATCATGGTCGTCCTCCTGCTGCGCCCGCAGGGCCTGATGGGCCAGAAGCTCAGGGAGGACGTGGCACTGTGACGGCCGCGCTCGGGATGCTCCGACGGTATGCGGGGGCGCTCGCCGTCGTCGCCGTGGTCGTGACGATCCTGGTCTTCCCGGTGATCTCGGACAACCGGTACTACCAGACGATCATCATCCTCTCGCTGCTGCTCGCGATCATGGCGAGCAGCTGGAACATCATCTCCGGCTTCGCGGGCTACGTCTCGCTCGGCCAGACCGTCTTCCTCGGGATCGGTGCGTACACGACCGCGATCCTCTCGCTGCGCGTCTTCGGGTCGGGCGATTTCGGCGGCGACCAGGCCAACCCGTTCTACTTCATCCCCGTCGCGGCGATCGTGGCCGGTCTCTTCGCCGCCGCGGTCGGGCCGATCATCATGCGCACGCGCGGGCACTCGTTCGTGATCCTCACGATCGCGTTCCTCTTCGTCATGCAGCTCATCGTCCTCAACTGGACGGAGCTCACGTTCGGGAACCGCGGGATGACGCTGCCTCTCCCGACCTGGCCGCGCGAGTGGGGGAACCTGCCCTTCTACTACGTCTTCTTCGGGTTGCTGCTGCTGACGGTCGCGATGTCCTGGTGGATACGGAGGACGAAGTTCGGCATGGGCCTGATCGCCATCCGCGAGGACGAGGACAAGGCCGCCGCGGTCGGCGTCAACACGCCGATCTACAAGATGCTGGCCTACATCGCGAGCGCGTTCTGGATCGGCGCGGCCGGCGGCGTCTACGCCTACTACCTCAGCTTCATCGACCCGCGCAACATGTTCGACATCGTCTACAGCGTCTTCGTCGTGCTCGCCGTCATCCTCGGCGGCCGCGGGACGATCCTCGGGCCTGTGCTCGGCGCGTTCATCCTCGAGCCGCTGAACCAGATCACGAACAACGACTTCAACGACTGGGTTCCCGGCGGGTTCTGGGACGCGAACGTGCGCCTCATCTTCTTCGGCGCCATGCTTGTCCTGGTCATCATGCTCCTGCCGCGCGGGATCATCCCGAGCGTCGGCGACATCCTGCGGAAGCGGCGCATGTCCAGCGCGGTCGCCCAGGTCGGGCAGCGCTTCGAGCGCAAGCCGCTCCGCGTCGTCGAGCGCGCCGCGGAGGAGGCCAAGGATGCCCCGGCCGGCCCGCTCCTCGAGGTGAAGGGCGTCCAGAAGCGCTTCGGCGGCGTCAAGGCGGTCGACGGCGTCACCCTTGCCGTCGAGCGCGGGTCGATCAGCGCTCTGATCGGGCCGAACGGCTCGGGCAAGACGACGCTCTTCAACGTGATCGACGGAACGATGCCGCTCGACGGCGGCGAGATCTGGTTCGAAGGCGAGCGCATCGACCGGCTGCCGCCGTACCGCCGCGCGCACCGCGGGATCGGGCGCACCTTCCAGATCACACGGCTTTTCCGTCAGATGACGGTGCTCGAGAACGTCGTCGCTCCGCTGCGCTCCTTCTCCTGGCGCGGCCTCGGCGCGGACGCGGTCAGCGGCCCCGAGGCGGAGCGCGCGGCCGAGCTGCTCGAGTTCGTCGGGATGCACCGCTACGCCGAGCACCGCGCGGCCGAGCTCTCCTACGGCCAGGGCAAGCTCGTCGAGCTCGCGCAGATCCTCATGCTCGACCCGAAGCTGATCATGCTCGACGAGCCCGCGGGCGGCATCAACCCGACGCTCATCGCCCACATGGAGGAGATGATCCGGGAGCTGAACCGGCAGGGCACGACCTTCCTGATCGTCGAGCACAACATGCCGCTCGTGCTCGGGCTCTGCGACCCCGTGTGCGTCCTCGCGCGCGGGCAGATGCTCTGCCAGGGCTCGCCGGCGCAGGTGCAGGCCGACCCGGCCGTGCTCGACGCCTACCTCGGCGCGGACTTCGCGCTCGAGGAGCCCGCGGGGGTGAGCTAGCGGTGCTGATCCACCTTAGGGAGGTGTTCGCGGGCTACGGGGGCGGCGACGTTCTCCAGGGCTTCGACCTCGGCGTCGAGAACGAGTCCGTCACCTGCCTCGTCGGGCCGAACGGGGCCGGGAAGTCGACCGTCCTCCGCGTGGTCAGCGGGCTCCTGAGTCCTCGCCAGGGCTCGGTGCACTTCGACGGCAAGCCGATCGGCGGCCGCGAGCCGAGCGACATCCTCAAGCTCGGGATCGTGCAGGTGCCGCAGTCGCACGGCCTCTTCCCGAACCTGACCGTGCGCGAGAACGTCCTCATGGGCGGCTACCTGATCCGGCGCGAGCGCAAGCTCGTGAAGCAGCGCTACGCCCAGGTGGCCGAGATCTTCTCGATCGTCAAGGAGCGCGGCGACGAGAAGGCGGGGAACCTCTCCGGCGGCCAGCGGCGGATGGTGGAGTTCGGGCGCTCGCTGATGCTCGACCCTCGGGTCGTGCTCCTCGACGAGCCGTCGCTCGGGCTCGACCCGAAGGCCTTGAAGCACGTCTCGGACTCGATCGAGCTGATGAAGCAGGCGGGGAAGACGATCGTCCTCGTCGAGCAGAACGTCCGCTTCGGTCTCAGGCTCTCGACGCACGGGGTCGTGATGGAGAGCGGGCGCGTCCTTCTTGTCGGCGGAGCCGCCGAGGTGCTCGCGAACCCGGAGATGGCGGACCTCTTCTTCGGCGGCACCGCCCCGCGCGACGCGAAGCTCGGCAACGGCGGCGCGGCGCCGCCCGCGCCCGGACCGGACGAGGCGAAGCCCGAGCAGTGACAGGACCCGCGCTCGCCGCAGCGGCAGGGCTCGGGTTCGGCGTCTTCCAGACGCTGAACCGCCGCGCTGTCGGGGGGATGAACGACGCCTATCTGGCGACGTTCATCCAGCTCGTCACCGCGCTCGGCGTGCTCGTCCTCGCGAGCCTCACCACCGAGAACCTGGGGCTCCTCGGCGATGCGACCGCGCTCTCGCTCTTCTACTTCTCGCTCGCGGGCGTCATCCACTTCTCGGTCGGCTGGACGCTCCTGAACATGAGCCAGATGCGGATCGGGGCCGCGCGCTCGAGCCCGCTGCTCTCCACGACCCCGGTGTTCGGAGCCGTGATCGCCGTCCTAGTCCTCCAGGAGGTGCCCGGCTTCGTCGTCTGGACGGGCGTGGCCCTCGTAACCGCGGGCGCGCTCGTCGTCTCGCTCGAGCGGGTCTCGGAGGAGGGCCAGAACTGGGGGATCCCCTGGCGCGACGCGCTGCCCGGCCTGGCGACCGCGATGGCGTGGGCGGTGAGCCCGATCCTCATCAAGGAGGGGCTCGAAGGGCTCCCCTCACCGCTCCTCGGTCTCACGCTCGGCATGGTCGCGGCCGTCGTCCTCTACGCCGTGGCGCTGCCGTTGCGACCGTCGGTGGACGGGCCGGCCCTCGGCTCGCGCATCTCGCTCACCTTCAAGATCCTCGCGGGGGTGATGGTCGGCCTCTCCGTCTGGGCGCGCTGGGCCGCGCTCGACTACACGACCATCGCGGTCGTCCTCGCGCTCGGGCTCCTCTCCGTGCCCGTCGTGCTCCTGCTCTCGCCGATGCTGATGGGCAGGCACGTCGAGCGGGTGACCCTCCAGATCTGGGTCGGCGCCGGCCTCGTGGTCGTCGGCGGCCTGCTCCTGGTGTTCCTCTCGTGACGGTCGTCGACGCGCACGCCCACGTGATCGTCCCCGGCCTCGGCGCCGAGGTGCACTGGGACGAGCGCGGCCAGGTCGTCGAGCTGGGCGGGAAGGCGATCCGCGCGGCCGTCCGCGAGTTCGTCGACCTCGACAAGATCCTCGAGGAGCAGGATCGCTCCGGCGTGGACAGGGTCGTCCTCTGCCCGTGGGTCAACCTGGTGGGCCGGGAGACGGCGCGCCAGAACGAGGGGCTCGCCGCCCTGGTCGGGCCGCGGGTCTCCGTCCTCGGAACGGTCGACCTCTCGCGTCCCGACGAGCTCGTCGAGCTGATGGGCGACCGGCGCTTCTCGGGCGTCGAGGTGGCTGCGAGCGACGGCGGCGATTACCTCGGCCACGAGCGCTTCGCCGACTTCTGGGCCGCGGCCGAGGAGACGGGCGCACTCGTCTTCATCCATCCGACCACGCGCGGCTTCGGGATCGAGGCGCTCAACGACTACTACCTCTGGAACACCGCGGGAAACCCGCTCGAGACGACCATCACCGCGGCCCACATGGTCATGGCCGGCGTGCTGGAGCGGCATCCGCGGCTCCGGGTCCTGCTCGCCCATGCAGGCGGCGCGATCCTCTCGCTGCGCGGGCGGCTCCGCCACTCGCACACGTTCCAGCCGGACGCCCGCGCGCGGCTGACGGAGTCGCCGGTCGACTCGATCCGGCGGTTCTACCTCGACACGGTCACGCACGACCCGACGCTCCTGCGCGCAGCGATCGAGTTCGCCGGCGCCGACCGCGTCCTGCTCGGCTCGGACTACCCGTTCGACATGGGCCTCGAGCGGCCCGCCGAGGCGGTGCGGGAGCTCGGGCTCGACCCGGAGGACGAAGCGGCGATCCTGGGCGGCAACGCCCTCAGGCTTTGGTCATGGATGGTCAGGAAGAGGCGTGAGGCAGCTCGGGCGTCAGGCCGAGCGTGCGCACGAAGTGCTGCTGGCCCAGCTCGAAGCCGATCGCGCACCCGAGGTCGACGAGCTCCTCCTCGGTGAAGAACGTCTTCAACCGCTCCCAGAGCGCGTCGTCGGAGCGGTCCGAGTCCCAGGCGATGGCGAAGGCCCAGTCGAGCGCCGCCCGTTCGCGCCCCTCGTAGGCCGAGGGCTCGATCTCGCCGGCGAGGAAGCGGAAGCAGAGCTTCTTGAGCTCCTGGTCGGCGGGCCCGTCCAGGAGGACGTGGTCGCGGATGAACGCGTAGGACTCGAGGACGGCCGGCACGCGGGCGCGGTTCTCGTCGGCGGTTCCGGGAACGTGCGCCATCTAGCGGGCGGCCTCCTCCGGCGCGAGGCCGACGGTCGTGTCGGCCAGGAGCTCGCCGTGGCCGACGTCCCAGGTCTTGATCACGCGCTGCTGGCCGTACGTGAGGCAGACGAAGGAGCCGAGCTCGACGATCTCCTCCTCGGAGAAGTGCTCCCGGAGTCGCGCCCAGAGCGCGTCGTCGACTCCCTCGGGGTCCCAGACGAGCATGCTCGTGTAGAGGAGGGCCGCCTTCTGCCGCGTCGTTGAAGCGGTCGGAGCGCTCGAAGTCGAGGAGCTCGTCGTAGTCCGCCTCGGTCAGCCCTTGCTCTCCGCCCCGGAGAGACCGTTGCGAGCCTCAGTAGTGGCAGTCGATCGTCTTCGAGACGTAGACCCGGCAGAGCTCCTTGAGCGGGTGCTCGACGATCCCCTCGCGGAAGATCGTGTTCCACGCGCGCGAGAAGCTCTTGGCGACCATCGGCACCCTGGAGCGGATGGCCTGGGTCTCCGGCCGCGGCGTCCCGAACCGGCGGGAGCGCTCGAGCTCCTCGATCAGCTCCGGGTCGGTCAGCGACGCGGGATCGACGTACGCGATGCGGGCCATGCCTTGTCTGACAATCATACAAGGGAGTTCGAATGAGCACCGTTGACGTCGTCGTCGCCGGCGCCGGGCACAACAGCCTGGTTTCCGCCGCCTATCTCGCCAGGGCGGGCTTCGAGGTGCTCGTCCTCGAGTCGCGGCCGGTCGTCGGCGGGAACACCGCCACCGAGGAGCTCACGCTTCCCGGGTTCCACCACGACTCGTGCTCGACCGCCCACAACCTCATCCAGGCGAGCCCGGCGATCAAGGAGCTCCGCCTCGCCGAGGACTACGGGCTCGAGTACCTCCACCCGGACCCGGTCGTGCACGTCGCCTTCGGCGACGGCGCCTCGATCACGCAGTGGCGCGACCTCGACCGCACGTCCGAGGAGTTCGCCCGCTTCTCCAGCCGGGACGCCGAGGCCTACAAGCGCCTGATCGCCGACTACGACGCCGCCAAGGGCGCCTTCGGCGCCTACCGGAACAACCCGATCGGCAGGGCGCCGCGCCCCGACGAGGCCCTCGACGCGACCTGGCGGCGGCGCATCGCCATGAGCGCGTGGGACGTGATCCGCTCCGAGTTCGAGGACGAGCACTCGCGCGCGTTCATGCTCTGGATGGCGTTCATGACGGTGCAGCCGGCCGACCGGCCGGGCACCGGGCCGCTCGCCTACTCCCTCGCGTACGGCCGCCAGCAGCACAGCTGGACGCTTCCGCGCGGCGGCTCGGCCGCGCTGCCGCTCGCGCTCGCGCGCCTGATCGAGGACCACGGCGGCACGATCGTCACCGGGACGCGGGTGACGGGCCTCGTCGTCGAGGACGGGCGCTGCGTCGGCGTGGAGACCGAGGACGGCGAGACGCACCGAGCCCGCAAGGCCGTGCTCTCCACCGTGCACGTGAAGCATCTCGCGGAGATGGCGCCGGCCGAGGCCTGGGGCGAGGAGTTCCTCTACGGCGTCGAGCGCTGGCGTGAGGGGATCACGCTCTTCCCCACGCACTACGCCACGACGGAGGCGCCGACCTTCGTCGGCCAGTCCGGGTCGGTCACGCCGGTCGCCTCCGGGGTGGCGCCCTCGGTCGACCGCCTGCTGCGCGTCGGGAACGACGTCGAGCGCGGCCTGCTCGCCGACGACGACCCTCCGCTCCTCGTCGTCTGCGGGTCGGTGGCCGACCCCGAACGCGCGCCCGACGGGCAGCACGCGCTCAAGGTGATCGGCTTCCATCCGTACACGCTCGCCGACGGCGGCTCCGAGCGGTGGGAGGAGGTCAAGGACGAGATGGCCGAGCGCAACCTCGAGCAGCTGCGCCGCTTCGCGCCGAACATGACCGAGGAGACGATCCTCGCGCGGGTGGTCAAGAGCCCGGTCGACCTCGAGCGCATGAACGCCCACAACTGGCACGGGACCTGCCATGGCGGGGACATGGGGCCGTCGCAGTCGGGAGCGCTCCGCTTCGCGCCGCGCTCGCCCATCGACGGGCTCTACCTCACGGGAGGCACGACCCATCCGGGTGGCTCCGTCAGCGCGGCGCCGGGCCGTAACTCGGCCATGGTGCTCCTCGAGGACCTCGGCACGTCTCTGGAGGCGGTGGTCGCCGGTGCCTGACGCACGCGTCGAGGCCGCGATCGCCAACTGGGCGCCTCGCTTCGTGGCGAACGGCGTCTACCTCGACGACTTCGACCGCACGACCGCGCGGATCGAGACCTGGGACGGCTGGCTCGACGCCTGGGTGGAGACGGGCAACGGCCACCGGCAGCGTGCCGAGGAGGCCGAGGCGGCTGGGAACGCGCTGACCGCCGGCGAGGCATTCGTCGCCGCGGCGGTCTGCTACCACTTCGCCAAGTTCGTCTGGGTCGTGGACGTGGAGCGCAACCACGAGACGACGCGGCTCGCGGCCGACTGCCTCTACCGCGCGCACGCCCACCTCGACCCGACCGCCGAGCGCGTCGACGTCCCCTTCGAGGACGGCCCGCTCGTCGGCAACCTGCGCCGGCCGGAAGGGATCGACCGCCCGCCGCTCGTGCTGCTCCTGCCGGGCCTCGACTCCACCAAGGAGGAGTTCTTCCTCTGGGAGAACGTCTTCCTCGACCGCGGGATGGCGACGTTCTCGCTCGACGGCCCCGGCCAGGGCGAGAGCGGCTTCGCGACGCAGCATCCGCGGCGGACTACGAGGCCGGCGTCGGGGCCGCGCTCGACGCGCTGGCCTCGCGCGACGACCTCGACCACGACCGGGTCGGCGCCGCCGGCGTCAGCCTCGGCGGGTACTACGCGCCGCGCGCGGCGCTCGAGCCCCGCGTCAAGGCGGTCGCGGGCGTCAGCGGCGCGTTCAACTTCGGGGAGTGCTGGGAGGGCCTCCCCGGCCTCACGCGCGAGACCTTCGAGCACCACTCCGGCGCCGGGAGCCCCGAGGAGGCCCGCGAGAGGGCCTTCGGGCTCGACCTCGGCCCGGTGATCGGCGACGTCGACTGCCCCGGGCTCATGATCACCGGGAAGCTCGACAGGATCATCCCGTGGGAGCAGACGAAGCGCATCGCCGACGAGGCCCCGAACACGCGCTTCGTCCTCTACGACGAGGGCAACCACGTGTGCAACAACATCCCGTTCAAGTACCGGCCGCTCGTTGCGGACTGGCTCAAGAAGGAGCTCGCTGATGTGGGATAGGTTCTCGACCGCCGAGATGGAGCGCCGCTACGGGCTCGCACGCGACCTGATGCGCGAGCACGATCTCGGAGCGCTGGTGGCGTTCGGCAACTCGGGCACGAGCCGGGCCAACATGGCCAATCCGTTCTGGCTCTCGAACCACCTCGACCTGCACCACTGCTACCTCGTCGTCCCGCTCGACGAGGGGCAGGAGACCGCGCTCTACACCGGGCTCACGAACCACGTCCCCAACGCGCGCGAGGTCAGCGACGTGCCCATCATCGAGTGGGGCGGGTACTCGCCCGCGGAGCGCGTGGCGGCGCGTCTGGAGGCGATCGGCGTCACTGCCGGCCGCGTCGGGCTCGTCGGTGTCAACGCGACGTTCTCGATGGGCATGCCGTACGCGCACCACGCGCTGCTGCGCGAGAAGCTGCCGGGCCTGGAGCTCGTCGACGTGACGCTTCCGTACGCACGCCTGCGGCTCATCAAGTCCGAGGAGGAGGTCAGCTGGCTGCGCAAGGCGGCGGAGCTCACGGACAAGGGCATGATCGCGCTTGCCGAAGGCGCGAAGCCGGGGATGAGCGACGTGGAGCTCGTCGCGCTCGCCGAGGCTGCGTACCGGCCCGAGGGCGGCATGCCGCGCATCACGTTCCTCCGCTCGATGGCGATGGACGACCCGAACGGCTGCCTGCCCGCCCAGAACCCGTCGCCCCGGCGTATCGCGGCCGGCGACGTGATCATCACCGAGTTCAGCGCCTCCTACTGGGGCTACACGGGCCAGATCCAGCGACCTGTCTTCGTCGAGGCCGAGCCGACCGAGGAGTGGCAGCGCATGTTCGACGTCGCGCTCGAGTCCTACGACGCGATCATCGAGATGCTGAAGCCGGGCGTGACCGAGGCGGAGGTCATCCGCGCGAGCTCGATGATCGGCGAGGCCGGCTACGCGATCTACGACGACCTCGTCCACGGCTACGGCGTCGACATCATGCCGCCGATCATCGACCGCTCCTGCGTGCAGTGGTGGCCGTGGGACGACGCCAACCCGGCGCCCGACGGGCGCACCTTCGAGGAGGGCATGGCGATCGTCGTCCAGCCGAACCCGATCACGCCGGACGAGCGCATGGGCCTCCAGCTCGGGCAGCTCACGATCGTCAGGGCCGACGGCGCCGAGTCGCTGCACTCGATGCCGTTCGAGCCCCTGGTCGCCAGCGGTAGTGACGCCGGTCGGCGTCGCGCTCGTCGGCACGGGGATGTTCGGGGGGCGCATCGCGGCCGCCGTAGGGCGGGCGCCGTCGCTCGAGCTCGTCACGTGCTTCAGCCGCGACGCCGAGAAGCGCCAGGCCTTCTCCGTCGAGGTCGGGTGCGAGTCGGCGCCGTCGTTCGAGGCCGCCGTCGAGGACCCGCGCGTCGAGGCGGTGCTTCTCGTCACGCCGAACTTCGCGCACCGCGAGCAGGCGCTCGCCTGTGCGGAGCGGGGGAAGCACGTCTTCGTCGAGAAGCCGATCGCAGACTCGCTCGAGGACGGGAGAGCCATGGCGGTCGCGTGCGAGGCCGCCGGGGTCACGCTCCTGGTCGGCCACGGCCTGCGCCGCCTCGGCGCCGCGCGGGCCGCGGAGCGCGCTGGTGCGGGACGGCGCGCTCGGGCGGGTCGTGCTCGCGGAGGCGAACTTCTCGCTCACCGGCACGCTCGAGCCGCACATGTGGCGCTACCACCGTGAAACGTGCCCAGGCGGGCCGCTGCTCCAGCTCGGCGTCCACCACGTGGACACGCTCCTCCACTGGCTCGGGCCCGCGGCGCGCGTGCAGGGCTCGTTTGCGCGGCTCGTCACGGACGCGGAGGCCGACGACCTCGGCGTCGCCCTCGTCGAGCACGAGTCGGGCGCCCGGTCGCTCGTGTCCTCCAGCTACGTGTCGCCGAAGACCTTCGGCATCCGGCTGCTGGGGACGGAGGGGGTGCTGGACTACGTCACCGACATGGCCGTGTGGCCGCGCGTCGAGCTCGTGGACGGCGCGACGGAGCTTCGCCTCACCACCGGCGACGGCGTCGAGGACGTCCCGTTCGAGGCCCGCGACGTCCTCGTCGAGGAGCTGGAGGAGCTCGCGCGCTGCGTCCGCGGCGAGGCCCGGCCGGAGACCGGAGCCACAGAAGGCCTGGCCGCATTGGGTGTCGTCCTGGCGGCGGTCGAGTCGCACGAGCAGGCGGACGGCCGAGGGGTGGCGCCGGGCCGGTGAGCGCCGAGCGCTGGGTCGGGAGGCCCGTGCCGCGCCGCGAGGACGTGCGCTTCCTCCGCGGCGAGGCGACCTATCTCGACGACATCGAGCTTCCGGGCCTCCTGGAGGCCGCCTTCGTCCGCAGCCCGTTCGCGCACGCGCGGCTCGGCGCGATCGACGTCGCAGCGGCCCTGGCGCTCCCGGGCGTGGCGGCGGTGGTCACGGGCGCCGACCTCGGAGAGCGCGCCCGGGCGCTGCCCGCCGGTGCGGTCGACGACGGGGTCGTCGCCGACGCCGGCCATCCCGTGCTCGCCCGCGACCGCGTCAGGTACGCCGGCGAGGCCGTCGCCCTGGTCGTGGCCGAGAGCCGGGCGGTGGCCGAGGACGCGGCCGAGCTCGTGGAGGTCGACTACGAGCCGCTCGAGCCCGTGCTCGACCCGCGGACGGCCGCCGGGATGCCGCTCCTCCACGACGGCGTGGCGGACAACCGCCTCGTCACCTGGCAGCGGACGCACGGCGACGTCGAAGGCGCCTTCGACGCGGCCGACCGCGTCGTCTCGCAGTCGTTCCACATCCCGCGCCTCGTCGCCGCGCCGATCGAGACCCGCGGCGCGATCGCGCGCCACGAGCCGGACGACGACGTGCTCACGGTCTGGTGCTCGGCCCAGGACCCGCACCGGCCGCTGGCCCAGCTCGGCGTATCGCTCGGACGCGGGCCCGATCGCCTCCGCGTCGTCGTGCCGGATGTGGGCGGCGCGTTCGGCAGCAAGGGCGTGGTCGCTCCGGAGGTGGCCGCGATTGCGTGCGCCGCCGAGGATCTGGGCACGGCCCGTGCGCTGGGCCGAGGACCGCGCGGAGAACTTCCTCGCCGCCTACCAGGGTCGCGGGCTCGACGCCGACGTGGAGCTCGCGGTCGCGGCCGACGGGCGGATCCTCGGGCTGCGCGCGACGCTCTACGCCGACCTCGGCGCGTACCTGTACGCGACGACCGCGGTCGCGCCGCACACGACCGCGATGCTGATCACCGGCGCGTACGACGTCCCGGCCGCGAGCGTCGAGGTCGTCGGCGCCGCGACGACGAAGGTGCCGACCGGGCCGTATCGCGGCGCCGGAAGGCCGGAGGCGGCGTTCCTGATCGAGCGCATGGTCGACCTCGCCGCTCGGGAGCTCGGTCTCGAGCCTGTCGAGGTGCGGCGCCGGAACTTCGTCCGGCGGGATGCGTTCCCGTACGAGACGCCGATGGGCTGGACGTACGACTCGGGTGACTTCGAGCGCTGCCTCGACTCGGTGCTGGAGCTGGCGCCGCTCGCGCGGTGGCGGGAGCTTCGCGAGGCGGGGCGGGCCGAGGGCCGTGTCGTGGGCGTCGGCGTCGGCATGTACATCGAGCGCGCGGGCGGCCTGTGGGAGAGCGCCGTCGTGCGCGTGGAGCCGGACGGGCGCGTCGTCGTCCGCACCGGGTCGTCGCCGCACGGGCAGGGCCACGAGACGACGTTCGCGCAGATCGCCGCCGACGAGCTCGGGGTCGAGCCCGAGGCGGTGGAGATCCGTTGGGGCGACTCGGGCGAGCTGCCCGGTGTCGGGACGTTCGCGAGCCGCTCCGTTGCCATGGGCGGCTCGGCGGTCGCGACCGCGGCGAGGGAGCTCGCCGAACGCGCCCGTGACGCCGGCGTCTCGGTGACCGAGCTGGGGGGCGCCGAGGCCGAGAGCCGCTTCTCGTCGGGCCTCGTCTTCGCGTCGGGGGCCTACGCGGCGCTCGTGGAGATCGAGCGTGCAACGGGCCGGCTCCTGGTGCTCGGACTGGCCGCCGTGGACGACTCGGGCCGCATCGTCAACCCGCTCCTTGCCGAGGGGCAGGTGCTCGGCGCGACGGTGCAGGGTCTCGGCCAGTGCCTCGTCGAGGAGGCCGTGCACGACGAGGAGGGGCAGCTTCGCACGGCGTCTTTCGCCGACTACTCGCTGCTGACCGCGGCCGAGCTGCCGCCCGTCGAGAGCCGCTTCGTGGAGACGCCGTCGCCGCTCAACCCGCTCGGCGCCAAGGGGATCGGCGAGGGCGGGGCAATCGCCACGCCCGCGGCGGTCGCGAACGCGGTCGCCGACGCGCTGGCCCCGTTCGGCGTCCGGCACGTCGACCCGCCGTTCACGGAGGCCAAGCTCTGGTCGCTGCTCCGGGAGGCCGCCTCGTGAAGCCCGCGCCGTTCGCCTACGACGCTCCGCGGGAGCTCGACGAGGCGCTCGAGCTCCTCGCGCGCGACGACGAGGACGTGAAGGTGCTCGCCGGGGGCCAGAGCCTCGTGCCGCTCCTCAACTTCCGGCTGGCGCGGCCCGACCGCCTCGTGGACCTGAACGGCGTCGAGTCGCTCGCCTACCTGCGCGTGGAGGACGGTGTGCTCCGGATCGGTGCCATGGCCCGCCACGCGGATCTGGAGCGGTCGGCGGAGGTCGCCTCGGGCTGGCCGCTCCTCGCGGAGGCCGTCCGCCACGTCGGTCATCCGCAGATCCGCGCGCGCGGGACCGTCTGCGGGTCGGTGGCTCACGCCGATCCCGCGGCGGAGCTGCCGGTGGCGCTCTGCGTGCTCGACGCGCGCTTCCACGTGCGCTCGGTGCGCGGGTCGCGCGTGCTCGGCGCCGACGAGCTCTTCCTCGGGTTTCTGACGACGTCGCTCGAGCCCGACGAGCTGCTGGTGGAGATCGAGGTGCCGGCTCCGCCGGCCGGCAGCGGGACAGGGTTCGCCGAGCATGCCCGGACACACGGCGACTTCGCCCTGGGCGGCGCGGCGGCGCTGGTGGCGGGCGGAGAGGCTCGCCTGGCTCTGCTCGGCGCCGGGCCGGTGCCGGTGCGCTTCGACGGCGCGCCCGGGGATCTCGCCGACGCCGCCGTCGCCGACTTGTCGTTGACGGGCCCGGACGCGGATTGGCGCCGCGCGCTCCTGCGGGAGCTCGCCCGCCAAGCGCTGGAGAGGGCACAGGCATGAGGGTCACCGTGGAGATCAACGGCCGCCCCTACGAGGGCGAGGTGGAGCCGCGGACGCTGCTCTCCGACTTCATCCGCCACGGCGCGGGGCTGCACGGGACGCACGTCGGCTGCGAGCACGGCGTCTGCGGCGCGTGCACCGTGCAGCTCGACGGCGAGCCCGTGCGCTCCTGCCTCATGCTGGCCGTGCAGGCGAACGGCCGCTCGCTGCGCACGGTCGAGGGCCTGGCGCCGCCCGAGGGCGGCCTCCACCCGCTCCAGGCGGCCTTCCAGGAGACGCACGCCCTCCAGTGCGGCTTCTGCACGCCGGGCTTCCTGATGAGCATCGAGGCCTTCCTCCGCGAGCACCCGCACCCGACGGAGCACGAGATCCGCGAGGCCCTGGCGGGCAACCTCTGCCGCTGCACGGGCTACAAGGCCATCATCGAGGCGGTCGAGCGAGCCGCCGAGCGCCTCGCCCGTCCGTAGGAGCCACGCCCCGGGTCTGACCCCAGGGCGTGCCGCCCGAGGCCATGACCAAACCGCGCGAAACCCTGTATTCACGCTGGTGGGACATGTCCAGGGTCTGACCCCTGCCATGGCCACGGTGGACGTCAGCATCGCCCCCGAGGGCCATGCCCGGGGTCAGACCCCGGCCGTGGCCGGAGGGGCTAGTCCTCGAAGGGCTCGACCTCGTAGCCGGCGGCTTCGAGGGAGCCCGCGCCCGCCCAGCCCCAGATCAGCTCGACGTCCTCGTCGGAGGTGTTGTCGAAGCCGTGCCAGTCGCCGGCGGGGGTGAAGATGACGTCGCCGGTGGCCGCCGGCTCCATGCCCTCGTTCGTGTGCACGAGGCCGCTGCCGCTCAGGACGAGCAGGAACTCGTCGCACTCGAAGTGGCGGTGGCGGTCGTGCTTCGCGCCCGGGGGCAGGATCGTGCGGCCGAAGACGAGGCGCTCCGAGCCCGCCGAGGCGGCGTCGATCAGGAACTGCACCTGCATGTCGACCCAGCCCTCGTCCTCGCGCAGCCCCTGGACGAGCGGGACGTCCTCCACGCGCGTGCGGTAGCGGGGCATCAGGTCTGTCCGAGCTCGCGCTGCCCGCCGAGCCCGTTCAGCGCCCGGAAGACCTCGTAGACGACCGAGAAGTCGTACTGCTCGAGGCCCATCCCGCGGGCCGCCGTCAGGAGCTCGTTCGCCGCGGTCGAGGTCGGCAGCGGCGTCGCCAGCCGCTTGCCCGTCGCGAGCCCGAGGGTCATGTCCTTCTGCTGGAGGTTCACGTTCGACCAGGCCTCCGCGGGCATGTTCCCCTCGAGGATGAACGGCCCGCGGTAGGCGAGCATGGGCGAGGAGATGACGCTCTGGAGGAGCGCCTCGACGGCCACCTCGCGCTTCACGCCGGCCTTCTCGGCCATGGCCACGTTCTCGCAGAACGCGACCATCTCGGCGACGAGCGTGTTGTTGATCGCCAGCTTCACGATCAGCGCCTGGCCGCTGTCGCCGATCCGCATCACCTTCGGGCCGATCTCGAGGAGCAGCGGGCGCACCCGCTCGTAGGCCTCCTCGTTGCCGCCGACCATGATCGAGAGCTGACCGGCCTCGAGCGTGGCGATGCTCCCGGACACGGGCGCGTCGAGCATGACCCCGCCCGCGGCCGCCGCCTGACTGGCCAGCGCGGCGCTCGCCGCCGGGTCGATCGTGCTCATCTCGACGATGACCGCGCCCGGCCGCAGGCCCTCCAGCAGCCCTCCGGACCCGGCGACCACCTCCTCCACTGCCGCCGTGTCGGTGACCATGGAGAAGATCACGTCCGCGGCGCGCGCGACGTCCGCGGCCGACTGCTCCTCGACCATCCCGCTCGCCACCAGCTCGTTCGTCTTGCCGGGCGTGCGGTTCCAGCCGTGCAGCTCGTGCCCCGCGGCCAGGAGGCGCGCTGCGATCCGGCTCCCCATGGAGCCGAGGCCGACGAATCCGAGAGTCGGGCTAGCCGACGGCGTCGACAATCTCGGACGTGAGGCTGTCGAAGCCGCTCAGGAACTCACGGCGCTCGCGGTGCAGGCGCTCGACCTGGCGCTCGTACTCGTCGAGGCGCCCCTGCGCCTCGTAGAGCTCGCGCGGGCGCAGGACGGCCTCGTCCTCGGCGTCGATCCCGGGAACGTGCCGGGCGACCTTGTAGCCGAAGTCGGGATCCTCTTCCCACTCGATCGTGCCCTCCGCGATCCCCTTGACGATCGCGGACGAGTGCTTGATCCGCACCTTCCGCGCGCGCTCGTCCGCCACGGGCCCGCCGACGCTCCCCGTGTTCATGAGGAAGACCTCGAGCGGGTGCTCGGCGAGCAGCTCGAGGAAGCGGTTGCCCTGGAGGTCGTGCGGCATGGGGAAGAACGGGTTCGTGCCGGGGACGCGCAGGAACTTGCCCTCCTCCGCGGCGCCGCCGGCGGCCGTGCCCGTCGTCTCCCCGAGCATGAAGAAGGCCGCTGCCTGCGGCCCCTCGAGCTTGGCGACTGCCGGGATGATGCCCTCGTTCCTGTTCAGCACGAGCAGGAAGTGGGCCTCGCCGATCGGGCGTGTCGCAGCGGACTCGATCACGTCGAACGGGAACGTCGCGCGCCCGTTCTTCGTGTAGCTCTCGTCGTAGAAGTCGACGTCGTCGCCGGTCTGGGAGACGTTCTCGAGGTACGACCGCGGCTGCGTGACCGCGCCGTGGATCGTCGGCTCGTCCTCGGGGTTGAGCGCGAACGTCTTGGCGAAGCAGCCGTTCTCGGTCGCGTACACGGCGCCGTCCGGCATCCAGGCGACGAAGTCGTCCTGCACCGGCAGGGAGCCGTTCTGGCGCGTGAAGGTGGTCGTCGTCTTCCCCGTGCCGGAGAGGCCGACGATCATCGCCACGCGCTCGCCGCGATCCGTCGGGATGATCTTGCAGCCGGCGTGGAGCGGGATTCCGCCGCGGTCGTAGACCAGCTTGTTCCACATGCGGAGGATCCCCTTCTTCGACTCGCCGAAGTAGTCGGAGTTGAAGACCCGGTTCACGCCGTTCTCGAGGTCGACCAGGATCAGCCGCTCGTCGGGCCAGCCCGGCGCCTTCAGGTTCGGCGTGTAGACGACGGTCAGCTCGGGCTCGAAGTCCTCGGGGTCGTCGACGGCGAACCAGAGCTGCTGCTGCATGCCGGCGATGTTCGCGTTCGCCGCCTCGATGAAGAGCCGGACGGGGACGCGGAACTCGGGCTGCGCGCCGAGCCAGCCGTCCAGGAGCACCATCTCCTGCTCCGCGATGTACGCGTCCTGCCTGTCCGCCCACTCCTGCGCCTGCTCGCGCGAGACGGTGCGGTCGACGCCGGGATCGGGGTCGTCGGTGACGATGAACGTCGAAGGCGTCGAGCGGGCGAGCACCTCGGTCTGGACGTTGACGTTCCCGTACTTCGTCCAGCGGGCGGTGGGCATCCTCGCTGCGAGCTCCTGGAGCTCGGTCTCGCTCGGATTGCTGATCACCCCCGCAGCCTGCGGCACCTGGAAAGCCATCTTGGCCACGCGAGGATCTTAGCGGCCACGCGATTCGGCCGGTCCGGCCTCGTCCTGGCCGAACGGCGCGTTGACGGGGCGCGGGGTCACCTTGTAGAAAGCCGCACGAGGGACAATTCATGAAGCACAACGTCGTCCAGGGCGCACGTGCGACGAAGCTTCTTCCTCCTGCGGTCGCCCCGCCTGCGCTGCCTCGCCCACGTCTTGAAGGGAGGCTCGACGACGGCCTCGGACGGCGCCTGACCGTCCTGATCGCGGGCGCAGGGTTCGGGAAGTCGACACTCTTGAGCGCCTGGGCCGGGCCGCGCGCCACCGCCTGGTACACGGTCGCCGCCGAGGACGCCGAGCTGGCGTCGCTCGCCCGCGGCATCGTGAGCGCGCTGCGCCTGCGCGTGCCCGCCCTCCAGGTCGGCGTCGCAACCGCCATCGAGGGCTCGCGCGGCCCCGACGGCGACCTGGGCGAGCTCGGGAGCGCCGACGCCTACGCCGCGCTCATCTGCGCCGCGCTCTCGGACGGACAGGCCCGGCGCGAGCTCGTGCTCGTCCTGGACGACCTGCACGAGCTCGGTGCCGACGGCGCCTCTGCGCGCCTCGTCGAGTCGCTCGTCCGCAACGCGCCGCCCACGCTGCACGTCGTCCTCGCCTCGCGCGACGAGCCGCCGTTTCCGATCGAACGGCTCCGCGGGCAGGGGCAGGTCGTGGAGCTGACCGCGCGAGAGCTCGCCTTCACGACCGACGAGACGCGCCTTCTGCTCGAGCGGGCGCTGGGCGAGTCGGCCGACGACGTCGCGGGCGACCTCCAGGAGGCAAGCCGCGGCTGGCCTGCCGCGGTCAGGCTTGCGCTCGAGGCGCTGCGGGACGTCTCGCCCGAGGAGCGCAGGCGAACGCTCGACGGCCTGCGGCGGCCGGGCGGCCGCCTCTTCTCCTACCTCGCGGGCGAGGTCTTCGAACGCGAGCCCGAGGACGTCCGCGCGCTCATCCGCACCGTCGCGCCGCTCGACCGCTTCAACGGGGAGCTCTGCGCGGCGCTCGGCGTGGACAACGCCGCCGAGGCGCTCGCGTCGCTCGAACGGCGCGGGCTCTTCGTCGAGTCCGACCGGAGCGAAGCGGGCTGGTACTCGCTCGGGGCGCTGGTACGCGAGTTCGCGCGCGAGAGCATGGCACTCGGCGACGAGGACCAGCGGGCGCTCCTCGTCCGTGCGGCGGCCTGGCTCCAGGCGGAGGGCTTCGTGGAGGACGCTCTCCGCGCGCTGGCGGCCGCCGGCGCCCACGAGGAGCTCGCCGCGCTCCTCGCCGAGCGCGGTGAGGCAATGGTCTCCGCCGGCGCCGTGGACGCGGTCATCCGCTACACGGAGCTCCTCCCCGACGCGGTCCTGAGCACTCCGATCCTGCTGCTCGCCGGCCGGGCCCGGCAGATCCGGGGCGAGTGGGAGGACGCCCTGAGCTGGTACGCGCGGGCCGCGGACTCGCACGAGCTCGCGCCGGGGCTGGCCTGGCGCGTCGGGCTGATCCACCACCTCCGCGGCGACCTGGACGAGGCCGTCACCGTGTACGAGCGCGGCCGCCTCGACGGCGAGTCGCCCCGCGACGAAGCGCTGCTGCTCGCCTGGCATGCCAGCCTCGAGTGGCTTCGCGGCGACCTCGAGGCCTGCCGCGAGCGCGGCGGTCGTGCGCTCCAGATCGCCACGCGGATCGGCGACGCCCAGGCGCTCGCCGCAGCGCACACGGTCATGGCCCTCATCGCCGCGTACGAGGGCGACCGGGTGGCCAACGACTCGCACTACATGCGCGCGCTCGAGTACGCCGAGCGCGCCGGCGACGTGATGCAGGTCATCCGCGTGCACACGAACCGCGGCTCCAGACGCATGGAGGAGGCCGACTACGAGGAGGCCCTCGCCGAGCTCGACATCGCCCTGCGGCTCGCCGACGTGAGCGGGTTCGTCTTCTTCCGGGCGCTCGCACTCGCCAACCGCGGCGCCGCGCTCCTGCGGCTCGGGCGGCTGGAGGAGTCGGTCGCCGACCTCGAGGCTGCCCGCTCCGCCTACCAGAGCGTCGGCTCGGCGGACGTCTGCTACGCGCTCCTGTACCTCGGCGACGTCTACCGGGAGCGCGGCGACCTGGCGCTCGCCCGCGCGGCGTACGAGGAGGCCGCCGAGCGCGCCGACGAGGCGGGCGACCTCCAGGCACTCGTCCCCTCCCTGGCCGGGCTCGCCCGCGTCGTGGTCGGCGAGGATCCCGAGCGGGCTGCCGAGCTCGCGGAACGGGCGACGAGCTACGGGCCGGGCATGGCCTACGTCGAGTCGCTCCTGGCGGCCGCCGACGTCGCGCTGCGCGGCGGCGAGCGCGAGCGGGCCGCGGAGCTCGCGGCCGACGCAGCCGCCGAGGCCGGCGCCCGTCGCGACCGGGCGGGCCTGGCCGAGGGCCTCGAGCTCGGAGCCGCGGCCGCGGACGAGCCCGAGCGTGCACGCGCTCTGGCCGAGGAGGCGATCAGCATCTGGCGCGACATCCGCAGCCCGTTCGGCGAGGCGCGCACGCAGCTCGCGCTCGCGCGGATGCTGGGAGCGACCGAGGGGCTGGCGCTCGCCGAGACAGCCGAGGCGCGCCTCCGGGAGCTCGGCGTCCGCGGGCCTGCGACCGCGGCGGCGAGCCTCCTGGCCGAGTACTCGGAGGTGAGCGCCTCCACGGTGGCGATCGAGTCCCTGAGCAGGTTTCGCGTGCTGCGGGACGGCGTCCCGGTGCCGCTCGGGGAATGGCAGTCGAAGAAGGCCCGCGACCTCCTGAAGATGCTCGTCGCGCGCCGCGGGCGGCCGACGCCGCGCGACGTCCTCATGGAGGCGCTCTGGCCCGAGGGCGACCCTGCGAAGCTCGCCAACCGCCTCTCGGTCGCGCTCAGCACGCTTCGCTCCGTCCTCGACCCCGAGCGCCGCCACGACCAGGACCACTTCGTGAGTGCCGGGAAGGACGTCCTCGCCCTCGAGGCCGCGAACCTCGAGATCGACGTGGAGCGGTTCCTGGCGGAGGCGGCGGCCGGCTTCGCGCTCCGGGCGGACGGAGCGCTCTCGCGGGCCCGCGGGCGCCTCGCCGCCGCGGAGGCGCTCTATTCGGGCGAGTTCCTCGAGGAGGACGCCTACGAGGACTGGGCCGTTCCCCTGCGTGAGGAGGCGCGCGCGACCTACATCTCGGTCGCGCGGGCGCTGGGCGAGGACGCGCTCGAGCGCGGCGAGCACGACCTCGCCGCCCGCTACTTCCTGCGCACGCTGGAGAAGGATCCCTACGACGAGGAGGTCCATCTCGCCCTCGTCGCCCTGCACGAGGCGGCCGGCCGGCACGGCGAGGCACGGCGCGCCTACCGCACGTACGTCGCCCGGATGGAGGAGATCGCGGTCGAGGCGACGCCTTTCCCGTCGCCTTAAGCGGGCTTTAAGCGGAGCGCAACGCGCGCCTGGGATGCTCGCACCGTGGACACGTTCGTCGTTCGGCTCTGGGACGCTGCGGCTGCGGGTCATGCGGCTGACACGCTTCGCGGCACCGCTCTGCACGTCGCGAGCGGTTATTCGACGCCGTTCGTCGGCGCCGATCAGCTGCTCGCATTCCTTGCGACGGTGAGCGTGCGGAGCCCGGGGAGCATGCGGCCCTCCGGAGATCTGGACGCGAACGACGAGCCATCCACGGTCGGCCGGCGCGGGCGCGGGACGGCGGCCCGTTCTCGGCGCCCGCAGCCCCGGCCTTCCTCGCCTCCCTCTGCCTAGCGCTCCCAGGCCGCGCTGAATGCGGCCTGGGAGCGTTCTCATCGTGTAGCTTCTCCTGCGGTGGAAGGGAAGCACGACGTCCTCATCGTCGGCGCCGGCTGTGCCGGCATGCGCGCAGCCATCGAAGCCTTCGACGCAGGGGTGGACGTCGCGCTGATCTCCAAGATCCATCCCACGCGGAGCCACTCCGGCGCCGCCGAGGGAGGCATCAACGCGGCGCTCGGAAACGCCTCCGAGGACGACCCCGAGAAGCACGCGTTCGACACCGTCAAGGGCTCGGACTACCTCGGCGACCAGGACGCGATCGAGGTGCTCTGCGACGAGGCTCCGGCGGACGTCTACCAGCTCGAGCACTGGGGCGCCGTCTTCTCCCGCACCGACGACGGGCGCATCGCGCAGCGGCCGTTCGGCGCGGCCGGCGAGCCGCGCACGGCGTATGCCGCCGACATCACCGGCCACGTGCTCGTCCACGTGCTCTACGAGCAGGTGATGAAGCGCGACATCGCGACGTACGAGGAGTGGTTCGCCTGGAAGCTCGTCGAGGACGACGGGCGCTGCCAGGGCGTCATCTGCTGGGACCTGATCAACGGCGGGCTCAAGCTCGTCGGCGCGAAGACCGTGATCCTCTGCACGGGCGGCGCAGGCCGCCTCTACACGGGGACGACGAACGCGTACTCCTGCACCGGTGACGGCATGACGCTGGCGCTCCGCATGGGCGTGCCCCTGAAGGACATGGAGATGATGCAGTTCCACCCGACGACGCTCTCGCCGTCGGGCGTGCTCATCACCGAGGGCTGCCGTGGGGAGGGCGCGTACCTCCTCAACTCCGAGGGCGACCGGTTCCTGAAGAACTACGCGCCGAACGCGATGGAGCTCGCGAGCCGCGACGTCATCTCACGCGCGGAGCAGATCGAGATCGACGAGGGCCGCGGCGTGGACGGCAACGTCCTCCTCGACCTCCGCCACCTGGGCGCCGAGAAGATCATCGAGCGGCTGCACGGGACGCGCGAGCTGAGCATGGTCTTCGCCGGCGTCGACCCGATCTACGAGCCCATCCCCGTGCGGCCCGGGTCGCACTACCACATGGGCGGCGTCGACACCGACCTCGACGGCAAGACAGTCCTCGAGGGCCTCTACGCCGCCGGCGAGTGCGCCTGTGTCTCCGTCCACGGCGCCAACCGTCTGGGCGGGAACGCGCTCATGGAGACGATCACATACGGCAAGCGCTCCGGGCGCGCCGCCGCCGAGTGGGCGATGGCGAACACGGTCGTCGCCCCGCCCGAGTCGGCGCTCGCCGACGCGGAGCGCGAGCTCTCCGAGCTGCTCGACCGCAAGGAGGGAGAGCGCCCGCACTCGATCCGTGACGAGATGGCCTCCACGATGCACGAGAACTTCGGCGTCTTCCGCCGCGAGGACCAGATGCGCACCCAGGGCGAGATCATCGCCGGCCTGCGCGAGCGCTACGAGCGGGTCGTCGTCGAGGACACGGGCGCCGTCTTCAACACCGACCTCACGCAGGCCCTCGAGCTCGGCTTCCTGCTCGAGCTCGCCGCGTGCATGGTCGAGGCCGGCCTGGCCCGCAAGGAGAGCCGCGGCGCCCACGCGCGCCCGTACGACTACCCCGACCGCGACGACGAGAACTTCCTCAAGCACACCCTCGTGACGTGGGTGGACGGGCGGCCCCAGCTCACATGGGAGCCGGTTCGGATGACGAAGTGGCAGCCGCAGGAGCGAAAGTACTAGGTGATGCGCATCCGGGGGCTTGCACTCGTGCTGGTGTCTGCGTTCGCGCTCTTGCCGATCGCCTGCTCGGGCGACGACGAGCCGGAGGGCTCGGCGACGACGGCCGCGGCGACGCACGACCGAGGCGCCCGAGACCACGACCGGCGAGGCGGAGGAGGCGCCGACCTCCACCGGAGCCGCCGTCGGCGAGCAGGTCGACCCGGCGGTGATCGCCGAGGCCGCCGCGAAGACGACCGAGGCCAAGACCGCGCGGGTCGCAACCCTCGTCCGCGTCGTCGAGCCCGGCGGCCAGCAGCGTTTCGGCGGCCAGGGGCGGTTCGACTTCGAGCGGCGCGCCGGCGAGATGTCGCTGAAGCTGATCGAGGGCGAGAGCGACGCCGGGTTCGGGAACGCGAAAGCGCTCTTCGTCGATTCGTCCGTCTACTACCAGCTGCCGCCCGGCGCGCTTGCCGGGGACAAGCGCTGGATCCGGCTCGACCTCCAGAACGTCGCCGACGCGTCCGGCCTCGACTTCGGGCCTCTCGTGCAGGGGAGCCAGGCCGACCCGACGCAGTACCTGCTCTGGCTGAGCGCCCTGGGCCCCGGAATCACGAAGATCGGCGAGGAGGAGGTGCGCGGCGTCCCGACCTCGCGCTACCGGGCGGCCGTCGACCTGAATCTCCTGGAGCAGCAGGCGCCTCCCGGCAAGGAGGCCGAGTGGGCGGCGTACGTCCAGGCGCTCCGCGACCGGCTGGGGCTGGCGTTCATCCCCGTGGAGGTCTGGGTGGACGACGACGGGCTGATCAGGCGGTTCAACCACGAGTACGGTTTCAGCGCCGAGGGCACGACCGCCGTCGTGACGACGGAGCTCTTCGACTTCGGCGTCCCGGTCAACGTGCAGGCCCCGCCGGTCGACGACGTCGTCACACTGACGGACTTGATCAGGCCGTGAGCATGGAAGGAGCCCAGTGGACGTCGCACTGAAGATCTGGCGGTTCGACCCGGAGTCGGGCGAGCGCGTGCTGCGCGAGTACGAGGTCGAGGCCCCCGAGTGGGCGTGCCTCCTCGACGTCCTCGACATCATCAAGGACAAGCACGACGGGTCGCTCGCGTACCGCAAGAGCTGCCGGATGATGATCTGCGGGTCCTGCGGGATGCGCATGGACGGGCGCGCCGTCCTCGCCTGCAAGGAGCGCATGAAGCCGATCGTCGACCGCGGCCACGTCCCGGTTATCTCCGCCATGGGGAACATGCCCGTCCTGAAGGACCTCGTCGTCGACATGCAGCCCTTCTGGACAAAGGTGCGGCGCATGCAGCCGTGGGTCGAGACCGGCTTCGAGGAGATCCCCGAGAAGGAGTTCCGCGTCTCGCCCGAGGAGATGGCGCCGATCCAGAAGGAGGCGCTCTGCATCATGTGCGGCTGCTGCGTCTCCGAGTGCAACTCGATGGAGTCCGACCCGGAGTTCTTCGGGCCGGCCGCGCTCGCCAAGGGGTTCCGGTTCGTCGGCGACCCGCGCGACCAGCAGGCGGTCGAGCGCCTCGAGAGCTACAACGACGAGCACGGGATCTGGGACTGCACGCGGTGCTACTTCTGCAACGAGCGCTGTCCCAAGGGCGTCGACCCGCGCGACGCGATCGCCAAGCTCGGGGCCGAGTCCATCAAGGTCGGCATCGACAGGGACATGGGCGCGAAGCACGCGAAGTGGTTCGTCCACTCGGCGAAGACCACCGGCTGGCTCCGCGAGACGGAGCTCGTCCCCAAGACCCAGGGCGTCGTCTCGGCGCTCAAGGAGGTCAAGTTCGCCCTCAACCTCTTCAAGCACGGCAAGGTGCCGCTCATCCCGCACGTCGCCGACGGGGTGCACGAGGCACGGGCGCTCTACGAGGTGGTCAAGACGCAGGGCCGCGACGGCGCGGCCGGCATCGTCCAGGCCGAGGGCGCACTCGCACGGCTCGACCACCCCGTCGAGGCGCGAGTCGAGGGGGAGGAGGGGCCGTGAAGGTCGCCTACTACAAGGGCTGCCTCGCGTCGCTCTCGGCCAAGGAGCTCGACACCTCGACGCAGGCGCTCGCGCCGATGCTCGGGATCGAGCTGGTCGAGCTCAAGTCGGTCACCTGCTGCGGCGCCGGCGACATCCACGAGGCCGAGCCCGACTACTACCTCCACCTGAACGCGCGCATCCTCGCCTACGCCGAGGCGACCGGCTGCGACACGCTGATGACGATCTGCAACGTCTGCACGCTCAACCTGCGGCAGGCGAACCACGCTCTCCAGAACGACGACGCGCTGCGCCTGCGCGTAGCCGAGAACCTCGAGCGCGTGGGCGCGCCGCCCTACAGCGGCAGCGTCGAGGTCAAGCACCTGCTCTGGATGATCGCCGCCGGCGACGGCTTCGAGCAGCTGAAGCAGGTCGCGCACAAGGGCCTCAAGGGGCTGAAGGTCGCGCCGTTCTACGGCTGCCAGATCCTGCGGCCGTCGAAGCTCCTGGGCTTCGAGGATCCCGACCGGCCCTCGTCACTCGAGGCGATCATCGAGGCCTGCGGGGGCGAGGCGATCGACTACCCGGCGAAGATCAAGTGCTGCGGCTTCCCGATCATCCAGGCGCGCGAGGAGACGGCGCTCGGCGAGCTCGTGCAGCCGATCCGCCAGTCGATCGAGGCCGGCGCGGACGCGATGGTGACGCCGTGCCCGCTCTGCCACCTCTCGCTGGACGCCTGGCAGGCGAAGCTCGAGGCCCAGACGGGCGAGAGCTTCAAGATGCCGATTCTCCACCTCTCCCAGCTCGTGGGCGTCGCGGCCGGGCTCGAGGCGTCCGAGCTGAAGTTCAAGCGGCACGTCGTCCCGGTGGACCAGGTGCTGGCGAAGGTCGAAGCTCCGTAGACTCCCTTCCGTGATGGCCCGGCGCCTCGTCGTTCTCGCGCTCGCGGCCGCGGCCGCCGCGGCGGCGGTCGCCGCCTCCCGCCGGCTCCGCTCGACGGGCGACCCGGCGCGCAACGGCGGCTCGCGCGAGCGCGCCGCCCGGCTCCAGCGGGAGCTCAAGGAAGCCCGCGAGCGCCTCCGCGCGGACATCGTGCGGGCCCGCGAGCAGAACTAGGAGGGTTTGGCGGAATGGTGCTCGTCGCCGGGGTGCGATGGTCGTTCCGAGGCAAGGACGCAGGGAGCGTTCGTATCGAATCAGATACGGGCGCGACTGAGGACGCAGTCCTCGGGGCGAGCAGCGCGGCCCGGCGGCACAGTCACTATTTCGCCGAACCCTCCTTACCTTGACGGCGGCTCTCGTCGCCTTCGCGCTCGTCGCGGTGGCAGGTCTCGGCTGGATGCTCTTCGAGGCCCAGTGGGTTGAGCTCCTCGAGCGGGACGTGGGGATCCAGGGCCTCCCCGCCGAGCTGGACGGGCTCACCGTGCTGCACCTCTCGGACTTCCACCTCGGCACGGTCTCCCTGAACGGGCGCGCGCTTCGCAAGGCGGTCGAATGGGCCGAGTCCGTGCCGGTCGACCTGGTGGCCGTCACCGGCGACCTCGTCAGCCGCAGGCGCGGCGAGCGCACGCTCCGCGCGGCTCTCGAGCGGCTCCGGCCCCGCTACGGGACGTACGCCGTGCTCGGGAACCACGACGTCGCCGCCACGCGCGACCCGTTCTCGAGCCCCGCCGACCTCACGGGCCTCGAGGAGCAGGGCGCGCGCCTCCTCGAGCACGAGGCCGTGACCGTCGAGGCCGCGGGCCGCACCGTGCAGGTGGCGGGCGCCGACCCGCGCCGGCGGCGGAAGGGCCTCCGCGAGCTGGCGGATCCAGCGGCCGACCTCCGCATCCTCCTCGTCCACTTCCCGGACGACGTCCGCGGCCTCGCGCCCGGCGACTTCCACCTCATCCTGGCCGGCCATCTGCACGGAGGCCAGATCTGCATCCCCATGCCCGGCGGGAAGGTGCGCCTCGAGCACCTGCGCGCCGCGCACTGGGAGGGGCTCTTCGAGCTGCCGGTCGGGGTGCTCCACGTCTCGCGCGGGCTCGGGACGAGCTTCGTCCCCTTCCGCTTCCTTGCCCGGCCCGAGGCGACGAGGCTGACGCTCAGGGCTGCCGAGTAGACTCGCGGCCGGGATGGCGTACCGTCTCGAGCCTGTGACCAAGGCGTCGATCGCAGGCGCCCCGGCCGTGTGCGTCGACTGCGTCTTCTGGCAGTCGAAGCGCGGACGGTCCGTTGCGAAGGACCGCTGGGCCGAGCGCGTCGAGGACGACTGGGGCGCGTGGGGCACGCTCTACCACGGGGAGGGCGACCGGCTGGCCGGGTTCGTGCAGTACGGCCCCGCCGGCCAGTTCCCGCGCGCGTTCGACCTCCCGGCGGGACCGCCCTCGTCCGACTCGGCGCTCGTCACCTGCGCCTACCTCGTCGATCTCACGGCCCCGTGGGTGCTCCAGAGCCTGTTCCTGGCCGCGATCAGCGATGCGCGCGACAAGGGTGTGAAGGCGATCGAGGCCTTCGGCTACCGGTATCCCGAGCCGGCGTCGACCTACGAGCGGTTCCTCGTCCACCGCACGGTCTTCCCGTCGGACTTCCTCGCGGACTTCGGCTTCGTCGCCGTCCGGTGGGAGGGGGAGGTGTGCCTTGCGCGACTCGAGCTCGGCGGCCTCCAGGCGGTCGAGGCCGGGGTCAGCTCGCGCGCCTGGCGGAAGATGAAGGAGGCGTTCGCTCCCGCACCGGTACCTCAGCGCCATTAGCTGCAGACCGTGGTAGTCTTGTCTCGACAGGTTTTCGCCTAACAGGCACAAACTAGGACGGGACGCGATGGCGGTAGTCGAAGACGTGCGCCGTGTGCGCAGCGTGGGCGTGGAAGACGTGCTCCGAGCGGGGGGCTTCACGCGCTTCCACCGCAAGGCCGTTCTCGTCACAGGCGCCGCCTGGACGTTCGTCGCGATGGAGATCCTGCTCGTCGGGTTCACCGTCCCCCTCTTCACCGCCATCTGGGGGCTGTCCGGCAGCTACGCGGGCTGGATTGCCGCCTCCGCGCTCGGCGGATCGCTGCTCGGGAGCCTCGTTCTCGGCCCGGCCGCGGATCGGGTCGGGCGGCGGCGCATCTTCCAGGCCGCGATCCTCTGGTACGCCGTCTTCACGGCGCTCACGGCGTTCGCGTGGGGCCCCGGCTCGTTGTCGGCCTTTCGCTTCCTGGCAGGGATCGGTCTCGGCGGGATGCTCGTCGTCGACCCGGCCATGCTGGCCGAGTACCTGCCCCCGCAGAAGCGCGGCCGTTTTCTCGTCGTGCTCGATCTCTTCTGGCCCGTCGGGCTCCTGCTCGCCACGGGGCTCTCCTGGTTCTTCCTCGAGCAGGTTGGTGGCGACTGGGCGTGGCGCTGGCTCTTCCTGGCCGCCTCGTTCCCCGCCTTCCTCGCGTTCGTCGCACGCATCTCGCTGCCGGAGAGCCCGTACTTCCTCGCGCGGAAGGGACGACGCGCGGAGGCGGGCGCCGTCCTCGAGGAGATCACGGGCACGCCGGTCGACGCGCGGGAGTTGGTCTCGGAGCCCGAGCCCAGCTCGTCGATGGCCGAGCTCGTCGCCCCCCGACTCCGCGCCCGCACGGTGATCATCCTGCTCGTGTGGATCGCGCTCAACATCTCCTACTACGGGCTCTTCCTCTGGCTCCCGTTCGTTCTCCAGGACGAGGCGCGGTTCACGATCGACGTCTACCTGCTGCTGGCGCTCTCAGCCCTCTCGCAGTTCCCGGGCTATGCCGCCGCCATCTGGCTCGTCGAGAGAATCGGCCGCAAGCCCACACTCGCGCTCTTTCTGCTTCTCGGCGGCCTGTCGGTGTTTGCCTTCGCCGTCTCCGAGTCCACTGAGCAGTACGTCGCCGCGCTCTTCTTCGTCGGGTTCTTCAACCTGGGAGCCTGGGGAGCGGTGTACCCCTACACATCCGAGCTCTTTCCGACCCGGCTGCGAAGCACTGCGTTCGGCTTGGCGGAGGGAGTGGGCAAGGGGGCGGCAATCGGGGGCCCCTATCTTTTCGGAGCCCTCATCGACGCCACCGGCGAGACGACCTGGTCCCTGACGTTCGTCGCTCTCGTCATGGCCGGGGGCGCCTTTGTGACCCTCCTCGGGCCGGAGACGCGGGGGCGGGCGCTCACGTAGTACCCTGGCCGCAGGCGACTTGAAGGAGGCCGGAGATGCCGACGACGACCCGGGACCGCATCGACGAGATCCAAGCGCTGGAGGAGCTGTGGGCCGCGCCCGCGGCGGCCGAGCCGAAGCCGGCGCACGAGCGGCGAAGGGCCTTCCCGCTCGTTCCCGGAGCCGTGCTCGCCGGCGCCTGGTTCGCCTTCTGGTTCATCATGCTCCCCTACGAGCCGGAGCCGGCGGCCGGTATGGCCAACCCGCTCTGGGGCGACATCGTCGCGTGGAGCCTGCTCGTCTCGGTGCTCGCCGCGGGCGCGCTGGGGCCGGTGCTCCCGAAGATGGGCTTCGCCCTGGCAGGGCTCGGAGGGTTGCTCCTCACCGTCGTCGCGGTCGGCTGCCGCCTGACGACGCACCACATGGGCAACTGGTGGCTTGCGGAGCTTGCCGCCGCGCTCGTGCTCACCGGCCTCGCGGCCGTGGGGCTTCGCGAGCGCCTACGCCGCGAGTAGCCGCCGCGCCAGCAGCAGCTCGGCGATCTGCACGGCGTTCAGCGCCGCGCCCTTGCGCAGGTTGTCGTTGACGATCCAGAGCGCCAGGCCGTCGCCGGCCGTGTCGCGTCTGATCCGCCCGACGAGCACCTTGTCGCTGCCGGCGGCCTGGCGCGGGGTGGGGAGGTCCGCGAGCTCGATCTGCTCCGATGCGGCCAGCGCCTCGCGGGCCTCGTCCGGCGAGAGCGGATCGCGCGTCTCCACCCACACCGCCTGCGAGTGGCCGACGAGCACGGGCACGCGCACGCACGTCGCGTGCAGCGGCAGGTCGGGGAGGCCGAGGATCTTGCGCGTCTCCGCGCGGAGCTTCCACTCCTCGCTGAACTCCTCGCCGTCGAGATCCCAGTCCATCGAGAGGTCGCCCTCGGCGGGCGCGATCGCCTGCAGCTTCTGGATCCCGGCGTCGCCGGCGCCCGAGGCCGACTGGTAGGTGGCGAGGCGGACGCGCTCGAGGCCGGCGGCCTCGTGCAGCGGCGCGAGGGCGCACGTGAGCTGCATCGCCGAGCAGTTCGGGTTGGCGACGATCTCGTCGCCGTTCAGAACGTGGTCGTTCACGCCCGCAACCACGAGCGGGATCCCGTCGGTGAGCCGGTACGCGTCGGACTTGTCGATGGCGACCGCGCCGCCGCGCACGGCGTGCGGAACGAGCTCGCGGCTCGCCTCGGTGCCGACGGAGAAGAAGACGAGGTCGAGCCCGCCGGCGGCCAGCGCGTCGGGCGTCGCCTCCTCGACCACCAGCTCGCCGTCGCCGTAGCGGACGGTCGATCCCGCCGAGCGAGACGAGGCGAAGGCGCGGACGTCGCCGAAGCCGCGCTCGGCGAGGAGCTCGAGGGTGACCGTCCCGACGGCCCCCGTGGCGCCCACGACGCCGATGCGCAGGTCAGGCATGCTGGCGCTCCGCCTGAGCCGAGCCGAGGTCGAACGCGTCGTGCAGCGCCTGCACGGTCTTCTCGACGTCGTCGTGCGGCACGTAGAAGGCGATCTTGATCGGCGAGGTGGCGACGAACTTCGGCGTGACGCCGAGCTCGCGCAGCGTGGCGAACGTGCGCGCGGCGACGCCCGGGTGGCTCTTCATCCCGGCGCCGACGACGCTGACCTTGCCGAGCCCGTCCTCCTGCGCGTAGGAGGCGCCGAGGGCGCTGAGCGCGTCGTCCGCCTGAGGCCGGTCGTCGAGCGGGGCGGAGAAGACGATGCGGGAGTCCATCTGGATGATCGTGTCCACGTTCACCTCGGCGGACGCGAGCGCCTCGAAGAGCTCGGCCGGGCCGACGCCCTCCACGGCGTACACGGCCTCCTCGACCGTGTGCGTGACGCCCGAGATCAACGCTTTCTCCAGCATCCGTGCGTCCTCCTCCCTGATCCACGTCCCCGGCTTGTCGGTGAACGTCGAGCGGACGTGCACCATCACGCCGTGGTTGCGCGCAAACTCGACCGAGCGTAGCTGAAGCACCTTCGCGCCCGAGGCCGCCATCTCGAGCATCTCCTCGTAGCTGACGGCGTGGAGCAGCTGGGCGCTCCCGACGATGCGCGGGTCGGCAGTGAAGACCCCGTCGACGTCCGTGTAGATCTCACAGGCGTCGGCGCCGAGCGCGGCGGCGAGCGCGACGGCGGTCAGGTCGGAGGCGCCGCGGCCGAGCGTCGTCACCTCGAAATCCGTGGACACGCCCTGGAAGCCGGCCACGAGCACGATGCGCTCCTCGTCGAGGGCGTGGTTGATGCGGTGCGCCTTGACCTCGATGATCTTCGCCTTCCCGTGGGCGGTGTCGGTGACGATCCCCGCCTGGGAGCCGGTCAGCGAGATGGCGCTGGTGCCGAGGTCGGAAATGGCCATGGCCACGAGGGCGCAGGAGATGCGCTCGCCGACCGAGATGAGCATGTCCAGCTCGCGCGGGGCCGGCCGGGGCGAGACCTCGTGGGCTAGGGCCCGTAGCTCGTCCGTGTGGTAGCCCATCGCCGAGACGACGGCCACGACCCGGGCCCCGGACTTCTTGGTGGCGACGAGGCGCGCCGCGACCTTGCGGATCTTCTCCGGGTCGGCAACGGACGTGCCCCCGAACTTCATCACGACCGTGCCGGCGGCGGCCTTCGGCTCGTCCGGCTCGATCTCGGGCAGGGTCTCGTAGGCCGTCTCGGTCATGCGCCGATTGTACGGATGGCCTCCCGCGGCACTCGTGCTTCAGACGGCTGCTGCGATCAGCTCCTCGAGAGCGGGGTTGTCGACCTGCGCCGCCAGCGCGCGGGCGTTCTCGAGGGCGGCGGGCTCGCCGAGCCGGGCGCGATGGACCGTCGCCCGGACGAGCAGGTCGCGCAGGCCGCGGCTCGCCGCGATCGCCTCGAGCTCTCCGACCCAGCGCTTCGCGGACGCATCTCCGTGCTCGACGGCCGTCCCGCAGAGCGCATCCAGCCCGTAGGCCTCGATCCAGAGGTAGGTGTCGGGCAGGCGCCGGCAGAGCCGGGGCGCTTCGACCAGGAGCTCCAGCCCTCGCTCGACCTCCCCTCGCTCGACGGCGACCAGCCCGCGTCCGCGCGTGGCAATGCTCTCCCAGCAGGGATCACCGATCTCGCAGCCGAGCGCGAACGCATGCTCGAACGCGTCCGACGCCGCGTCCACATGCCCATGCCTGAGGTCGATCTCCGCACGGAGCGACTCCGGCCAGGAGCGGAACGAGTGCAGGCCTCTGGCGTCGACGAGCGCCAGCGCCCGGTCGAGCAGGGCGGTCGCCTCGTCGAGCTCGTTCCGGAGCACGTGGAGCTTGGCGTGCATCGTCAAGGCCTGGCCGAGCGCCTCCGGGCTCTGCAGGCCCTCGCTCCGGACGGTCGCCGAGAGGAGAAGCCGCGTCGCGTTCGCGTAGTCGCCCACGTCGCTCCGACACGTTCCGAGGATGACCTCGATCCAGGCGAGCTCCTCCTCGTCGCCGTCCGCGAGCTGCGCCGCGCGGGCGAGTGTGGCCTCCGCGCGGTCGTAGCCGCCGCGGAGGAACTGGATCCACCCGGCCTCCCGCCAGCCCGTGGCGGCCAACCGTCGCTCGCCGATGCGCTCGGCGAGGATGCTGCCCTCGTGCAGCGCCTCCGCGCCCTCCTCGTCGGTGCCCCGGCACGAGTGGACGAGCGCGCGGCCGAGCCCGACGAGCGCCCTGGCGAGGAGTGCGGGATCGTCCTCGCGGCGGGCCGAGGCAACCGCTCCGCGCAGGCGGGCGACGCCCGCCTCGGGAGCGCCGGCCTCCACGGCGGCCATGCCGGTCTCGATGAGGACGTTCACCGCCGAGGGCCCGGAGACGCGCGTGCCCACCGAGGCGAGGGGCTCCGCCGCCGCCGAGGCGAGCGCCGGGCTCGGCTCGATCCCCAGGTCCTGGCGAAAGAGCTTCGTGCAGGCGGTCACCTGGCGCTCCGCAGCCTCCGCGTCGCCAACCGCCCGCAGGCAGCGCACCAGGAGCACGTGCGCGTTCTCGTCGTACGCGTTCAGGCGCACAAGATGAGCCGCATGGCTCCGCGCGGTGTCGGCCTCGCCGCGCGCCAGCAGGGCGAGCGCCGCCTCGTGGAGCACGGCGGCCGTCGTCCCGGCGACGTGACGGCGCTCGTTCTCGAGCCAGTTTTCGAAGCTCGGGCTCGACCGGAACGCCATGCCGTCGAGGAGATCGTGCCCGAGGCCGGGCAGCGCGGCCGCTTCCACCCACGAGCCCGTGCGCAGGATCTCGACGTCGACGAACGCCTCCGGCCCGAGCGCGAGCCGCACAGGATTGCCGCCGACCTCGGCGTGAGGGCCGAGTTGGCGACGGAGCGCCGAGAGCGTCGAGCGGAGGGCGCCGAGCGGGTCGTCGGCCTCCGGGAAGAGCAGGCCCGAGAGGCGTTCGCGGGACGAGGGGACCTCGGTGCGCACGAGGTACGTGAGCAGGCCCCAGTGCTTGCGCCCCGCCGGCGCCTCGACCTGGACTCCGCCTCGCTGGACGGTCGGCGTGCCCAGAAGATGAATCCGGAGGTCCATGCCGCCGCCGACGGCCGGATTTTTCACACGTTCGCTCACACGCCCCATTGCAAGCCTCCGGATCGTCCAGTTGATCACAAGGAGCTGGGCGAGACAACTAGACGGAGGTAGAAGTGATGAGAAGGATGCGGCATGTTCGCCTCGCCGTTCTCGGCGTGGCGCTTCTGATCGCGGTCGTCGCGGTCGGCGTGGCGATCGCGACGCCGTCCTCGGGAGTCACGGCCGAGACCTATCGCGGCAACGTCCAGGGGCAGCTGAACCTGTTCACGAAGTTCAGCCCCGGTGTCAGCTGCGAGGATCAAGACGAAGGGCGCGTTCGAGATCGTCGTGCAGAAGATCGTGGCGGAACCGGGCGCCACGTTCGGCTGGCACTACCACCCGGGCGAGAACGTGAACGTCGTTGCCCAGGGAACGGTCAGCCTCTACCACGCCAAGAAGTGCACGATCGAGATCAACTACGCCGCCGGGAGCGGCTTCAGCACGTCTCCCGACGAGGTGCACCTCGCTCGCAACGAGGGGACGGACACGCTGATCATCTACGCGACCTACCTCGTCCCGAAGCAGACGCCGGCACTGCCGCTTCGGATCGACCAGCCCTCTCCGGGGCCGGGCTGTCCGCTGTAGGAACCACTCGAGAGCAGGGCGCCGGCAGCCGGCGCCCTGCTCTTCCTTACGGGAAGAGGCGCTCGCCGCTCTCGGCGTCCGCGACCGAGATGGCGCCGGTCGGGCAGTAGCCCGCCGCCTGCAGGACCGTCTTCTCTGGTGCCCCGGCGGGCTCGACCACCTCGGACTGGCGGTTCGCGTTGTGGCGGAAGACCTCGGGCGCGAGGAAGACGCACTGGCCGTTCCCCATGCACAGGTCGTGGTCGACGGTGATCAGCAGCGTGCGCGTCACCAGGCCACCGGCAGGGCGGTCAGCGAGCGGAACTGGATGCTCGGCGCGTACTCGAGCTCCTGGGTCTCCAGGCGGAGCGAGCCGAAGCGCTCCGCGAGCGCGCGGAAGACCTCCTGGCCTTCGATGCGCGCGAGCGAGGCGCCGAGGCAGTAGTGGATCCCCGCGCCGAAGGAGACGTGCGGGTTCGGCTTGCGGCGGATGTCGAAGCGATCGGGGTCGTCGAAGGCGCGCGGGTCGCGGTTGGCAGCGGCCATGATCCAGCGGATCCGGTCGCCCTGGCGGATCGTCTTTCCGTGGCGCTCGACGTCCTGCGCGGCGATGCGCTGCGTCGACTTCACCGGCGGGTCGTAGCGGAGGCACTCCTCGGTCGCCGTCCGCGCGGCGCCGGCCGGGTCGGCGCGCAGCTGCTCCCACTGGTCGGGATGCCGGATCAGCGCCAGCGTGCCGTTGCAGATCAGGTTCATGGTCGTCTCGTGGCCGGCGAAGAGGAGCAGAGCCGTGTTGACGAGCACCTGGTGGCGGGTGAAGACACCCTCCTTCTCCGCGGCCGCGAGCACGGAGATGAAGTCGTCGCTCGGCGTCGCCGCGCGCTCGTCGACCTTCGGGGAGACGTACTCGATCATCCCCTCGATCCCCTCCATCAGGAGCTTCATGCGGTTGGGCTCGCCGCGGTTGATGTAGAGGAGCCGGTCGGCGAGGTGGCGCAGGTGCTCGCGGTCCTCCTCGGGCACGCCCATCATCTGCGTGATCACGCGGACGGGGAGGGGCGCGGCGAGCGCCTCGAGCACGTCCATGCGCCCGTGGGGCTCGGCTTCGTCGAGGAGCTCGGAGACGGCCGCGCGGACGAACGGCCGCCAGCCCTCCATCGCCTGCGGCGTGAAGTACTCGTGCACCGCGCTCCGCATCGAGAGGTGCGCCGGGCGGTCGTGCTCGACGAGCTGGTCGGAGCGGAACTCCTTCACCCGGTCGAAGAGGGGCGCGTCCTCGGCGTCGATCGGCGGGTGCGGCGGCCGCCGGTCGGTCTTGATCACCGCCGAGGAGAAGAGCTCGTGGTGGCGGATCAGCCAGACGAGGTCCTCGTAGCGCGTGACGATCCACATCTCCGCGCGCGGGTTCCAGTGCACCGGGTCGGTCTCGCGGAGGTGGCCGAAGTACGAGTACGGGTCGGCGATGACCTCGGGCGCGAACAGGTCTTCCGGGTCGGCTGCCAGGGTCGCCATGGGCGAATGCTACGCCCCGCGAAAACGTCCCGTTAAATGTTGAACCGGCCGACCCGAAGGCCGCCCGGTTCAACGCGAGCACTCTATACAGACACCACTTCTTAATGCAAGAAAGAGGTGAACGTCACATGTCTCAGCGGCGGCGAAGCCGCACAGGCTGAGACCTGGAGGAGGCGGGTGGCTTTGCCACTCGCCTCCGTTCACATGTCTCGGCGGCCCGCGAGGGCGCGGCCGAGGGTGACTTCGTCCGCGTACTCGAGGTCGCCGCCGACCGGGAGGCCGCTCGCCAGACGGGTCACGCGGGTGCGTCCGCGGAGCCGGTCGGCGATGAAGTTCGCCGTCGCCTCGCCGGTCATGTTGGGGTTCGTGGCGAGGACGACCTCCTCGACGCCGTTGCTCTCGACGCGCGCGAGGAGCTCGTCGATGCGCAGGTGCTGCGGCTCGACGCCGTCTAGGGGCGAGAGCGCGCCGCCGAGGACGTGGTAGAGGCCGCGGTACTCGTGCGTGCGCTCCATGGAGAGGACGTCGGCCGGCTGCTCCACGACGCAGACGACCGTCCGGTCGCGCCGCGTGTCGAGGCAGATGACGCAGAGCTCCTCCTCGGTCAGGTTCCCGCAGTCGCGGCAGAAGCCGATGCGCTCCTTCACCTCGCGGATCGCGTCCGCCAGCGCGAGCGCCTCCTCGTCGGACACGCGGAGGAGGTGGAAGGTCAGGCGCTGCGCCGTGCGCGAGCCGATGCCGGGCAGGCGCGAGAGCTGCGCGATCAGGTTCTCGACGGTCGGGCTGAACACTCAGCCCATAGTTTGACTACAGGCCCGGCAGGCCCAGGCCCTTGAGGCCGCCGCTGACGTCCCCGAGCTTGGACTGCGCGAGCTCCTGGGCGTTCGCAAGCGCCTGGTTGACACCGGCGAGGACGAGGTCCTCGAGCGTCTCGGGGTCGTCCGGGTCGATCGCCTCGGGGGAGATCTTGATGTCGACGATCTCGCCAGAGCCGCTCGCCGTCACGGTGACCATCCCGCCGCCGACGCTGGCCTCGACGCGCTCGTTGGCGAGCTCCTCCTGCGCCTTGAGCATCTCGGCCTGCATCTGCTGGACCTGCTGCATCATCTTGTTCACGTCCATGAGCTAGTCGGTCTCCTTCCCGATCTCGCGGGCGTCGAACGTCGTCTTCATCAGGGAGATGATCTCTTCCTCGGTCGCGGGCTCCTCCTCGGCCTCGGGCTCCTCGTGCGGGCCCTCGCCTACCTCAAAGGCGAGCGCCAGGCGGTGCCCGGTCACCTCGTGGAGCACGCCTGCGAGGACGCCGATGTGCCTCGGCTCCTCGGCCTGGCTGCGGTGGAACGAGGCTGCGGGCGGGAACTCGAGCACGAGCCGCTCGCCGTCGAGCGTGACCGGCTTCGCCTCCGTGAGCACCGAGTAGGTGGGGATCGACTTCTCCGAGACCGCAGGGAGGATCGTCTGCTTCCACGCCGCCTGGATCTCGCCGAGGTCGATCGGAGGCCCCTCGCCGGCCGCCGGTTCAGGGGGCGGCGGGGCGCTCTCCTCCTCCGAGGCGGCGGGAGCGGCCTTCTGCGGTCGCGGCTCGGCCGGCCGGGCCGGCTCGCCGCGCACGCGCGACTCGAGCTGCTCCAGCCGGTAGGCGGTGGACTCGCGCGAGAGGTCGGCGCCGGGGCGCGTCACCTTCACGAGCGCGAGCTCGAGCGGGAGACGCGGGTCGCCGCCCTGCCTGACGTCGTCGACGGCGATGTGGAGCAGGTCGATGAGCCGCAGCACCTCGGGCTCGGCCAGCTGGTTCGCCTGCGAGCGCAGCCGCTCGCGCGTCTCCGGGGTGACCGGGAGCGAGTCGGGCACCTCGCCCATGTGCTGGACGAGCAGCAGGTGACGCAGATGCTCGAGCAGGTCGTTGACGAGCCGCGCCAGGTCCTGGCCCTGGTCGGCGAGCTCCTCGACGAAGGCGAGCAGGCCGGCCGTGTCCTTGTCGACGATCAGGTCGCAGAGGCGGAAGAGCGCTTCCTCGTCCACGGCGCCGAGCAGCTGGAGGACGGCCTGCACGGTGACCTTGCCGTCCGTGGCCGCCGAAAGCTGGTCGAGCGTCGAGACCGCGTCGCGGAAGCTCCCGCGCGCACTCCGGGCGATCAGCGAGAGCGCGGCGTCGGGCGCCTCGATCTGCTCGCCGTCCGCGACCTGGCGGAGGAGCTTCGTCAGCTCGGCGAGCCGCGGCCGGGCGAACAGGAAGGTCTGGCAGCGGGAGCGCACCGTGCCGAGCACCTTGTGGAGCTCGGTCGTGCAGAAAACGAAGACGAGGTGCGGCGGGGGCTCCTCGATCAGCTTCAGGAGCGCGTTCCAGGCGGCGTCGGTGAGCTGGTGCGCCTCGTCGAGGATGTAGACCTTGAAGCGGCCCTCGACGGGCTGGAGGACGACGTGCTCGCGGATCTCGCGCACGTCGTCGATCCCGCGCTGGCTCGCGGCGTCCATCTCGATCACGTCGAGCGACGTCCCGCTCGCGATCGTCACGCACGAGTTGCAGGTCTTGTCCGGCGTCGCGGTCGGGCCCTGCTCGCAATTGAGGGCCTTGGCGAGGATGCGCGCGAGCGAGGTCTTCCCGGTGCCGCGCGGGCCGGCGAAGAGGTAGGCCTGGCGCACCTGGTCGTGCTCGATCGCGTTCCGAAGCGTCCGGACTACGGCTTCCTGACCGACGACTTCATCGAAGTCCTGCGGCCGGTATTTGCGGTAGAGAGCAGTCACGAGCGCGGGAGACGTAGCACTAACAGATAACGCCCGGTCGCGCACCCTCCGTTGTTGAGGCTCTCGAGGCGGTGCCAGCGACGCTCACTCTGACCAGGCTGCCCCGCGGCACCCGGGAGAAACTGCTTAGCGCTGCTTCCTCCCGGACCTGACGCGGTTCACAGGCTCCCGGTGCGCGGAACCTGGTCGTCAACGCTCGCGTGCGCGAGCCCGTTCCTCGATTGCCGTCCCCTCGGGAAGGGATTCGGCCCCGCTAGAGCGGATTGCGGGTTCAGGGAACCGCTAGCTCCCCGCTTAGCGCGACCGGGCACATCGATCGTAGCAGCGGCCCGTCGCTAGACTTCGACGGCTCGGGCGCATAGCTCAGCGGGAGAGCGCCCGCTTCACACGCGGGAGGTCCCTGGTTCGATCCCAGGTGCGCCCATCTTTCTACGCACAGCTGGGCGGAACCCGTTTGCCTGCGCCGACGTCGCAGGAACGCACCTGGCCGGCTTGAACCCTGTGCCTGCGGCGGGTCTCTGTCCCGTCGCGTGGCCCGGGGCCCTCAGCCGCAGTGGGCCCCGGGCCTTCCTTTCACCGGATAGCCGCCTGCTCAGCAGGAGGCGAGCCCGCTCCGTGCGGCACGTCGTTGAATCGGGGCCGGCTAACCCCACAGTCGCCGGCCCCGACGTGACGGCTTGCTTCCTGGGGGACAGAAGAGGGTGTCGACCCCGGATCTCAGCCGCTTCGCGAGCGGCCGGGACGGTCGCTCGCAGGGTTCGCCTGCCGACTAGATTCCGCCAGCGCCGGGAGACGAAACCCCGAGGAGGCCACCGTTTCCGCGCGGGTGTCCGACTAGTGAGTCACGGGTAGTCGACGACGAACACGGGCGCGCCGATGTTGCTCGTGTCAGCCGGGCCGCCGACGCCGTTGACCACGTGGTCGATCGTGCCCGCGCCCAGGTTGACGGTCATGATGTGATGCAACCGGACGCCCGGGGTCACGGGGACCTCGAAGCCGTTCTCGGTGTGGATCGACGGGTTGTTGCGGTTGAAGACGTACACACCGCCTCCGAAGAGGTTGTGCGTCGTCACCTGGTCGCCGACCTTGTACCCGGCCCAGCCTTCGATGCCGTCATGCATCCAATCCGCCTGGGTCGGCGGGTCGTAGGGCAGCTCGTTCTGGTACAGGATCGTCGTGCCGTCCTGCCCGTTCCAGATGGTGTTGTACTGCTGGAAGTGCTCGACGAAGAGGCCGGTCGCCGTCACGCCGTCCCCGTTGATGACGACGCCGTTGCGGCCGATGTTGGTGTTCCAGCGCTCGGTGTCGCCGGAGAAGCCCTCGACGCCGTGGTCGGCACGCCACACCCAGGTGTGATCGATGAGGACGTCGTCGCTGTTGACCTCGAGCGCGACGTCGACCTTGCCGATGTGCGGTCCACCGACGCGGAAGTACACGTCCGAGAGCGTGGTCGGGTTGGACGGGTCGCTCTTCGCGTTCTTCTTGGGCTTCTTGCCGACCTGCAGGAGCATCGGCGACTCGATGGTGCCTGCGTCGATCGTGACGCCGGCAATGATGACCCCGGGGACATCGTTGACCGTCAGCGGAACCGCGCCGTCGACCGCGGTGAGGGTCGGATGCCCGATACCGAGGACAACGGTGTCGGCGCGCTTGACGAAGATGCTCGTCCCCACGTCGTAGACGCCCGGGGTGAGCAGCAGGTTCCTGCCGAGGACCAGTTGCCGATTGATCGTCTTCACCGAGTCCGACGGGGTCGCGACGAAGAACTGGTTGAGCGGGATCGTGCGCCCCGCCGTCATGCCGTCGTCCCAGGAGATGCCGCGGGTGTCTGTCTGCGCCGAGGGCACGCGGACGCTGTACTTGCCGCGGTCGTCGATGAAGAGGTACGGCTTCTCCCGGCTGACGGGCGTCGTCTCGAGGGTCGTGTACGGCGGATTCGGGAAGCTCGCTTCCGACGGTGCGCCCTCGACGCCCGCGAAGACCTGGTTCCAGACGGCGTTCGACCAGCCGCCGATCCGGCTGTTCCGGATCAGCCACTGCTGCTGGGAGCCGTTGATCACGAACGGGAGGTTCGAGTCCGCAATGAAGCCGCCGCTGGCAAACTGCGGCCCGGCCGTGCAGTAGTCCATGAGCGAGAGGTTGGCGCCGCCGATGTTGAGACGGCGCATCGACACCGCCTGCGAGACGGCCCAGAAGTTCGCCGAGGCGCGGCAGCCGTCCTGGCCGAGGCTGTTGATGTTCAGGGTCAGGTTGGAGAGCGTCCGCCAGAAGTTGACCAGGGCGACGCAGTTGCTCGTGCCTCCGTTCTCGAGGCAGCGGTTGTAGACCTCGATCTTGCCGTTGATCGTCACGTCAGTCGGTGACGCGCCGAGCCCGGCGACCTCGGTGTAGTAGCCGACTTTCATCTGCAGAGGCTCGGTGGCTGTTCCGTACACGCCCGGCTTGAACAGGAACGCGTAGCGGTTCGTGCTCATCTCGGCGTCGACCTGCTGGGCATAGATCGCGTCGACGGTTGCCTGAATCTCGCTGACCGGCATGCTCGGGTCGAAGATGGTCACGTTCGGGCCGAGGCCGGGCTGGTTCTTCGCCGACGCGCCGGCCAGAGAGGCGGCGCTCGCAGATCCGGCGCCGGCGGCACTCAGCGCAAGTGCGAGCGCGAGAGCGAGCGGAAGCCGGGCCCGACCCGGAAATGTTGTCGATCGACGATGCATGCGATCCTCCTCGTCCTCTGCGGGAGCGCCGACTGCAGCGATGACCGACCCCGAAGGCCGGCCCCGTGATACGCGGAACGCGACCGTTTTCCGATCTCGTCATGCTCCGCCGACGGCCTCGATCTGGCGCTGAGCCTACTCGACCGAGCGTCGTCTCTGCGACTCCGGGTCCGCGCCGGACTCGCCGGAGCGCGGGTCCTGCCTGATGATCTCGTCGACGGCGACGATCTTCTCGACGAGGAAGTAGCCCTCGGTCTCCTCGACGACCTTCTCGATCTCGAGCTGCTCGTGGCCGTGCGCGACTACGAACAGGGTCGGCCGAGAACGGACACGCTCGTATTCGTCGTTCCTGAGCTCGACGACCTTGGTGCAGAACATGTCGCTGCACTCGCACAGATAGTCGGTCGTCTTCGACCAGGGAACGGACATCTCATCGAGACGCTCGTTGATCTCGCGAAAGAGAATCTCGTTCTTCGCGAGACGCTCGTCGGAGAGGGGCACCGCCGGCTCCCTTCTCCCCCCGAAAATGCCCCCGCTTCGATCACGTACGGGAGCTCCCCTGGACGAAGCCCGGCCCTCTTTCTAGTTCCCTCCGCCGGAGTCGTACAAACGCACGGCGCTAGTTGGTCCCAGCCGTCGAAGCTCCTCCGGACCGCGACGAACGGGCGACCAGGCCGATGACGCCCCCGACGACGTGCGGGCGGCTGTCGCTCTTCCGGCGGGAAGGGGCGTTCGCGACGCGGTTGTCGCCGTCGCAGTCGACCGTGCAGGGCGGAAGGGGCAGCGGCTCGAACACGGGCGGCGGGCGGCATTCCGACTGCTGGACCGCGCTGCGAAGGCTCGCGAGCCGGCGCCATTCGAGCTGCCCCGCGAGATTCGTGCCCTGGCCGGGATCGCGCGCCAGATCCCAGTAGGCCTCCTCGCCGTCCTCGTACTGCACGTACGACCAGTCGGCGCCTCGCAGCTGGCAGAACGAGCGGAAGACGTCGGGGCGGCCGCGGTATTCGAGCTCGATCATCTTCCTCCACGGCACCGCCTGCTCCGTCAGAAGTGGAACGAGGGACGCGCCCTCGAACGCATGCTGCACGCTCACAGCGGCCAGCTCCAGCACCGTCTGCGCGATGTCGACGTTCCCGGCGAGCGCCGCCTCCTCGTGTGCGGCGGCGCCCAGCGCGTCGTAGCGAATGACGAGCGGCACCCGGATCGACGCCTCGTACGGCGTCTCCTTGCTCCCCGACAGTCCCTGCTCGCCGAGGTGGAAGCCATTGTCGCTCGTGAACACGATCACGGTGTTCTCGAGCTGTCCGGTCTCTCGGAGCGCAGCGAGGAGGCGCGCCACGAGGTCGTCGACGCCCAGGAGCGTCTGGAGATACTCGAGCGGGTAGCCCTCGGTCGCGCCGAAGGTGGCGTTGGCGTGGCGCGGTGGCGGGATCGTCGGGAAGTGCGGGGCGAAGGGCGCGACGTACGCGAACCACGGCCCTGGCTCGCGGACGAACGCGTCCGCCTCCTGGGCCAGGACGTCGGTCGAATAGTCGCCTTCCCCGTTCCCGTACCAGCGCAGCTCGCCGTCCGCGTCGACCGGGTAGTCGAAGTACGGCCGTGTCCCGCCGGGGCTATGGAACGCGAACCAGCGGTCGAAGCCTGCTGCTCGAGCGGGGTGACCCCAGTTGTTGAAGAACTTGCCGAACATGCCGGTCCGATATCCGGCCTGCTGGAGCCAGACACCGAGATGCCAGTCGTCGTCGAACTGTCGGGGCGCCGACCACGGGCCGTTGTTCGCCCAGACTCCGTGGGTGTGCGGGTACGTGCCGGTGAGGATCGTCGCTCGAGCCGGGCAGCAGAGCGGGCTCACCGTGAACGAGTTGGCGAACGTGACGCCCTTCCCGACGAGCTCCGCCTGCACCGCCGGCATGTAGGGGAGCGTGTCCCAGCGCTGGTCGTCGGTGACGATCAGGAGCACGTTCGGCCGTGCCTGGGCAGACCCGGCCAGGGCAAGCGAGGCGACGACCGCTGCAAGAAGGACTTTCGACGCGACCCCTCGTTGTCGAGGGTAGGCGCCGGGGCGCGCCTGTTCAAGCTCCGGCCGCGCCCCGGGCCGCCGGGTCAGCCTGAGCCCGCTCTACGCGCCCGGCTTCTGGTACTGGACGTCCCCGGCCTTGCGCAGGGCGTCGATCGTCTCGTCGACGGTCATGAGGACCGTCGTTTCGATCGAGCTCAGCGCACCACCGCCGCCGATCGCGAGCGCGACCGCCGCCATGGAGACGTTGTCCGGCGCTTCGAAGAGGTTGTAGCCGTCGTGCTCGCCGAAGGCGTACCAGAAGCCGTGGAGCTTGCCGCCAACCGACTCGATGTAGGACTCCGCGGCCTTCCGGCGGTCCTCCGGGTTGCCGATCATCCTCGCCCACGTCTCGGGCGTGTAGCTGAACCTCGTCAAATAGAGCGGCATCGTCCCTCCCTTTCCTCGTCAATGGCGCGAGTCGCCGTCGGACGCGGAAGTATTTACCGAGCGCCCGGCAGGGCGCTGGGTTGGGGCCTCTCGGCGAGGCGGCGTTCACCGGCAGCCCCGATACCCGTGCCGGCCCTTCCTTCGCGATCCGCTCCTGCACCCGGCGGCGCATCGCGCTGCGCGTGAACGGGTTGGGCGAGAGCTGGTCGCGGGCGTCCTGGAGAAAGCGGTCCTGCTCGTAGCGGAACGTCTCAGGCGAGGGCTCGACCGGGAGGGCGCCCAGCGGCTTCGACTCCACCGTTCTCGAAGCCCACGCCGATTCGATCACGCCCTCGCAGACCGTTTGCACCGCCTCCTTGAAGAGCGCGAACGAGTACCCGAGCTCGTAGGACTCCATCAGGATCCAGCCCTGGTAGTAGCGGACGTCCTCCCAGAGCTTGTGGTAGCCCTCGAGGAACGCGGCGTCCTCGTCGGGGCGCGCGTGGTAGGCGCGATAGGCCGTCTCGATCCAGCTCATCGTGGCCCGGTAGGCGTCGCTGTAGAGGTTCCGGCGGCGGTCGCGCCTGCCCGCGGTCATGTTCATCGCGAGCGTCACGGCGGCGACGAGGGCCGCGATGGTGGCCGCGAGGATCGGGATCCACTCGGGGCCGAGGAAGGCTAGGCCGGGGTAGGCCACGGGAGTGGCGGGATGCTACTCCTCGTGTCGGCCTACCCCGGCGGGGCGCGCGGCGTCAGGCAGGGAGTCGTGCGGAGACGGCGAGGCGGCTCGCCGCCTCCGCGTCGCGGCGGGCCACTTTGAGGCGCCAGCTGAGCTGCGCCGTCGGGAACGCCCTGAACCGGTCGGCCAGCTCCTCCGCGGGCGTCGCATCGGCAGCGGCCACCGGCTCGATGGTCTCCACGGGATTCTTGACCGACAGCATTCTGATCTCCTTCGTTTCGGGGGGCTGTCGTGAGGGAGGAGCGCCGGGCGAGGCGAACCTTGCGGCGAATCCCCCTTCCGTGGGCCCTGGTCACCACGGACGGGGTAGGTTGAGGCATGGCCGTGGTGGGAATCTCCGTGCGCGCCTGCACGGGAGAGGACGAGGAGGCGCGCTCGCTCGCGATCCACAACACCGTCTGGCCCCACCGGGCGGTCACGATGGACGAGGTGCGGTCGTTCAAGGAGGCCTGCAACGACTACGCCGACTTCCTGGGTGCGATCGACGGCGAGGAGAAGGGCTCCGCGGCGATCGCGATCCTGCCGCAGCGCCCCAGGCACGGGTTCCTGCTTCTCACCGTGCTCGAGGACGGACGCCGCCGCGGCCTCGGGAGCGCGCTCTACGCGACCGTGTCCGAGTGGTTGCGCGAGCGCGGGCTCGAGGAGATGCACGCCTCGGTCATGGAGGACGACGAGGAGAGCCTCGCCTATGCCGCGCGCCGGGGCTTCCGCGAGATCGAGCGGTATCCCCGTCTGCTCCTCGACCTCTCGACGATCGAGGAGCCGGTCGTGCAGGCGCCGCCCGGCGTCGAGATCCTCACCTGGGCCGATCACCCGGACCTCGCGCGCGGGATGTACGAGGTCGCCGTCGAGGCCTATGCCGACGTCCCGGGCGGGGATGCCGAGGAGATGGAGCCCTTCGAAGGCTGGCTCGCGCACGACATGCAGGGCTCCGGCGACAACCCCGAAAGCACGTTCGTTGCAGTCGCCGGCGGCGAGGTGGTCGGCTACGCGAAGTACTTCCTGACCGCTGCACGCCCGACGGTCGCGTTCCACGACATGACGGGCGTGCGCCGGTCGTGGCGCGGGCGGGGCGTCGCCCGCGCTCTCAAGCAGGCGCAGATCGCCTGGGCGAAGCGCGCGGGCTACGAGATGCTCGAGACGGCCAACGAGGAGCGCAACGAGCCCATCCGTAGGCTCAACGCCGACCTCGGCTACAGCCTGGCGCCGGGCCGAGTCGTCCTCGAAGGCCCGACGGCCCCGCGCTGACTACCTGCTCGCGGCCGCGCGCCAGCCGGCCCGGCGGTGCAGGCGCTCGACCTCGAAGAGGACGATCACCCCGGCGACGCCGCCGATCGCCGCGCCCGTCGCCTGCGCCTCGGGCACCTCGAGCGCGAGCAGGGCGCCCCAGGCGACGAGGTACGTCCACCCGGCGATCGCGGCCGAGTAGACGAGCGCCAGCCCGAGCCCGTGGGAGACGGGCAGGACGCCGAGGAGCTGCACGTTGATCCCGGGCCGCTCCGAGTACAGGCCGCCGTCCTCCGAGCCCTTCGTCTCGGACGGGAGCTGGAGCCGCTTCTCCAGCTCAGTCGCGCGCGGGATCAGGACGCCCGAGATCTGCGTGTTGCGGAGCTCGTAGACGAAGATCCCGGCACGTGGCGAGGAGGCCGAGGATCCCCACGCCCAGGAGCTCCGCGGCCGGCCGCGGCCGGCCGACGAAGGCGACCGCCACGCCGGAGATGGTCGGGACGAACGCGAGCAAGCGGAAACGAACGTCGATGAGCGTCCGCAGGAGCTGCGTCGTCTGCTCGTAGTCGAGCCGAAGGCGGTCGTCTACGTCCACGGCCGCCGCCGAGTATGGCGGGCGGCTCGGAGGGCTAGCGCTCGCGGGGGCTTTCGTACGGGCGCCGCCACAGGCGATAGGCCGTGGCGAGTGACGCCGAGCCGAGCACCGAGGCGCCGACGAAGGCGATCAGGCTCCATCCGCCCGCACCGGCGGTGATCAGCGCGACCCCGACGAGGACGAGGAAGACCGCAAGGAGTCCCAGGCCGAGCGCGCCGCCGTAGAGGAACGGGCGGTCCGCGGGGCCTGCCTCGCCGGCCGGGACGGTGACGGGCATCACGGACTCGGGGAGGCGTGTGACCCGCACCGCCTCGGCGTCGGGCCTCTGCTCGCCGGCTGCGGGCTCGACGGCCTTGGCCGGGTCGAGCTCGAGGGCCTGGTCCAGCTCGGCGGCCGGTTGTGCGAGCTTGACGGCCAGCGCCGAGTGGTCGACGGCCTCGACCGTCTCCCACGGGACGGCCCGGCGGTCATGCGTCAGTGGAGGCGCGCCGCGGTCGACCACGACGTAGAGGTCGTCGTCGGCCTCGAGCACGACCGTGACCTTTCCGACGGCCTCCCCGTCGGCGGCGTACACGACGTACTCCTCCAGGCCTCCGGTCTCGCCACCGGCGGCCGGCAGCTCGTATGTCCACGGCGCCCGGCTCACCTCGACCGCCTACCCCGGCCTTGTCGGACGCGAACCGTCCTCGCTTCCTTACTACTGGTGTAAGGTGCGCCTGACATCGACCGAAGGGAGACGCGCGCAGTGATTCGTACCAGAGCACTGGCGCCGCTCGTCGCAACAGGGATCGCCGCTCTGGCACTCGCAGCCTGCGGCGGTGACGACGAGCCGGCGGCTGAGGACACCGGGGGAGCGGCGACGACGACCGAGTCGACCGCCGCGCCGCAGCTCGACGGCGTCAAGGACTACCTCCTCGACCACACCGAGCAGCTGACGGGCTTCACCGCGGACTTCAAGTCCGCCGCCGAGGAGTACCACGCGCATGGCCGAGGAGGCCGGCTTCGACTACGAGGCGCTCTGGGCCGAGCACGGCGATGATCTCGCGCCCATGCTCGAGGAGATGAAGGCGAACTGGATCGAGGGCAACCCCTACTACGAGCGGATGGAGGGCGTCGTCGCCGGGACGCCGTCGCTCGCCGAGTACGACGTCATCCTGGACGCCGGCTCGAGCGCGGCCGAGGATCCGGAGAGCGCGGTGCCGTTCGACCTCGAGCTCTCCGACGGCACGACGCTGAAGCAGCCGGGCAACCTCTTCAACCTGACCGAAGGCGCGCTCTGGGGGACGCTTCCCGAGGACATGCCGCAGAGCACGCCGGCCGACCTGGACGGCAACGGCACGGAGGACTTCGGCGAGGTGCTGCCGGACGCGCCGTTCCTCCTCGCCGTCCGCCGAGGCGTTCGACCGCTACTCGGGCGAGCTCGCCGACTCGGGCGAGGCCTGGGAGCCGAGCGAGTCCGACGCCTTCACGGCCCTCGTCGTGATGGTGCCGACGATGAGCGAGTACTTCGGCCAGTGGAAGGAGTCGCGCTTCGTGCTCGGCGACGCCTCCGAGTCGCGAGTCGTTCAACGTCGTCTCGCGGCTCTCGGACATCAACGACATCCTCACGGGCCTCGAGGTCATCTTCGAGGGCGTCGAGGGACGGCTCGCGGAGGTCGATCCCGGAGCAGGCCGAGCAGACCGGCCGGGAGCTCACCGACCTGCGCGCCTTCGTCGAGGATCTCTACTCGCGCGAGCAGGGAGGCGAGCGCTTCACGCCCGAGCAGGCAGAGGTGCTCGGCACCGAGGCGCAGGAGCGTGCGACGGCGATCGCCGGCCAGGTCTCCCAGGCTGCCGCCGAGCTCGGGGTGACGATCGAGCAGTAGCCGTATGGCGCATCGGCCGCTCATCGTCGCGGCAACGGCCGCCGTCTGCCTGGCACTTGCGGGCGCTGCTTCGGCAGCGCCCCAGGAGCCCTGGCAGGCGGCGGCCGACGTTCGCACCACGCTCGCCGAGGCGCAGCGTGCGCTCGTCCTCGACGAGCCCGCGAAGGCGAAGACCCTCGTGGCGAAGGCGGCCGCCTTCGAGCTCGGCCCGCTGGAGCCCGCCGCCCGCCCGGGCCTGCGGGAGGCGAGCCGCGCGGTCGCCGACGGTGACCCGGTCGCCTGGAGGTCGCGCGCGCGGCGACCTGGACGGCCATCCTCGCCGAGGCGGTCGAGCGCGCCACGGCGGCCGCGTCTGCGGGGGACGTGGACGAGGCGCGCGCGTGGCTCCTCGTGCGGGAGTTCCGCAAGCCGACGCGCTTCACCCGCCCCGGCGCCGACGCCACCCTCGCGCTCCAGGCGCTCGAAGGCGGCCGCATGGGCCCGAAGCCGGCCGCCGCTGCCGTGCGCGCCGACCTCCTCGACACCTACCAGGCGCGACTCCGCGCGGCCCTCGACACCGTCGTCGCCTCGGGCGGCCAGGGCTTCGACATCAGCCGCGCGGGCGCCGCAGCCCTCGCGCGCGGGTACTTCGCCACGCTCGCCGAGGCGTACGAGAAGCAGCGCAACACCTCCGAGGCGGCTGCGGCGACGGATGCCTTCGAGACGCTGGTCGCCGCCGCCGAGGCCGGGGACGACGGCGCGGTCGAGGCCGCGCTCGCCGAGATCGAGGCCGCGCTCGAGGGCTTCCGCGCCGCGCCGCTCAGCGAGGAGGAGGAGCTGCGCCGCGCCGGCCAGCTCCAGCGCTTCCTCGCGCTCGTGCCCATCGAGTACGAGCGGGGCGTCAAGGACGGCCGCGTCACGCTCGACTTCGAGATCCAGGAGGCGGTCACGTTCCGCGACGGCGCCGCGCAGGCGTTCGGCGACCTCGAGCACCTCCTCGCGCTCGAGAACCAGGAAGACACGCGCCGGCTCGGCGAGATCCTCGACGGCCTGGCGGCGGATCTCGGCTCGGCGGCCCGGCACGAGGAGGTCGCCGACCCCGACGACGTGCAGGGTGCCACGGACGAGGCGCTCGACCTGATCGAGTCGCTCTACCCGGATGAGTGGGAGGAGGCCGGCGCGACCGCGGACTTCGACGTCATCGCCGCGACGCTCGACCGGCTCGAGTCGGCGATGGCCGCCGGGCAGTTCGGCCAGGCGGAGCAGGCGCGGCTCGAGGCCTACGCGTTCTTCGAGTTCGGGCCCGAGCAGCGGCTGCGCGGCCTGGCCAACGACCTCTTCGTCGAGGTCGAGGGGCTCTTCTGGTACGGCGCGGACGGACTGCCGGGGCTCGCCCAGCTCGTCAAGCGCAAGGCCGAGCCCGAGGAGGTGGCGGAGACGCGCGAAGCGCTCGACCTGGCGCTCGCCGACGCGGAGGCGGCGGTCGGGGCAGGGCCGACCTCCAACACCGCGGTCATCTCGAACACGGCGATCATCGTCTTCCGCGAGGGTCTCGAGGCCGTGCTGATCCTCGCCGCCCTGATGGCGGGGATGGTGGGAGCGCAGGCCGGGCTCCGCAAGCCGCTCCTGCTCGGCGCCGCCGCGGCGTTCGTGGCCAGCGTCGCCACCTGGGGGATCGCCCAGACGCTGCTCGGGAGCCTGAGCCGCTACGGCGAGAAGCTCGAGGCGATCGTCTCGCTCGTCGCCATCGGGGTCCTGCTCCTCATCCTCAACTGGTTCTACCACCGCGTGTACTGGGGCGAGCACCTCGCCGGGCTGCACATCGAGGAAGAAGAAGATCATCGGGTTCGGAGTCGGCGCCGCCGTGGCGCAGATGGTCGGGCTGGTCATGCTCGGCTTCACGAGCGTCTACCGCGAGGGCTTCGAGACCGTCCTCTTCCTCCAGGCGATCGTGCTCGAGGCCGGCGCCGGGATCGTGCTGATCGGCGTCGCCATCGGCCTCGCCGCCACGCTGGCGGTCGGCTACCTGACCATCCGCCTCCAGCGCAAGCTGCCGCACAAGAAGATGCTCGTGGCCACCGGCCTGCTGATCCTCTGGGTGCTCGTGATCATGGTCGGGACGACCGTGCAGACCCTGCAGGTCGTGGGGTGGATCCCGGTAACGCCGATCGAGGGGCTGCGGCTCCCGTACTGGGCGGGGCTCTGGTTCGGAGTCTTCCCGACGTGGGAGGGCCTGCTGGCGCAGGGAGCCGCCATCGTCTTCGTGCTCGGAAGCTACTTCGCCGCCGAGCAGCTGCGCGCCCGCCGCCGCCGCGCGATCCTCGACAAGCCGCTCACCGAGACGACCTCGTAACCGCGGCTTCCGCGAGTCACAATCCGGTCATGGGCCGGCGTGACGAAACCGGCGCGCTGCGTCGTATGAGGGTCGTGAATGCGCTCGCGCCCCCGCTGCCGAGGCGCGCTCCGCTCCGGCGGGGCTTTGCCGAGGTCGCGGAGGAGCACCTGGACGACGTGCACCGCTACCTGCTCATGTTCACCGCCGACCACACGCTCGCCGAGGATCTCAGCGCCGAGACGTTCGAGAAGGCGTTCAAGTCGTGGCGCCGCTACGACCCCCGGCGCGCGTCGGAGCGGACGTGGCTCTGCCGCATCGCGCGGAACGTCGCGCTCGACCACTTCCGCAGCGAGTCGCGGCGGCGCAAGCGCGAGGAGCGCTATGCGCTCGAGACCGACCGGGAGGCCGGAATGCCCGACCTCGGCTTCGGGCCGGAGCTCGAGGCCGCGCTCGGCACGCTGAGCGCCGGCGAGCGCGAGGTCCTCGCGCTCCGGATCGTGCTCGACCTGGACGCCGACGCCGCCGCGCGCGTCCTCGGCATCGGCAGGTCGGCGTGCTCCATGCGGCTCGCGCGGGCGCTCGGAAAGCTCGAGGAGAGGATGGCTGCAGATGCCCTCGCCTGACCTGATCGCTCCAGACCGGCTCGAGGAGCTCCTCGGCGGCGCGCTCCCGGAGGGAGAGCAGGAAGCGCGCTTCCAGGGGCTGGTCAGGGAGCTGCGCGCCGAGGCGCCGCCGGCTCCGCCGACGCTCCTGGAGCGCGTGCGCGAGATCGGCGAGCAGCCGCCGCGCCGCCGGCGGATCAGCCTCCTGCCGCGGCGGCAGGTGCTCGCGCTGGCGGCTCTGATCGTCTTCCTCGCCGCGTTCGCCGCGTTCCTCTCGACCGTGGAGGGTGGGGACGACGAGGGCGCAGACGATGCGCCGGCTTCAGCCGAGCTGTCGGAGGAGGCCGCGCCGACCGCGGACGCGCAGCAGGGGTCTGCCGACCTGGCTCCTGTCTCACCGCTCACGCTGGATGGGCGCCGAGGAGGAGCAGGAGTTCGGCGCCGACGCCACGAAGGCGCCTCAAGTCTTTTCGCGCGCGGCTCTCTCGGACATGCAGGCGCGCTTCCCCCCGAACCGCGCCACCGACGTGAAGCTCTGGATGGAGGTCCGCCTCGCCGACGCCGAGGAGCTCTCCGACGCGGCCACCGAGTCCATGACGATCACCCGCGAGCTGGGCGGCTGGGTCGCCGGCTCGGAGATCGACACGCAGGGCAACGAAGGCAGGGCCGAGCTCGCGCTCCGCGTGCCCGTCGACGCGCGTCGAGGACGCGATCGTGCGCCTGGGCGAGCTCGGCACCGTCACCGGCCAGCAGGTCGAGACCGTCGACCTTCAGGCGGCGATCGACCGCCGCGAGGCCCGCATCGACCGCCTCGAGCGGGTGATCAGGGCGCTCGAGCTGAGGCTGGAGACCGAAGACCTCACGCCTGCGCAGGAGATCGAGATCAGGCTCAACCTCGCCGACCGGCGTAACGAGCTCGCGGACCTCCGCCGTGAGAACCGCAGCGACCGGCGCGAGGCGGCGACGTCGGAGCTGACGCTCGCCCTGCACACGCGCGAGGCCCCGGCGGCCCAGAAGGACGACGAGGGCGGGGCGGCCGGAGCGGCCGACGACGCCATGCGGTTCCTCGCCGACGCCGGCGCGATCGCGCTCTTCCTCGTGATCGTGCTCAGCCCGGTGGTGCTCATCGCGGTGCTGATCTGGCTCGCTCTGCGCTCGCGGACGCGTCGGATCGAGACCCGGATCCTCGAGCGCCAGGCGCCCGCGGCGCCGCCCGCGCCACCGTCGCGCTGAGCGCTGCGCGACCCCGGCTCCACGCGCCTCCTCGGCGTCGCCTTGACACGGTCCTGCTGATTGTCAGACAATCGGACAATCCGTCGCAGGCAGGCCGCCGTGAAAGGGGAGGTTGGCAGATGGCTGACGACGTGCACGAGGATGCGTTCGACGGGAGCGTCTCGCGACGCGAGCTGCTCCGGGGGGCCGCAGCAGGCGCGGCCTTCGCCGCCGGAGGGGGCGCGCTCTTGGCGGGCGCCGGCCCCGCCGGCGCTGCAGGAGGTGGGAAGTCGCAGAACCCGGACGTGTGCGACGGGACGCGCGACATCATCCTGCACAACGGAAAGTTCATCGACTACCGGGGCGTCGTCGCGTCCCAGCTCACCGTCAAGGACGGCCGCATCGTCGCCGTCGACCGGGGGAAGGACCTGGGCACCTGCACGCGGAGGATCAACCTCCGCGGCCGCACGGTCATCCCCGGGCTCGTCGACTCGCACGCGCATTTCACGCGCACGGGCACGAACCCCGGGTACGAGACCCGCTGGATGGAGACGGTCTTCTCGATCGCCGAGCTCCAGCAGGCCGTGGCGGATCGGGCCGCGGACGATCCCGGCGGGCGCGTTCGTCACCGCCGCGGGCGGCTGGAACCAGAACCAGCTCGCCGAGGCGCGGCTGCCGACGCTCGCCGAGCTCAACGCGGCGACGTCGACGCGCGCGGTCTATCTCAGCGGCCGCACGAACACGCTCGGCGCGGCGTTCTTCGCCGGCTTCGGCATCACCACCGACCCGGTTACCGGGCAGGTCTCGAACACCGGGAGCGGCGACGACCGCGCTCCGCTCGATCCAGACCTTCGAGGACAAGGTGCGCGGGACAGCCGACGCGATCGCGTTCGCCGCCGCCACCGGGCTGACCTCGATCCACGACACGAGCAACCTCACGAACCAGCCCGAGGACTACAAGGCGATGAACTCGCTGTACCAGGACAGCGGCCGGAGCCTCGACGTACGCATGCGCCACTACCGCTACTTCGGGCCGACGGCGACGACCGACCAGCTCCGGACGTACATGCGACCCGATCTACCGCGAGGTCGGCGACGAGAGCTACCGGATCAACGGCGTCGGGGAGCAGATCGGCAACGGCGACCAGTTCATGGAGAACCTGCAGGGTCGTCGCGGCGGCCGGCTGGCGCGTGCAGCAGCACACGCTCTCGGCAGACGACCACGAGCACCACATCCCGGACATGATCATGGTCGGGGAGGAGTTCGACATCGCTCCGCTGCGGTGGTCGCTCGCGCATCTCCCGCTGGCGACCGAGGCGGACATTCAGGGTCTCAAGGCCGTTGGCGCCGGCGCGACCCTGCAGGACTGGCTGTACCTGAGCTCCAACGTGGGGCCGCCCTTCCGGATGATCTACGACAGCGGGATCCCGGTCGGCGCCGGAACGGACTCGACCAACGTGGCGCCACTCAACCCGTGGCTCGGGCTCTTCTACATGTCTACAGGCCGGAACCTCGCCGGTGTCGAGACGAATGCAGGCCAGAAGGTCACGAGGCTCCAGGCGCTCGAGATGTACACGGTCGGGAGCGCCTGGTTCTCGGAGGAGGAGAACGACCTCGGCTCCTTCGAGGTCGGCAAGAAGTGCGACCTCGCAGTGCTCTCGGACGACTACCTCAAGGTCTCGGATGACAAGCTACGCAAGATGACCTCGCTCCTCACCCTCCAGGGTGGCAGGGTCACCCACGCAACCGGACCGTTCGCGGACCTGGCTTGAGGCAGGCAGGCTGACCCGGCCCTGGGACGATCCCCGCGTTGCGAACGGCCTTCGTGCGCAGCTGGCGCAGCGCGGGGAGCGGATCGGGGCCGGGTCTGCACATCTCGGCTGGAAGGCCGGCTTCGGGTCGCCGGCGGCACTCGAGCGGCTCGGTACCGACCGGCTCGCTCGTCGGCTACCTCCTCCAGGAGTCGGCGGTGCCGTCCGGCGGCTCGGTCTCGGTCGCCGGCTGGACGAAGGCGGTGCTCGAGCCGGAGATCGCCGTCCACCTCTCGGCCGACCTTCCGGGCGGAGCGGGCGAGGAGGCGGCCCGCGAGGCCATCGGCGCGCTCGGCGCGGCGTTCGAGCTCGCCGACATCGACTTCCCGCCCGACGACCCCGAGGCGATCCTCGCCGCGAACGTCTACCAGCGCGCGGTGGTGCTCGGCCCGCCGATGGAAGCCGGGGCCGGCGCCGACCTGACCGGCGTGGAGGCGCGCGTCTTCCGCGACGGCACGGAGGTCGCGCACACCGCCGACCCGGAGGAGATGACCGGCGGGATCGTCGAGCTCGTCAGCTACCTCGCCGACCTGCTCGAAGCCTTCGGCGAGCGTCTGCGTGCAGGCGACGTGATCATCGCCGGCACGGTCGTCCCCGCGCTCGAGGTCGCCGACGGCGGCGAGATCCACTTCGAGCTCGGCCCGCTGGGCTCGGTGGACGTCACCGTCACTCCCTGATCCGCCGGATACGCCACAATCTCCGCATGGCGGTCGAGCCGGAAGTCCGCACCTGGGAGACGCTCTTCGCCGCGCGCACGCGCGCGGGCGGGGGCGACGGCCTGCTTCAGATCCTCGCGCTCGCCGGTGCCAAGGACGTCATCTCCTTCGCCGGAGGCTTTCCCGACCCGGCCACGTTCCCCGGGCCCGGTGATCGCCGAGATCCTCGCCGAGCTCGCCGAGCAAGGCGATGCGTCGCCCTTCCAGTACGCGCCCACGGAGGGTCTCGCCGGCCCGCGCGAGCTCGTCGCCGACCGGCTGGAACGGCTCGAAGGACTCCGCCCCGGCGAGGGCGAGCTGATGTTGACGAGCGGCGCGATCGAGGCGCTGGAGCTCGTCGGCAAGGCGTTCGTGGACTCCGGCGATCGCGTTCTCGTGGAGGCGCCGACGTACCTCGGCGCGATCATGGCCTTCCAGGGGTTCGAGGCGCAGGTCGAGGGCGTCCCGCTCGACGCCGAGGGCCTCGCCGTGGACGAGCTCGAGCGGATGCTCGCGACGGGTCGCGCTCCCAAGCTCCTGTACACGATCCCCGACTTCCAGAACCCGGCCGGCGTGTCCCTCTCCACGGAGCGGCGGCACGCGCTCGTCGAGCTCGCCCGCGCGCACGGCCTCCTCGTCATCGAGGACGTCGCCTACCGCGAGCTGTCCTTCAGCGACGAGCGGCCGCCGAGCCTCTGGAGCCTCGCGCCCGACGTCGTCGTCCAGGCCGGCACGTTCTCGAAGACGTTCTTCCCGGGCGTCCGCCTCGGCTGGGCCGCGGGCCCGCCGGACATCGTCGCGAAGCTCGTGTGGGCCAAGCAGAACACCGACCAGTGCGCGGGCGCGATGGGCCAGAGGCTCCTGGAGGAGTACGGCCGACGCGGCCATCTCGACCGCCAGATCGAGCAGGCGCGCGGCCTCTACAAAGGAAGGCGCGACGCGCTCCTCGACGCGCTCGACCGCCACGTGGGCGAGCGGGCGACCTGGACGCGGCCGCAGGGCGGCTTCTTCGCCTGGCTCGAGCTCGCCGAGGGCGCCGACGCGGTCTCGGTCGCGGGCAAGGCACTCGAGGCGGGTGTGGCAGTCGTCCCGGGGCCGCCGTTCTTCCCGGCCGGCGGCGGCGAGCGCCACGTGCGGCTCTCCTACAGCCGCGTCACCGAGGACGAGATCGAGGCCGGCATCGAGCGCCTCGCAGGCCTCCTCTAGAAGTCCTCTATCACTTGGATCTCGTCGGCGCAGGCCTCGTCGGGCTCGCCTTCCGGGCACGGGGTCGTCCAGACCGCGGCGATCGCGCGGTAGCCCTCCCGCTCGAACTCGATGGCAGTGCCCCCACCCTGGCGCTCGCGATCGGCGACCTCCCAGCCGGCCGCCTTGGCCGTGCGCACCAGCTCGTCGGCCCGTTCGCGCTCGTCGCCGTCGGAGGTGAGGAAGATCCGCGCGCAGGCCGGATTGCCGTCGATCTGGACGCACGCCCCCTCGCTCACGTCGACGACCTCGGCCGACTCGGGGACGAGCGTCTGTGCCTGCCGGCTCAGCTCGTCGGCGCCCGCGTCGGGGCTTCCGCCCGACGCGCAGCCGGCGGCGAGGACGACGAGGAAGGCAAGGGCGGCGAGGCGCATGAGCGCCCCAATGGTGCCTACGGAACGCCGACCGGGGAACGGCGGCCGCGGGCGAACGTCCCGCGCGTCGCGCCGCTCGCGCGGGCGAAGCTCCAGGTGGCGCGCTCGTCGACGGCGAGCGTGACCGGGCCGTGCACGATCAGGGAGTCGCCGGCCTGCTCCTTCAGCAGGTCGGTGAAGAACCCCTCCGCGAGCCACTCGCGGCCGGGGGCGACGGTCGTCCGCGCGCGGATCCTCGTCAGGTTGTGCGAGAGCTCGTCGATCTGCTCGATCCACGGCCGGCGGACGAACGTCGTCGGGCCCTCGGGGAGGATGGAGGCGACGTCGGCTACGAGCCGCTCGCCCTCCTCGCGTTTGCTGACGAAGATCTCGATCGCGAGCTCCTTGACGCCCCGCGGGAGCACCTGGACGGCGGTGATCTGCGAGTTGTGGACGTGGATGACCTCGCCGGTGACCGCGCGCAGCCGCGTGCGGCGGAGCGAGACCTCCTCGACGACGCCCTGGAGCTCGACGCCCGCGTGGATGGTGACCGTGTCGCCGACCGAGAACCAGCGCTCGGCGAACATGGTCAGGCCGGCGAGGATGTCGACGAGGATCCTCTGCGTGGCAAAGCCGGCCACGATGATCAGGAACGACGCTCCGGCGATGGCCGTCAGCCGGTCGACTCCGCCGGTCAGTTGGGCGATCGAGAGGACGACTGCGGCGCCGAACGCGAGGTAGATGATCCCCGCGCGGATGATCGAGACGAGTGTCTCGCGGCGCTTGAGGTTCGCCATCTTGCCGGTCGCCTCGACGTCCGAGCTGTGGCGCCGGTCGTGCCAGTCGAGCACGCGCATGGCCACCCACGCGCTCGAGCGCGCGACGAGCCAGGCCAGGGCGAACAGGCCGACGATGACCACGAGCCGCCCGAAGGGCGGGTACAGCGGCGTCTTCTGATTGAGGAGATCGACGAGAGGCTCGAGCATGGCGGGGCGTTCCCTTCGCGTGGGGCTTCATTCACCGTAGCCAGAGTCCCGCCCGATCGATTCCCCGCTCCGCGGGTCCTAACCCGAGCTTAATGTTGGTGTTGCGTTAGCCCGAACAGGTGTCGGAATCGGCGCACCGGGCCAGGACGCGCACCGCCGGGATCACGCCGGTCGTCCGCCGGAGCTGGATGAGGAGGGAGGCGGCGTTGTTCTCGTAGTCGCTCTCCTCGAGGGCCGAATCGGGGTTGGCGCGGTGGACGAGGAGGTAGCGGCCGGGCGGAACGCTCGTCACGTCGAGGAACTGCCCCTCGCGGGCCGGCTCGTAGTCGTCGCCGTACCCGGGCGAGATTCCCTCGCTCACCGTGAGAAGCCCCGGCTGCCGGCGCCCGCACTCCTCCGTCCAGACCGCCTCGTCCGGCTCGTTCTCCAGCTGGGTGTCCGGGCTCGTCTCGTAGCGGTCGCCGAGGCAGAAGCCGGTCTTCGCGTCGGGCTCCACGAGCTCGCCGCTGCCTGCGTCGCGCAGCTCGTAGCTCTCGAAGCCGAGGAGGTGCCAGTGCGCGTGGGTCTCCGAGCGGACGTAGCGGATCTCCCCCTCGACCGATCGCTCCCGCGCCGAGCCGTCGGAGCTGCGCACGAGCTGCCGCACCTCCATGACGCGCCGGGAGCGGTCGGGGCGCTCGCCTTCGATGAGCAGCGGCCCGCGGCCGACGTTGTCGACCGCCGATGCGAACACGAGCCGGTACGTGTCGCCCTCCTGGACGATCGCGACCTCCGTCGGGAGGGCCTGGTCGAGGTCGGGGAGGAGCTCTTCGGGCTCCTCGTCGCGCAGCAGGGCGAGGCCGGCGAAGGCGAGCGCTACCCCTGCGGCGGCGACAACGAGTGCGACGAGCCAGCGCATCCGGGCTCAGGCCCGCGCGGGGAGGAAGGTCAGCTGCCCGGCCTGCCGCCCCCGCCCGGGCCGGTGGGGCCGGAGTCGGGGAGGCCGGGCCCCGGGAGCGGGGCGCCGGGAACGCGGTCGTCGGGCGGCGATGTCGGGACCGGGGGCGCCGGCGTCGGCGTCTGCCGCGGAGGCGGCGCCGGGGGCTCCTCGGGCGGCGGGGGTGGCGGTGCGGGAGGAGGGCTCGGCCGAACGACCGGCCCGCCGGTGCCGCCTCCCTTGGTGGGCGTCGGCTCCTGCCCTGTGAATCCGGAGGCCGACCTCGTGGTCGCGCGCGCGGGACTCGAGACGGCGACGGCATCGGAGCCTGCGTCCGCAGCGCCTGGGGCTCCGGGCCCGTTGCCGAAGACGACGACCTCGGGCTGCGGCCGGGTCGTCGGGCCGCTCGCCAGGTCGATCTCGGCGGAGACGGTGGAGCGCGCGAAGGCGACCGCGGCGTGCTCGGCCGGGGCGGGCTGGAACGCCGCGTCGGGGCTGAACACCCGCATCCAGAGGTAGATCGTGGTCGCGGTACCCGCCGCGAGGAGCGCGAGGTTCGCGCCCACGAGCATCGGCGGGCGTACGCCTGCGGCGCCGCGCCTGCCATGGCGACAGCCGGGAGCGCGAGAGCCGGTCGCGGCGCCACGAGCGGAAGGGGCAAGCTCTCGATGAGCGGGACGCCCGTCGCGCTCGCCTCGAGCGCGCACTCGGCGCGGTCGAACCCCATGCCGAGGCCAGGCACGACGACCTGGAAACCGCGCGGATCAAACTCTCGGCCGCAAACCCGGCAGCGCATCGCGCCGACTTATATCAATCCAGGAGTCGCGCGTCCTCCCCCGCCGACACGACTCTGTTCTTGCCGGCCGCCTTCGCGCGGTAGAGGGCCCCATCCGCCGCGGAGAGCAGCTCCTCGGCGCTTCGCGCCGCGGGGAACGCGGCGACGCCGAAGCTGGCCGTGACCGGAGGCCGGTCGCCGCTGATCTCCGGGAGCCGCAGGCGCAGCAGCGCGGTCTGGAGGCGGCGGGCGAGCTGCTCTCCGCCGTCCAGGCCCGTCTCGGGGAGGAGGACGGCGAACTCCTCGCCGCCGTAGCGCACCGGCAGGTCGAAGTCGCGCACGTTCTCGCGCAGGACGTCGGCGAAGCGCTTGAGCACCTCGTCGCCCGCCTGGTGGCCGTACCGATCGTTGATCTGCTTGAAGTCGTCGAGGTCGGCGAGGACGAGCGAGAGTGGGTCGCCGAAGCGCTCCGCGCGCCGCACCTCGACCGCGAGGGTCTCCGTGAACCGCCGTCGGTTCGAGAGCTGTGTCAGCTCGTCCGTGATCGCCTGCCGCTTCACCGTGCGGTGCAGCCGCTCGTTCTCGATCGCGATCGTCGCCTGCGCGGCCAGCCAGTGGGCGAGCTGCTCCGACTCGCCGTCGAAGGAGCCGCCGGGCGGCGGGTAGAGCATGAGCTTGCCGATGCCCTGCTCGTCCGTGCCGAGCTTGAGCGCGAGCGGCTTGCCTCCCTCGTCCGGCTTCCCGGCGCGGACGACCTCGGTCCCGCCGCTGACGAGCCGGGCGCCGACCGCTCCCGTGGCCTCGATGGAGCTCTGGAGGATGACGGGGAGGAGCGCCTCGGGATCGTGCGTCGCGGCGAGCGCGTCTCCGACCAGGGCGACGGCCTCGCGCACACGCGCCTCGTCCGCGCTCGAGCGCACGTCGCGCGCGCGTCGGCCCTCGGTGGTCTCCGCTTCGCGCGCGGCCTCGCCACGGCGGCGCAGGAGCGCGCTGATCGTCCACGCCAGGAGAAGGGCGAGGGCGACCGTGGCCAGCGCCGCGATGAAGGCGCGCCGGCGCGTGTCGTCGACCGCGGCCGAGACGGGCGCGTCCGAGGAGAGCGCCGCGAGCCGGATGTCGGTGCCCTCGAGGAGCGGCGTGGAGACATAGCGGTAGGCCTCTCCACCCTGGCGCGTCGTCCCTTCCGTCCCGGGCGGGATGACGGTGTCCTCGGGGGCCGGAGGCGAGGAGGCGACCACCTCGTCGCCGTCCGTGACGACCATCGCGTCCATCTCGAGGACGCCGGCGGCCCGGGCCAGGCGCTGGACGAGCTCCTCGTCGAGCGGCACCCCGACGACGACGCGGCCGATGGTCTCACCGTCCTCGCCGACGACGTCGACGGCCCTGCTGGCCGGCCACGAGTCGCTGCCCGCCAGGAGCTCGTCGCCCGCGATGAGGCCGACGTTCCCCTCCGCGTCGGCGATCCGCTCGGCGGCCTCCGCGTTCCCCGTGGCGAGCGCGCGCTGCACCTGCATGGAGGCGGCGAGGCGGTCGGCGTGCAGCTGGGCCTCCGTCAGCGCGTCCGCGAACTCCTCGCGGCCGACGCGCATGTTCGCGGCGAGCCGCGTGTCGACCGTGTCGCGCTCCTGGCTCTGCGCGATCCGGCCCGCGACCCAGGTCGCGAGCACGACCACGACGGCCGCGAGCGCGAGCCCCCAGAGAACCTGCGCGAGCCTCCCGCGCGCCGCTCGCGGTGGAAATCTCGCCAGCGTTGCCGTCGTTCCTCCCTCCTTACGAACTGAAAGTCTAGAACGTGGCCGCCCGCACGTTGGTCGCGATCAGCAGGAGGATCACGGCCGCTGCGATCAGGCGGTAGATGACGAAGATCGTGTAGTTGTGCCGGCGCACGTAGCCGAGGAGGCCCCAGATCGCCAGGAGGCCGCTTCCGGCCGCCGCGATCATGCCGACGACGAACGGCCCTTCCCAGCCCGGCGGCAGGTCGCCGAACAGGACGTCGGTGACGCCCTTCCAGAGCGAGGCCCCGAAGACGATGGGGATGAGGAGCAGGAAGGAGAAGCGCGCCGCGGAGTCCCTGTCGAGCCCGAGGAAGCGCGCCATCGTGATCGTGATCCCGGAGCGCGAGACCCCTGGCATGAGGGCGAGGCTCTGGGCGAAACCGACCGCGAGCGCGGTTCCGGGCCCGAGATCGGACATCTTCTTGGTCGCGGGCGTCTTGTCGGCAATCCAGAGGAGGACGCCGAAGACGGCGAGGAAGATGGCGATCTGCCACGGCTCCCCGAGGTTGCCTGCGATCAGGTTCTCGCCGAGCGCGCCGATCACCGCGGCCGGGACGGTTGCGATGGCGACGAACCAGGCGATCCGCTCGTCGGGCGAGGCGATGCTGCGCCGTCGGACGCTCGCGAGCCAGGCCGCGATCAGGCGGGTGACGTCGTTCCAGAAGTAGGCGACCACGGCGACCAGGGTCCCGACGTGGAGGGCGACGTCGAACGTCTGGTTGAACTCCTCGTGCGTCTCGAGGTACTCCCACTCGAAGAGCCACGGGACGAGGATCAGATGGCCCGACGAGGAGATCGGAAGGAGCTCGGTGGCGCCCTGCACGACGCCGAGCACGAACGCCTGCCAGTTCGTCAGCGCTCCCGGCACTTCGCCGACGCCGGCGATGGCCAGGAGGGCGGCGACGGCGAGAGCCCCGCCGGCGACGACCAGGATGCCGGCGCGACGCATGGACGGGTTATCGTACGGCTCCGGTGAGCCGAAATGACGTCATCCTCGGGGTCGTCGCGCTCGTCCTCGTCGTCTTCAGCCTCGTCGTCTCGCTGGTCATCCCGCGGCGGGACCCGGGCTTTCCGGGACGGAACATCCGGATGTTCACCGTCGTCGCGATCCTGCTCGTGGTGGCGATGCTCGCGGCGGTCGAGGTCCTCGGCGAGGCGCACGAGAGCGAGGGCGGAGCCGAGCACACCGAGTCCGGCGCGACCGACACCGGCGAGCAGGGCGACACCGGCGGAGGGGGCGGAGGCGGCGGCGGCGGCGACCTCGCGGCCGGCGAGGAGATCTTCGTCGCCAACTGCGGCAGCTGCCACACGCTCGAAGCGGCCGGTACGACCGGGAACGTCGGGCCGAACCTCAACGACTCGAGCTTCGACCAGGGCGCGGTCGAGGAGCAGGTCACGCAGGGCGGCGGCGGCATGCCGGCCTTCGAGGGCCAGCTCTCCGAGGAGGAGATCCAGAACGTCGCCGCCTTCGTGGTCGCCAACGAGGACGGTTAGCCCCCTAGCGCGCACCACGCGCGCGTAGAGACAATCCGCGCATGCTCCTCGAGCGCTCTGACCAGCTCGCGGCGCTGGCGGAGGCGCTGGCGGAGGCGCGCGACAGCTCGCGGGGCACTCTCGCGCTCGTCGCCGGGGAGGCGGGCGTCGGGAAGACCAGCCTCGTGCGCGAGCTCACCCGCGCGGAGGCGCCGCAAGCACGCGTCCTCTGGGGGACGTGCGACGCGCTCTTCACGCCGGCCCCGCTGGCCCCGCTGGTCGACGTCGCCGAGCAGGTCGGCGGCTCGCTCGCCGAGCTGGTCGAGCGCGAGGCGCGCCCGTACCACGTCGTCTCCGAGCTCGTCCAGGAGCTGCGCGCGCGGGCGCCGACGATCCTCGTCCTCGAGGACGTGCACTGGGCCGACGAGGCGACGCTCGACGTCCTCCGGCTCCTGGGCCGGAAGCTCTCGGGCGTGCCGGCGCTTGCGATCGCGCCTACCGCGACGACGAGCTCGACCGCACGCACCCGCTCCGGATCGTGCTCGGCGGCCTCGGCTCCGGGGCCGGCGTCCTCCGGGTCGAGCTCCAGCCCTTGTCCCGGAGGCCGTGGCCCGGCTGGCGGAGCCGCACGGCGTGGACGCCGAGGAGCTCCATCGCAAGACGGCCGGCAACTCGTTCTACGTCACTGAGGCGCTCGCCGGCGGCGAGGGGCAGATCCCGCCCACCGTCAGGGAGGCGGTGCTGGCCCGCGCGGCACGGCTCAGCCCGGAGGCGACGGCCGTGCTCGAGGCGGTCGCGGTCGTTCCGCCGCGCGCCGAGCTCTGGCTGCTCGAGCGGCTGGCAGGCGATACGGCCGACCATCTGGACGAGTGCCTGGCCTCGGGGATGCTGTCCGCCGAGGGGCAGGCCGTCGGCTTCCGGCACGAGCTGGCACGTCTGGCCCTCGACGACCACGTCCCGCCCGCGCGGAGGCGCGACCTCAACCGCGCTGCCGTTGCCGCGCTGGCGGAGCCGCCGTCCGGCGCGCCCGACCTCGCCCGGCTGGCCACCACGCGGAGGCCGCCGGCGACGGCGAGGCGGTGCTCGAGTACGCGGCCGCCGCCGGCGAGCGAGCAGCCTCGCTCGCGGCCCACCGCGAGGCCGCGGCGCAGTTCGCGCGGGCGCTTCGCTACGCGGACGGCGCCGCCCCTTCCCACCGGGCCGCGCTCCTCGAGCGCCGTTCGTACGAGTGCTACCTCACCGACCAGGTCGAGGAGGCGGTGGAGGCGCGCCACGCGGCCCTCGAGCTCTGGCGCTCGGCGGGCGACACCCTGCGCGAAGGCGACTCCCACCGCTGGCTCTCGCGGCTCTACTGGTTCCTCGGCTGGAACGCCGAGGCCGAGACCTCCGCCGCCGAGGCGGTGCGCCTGCTGGAGCCCTTGCCCGCCCGGCCGCGAGCTCGCGATGGCGTACTCGAACATGGCGCAGCTCCGCATGCTGGCCGAGGAGGCCGACGCGGCTGTCGAGTGGGGGACGCGGGCGATCGAGCTCGCCGAGAGCCTGGGCGATCGGGAGGTGCTCGTCCACGCGCTCAACAACGTCGGCACCGCGGAAGGGAAGGTCGACGCCGTGGCCGGCTGCGCGAAGGTGGAGCGAAGCCTCGAGCTCGCCCTGGAAGCCGACCTCGAGGAGCACGTCGTCCGCGCGTACACGAATCTCAGCTCCACCGCCCTGGGGGAGTACCGGTGGGCAACCTGCGAGTCGTACGCCGACGAGGGGATCGCCTATGCGACCGAGCGCGACCTCGACTCCTGGCGCCTCTACATGCTCGGGACGCGGGCGGTCGCCGCGCTGGAGCAGGGCCGGTGGGACGAAGCGGCGGAGACCGCGGGCGAGGTCGTCCGCAGCGGGAAAGCGGCGGCGATTCATCGCGCGCCCTCCCTCGTCGTCCTCGGGCACGTGAGGGCGAGGCGCGGCGATCCCGAGATGTGGCCCGTCCTCGACGAGGCGCTTGCGCTGGCCGAGCCGATCGGCGAGCTGCAGCGCCTCGGGCCGGTCGCCGTCGCGCGCGCCGAGGCGGCGCTTCTGGAGGGCAGGCCGGAGCTTGTCGCCGAGGAGACGGAGGCGGTCTACCGGCTCGCGCTCGACCGCGGCTCGGGCTTCGAGTTCGGGGAGCTCGCGTGGCTCCGGCGGCAGGCGGGAATCGAAGAGGCTCCGCCCGAGGGGGCCGCGGAGCCGTACGCCCTCATGTTTGCCGGAGACTGGAAACGTGCCTTCGAGTCCTGGACTGCGCTCGGCTGCCCGTACCACGCGGCCATGGCTCTCGGGTGCTCCGACGACGAGGACGACCTGCGCCGTGCGCTCAGCGAGCTCCAGCGGCTCGGCGCCCGGCCGGCGGCCGCGCAGGTCTCACGGCGCCTCCGCGAGCGGGGCGCCAGGGGCGTGCAGCGCGGCCCCCGCCCTTCGACGCGCGCGAACCCGGGCGGGCTCACCGACCGGGAGGTCGAGGTCCTCACGCTCGTCTCCGAGGGCCTGACGAACGCCGAGATCGCGGGACGCCTCTTCCTCTCGGAGAAGACGGTGGGACACCACGTCTCGGCGATTCTGCGCAAGCTCGGAGTGCGCACCCGGAGCGAGGCGAGCGCCGAAGCGGTGCGTCTGGGGATCCCCTCCCAAGATCGGTAGCGGCCGCGGCCAATCTGGGGAATTCGCCCGATGTGGAGCGCCTCCTGCGGGCTCGTACGGTGGAACGACCGAAACGCGAGCCAAGGGAGGACGAAGATGCCGAGGTACCTCGTCGAGCGCAGTTTCCCCGACGGGCTGGAGATTCCCATCAACGGCGACGGCGCGGCTGCCTGCCTCGACGTCGTCGGCAAGAACGCACTCGAAGGCGTCACCTGGGTGCATTCGTACGTCCGGCCCGACAAGAAGGTGTCGTTCTGCGTCTACGACGGCCCCGATCCTGAGTCGATCAGGAAGGCGGCGTCGAGGAACGGGTTGCCGGTCGAGGGCATCACCGAGGTGCGGGTGCTGGATCCGTACTTCTACGCCTGAACGGCTCGCAGGAGACCAAGGAGGCAAGCAGATGAAGAGGATCCTCACCCTGCGCGCCGGCGCGCTGGCGGCCATGCTCGTCCTGGTCGTCGCCGGAGCGGCGGGGGCGCACTCGGACAGCGGCGATGCGGAACGCGGGCCAGGCGAAGCTCGCCGAGCAGCTCGCCGACGCGCGCATCGCCACCGCGAAGTACGCGCTCGACCTGGACGCGGCGAAGGCCGACGGCTGGAACCTCCAGATCACGCCCAACATGCCGAACATGGGCTTCCACTTCCTGAACCCCTCGGTGTCCGGGTTCGACGTGACGAAGCCGCCCATCCTCGTGTACGTGAAGCGGGGCGGCGACTGGCAGCTGGGCGCGCTCGAGTGGGTGTTCACGGAGCGGCCGCGGACGCCGCCGCTCAAGGGCGCGCAAGCTACGGCTCCTTCCCGGCGGCGTGCCACTACGCGGACGGGCAGTTCGTGCCGGCGCCGGCCGAGTCCGAGTGCGCGGCGACGGCCCGGGGAGCGGCGCGGCGTTCACGTTCTGGCACCCGCGCCTGATCACGCTGCACGTCTGGCTCTGGTACCCGAACCGACGGGCTCTACGCCAGCACGAACCCGTTCGTCGCGCCCTTCACCTCGGACTGAGGGGCACCGCCTGCGGTCATGAGAGAGGGCGCCGATCCGGCGCCCTCTCTCGAGGCGGAGAGGGCGGGATTCGAACCCGCGACCCAGCTTTCACCGAGTACGCGATTTCCAGTCGCGCTCCTTAGGCCAACTCGGACACCTCTCCGCGGCAGTCCCATCCTAGCTTCGCTGTTTCGCGAGCGGCCCCTCCCGGTACAACCGTGGGGCAAGCGAAACAGGAGGGCTCATGCCGCCTCGTGGGGTCAAGAAGGGTACGAAGCGCGCAAGGCAATACGAGCACATCAAGGAGAGCGCCAAGGAACAGGGCGCCTCGACGGACCGCGCCGAGGAGATCGCGGCGCGCACGGTCAACAAGGAACGCGCGCGGTCGGGCGAAGCGCGGACGAGGTCGCGCACGTCCACCCGCGACATGTCCTCGAGCCGTCGCGGCGGCCTCCGCTCGGGCACGAATCGCCCCAAGGGCCGCACCAAGGAGCAGCTCTACAACGAGGCCAAGAACCTCGGCATCGAGGGCCGCTCCAAGATGACGAAGGCGCAGCTCCAGCGCGCGATCGGCGGGAAGAAGTCGTAAGCGAGGGAGGGCTACCCTGCCGGCGGTGACCCGCCGCCGGCAGGCGTACCGCTCGCTCCGCTCGCTCCAGCGGGACAACCGGGTCTGCCGGGCCTGCGCCGTCGCCGGCTTCCCGCTCGAGTCGCTGCCCGCCTTCGAGGGCCGCCCGGGCCAGCGGGCGATGATCGTCGGGCAGGCGCCGGGCGTGGTCGAAGGCATCGAGCGCCGGCCGTGGCGCGGTCGAGCGGGCCGCACGCTGCGGAGCTGGCTCGGCCTCGACGAGGACGCCTTCTACGAGACCTTCTACTGCTCCTCCGTCACGCGCTGCTACCCGGGAAGGCATCCGTCCGGGCGCGGCGACCGCCCGCCCACGCCGGCGGAGCTCGACCTCTGCTCCTTCTGGCTGGGCTGGGAGCTCCGCCTCCTCCAGCCCGGGCTCGTGCTCGTCGTCGGCGGCCTGGCCATCCGGCGCCTCCTCGGCCTTCCGCGCCTGACCGAGACGATCGGGCAGCGCTATCCGCTCGGCGACGCCACGGCGGTGCCGCTGCCTCACCCGTCCGGCGCCAGCGGGTGGCTCAACGACCACGACAACCGCGCGCGCCTCGAGGATGCGCTGGCGGTCGTGCGGGAAGAGCTCGCGCGCCTCTAGCTCGTCAGTCCTGGAGCCGCCGCCAGAGCGGGAAGGCGTACCAGAAGAGGATGAACGCGGCCGCGACGACGCTCGTGACGACCGCCGTCGCCGGCTCGCCGAAGAGGTAGTCCGTGATCAGGTAGACGGAGGCCGTCATCGCCGCGGCGATGAAGACCGTCGCCGCGATGGCCGACCTCGTGGCCATGCGGAGCAGCGCCTCCTTGTCCTGCCGGCGCCAGCGGATGCGGTGCGCCGCCGTCGGCGCGATGAGCAGGACGATGGCGAACGTGGCGCAGATGAGCGCGGAGAAGTAGACGTACTCCTGGTTCGTCGTCAGGCGCTCGAAGCGGTTCTGGAACGGCAGGATGAGCAGGAAGGCGAACAGCACCTGCACGCCCGGCATGGCGAGCCGGTGCTCCTCGACGAGCTCGCCCCACTCCTGGTCAAGCTCCCCCTTCGTGCGCTGCTCGGCCACGCGGGCAGCCTACTCAGCGGCGCGCGGCGTCGAGTACGGGTTCGGGACCGCGAACCAGAGCACGACGGTCTCGTCCGTCTCCGACGGGTTCCGCCAGAAGTGGGGGTCGCGCGGGGAGTAGGTGAAGGTCTCGCCGGCCTTGACGGTGACGACCTCGGCCCCGACCTTGAGCTCGAGGGCACCCGCGAGCACGTAGACGAGCTCGACGTCGGCGGGGAACGTGTACACGTCGTCGCCGGCGCTCACGCCCGGCGGGATGCGCGACTCGATCAGGTTGAGCCGCTGCTCCTCGGGCGGGCTGAGGACGAGGTCCTCGTGGTTGCCGACCTCGGTCCAGCGGATCGCCGACTCACGGTGGATGACCGAGCCCATCGGCGGCTCGTCGAGCACGTCGCCGAAGCGGACGCCGAGGGCGGAGCAGATCCGGGCGAGCGCCGCGAGGGAGACCGACGTGAGGTTGCGCTCCAGCTGGCTGAGGAAGCCCTTCGTGAGGCCCGTGGTCTGCGCGACCTGTGCGATCGAGAGCCCACGCTCCTGCCGCAGCGCGCGCAGGCGCTCTCCCAGCTGTGCCTCTCCGGGTGGATCCGGCAACGCACGGCGAGCCTAACGCCGCCGGTTGACATGCGCGGAGGTCCTGTTTAGCCTCACTAATCTAGTTAAGTGGCACGTAACCCTGCGCCGGGCGAGACGGTGGGAGCCGGCTCGGCCCTCGGGACGGAAGGGGGAGGCTTTCGGAGGAGCCGTAAGAGGGACCTCGATCTGTCAGGCACTGGGGGAGCGGGGCGCGATGCGCCGCAGACGCTTCGCCAAGAGATCAGGAGGTAGGTGGTGAAAGCACGGTTCTTGCTTGCACTGGCCGTGGTGGGGGTTGCCATACTCGCCGCACCGCTCGCGGCCACGCCACGCGTCGACGTCGTCGACGGGTGGGCGAAGACGGACAACATGACCGCCCTGGGCTTCTCGCCCAGGCTCGTAGCATTCCCCGGCCCCGCGTCGGGCCGCATCAACTCCGACCTCGCCTTCTGGGGCGACATGGTCGTGCAGGGCACGTACGAGGGCTTCCGCCTCATCGACGTGACCTTCCCCTCGCGCCCGAGGGAGATCATCAACTACGAGGAGTGCGCTCCGGACTCGACGGCCGGAAACCAGGGAGACGTCCTCGTCTACGGCGACATCCTGGTGCGCTCGTGGAACTCGAACGCCCCGTCGGCAACGCCGGTCACCTGTGACGGGCAGACGGTCCCGGGCGGCTTCGAGGGGCTGCACATCTTCTCGATCGCGAACAAGCAGAACCCGCAACTTCTGACGTCGATCGACCTGGCGTGCGGGTCGCACACCGCGACGATGCTCCCCGACCTCGCCAACGGCCGTCTGATCGTCTACAACGGCTCCTCGAGCGGGACCTGCGAGAACATCGACATCATCGGCATCCCGCTGGCCAGCCCCGCCGCGGCGGCGGTCATCCGGCAGGAGCCGACCGAAGACCATCCGTGCCACGACATCGGCGTCATCTACAACGCCGAGGCAAAGAAGCTCGGGTGCGCCGGCGGGACGGGCTTCGAGATCTACTCACTCGACCCGATGGACGGTGGATCGATCACCGATCCGCTGGCCATGCACCACGTCGAGGTGCCCGACGTCACGGTCGGTCACTCGGCCATCTGGTCGACCGACGGCAAGGTCCTCGTCTTCGGGCATGAGCCCGGCGGCGGCACGCAGCCGCGCTGCACCGCGACGGGCACGGTCCTGCCCGGCGGCCTCGTGCAGACGGACGACATGAAGTCGTACTTCTTCTACGACGGCGAGACCGGTGAGCAGCTCGGCAAGTTCGTGCTCCCGCGCAACCAGACCGTCCAGGAGAACTGCACGATCCACAACTACAACATGATCCCGCTGAAGAAGAAGAACGGGAAGCCGCGCTACGTGCTCGTGGCCGGCAACTACCAGGCGGGCATCTCCGTGGTCGACTTCTCCGACCCGACGAACGCCAAGGAGATCGCGTACGTCGATCCTCCGCCGGTCGTCCCCGAGGCCGACTACGGCGACTGGTCGACCTACTGGTACAACGGCCGGATCTACCAGTCCGACATCCAGCGCGGCCTGATCATCTGGCGGCTGGACGACGACCGGGTCGGCACGTACCTGCGCACGCCGTACCTCAATCCGCAGACGCAGGAGTACCTGATCGACCGCTAGGCAGAGACACACGGACCGGGGGCGGCCACCCCCAGGTGTCGCCCCCAACGGTCCAGACGGATACTCGACGCCGGTCGCGCCGCACGGCCGGCGATCGGGTGCTGGGGGGATGCTCCGGGCGGGCGGCCTGCTCCCAAGAGGGTCGCCCGTTCCGGCGCTCTTCGGCGGCGGGGATCGTACGAGGAGAAGTCCAGCTTCGGGCCTGCCTACCTGATCGGGCTTCTCCTGCCCCGTCCGCGCGAGTATCGCTGCGCCGGTTACTTCCGCCCGTTGGCGCGGGCGAGCCCGAAGGGGCTGCCCTCGGAGTCGCGGCAGATCGCCCACCGCTCGCCCGGGTGGATGACCTCGCCGCCGAGCTCGCGGACGCGCGTCGAGCGCTTCACCGACGTCGTCGACCGTGAAGTACGGGAGCGAGACACGGTCTCCCGGGCCGGGCCCTCTCTCGTGGATGCCGACGGCGACGGCCGCGCTGCGCGTCTGGCGGCCCCGGCCCTCGTCGGGCTCTCGCTCGGTCAGCGGCTCCCCGAGCAGCCCTTCCCAGAACAGCCGGGCGCGATCCGGGTCATCTGCCGGAAACTCGACGAGCGACAGCTCGGCCATGGGGCGGCTAGACGGCTTCGCGGGCGAGCCAGCGCTCGCGCTTCTTGGCCGCCTCGGCCTCGCGGTCCTTCGGCGCGGCGTGCGTGACCAGCTCGTCCAGAAGGCGGCTCGTCGCGGCCTCGACGGCGTCGACGGCGCGCTCGAAGGCCGCCTCGTTCGCCTGCGACGGCTTGTTGTAGCCGCTCACCTTGCGGACGTACTGGAGCGCGGCCGCGCGAACCTCTTCCTCGGTCGCGGGCGGCTCGAAGTTGTGGAGCGTGTGGATGCTTCGGCACATGTCATGAGCCTACCTGCGGGAATCAAGGCACCCTCCGGGACGTTTTAGTAACTGAGGCAACAAACTGGAAGGAGAGGAGTTATGGCGGCGTACATCGTGCTCGCATTCGTGCTCGTCGTCGCACCGCTCTCGTACTTCTACGGAGCGGATTCGAGGCTGCTCGGCGATCGCGGCTGGTTCCCCGACCGGCGCTAGGGTCTGCGCATGAGGCGGCTGGCCGACGAGGTGGCCCGCGCCCGGGTCGGCCGGCTCGCGACGCTCGACTCCGACGGCCGCCCGCACCTCGTCCCGATCGTCTTCGCGCTCGTCGGCGACACGCTCTACTCGGCCGTCGACGCGAAGCCGAAGCGCTCCCGCACGCTCAAGCGCATCGAGAACGTGCGCGAGCGGCCCGACGTGACCGTGCTCGTCGACCGCTACGACGAGGACTGGACGCAGCTCTGGTGGGTGCGGATCCGCGGGCGGGCCCGCGTGCTCGACGAGGGCGACGAGGCTGGCGCGGCTCTCGAGGCGCTCACGGCCAAGTACCGGCAGTACCGCGACGAGCCGCCCGGGCTGCCCGTGCTCGCCGTCGACATCGCCGACTGGCGCATCTGGCTGGCGCGATCGCCTGACCTGTCCTAAGCTGGCGCTTCGCCGTCACGGGGGGTTCCGAGACGAGCCGTGGGGGGACCTTGCACGTTCCGGCCGGTGGGGCCGGGCGGTCTAACAGCGCGGCTCGAGGGTGGCTCCCCTAACTGGGAAGGGGGTATGCCCATGCGATCCGGAAAGCGTTTCGCGCTACCGGTTTTCGCGCTGCTGGTGACCATTCTCGCGGTGGTCCCGATCGGTGCGGCGTCGCCGCCGCCGGAGGACACACCCGACCGGCCACATAGCGCCAACATGCGGCTGGACGGAGCCAGCCTCCGGCCGGGTGCCGTGCTCGGCCCGCCGCCGGCAGGCCCGGGAACGGTCCCGTGGGACACGAGGAACACCGATCTGGCCTTCTGGGGCAAGCGAGTCATCCAGGGCCGCTACGACGGGTTCCGCATCGTCGACATCTCGAACCTGAAGAAGCCCGAGGAGCTCGCGTACTTCCAGTGCGTCAGCCCGCAGGGTGACGTGGGCGTCTACAAGAACCTGGTCTTCCGCTCGGTCGACTCGCCGCAGCTGACCGACGGATGTACCACGACGAGCCAGAACGGCAGCCCGACCGGGGCGGCGTGTGCGCCTGCACCGTCGCCGTGTACCGGGTTCGAGGGCATCCAGATCTTCGACATCGCCAACCTGAGCGACATCAAGCTGATCGCGTCCGTGGCGCTCGACTGCGGCTCGCACACGCACAGCGTCGTTCCCGACGAGAAGAACGGCCGCGTGCTGCTCTACAACAGCGTCAGCGGCCTCGGGACGCAGGCGAACCCCGGGAAGTACGGGAACCAGTGCCCGGGTGAGCCTTTCGGGCGCGAGGACATCGTGGAAGTCCCGCTCGACGACCCGGCCTCCGCCGAGGTGATCGGCGCGTTCGATCTCGGCGAGCTGGACGGCGAGATGATCATGGCGTGCCACGACATGGGCGTCATCCTCGGCGAGGTCGACAAGGCAGCCTGCGCCGGGCACCCGGACGCGATCGGCGTCTACGACATCTCCGACCCGGCCGACCCGGAGTTCATCCGTGCCTTGGAGGCCCCCACGGTCGACGGGTGGCATTCCGCCGCCTTCACGTGGGACGGCAAGTACATCGTCGGTGGCTGGGAGCCCGGTGGCGGAACGCAGCCGCGCTGCCAGGTTACGGGGGCGACCACGGGATTCCCGACCGGTCAGTCGCAGACCGAGGAGATGAAGACGCTGTTCATCTTCGATGCCGAAACGGGCGCGATCGCGGGTAGGCACGTGCTCCCGCGGCCGCAGTCGCAGTGGGAGAACTGCACGATGCACAACTACAACATCGTCCCGAGCACGAAGCGCTACCTGCTCGTGCACGGCTCCTACCAGTCCGGGACGGCTCTCGTCGACTTCACGGATCCGGCGAACAACTACGAGATCGCGTGGATGGATCCGCTTCCGCTCGATCCACCGTCCCCGACGAGTCCCGGCGGCCGCACGAACTACCGCGGCGGCGACTGGGCGTCGTACTGGTACGGCGGTGAGCTCATCGAGAGCGACACGAGACGCGGTCTCTACATCTGGAGCGTCAAGGCTCCGGAGCTGCAGCCGCACAAGATCAAGACCGAGTACCTCAACCCGCAGACCCAGCACTTCTCGATCAACGAGCGCGGGAGGCGGGTGGACTAACCGAAGCCGATCGACGCTGCGGGGCCGGTCATGCGCCGGCCCCGCAGAGTCCTGGCGTCGCTCGGGCTACGGGGGAGCCGCCTCTCGGGCAAACTGATTGGATGCCCGACGCGCAAACTCTGGGCGGTGATCTCGAGGGCGCGCTGGAGCGCGTCAACGTCCCCAGCTTCGTCCTTGATGAGACCGGTGTGGTTCGCTGGGTAAACCGAGCCGCGCGGCGGCTCGTAGGTGATGTACGGGGCCGCCATTTCACGTCGGTGGCGGCTCCGGAGGAGAAGCTCCACTCGCAGGAGCGGTTTGCACAGAACGTGCTGGGCGTCACGGCCGTGAGGGACGCCGAGATCGTGCTCCTGGACGCTCACCACGAGCGGGTCGTCGTCGAGCTAACTTCGGTTCCTCTTCGACGCGGCGGGCGGGTGATCGGCGTCTTCGGCCAGGCCAAGGAAGCCGCGAAGCGCTCGCCCGCGCCCCCCCTTCCAGGTCTTACGCCCCGTCAGGCCGAGGTGTTGGGGCTCCTCGAGCTAGGGCGCTCGACGCGCCAGATCGCCGAGGATCTCCACCTGAGCCGGGAAACGGTGCGAAACCACGTCCGCCACATCCTGAGTGCGCTCGGAGTTCACTCGAGGCTCGGGGCAGTCGCCCTGGCGCGCGAGGCGCGTTTGGAGGGTGCTTAGCCGGCAAACCGCGTCGAGGAGAGACCGGACTCGAACTGCGTCAGGTCGTGCGGGTTGTGGACCTCGAAGCGATACCGCTGATGATTCACGTTGCCGGCGTGGTTCTCCTGAACGAAGACGACTGGGAACTGACTGGCGAAGTAGGCGGCCAGCCAGGGCTCGGTCGTGGTCTTGGACTGGGCCGCGTCGTCCCAGGGCACGGCGAACGTAGCGCCCTGCCAGCCGGCGGGAAGGTCGAAGGCCGACCGCATGGCGCCGAGGCCTTGAGCCACGTCGGACTTGACCCGCGCCTTGTAGGTCGCCTCGTCTTCACCGAACCGACACGGGTAGAAACGATGGCAGGTGGGCTCCTCAGGGTCGCGGACAAAGGCGTGGCCCGACGGACCGGCGTGAAATTGCATGAACCAGGCGCCGGTCGAGCTCATCCCTTCGAGCTCGTCCCAGCTCAGATACCAGTCGTCCTCGCCGTTCGGCCCGCCGAAGTCACCGTTCGCGAATCCGGATGCGACGTACATCGTCGCGCCGAAGCCGTATTGCTCGAGGACGGGCGTGGCGAGCTGCGCGGACGTCTGACCGTCGTCGAAGGTGATGAGAATCGGTTTTGAGGGAAGCGAGACCTCCTCGCCGTAGACCCACTTCTTGTACTGCGTCGGCGTGATCGTGTCGTAGCCCGCATCGTCCAGGTATCTCATCTGCTCCCGGAAGGCGGGAAGCCGCACGTCGAAGAAGCGTTGGTCGGCGGCGCCTTCCACGACTGCCGAATCCGTCGTGATGCCGTGATACGCGAGGACTGGAATCTGCGACGGGTCGGCGTCGTCGTGCGAAAGCAGAACGAGTCCGAGCACCGCGGCGCCGAGCACGAGCGCCAACCCGACCGCAAGGAGACGCGCCGTTCGACGAGTCGCGGCCCCGGTCGGCCAGAACGCCTGCCGAGGGAGGCTGCGTGATCTCGGCAGCCTTACATCGGACTGCCAGGATGCCCAGCGAAGGGTCATGAGCCCGCCACGCGAGGCGAGCTCGCGGGAGGCCGCGCGTAGACGATGATCCGCTGCGAGGCGGAATAGAGCGGGTGGCACGCCGAGAGGACGAGCTTCTCGAATGGCCGGGGGCGGAGGATCGACCAGTCGCGGTCGTCGACGATCGCGTCTGCGTAGACGACGTAGCGGAAGGTCCCGTACGGCATCTCGAGGTAGATGCTGTCGCCCGAGCGCAGCGCGTCGAGATGGCGGAACGGCTGGAGATGCGTCGTGCGATGCCCGGCGATGGCGACCGTGCGTCCGAGCCCGGGGAGGGAGGTCATCCGGTAGCGGCCCGGGCCGCGAGCCAGCTGCGACGCGCTGGTCCCCTCCACCACGACCATTCGCAGTCCGAGACGCGGCACGACGATCGTCCCGACGGCATCCCCCTCGCGTAGCCGGGCGCCGAACGCGGCGGCACGGCGACGCAGGTCGGCCGGCGACTCGGCTCGGTCTGCCGGCGCCGACACCGTCTTCTTCGCCGCGAGCTCGACTCGCAGCGCGCCCTGCGCCCGCGACGTCGTGATCGCTGAAAAGGGCTCGCCCCAGACGAGGGTGACGGCAACCCAGCCGAAAACGGCCATCCCGGCAAGTGCCAGGATGGCCGCAAACGGACGCGCGTACGCCCTCACTCCTATGCCAGCGAGCGCGGCACGATCCGCCAGAGGGCGGTCGCCGCCATCACGAGGGCGAACGCGGCCACGACGAACCAGACCAGGCCGAGGCCGCTGAACGGGAGGGCCCCGAGGTCACCGCTTGCTGCGGCGGCTCCGCCGCTGGCAAGCACTCCGCCGGCGCCGAGTCCACCGGTTAGAACTCCGCTGTTGTACATGTCACCAGTTCCTTTCGTTGTTCAGGAGGGCGTCCCAAATCGCCTTCGCATGGACGCCCTGAAGAAAGATGTCGAAGGACATCTCGACGATCACCGTTGCGGCGAGCGCCATCTGTAGCGGCCCGCGTGCTCGCACGGTCACGAAACGCTCCGCGACGAACACGCAGGTCACCGCCATCCAGATCGGATGCATGTGGACCGCGCCGTCGACCGCGAGCGACCAGGTGAGCGAGAGCAGGTACGCGAGCGTCACGACGATCCCGAACAATGTGAGGATCTGTCGCCCCCAGTACCTGACCGTTATCCGCGTCAGTCCGTAGTCGCGCAGGTTCTCGAGCGCGCCGCGCTTCCAGCGCAGTCGTTGCCGGTACAGGTCGCGCCACGACTCCATCACTTCTGTCGTCAGGCGGCAGCCCTTCGGCGAAATAACTTTGTATCCGAGGTGGAGCAGGCCGAGCGTCAGCTCGTTGTCCTCCGTGAGAACGCTTGTGTCGTAGACCTGCGCGAGACCGCCGGGCAGGACGCCCTCGGCTCGCGCCCAGACGACATGGCGGAGGGTGCGGGCGGAAAACAGGGTTGCCGTGCCGGTGAGCACGAGCACCTTTCCCTTCAGGCGCGCGACATCGCGCGCGTACCGCGCATACTCGTTGCGCTGCAGCATGCCGACGAATCCCCCGCCCGAGCGGCCCGTGAACACCCCACCGACTCCGCCGAACCCGTTGCGGAGGTGCTTCTGCGCCTCGGAGATGAAGGTCGGTACGAGGATCGAGTCGGCGTCCATGACGAGGATCGCGTCCTCGTCATGGAGTGCCGGCAGCACGCGGTCGAGGGCTTGGTTCAAGGCCCCGGCCTTCTTGTGCTCGTTCCCCACTGTCTCGAAGACGTAGGCGCCTGCTGCCTCGGCGATGGCCGCGGTGTTGTCGGTGCAGTTGTCTGCACAGACGACGATCATGTTCGGCGGCGCCTCCTGCTCTTGCAGCGAGCGGATCGCGTCGGCGATCTGCTTTTCCTCGTTGTGCGCCGGGATGAGCGCGATCACGAGCGTGTGCTCGATTGCGGGGACGCCGACTCCGGTCCGCTCTGCGGTCGGGAGACGCGAGGTATCGCTCGACTGGGTAGTGACGCTCATGTCTTCTACTTCGGATGGCTGCACCGCGCGCCATCTGACCCACCTGTGTCATTCGCTGCCCGGGGTGGGCCCAACCCCGCCGTAGACTCTTCGCGTGGCTCAGGATGCGGCGTCGCGCGAGGTCCGCAAGACCGTCACGGTGGTGTTCGCGGACGTGACCGGCTCGACGGGGCTCGGGGAGCGGCTCGACCCCGAGTCGGTGCGGCGGATCATGATCCGCTACTTCGACGAGATGCGCGCGGTCGTGGAGCGGCACGACGGCACCGTCGAGAAGTTCATCGGCGCCGCGGTCATGGCCGTCTTCGGCATCCCGCGCGTTCACGAGGACGACGCGCGCTGGCGTCGCACACGGACGATCTCAACCTCCAGGCCGAGGCGCTAATCGAGCTGGCCGATGTCGCGCAGGGCACGCCGCGCGCGACGGCGGCGCTCGAGGAGGCCCTCGAGATCGCCGAGCGCAAGGACAACATCGTGTGGGTGCGCCAGATCCGGAGCCGCCGAGAGAGCTAGCGGCTCTGGAGCGCCGAGTGGCGGCCGGCGTCGAAGTCCCAGATGAAGCGGCTGAGGCCGTGCTCGAACTCGACACTCGGGCCGTACGCGCGGCGGTAGTCGACGACCAGGACTCCCGAGATCCTCGAACGCGCGCTCGAGAACGCATCCACCGCCGTCCCAGGCCGTGCAGGCGGAAGGAAGCTCGTAGAGCGGGTCGACGCCGTGCTCGACGCGGATGCGGTTCACGCGTCGCAACACCTCGTCGAGGGGGCTCTCGACCTCCGCGGAGGCCGGCGTGTCCCGAAGCTGAACGGTCACCGTTCCAGTGTACGCGCGTCCGCGTGGCAAGATCCGGCGCGTGCCGCGACTTCAGGCCGACAGCTCCGTCCTCGTCGTCGTCGACACACAGCCCGGCTTCCTCGACAAGCTGCCGGAGGACGACGCATCGGCCGTCGTCGACCGGATTCGCTGGCTGTGCCGGTTGGCGGCATGGCTCGGCGTGCCGGTCGTGGTCACCGAGGAGGAGCCCGAGCGCAACGGCGAGACTGCCGCGCCCGGTCAGGGACGCCCTCCATGCCGGGACGGTCAGGCACGTGAAGCCGACCTTCGACCTTGCCGCGTCCCCGGAGATCCTCGCCGAAGTCCTGGGCCACGACCGCGGCACGGCGGTCCTGTGCGGGCTCGAGACCGACGTGTGCGTCGCCCAGTCGGCGCTTGGCCTCCTCGAGATCGGAACGCGGGTCGTGGTCGTGGAGGACGCGGTCGCCTCGCCGGGCACTGCCCACGCGCAAGGGCTCGCACGTCTGACCCGCGCCGGCGTGGAGTTGGTCGGCGTGAAGGGTCTTGGCTACGAGTGGCTCGGAACGGTCGAACGCGCGAACGAGTTCGCCGCCGCGTCGGAGCGTGACGCGCCCGACGGCATCGTGCTCTGAGAGCCGCGGGCCGGCTCGGGGGCCGGCCCGCGGCCGCTCATCAGATCCGCGCGTCGCTCTCGCAGACCTGCGCCGGTCCGAGGATCCGGCCGGCGACGAGCCCGGAGCCGCTCGCGCAGTAGCGCTGGTCCCCCGGGAACGCGACCGGATGGTTGTCGTACGAGAACAGGTCGATTGCGTAGATGCACGTGCTCGTGTTCGAGCAGGTGCGCGTGTCGAAGGGGATCAGCGGCAACGAGGCGCCGTCCCGCGTGAACTCTGACGCCGTGACCGTGATCTGCTGCTTCACCGTCGCGCAGTCGACCCGCAGGATCAGCGTCGCCAGCACGAGGTAGTCCGGGACGTCGGCCTCGGCCGTGAACGTGCAGTCCGCCGCCGTGTCGGGCGGCGGCGGGGGCGGTTTCGGCCTCGGCTTCTTCGGCGCGCCGGCCGCCGGCACAGTCAGCGCGAGCGCAAGCGCAGCCACCGCGGCTGCCTGGAGCAATCTCATCGTCACCACTCCTTTCCGGGCGCACCCGAGCGCCCTCCCGACCACTCCCCACCCGTGACTACGAGACGAGCGGCCGCCCCGGTTCTCTACGGCTCGGCGGGGTGTGCGATGACGACGTCCAGGAGGGCGTTGACCCGGGTGAGGTCACCAAGCCTGGCGGCTTCGACGATCTCGGGCTCTGGCATGCCCCTGCTCTACGCCGTTCGGGCCGAGTCAGTTTGTTGGTGGTAACCGTACGCAGACACGCAGGGCAGCCTCATTGCCGTGCTGCTGACCATCCGCGACCGTTTCTTCGGACACAACGAACCCAGGAAACGGAGGACGAATGGCAGTGCAAGAACGATCCACGGAAGCGTTCGTCGGGCAGGCGCTGGCTGACCTGGCCGCCTCCTACGCCGGCGTCATGATCAGCACCGGGCACAAGCTCGGCCTGTACCGGGCGCTCGCAGGCCAGGGGCCGCTGAGCTCGCACGAGCTCGCCGCGCGCACCGAGCTAGACGAGCGCTACGTCCGGGAGTGGCTCAACTCGCAGGTCGTCGGCGGCTACCTCGCCTACCACGAGGAGTCGGAGACCTACGAGCTGCCCGCCGAGCACGTGCCCGTGCTCGCCCAGGAGGACAGCCCGGTCTTCCTCCCGCCGGCGTTCGACATCCCGGCGTCGATGTGGTTCGACCAGGAGCGGATCCTCGAGGCCTTCCGCACGGGCGGCGGCGTCGCCTGGGGCGATCACGATTCCCGCCTGCAGCACGGCATCGCCGTCTTCTACCGGAACGCCTACAGCGCCACGCTGGTGCCCGAGTGGCTGCCTGCGCTCGACGGCGTCGTCGAGAAGCTGGAGCGCGGCGCGCGCGTCGCCGACATCGGCTCCGGCCACGGGCACTCCACGATCCTGATGGCGCAGGCGTTCGAGCGGTCCCGCTTCGTCGGCCTCGACACGCACGAGGCCTCGATCGAGGCGGCGCGTGCGAACGCCGAGGAGGCCGGGGTGGCGAACAGAGTCGACTTCCGGGTCGACGACGCGGGCTCGTACGCGGGGAGCGGATTCGACCTGATCTGCTTCTTCGACGCCCTCCACGACCTCGGCGACCCGATCGGCGCAGCGCGGCATGCGTACGAGGCGCTCGCCGACGACGGGACGCTGATGGTCGTGGAGCCCTTCGCGGGCGACAGCCTGCTCGAGAACGAGGGAACCGTGGGGCGGCTCTACTACACCGCCTCGGCGGCGATGTGCGTCCCGCACTCGCTCTCGGAAGGCGTCGGGCTCGCGCTCGGTGCCCAGGCCGGCCCTGCGCGCCTGACCGCGGTGCTGGAGGAGGCGGGGTTCCGAAGCGTCCGCGTCGCCTACGAGAGCCCGTTCAACCTCGTGCTCGAAGCGCGGCGTTGAGAGAACGGCGACGGGCGAGCGCCGGCCGATGCCGGCGCTCGCCCCGCCTAATCAGCAGGCCTGGTTGTCGAGCCTCACGGAGCTGATGGCAGAACGGTTGCCGGCGCTGTCGATCGCCTGGACGGAGAACGTGTTCGAGCTCTGCGTCCCGTAGGTGATCCAGCGGTCGGCGTTGGTCTGGCTGCCGTCGGGGACGCCGTTCACGAAGACCTCGTAGCGGATCGACACCTGCGGGTCGACGTCGTCGACCGACCTGTCCCAGAAGAGCCAGGTCTCGCAGCCGAAGTCCCACGCGACGAGGTTCCCCGGGGCGCTCGGCCCGGTCGTGTCGCTGGTCGGCTGCGTCGTCGCGGTCACGGCCGTGCTCGGCGCCGACACGTTGCGCGACGGGTCGACGGCGACGACCGAGAACGAGTGCGTCGTCGCGGCGGCGAGCCGCAGCACCGTCACGGCCCGCTCGCCGGTCCACACCAGGTTGTCCAGCGAGACCTGGGTGCCGTTCGCGAAGACGCGGTACGTGCAGCAGGTGTGGTCGTCGTCCGCGACCGCGGGCCAGGAGAGGCCGACGCTCGACGAGGTTGTCCCGGTCACCGTGACCACGGGCGCGGCCGGTGGTGTCCGGTCGACGGGCAGCGTGACCGTCAGCTTGTTGCTCTTCGCCGATTCCTGCCCTTTCGCGTTGCCCGCCCACATGACGAACGAGTACGTCCTGCCCGGGACCATGTCGCGCGTCCACGTGAAGCTCGTGCTCGGCGGCTTCACGCCGAGGCGGTAGCCGAAGCTCGCCTCGATCACGTACGTGAAGCTGCCGGGGTTCGTCGCCGCGTTCCACGCGAGCGTGACGCTGTGCGGCGTGATCGCAGCGACGCGCAGGTTCGTCGGGCCTGCGAGCGGTGCCGCCGAAGCCGACGGCGCGACGAGCAAGCACCGCGACGAGCGCAACTGCAGCGCACGCGGCACGGCGGGACAAAGGACTGCGGCTCATCCTGTTCCTCCCTCGGTGACGGCGCCTCGGCGCCGATTGCCTACCCACCCGCTTTACGGCCGGTGGGTCGGAACGGATCTGAGGGGATGAATCGGGCCCGCTTCTGGCGTACTGTCCGCTTGCCGAGAGTGCGGGCGCCACTGCGTTGCCGGACGAAATGACACCCGCTGGCTCTCGGCTCTACCGGCGCCGGTGCTAGCCCGAGAGGCAGTCAGGGGTAGACCGGCGCCTGGCGTCAGATGCTATAGCGGCTTAGAGACTGACGCAAGGTTACGAGTCGCGCCGGCGAGCACGGTAGTCCCGCTGGGCGGCGCGATCGGCGCAGAGCTCGCAGCAGTACCGCTTGCTTCGATTCTTGGTGCGGTCGACGTACGCACACATGCACGGTTCCGCGGCGCACGTCCCGAAGCGGGTGAGCCCGTGCGCCCGCACGATCTCGATCAGCGCAACCGCCGCCGCCGCTGCGAGGCGGCCCGTGATCGACCCGTCCTCGGGCCCGAACTCGAGCTTCCAGCCGTCACCGCCCGGCGCCAGCCGGGGAACCGCGCCGCTCTCCGTGGCGAGCGCGTTCAGCACGCTCGCCACCTCCGGGACGTCGTCCGTCTCGAACACGCGCCGCAGGCGGCCGCGGAGATGCTTGAACTCGGCGAGGTCGCGATCGGTGACGGCGGCGGCAGCCTCGGCGCGTCCTACGGCGCGGAGGAAGATGCGCAGATCCTCGGCGTCCTCGAGCCCGTCGTGTGGAGAGGGAAGCGACTCCCAGGTGTTGACGATGTTGACCGCGAGGTCGGCGCCCGACTCCGCGGGATTTCCGGTGATGACCACATCAGAACCATACGCGCGAAACGGACCTGACGGAACTGGCCGCCCCTACGCCACCAGGGCTTCGACTCTCGCTGCCTCCTCGGCGAGTGCGGTCTTGACCTCGCGCGAGAGGCGGCCGAACGGCTCGAGTCGCACCCGACCGTCCTCGAGCTGCCACGTCCCTGCGACGAACCCGTCCACCAGCATGGTCGCCTGCACGAGCGCGTTCTTGCTCACGATCCGAGTTGCGGGGATGTCGCCGAGGATCCGCGTGCGGTCTGCGTGTGAGAGCACGAGGTCGTCGAAGCGCGGCACGAGCCGGGGCGGGGCCGGCGTCTCGGGGTCCGGGAGCGGCGCGCGCGGGAGGTCGAAGAGCGTCTCGCCGTTCTCGTCCTCGAAGGTTCGAAGGTCGAGCCGGGCGATCGCCGCGGCGAGAAGGCCGGTGCGCTGGAGCCCGGCCCATTGCGCCACGTCTTGCACGGTCGCGGGCCCGAAGGCGGCGAGGTAGCGCCGGATCAGATGCTCCACGGCCTTGGCCGGCGCCGGGGCCGTTCCGTCGACGACCGCCTCGGCCGCGGAGTAGACACCGTCACCGCCGTAGCCCCAGGTTCCGGAAGGCGGCACGTGGACGAACGCCTCGTATCCCTGCACCCGACGCCAGAGGAGCGCCGGCGTGACCTTCTGATTGGCGTGCGGCTCGAGGAGCCGGCGCAGCTCGGCCCAGGGGAGAGGGCTCGAGCGAAGGGTCTGGGCGAGGGACCGGGCGAGCTGGGCGATCTTTCGCTCGGGGAAACTGCGCTCGTAGGCGGGCGGCCAGTAGTTCGCTCCGAGCTCGCGACGCGCGATCGCGAACGCCCACAGGTCGCGCGGCGTGACCAGGTGGAGCGTGCCGCGTTGCAGGAGGGCCTTCACCACGCGGCAGCGCTCGAGCGCGCGCGTGAGCGACTCGCGCTCGAAGCCGTCGACGCGCGCGGCGAGCGACAGGTACGGCGACGGCGTGTACTGCGCCTGGAGCCCGGCGAGCCGTTCAACCGCGCGGGTCGCGGTGAGCGACCTCCGGTCGAGCAGGAGCTGGCGCGAGAGCAGCGCCCGGTTGAGCTCCCGCCTCGTGAGGATGCGCGTGGTCAGTTCTGCGTCCGAATTCGGTCGTGGATGCTGAAGGTCGCCTCCATCGTGGCCGGGTGCGCATCGCAGAAGTAGATGTACGCCTCCGGCTCCTGGAGCATGACGACGGCCGTCCTCTCACCCGTGCCCGAGACCTCGGTCGCGAGGTCGACCCCGGTTTGCCGCGCCGCCAGATGGAAGTTGTGGATGGTCGAGAGGTCGTCTGATCTCGAGCCGGTATTCGCCGCCCGGGAGCACGGTGGTGATCTCTTCCCCGTCCTCGGTCGTGAGGCTGATCTCGTAGGCATCCGGGTCGTCGGGAGATCCGACGGTGGCGATGAGTCGCGGGACGTCGGCAGTCGACGTCGTCGCGGATCCCTCGTCGTTGCCGTCGCCGCATCCGGCCGCCGCGAGGGCGGCGAACGCCAGCCCGACAGGCAGCGCCAGGCGAAGATCTCTCATCCGCTTTCCTTTTTACCGGTGATGGCGAGCGCCAGAACCCGACGTGCGGTTCTGGCGCTCGCAGTGCGAGGAAGCTCGCGCCGGCTTAGTGCGTGGGGGCGTTCCGGACGAGCCGGCTGAGGTCAGCCTCGGGAAGCGTGCGCTTCTTCCCGCCGACGTCGAGCACGGTCGCACCGTTGACGAGCCGGATGTGACTCGCCAGCCAGGCCTGGTCCGCGGACTTGGCCGAAGAGACCTTGTCGGCGCCGACGAGCTGGATCACGACGTTGTCGCCGGTGCCGCCGTCGATGACGTCGATGCCCGGGCCGCCGATCAGCACGTCGTCGCCCGGACCGCCGAGCAGGACGTCGTTGCCGTCGCCGCCGATGAGCACGTCGTCGTCGTTGCCGCCATCGGCGGTCAGCTGGATCGTCCCGGCCGCGAGGTCGGACGCATCGACGACGTCGTCGCCGGCCAGCACGTTGATCGTCAGCCGGTCGTTGGAGCTCTCGGCGCCGTCGATGTCCAGCTGGGCGGCCAGACCGAGGACGGAGACGTCCGCGGCATCGCCCGCCACCAGGGCGACGTCGTCGCCGTTGGTGCCCTGGACGACGACGTTGTCGGGCTGGCCGTCGCCGCCGCCACCAGGCGCTGCCAGGCCGGTCTTCACCTCGGTGACGTCCGTACCGCTGAGGTCGTTGACCACGGTCGTGTCTGCGCCGCCGAGGGCCCGGACATCGACGATCTCGACGTTGTCGAGATCCATGGTCACGTTGGCGATGTTGCGGAAGAACAGGACGCGCCCGCCGTTGGCGGCTACGTCGAAGTTCTCGTTGGCCGCGCTGCCGTTGAAGAGCATCGTGTCGGAGCCGTCCTGGCCCTCGACGACGTCGCTGCCGTCGCCGGGATCCCACTGGAAGACGTCGTTACCGGCGCCCAGGAAGGCCACGTCGTTCCCCTGCTGGCCGTCGACGAAGTCGTCGCCGTCGCCGCCGAGGACGAGTCGATGCCGTTTGAGCCGAGGAGCGTGTCGTTGCCTGCGCCGCCGTCGACGGTGATCTTGATGAGGGCAGCCAGGTTCCCGGTGGCGGAGAAGCTGTCGTCGCCACCGTTCGCGTTGATGACCAGATTCTCGGAGGTGCCGATGTCGATTGCGAACGGCGCCGGGTTGAGGCGGTCGAACCGGACCCGCGTGCCGTTGGCCGTGGTGGCGAACTGCTCGCCGCCGCCGCCGCCGTTGACCTGGACCGTGTCCGTGTTTGCTCCGCCTTCGTTGAGGTCGGTGTCGTCGCCGGGATTCCAGATCATCCGGTCGTTGCCGCCCTGACCGAAGGCTTGATCGTCGGCGTCGCCGCCGGTGATCGTGTCGTTCTCGCTGCCGCCGGTGAGGACGTCGAAGCCGCCCTTGCCCAGGAGAGTGTCGTTGCCGGTCTGGCCGAAGAGCTGGTCGCCACCGGAGCCGCCGGTGAGAGTGTCGTTGTTGGCGCCGCCGAACAGGTTCGCCCGCGGCAGCGCGCCGGTGGCCTCGTTGAGGCTGATGACGTCGTTGCCGCCCTGGCCGAAGGCCCGGATCAGCGCGGTGTTGGCGACCGTGGGCGTGCCGCCGACCACTGCGATCGCGCCGTTGTTCACCAGGATCCTTCCCGCCGCGTCCCGGCTGATGGCGATCGAGTTGCCGGCGGCGTCACCGGTGACGGTGAGCACGCCGTTGGAGAATGTTGCGTTGGTTGCCGCGCTCGCCGGTGGGCTCGCCGCCAGGGCCGCGGCGATCCCGAGGGCCATGGCCAGCAGCGGGCGAATCACGCGTCGCCGGCCGTTGTTGCGTCTCGCATTCATCGTTCGAGCTCCTTCGAGTTGAATGCAATGCGGTCCACAACAAGACGGCCGGCGGCCTGGGAACCTTCCTTGGTGGCCCGGGAGCGCCGGGCGCGCCGCTAGGCGTCTTCGTACTGGTCGTGGCGCTCAAGCCAGCTCATGGCCGGCCCGTCGCTTCGCCCCGCGGGCTCTTCCCAGTCCTCCTGCCGGCCTCGCGCCGTGAGGTCCAGCCAGGTGTAGGTGCCCATCAGGACTTCGACGGCGCGCTCGTACGCCGAGTAGGTGTGGAAGACGCGGTCGTCCTCCCGCAGGAAGGCGCTCACACCGGGCTGGTCACCGGACCAGCCGGCCCACGAGGGAGCCTGTTCCACGAGCTCCTCTTCGCTCTTGTAGTTGTACTCGACCGGAGCGACCGCCTTGTCGATCGTGACGTGGAAGTCGTAGTTGAAGTCGCTGCCGTACGAGGAGTACCAGGGGATCGTCCAGCCCATTCGCTCCCGGTAGGCCGCGAGCTTCTCGAACGGCGCGCGGGAGACGAGGACGAGCGACGTGTCGCGGGCGTGCAGGTGGCTGAGGTGGCCGATGTTGTCGGCGATGAACGAGCACGAAGGGCAGCCTTCGTCCCAGTCCGGCTCGTACATGAAGTGGAAGACGAGGAGCTGGCGGCGGCCGTCGAACAGGTCGACGAGCCTTGCCTTCTCCGGGCCTTCGAAGACGTAGTCCTTGGTGATCTCGACCATCGGCAGCTGCCGACGCTCGGCGTTCACCTCGTCCCGGTGTCTCGTGAGCTCCTTCTCGCGTGCCAGGAGCTGCTTGCGCGCCGCGAGCCACTCCCCGTGGAGAAACGACCCTCGGTTGGTTCATGGTGGATGTGCTCATCGCGCCTCCCTTCAAGGGACGAGGTCCATGACCGCGCTCCGGCTCATCGGGTCGACGGGCAGCGAGATGTGTTCATGCGTGATCAGCCACTCGTCGTCCGACCGCCGGCAGCCGTCGGTCGCACGGACCCAGAAGCCGACCTCTTGCCCGTTCTTGAGCGTTCCGCCTGCCCGGATGAGCATGTGTGCGATGGCGGCATCTCCGCTCTCCATGACGCTCAGGTCATGGATCTCCTGGCCGATCGGGCCCTCGAAGCTGTCGAACCAGTCCAGGAACCTCTGTCGCAGCGCGTCCGATCCCACGTATTGAAGCGGCGGCACGAGGTCGAAATAGACGATGTCGGGTGAGTAGAGCGACATGAGTCGATCGATGTCCTTCGCCCAGATCGCTTCGGATCGATTGTCGAAAAGCACCTCAACCTCGGTCTGGGTCTTGACCATTCCTTCCTCCATTCCGTGAGTCATGCGCTGACGGGAGTCCGCTTTCCGTACCGGTCGGCGAAGCCCTGGCGCCAGCTCGGGTAGCTCAGCCTCCAGCCGAGCTCGCGCTTGGCCTTTGCGTTCGAGGCGCCGCGGGACTCGGTAGCCATGACGACGGGCGCCTCGCCGGCGAAGAGCCGGGCGAGGAAGCGCGGGAAACGTTGCGGCGGCTTGGCGCCGACGATGCTCGCGAGCTCCGGCAGCCACTCGCGGGTGGGCGCGGGCTCGTCGTCGACGATGTTGTAGACGGCGGGGCCGTCGTGCTCGAGCGCCAGCACGGTCGCCGATGCGGCGTCGTCGAGGTGAATGAACGACCAGACGCCGGCACCGTCGCCGACGATGGGGAACTTGCGCTCACGCACGGTCTCGACCAACGCATCGTCGGGGTCGCCGTAGAAGATCCCGTAGCGAAGCGCGATCCCACCCGCATCCGTGACGGCCTTGTCGAGGTGGGCCAGCGCCTCCATGCTTTCGTGCGCCGCGGAGACCGGGTCCGGATCGAGCGGGGCGTCCTCGCTCTTGACCGGGCCGCCCTCGCGGGCGTAGCGGTGGTTCGCGTTGCTCTGGGCGACGAACCTGCCGACGCCCGCTTCCCGGGCCGCGGCGAGCAGGTTGTCGGTCCCTTCGGTGCGGAGCCGGTTGGTCTTGGCGAAGCTGCGATCGACGTGCCTGAAGTCGCTGAGGCCGGTCAGCGAGGTCGCCTCATGAACGATCGCGTCGGGCTGAGCGGCGGTGACCGCCTCGCGTACTGCCCGCGCGTCGAGGGCGTCGAGCACGACCGGCTCGGCTCCGAGCTCGCGCACCCGTTCGGCCTTGCGCGCCGAGCTGGCAGTGCCGACCACGCTGTGGCCGCGCTCGATCAGCTGGGGGACGAGCCGGCGGCCGAGCGCGCCGCTCGCTCCTACTAGGAAGACTCGCATCCTGTTCGCCTCCTCACTTCATTCGAGAGCGCCCGACGGGCGTTTATTCCTCGGAGGTTCGAGGTCTCCCGAATCGATGGGGATCAGGGTCTACCCATGCGCGTACCGCGGTGGGGAGAGCCCGAAACGTCTCCATGGGGAAGGAGAGAAGGCGGAGGGGGAACGGCGAGCCGACGAACCGCTGGCTACGTCGAATCCTCTGGCGCGTACTTCGACGGGCACTTGGTCATCAGTGAGTCTGGAACGGCGACGAAGAGACTCTCGCGAAGCCGGCCGCGCACGTACACCTGCCTCCCGATCCTGAACAGGTCGGGCACGGAGCCGCGGTAGAGGACTCGCACACTCGTCGTGCCGTCGATGTCGCGGATCGCGAAGCGCAGGCCGGCGCCATGCGCATCGCCCCCTACGGGGCCGACGACCTTCCCCGTGAGACCGACCTCGCCGCTGTGCCCGGGAAGCTGACTCGGCGTGAGAGACGCAGTCGCTCCGCCCGCGAGGCTTGTGTAGAGGAGGAAGACGGCCAACGCTGCCGCGACCGAGAGCGCGATCACGAGGCGGACCGGGTTCCTGCTCGATCTCATCGCCCGTTCTCGCCGAGTCCGAAGAGGTGTTCAACTGCGGAGACGTAGGCTTGGCCATCTGGCTGGAGCGCGGCCTGCTTGATACGCACGGTCGGCGTGTGGAGTAGCTTCCTCACGATCTTCGCCGTGAGAGCTTCGACGGCGTGTCGTTCGGACGGAGAGAGCGAGTCGAGGCGGTGCTCTGCCCGCTCGAGCTCGGCCGTGCGGATGTCCTCGGCGAGCCGGCGTAGCGAGGTGATCGTCGGTACGACGCCGAGCGAACGCCGCCATGCGCGGAACCTTGCAACCTCCCCGGCGAGAATTGCTTCGGCCTTCACGATCTGGCGACGGCGGTCGGTACGGCGCTCAGCGGCGGCATCGCCGAGGTCGTCGATGTCGTAGAGGTAGCAGCCACCGACCTGCCCGATCGCTGGATCGAGGTCGCGGGGGACGGCGATATCGATGAAGAGCAGTCGTCGGCCCCGGCGGCGGCGAATGCCCTCAGCCGCCTCCTCGACGGTGAGTACGAGGCGTGGGGAGCGAGTTGATGAGATCACGACGTCTGCCCGCTCGAGCTCCTCTGCGAGCTGTTCGAATCCCACTGCCACGCCGCCGAACCGATCGGCGAGCTTCTTCGCTCTCGAGGGCCCGCGGTTGGTTACGACGATTCCCTCGGCGCCGGCGGAGGTGAAATCAAGGGCGGCGAGCTCGCTCATCTTGCCCGCCCCGATGATGAGGATGCGCCGGCCTTCGAGCCCACCGTAGAACTGTCGGGCGAGCTGGGCGGCGGCGGCCGGGATGGAGCTCGGCTGCTCGCCGAATGCAGCTTCGGTGTGGACGCGCTTGGCTGCATGGAGCACTTGGCGGAAAAGGTGGTTCAGGATCGGCCCGCTCGCGCCCACGTTTAGCGCGGCTTCGTGCGCGGCGCGCACCTGGCCGAGGATCTGCAACTCGCCTGGAATGAGCGACTCCAGCCCGGCGGCGACCCGAAACAGCTGGAGAGCCGCGGCATCCTCGTGAAGAACACAGAGCGCCGAGCCGAGCTCAGCCTCCGGCAGGCGGGCGAGTCGAGCAAGCTCGGCGTGGGCACGAGCGGCGCTCCCTTGCGGCTCCGGGTGCGCCAGGTAGACCTCGGTCCGGTTGCAGGTGGAGAGTACGACCGCTTCGCCACCGCGGTCGCTCAGCCTGCCAGCGAAGTCGGCGGCCTCGGCGGACGCAAGATAGAGGCGTTCGCGGAGCTCGACCGGCGCTCGACGATGGTTCGTCCCAACCAGGACAAGGGTCTTTCGTTCTGGCTTCGCTGTCATCGGGGATACGGCCCGCGACCGACGGGTCGCCATCGGCTACAGGCTCTTCAGGAACTGGACGAGGTCGCTCTTCTCCCGTGCTTCGAGGCCCAGACCGAAGCAGTCGTCGTAGTGCTCGATGACCGCGTTCAGGGTCGGGAAGCGTCCGTCGTGCCAGAACCCGCCTTTCGAGCGGGCGAAGAGTCCCTTGAGCGGCGTCGTTCGGTATCTCTCGTCCGGCGAGCGATCGGCCTGGAACGAGTCGGTGCAGATCTCGGCGGGCTCGCGCAGATTCCAGCCGGGCTCCGTGTACAGGGGCGGCACGTGGCAGTCCGCGCACGTCGCCTTGCCGTTGAAGAGTGCCTTGCCCCGCTGGGCGGCGGCCGGGTCGAAGCTTCCCTTGGGCGGCTTTGGTGCGAGGAGTCCCTTCTGGTAGAACTCGAGCGCCCCGAGCTTCGGCGTGATCAGGTCGGGTTCGTTCCGCACGTCGAAGAAGCCGGCCCGGGTCGCGATGGGGAACTTCTCCGGGTCGTTCAGGCGAGGATCGAAGAACGTTCCTTGCCCGTGCATTTCGAGGTTGGCGACGAAGGCGTTCCAGTAGGTCACCGACCCCCAGCCGGTGTACGTGTGGAGGTTCACCCCGGCCAGGCCGAAGGCGGCTGGAAGAAGCGTCGCTGCCGACCCCCCGTCAGGGCGGAATCCCTTGCCGTCCAGGAAGAGCTCGGCGTCGAACTTCCCCGGGCCCCAGGCGGCGAGCACGGCGTTCACCGTTGCCTCGTCGACGCCGAGGAGGTCGGTAATCGGCTTCTTGTTCGGGGCGAGGGAGATGATCGCTCCAACGTTGAGGTCACGATTCGGCCAGCCGTCGAGCCGGCGTCCGATGCCGGGCGAAAACGAGTCGTCCACCATCGAGTGGCATGAGGCACACGTGAGCCCGATCGACGTGAGCTTGTCGCGCTCGAAAAAGCCCTTGAGGCCGAGGACAGCGTCCAACTTCAGAAGCGCAAGCGTGTTGGCAGGATCATCCAGGTCGACGTCGCCTCGGCGCAGCGCGTTCTTCAGTGACCTGGGGAGCGCCGTCTCGTCCACCTTCAGGCCGACTGCCAGGGCGGTGCGCGGGCTGACGCCGGGACCGACGCCGCCGAGCTTCTCGCCGGCGATCGCCCTGTGGAGTTGAAGGGCGCCGCCCCAGAACGCCTCGTCCCCGAAGGTGTCGAAGCGGAAGATCTCCCGACCTTCCTCGAACAACCGGTCCGCTTGCTCTTCGGCCGCGCGGTCGGGATTCTGGGGTCGGCCGCTATTCGACCCGGTGATGGCGCTGACCGTGCCGTTGAAGACGACCCCGCCCAGGAGGAGCAGCATTCCCACAGCCAACAAGGCTCCGAGAAAACCCGCCGCTCTTCTGACGATGCCCATCAGGAGCCCCCGTTGATCAGGTTGTCGGCGAACGATCGCTGGCGGAGGCGCGATGCTACCGCCGAGGTCCGGAACCCTCCGTGATCGTTCTCACAATGCGACGCCGTTTCCCTCGGATGTAAGAACGTCCGAACGTGCGACACGAACACACCTGACGAAGAGCGACGCGCCCGTCGCTCGAGCAGTCCCCGGACAAGGACGAGCGACGCCTGAGGGTCTTCAGCAACCGCCAGTGAGGAGGGAACGTCGGTTCGTCCCTTCCACCGACAGCTGGCTGCTCGATGGACTGGACGAGGGCGAGAGGAAGCTCGCGGCCGGAATCCTGAGCTCCTGCGCGGCGCTTCGCCTGTCGGCGGGAGCAAGGCGACGCCTCGGCGACGTGGAGAATGCTGCAGCGCTGGTCGTCGAGAACGGGTTCCTCGTCGTCCGCGCCTCTCCGCCGTCAGGGCGTCACGTGGTGGTCATGGAGGCGGGCGAAAGCTCCATCCTCGTTCCCCCGAGCGCCCGAGAGCATCTACAGGCGCTCACGGACTGCTGGATCACCGTTGTTCCCGTTCCCCAGCTCGAGGCCTTGCTGGCGATACCGGGTGCGGCGGCCACGCTCGTCCGGGGGCTGGGCGGCGCGCTCCGGAAGAGGCAGGACGCAGCGAGCTACCTCGCCAGCGTCCACCACGTCGATCGCGTTCGCCAGAAGCTCACCCAATTGGCGCGCGAGTTCGGGAGAGTCAAGCCAGACGGCGTCCGGATCGAGTTCCCCCTCACGCACGACCTCCTCGCCGAGATGGTCGCCTCGGCGCGAGAGACGGTCACCCGCGGCCTGGACGAGCTCCAACGGAGCGGCTTCGTGGCTCGCGACGGCCACTCGTACAAGCTGCTCGTCCCGCCGGAAGCACTGGATAGGGCCGAGTTAGATCTCTGCGGCTGCCGGGAAGCTGGGAAGCGGAGGGGGAGGGATTCGAACCCTCGATCCGCCTAACGACGGATAACGGTTTTCGAGACCTGACCAACATGTCCGATTTGCAGGGCTTTTGCATCCGGTTCGCCAGTCTGTTCGCCAGTCACGCGCCAGAACCCAGAGAACGTGTTCCGCTCGAACCGGAACATCCGGCCTCGAGCCCGAGCTGGGAAGGCAGTGCCGACGTAATTAGGATCTCGTTGTGATAGCTGGCGCACACGCGATTCTCTTCGCCGAGGACGCCGACGCGGCGCGCGCGTTCTTGCGCGACGTCCTCGGATTCGCCGGGGTCGATGCGGGCGAGGGCTGGCTGATCTTCTCGCTGCCTCCTACCGAGCTCGCCGTCCATCCGGGCCCGGGCTGGGGGCGGATGGTCGGGCAGCACGAACTCTTTCTCATGTGCCACGACCTTGAACGAACGGTCACCGAGCTGCGCGAGAAGGGCGTCGAGTTCATCGCGCCGATCTCCGACGAGGGGTACGGCCTGATGACACGGCTCCGGATCCCAGGCGGAGGCGAGATCGGCTTGTACGAACCGAGGCATCCGAGCCCCCTCCCCGAGTTCTCGGGAGGGTGACCGCGCGGAGACTCGGCGAGCAAGGCGCGCCGAGTCTCCCCGCAGACCTTTGACGCTGACGCCGCGCTAGCGGCCCCTCCCATCATTTATGGCAGTAAGGGCGCCCGTGGCCTGGTTGGTCACGGCGGTGAAGGTTCCGTGCCCTCGCAGGTCCGCGTATGCGCCCGTGCCGCCGATCACCTTCCACTTGCCCCGGGCGATGTGGTTGGGGCTATCCAGCGGTCCGGTCGTTCCGCGGAGCGCCAGGACGATGTCGCCCTTCGAGCCGGCGAGAGTCTCCGTCGCCTGGAAGCGTGCCGTGTTGTTCGCCAGCGGCGTAAACGAGGTCACGTCGGCCTGCGCAGGCCCGCTGTCGTTGGCCACGCAGCAGATTGCGAACGTTCCTACCGCGTGCGTCGAGCTCGTGAAGTCGACCCTGACGCTCGCCACCAACCGTTGGTCTCCGCTCGACGAGGCAGCCAGCGGAACGATCGAGAACGCCGCGACGACAGCCGCCAGCACGGACACGAGTGCGATTCTCCTCTTCGTCATTGTTCCTCCCATCTCGGTTCCATCGAGATCGACGCTACGCCCGCCGACGGCCCGTCGAAACGTGGAAATCCACACGCTTTGAGCAGCGTGCTACGCGGGCTCTGCCGGATCTCTAGCGCTGAGGCGGTGTGCGAGCTCGGCACGAGAGCGCACGTCGAGCTTGCGGTAGATCCGGGTCAGGTTCGACTCGACCGTGCGAACGGTCACGACGAGCTCCGCCGCCACTTCCTTGTTCGACCGGCCCTGGCCGACGAGCTCGGCGATTCGGAGCTCGGCCGGAGTCAGACCGCCGGGGTGAGAGGCCCGCCCGCTGATCCGGGACAGCTCGGCGCCGGCTTTCCTCGCCCAGAGCGCCGCGCCGAGCTCCTCGAAGATCGTCTGTGCCCGCTGAAGCGACTCTCGAGCCAGGCGCCGCTGCCTAGCTCGTCGTCGCACCGAGCCGAGCGCCAGCAGCGTCCGCGCCCGCTCGAACGGCATCGGGACGATCTCGTGGTCGGCGAGTGCGCGCTCGAGGATCGCGAGCGCCTCGTCGAGGTCTCCTCGCGCGGCGGCGAGAAGACCGAGGCAGCGCGCGGAGGATGCGAGGGCGCCCCGACGGCCGAGCCTTGCCGCATTGGCCTCGTACCAGGCGCAGATCTCCTCGGCCTGCTCGAGCCGGCCGAGCTCGATCAGCGCGTGCACGTAGTCGAGCGCGAATCGCGTCAGGGACGGCTCGCAGATCTCCTGCTCGCGCGCGAACTCGACCACCGGTGCGAGCCGCTCCGCGGCCGCCTCGGGCCGGTTCAGCGAGAGCTCGAGCAGACCGAGCGCCCAGCTCGCAAAGTGGAGCGTGGGAGTGCCGTGTGTGCGATGTGCGAGCTCGAGGGCGCGCTCCCCACGCTCTCGCGCCTCGTCGACGCGGCCGAGGTGCGCCTGCACGAGCGCATCCATTGCGAGTGCGTAGCTGAAGAGCGTCTCCTGCCCTACCTGCTCGGCGATCTCACGGCCTGCGTCGGCGTGGAAGGCCGCGCGCTCGAAGTCGCCCCGGAGGCAGTCGTTCTGCGCAGCGAGGACGTAGACGTACGGCAGGAAGGCCTCGTCGCCCCTCTCGCGTCCCAGCTCGACAAGCTCAAGGAACGCGAGTGCCGGCCCGACTCCAGCTCTTCCCACCACATGCGGACGATCGCGGCATGCCACTTCGGCGCGGCCTGCAGCCGAACGTGGTCGCTCGGCGGCCGGAGCCGGAGAAGCCGCTCGAGCGTTGCGCCCGCCGCCGGGCGGCCAAGCGCAGCCTCGGAGAGGAGCTGCACGCCCAGGGCGTCGCCGAGGAGCGCACGCTCACTGAGGCCGCGGGCGAGCTCGACTGCGGCTGTCGCGTACCCGACTGCCTCGGCGAGATGCTCTCGGCGCCGAAAGAGCGTCGCTGCGAGGCCTACGAGCGCTCGGGCTCGCGTGAGCGAGTCCTCGCCGGCTTCCTCCAGTGCCTGGAGGTTGATCTCGCTCGCCGCGTGGAGATCGTCGTCGTAGGCGCGCGTGAGTGCGAGTCGAACGAGGACGCGCGCTCGCTCGGGCCCTGCGGACAGCTCTCCGGCGAGCCGCTCGAGCATCGCCCGCGCGCGTCGGCTGTCCCCGGACTCGAAGTGGTAGTAGGCGGCATCAGCGCTCCGGCGGCGAACGTCCTCGTCACGGTCGGGAGGCGTGAGGCGTGCGGCCTGCTCGGTGAGCTCGGCGGCCGCCCAGGTTGCGCCGCGCGCAGCAGCTCCGTGCGCTGCCGCCTCGAGCTCGTCTGCCACCGACGGATCGGGGCCGCTCGCGGCGAGCGCGAGGTGGCGTGCCCGCTCCTCGGGATCGGCTACGAGCTCTGCGAGGCGGCTGTGAAGCTCACGTCGGCACTCCGCCCCGCCCTCGGCGGCTGCGGCGAGGAGCGGGTGGGTGAAGCGAACCCGGTCTCCGTCGAGCTCGACGATCAGCGCCTCGATGGCGGGCTGGAGCGCACGGCTGTCGCCGGCGGCGGCCGAAACGAGTGTCCGCGTTGGTTGGGAGAGGGCCGCAGCAGCGCGGAGGGCAGCGACCGTCGCGGGAGGAAGCGCTGCGAGGCGGCCGCGTGCGAGCTCGTTCACGTCGTCGGGCACCGGCAGGCGCTCGCCCGCTTCGAGCGGCCGCCCGCGGCGCTCGAGCGCGCGGGCAAGTTCGAGCGCGAGGAAGGGGTTCCCACTCGAGGTTTCGTGGATGCGGCGCAGTGTCGGGCGGGGAAACACGGCGTCGAGCCGATCGCGGAGAAGCCTGTTGAGCGCGCCCAGGCTGAGCGGCCCGACCTGAATGCGGCGCAACCGCGCTTCTGGGAGGGCCTGCTCGAGGCGCAAGCGGCGCGTCCGATCCGCCTCGTCCTGCAGCTAGGAGCCCGATCGGCTCGTCCTCGAGCCGGCGGAGCGCAAACTCCAGCGCTGCTGCGGAAGCACGATCGAGCCACTGAAGGTCGTCAATGGCAAGCAGCAGAGGCTCGGCCGCGGCGAGTTCCCGCAGTGCGCCGAGAACGCCGACGCCGACAGCCCTCCGATCGGGCGGCGATCCGTCTGGCTCGCTGAGCAGGAGGGCGACCTCGAGCGCGTGGGCCTGTGGCCGGGGGAGGGCGCGGAGGACATCCTCGAGCCGCTGCGCGAGCAGGTCGCCGATCGTGGCGAAGGAGAGACTCGACTCGGCCTCCACGGGGCGGGCGGAGAGAACGCGGATCCCTGACCGGGCGGCCGCGGCGATCCCGGCGCGCAGGAGCGTCGTCTTTCCGATCCCGGCGTCGCCCTCGAGCAGCAGCGCGCCCGGAAGGGACTCCGCCGACGCAACGAAGGCAGCGACGGCGGCAAGCTCCTTGTCCCTGCCGATGACGTCGGGATCGACCGAGGTCACCCTCATATTCTGCTAGCCCATCCCCATCGCGGCGAAGGCGCGCGAATACGCCGCCCCGCGTCTCACGCGCGCGTCTTCGGACCCGGCTGCGTGAGTCCGCTCTCGTACGCGAAGATCACGGCCCGAACGCGGTCGCGGAGGCTCGACGACCTCGCGCTCGCGTGGCATGAGCGCTGCAAGCCGCTCGACGAGGAAGAGAGAGGCGGAGGGGGAGGGATTCGAACCCTCGATCCGCCTAACGACGGATAACGGTTTTCGAGACCGCCGCATTCGTCCGCTCTGCCACCCCTCCACGGGTTGTCGCGCGGGCGCTACGGAGCGGAGAAGGAGGGATTCGAACCCTCGAGGGAGGAATTCACCCCCCTAACGCCTTAGCAGGGCGCCGCCTTCAGCCACTCGGCCACTTCTCCGTGCCGGGCAATGGTACCAAGGTGCTTCCCGCCCCCAACAAAGGACGAAGCCCGCTTCGGTGGGGTAGGGAGCCGCACAGCCGAAACGGGCATTCGCCAGACGCCGGGGGTTATGTGAGGGGAGCCGGCACCCGGATGATGGCCCAGGGCGAGACCGGTGCCTTCCCCTCAAAGGGGGATTTGCTGGGCGGCTACTTCGCGCCGATGCGGATCGGCCGCCGCGAGTGCGGTCACGAATCTCGAAAGGTCTTCTTCCCGCGACGGCGGGCTCACGAAGGGCGACCTCATCCGCCACTACGTCGATCTCGCGCCGCTACGTGCTGAACGCACGTCGGAGCGCCGGCCGATGCAGATGAAGCGCTACCCGCACGGCGTCGAGGGCGAGTTCTTCTACCAGAAGCGCGTCCCGGTCCCCCATCCGGACTGGCTCGAGACCGTGCACATCCTCTTCCCGGGAAGCGGGCGCACGGCCGACTTCCCGGTCGTCACGAACGCGGCCGGCGCTCGCGTGGATCAGCGAACCTCGGCTGCATCGAGCTGCACACGTGGCACTGCCGCGTGGACGACGTCGAGCGGCCCGACTACATGCTCATCGACCTCGATCCGAGCGCGGGCAATCCGTGGGAGCACGTGCCGCGAGATCGCGGTGGTGGTGAAGCGAGCTGATGGACGAGCTGGACCTCCCGAGCTTTCCGAAGACGTCGGGCGCGACGGGGCTGCCACATCCTCGCGCCGATCCGGCCCGAGCTCCGCTTCCCCGAGGTGCGGCGGTTCGCCAAGGCACTCGCGCAGGAGGTCGAGCGGCGGATCGACGACCAGGACGTGGCGACGACGACGTGGAAGGTGGCCGACCGGCGCGGCGTCTTCGTCGACTACGGCCAGAACTCGCGCGACCGGACGATCGCGTCCGCCTACTCGATCCGGCCCGACGCCCGGACGCCCGCGCCTCGGCGCCACTCGCGTGGGACGAGGTGCCGGCCGTCGAGCCGGAGGCGTTCACGCTTCAGACGATGCGCGACCGGGTGAAGAAGGTCGGCGACCTCACCGCCGGGATGTGGAGGCGGAAGGTGAGCCTCGCTTCCGCGCTTCGAGAAGCTCGGCCTCGAGCCGGTCTACTAGCGACCGAGGAGGCCGGAGACGGTCGGGTCGCCCTTCTGCGGGCTGCGGCTGCACCTGGTCGACCGTGCACTGCTCGGGATCCTTGTCCGGCCGGAAGCGCAGGAAGCTCGAGCCGTGGCGGAAGCGGCCCTTCTGCCACTTGTCGTAGCGCACCTCGACGACGAGCTCGGGCTGGCACGGAGCTCCACTCGAGGTCGACGTCGGCGCTCCAGCGGCTCGGCTCGCCGCGCGGCTTGCGCTCGGGGTTGGGGCCGAGGAGCGGGCTCGACGCGCTCGAGGATCTCCTCGCGCTTGCTTGCCGCGGCCGCGGGTGCCGACCGGGGGACGAGCTTGCCGTCGTCTAGAGCCCGAGCATGAGGCTGGCGATGCCCGGTGCCCTTCTCGCTCCAGGTGACGCCGACGACCACGCAGTCGGCGGTCTTCTCGCCCTTCACCTTCAGGACGGCCTCGCGCGAGCCGGGCATGTACGGGAGCCCGAGGCGCTTGGCGATCACGCCGTCGAAGCCCGCCACCTCGAGCCGGTCGAGCCACTTCTTCGCCTCCTTGCGGTCGTGCGTCGCGGGCGAGATGTCGAAGGGCAGCTTCTCCACCTGCTTGCGCCGCTCCTCGAGCGGCTGCTCGTGCAGGTCCTTGCCGTCCCAGAGGAGCACGTCGAAGACGACGAAGTCGGCCGGGATCTCGGCCGAGAGCTTGCGGCATCCGGCTCTCGGCCGGGTGGAGGCGCATCTGGAGCGCGTCGAAGTCGAGGCCGCCCTCGCGCTCGACGACGATCTCGCCGTCGAGCGCCGACTTCGGCGGCAGCCGCTCGCCGAGCTCGACCAGCTCGGGGAAGTAGCGCAGGAGCGGCCGTCCGTTGCGGCTCCAGAGATGGAGCTCGCCGTCGAGGTTCTCGAGGATGCCGCGGAAGCCGTCCCACTTCGGCTCGAACTGCCAGCCCTCGCCCTCCGGAAGCTCGTCGCACGAGCTCCGCCTCCATGGGCGGGAAGGGAAGGCTCTTGGGCGGCTCCGGCTCGACCTTGGCTTCGGGCACGTGGCCGATTCTGCCAGGAGCGCGAAACCGACTGCGCTCTCCGCGCGTCTAACGGGCCAATGAGACGCGTAGCGATCACCGGACTGGGCGCGGTCACGCCGCTCGGCAACGACCTGAAGACCACCTGGGCCGGCCTCACCGCGGGCAAGAGCGGCATCGACAGGATCCAGGCGTTCGACCCGACCGACTTCCCGGTGCAGATCGCCGGCGAGGTGAAGGCGACTACGACCCCACCGGCGCCGCCGCGCCGCAAGGAGGTGCGCAAGCTCGACCGCAACGTCCTCTTCGCGCTCTCGCGCCGCGAAGGAGGCGCTCGCCGACGCCGGCCTGAACGGGCACGCTACGAGCCCGGAGCGCGTGGGCGTCGTCGTCGGCAACTGCATCGGCGGCTTCAACGAGCTCATGCGCCAGCACGACGTCCTGCGCGAGCGCGGCCCCGACCGCGTCTCGCCGAACTTCCTCGCCAACGTCCTCGTCGACTCGGCGAGCGGCCAGCTCGCCATCGAGCTCGGCTTCCGCGGCCCGAACTACGCGGTCGTCTCGGCCTGCGCGACCGGCTCGCACGCGATCGGCGAGGCGGCGGAGCTGATCCGCCGCGGCGACGCCGACGCGGTCCTCGCCGGCGGCACCGAGGGCTGCATCCACCCGCTGATCCTCGCCGGCTTCTGCTCCATGCGCGGGCTCGCCGTCGGCGACGGCGACCCGGCCAAGGCCGCCCGGCCGTTCGACGCGAGCCGCGAGGGGTTCGTCATGGCGGAGGGCGCCGCGCGTCGATGGTGCTCGAGGAGCTCGAGGCGGCCAGCGCCCGCGGCGCGAGCGATCTACGCGGAGGTGCTCGGCTACGGCGCCTCGAACGACGCCTACCACATGCTCCAGCCCGACCCCGAGTCGGGCGGCGTCGTCTCGATGATGCGCGCCGCGATCGACCGCACGGGGGTCGACCCGAGCCACGTCGACTACATCAACGCCCACGGGACGGGCGACGCCGCTCGGCGACCTGGCCGAGACCAAGGCGATCAAGGAGGTCTTCGGCGACCACGCCTACGAGCTGGCCGATCTCGTCGACGAAGTCGATGCTCGGGCACATGTTCGGCGCCGCCGGGGCGATCGAGGCCGTGGCCTGCGTGCTCGCGATCCACGAGGGCGTGATCCCGCCGACGATCAACTACGAGGAGCCGGATCCGGACTGCGACCTCGACTACGTGCCCAACGAGGCGCGCGAGGCCCACATCAGGGTCGCGCTCTCGAACGCGATGGGGCTCGGCGGCCACAACGGCTGCGTCCTCGTCGGCCGCGTGGACGACTGACCGGCCCCTATCTTTTTCCCGGCCGACGGTGCAGAATCGAGGCCGCTGTGCGCCGTGGGGTCATGAGCATGGCGCTCCTCGCGGTCCTGCTCGTTTCGGGATCGGGCCAGGGAGCGTCCAAGGGAACGTTCGGTCCGCTGAAGGTCCGAGACTCCGACGCGCGCTTCGTGCCGGGCGAGCTGATCGTCCAGTTCGAGAGCGGCGTCTCGCTCTCGGCACGCCGCGACGCGCTCGACGGCGCGCAGGTGCTGGAGTCGCTCGGCCCGCCGGGCCTCGTGCTCGTCCGGCTCGAGGAGGGCTCGTCGGTGAGCGCCTCCGCTGCGAGGCTCACGGGTGAGGACGGGATCGCCTTCGCCGAGCCGAACTACATCGGGCACTACCTGCAGGTGCCGCCCAACGACACGCGCTACGCGGAGCTCTGGGGCCTGAACCAGGCCTCGGACGCCGACATCGACGCGCCGGAGGCCTGGGCGACGACCACCGGGAGCAACACGGTCATCGTCGGCGTGGCCGACAGCGGCGTGACGTGGGATCACCCGGACCTGACCGGGAACATCTGGGTCAACGACGACGACCTCGGCGACGACGTCGACGACGACGGCAACGGGTTCGTCGACGACTTCCGCGGCTGGGACTTCGTCCGAGGACGACAACGACCCGCGCGACTTCCTCGGCCACGGGACGCACGTGGCGGGGACGATCGGCGCGGTCGGCAACAACGCCCTCGGCGTCACCGGCGTCAACCAGGACGTCGCGCTCATGCCGCTCCGCATCGGCGACAACCACGGGCATCAACACGGCGGACGTCATCCAGGGATTCGCGTACGCCTGCAACAACGGCGCCGACGTCGTCAACGGCAGCTTCGGCATCGACAAGTCGCTCGCCATGGCCAACCTGATGAAGTCGGTTGCCTGCCAGAACACGCTCTTCGTCTTCGCCGCCGGCAACGACGGCGTCTTCCTCACCAACAACACGTTCGCGACGAACGCGTATCCCTGTGAGCTTCACCGGCCCACGCCGCACGGCTTCAGCGTCCCGAACATCGTCTGCGTCGCCGCCTCGACGAAGGGCGACGCGCTGGCCGCGTTCTCGAACCGCGGGCCGACGGCCGTGCACCTCGCCGCGCCCGGCGGCGGCGGCAGCGGGACGCCGGCGCTGGAGATCCTCAGCACCTGGCCCGGCTACCACACCGTCGTGGCCGCCGACAACATGGAGACCGCGGGGACTTGGGGCGACCAGATCAACATCGGCGGACCTCCGCCATTCCGGACAAGCAGTGGGACCGGAGGGCGGCGTCGGCGAACTCTCCGACCTTCGCGCTCTCCGACTCGTCCGGCAACTATCCGAACAACTGGCTCAGGACGATCCGCAACATGACCGCGTACGACCTGAGCGGCGAGTTCGGCTGCCTCCTCGACTTCCAGGCGCGGGTCGCCGTCGAGTCCGACTTCGACTTCTTCGGGGTCTTCGCCGGGCTTCACGACCGACTGCGAACGATGAAGCGCCCCTTGCCCTGAGCGGCACGACGAGCGGCGCATTCGTCCCGCTCGAGGCCGACCTGTCGCCGTTCGACGACGCAGTCGGAGGTGTACGTGCGCTTCTTCGTCGACAGCGACGACTCCATCGTCGCGGACGGGGCCTACGTCGACGACGTGCTCGTCAAGTGCATCCAGCCGGGACTCGAGAACTACGAGGCGATCGCGGGGACGTCCATGGCCTCGCCGCACGTCGCCGGCGCGGCCGCCCTGATCCTCGCCGCGGCCCCGACCCTCACCGTCGCGAAGCTCAAGAACGCGCTCCTCAAGGGCGTGGACAAGAAGGCCGCGTTCGCGAACCGCGTCTCCACGGGCGGGCGGCTCAACGTCGACCGGTCGATCGACGTCGCGCTCGACGTGACGCCGCCGAACACGACGATCACGGCCCGGCCGCCGTCGCCGACGAGGCTCAAGACCGCGACGTTCAGGTTCACCTCCACGCAGGCCGGCTCGACGTTCCAGTGCCGCCACATGATGGGCGCCTGGACGGCCTGCGCCTCGGGGAAGACCTACACGGGCCTCAAGCCCGGCCTGCACACGTTCCGCGTCCGCGCGATCGACCCGGCCGGGAACATGGATCCGACGGCCGCCGTGGTCACCTGGCGCGTCAACGCGTAGCGGCCCCTTTTATTTTCTTTACAAGTAGTGCATCATCCCTCGTCGGGTTATGGGCAATGCGGCAATGCGGCTGCCGGCGCTCCTGGCGTTGGCGATTCTCCTTCTCTGTGCCTCTGGCGCGGGCGCCGGCACGGACGCGGCCACGCCTTCTGCCGGCCTGGAGCGCCACGGCGCCGGGGCCTCGGCCCCCGAGTACGTGCCGGGCGAGGTCGTCGTCCGCTTCCGCGCGGGCACGTCCGCGGCGGCGCGGACGAGCACGCTCGCAGTCGCTGAGGGCCAGGCCGTCCAGAGCCTCGGGCTTCCCGGCGCAACGCTCGTCAGCCTGGCTGACGGCGTCTCCGTGGAGGCCGCGGTCGCCGAGCTCGAGAGCGACCCCGACGTGCTCTACGCGGAGCCGAACTTCGTCTACCGGCTGAGCACCGTCCCGAACGACCCGGACTTCGACCTCACCTGGGGCCTCTCGCAGGCCACCGACAAGGACATCGACGCGCCGGCGGCGTGGACGCGCACGCGCGGCAGCTCGAGCGTGCTCGTCGCCGTGATCGACAGCGGCATCGCGTACAGCCACCCCGACCTGGCCGGGAACATGTGGCTGAACGACGACCCCGTCGACGGCAGCGACAACGACGGCAACGGCAAGATCGACGACCGCCACGGCTGGGACTTCGTCTCGGAGGACGCGGTCCCGCTCGACTACAACGGGCACGGGACGCACGTCGCCGGGACGATCGGCGCGGTCGGCAACAACGCGCGCGGCGTCCCCGGGGTCAACTGGGACGTCTCGCTCATGGCGCTCCGCGCGGCCGACCCGAACGGGAGCCTCACGAACGTCGACATCACCGAGGCGATCAACTACGCCTGTGCCAACCTCGCCGACGTCGTCAACGGCAGCTTCGGCGGTAGCGGGGCGAGCACGCTCGTCCGCGACGCGATCCTCCAGGCGCCGTGCGCGAACACGCTCTTCGTCTTCGCCGCGGGGAACGACGGTCTGGACCTGGACGGCAACACGGGAGTCTTCGACCAGGCGTATCCGTGCGAGTTCCACCGCCCGCCGGCGGAGGGCGGCGCGAACGCGGCGAACGTCATCTGCGTCGGCGCGACCGGCAGGACCGACGTGATCGCCCCCTTCTCGAACCGCGGCACGTCGGCGGTACACATCGCGGCGCCCGGCGTCGGCATCCGCAGCACCTGGCCTGGGTACTCCAACGTGGCGTCCGACAACTTCGAGGGCACCGTGGCGCAGTTCAACGCCCGCTGGGGCAACCGCATGCCGGCCGCGAACCCCTGGAACCGAACGAGCGCCACGCGGACGAGCGGGACGTTCAGCATCACCGACTCGCCCGTCGGCGTCTCCGCTCAACCAGGACACGTCGATCACGAAGCTGGCGGTCTTCAGCCTCGCGGGCCGCACGGGCTGCCGGATCAACTACAACATGCGGCTCAACACGGAGAACATCCGGTCGGCACGGCGTCGGACGACGTTCTCTGGATCATGATCGACGGCGCGCCCTACAGCGGCTGGGCCGGGTCGACGAGCGGCGCCTGGTTCGCCTTCAGCGACGACTTCTCCGACCACGACGGCGACACGAGCGTCCAGATCGGGCTCGGCATGGACGTCGACGGCGACGCCACCGTCCTCGACGGCGGCTAGATCGACGACCTCGCCGTCGCGTGCCTGTCGCACACCGGCAACGCGTACCTGTCCATCGACGGCACCTCGATGGCGACGCCGCACGTCGCGGGCGTCGCGGCGCTCCTGCTCGCGGACAACCCGTCGCTGACCGTGGCGCAGCTCAAGAACGCCATCCTCGCGGGCGTCGACACACCGGTCGGGCTCGGTGTGCACATCCAGGGCGGGCGCCGCCTCAACGCGGCGAAGGCGCTCGGGATCACTCCCGACGACTCGAAGCCGAACACCACGATCACCGCCGGACCGCGCAATCCGACGACCGCGCGCACGGCGACGTTCAGGTTCAGCTCCTCGCAGGCGGGCTCCAAGTTCGAGTGCAAGCACATGAGCGGCCCCTGGACGGCGTGCACGTCGCCGAAGACCTACGGGGGCCTCGCGTTCGGCGTGCACACGTTCCGCGTCCGCGCCATCGACCCCTCCGGGAACGTCGACGCGACACCGGCGGTGCGCACGTGGCGCATCAACCGCCCGTAACCACTTTCCAACAACCGCCCAGGGGAGTACAGTCCCGCGCACGTTGATTCGCCGAGTTCCTTCTTGGGCGGTGCTCGGAAGTGCGGTCATCCTGCTCGCCGCAGGCTGCGGCGGGGGCGGCGGGGGCGGCGGAGGAGGCGGCGGGGGCGACCTGGCCACCGAGGCGCAGGAAGTCGGCGCCATCCTCGACCGCATCGAGGCCCTCGGGGAGAGCACGACCACCGAGCAGGCGTTCACGACGGAGCTCGATCAGATCAGCACCGAGGTGCAGGCGGCGATCGAGGAGGTCTCGGACGCGGACGCGCCCGAGGAGCTCGAGGCGGAGAAGGCCAAGCTCACCAACCGGCTGCTTGCGCTGCGCACGCAGCTCAGCCGGGCAAAGGGCCTTGCCAGCGGCGGCGACCTCGAGGCCGCTCAGGCTGCGGTGGCGAGCTTCCTCTCGATCGGCGACATCCGCTCGACGATCGAGAACATCGAGTCCGGGTCCACCGGGCGCTAGCCCGGGTCGACGACCTCGGGGGTGAGCTCGCCGATCGAGGGCAGGACGACGTCTGCCGCCTCGAGCGCCTCGTCGTGGGGCGGGTACTGCGGGTTGGGGATCGCGAGCACGCGCATCCCGGCGGCCTTCGCGCTGTGGATCCCGTTCTCCGAGTCCTCGACGGCCGCGCACCGTGTGGGCTCGATTCCGAGGCGCCGCGCGGCCTCGAGGAAGACGTCGGGCGCCGGCTTCCCGCGCGGCACCTCCTCGGAGGAGACGGTCGCCGTGAAATGGCGGCCGAGGCCCGAGGTCTCGAGCACGAGGTCGATCAGCTCGCGGTTCGAGGACGAGGCGAGCCCGAGCGGCCAGCGGGCGGCCAGTCTCTCGACGGCCTCGACCGCGCCCGGGATCAGCGGCGCGCCCTCCTCGTAGGCCGCGTTCATCCTGCGCACGACCTCGGCGTTGATCTCCTCCGGCGACTCCGAGAGGCCGATCACGTCGCGCATGTAGCGCGACCACTCGGGCGAGCTCATCCCCATCATGTCCCGCGAGGCCTGGTCGTGCCACGCGCCTCCGCGCTCTTCGGCGAGGCGCTGGCGCACCTCGTCCCAGACGTGCTCGGAGTCGATGATGATCCCGTCGAGGTCGAAGACGACGGCCTCGATCACAGCGGCACGTACCCCTGGCCGACGTGCACGAGCGCCGGCCCGTCGCGGCCGCGCTCGACCGCCTCGACCGCGCCGACGAAGAACGTGTGGTCGCCGGTCGCGAGCTCGGACTCGACACGGGCCTCGACCCAGCCGAGGGCGCCGTCGAGAAGCGGCGCACCGGTCGTGCCGTCGCGCCACTCGATCCCGTGCCAGTGCGCCACCGGCGGAACCCCGCGCGCGAAGTGCTGCGCCACTGCTTCCTGGTCGCCGGCGAGCAGGCTCAGGGCGAAGGCCCCGGCTCGGCGCAGGAGCTCGTGCATCGCGGCCTGCCGGGCCACCGAGACCCCGACGAGCGGCGGCTCGAGCGAGAGCGAGACGGCCGTGCCCACGGTCAGGCCGAGGCGCTCGCCGTCGGCGTCCACGGTCAGGACGGCCACCCCGGCCGGGAAGCCTCGCATGAGGGCGCGGAGCTCGTCGCCGGGTTGCGTCAGCTGCGCCGCTCGACCTCGAGCGCGTCGAGCATCTCGGACTCGCGTGCGCTCGGCTCGAGCTCGGGGAAGAGGTCGTTGAGCTGCCCGGCCATGTCACGCAGGCCCTCGACGACGCGCTGGCGCCGCTCTTCCAGCGAGCGCACCTCCTCCCGCAGCTTCTCCTGGCGCCGGCGCGCGTCGCCCTCGATCTGCAGCGCCATCTCCTGCGCCGCCTCGCGGGTCGCGCGGGCCTGCTCCTCGGCGTCGGCGAGGGTCCCGCGGGCCTCCTCCTCGGCCTCGCGCCGCTGCTGCGTCCCGTAGCTGTCGACGGCCTGGCGGATGTCGCGGGCGTAGTCCTCGGCGTCCTGGCGCGTGCGCTCGGCCTCGCGGCTGAGCTCGTCCACGCGGGTCGAGGCGTCGCCCTTCGCGCGTTCGACGATCTCGCTGGCCTGCGTCTGTGCCTCGGACTTGATCTTCTCCGCCGCCTCCTCGGCTGCGCGGAGAACGCCGGCGACGGCATCACCGACGTCTGTGTAGCCCCGTGCCGGCGCCGCAGACTGCTCGAGCGGGGTTGCTTCGTGTTCGAACTCGCGACTGGCGTCGTCCGACCGACCTAGCACTTCACTCTCCTTGGCTGGGAACTGACTGACCCTTGTCAGGGGAGGGAACTTATTGCATCCCTACGGATCAGATGCAAATGCGGCCGAGGGTGGGGCAGACTACGCGTCCATGCCGCACATCAGGCTCACCGACGTCGACGAGGCCACCGGAATGCTCGCCCAGGAGTACTCCGCCGCAATGGGCCGCGCCGGCAAGGTCTTCAACATCGTCAAGTCGATGAGCCTCAACCCGAGCGTCCTCAAGCGCTCGATGGGGCTCTACAAGGCGATCATGTTCGGCCCCTCGGAGCTCTCGCGGCTCGAGCGCGAGCTCCTGGCCGTGGTCGTCTCGAACGCGAACGACTGCCACTACTGAATAGAGGCACACGCAAACGACCTCCGTGCCGAGGGCGCAACCGACGAGCTGGCAGAGCACGCGAAGCACGACTACCGGGCGGCCGACCTCGAGCCGCGCGTCAAGGCGCTCTGCGACATGGCGATCAAGCTCACCCACGAGCCGGCGGAGATGGGCCAGGCGGACGTCGACGCGCTGCGGGCTCACGGCTGGAGCGACGAGGCGATCCACGACGCCTTCCAGGTGGTGTCCTACTTCAACTACATCAACCGGATCGCGGACGCCGTCGGGATCGAGGACGAGCCGGAGTGGCCGCTGCCCCAGCGTTGACCTGCTGCGGAGCTAGGCTCCGCGCGTGAAGATCGTCGTTCTGGGGGCAGGGCAGGTCGGCACGACCATCGTCGAGGCGCTGCAGGGCGACCACGAGATCACCGTCGTCGACCTCGACGCGAAGCGGCTCCAGGCGCTCTCGTACCGCTACGACGTCCACACGGTGGCCGGCAACGGCGCCACCCGGCGCATCCTGCTGGAGGCCGGCATCGACCGGGCGTCGCTGATGATCGCCTGCACGTCGCGCGACGAGATCAACCTCGTGGCGGCGTTTCTCGTCAAGAAGATCTCCGAGGCGCAGACGATCGTCCGCACCACGAATCCCGAGTACATCGAGGCATGGCAGGAGCGGGACATCGAGGTCGACTTCATGGTCTCCTCGGAGCTCGAGACGGCCTACGCGGTCTCGCAGACCATCGGCGTCCCGGCCGCGAAGCAGACCGACGTCTTCGCCGACGGGCAGGTGCAGATCGTCGAGTTCGACGTCCCGAAGGAGGGCTCGGCGGACGATCTGACCGGGATCCCTCTGACGGAGGCCGCCGAGCGGGCGGCGGGGCGCGTCCGCGGCGGGGGCTACGACGAGGTCGTCGGGCTTCCGCTCAAGCGCGCGACGATCCCCGCGGACTCGAAGGTGGCGAGCATCATCCGGGGCGGGCGGACGCTCGTGCCCCGCGGTGACGAGTCGATCATGCCCGGCGACCGGATCGTCATCATCGGCTCTCCCGACGCGGCGCGGGTCTGGGGCCGGATCATGGCGCGCGGCGTCCAGCGCGTCGACGACGTCGTCGTCTTCGGCGCCGGGGGCACCGGGCTGGCGATCGCCCGCGTGCTGCTCGAGCAGGGCATCCGCGTGCGCCTGATCGAGTCGGACGAGGAACGCGCGCGCGAGGTTGCGGACGAGCTGCCGGGCGCCCGGGTCTACAACGCGACCGGCGTCGAGCCCGACTTCCTCGAGCGCGAGCGCATCGGCCACGCGAGCGCCGCGGTGTTCGCCATGCGGCAGGACTCGAAGAACCTCTACGCGGCGATGCTCGCGAAGGTGCACGGCATCGGCTTCACGATCGGGATCGTCCACGACACGATCTCGATCGAGGTCTTCGAGCGCGCCGGGATCGACGTCGCGGTCAACCCGCGCTCGGTCACGGCGGAGGAGATCGTCCGCTTCGCCCACGATCCGCGCGTCCGCCAGCTCGCCATGCTGGAGGGCGACCGCTTCGAGATCCTCGACATCACGGTGCGCGACTCGAGCAAGCTGGTGCGGAAGCCGTTCAAGGAGCTGCCCATGACCGGGTCGCTGATCGGCGCCATCGTCCGTGACAGCTCCGTGATCTTCCCGCACGGCGACAGCCAGCTCGAGCCCGGCGACCGTGTGATCATCTTCACCGAGTCGAGCCGCGTGGCGGAGGTCGAGAAGGCCCTGTGACCTCGCCGGCCGGTCGCCTGCGGCGCGTCGTGGGCGTCGACGTCGGCGCGGCCCTCAACCTCGTCGGGGCGCTCCTCAAGTACTTCTCGCTCGCGTTCCTCTTCCCGATCGCGCTCGCGCTCGGACATTCCGAGACGCCCTGGCCGTTCGTGGCCGCGGGAGCGATCACGGCGGGCGTCGGGCTGGGCCTCGAGCGGTTCACGCAGGGGAAGGAGCACGTCGGGGTGCGCGAGGGGTTCCTCGTCGTCTCGCTGACGTGGCTGCTCGCCGCGGGCGCGGTGTCGCTGCCCGTACGTGTTCTCCGGCGAGGCCCAGCTCGACCACCCGGTCGACGCACTCTTCGAGGCCATGTCGGGGATGACGACCTCGGGGGGCAGCATCCTCACCGACTTCGCCGCGGTCGACCGCTCGATGATGATCTGGCGGCAGTTCAGCCAGTGGATCGGCGGAATGGGCATCGTCGTCCTCGCCCTGGCCGTCCTGCCGCGCCTGCGCGTCGGCGGGCGCCAGCTCATGGAGCACGAGTCGCCGGGCCCCGACCTCGACCCCCTGACGACCTCGATCCGGGACACCGCGCGCCGGCTCTGGATCCTCTACGTCTCCCTGACCGTGGTGCTCGCGCTCATCCTGGCCACCCTCGGCTGGACGGGAGTGGACGAGCGGATGGGCGCTGTTCGAGGCCGTCTCCTACGCCTTCTCGACGTTGCCGACCGGTGGCTTCGGCCCTGACCCCCGCTCGGTCGAGCCGTTCGCGCCGGCGTCCCAGTGGGTGATCGCGCTCTTCATGGTGATCGGCGGCATCAACTTCGCGCTCCTCTTTCGCGCGTTCGTCCGCAGACATCCCGGCACGATCTTCCGGGACGACGAGCTCCGGCTCTACCTGGTTCTGCTGGCAGTCGCCTCCGCCGTCGTGACCGTGCTGATCTGGGACGCGGGCCTCCAGGAGGGCGAGGCCGCCGTCCGCCATGCGGTCTTCCAGACGGTCTCGATCATGACGACGACCGGTTTCGCGAGCACCGACTACGCCGTCTGGCAGGCGGTGGCGCCGGCCGCGGCGATGCTCCTCGTGGCGCTCATGTTCGCGGGCGCGTCCGCGGGCTCGACGAGCGGATCGGTGAAGGTGGCCCGCCACCTGGTCATCGGCAGGATCCTGCGCCGCGAGCTCGACCAGACCGTCCATCCCGAGTACGTGGCGCCCATCCGCCTCAACCGCTTCCCGATCGACGAGCGGATGGTCAACGCGGTGATCGCCTTCGTCCTCCTCTACATCGGGATCTTCGTCGTCGGGGCGGTCCTGCTCCTGCTCGACGCCCACCGGGTGAGCCTCGAGCTGACGCCGTTCGAGGCGCTGGCGGCCTCGGCCAGCTCGCTGGGGAACGTCGGCCCCGCCTTCGGCTTTGCCGGCCCGATGGGCTCCTTCGCGCCGTTCAGCGACGTCTCGAAGGGGATCATGATCGTGCTCATGTGGATCGGCCGGCTCGAGATCGTGCCGGTCGCCGCGCTGCTCACGAGGGCGTATTGGCGGGCCTGACGGCCTCGCGGCGCGTGCGCGTGGGCGTCGACTTCGGCGCCTCGCTCAACCTCGTGGGCGCCCTCCTCAAGTACTTCTCGCTCGCCTTCCTCTTTCCGGTCGTGCTCGCCCTCGGGTACTCCGAGCCCGTGTGGCCGTTCGTGCTGGCGGGCCTGATCACCGTCGGGACCGGCTTCGGGCTGGAGCGCGTCACGAAGGGCAAGGAGCACGTCGGGGTGAGGGAGGGCTTCCTCGTGGTCTCGCTGACGTGGGCGCTGATCGCCGCGGTCGTCGCGCTGCCCTACCTCCTCTCGTCGGACGAGCAGCTCTCGCGCCCGATCGACGCGTACTTCGAGGCCATGTCCGGGATGACGACGACCGGGTCGAGCGTCGTCACGGACTTCGCGGCCCTCGACTCGTCGGTGCTCATGTGGCGCCAGTTCAGCCAGTGGGTCGGGGGGATGGGGATCATCGTGCTCGCGCTGGCGGTGCTGCCCCGCCTCCGCATCGGCGGGCGGCGGCTGATGGAGTCGGAGGCTCCCGGGCCGGAGCTCGAGGCGCTCAGCGTGTCGATCCGGGCGACGGCGAGGCGCCTCTGGGTCCTCTACGTCGCGCTGACGGCGCTGCTCATCCTCATCCTGGCCTTCTTCGGCTGGACCGGGATCGACGAGCGCATGGACCTCTTCGCCGCGGTCGGGCAGGCGTTCACGGCCATGCCGACCGGCGGGTTCGGGACCGATCCTCGCTCCATCGAGCCGTTCGCCCCCGCGTCCCAGTGGGTTCTCGCGCTCTTCATGGCCATCGCCGGCGCGAACTTCGCGCTCCTCTACCGCGCGTTCGTCCGCAGGAAGCCGGTCGCGCTCGCGCGCGACGAGGAGTTCCGCCTCTACGTCGCGCTCATGCTCGTCGCCTCGGCCGTGCTCGCCGCCGTGCTCTGGGAATCCGGGATCCAGGAGGGCGAGGCGGCCGTGCGCCACTCGGTCTTCCAGACGGTCTCGATCATGACGACGACCGGCTTCGCGAGCACGGACTACAACCAGTGGCTGGCGGTCGCGCCGTTCGCGGCGATGATCATCGTCGCGCTCATGTTCCCCGGGGGCTCCGCCGGATCGACGGCGGGATCGATCAAGGTCGTGCGCCACCTCGTGATCGGGAAGGTGCTGCGGCGGGAGCTCGACCAGACGGTGCACCCGGAGTTCGTCGGCCCGATCCGGGTCAACAGGATGCGGGCCGACGAGCGGATGGTCCGCGCGGTGATCGCGTTCGTGCTGCTCTACGTCGGCATCTTCGTCGCCGGGGCGATCGTGCTCCTCGTCGACGCGCACCGCGTCGGCCTCGAGCTCTCGCCCTTCGACGCCGTCGCGGCTTCGGCCACGACCCTCGGGAACGTGGGGCCGGCGTTCGGCTTCGCCGGGCCGATGGGGTCGTTCGCGCCGTTCAGCGACGTCTCGAAGGGGATCATGATCGCGCTCATGTGGATCGGTCGCCTGGAGATCATTCCCGTCGCGGTGCTGCTCACCCGGTCGTACTGGCGGGACTGAGCCGCTAGGATCGAGTCCGAGCGTCCGCCGACCCAGCCGCGCTGGAAAGCGCTCCGTATCGGAGACTGAGGAGGCGGTCGGACGCGCCCTGAGCCAAGCAAGGAGGCGCGTTGCATCGCACACAGCTCGTCACGTCCGCTCTGCGGCTGTCGTTCTTCACGATCGCGTGGAACGGCGTCGTCGGCGGCCTGGCCCTGGTCGTCTCGATCCTCGACGACAGCCCTGCCCTGGCCGGGTTCGCCCTCAACGCCCTGCTGGACTCGTCTGCGTCGGTCGTGCTCGTGTGGCGCTTCTCCCGCGAGCGGAGCGACCCGGTCGCCGCCGAGCATCTCGAGCGCCGGGCGCAGTACGGCGTCGCGTTCGCAATGGTGGTCGTGGCGCTGTACGTCGGCTTCCAGGCCGTCCGTGGTCTCACCGAGGGCTCGCACCCCGAGGCCTCGGTGTTCGGAGCCGTCATCGCCGGGGCGTCGGTCCTCGTGCTGCCCTGGCTCGGAAAGCTGAAGCTCGACGTCGCGGCCGGCCTCTCGAGCGGCGCGATGCGCGGCGACGCCGTGCTCACGCTCGCGTCCGCTGCGCTCGCGGCGACGACGCTCGTCGCGCTCGTCGTCAACGCCGCGTTCGACTGGTGGTGGGCCGACCCGATCGTCGCGCTGCTGATCGCGGGCGCCCTCGGGCTCGAGGGCGTGCGCGTCGCCGTGCGGCACCGGTTCGGCTAGGGCAGAGCCTGCTGGAGCACCGTGCGCGCCTGGGTCAGCGCTCCGGGCGCGATCTGGTGCGCGACGGGATCCTCGCGGTAGTGGACGTCCGCCTCCGCCTCGCGCAGGCGGTCGCGGGCGTCGTGGCCGAAGTCGACGGGGATGACCGGGTCGTACGTCCCGTGCGAGATGGAGACCGGCAGGCCGGCCGCGCTCTCCAGGTCGAGCTCGAACCCCTCGACGTGCGGGATGAAGCCGCTCATCGCGATGATCCCGGCGGGCCGCGGCCGCGAGGCGGCCAGCCCGAGGGAGTACGACATGACCGCTCCCTGCGAGAAGCCGCCGAGCACCGTTCGCTCGATCGGCACGCCCGCTTCCTCGAGCGCGGCGTCGAGCCAGGCCGAGGCCTCGCCGAAGGTGTCCGTGAAGGTCTCCCCGTCCGGGTAGCCGATCTCGCGGACGATGTACCAGTGGGCGCCGCCCGGCGGGAGCGAGAGCGGGCCGCGGGGGAGGAGGCCGACGAGGCGCTGCTCCGGGTCGAGCAGGTCGAGGAGCGGCATCAGGTCGAGCTCGTCCGCTCCGCGGCCGTGCGAGAGGACGAGTGCGCCCTGCGGCTCGCCGGCGGCGGGCCGGATGCGATGGACGATCGGGCTCCGCTCGGGTGCCATCGGTCCAGCTTAGATATCGCTCGAAGCGCCCCCGCGGGGCAACCGTCTACGAGCTAGTTGCGGTTGTGCCGCTTGTTCTTGCCGTGCCGGTCGCCGCGGTCGTCACGGTCGCCCCGGTCGTGGCGGTTACCACGGTCACCGTGGTCGCTCCGCCGCTCGTCCCGGCGATCTCGCGGTCTGCCGTCGCGCGTCTCCGCGGTCGCTGCGGCGATCGTCCCGCCGCTCGTCGCGATGGGACCGCTCTTCGCGGCGCTTGTTCTTGTGTGCGCGCTTCTCGTCGCGGCGCTCGTCGCGCTCGGCCCGCCGCTCGTCGCGGCGCTTCTCCTTCTCGGCCCTGCGCTCGTCGCGGTCGGCCCGGCGCTCCTCGCGCCGCTCCCTTCGCTCTTCACGGCGGTCGTCGCGGTCCTTCCCGGGCTTGCCGCCCCAGGGAGGCTTGGGCTTGTGCGGAGGCGGCTCCTGAGGCTCCGGGCCCTCGGGGGGCGGAGGAGCGCTCGGTGGCACCACGGGCGGCTCCGGCTCGTTGGGCCGGTTCGGCCTCGAGGGAGTGGACCCACCGCCGCCGGGCCGAGTGGGGGTCGGCTCGGCGGTCGGGGGATCCGAGGAGGAGGCCGTGTCTCCGAGCACGCCCGACGCAGTGGTCTCAGACGCCGGTGGGGACGGCGCTGCGGACTGCTCGGACTCTGCCTGCTGTTGCTGCGGAGGCCTCGGCGGCGCCAGCGGATTGGCGACGATTTCGCCGACCTCGCCGGTGCCCTTGAGGGGTGCGGGGAGCATGTCCAGCGGCCGGTCGCCGGGCAGGATCACAGGCGCCAGCGCAAGCAGCGTGATCACCGCGCTGAGCGCGATGGTCCAAAGAGCATGTGTGCCTAGACGGCTCCCCACCTAATCCCCATCGGTTGATCTCCCCTCCAACTTGAACGGTAGCGCTCGCGCTACCCGGTTGGAACCCCGCTTTCCGACAGTATTTCCCGCAATGCGGACGAATTCTCCGGCGCCTGGGCCCAGAGCTCGCCGTTCGGCGCCTTGCTCCAGCGGTTGTTGTTGAAGAGGACGTAGACCTCCTCGGTGCGGTCGGAGAGCTCGCGCAGGGGCTCGACCCACTCCTTCAGCTCCTCGTCCGAGTAGAGGTAGTCGAATCTGTCACTGGCGCTCCCACCGCGGACGTTCCACGTCCCGGCGTTGCGTCCGTGCATGCGGACATACGCTAGCGGCGAGGTCGCCGCGATGACGGTTGGAACCAGGTTCTTGGCCTCGGTCTTCGGCGCGTCGGTGACCACGTGGGTCGCGCCCAGCTCCTCGAGGAAGGAGAGCGTGGAGTCGCGGTGCTCGTCGTCGAGCCAGCTGCGGTGGCGGAACTCGACGAGCGGCCGGTCGCCGTGGAGCTGCTCGACGGCCCAGGCCAGGTAGTCGCGCGAGAGGTCCTTCGCAACGATGTACGAGGGGAACTGGAGGAGGATCCCGCCGAGCTTCCCGGCCGAGCGAAGCGGCTCGAGCGCGTGGTGGAAGCGTGCGAAGACCTCGGCCCGCAGCTCGCGCGGAGGGCGGTTGACCCGGCCGCGCTCGTCCACGTCGGCGGCGTCGCGCAGGTCGGGCGGGAGCTGCTCGAGCTTCACGGGGTGGCGCGTCATGACCCCGAAGGCCTTCACGTGCATGACGAAGCCCTCCGGCGTGCGCTCGGCCCAGTTGGAGACCATGGTCTCGTCGGGCAGCCGGTAGTAGGTCGAGTCGACCTCCACGGTCGAGAAGTGGTCCGCGTAGTACCGGAGCCGCTCCTCCGCCGAGCTGACGCCCTTCGGGTACCAGTGCTTGGTCAGGGCCTCGTCCGCCCAGGAGCACGTGCCGATGCGGACGGGCGCGGCCATGTTCGACACGCTAGCGGGCCAATCTGCCCCGCGCGCCTGATCGTGTCGTTCGTTGCGAGTACGATGCCGCCGACATGAGCGCGGCCTGGATCGGGGTCATCGGCGTGCTCGGCGGGGTCGCCCTCGGCGCGGTGGTGAACATCGTCGGCGAGCACGTTCGCTGGCAGCGGGAGGAGGTCCGCCTCCGGAGTGATCGCGCCCAAGCCATGGAGGACCGGCGCCGTGCGCTCGCTGTGGACTTCGCCTCGACCGTAGAAGAGCTCGGCTCGCGCCTGTGGTCGTTCATCGACTACCGGACGTCGAGTCGCAGCGACTGGCGTGCGGACCCGGCCGCTCAGGCTCAGGCGGACAGGATCGAGGCCGTGCTCTCCGCCTGCGACCGGAGCTACAACGAGCTACGCATCCTCGGGATGGGGAAGCAGATGACCGAGGCCGCCGACCGGCTTCTCGAGCTGTCCGGGGACGCCACGAACGCAGCTTTCGACGACGACGTCGACGAATTGGATCTGTCCGACATCGGAGAGGCGAACGGGGGGTTCCTGGCCGCAGGGCATCAAGAGCTCGGCGTCGTTCGAGGATCTGTCGGCCGGGCTTCGCCGAGCCCGATTCGCCGGACGAGGCCGCGCCGGCGTCCGACCTAGACGGCCAGCGCGAGCTGCTGCTCGCGGCTCGCCGGCACGGCGCGCGAGCCGCCCGACGAGGTGAGCCCGTGCCGCACGCGCAGCCGGGCGAAGCGCTCGCCGACCTGCTGGACGTAGGCCTTGGGCGCGTACGAGCGGTTGCCGTAGAGCTCGACGTAGCGCGGGTAGAGCCAGGGGTAGGCGTCCTTCAGCCACGGCATGAAGTGGCCGCGGATGGTCTTGCGGACGTGGAGGACGATGACGGAGGCCCAGGCGACGCCGGCCTCGGCACAGGCCTCGAGCACCTCGTCCAGGTGCTCCTCGTCGTCCGTGAGGCCGGGGAGGACCGGGGCGACGAGCACGCCGGTGCGGATCCCCGCCTCCGAGAAGCGCCTGAGGATCTCGAGTCGCTTGCGTCCCGGCGGCGTGCCGGGCTCGACGATGCGGCGCACGTCCTCGTCGAGCGTGCCGACGCTCATGGACACGGTGAGGGCGGCCCTGTCGTTCAGGCGCTCGAAGACGTCGAGGTCGCGCGCGATCAGCGTCGACTTCGTCAGGATCGAGAGCGGGTTGCGGAAGTCGGAGAGCGCCTCGACCACGCCCCGGGTCAGCCGGTAGCGCGCCTCGCACTGCTGATACGGGTCGGTGGCGGTCCCCATGGCGACCGTCTCGCCTTCCCAGCGCGGCGACGCCAGCTCGCGGCGGACTACCTCGGCGACGTTCGTCTTCACGACGATCTTCGAGGAGAAGTCGTCCCCGATGTCCATGTCCAGGTAGGTGTGGAACGCCCGCGCGAAGCAGTAGTGGCAGCTGTGCATGCAGCCGCGGTACGGGTTCACGGTCCACCGGAACGGCACGCGGCTCATGTCGGGCACCCGGTTGAGAGCCGTCTTGCAGGTGTCCTCCAGGTACTGCGCGCGGGCCACGTCCCGACTCAGTATATCGAACATATGTTCGCTTGGCGATCTTGCGTATGGTTGAAGGACAGAGTCATGGACGCCCAGCTCCTAGCACTGCTCGACCGCGGCGAGGAGAACGAGTGCCTCGAGTACTCGGAGGTCGACGCGTTGGTCGACTCGCTCGGCCTCGGTGAGGAGGAGATCGAAGTCCTCTACGAGGAGCTCGAGCACCGCGGGATCGAGCTCCGCGACGACTGCGGCCGGGAGGCGAAGCCGACCTACGTGAACGGCGACCTGGCGACCGCGACCACGGACGCCCTCCAGCTCTTCATGAACGAGGTCGGCCGCTATCCGCTCCTGACGAAGGAGCAGGAGGTCGAGCTCGCCAAGCGCATCGAGCGCGGCGACATGGACGCGAAGGAGCAGATGATCAACTCGAACCTGCGCCTGGTCATCTCGATCGCGAAGCGCTACCAGGGCCACGGGCTCACGCTCCTCGACCTGATCCAGGAGGGCATCATCGGGCTCATCCGCGCCGTCGAGAAGTTCGACTGGCGCAAAGGCTTCAAGTTCTCGACCTACGCCACCTGGTGGATCCGCCAGGCGGTGCAGCGCGGCGTCGCCAACAAGTCGCGCGAGATCCGCGTGCCGGTGCACATCGTCGAGCGCGAGCAGCGCATCTCGCGGGCCGAGCGCGACCTCGCGCCCAGGCTCGGGCGCATGCCGACCGACGAGGAGGTCGCCAAGGCGGCGCGGATCACCGTCCCGCAGGTGATCGAGGTGCGCTCCGCCGCCCGCGCGGTCACGAGCCTCGACCGGCCGATCGCCGAGGAGAGCGGGACGACCTTCCAGGAGCTCGTCGCCGGCGAGGAGGACGAGGTCGAAGAGGCGGTCACGATCAACCTCGGCAAGGACGCGCTCCACGACGCGCTCGACGAGCTGCCGGACCGCGAGCGCAAGGTGCTGAAGCTCCGCTACGGGCTGAACGGCGAGCGCGACCCGGCCTCGCTCGAGGAGATCGGGCGGCAGCTCGGGATCACGCGCGAGCGCGTCCGCCAGATCGAGGCGGTCGCTCTCGAGCGGCTCGCGGTGCGGCGGGAGATCGCCGCGCTCCAGGGCGCGATCTAGCCCTCCTACACGTCGCGGTACTTCGCCTCGACAAGGCAGAAGAGCCCGTACATCCCGAGCCCGAGCGCGACTGCGCCGAGGAGCCAGGCGCCGTAGGCCTCGCCGGCGAGCTTCTGGAGGGCGCCGTCGAGCCCGATCGCCTCGTCGGGGTCGTACTCGTACGCCGCGCGGAGCACGAAGATGCCGATCATCGCGAAGACAACCGCGCGCGCGAGGTGCCCGATGACGCCGAAAGCGGTGTACCAGGGCCGCTCGGCACCGCTCATCTGCTCCTCGCGGAGGTCGTCCCGGAACGAGCCCGAGAGCGCGCGGTAGGCATTGAAGGCGCCCGCGCAGATGATGGCCAGGCCGACACCGCCGACGATCCAGCGACCGCCGGGCCACTCGAGCGCCACGGCCGTTGCCTTGTCCTCGGACTGGCCGCCTCCGCCGCCTCCACCGCCCGAGTCGAAGAGGAACGAGGCCGTGATCACGGCGAGCGCGCCGTAGAGAACGGCCTTGCCGGCTTGGCCGAGACGCTTGCCGATCCCCTTCGGGTCGTCGCCCTCGTCGTCGCGGTCGAAGACCGCGCGGACGAGCTGCCATATCGCGTAGCTCGCGAACCCGAGGGCCACGAGCGCGATGAGCATCCAGCCGAAGGGCTCGTCGGCGAGCGTCTTGAGCGCGCCTTCCCTGCTCTCCGTTTGGCCTCCGCCTTCGACGGCAACCCTGAGCGCGATGACTGCGACGAGGATGTACGAGACACCCTTGGCCACCAGGCCGAAGCGCGCGCCGCGCTCGACCCAGGTGCTCGTGTGGACGTACTCGGTCACCGCGTCTCTCTACCCGCGGCACCCCGAGTACAATCCGCGCCTCGTGAGGGGTCGAAACGCCGTTGCGGTCGTGCTCGCCCTCGTCGTGCTCCTGCTGGCGGCGACGACCGCGAGCGCGCAGAGCTGGAGCGAGCGCCGCACGTCCGCGGTCCGCTACCTCCAGACCCGCTCCGGGGTGGAGAGCTTCGCGTTCATGGACGACCGCGGCCGCCTCTACAGCTACCGCGCGTGGGTGCGCGCCCCCTCCGCCAGCCTTCTGAAGGCGATGCTGCTCGTCGCCTACCTCAACCGCAGCTCCGTGCGAAACCGGGCGCTGACGGACTCCGACCGCCGCCTGCTCGGGCCCATGATCCGCTGGTCGGACAACGCGACGGCCGGCTCGGTGCTGAACATCGTCGGCGAGTCCGGCCTCAACCTCGTGGCCAGGCGGGCGAACATGCGCTGGTTCGAGCTGCGCGTGCCGTGGGGCCTCTCGACCACCACGGCCGCCGACCAGGTTCGCTTCTTCTACCGGATCGACCGCCTGATGCCCGCGAGGCACCGCGCGTACGGCATGAACCTGCTGCGCAGGATCGTGCCGTCGCAGCGCTGGGGGATCCCGCCGGTGAAGCCCGACGGCTGGTTCATCCACTTCAAGGGCGGCTGGGGCACGGGCACGGGCCGCGTCACGCACCAGTCCGCGCTGCTGAGGACGGCGACGAAGCGGATCGCGCTCTCGGTCATCACCGAGTGGAACCCGAACCACACGTACGGCACCTGGACGATCCGCGGCGTCGCAGCGCGCATGCTGAAGCGGCCGCTCCCGCTCGCCCCTCAGTAGCCCGGGACCAAACGAAAACGAGGAGCCCGGAAACTCTCACCCCGGCTGGCTGCGGCGACCGCCGAGGATGTCCGCACTCCTCGCTTTCTGGACCCGGTATCGGCCTGCGGCGGCGCATCCTTGAGGCTTTCTGCACACATTCCTTACAGGTCGGGTTAAGGCGCGTTTGCGGGCGCTTGCCAGCGGCGATGTAGGAGTCATGCTCCGCGGCTTCAGGCTCGTCGTCCTCATGTGGGCTGCTCGTCGCGCCTGGAACCTGTGGCAGCGCCGGCGCGCGGCCCGGACGACCGGCCGCTAGGGGAAGCGCGAGCTTCCGGGATCCAGGTCGAGGCTCCCGCCGTCCCTGCACTCGGGCGGGACGCGGTACTCGGCGGTAGCGATGCCGCGGCCGCTGTTCTCGGCGAGCTGCTGCGCCATCAGGCGGCGCGCCTCGTCCTCGCTCAGGCCGAGCCGGCGCCCGAGCTCGACGCCCGACTGGAGCGCGTAGCACTCGGTCACCCCCTCGTTCCCCTCGCCGCGCAGGTGCCAGGCCTCGTGCGCGAGCACCGAGATCGCCCGCCCCGTCTGGCTGCCGGTGACCTCGCCGTCGAAAGCGAGGCGGTAGAGGTCGAGGCACCGCTCGGGCGTGAGGTAGGCGAGCTCGCCGCCGACCTGCGCCACCCCGTCGGCGTGCTGCACGGCGCCGACGTACTCGCCCGACTCGTCGCAGCGGATGCGGACGTCCTTCCCCGCGATCTGTGACGCCTCGGCCGAGAAGCGCTCCTGCGCCTCCGCGCGTGTCTCCGTCGAGAGCGAGTCCCAGCCCGTGTTCCTGTCGACGAGCCAGAACGTGAGCGCGAGCGCCGCGATGATGCCCACGCCCCAGAGGAACCGGCGCACGGCGGGCCAGCGGCTCTCGTCCTCCCAGATCTCGTCGTCCTCGTACTCCTCGTCGCCTTCGTCGTCCTCGTCCTCGGGCCAGCCGAGGTAGCCGTAGCGCTCGCGGTCGATCGGCTGCGGCCCGCGGTCGGGCCGCGGAGCGGGCGGGCGGGTGAGCGCGCCGAAGAAGAAGTTGATCTCGAGCCCGAGCGCGATGACGAACGCGACCCAGACCGGGATCGTCGAGCGCAGGTCGTGCACGCCCAGGATCCAGGCGACCACGAACACGGCGAGCGCGGCGCGCAGCGCGAAGGGCAGCATCGGCAGCCGGTCGAGGACTCTGTGCACGCCTTGACGGTAGTCCGGGCGGCCCGGTCTCCGGGGGCCCGGCGCACGATTTTCCGGTCCCGTGCGTCTGTGCTTGTGACCCGGCAGGCCGTCACCGGGAGAGCACAGAGGGGAGCGGTGCGGGCTTTAGGACTGACGCCGCGCTCGTGCCGCCGTCCTGGTCACCGTGCTCGCGCAGAGCTCGAGCGGCCTGCCGGGTCCCGAACAGGAAGGGGAGTCATGCGCAGGATCGGGATCGGAGCGGTGCTCGTCGCGGCCGTCCTCGCCTTGGCGACGTCCGCGGCCACGGCGCCGTCGAACGCCGATGAGCTGCTGAAGGACGAGCGGCACTTCCTCGAGCAATCCAAGAAGACCTACACCGGCGGCCAGAAGGCCGCCCAGGCACTGAACATGGAGGTCGTGGGCCAGACCGACCTGGGCGGTCGCGGCTTCAACGCCGACGTCTGGGTGCACGAGGGCTACGCCTACGTCGGCCACTGGGGCTTCAGCGACTGGGCGAGCGGCTCCAAGACGCGGTTCTGCCCGTCACCGCCCAAGAACGGGGTCGCGGTCGTCGACGTGTCGGACCCGTCCGATCCGACGATGGTCTCGCGCCTCGTCAACCCAACCGGGACCTCGGCCGAGGACGTGACCGTCTTCCAGGCGAGGTTCGGACCGTTCGCGGGTCGCGACATCGCTGCGATCGGCCTGCAGGTCTGCGGTGGCTCCAGCGCGGACACGAGCTTCGCCCGCGGGCTCATGCTCTTCGACGTCACGAACCCGGAAAGCCCCGTCAGGCTCGGCCTGCTCGACACCGGCTGCTGCACGCGCGGTGTGCACGAGCTCGAGTTCGAGCACCGCGCGGACCTGGGCCGGACCTTCGTGTACGCGTCCGTGCCGACGAGCGAGTACGAGGATCCCGGCTCGCCGAGCGGCTACCGGGACGTGCAGGGGCGCGGAGACTTCAGGCTCATCGACGTGACGAACCCCGCCGCTCCGGTCGAGGTCTCGGACTGGGGCGTCATTCACGACGCCGGCGGGCCGCTCAACCCGGGGCAGGGGTGCGACCCCGACCCGGTCTACGGCCACAGCGTCGAGCCGTCTGCCGACGGCAGGCTCGCGTTCGTCTCCTACTGGGACAGCGGCTTCGTCGCGCTCGACGTGACGAACCCGGCCAATCCGGTGCTGCGCGGCCACACCGTCTACGGCACGGACGAGGACGGCGACGCCCACTCGTCGATGTACGACGACGCCCGCCGGCTGCTCTTCTCGGCCGACGAGGACTTCGGGAAGAACTGCGGGCCGGACATCGAGCCCGGGTACGGGTACCTCCGTATCTGGGACTACTCGAACCTCGCAGCGCCCACGCAGATCGGCGAGTACCGGACGCCGAACTCGACCGGCGGCGCACTCTCCCTCGGCTCGGGGGACTACACGATCCATAACCCGATGCTGATGGGGACCGACGTGTACATCTCCTGGTACTCGGACGGCGTTCGCGTCGTGGACGCGAGCGATCCGACGAATCCCCAGGAGGTGGCGTACTTCGTGCCGCCGGCCGGCCAGAACCCGGTGAAGCCCGCACAGCGAGGGACGCTCTCTCAGACCCCGCAGGTCTGGGGCGTGTTCGTGGACGAGGAGTCCGGGCTCGTCTACGCGAGCGACATGAACACGGGCCTCTGGATCCTCAGGCGCACGGACTGATCGCCGACCCCAGCAAGGCGGTCGAACGGCGCCCTTCGGGGCGCCGTTCGGCGTTCCGGGGCCGGTTCGGAGGCCGCGGGGTCACCCAAGTGGGTGATTTTTCGCTGCACACCGTGGGGTTTCTGCATGTGGCGGCGTCTGTGCCTGTACCGCATCGACTCACCACGGAGGCAACGCCGCATGCAGTACCCAGTCCCTCCACTTCGCGAGCGCGCGCGCGTCGACATGCGCTCACGGGCCCTGTACAGGAAGATCCGACGAGCGGGGCCAGGTCGCCGTCCTGTTCGCCGTCTTCCTTGCCGTTCTGGCCGGTGCAGCGGCCATGGCGACCGACGTCGGCTCCTGGTACCGGGCCGACAGGGCGGCTCAGGCGACTGCCGATGCGGCGGCGCTCGCCGGGGCGCAGGGCCTGCACCTGAGCACGGACGATGCTGAGGCGCTCGCGGAGGAATACGCGGAGAAGAACGGCGGCGGCGACATCACGGTCTCGTTCGGCACCAGAGTCGTCCCGAACGACCTCATCACCGTGACCGTGGCGCGCCCTGCGCCCGGGTACTTCAGCAAGATCTTCGGCATCGAAGAGGTGGAGGTCCAGGCCCGCGCGACCGCTCGTGCGGGCATCCCCTCCAAGGCGCGCGGCGTGGCGCCGATCGCCGTGGACGAGCGGCACCCGATGCTGCAGTGCCGCTGCTGGGGCGAGCCGACACAGCTTGCCCTACGCAACTTGCACAACCCGGGCGGGAGCGACGCCGCAGGCGCGTTCAGCCTCGTCAACCTGGACAGCCTCTACAACAGTGGGAACATCGGCGCCGAGACGCTTGCCGAGTGGATCCTCGACGGCTACGAGGACGAGCTCCCGCTGGGCATCTACCGCTCGGCCCCGTCCGCGGACTTCAACTCGGGACACATCCGGAGCGCGATCAACACGCGGCTTGGGACCGAGCTCCTCTTCCCCGTCTACCGCTCGATCGTCGAGGGGGGCTCGCAGGCCGAGTACGAGATCGTCGCCTGGGTGGGGTTCGTCCCCACCTCGTTCACCGGCGGCGGAAGCAGGGGCACGATCCACGGCTACTTCACGCAGGTGATCTGGCACGGCCTCGCGGACGAGACCGGCACGGTGCCCGACATGGGCGTGCGCACGATCAGCCTGACCGAGTGACGGTGCGCCCGGTGCGCGGCGGCGTTGATCGCTCCGTCGGCAGGCGCTTATCTCGGCGCCGCGCACCGGGCGCCAGCCGTCCCCGGCTTAGAACGCGTTTGCGGCCGACTTCCACTCCTGGAGGCGCTGCGCGATGAGCTGGGCCCGCTCCTCCTCGCTCCCGCCGTCCAGCACCTCGAGGTCCGAGGGGTCGGCGCGAAGGTAAACGCCGGAGGTTCGGGCCCTCATCCCGGGGTCGCTCTCCGACCGTGTCGTCCAGTATCCGGTGGCGCGGTCGGCGGTCTCGACCCTGACCTCGCCAGTGCCCTCGAGCTGAGGGGCGTTCGGGTGTCTAGGGCGCTCGCCGTTCCAGTAGTAGAAGACGCCGGCCGGATCCCGGCGCTCTTTCGCCGCCTCGCTCCAGTAGCGGGCCGAAAGGGTCCCGTCCTCCTGCCAGGCCCGGCCGGTCACGTTCAGGCCCCCGTCGCGGTCCCGCGAGATGCGCAGGAGGCTGACCGCCGAAGGCTCTTCCTCGCTCCGCGCGGTGAGTGAGAGCTGCCACCACAATCCCTCGACCACGCTGCGGCGACCCTCGGTCTCGATCGCAGTGCGGAGCTTCTGGTTGATCGCGCGAACCTCCGCCGGGCTGGTGGCCGGGTCGTAGCGGACGGAGGTCAGCCCGAGCAGGTCGCTCGGCAGCTTCGAGCCGTTCGCGTGGAGGATGAAGGTGCGCCGGATGCCGAGCGCGCCGCCGAACAGCCCGGCCTCGAACACCACGTTGTCGCGGGGCGACGCCTGGCCGGACTGGGACGCATCCGTCTCGGTCCAGTCGTCCTGGGCGAACACGAACGCGGCGAAATCGACCTCCTGGGAGAGCTCGACGAGCCGGTCGAGGGTGGACCGCCCCGGGTTGAACGTGGTCGTCCATGGCTCGACGTCGGCGACGTCTGCGAGCCCCCGGGTGATCGCCTGGAGAAGCTTGGTCTGCTTGCCCGACGACCCAAGAAATATGCGCGGCTTGTTCATGCGCGGTTTAACTTTCGGTCAAGCGACTGGGGCCAGCGTACTGGATCACGGAAACGGGTCTAAGATCGCACAACGAAGAGGAGAGGAGGCACGATGGCGAAAATCGTTCGCGACGCGATGACCGAGGATCCTCGCTCGATCGGCGCATCGGCGTCGGTGGTCGAGGCCGCGCGACTGATGCGGGAGGGGCACATCGGCTCGCTCCCGGTTACGGAGGACGAGCGGCTCGTCGGGATGATCACCGACCGGGACATCACGACGAGAGTGGTCGCCGAGAGTGCGGCCCCCGAGACGACGTCGGTCGGCGACGTCTACTCCCGCGACCTCATCAGCGTCGAGCCCGACCACGACCTCGAAGAGGCGCTCGAGCTGATGGCCCGCCACCAGGTTCGGCGGCTGCCCGTCGTCGAGAACGGAAGGCTCGTCGGCGTGGTCGCGCAGGCTGACATCGCACTCAAGGACAACGAGAGGACCGGGGAGCTCGTCGGGGCGATCTCCGCGCCCTCGGAGGAAGAGCGCAGGTAGCACCCAGAAGTCCGGACAGCACGAATGGCCTTACCTTGAAGGTTCGTTAGCCCGGATGCTTCGAGGACTGCCTCAGCCAGTCCACTGCGGGGCAACAAGCCTCGCGACCCTAAGGAGGGCCTCATGAAACCCACCATCGTTCTCGTGCACGGCGCGTTCGCCGAGTCGGCAAGCTGGGACAACGTCATCGACACGCTCGAGGGCGCGGGGCACCCCGTGATCGCCGCGGCCAACCCGCTCCGAGACCTGGCCACCGACGCTGCCAGCGTCGCCGATGTCGTCCGCGCGGTGGAAGGGCCGGTCCTGCTCGTGGCCCACTCCTACGGCGGAGCTGTGATCACGAACGTGCCGGCCGACGCCGGCGAGATCACCGGGCTCGTCTACGTGGCGGCCTTCGCACCGGACGCCGGCGAGAGCGCCTTCGATCTCGCCGGGATGTTCCCCGGCAGCACGCTCGGTGACGCGGTGCGGCCCGTCCCGCGCAGTGACGGCACGACCGACCTGTACATCATCCAGGACCGGTTCCACGACCAGTTCTGCGCAGACGTGCCGGCGCCGCAGGCGGCGCGGATGGCGGCGACGCAGCGGCCGGCGACTCAGGAGGCGCTCACCGCCCCGTCCGGCGAAAGGCCCCTGTGGCGCGAGCTGCCGTCGTCGTTCGTGATCGCCGAGGACGACCGCAACATCCCGGCGGAGCTGCAGCACTTCATGGCCGAGCGCGCCGGCGCGCAGCGGACGCTCGCGATCCCCGGCGCGTCCCATGCGGTCGCCGTCTCGCAGCCCCAGGCGACGGCTGACCTGATCCTGGAGGCGGCGGCGGTGCCAGCAGCCGTTTGACCCACTCCAACTAAGTACCTCGCGCGGGGCCTCAGTCCGAGGCCCCGCGCGGCGTGCCGACTAGGCCGGCTGCCGCGCGGCCATTCGTAGCGCGTCGAGTGTCTCGCCGATCAGAGCGGCGAGCGCGTGGATGTTCGTCTCGTCGGCTTCGTCGAAGTCGCGCCCGCCGCTCTTGTCGCTCAGCTGCAGCAGACCGTAGGCTCGACCGTCCTCGCCGCAGACGCTCGTGGCCAGCCAGCCCCGCATCGGCGGGTGGTCGTCCGCGAGCGGCCCGAAGCCGTTGTAGAGCGGGTGCGCCAGGACCTCGGCTTCGGTCAGACGGACGACTTGGCCGGGCGGGATCGTCATCCCGTGCAGGCCGAAGCCCTTCGGATCGATTCGGAAGTCGCGGAACGCGGCGTATTTCTCGCTCAGGCTGAAGTACTTGCGCGCCTGCGACGGGTCCTCGCCGACCCAGAGCTTGAGGGCCGCCTGCTCGGCCCCGGTCAGCGCGCGGGCGATCTGGCAGGTGCGGCGCAGGAGCGCGTCGAGCTGGGCGGCGAGCTTCGACTCGAGCGAGGAGGCGTCGAGGATCGGTGTGAGCTCGATTCCGACCTCACCCGTCTGCATTGCACCAGCCTAACGCGCGGATAAAGGGGCCGTGGACACGCCTAGGCCGCCCAGCGGAAGCCGGCTGCCGCAGGGCGCGGCGCCAGCGGGCTGGGCGGCAGGTCGTCCGCCGGGTCGTCCTCGTTGTAGGCGCTCGGCGCCACATCGTTGGGCGCGTCGGCGTGGAACAGCGCGGCGAGCAGCTCGATCTGCCCGCGGCCCACGCCGAGCTCGCCCATGCCGCCGCCGTACATCGGCCGCCGCTCGCGCGCGCAGCGCGCGTAGACCTCGAACAGGGCGCGCAGGCTGCCGATCCGCGACGGCTTGACGTTCACCACGCGCGCGGCCAGCGGCGTGGCGCCGATGTCCTCGGCGCTGCGGATCGGCGAGTCGTAGGACACGCGCTCGAGGTGATCGCCGAGCCGCTGAGCGATCTCGGGCAGGTCGTGCGGGTCCTCCAGATAGGCGTCCGGGAACGCGGTGAGCACGTGGTCGTACAGGGCACCGAGGGCTTCCGGATCCTCGACGTCGAAGCCGTAGTGGCCCTTGAAGTCGATCGTGTCCACGGCGCCGGTCGCCGCGACCTCGTCCACGAGCGCCGGCGCCCACGTCGCCTCCGCGTCGAGCTTGAAGCGCACGCCGGGGGAGCGGGCGAGCCGCCGGCGCAGAGGCTCGAACGACGGCTCCTTGCCGAGGCCGAGCGAGTTGACGAAGCGCACCGGCTGCGGCTCCAGCCCGAGCACGTCGTGCAGCGAGCGGCCGGCCTGGCGCAGCGCGAGGTCGAGCGCCGCCGACTCGAACGCCCAGTTGCGGAAGCGCAGCGCGACGTCCCACTCCGGGGGCTCCGGCCACAGCTCGAGCGTGGCGAGGTGGTCGCAAAAGCCGGCCAGCGTCCACTCGCCCTCGAGCCCCAGCGAGGGCCGCGTCTCGTGCAGCGCGGTGCCGTCCTCGCGGAAGATCGAGATGTCCTCGCCCAGCCCGTCGGCGCCTGCGCCGGCGAGCCGCACGTGGGTGGTGATGCGCTCGAACTCGTTGGTGAGGACGGCGTGCAGGCGGTCGTACTCGCACGCCTCGATCACGAGCGGCAGCTCCGCGAGCCGCGGCCACAGCGACTCGCCGTTCATCGTCGCGTTCATGTCACTCCTTCAGTCGGCCGTTGCGTATTGCGGGCGCCCGGCGGGCCGGTAGACCTGGATCGTGACCCCGCTGGCGGTGGCCCGCGATTCGACCAGCTCAAGTGCCATGTCCGGGCCGGTGTCGGGGAAGAGCCGCGTACCCTGCCCGACGACCAACGGGTAGATGAGCAGCGTGATCTCGTCGACCAGGTCGTTGTCGACGAGCCAGCGGACCAGGTTGCCGCTGCCGTGCACTTGCAGCTCGCCTCCCGGCGTTCGCTTTCAACTCGCCGACGGCGGCCGCGAGGTCTCCGGAGAGGACGGTCGTGTCCGCCCATTGCGGGTCGGTGAGCGTGGTCGATGCCACGTACTTGGGCCGCGTGTTCAACGCCACCGAGATCGGGTTGTCGCCTTGATTTGCCCCCCAGGAGCCGGTTCCCCAGGAGGCGGCGAAGATCTCGTAGGTCCGCCGGCCGAACAGGAACGCATCGGCGCGCTGGAAGACCTCGCCGACGAACGTCCCTCCCTCGTCGTCGAAGAGCGGCAAGGCCCATCCGCCGCGCTCGAATCCGCCCCTGCGGTCCTCATCCGACCCGCCGAGGCCCTGCATGACTCCATCGATGGTGACATGCGTGACGGTCGTCAGTTTCATGGGTTCGTCCTTTTCTTGTGGCGGTCTTTCTCGTTATGACCGGACCGCCGCACCGATCTCATCGATCATGCCGACAGGACGCTCCCGAGAGGGAGCGACCAGCGTCGCAATCCCTCCAGACAAGCGCGCGAGGTGTCCTTTCGCGGCCTCAGTCGGCGCCGGGTAACGCTCCGAATCGGCCGAGCGGCCAGCTACGCCTGGCCTGCGGGGTGTGGAGAAACCACAACCACGAATCGGTGGCCGCGCTGATGTGCGGATCGCCTCCCGCTGAGAGCTTTCGGACAAAAGGAGGAAATGAGATGGGCACGCACGCAATCGAAAGAGACACAAGGGTGTCGGCTCGCCTCACCGCAGGCGCAGGCCAGCACCTGGTCTGGTTGGTGAGCGGGTTCGCCTTTGCGTTCCTCGTCCCGTTCGTTCTTGCTGATCTTCTCGAGTTGCCACGCGACCTCTACTACGCCATCTACGTCGTAGGCGTAGCGGCCTTCTTCGGCCTCTGGGTTCGCACAACGGATCAGTCTCTCGGCGAGATGATCCGACGCCGTTGGGTGCTCGCACTCGTGCTTGGTCTTGCAGTTGCCAGCCTTCTCACGCTGATCGTCCTGCGAACCAGGACGCGACGGCGCGTCCGGGCGGCCTGGAGCTGATCGGCGCGGTCATGTGGCGCGGCATCGTGTATGGGCTGGCCGACGGCCTCTTGCTCTCGGCCTTCCCGATCCTCGCGGTGTTTGCCATGTTCGCGGGAACGAAGGCTCGCAGGCGGATCCTTGGAACGGTCGCGATCGGCTTCGCGGCGCTGGTGGCGTCACTAGCAATGACCGCCGTGTACCACGTTGGCTACAGCGACTTTCGCTCGGAGAAGCTGCGGAAGCCAGTCGCGGGAGACGTCATCTGGAGCATCCCTACACTCGCGACGCTGAACCCCATCGGCGCCCCTATCGCGCACGCGGGGCTGCACACGAGCGCCGTCCTGCACAGCTACGAAACCGACACGTTCCTCCCGCCCCACGAGTAGCGAGCGCGTGCGGCGCGCGGATGGTGAGGCCGATTTCTACGGACTAACACGGACGAGCGCGGACGCTCGAAGGATAACGTCCGTGCTCGTCAATCTTTGGAACCAAGCGGATTTCCGCTCTACCAACGGCGGGGGTGGGATTCGAACCCACGGAGCGGATTTCAGCCGCTCGGCGGTTTTCAAGACCGCCCCTTTCGACCGCTCGGGCACCCCGCCCGCCGCGGAGTGTAGCCCTGTCAGTCGCCCGGCTCGATGCGGGCCGGGGCGCCGAATTCCGTCAGGACTTCGGGCACGGCAACCGCGCCGCCCTCGTCCTGGAAGTTCTCCAGCACGGCGATCATGGCCCGCGCGGTCACGGCCGTTCCGTTCAGCGTGTGCACGAACTCGAGGCCCTGCTCGCCGCGGAAGCGGATGTCGAGGCGCCGGGACTGGTAGTCGGTCGTGTTCGAGGTGGACGTGATCTCGCGGTAGCGCGCTCTGGCCCGGGAACCACGCCTCGATGTCGTACTTCTTCGAGGCGGAGGCGCCCAGGTCGCCGGCGGCGATGTTGACGACGCGGTAGGGGAGGCCGAGCTCGGCGACGAGCTCCTCCTCGACGGCGAGCAGGAAGTCGTGCGTCTCCGGCGAGCGCTCGGGGAGCGTGAAGACGAACATCTCGACCTTGTCGAACTGATGGACGCGGAACATGCCGCGCGTGTCCTTCCCGGCGGCGCCGGCCTCGCGGCGGAAGCACGTCGAGTAGCCGGCGTACTGGAGCGGGAGCGCGTCGGCGTCGAGCACCTCGCCCGAGTGCATGGCGGCGAGGGCCACCTCGGACGTGCCCGTGAGGTAGAGCTCGTCGCGCTCGACGCCGTAGAGGTTCACCTCGTCCGTGGGGAGGAAGCCGGTGCCGTACATGGCCTCCTCGCGGACGAGCACCGGCGGCAGGACGGGCGCGAAGCCCTTCGCGGTCAGCCGGTCGAGCGCGAAGCGGTAGAGCGACAGCTCGAGGCGCGCCGCGGCCCCGATGCGGTAGACGAAGCGCGAGCCCGAGACCTTGGCGCCGCGCTCCGTGTCGATACGCGCGAGCTCGAGGTGGTCGCGCGGCTCGAAGGAGAACGACGGCGGCTCGCCGACGCGCCGGAGCTCGACGGCGTCGTCGTCCGTGAAGCCGTCGGGGGCGCTCGGGTCGGGCGGTGCCGGGACGCGGTCGAGCAGCTCGGCGCGCCGGCTCTCGGCGGCTGCGAGATCCTGCTCGAGCTGCTGGAGCTCGGCCTTCACGCCCTTCAGCTCCTCGATCTGCTCGGGGGTCGGCTTGCCCTTGAGCTTCGTCTTCGCGCGCAGCTCGTCCGCCTGGGGCACGAGCGCGAGCCAGGCGCGGTCGGCCTCCATGAGCGCGTCGAACTCCTCCGCGGCGCCCTTGCGCTCGAGCGCGGTGCGGTAGGCGTCCGTGTCGGCCCTCGCTGCCCTGATGTCGATCATGCCCGGGAGTCTAGGACGGCCTCGATCACCTGGGCCACGCCCTCCTCCTCGGCCGAGGGGCAGACCCAGTCGGCGACCTCGAGCACGCGCGCGTGCGCGTTCGCCACGGCGACGCCGAACACCGGCCACTCGAGCAGCTCCACGTCGTTCTCGCCGTCGCCGAACGCGACCGTGCGCTCGCGCGTGAAGCCGAGGTGCTCGGCGACGAAGTCGAGGCCGGAGCCCTTCGTCACCTCGGGGCTCGCGAACTCGAGGAAGAAGGGCAGCGACTTCGAGATGTAGAGCCGGCCGGCGAAGCGCTCCTTCATCCGGGCCTCGAGCCCGTCGAGCTTCTCGGGGTCGTCGATGCTGACGAGCTTCGTGGGCGGCTCGGAGAGCCAGGCAGTGAGGTCGCCGACCTCGTGCACCGGCAGGTGCTGGAACGAGGCGTAGCGCTCGGCCTCGGGCGTCATCCGGGCGACGTAGAGCTCGTCGTTCACGTAGCAGTTGACGTGAAAGCCCTCCTCCTGGAGCGCGGCGATCGTCTCGCGCGCGAGCTCGACAGGGATCGGCTCGTGGCGCAGGAAGCCGCCCGGTCGCGGGGTCGGCGACCACGGCGCCCTGGTAGCAGATGACGGGGTCGTCGATCCCGGCCGCCTCGAGGTAGGGCCGGACGCTGCGGAACATGCGGCCGGTCGCGATGAGCACGCGGATGCCGGATTCGCGGGCCGCGGCGATCGCGGCGCGCGTCCGGGGCCGGAGCTCACCGTCGGTCCAGAGGAGCGTGCGGTCGAGGTCGCAGGCGAGGACGTCGACCTCGCGCGGGAACCCGGGCGGAAGCTTCAGCTCAGCCGCGCGCTTCGACGACGTAGGCGGCCACGTTGGCGATCTCCTCGTCGCTCAGCTGGCCCTCGAACGCCGGCATCCCGCCGCCGCCGGCCCGGATCTGCTCTTCGGCGGCCGCGAAGTCCGCGGTCGACTCGTCGAGGTTCGGGCCGACGCTGCCGGTCGTTCCCGCATCCGAGAGCGTGTGGCAGCTTCCGCAGCCTGCGGAGGCGAAGACCTCCTTGCCCGCCGCGGCGTCTCCTTCGCCCCGCCGCCACCGCCCCCGCCTCCGCCTCCGCCGCCGCCGTCTTCGGTCGGGACGGTGCCTTCGACGGTCTCGGGCGCGGGCGACGACTCCTCGCCGCCGCCGCAGCCTGCGCCGACGAGCACGAGCGCGAGAACGGCGATTAGGAGCGCGAGATAGCGGGCCATCGCGTGGAGAGCATACCCAGGTCGGCGGCGACGTAACTCGTGAGCCCGACGAGGAGCACGTCGGTGGGCGAGTCGTTCACGACGAGCGAGACCGCGATCGCGGCGGCGACGGAGAGCGCGACCGACGCGTCGCGAAGCGCGTTCGGCCGGCGCAGCGTTCTGACGGCGAGGTACACGAACGCGGCCAGCATGAGCGCCACGGCGAGCGCGACGTACCAGTCGCCGGTGGCGCGCTCCCAGGAGAGCTCGACGCGCTCGCCCAGGTCGCCGGCGAGACCCGTCGGCCCGCCTTCCAGGGCCTCGGTCACGTGGCTCGAGGCGCCGGTAGCCGCGTCGAGGGCGACCAGCCCGAGCGCGAGCGCCAGGGAGGCGCCGACGGCGATCCCGAGCGCGCGGCGGCCGCCGCCGTAGAGCAGGACGGCAAGGACGGCGAACCCGCCGGCAAGCACGATCGCACCGCCCCCGTCGGCGCCGAAGCGGTTCCCGGCCACCGTGACGAACGCGAGGAGCGCCGTGCCGGCGAACGCGATCCAGCCGAACCTGCGGAAGAGCAGCGCGGCGCCGCCGAGGGCCGGCACGAGCAGCATGGTCTCGAGCAGGTTCGAGAGGCCGAAGTAGCGGGAGTTCTGGGTCGGGCCGAAAGGCGAGAGCGCGCCGGACGGCCCGTCGATCCCGAGCACGAGGAGGTACGCGCCCAGCACGGCCACCAGCAGGGCGCCGAGCGCGACCGGCGTGCGCAGGAGCGAGCCCAGGAGCGGCCCGCCGAACAGGACCGCGACCGCGAAGATCGCCATCACGGTCCAGAAGTCGGAGACGCCGCCGAGCCCGAGCGCGAGGTTGGTGAGGAGCGCGGCGGCGAGACCGGGGATAGCGGCCGCCGGAGAGAAGAGCGCCAGCCCGAGGATGAGCGCGCAGACGAGGATCGTGGCCGGCAGCCGCACGCCGTTGTTCTCGTCGATGCGATCATCGAGCTCGCGCAGCTTCGAGACGGTGTCGCCTGCGCCCTGCGACTCGAGCCCGTCCTCTTCTCCGAGCGCGGTCGGCGCGATATCGGCGATCGAGACGATTCCCGGGATCCGCGTGGACTCGGACGTCAGGAGCCCCCGGAAGCCGGGCCCGACGACGAGGACCGGGTAGCGCCTGTCGTTCGGCTGGCGCCCGCCCTCGGGGAGCCCGACGTAGATCGCGTTGCCCTCCACGCTGCCGAGCGGCCCCTCCGTGTAGGAGATCGCATCAGCACCAGCCCGGGGTCCTCTCCTCGCAGCGAGTTGCGCACCTCGCCGCTGAGGAGCGCCTGCAGCGCGAGCCGCCTGCTCGTCTCGGGCCCGGCGCCGGGGTTCATCACGCCGACCGCGGCCGTGTCGGCGAAATCCTCGAGATCGTCGAGCGTCAGCCCGGGCACCACGACCACCTGGAAGGTCGTAGCCTGCGCCGAGCCGGCCATGAACGCCAGGAACGCGAGAGCGACCGCTGCCGTCCGGACCATGCCGGGAACTCTAGGCGCGCGGGTACTCGGCGAGGTGGGCATCGCGACCGCGGTCTCCCTCGCGGTCGGCCTCGCGCTCGTCCTCTTCGGGCCGCCGCCCGGCGATCTGCCCGCGCACCTCTACCGCACGGAGCTCGTCGAGGACGGCGTGCTTCGTCTGGGACACGTTCTGGTACGCGGGGCACTACCCGCTCCTCGCCTACAGCCTCCTCTACTACTTCCCGGCCGCACTCGTCGGCAACGACGTCGTCGCCTTGGTCTCCGTCGTCGCCGCTGCGGCGCTCTTCGCCTCGCTCGCCGAGCGGGAGTGGGGCGACCGGGCGCGCTGGCCCTCGCGCGTGTTCGCCCTCGTCGCGTGCGGGCCGCTCTTCACCGGGACGTACCCGTATGCGGCCGGCGTCGCCGTCGCGCTCGGCGCGCTGAAGGCGCTCCAGCTCGGCAGGACCTGGGTCGCCGTCGTGCTTGCCGTCGTGACCGCGGGTCTCTCGCCGCTCGCCTTCCTCTACCTCTGCCTCGCCTGCGTCGCCGCGTTCCTGGCGGGCGACCGCCGTCTCGACCGCCGTGCCGTGGCGACGGGCACCGCGCTGCTCGTGGTGGGGCTCCTCCAGGGAGGGCTGCTCCTCGTCTACCGCTACGAGGCCGAGTACCCGTTCTTCCGCCTCTCGGAGGTCCTGGGCGTCATCGCGCTCTGCGCCGCCTGCGCGGCCCTCGCGCTGCGCGGCGAGCGGGGCCGCGTGCTCGCGTTCGTCTTCGGGCTGTGGGCCCTGGGGGCGGCGCTCGCGTATCTCGTCCCCTCGCCGATCGGCGAGAACGTCACGCGCCTCCGGGGCATCGTGCTCCCGCTCGCGCTCCTCGCCGCCGCGCTCGCCTCCTACCGGCCGCGCTGGCTCTCCGGGTTCGCGATCGCCGCGGCGCTCGTCTTCACGGTGCTGCCCTACGCGGGCGCCGCGCTCCACCGCGGGTGACACGCGGTCGGCGGAGGAGTCCTTCTGGGCGCCGGCCGTCGCCGTGCTCGCGGAGCGGGTCGAGCCCGGGCGACCGCGTCGAGGTCGTCCCGACCGGCGACCACTGGGAGGCGTACTGGGTGCCCCGCGCCGGCTTCCCGCTCGCGCGCGGCTGGTACCGGCAGCTCGACATCGCCGAGAACCCGCTCTTCTACGAGGACACGCTCGAGCCCGCCGCCTACATCCGCTGGCTGCACAACCTCGGCGTCCGCTTCGTCCTGCTGCCCGACACGCAGCTGGGGCGCGTGGGGGAGGAGCGGGAAGCCGAGCTCATCCGCTCCGGACAGGCCGGCCTCGTCGAGGTGGCGCGCGCCGGCGCCGTGACCGTCTACGAGGTGCCGGACGCGAGCCCGGTCCTCACCGGTCCGGGGAGCCCGCGCGTGACGGCGTACGAGCACGACCGCGTCGCCGGCGAGCTGACGGAGGCGGGCACCCATCGCCTCGCCGTTCGCTGGACGCCCACGTGGCGCGTCCTCTCGGGCGCCGTGTGTGTCGAGGAGGCCCCGGACGGGATGACGAGCGTCGTCGCGGACGGCGCGACCCCGTTCGTCCTGGGTGTCTCGGCGGTACCGGAGGCGTCCGGTTGCCCAGAGGGCGGCGGGTAGAATTTCGGTGCCAACTTCCTCCGAGGAGCTGACATCTCGATGAGACGCAAGGCGTACGGGCGCGATTTCGGACTGACGTCGCGCATGTTCCTCACCATCTTCCTGCTGGGGGCCCTCTACGTGGGCTTCTTCGCGCTGCTGCTCCAGAGCGGCGCGTCGATCGGCGTGATGGTCGTGATCCTGGGCGTGTTCGCGTTCGTCCAGTACTTCACGTCCGACAAGATCGCGCTCGCCTCGTCGGGCGCGAAGGTGGTGACCCCCGAGCAGGCGCCGGACCTGCACGCGATGGTCGACCGGCTCTGCGCCATGTCCGACCTGCCCAAGCCGCGCGTCGCCGTCATCCCGACCGACATCCCGAACGCCTTCGCCACGGGGCGGAGCCCGAAGCGCTCCGTCGTCGCCGTCACCGAGGGCCTCTGGAAGCGTCTCGACCCGCCGGAGATCGAGGGTGTCATCGCGCACGAGCTCGCACACATCGCCAACCGCGACGTGGCGGTCATGACGTTCGCGAGCTTCTTCTCGAACGTCGCCTCGCTCCTGATCTGGTTCGGCGGCGGCCTCGGCCGCAACCGCGAGGGCCCGCCGATCTGGCTGATCGCGCTCGTCGTCTACTTCGTCAGCTACTTCCTCATCCTCGCGCTCTCGCGCTACCGCGAGTTCGCCGCCGACCGCGGCGCCGCGCTCGTCACGGGCGCGCCGGAGAACCTCATGAGCGCCCTGCAGAAGATCGCGAGCGACATCACCCGGATCCCGCAGCGCGACCTGCGCCAGCTGGAGGGGCTGAACGCGTTCTTCATCATCCCGACCAACGTGAAGCGGTCCGCCGCGACGCTCTTCATGACGCACCCGCCGCTCGAGAAGCGCCTCGCGCGGCTCGCCGCGATCGCCCAGGAGATGGGCAAGCCCGTCAACCTTTAAAGGAGCCCTTGACGGAACGATGACTGTGTCGCCGGGCCGCGCTGCTCGCCCCGAGGACTGCGTCCTCAGTCGCGCCCGTAGCCGCTGGCTACGAACGCTCCCTGCGTCCTTGCCTCGGAACGACCATCGCACCCCGGCAACGAGCAACGTTCCGCCAAGGACTCCTAGGTGGGCCTGACAGACGTCCTCTTCGGCGGGCGGAAGCGCCTCAAGGGCGCGAAGCTCGACAAGCTCTTCGCGCTCTCGACCGCGCAGGTCACGCTCCAGGCCGAGCTCGGGCTCAAGCCCGCCGGCGTGGCGGCCGTCGTGGCCAAGCCGCTCTCGGCGGGGGAGTTCGCCCGGGCCGAGCAGGAGATCGACGAGCTGCTCTCCGTCGTCGCGCAGACCTCCGGCTCCGAGGTCAGGCGGCGCAACGACTCGTACGGCTACCAGTGGCTCGTCGTGCGGGACCGAGACTTCGAGGACCTCGTCACGACCGTGCACCTCGTCGCCGGCGAGCTCTCGAACCGAGGGCTTCGGCGAGCAGCTGCTCGCTGCGCTCTTCGCCTTCGAGGGCCGCGAGCACCCGACGTACCTGATCTACGGGTTCAAGCGCGGGGCGTTCTGGCCGTTCATCCCGACCGGCGAAGGCCAGGAGCGCGACAACCCCGCGGAGCTGCGGCTGAAGGCGGAGCTCGAGAAGGAGCTCCCGATCGAGCCCGACCTGACGCGCTGGCTCGGTCTCTTCGACGCTCCCCTGGACTAGCTCGTTTAGGGTCCTCCCGTGCGCGTCGCCCTCGTGCTCGCGGCACTCGCCGCGCTGTTTGCCTCTGCCGCAGAGGCCCGGCTCGCCCCCTCGCTGGACGCCGACGTGGTGGCCGCGCCGGTGCCCGAGCGCAAGGCCGCGGCTCCTGTCTGGCCGCCGGGGCGCGAACGCCCGCTCCTGGTCGTGCGCGGCGGCGACCCGCGCACCGGCAGCGGGCCGGTGCTGCGCTACATGGTCGAGGTCGAGGCCGGCATCGTCATCGCCCGGCTCGAGTTCGCGCGGCTCGTCCACGCGATCCTCGGCCACCCGAAGAGCTGGGGCGGGACCGGTCGCGTCTCGTTCCGCCGAGTCTCGCGAGGCCCGGTGGACTTCCGCGTCACGCTGGCCTCGCCGGGCACGACCGACCGCCTCTGCGCCCCGAACCTCACGAACGGGATCTACTCGTGCGCGAACGGCGGGCGCGCCGTCCTCAACCTCATGCGCTGGCGCCAGGGCGCGAGCGCGTACCGCCACGTCGAGCGCTACCGCCGCTACCTCGTGAACCACGAGGTCGGCCACCTTCTCGGCCACGGCCATACCTCGTGCCCGGCGATCGGCGCGCCGGCGCCCGTGATGATGCAGCAGACCAAGGGAGTCGCCCCGTGCCGGGCGAACCCCTGGCCGCTCTCGTGGGAGCGCGGACTAGGCCGGGATGTCCGGGATCAGCCCCTGATCCGAGAAGAGACGCTGCGTCTCCTCCAGGGTCAGGTCGCTGGGCGGGATAAGCACGTCCGAGGGGTGCAGGTCGTCGTCGGCGAGCCGCTCGCCGTCGCCCTGGACGAGGCTCCACATCTCGTCGAGGACGCGGTCGAGCTCGGGCTCGTCGTTCGCGTCGGCCGCCGCCTGCGCCTTGTCGTCGAGCTCGTTGAGTTCGGCCAGCAGGTCGTCGGAGACCTGGAACTGGCCCTCGCCCATCAGCCGGACGATCACTGCTCCAGCTCCTTCTTCGCGCCGCCTGCGGCGAGCTCGCCCTTGAGCTTGGCGAGCTCGTCGTCCACCTGGCTCTGAGCCGAGATCTGGGCCAGCTCGCGGTCGAGCGAGGTCTCGCCGGACGTGAAGTCCTCGAGCGCGCCGGACTCGACGAGCTCGTCGACGGCCGCCGCGCGCGCCTGCATCTGCTCGGTCTTGTCCTGCGCGCGCTGGATCGCGAGGCCGGTGTCGGCCATCTCCTCGCCGATCCCGGTGGCCGCCTCGGTGATCCGCACCTGCGCCTCTGCGGCCGAGTACTGCGCCTTGATGACCTCCTTCTGGCTGCGGAAGGACTCGACCTTGGCGGAGAGGCGCTTCTCGTTCGCGAGGAGCTTCTCCTGCTGGGCCTCGAGGCCCGTGATCTGCTGGTCGAGCGCCTGAAGCTGCGACTGCGCGACCGTCTTGCGCTCGAGCGCCGCGCGCGCGAGGTCCTCGCGGCCGGCCGACAGCGCTGCGCGAGCCTGCTGGTCGAGCTTCGGCAGCTCCTGCTCGAGCTTCTGCGTCTGCAGCTCGAGCCGCTTCTTCGCGGTGACGACGTCCGCGACGCCGCGCTTGACGTTCTGCAGCATCTCGAGCTGCTTCTCGTACGAGTAGTCGAGCGTGACCGATGGATCTTCGGCGCGATCGAGGAGCTTCGAGATCCACGCCTTGACGACAGTCGACGTTCGGCTCATGAGGCCGGCCATCCGATTAGCCCTCCCAGTCCGGGTTCCGCTGGCATGCTACCCACCCATGATCGTCGAGCGGAGCATGGATCCCCAGCTGCTGTCGAACGCCTATCTCGTCGCGGACCGCTCCGGCGGTACGGCGGTCTTCGTCGACTCAGGGGCGCCGATCGAGCCGCTGCTCGCCGCTGTCGACCGGCTGGAGGTGCACCCGACGCACCTGCTCACGACCCACGGTCACGAGGATCACACCGCGAATCACGAGCTGCTCGAGGACCGCTACGGGCTGCGCGTGATGGCCGCCCCGGACGAGGGCCTCGACGGAGCCGAGAATCTCGGCCATGGGGAAGTCGTCGAGGCCGGCGACCTCCGCATCGAGGCCCTGCGGACGCCCGGCCACACGCGCGGAATGCTCGCGTTCGTGGTCGACGGCGAGGCGGCCTTCACCGGCGACACGCTCTTCACCGGCTCCGTCGGCGGGACGCAGGACGGGTTCGACGACCTCCGCCGGTCGATCATGGACGTGCTCATGGGCCTTCCGCATGAGGTGGCGGTCTATCCCGGCCACAGCGAGGAGACGACGATCGGGCGCGAGTACGACGAGAACCCGTTCGTGCGGGTCTGGCGCGGCGTCGACCCCGAGGGAACCGAGCGCTGCCACGTCGAGGGCGCCGAGGCCACCCTCATCGTCTGGGCGCACGACTACGACGGCGGCGGCAAGGCGTGGGTGCGCTTCCGCGACGGGCACGACGCGGTCGTCGGCGGCTCGCGCGTCGAGCGCCGCTAGTTAGGGTGTCCGCGTGATCACGCCCGAGAAGATCGACGACTACGCAGTCGCCAGCACGACCCCACAGTCCGAGCTGCTCAACCGGCTCGCGGAGGAGACGAAGGCCGAGCTGCGCTCGCCGCAGATGCTCACCGGCCCGGTCGAGGGCCGCGTGCTCGAGTTCCTCGTCTTCGCGCTCCAGCCCAAGCGGGTGCTCGAGCTCGGGACCTACAGCGGCTACTCGTCGACCTCGATGGCGCCGCTGCTCCCACCGGGTGGCCACATCGACACGTGCGAGGTGGACGAGACGCACGCGGCGGTCGCGCGGCGCTACCACGAGGAGGCCGGCGTCGCGGATCGCATCACGATCCACCTCGGCCCCGCGCTCGAGACGATCGAGAAGCTCGAGGGCGAGTTCGACCTCATCTTCATCGACGCCGACAAGCTCAACTACCCGGCGTACTACGAGGCTCTCGTGCCGAGGATTTCGCCGCGCGGGATCATGGTGCTCGACAACACGCTCTGGTCGGGCCGCGTGGTCGAGCCGCCGGAGACGCCCGAGACCGAGATGTTCGTCGAGCTCAACGCCAGGATCGCGAAGGACCCGCGGGTCGTCGCCGTCATGCTGACGGTGCGCGACGGCGTCACGCTCGTCCGACGCGCCGGTTGACTCGCCGACGGCGGCGGAGTACCGTCGGCCGGTCCCACTCTGTGACATTTGTCGCAAAAGGAGGCGCGCTCTTTGCGAGCGGAAGGGTGGCGCAAGGTGGCGTCCGCCACGTGGCGGGGCCCGCTCGACCCGCAGATCTACGGCGACCTCGAGCTCGATGCGGCGGAGCTGCTCGCCTTCATCGAGGAGGCCAGGGCTGCGTACGGGCGTCCACGTCACGGTGACGCACCTCGTCGGCCGCGCCGTCGCGCACGCCCTGGGCGAGAACCCCGACCTCAACGTCCGCAAGCGCGGCGGCCGTTTCGAGCCGCGGGAGACCGTGGCCGTCTTCTTCGTGGTCGCCGTGGACGGCGGCAGAGATCTCTCCGGCGTCAAGGTGAAGGACGCGGACCGCAAGTCCGCGGTCGAGATCGCACAGGAGCTCTCCGAGCGTGCGGCGCGGATCCGGAGCTCCGAGGATGCTGACTACGGGCGGTCGAAGAAGCTCCTCGCCAGGACGCCGACCCCGGTCCTGCGACCCGCGTTGAAGCTCGTCACCTGGTTGACGTCCGACGTCGGCCTCGACCTGCGCCGCTTCGGTCTTCGCAGCTATCCGTTCGGAAGCGCGCTCGTCACCTCGGTGGGCATGCTCGGCGTGCAGCACGCGTACGCCCCGCTCTCGCCCTTCTACCGCGTGTCGTTCCTCGCGCTCGTCTCGGAGGTAACGGAGAAGCCCGTCGTCCGCGACGGGGAGATCGTCGCGAGGCCGATGCTGACCGTCTCGGTGACCATGGACCACCGCTATCTCGACGGTGCCCACGCCGCGAGGCTCGCGCGCAGCGCGCGCGCGTATCTCGACGATCCACGTGCCCACGAGCCGCCGCTTCCCCGGTTGCCGCTGGAGGCGGCGAGCGACCTGTGAGCACCACGACCGCCGACCGGCCCTGGCTGCGTTTCTACGGCGACGTACCGGCATCGCTCTCCTACCCCGAGATCACGCTGTACGAGGCCCTCGCCGCCTCTGCACAGCGCACGCCGGAGTCGATCGCCTACGACTTCCTGGGCGTCACGGCTACGTACGCCGAGCATGCTCGCGTCCGTCGACCGCTGTGCGAACGCGCTCGCAGCGCTCGGGCTTGGCCCTGGCGAGCGGATCACGATCTCGATGCCGACCATGCCGCAGGGCGTGATCCCGTTCTATGCCGCCGCGAAGCTCGGCGCCGTCGCCTCGATGATCCATCCGCTCTCCGCTCCCGGCGAGATTGCCGGCTACCTGAACCGCAGCGGCTCGCGCATCGCGGTGACCCTGGACGCGTTCTACAAGAGCTTCGCGGCGATCGAGGAGCCGACGCCGCTCGAGACGCTCGTCCTCGCGCGCATCTCCGACGACCTGCCGTTCCACAAGCGCCTGGGCTTCTGGGTCACGCGAGGGCGCAAGATCCCCAAGGTGCCGCCCGACCCGCGCGTCAGGTGGTGGTCAGAGCTCATGGCCGAGGAGCATCCCCCGGTTCCCGGCTGCCGCGACAGGCGTGCACGAGCCGGCGGCAATCCTCTACTCGGGCGGAACGACGGGGACGCCGAAGGGCATCGTCCTCTCGCACTCGAACTTCGTCAGCGAGGGGTTGCAGGTGCGGGCGTGGATCGGTCTGGGCCCGGACGACACGATTCTCGCCGCGCTGCCGATCTTCCACGGCTTCGGGCTCGCGGCCCTCGTCAACGCGGGGCTCCTGAGCGGCTGCAGGCTCGTCCTCGTGCCCGTGTTCAGCCCGGAGACGACCGCCGACCTGATCCGCAAGAAGCGGCCGACGCTGATCGCCGGCGTGCCCACGCTGTACGAAGCGCTCATCCGCCATCCTGCCCTGCAGGACGCCGATCTCTCCTCGCTGCGGGCGGCGTTCTCCGGCGCGGACTCCCTGCCGGAGCCCGTCCGGCTCGGGTTCGAGAAGCTCGTCGCGGAGCGTGGCGGGCGCGTGCGGCTGCTCGAAGGGTACGGGCTGACCGAGACCGTGACGGGAATCATGGGAATGCCCTTGGCCGAGTCGCGCCCGGGCAGCATCGGCGTGCCGCTCCCCGACACCTCGGTGGCGATCTGCGCGCTGGGCGGGACGGAGGAGCTGCCGCCGGGGGAGGACGGGGAGATCTGCGTGGCGGGCCCGGCGGTCATGCTCGGCTACCTCGACGATCCAGAGGCGACGGCCGCCGTCCTCAAGGTGCACGCTGACGGCCGCACCTGGCTGCACACGGGCGACATCGGCCGGATGGACGAGGACGGATTCTTCTTCTTCACCTCGCGCCTCAAGCGGATGATCAAGTCGTCCGGGTTCAACGTCTTCCCGTCGCAGGTCGAGACGGCGCTCCACGAGCATCCCGGTGTCGCCGAGGTCTGCGTGATCGGCGTGCCCGACGCGGCCCAGGGCGAGCGGGTCGTCGCGGTCGTCGTCCCCGCCGACCCGGGCGCGGCCGGCGACGCATTGGCGGCCGAGTTGATCGAGCACTGCCGCGTGCGTCTGATCAAGTGGTCGTGCCCGCGCGACATCGAGTTCCGGAGCCGAGCTGCCGAAGACCCGGGTCGGGAAGATCGACTTCACGACCATCGCGCGCGAGGCCGCCGAGCGGCGCCTCCTAGGGGAGAACGGCAGCCTTCAGCAGGTCGGGCGGCGGTTCGGCGAACAGGTCGGCGACCTGCTCCAGGCCGACCTGGTGCGTGACGAGGCGCTCCCACGGGAAGGCGCCGCTGCCGAGGAAGGCAAGCGCAGCGCGCACGTGGCGCGGCGTGTGGTGGAACGCTCCCTTGAGCGTCAGCTCCTCGTAGTGAAGGCGGAACGTGTCCACGCCGAGCTCGCGCCCGCCGAAGAAGAGCACCGTGCCTCCCGGGCGCACGAGCCCGAGCGCGTCCTGCCAGGCCTCGGCCGTCCCGACCGCCTCGATGACGACGTCGGCGCCTTCACCGGTGCCGGGGACGCCGCCGAACTCGCGCGCGAGCTCGCGCCGCTCGGCGCGGCCTCCGACGACGACGACGTTCGCTCCCGCGTCCTTCGCGGCGGCGCAGAGCATGAGCCCGATCGGCCCCGGGCCGAGGATCGCCACCGTCTGCCCGGCCTCGACGCCTGCGCGATCGATCCCGTGCAGGCAGCAGGCCAGCGGCTCCGTCATGGCGGCGACCTCAGGGGCGATCACCGGCGGGACGGGGAGGAGGTTCCGCTCGGCGATCCGGGCCGGCACGAGCAGGTACTCGGCGTAGGCGCCGTTGAGGAACGGCCTGAGGTTCTCGCAGAGCGTCTCCTCGCCGCGCCGGCACGGCGCGCACTCCCCGCACGGCGCCGAGTTCGCCGCCACCACGCGCCGCCCGGTGGCGACGTCGATGCCGCAGAACTCGTGCCCGAAGGGGCTCGGCGCCTCCTCGAGGAGCAGCGGGTGGCCGCGCCGGTAGGCCTTGGCGTCGGTGCCGTCGGTGAGCGCGACCTCGACCTGGACGAGCACGTCTCCGGGACCCGGCTCGGGCGGCGGCACCTCCTCCACGCGCAGGTCGCAGGGGCCGTAGTAGAGCAGCGCCCTCACGGCGTGAAGACGACCTTGACGGCCTCGTGGCTGCGGTAGAGCTCGAGCCCTTCGGCGAAGCGCTCGAGCGGGAGCGTGACCGTCGGGATCGGGTCGAGCTGGGGGAGGAGCGCGATCGCGTCGCGCATCGCGGCCGGCGTCGCCGAGCACGAGCCCACGAGGGTCAGCTCGCGCCGTAGAACGGCCTCGAAGTCGATCGCCGCCCGGTCGACGAGCCACGAGAAGAGGAGCAGCGTGCCGCCGGGCTCGAGGGCGTCGAGCGCGCCGTCGAGGCCGCCGTGGGCGCAGAGAACGGCGGCGTCCACGCGGCCTTCGCCGAACGGCTGCGCCCCGTAGCCGAGCGCCAGCTCCAGCCGGTGCGCGAGCGGGTCGGCGGCGAGCACGTCGTCGCCGCGGCGGACCAGCGCCTGCACGAAGAGGAGGCCGGCGAAGCCGCAGCCGACGACGAGCACCCGGCCGCGCGGGATCCGCTCGACCGCGCGCAAGACGCAGGCGAGCGGCTCGGCGAACGTCCCCGTTGCGTCGTCGACCTCGTCCGGGAGCGCGATCGTCTGAGCGGCGCCCGCGCGCTCGGCGAAGCCGCCCGGGAGGATCGTGGGCTCCGGGAAGCGCTCGCAGGTCGTCTCGTGGCCCGCGCGGCACCGCTCGCACTCGCCGCAGGGCAGGTGGTGGACGAGGGCGACGCGCCGCCCGTCCTCGGTGCGGGCGACGACCTCGTGTCCGAGCACCGTGCCGGGCGCCGCGCGCCCGATCTTCTGCACGTCGGTGCCGCAGAGGCCGCAGGCAACGACGTCCACGAGCGCGCCCGAGCCGTCCGGCTCGGGCACCTCCGCGAGCGCCGGCTGCCCGGCGTCGTCGAGAACGACCGCCCGCATGGCGGCATCGTAGGCAGGGCGCGGAGGCGGGTGCCGGGCCCGCCTCCGCGCGGTCAAGCCTCAGCTGGCTGCGAGGCCGACGGTCCCTGCGGGCAGCCCGCCGACCGTCCCGATCGGGTCGAGGCTGCCGTCGCCGTTGACGACGAACCCGTTGATCTCGGGAACGCCGCCGGCGAGGGCGTAGAGGATGCGACTGCTCTGCGTCAGGGCCATGTCGATCGGGGTCGCGCCGGTCGTGGCCGTCTTGCCGTCTGCGTCGAGCAGCGTCAGGCTGCCGTCGCCTGCGACGCGGTAACCCGTGATCGAGTTGCTGCCGGTGTTCGTCGTGTACGTGTAGCGCCCGTTCTTCGTCACGACGACCCAGCACGCCGCCGTCTCGGTCGTCTTCACGCTCGCCGAGATCGGAGTGACCGTCCCGTCGCCCGAGAGGGAGTACGACGACATCGCGCTCGCGTCGGGCGCGCCGCCGAACGCCTCGGAGACGATCAGAAGCCCGCGCCGGTCGAACGCGAAGCCGAACGGCGTCATGCCGGACGACGGCTGCGCATTCGGCCCGCTCGCGTAGCCGCGCCGGACGCTGTAGGTGACGATCATGTTCGTCGCCTTCTCGGTCACGACGAGGTGGCGGCCGTTCGGGCTGAACTCGACCTGGGCCGGGTCGGGCGCGGCCGAGCTCAGCGGGCGGGTCGAGCCGGGCAGGGGCACGAGCCTCCCGAAGAGCGCGAGGAACCCGCGAATGTTGGCGGGCGTCGTGGCGTTCCCCGCGTTGAGGACGTACACGAACTTGCCGTGCACGGTGACGCTGATCGGCCTGGCGCCTCCGGACGGGTCGACGTCGGCCAGGCGCACCTTGCCGCGGCGGTCGACGTGCAGCAGCGAGATCGAGTTGCTGCCTGCGTTGACCGCGAAGAGCCGGTCGTCGTCGAGCACGAGCGCCCCTTGCGAGCCGAGCCCGGCGCCGGTGCCGTTCCCGCCGGTCGGGACGGTGCCGCGTGCTGTCAGCGAGCCGTCCCGGTCACGCTCGAACACCGCCACGGCGTTGCCGGACGTCGAGTTCGTCAGCGTGTAGACCGCGCCGTCGCCTCGGCCGCCTCCGGAGGCCATGGCCGGGCCGGCGAGGGTGAGAAAGGTCGCCCCCGCAACGAGGGCGAGCAGTAGTGATCGGAGTCTGTGCATCCCGCTCTCCTTTCGGTTGGAGATGCCGGGACGCTAGGACCCAAACCTTGCGCTCCGGTTGCGCACTCCTTAGGAGATGCTTAAACCGGCCGCGGCAGCGTGAACGAGATCCTCGCGCCGCCTTCGGCCCGGTTCTCCGCCCAGATCCGTCCGCCCTGCGCCTCGACGAGCCCGTGCGCGATCGCCAGGCCGAGCCCCGCGTTCCCCGCGCCGGTCCGCGACCTGTCTCCTCGCCAGAAATGGTCGAAGACGCGCTTCATGGACTCGGCAGGAATGCCGTCGCCGGTGTCCTCGACGCTCACCCTGACCTCGTCGTCCAGAGGCTCGACGATCACGGCCACCGCCCCGTCCGACGGCGTGTGCCGGATCGCGTTCGTCAGGAGGTTGAGCAGCACCCGCTCCACCTTGTCGGGAGCGCAGAGGACGGGAGGGTCGGCGTCGATGCGCGCGGCCAGCGCCACGTGCCGGGTCTGCGCCTCCGCCTCGAGCCCGCCGAGCGCAGAGCGGACGACGCCGCCGATGGGCGTTTCGTGGAGGTCGAGCGTGAGCACGCCGGCATCCAGCCTGGCCAGCTCGAAGAGGTCGTCCACGAGGAGGCCGAGGGCGCTCACCTGCCGTCGGAGCTCGGGCACGTAGTGCTCGGGCTCGACGAGGCCGTCCTCGACCGCCTCCAGCATCGCCTGCATCGAGGCGAGCGGGGTGCGCAGGTCGTGGCTCGCCCAGGCCACGAGCTGGGTGCGTGCGTCGAACAGCTCCTCGACGCTCGCCGCCATCTCGTTGAAGGACGCGGCGAGCTCGGCCAGCTCGGCCGGGCCGTCCTCGGGCGCGCGCGCCGAGAGGTCGCCGTGCGCGATCGCGGACGAGGCGCCGCGGACGCGGTCCAGCGACCGCAGGATCGAGCCTCCGACGAGGAGCGCCGCTCCGAACGCCGCCGTCGAGGAGCCGGCGGCGACGAGCAGGATGTCCATGTCGTGCTCCGAGTCGAACATGACGACGCCCGAGAAGAGCACCGCGGTGAGCGGGAGCGCGACGGCGACGAGCCCGAGGCCGGCGAGCTGGAGGCGCACCGTCGGGAGCCGCCGGAGCGCGAGCGCGGCCAGCAGTCCCGCTGTGAGCGTGCCCACCGCGACGACGATCGCGAACGGGATCACGGCGAGAACCGGTAGCCGACGCCCCAGACCGTCTCGAGGAACCGCGGGTGCGCCGGATCGGGCTCGATCTTCTCCCGCAGGCGCCGCACGTGGACGGTCACGGTGCCGGTGTCGTACGCGGCCGCGTAGCCCCAGACGCGGTCCATCAGCTGCTCGCGCGAGAAGACCTGCTTGGGGTGGCTCGCGAGGAACCAGAGCAGGTCGAACTCCCGGGCGGTGAGCTTGAGGAGCTCGCCGTCGGCTGTGACCTCGCGCGTGCGCGCGTCGAGCTCGAGGCCGTCGAACGAGAGGCGCTCGGCCTTCGGGACGTGCGGCGAGGAGCGGCGCAGCACCGTGCGGACGCGCGCCGCGAGCTCGCGCGGGGAGAAGGGCTTCGTCACGTAGTCGTCCGCGCCGAGCTCGAGCCCGACGATGCGGTCGGCCTCCTCGCCCCGGGCGGTCAGGAGGATGACCGGGAGCTCCGAGCGTGCGCGGATCCAGCGGCAGAGCTCGAGCCCGTCGACGCCGGGGAGCATGATGTCGAGGATCACGAGGCCCGGGCTCTCGCTCTCGACGAGCCGGCGGGCCGTGTCGCCGTCCCCGGCCTCGAGCGTGCGGAAGCCGTCCCGCTCGAGATAGCGGAGCACCACCTCGCGAACGATGGGCTCGTCGTCGACGACGAGAACCGTCGTGCTCATCCCGACATTGTGGGGGAGATCTCTTACAGGAGAATGAACTCGCCGCGGCCCCTGGCTACACTGTGACCTGCGCGGGGCTATAGCTCAGCTGGGAGAGCGCCTGGATCGCACCCAGGAGGTCGCCGGTTCGAGCCCGGCTAGCTCCATCGCAGCGAAAGCCCGCAGCCATGCGGGCTTTCCCGATTCGGGGCGCAAACGCGCAACGCCGCGGGAGCCGCCCGCTGGGCGGTTCTCGCGTAGTTTGAGAGCTAGAGCTCCCGCCGACCGCCTTCAGACTGAAGGCGTGAGGATCGGCGAGAACACGTCAGAAGGAGGTCCGCATGGACATGAAGCTCGAGGTCGTTCCCATCCCCGTGTCCGACGTCGATGCGGCGAAGGCCTTCTACACCGAGCGTGTCGGGTTCGGGCTCGATCACGATGTCCGCCCCAACGACCACATGCGGGTCGTACAGATGACACCGCCAGGCTCGGCGTGCTCGGTCGTGATCGGCGAGGGTTTGCCGCTCGGCGAACCGGGTTCGGTCAAGGGCGTCCAGCTCGTCGTAGAGGACCTCGACGCGATGCGCGAGGCCCTCGCAGCACGAGGCGTTCCCGTCAGCGACGTGCAACAGCTCGGACCCCCGGGCTCGCGTGGCTCACGCTTCGCGTTCTTCGACGATCCCGACGGCAACACCTGGGCGATCCAGGAGCTCAAGGCCGACCCGGCGTAGCTCCCAGGCCCGCCTTCCGTCCCCGTGCGATTACGCACGGCCGCATATCAGCCCGACCGTGTGAGTCCAACTCCGAACGGGAGAGGGGGTGTCACCCGGCGAGGCGCGAGCCAAAAACCATGGGCGCGGCCAATTCTTCATCCGCGCTCTCTTTCTTCAAGAGTTCGGCGACGGTTCGTCTACCCCGGACCACCCTGCGCTTGAAGAATTTCGTCCATCAGGTCGACGAGATCATCGATCTCCTTGAGGCCGCAGAACGGGAAGTGGAGCGCCACCCTGATTCCGTAGACGTTGTCACCATACGAAACTACGCTCGGATCGGGACCAACCTTGATCCTGAGGTTTCTGGCGCCCGAGTTGTAGACCCCGGCCGCGGTTAGCGCGGTGCCAAACGGCCCGAGCTTCGCGTTCGTGTAGATGTCGGTGAAAGGATTTACAAAGGCAAACCCACAATTGAACTCCGGGTTGTCGGGCATGACGTTCGCCTGCGGGCCAAACCTTGCAGCAACCTTGGCCTTGAAGTAGGAGCTCAGAGTCGTGAGCCTGTTGTGGATCCTTTCCTGTCCGATCGCGTTCCAGAACTTCGCGAGATCCTCCATGGCATACATACAGGGGGTGTTTGCCTCTCCGTACTGCTGCAGCGCTGCTCCGAGGTCGTAGTCTCCCCTGGGAACCCTGGCGCGAGGTACGAGCACCTGGCCGCCGCCGTAGCTGTAATTCCTCCCCTGGAAGTAGTCGGGAAGCGGCCAGATGTCCTTGTTGAACGAGTTCCGTAGATAAGCGAGGCCGGTGCCTGCCGGCCCACAGAGCCACTTGTGGCCGGACATTCCCAGGAAATCCATACCGATGTCATGTACATCTAGAGGAACATGACCGAGGATATGGGCGCCGTCGACGATGCTGGTGACCCCATGACTTCTCAGCATCGTGCAGATCTCCTTGGCCGGGAGGAGCACTGCGGGGTTTTGTGGAAGATAGGCAAACTGGCATGCCTTCGTCTTGGGCGTAATACCGGCTTCGAAGGCATCTACGTAAGCCTGCTTGCTGGTGGGCGGCCAGGGAGGAACGATCACCTTGATCACGACGCCATATCGGTCCTTCAGCATGTTGATGCTGCCGTTCTCACTCGTGTGCTGCCAGGGATCCGTCAGTATTTCGTCGCCTTCTTCGAACACCAACCCGTTGTAGATGGTGTTCATGGCGTCGCTGCAGTTGTAGCTGATAAACACCTCGTCAAGGTTCGCCCCGATGAAGTCGGCCATGAACTGCCGCCTGGCAGTGATATTGGGGAACTCGGAGCCAAAGGTACGAGGATTCGCGGACTTGCGCGCCTCGTAGACAGCCAGATTATCCTGGCCAAAAACAGCTAGCGAACCTGTTGTACCCGTATTGAAGTGGAACACGTCTTCGTCGAGATCGAAATTCCACCGTATTCGCTTCCACCATTTTTCCTCCGGCAGGGAAGATGGCGGCAGGCCCGGAATCGTGGCGGTCTTGGTTTTCGGCAGGGTGCTGGCCTGGGCCGGCGATTGCGGCAGGGTGAGGGTTGCCCCCGCCACTGCAGCACCGCCAGCGGCCTTGAGAAAGCTTCTTCGTGTGGTTTCCATTGCTTACTCCCCCTTTAAAGTGAGTCGCGAGAAGTTCGCGGCGCTTGATCGCAAACGGTCAGCGCCCGCCGCTCTTGAGGAACGTTGTGCGCGAGAACTCGCGCTCCAGCAGCGGCGCCGCGGCGGCGTCCCTTCGCCCTCTGCCCGGCATCTAGATCTGTCTTGCCAAACGGCTCCCTCCGATCACGGATGACCTGAAGCCGCAGGCGAGAGCGAGCCTACGACCTCAGGACGATCGTGGCAAGCCGTTGGCTCGGAGCAGACCGTGCCCGTACGGTCGGCCGCTCATCCTGATGGACTCCGGTTCGAGCCCGGCTGGCTCCACCAAAGCCTGTTGTGGCACTCAGGCCCTTCTGAACCGAAGCCTGCCCGCGTGCGAATCACGTCCGCACACGCAACGCAAGGGAGGCTTCATGCGCTTCATCCCGACCCGGCTTCACGGGTTTCTCGACTACATCGTCGGCGTGGCGCTCATCGCCGCTCCGTGGATCTTCCAGTTCTCCGAGCACACGGCGGCGACGGTCGTGCCCGTCGTCCTCGGCGTCGGCCTGATCGTCTACAGCCTGCTCACCGACTACGAGCTCGGCGTCGTCCGCGTGCTTCCCATGTGGGTGCACAACCTGCTCGACGTCGTCGCGGGCGTTGTTCTGGCTCTCTCGCCGTGGATCTTCGGCTTCGCCGACGAGAGCGCCAACGTCTGGGTGCCGCATCTGATCGTCGGCATCGCAGCCGTCGTGCTCGGGCTCGTCACCGTGCAGCACGCGCGGGACGAGCGCGCCGCAGGTTCGTCCGGGCAGCCTGCCCGCGGCCGGGCTTAGGTATCGCGAGAGGGGGCGGCCGCGCGGCCGCCCCCTCTCGTTCGAACTGCCTTCTAGTTGGTGATCTGGATCGCGTCCACGTCGATCGTGGTGCCGCGGACGAGTGGGGTGGTCAGGTCCGTGCGAACCGTGCCGGTGCCGACCTCGATTCCTCGGACCCCGAAGCTGTACGTGAACGTGCCGCCCGGTGCGCCCGGCGTGCTCGTCACGCGCAGGTCCTGCGTCGGCCCCGTCCCCGGGAAGGTCGGCGCGGTCTGGGCGCCTCGGTTCCCTTCGACGTTTTCGGCGCCGACGGTCAGGCCGAAGGCCGGCCCCGGAGCCGCGGGCAGGTTCGCCGGGTTGTAGGCGAACACGATGTCCTCGGTCCCGTTGATCCCGATCCACGTCTGGAAGACGCGCTGGCTCGTCGTCCCGAAGACGTTCACGCGCCACTCGGTCACGATCCAGCTCGAGACGCCGTCCGTGAGGACCGCAATGAAGATCCCCTGCGCACCGGTGCCGTCGAGATCGGTCCAGAACGGTGCCAACACGCCGTTCGGCCGTGCCGGATCGGGCAGCGTCTGCGGGAGGAACGAGATGTCCTGCGGCCCGGTGGTGCCGCCGACGACGGCGTAGCCGTTCGACGTGACGCCGAGCCGGTTGTAGGTCGCACCGGCGAAGCGGAAGGCAGGCACGTTGAAGTTCAGCGCCTGCTCGTCCCCGATCGGGATCGGCGTGACCCCGAAGCCGTCGAGCGGCAGATAGCCGGCGATCGTTCCCGGCGCGATCGTCGGCGCGTCCGGCTGCCGCGGGGCGATCGTCGCGCTGGCCTTCACCTTGCGCGGGCCGTGCACCTCCGCGTTGGTTGCGTCCAGCACCCGGAGGTTCGCGCTCGTCTCGCTGACGAGGCTGACCTCGGCCGGCGTGAGCGTCGGGTTGTGGACCGAGACCGTGCAATCGGAGCGGCCGGTCTGCAGGACGATCGTGCTCGGTGCACAGGTCTGCGTCAGGGTGACGTCGCCCTGCCGCCTGAAGAAGGCGACGGGGAGGTGCAGCTCACGGGTGCCGTTGAGCTGCTTGAGGTCGACTCGGCCGAAGTACTGGCCTTCTGCGGCCTCCGGCGCGGAGATCGTGATCTGCAGCGTGGCCTGGCTGCCGGGCGGCACGTGCAGGGTCTTCGGGTGCACGTCGATCTTGGTGCCCGGGGAGGACACGGCGCTCGTCCTGAAGTTGAGCGTCTGGTTCGTGACGTTCTTCGCGGTTCTCGTCGTCGTGACCTCGCCGGGCATCCTCGGGACGTTCACCGAAGGCGTGTTGAGGTCGACGCGGGTCAGAGGCGTCCCTGCGGAGGCGACGTAGTTCGCGGCCGTCTCGTCGAAGGTCAGGCCGGGATCGCCGGCCTTCGTCAGGTCGATGCGGCCGCCGCCGACGTCGAACGGATCGGCAGGCGCGACGCCGTCCGACTTGGTCACGCCGACGAACTTCGCGGTCGTCTCGAGGGCGGACTTGATCTGGCCCGGAGTCCATGTCGGGCGAAGTGCCGCGACCAGCGCGGCGGCGCCCGTCACGTGCGGTGCCGACATCGACGTGCCGGCGATCGCCTGGAACAGGTTTCCTGGCGGCCCGCCGTCCGGCGCCTCGGGCGTCGGCGTATTTCCCGCGAGGATGTGGAGGCCGGGAGCGGTGACGTCGGGCTTCAACCAGTCTCCTCCCGGTCCCCGCGACGAGAAGTACGTGACGCGGTCGCCCTGCCAGGTCGTCGCGGAGCCCTGCGGGAAGGACGCCGTGGCGCCCGGATTCGCCGCCAGGAAGGCGAGGAGCTGCTGGCTCTCGGGCGGGGTGATGTGGACGGTCGGAAGCCAGTGGTTGTCCGTCATCACGTCGAGTGACGTCGCGTTGTAGAGGATCATCCCGGCGGCGCCGCCCTGTCGGACGTTGAAGCCGCGGATGATGCGGCCGGGGCCCCGTTCGCACGCGACGATCTTGCCGGTGAAGAGCCCGGGCGGCGCCGGTGCGGTGCAGCCGACGTTGTTGTAGGGCGGTGCGGAGGCGAGGACGACCGGCAGCGGGCTCCCGATGCCGGCGGTGATGGTGGCGCCCCCGACCTGCAGCGTCGCGCCGCCAGCTCCGTTGAGCGTGATCGTCGAGCGGAACGTCCGCTCCTGCGTCGAGGCCGCAACCGTCGTGACCCATGGCGAATTGTGGTCGTTGGTCGCCGGGCCCGGGCCATCGTTGCCCGCGCTCGCAGATACGAAGACACCCGCCGCGTAGGCGTCCAGGAAGGCGAGCTCGACGGCGTCGCCGAATGGATCCTCGCCTCCGGCGATGGAGTAATTGATGACGTCGACGCGGTCCACGATCGCCTGGGCCACGGCGGCGACGGAGTCCGAGGGGAAGCAACCCTGGGCGCCGCAGTTCTTGTAGACGGCGACGTGTGCGCCGGGAGCGACACCGCGGATCGGGCCGCGGTTGATGCCGAGCGGGTTCGCGTTCGCGACCGGTCCGCCGGCCGACGTGCTCGAGGTATGCGAGCCGTGGCCGTTCGAGTCGCGCGCGCTGGTGGGGTAGACCTCGCCGCCGAAGACCGCGTTGTAGGTCGCGAGGAACGGCTGGCCCGAGATGAGCTTCCGCTGGCAGACGAACACGTCGGTCGCCGGCGTCAGCGGGTTGTCGCCGAAGTTGCAGGTCCGAGGCGTGCCGTCGGCCTTCGGTGGCGGGGCCGGCAGCGTGCCGGGATCGGCGAAGGACGGATGCTCCGGCCAGGCGCCGGTGTCGAGCACGCCGACGATCACGCCCTTCCCGGCTTCGTTGGCGTTCCCGCCGAGCTGGCCGTAGATCGTCGGGGCGCCGATGAAGGTGGGGCTCGAGTCGGTGAGAAGTTGCTCCGGGCTGTCGTCCTGCACCGCGACGGCGCCGGGGAGCTTCAAGAGCTCTGCGACCTCGTTCCCGGGCACGGTCAGCGCAACACCGCCGTACGCGACGCGCAGCGCGCGTCCGACGTCGGCGTCGGGTACCCGTGTGTCCAGGCGCGCGAGGAAGCGCTGCTCGATCTCGCGCACGTAGTCGAGGTAGCTCTGGGCAGCGTTGCTCTGCATGTTCAGCGGCCTGCCGGTCTCCGCAGGACTGGTCGCGGGCAGCCCTTCGATCTGACCCGCGTACGAGGCGACGGCGTCGTAGTCGAGCTTGACGACGACATTGACCGGGGCGTCGGAGCTCAGTCCGAGCAGGCTCTCGTCTGTCTGGGCGATGCGGCCGCTGGCGGACTTGGCGCCGTCCACGCGGCTGATCGGCACAAGTGGTGTGACTGTGAAGTGCTGTTGCTGTGCTGCCGCGCCGAGCGACTCGGCGGGGGCGGCTGCGGCTCCGGCGGCGAGCACCGAGAGCGCGACGAGCACGACCCCGAGAGCTACGTACCTCGGCAGACGTGCGGCGATGCGGGAATTACGGCGATTCCGGGGGGATCCGGGAGCGGCGGCCATGCAAACCCTCCTAGGTTTTGTCTTAGGGCAACTCTCCTCCGCGCCCACCCCGGAGTCAACCTCTGGAAAAAATGGCCGTGCTCGGGTGTCGGTCCGGTGTCGTGCCACCCGCACTCGAGACACCGGCTGGCCGTACCGGGCGGGCTCGAGGGCGTGCGTTCTTCTCGGTAATGCTCCTCGTCCTCATCGTCGCCGCCGAGCTCGCCTTCTGGCTCATGCTGGTCGCCGGGCTCGTCACCCGCTACGGGCTCGGACGCCCCCGGTTGGGGCTCGCCTTGCTCATCGCGACGCCGTTCGTCGACCTGGCACTGCTTGCGATCACGACGATCGACCTGCGGCGGGGCGGCGAGGCCGCGCTTCCCCATGCGCTGGCGGCCGTCTACATCGGCGTCTCGGTCGCGTGGGGGCACCGGATGATCCGCTGGGCCGACGCACGGTTCGCACATCGGTTTGCGGGCGCGCCTGCACCGCAGAAGCCGCCGCGCACCGGTCGTGCGCACGCGGCCCGCGAGCGGCGCGAATGGCTTCGCCACCTGCTCGCCTGGGCAACCGGAACCTCGCTGCTCGGCCTCGGCATCCTGGTCGTCGGCGACCTCGACCGCACGCAGGCACTGGCCAGCATGGCAGCGCTCTGGACGCTGATCCTGGCGATCGACTTCGTGATCTCGTTCAGCTACACGCTGTTCCCGCGAGCTGCGAAGGAGCGCCAGGCGCGCTCCCACCCGGCCTAGTCACTCGGCGGCGCTCGGCGCGGCCTCGTGCGGCGCAGCCTTCACCTGGCGCAGGAAGAGCGCGACTCCGATCGCGGCCAGAGCCGCAATGATCGCGCTGACGAGGCCGACGACCTGGAGGCCCTGTCGTGAACGCCGTCCGGGCCACGTCGAGGAGCTGGTCTGCGAGCGAGTCGGCGAGGTCGGCGCTGGCGGCGACCGCGCCACCGAGGGTGTTCGTCGCCGCGTTCGCTTCCTCGGGCGGAACCGACGCGGGGATGTTGTCCTCGACCTGGGTGCGGTAGACGACCGTGCCCAGGGTGCCGAGGATCGCGATGCTGAGCGCGCCGCCCAGCTCGGCGCCGGTCTCGGAGATCGCCGAGGCCGCGCCGGCCCGTTCGGGAGGCGCCGCGCCGATGATGAGGTCGTTCGTCAGCGTGAAGACCGGGGCGATCCCGAGCGAGTACACGAACGACGTGGCGATCAGGACGCCGAGACCCGACTCGACCTCGACCTGCGTGAGGCCGAGCAGGCCGACGGCCGCGATCGCCAGGCCGCCCGCCATCACCCACGCGGGCCGCACGCGCTTGACCAAGGCCGGCGCCAGCAGCGAGCCGAGGACGAAAGCGACGAATGAGGGAAGCGTCACCACTCCCGCCTCGAACGGCGAGAGCTCGAGAACGAGCTGCAGGTACTGGTAGATGAAGAGGAAGGAGCCGAACAGCACCAGGATCCCGAGTGTGTAGACGACGAGCGAGGCGCTGAAGGCCGGGATGCGGAAGAGATTGAGGTCGATCAGCGGATCGGCCAGCCTCGTCTGCCGCCGCACGAAGATTGCGCCGAAGACGAGGCCCACCGCAATCGCCGCGAACGAGACGCCTTCGACCCCGTCCTGCGTCGTCTGCTTCAGCCCGTACACCACGGCGAGCACGGCGACGAGCGACAGAGCGGCGCTCGTGAGATCGAGCCGGCCGGCGTTCGGGTCGCGGTACTCGGGCAGGAGGAACGGCCCGAGGATCAGCAGCAGCCCCATCACCGGGAGGGCGAGAAGGAAGACCGAGCCCCACCAGAAGAACTCGAGCAGCGCCCCGCCCAGGAGGGGGCCGAGGGCGCCGCCGAGTGAGTAGGCGGTGATCCAGACGCCGATCGCGAACGTGCGCTGCTCCGGGTCTTCGAAGAGGTTGCGGATGAGGGAGAGCGTCGAAGGGGCGATCGTCGCGCCCGCGATCCCGAGTAGGGCGCGCGAGAAGATCAGCATCTCCGCGCTCGTCGAGAAGGCGGCGAGGAGCGAGGCGAGCGCGAACGCCGCAGCGCCGAAGAGGAGCAGGCGCCGGCGCCCGATCCGGTCGCCGAGCGTGCCCATCGTGATCAGCAGCCCGGCCACCATGAAGCCGTAGATGTCCGCGATCCAGAGGAGCTGGGCGCTCGTCGGCTCCAGGTCCTCGCTGAGGTGCGGCACCGCCAGATGCAGCACCGTGAGGTCCATCGCGTAGACCACGCAGGCGAGTGCGAGGACGGCCAGGCCGACCCATTCGCGGCGTCCCGCCTTCGGAGGCTCGATTGCGCTCATGCTTCTACAGACCGCTCGACGGCCCGGGAATCATCGGCGTACAGCCGTCTTGCGCGCTATCTTCGGGCGCGGGATGACCGAGCAGGTGCCAGACGCGGTCGTTGCGGACGCTGCCCGCGAGATCGTCGCGCGCGCCGCGCCGCAGGAGATGCCGCTCTTCCGGGCCACGAGCGAGGCCTACTTCGCCGATCCCGAGAAGGCCCTCGCCGACCGCAAGCCCAAGGACGAGATGCTCGGCTTCGGGATCGAGGCGGCGGCGCTCCTCCTCACGCCCGTGATCATCGACGTGGTGAGGCGGGTGGCCATCGCGCTCGCGAAGTCGGCCGGGGACGCCGTGGAGAAGGAGGGCAGCGAGGCCGTCGGCGGCTTCGTGCACAAGCTCTTCCAGCGCGGCAAGGGCGGGGGCGAGGGCGAGGCGAAGGAGGCCGACGTGCCGGACCTGAGCCCCGAGCAGCTCCAGGAGGTGCGTGAGATCGCCTACGACCGGGCGCTCGAGCTCGACGTGCCCGAGGATCGCGCCGGGCTGCTCGCGGACGCGGTCGTCGGGAGTCTGGCGACGGACTGATGGCCGCCGGGCCGTCCGGCGCGCAGGAACGACGGCTCAACCCCTTCGCGTTCCCGTCGGACACGACGTTCCGGTTCTTCCTGCTGGTCGTGTCGATCGTGGGCGTGAGCCTGTTCCTCTACAACTGGCTCTACTTCAGCGTCTCGGACAACCAGGCTGAGATTCGGCGCACGCTCGCGTGCGTCGAGGAGCAGCAGGCCGCTCTCGCGGTTGCCGCGACATCCGACGACCTCGACGCCGCGGCAACTCGGTTCGCGGATTGCATCGACGAGATCAACCGCCCCAAGGCGGCCTTCATGCTCGGCGGCGTCGCCGTCCTCCTCGCCACGGCCCTCGCGTTCTTCTTCGCGGCCCCGCTGGTCAAGCTCCGCCGGCGCCGCCTCGAGCCGTTCCGCGAAGACGATGCCCCCGACGTCGCCGACGAGCTCCGCGGGCTCGTGGCCGAGGCGGGCCTGGAGCGCGCTCCGCGCTTCGTCTGGAACCCGCTCAACCCGTCGCCCGGCGGGCTCGCGTTCGGGCGCCCCGGCCGGTACTACGTGGCGCTCTCCGGCGGCCTGGTGACGACCTTCTACACCGACAAGCCGGCGTTCAGGGCCGTCGTGCTCCACGAGCTCGCCCACCTGCGCAACCGGGACGTCGCCAAGACCTACTTCACGGTCTCGATCTGGTGGGCGTTCGTCCTCGTCGCCGTGCTCCCGTTCCTCGTCAGCCTCGTCGACGAGGACGCGAACACGGTCTTCGACCTCGGCTGGCGACTCGTGGCGCTGACGGTCTTCGTCTACCTGACGCGCAACGCCGTGCTCCGCGCGCGCGAGGTCTACGCAGACGTGCGGGCCTCGACCTCGGCAGGCGTGACGCCGGCGCTCACCAAGCTGTTGGGCGGCGATGCGGGCGCCGGCCCGGCCGTGGCTCAACCGGCTCGTCGGCCTGCACCCGAGCCCCGCTGCCCGTCTCCGGGCGCTCGAGGATCCGCGCGGCCTCTTCAGCCTGGGGACGTTCGAGGCCTTCGGTGCGGGGATCGCGGCCACGATCGCGTACGCCGAGGTGGTGACGCTCGTCGACTTCTTCGCCGTCGAGGCGCTCTCGACGATGTGGATCTCGGCGCTCGTCTTCGCGCCGCTCGCGGTCGGGGTCGTCGGCCTGGGCGCCTGGCGTTCCGCGTTCGGGGCGCTCGCCCTGGGGGAGCGGCCGCGGGGATCCTGGCGGCTCGGCCTCGCGCTCGGGGTCGGCTTCCTCGTCGGCCAGCACTTCTCGCTGGTGGCCGCGCTGGGGCCGGATCCGACGATCATCAGCGCGAAGCCGTGGACGCTCGACGTGCTCTGGTCGGTCGTGCTCCTCGGCGGGTCTCGGGCTCTTCGTCGCCTGGATCACGACCTCGGCGCGCACCTGGCTGCCGGTCGCGGCTCCGAGCCGCTCGCCCGCCTGGGCCTCTGCCCTGGGGCTTGTGGTGGCGGCCGGCGTCCTCACCGTCTTCATGGGGATCTTCTTCCTCGTCCGCACGACGCGCGACGTGATCGAGGTCTCGACGAGCGGGACGGCAGAGCTCCACGACCTCGTGTCGCAGGGGATCTGGGCGGGGCCGACCTGGCTCTTCCAGTTCGTCATGGACCCGGAGCTCCTCTGGTTCGCCGAGCGCCCGCCCGTGTGGTTCGCGCTCGCGGCCGTCTGGGCGTTCCCGCTCGCCGCGGCGCTCCTCCTGCGGACAGGGCGGCCGGACCTCGCGCGCTGGGCGACGCTCGACGGCTCAGGGGTGCGCCTGCCGCAGCCGGTGCTGCGGGTGGGGCGCGCGGCGGCGATCGGGCTGGGCGGCGCAGCGGTCGCCTACGTGCTCCCGCTCGTCCTGCGCGCCGGCATCCACGCCGGGGTGGCCGAGGCGACGCGCGACCAGGACGCCTTCCTGCTCGGCTACGCGTACTGGTCGGTCGTGCTCGCGCTGGCCTGCCAGGCGGTGGTCGCCGCGGTCACGGTCGCCGTGACGAGCGACGCCGCGGTCGTGCACGGCCTCTTCGCGGCCGCGCTCACCGGGCTCGGAGGCGTGGCGGCCATCGTCACGCACCCGACGATCGGGAGCTGCGTGGACGTCGTCTCGCTGCGGCAGTCGCCGTGCGAGTGGGTGGCCGACGGCTCGTTCGTGAAGCTCGACGCTCGAGCAGGTGCTCGTGCAGGGCTTCCTCGTCGCGCTCGTCGGCGCCGGCGTGGCCCTGGCGGTGAAGGCCGTGGCACGCCGGCGCCGTGAAGCGGTGGTCGCTGTCGGCTACCCGGAGTAGGGCTGGAGGAGCTGGGCGACGGAGATCGCCATCTCCTCGTCGGGCGCGTGGATCGCCACCACGAGGCCGTTGATGCCGACGAGCGCCTGGGAGCCGGCCACGAGCGCCGTTCCCTCGGGCGGGACGTAGCCGCGGACGCCGACGAGCATCGTCAGGCCCTCGGCCGCGGTAGCTGACTGGCTGAGCTCGACGTGCGGGCCGCCGCCCTCGGCGGAGCCGTACGCGAGGCTCAGGCCGGGAACGGCGCCGTCCGTGGTGGGGAGACTCAGCGAGCGCACGGAGTCGAGCGGGAAGCCGTGCAGGCTCGACCCGGCCCAGACAGGCTCCCGTCCGAGCAGGGATGCGGCGTCGGCCAGGTCGATCTCGGCGCCGTACGCCGTGGTCACGTCCTGCGGGCCTGGAAGCGTTCCCTGTGCGTCGAGCGGGGCCGAGCCGGCTTCGACGGTCTCGTAGGAGACGATTCGCGTCAGCGCGGGCGACCCGTTCATCGTCACGCGGATGTAGGTCGGCTCGTAGGTGTCGCGCGAGACGGCGACGTCGTGCCCGTCCTCGATGTGGATCCAGTAGACCGGGGTTCCGTCGACGGTCTCCTCGCCGACCACCTCGGCCCGCCCGGACTCGAGCGCCTCCCGGTAGCCCGTGCCCAGGCTGGAGTAGATCGAGGTCCCGTGCTCCGACATCTCGTCGGGACCGAGGACGGTGTCGAACTGCACGACGCCGTCGAACGTCTCCGTCTGCCGGAATCCCGCCTCGGGGTCGAACCAGACCTCGTTCAGGGAGCGCACCTCGGTGCGCTCGCCGGTCTCGAGGTCGACCAGCGTCCTGGGCAGCTCACCCTCGTAGACCAGGTGGAGCACGGCGCCTTCGCCGGTCGCGGCCAGCGCCCGGTCGAGCACCGAGCCGCCGGTTCCGTTGCTTGCGGGCCAGAAGGCGACGACGCCCGCAATCACGGCCACGAGCGCGGCGACGGCCGCGAGCCGGTAGGGCCGCCGGAGGGAGCGCCGGCGATCGAGCTTGGCGTCGCGGAGGACGCGGTTCCAGTCGCCCGTGCCCTCGTAGCGAGGCACCAGCGTGTCGAGGAGCTCGGCCACGTCGGTCATGCGTTGACCTCCTTCAGCTTCGTCTGCAGGTTGGCGTGGGCCGCGTGCAAGGTCGCGGACACCGTGCCGCGTGAGATCCCGAGGGCCTCGGCGATCCCTGCGTAGTCAAGGTCGGCGTAGTAGCGGAGGAAGAGCGCCAGCCTCTGGCGCTCCGGGAGCGAGGCGAGCGCGGCCGCGGCGGCCCCCGTCTCGCGGTGCCCGTTCGTGGCGGGCTCTTCGGCGGTCTCGAAGGACGAGGCCGCGTGCCGGCGCTCGACGCTCGAGCGCTTCCGGGCCTCGTTGAGGACGATCCGGCAGACCCACCCGGGCGCCGCCTCGCGGTCGCGGAGGCGGCCGCGGTAGCGCACGGCGCGCACGAATGCGTCGTGAACGGCGTCGTAGGCGGCCTGCTCGTCACCGGTGATGGCCGTGGCGAGCCTCACGAACGACCCCAGCTGTTCCCGGTAGACGGCCTCGATCGCGGCCAGTTCCGGATCCGTCCGGGAGCGTTGCCACATACCTACATGATCCCGCGCGCGCCCTCCCGTGTTTAGTCGCGCAGCTGTACGCTGCCGCACCGTGGGTGACGACGCCCCCACCGTTGGCCACGTGACCTCGAGCGACGGCACGCGGATCGGCTTCCACCGGAACGGAGAAGGGCCGCCGCTCGTGCTCCTCCACGGCGCGACCGGCGCCCAGTGGAGCTTCCGCTACATCCTTCCGTCGCTCGTCGAGCGCTTCACGCTCTACACCGTCGACCGGCGCGGCCGAGGCGAGAGCGGGGACGCCGCCGACTACGCGATCGAGCGCGAGTTCGAGGACGTGGCGGCGGTCGTGGAATCGCTCGACGAGCCCGCGAACATCTTCGGCCACTCCTACGGAGCCACGGTGGCCCTCGGCGCCGCGCCGGTCACACCGGGGCTCCGGAGGCTCGTCCTCTACGAGGGCTCTCCGGGCATCTCGGTCGTGCCGGACGAGCACCTCGACCGGATCGAGGAGCTCGTCGAGCGCGGCGAGCGGGAGGAGGCGCTCGTCTACGCGCTCGGGCTCTTCGGCCTTACGCCCGAGGAGGTGGAGCAGCTGCGCGGGGCGCCGACCTGGCCCGTGCGCGTCTCTGCGGCGCACACGGTTGCCCGCGAGGTGCGCGCCGAGGCGGCCTACCGGCCCGACCCAGAGCTGCTCGCCGGCGTCACGGCCCCGGTGCTGCTGCTGCTCGGCAGCGAGAGCCCCGACTGGGCTCGCGAGGGAACGGAGCAGATCCGCGACGCCCTGCCGGACGCCAGGATCGCCGTCCTGCCCGGGGAAGGGCACGCGGCGATCATGACCGCACCCGAGCTCGTCGCCGAGGAGGTCACCCGCTTCCTGGCCGAGTGACCGATGAATACGGGTGCTCCCGGCGGTCTCTACCTGTGAGAAGGAAACGGCCAAGGGAGGCCACATGTTCAAGGACACGAAGGTCTTCACGAGCTTCTCCGCGCCCGACATCGGCGCCGCGAAGGAGTTCTACGGGGAGACGCTCGGCCTCGACGTCGTCGAGACGCCGGAAGGGCTCGAGCTGCACATCGCCGGGAGCACCCCGGTGTTCGTCTATCCGTCGGACAGCTACACCGCCCCGAAGCACACGATCCTCAACTTCCCCGTCGACGACATCGACGCGGCCGTGGAGGAGCTGAACAGGCGCGGCGTCACGATGGAGCAGTACGACCTGCCGGAGATCAAGACGGACGAGAAGGGGATCTTCAGGGACGACGGCGAGATGGGCCCGCAGGCGATCGCCTGGTTCAAGGACCCCGCCGATCACGTCCTCTCAGTGCTTCAGATCCAGTAGCGAGAGCCAGGCCCGCACGGCGGCGCCCACCGCCTCGACGTCCTTCCTGAGGCTGTGGTCGCCCGCCACGCGGGCGACCGTCCGCCGCGGCCCCTCGGGAGGCATCCCGAAGGGGTCGCGCTCGCCCTGGACGACGAGCGTGGGCACCTCGACCGCATCCAGCTCGGGGAGGCGGCTCTGAACCGGCTTGGAGCGACGCGGCGGCTCGAGCGGGAAGGCGAGGCAGAGGACGGCGGCCGCGCCGAGATCCTTCGACGTCCGGCAGGCGACACGGGCCCCGAGTGAGCGGCCGCCGAGGACGAGTGGGAGGCCCGCCAGCTCGTTCGCGCGCAGGTGCTCGACCACCGCCGTCCACGCGGCCTCGAGCTGCTTCGCCGGCGCGGGTGAGCGCCGGCCGGCGACCCGGTAGGGCTGCTCCACGAGCGCGACGCTGAGGCCTTCCGCGAGCGCGGCGTCCGTCGCCGCGACGATGTCGCCGGCGCCGATCCCGCCTCCGGCCCCGTGGCCGAGGACGAGGCCGGCCCGGGGGCTGCTGGGCAGGGTGGAGATGGACGTTCGCAGGGCCGTGAGGCGTCGTGACCTCGATCATCACCCCACAGTCATACAGCTAGAGTCGCGCCGTGGGCAGGATCTCTGCCGCTGAGCTCGCCGAGCTGGCGCCCTGCTCGCCGGAGGAAGTCGAGCGCCTGCAGGGTCTCGGCCTCCTGGACGGCGGGGAGGACGGCTTTCCCTCCTCCGACGTGCACGTCGTCCGGCTGATGGCGGCCTTCGAGGACGCGGGGGTGTCGCTCGAGGACGTGGCCCGGGGGGTCGAGGCGGGCGAAATCTCGTTCCCGCTCGGCCTCTTCATGCCCGAGCCGGTCGGGGCCGCGACGACCTACGAGGAGCTCGCAGACGAGCTCGGCCGCTCGCCCGACCTGGTCAGGCGGCTCTCGGGGGAGCTCGGCTTCCCACCGCCCGAGGACGACCGCGTGCGGGCCGAGGACGCGGAGATCCTGAGGCTGCTCTTCTCGCGGCTCGACCTCGCAGATGACGACGAGCTCTCGCGCTTCGCGCGGCTCTACGGCGGCACGATCCAGCGGCTGGTCGGCTCCGGGCTCCAGTTCTTCGACCAGGCGGTGCGCCAGCGCGTCGCCACGCTCGACGAGCTCTCGACCGAGGAGCAGGACAGGCTCACCTACCAGAAGGCCGCGGGCTACACGGAGCTCGTGGCGTCGATCGTCCCGTGGCTCCAGGCCCGCCACCGCGAACGCTCCGTGCTCGAGTACCTCGTCGGCGTCACGGAGGGGTTCATGGAGGAGCGGGGCCTCACCCCGGCCCAGCCGAAGCAGCCGCCGGCCATCGCCTTCCTCGACCTGACCGGTTACACGGCGCTCGCCGAGGAGCGAGGCGACCAGGCCGCGGCCGAGCTCGCCGCCGACCTGGCCACCGTCGTGCACGAGGCGTCGCGCTCGCACGGCTGCCGCCCGGTCAAGTGGCTCGGCGACGGCGTCATGTTCTACTTCGCCGAGCCGGAGAGCGCCATCCGCAGCGGGCTCGCGCTCATGGAGCAGGCGGAGAAGGCCATCTCCGTGCCCGCGAGGATCGGGATCAACGCGGGACCGGTGATCGTCCAGGAGGGCGACTACTACGGACGCACGGTCAACGTCGCCGCGCGGATCGCCGACTACGCCGGCCCGCACGAGGTGCTCGTGAGCGACGCGGCGCTCAGGAGCTCGGGCCTGGACGCGGACGGCTTCGAGCTCGTCGGCGACGTCCCGCTCCGCGGTGTCCCGTCCGCCGTGCGGCTTCACAGGGCGAAGCGGGCGGTGGAGGCATGAGCACGACGACGCCCGTTCCGCCGGCCCGCCATCTCCTGCGCGCGAAGGACCTCGCCGACACGCAGTACCACGAGCCGCTCGACGTCTCCGACCTCGCACGCGCCGCGCACCTCTCGCAGGCGCACTTCAGCCGCGAGTTCCGCAAGGCATTCGGCGAGACCCCGCACCAGTACCTCCTAACGCGGCGCCTCGAGCGGGCGGCCGCGCTCCTCCGCAACACCGACCGCTCTGTGGCGGACATCTGCCTCCTGGTCGGGTTGCGGAGCGTCGGCTCTTTCACCACGAGCTTCCGCCGGGCATACGGCCTGACGCCGACCGAGTACCGGGCGGCTCATCCGCCTGCGTCGACGCGAGTGCGAATCCCCACCTGCGTGGCCCAGGCCTACGCCCGCCCGCAGTCCCGCAGGTTTCGAGAAGACAGCTCGAAGCGGCGCGACTAACGTCGGGCTCGACTTCGAAACCACAAGGAGAGACCGATGCTCAAGCAGCTCACGCACGTGAACGTCTGGGTGCACGACCAGGACGAGGCCCTCGCCTTCTATACCGAGAAGCTCGGCATGGAGCTCCGCGACGACACCACGGTCGCCGAGCTCGGCAACTTCCGCTGGCTGACGGTCGGCGTCCCGGGTCAGGACGACGTCGCTCTGACCCTGATGGCCGTGCCCGGGCCGCCTGTCTTCGACGAGGAGACGCGCCAGCAGGTGCTCGCCACGATGGCGAAGGGCGCCGCTGGCGGGCTCTTCTTCACCAGCTCGGACATCCACGCGACCTATGAGGAGCTGAAGAAGCGCGGCGTCGAGTTCTCGCAGGAGCCGACGCAGCAGCCGTACGGGATCGACGCGGGCTTCCGCGACCCGTCGGGCAACCAGATGCGGGTGATGGGCGAGTAGCCAGCCGTTTCATCGCGCCGGCTCGTCGAAGAACGAGTGGATGCTCCCTCCGGGAGCGAGCCACGGCTCCGCGAGCCGGCGCGCCCGTTTCGGGTCGCGCTGAAAGAGACCGACGCGGACGGCGAAGATCGTGTCGAAGCGACGTTCTCCGAGGTCGACGTCCTCGAGGTCTCCGAGCAGGAACTCGGCGGTGCCGGCGGCGACGTAGCCCGCATTGCGACGCGTCGCCGCCTCGACCATCTTCGCCGACCGGTCGACGCCCGTGTACGTACCGCCGTCGAGCCGCTCACAGACGAGCGTCGCGGCGACGCCGTGGCCGCAGCCGATCTCGAGAACACGCTCGTCCTGGCCGATGGCGAGCCGGTCGACGACCGCCTGAAGCCGCTGGTTCACGGCGTTGGCTAGGCGCGAATCTCGTCCGGGAGGCCGAAGCGCCCGAAGATATCGCGGAGCGGAGCGATCGGCTCGTCCGGCCAGCGGGCCTCGTGCAGGCGCTCGGGTGCCGGCTCGCGCCTCGTGATGAAGGACGTGACGTCCGTGACCTTGTCGCCGCGGTACGTGAGCACGTTGAGCGCGAACGGGCGATAGCTCTGCGACTCCTCGAACCACGTGTATGCGCCGAAGGCCGGCTGTCCGTTGGCCTGGGTGCGGAGATGGCGCCAGCGCCACTCACCGGAGAGCGGCCACTCGGTCAGGAAGGCGGTGATCGACTCGCGCCCGTGGAACCAGGTGGACATCGGCGGCATCGACCAGGCGGCGTCCTCGGCGAGCAGGTCGACCACGGCGGCGACGTCGTGGCGGACCATCGCATCCATGAAGCTCTCGACGAGCTCGGTGAGCTCCGCGTCGCCGAGCGAGCGCAGCGTCGCCTGCTGGCTCTGCTCGGGGAGCTTCTCGTCGACGGTCTCACGGGCGCGCTGGAGGGCGCTGTTCACGGAGGCGACGGTCGTGTCGAGCGCCTCGGCGACCTCCTTGGCCGAGAAGCCGAGCACCTCGCGCAGGATCAGGGCGGCGCGCTGGTTGGCCGGCAGGTGCTGGAGGGCCGCGACGAAGGCGAGCTCGACGCTCTCTAGGAGCTCGTAGCGCGCGTCCGGCGCCTCGAACCCGTCCTCGATCCCGAGCTCTTCGTCCGGGTACGGCTCCACCCAGACGGACTCGACGAGCGGCTCGCCCGGGGTGGAGTGCGGGTCGACCGAGGGCCCGTAGTCGATCGGGAGCACCCGCTTCGGGCGCTTCTCGATCGCGTTCAGGCAGGTGTTCGTGGCGATGGTGTAGAGCCAGGAGCGCAGCGAGCTGCGGCCCTCGAAGCGGCCGATCGCCCGCCAGGCACGCAGGAGCGTCTCCTGGAGCGCGTCCTCGGCGTCGTGGACCGAGCCGAGCATCCGGTAGCAGTGCGCATGGAGCTCGCGGCGGTGCGGCTCGACGAGGCGGCTGAACGCATCCTCGTCTCCGTTCCCCGCAGCCTCGAGCAGCTCACGCTCCTGCGGCGAGGGGCCTGTCGACGCAGTGGCCATGCGTGCGCCAGCCTATCGCGAACCTCGCCCGGCGACGATTGCGCGGACAACCGATGAATTCGGGGCGCACGGCCGGTCTACATGGGCGAGACGTGACATTCAATTCCTCGCAACCAGTCGTCCACCTCGAGCTCCACACGGGCGATCTGACCCGGGCGGAGCTGCTCTACGCGCAGCTCTGCGGCTGGCGTGCGGAACGGATCGACGCCGGCGGCGGGTCGTACGTCGCGCTCGAGCTTGGCCCCGCCTTCGGCGGCGGCATCGTCCAGTGCGACGCGACGCGGCCCGTCTGGCTCCCGTATGTCCAGGTCGAGTGCATCCGGGGCGCCACCGAGCGCGCGCGGGCCCTGGGTGCGACCGTGCTCGTCGAGCCGCGCGAGGGCCCGGCGGGATGGCGTAGCGTGGTGGACACGCCTGCGGGGGGCGAGATCGCGTTCTGGCAGCAGAAACGCTAGGAGGTTCCATGGGCAAGGTCGCTTTCAACATCACAGCTTCGCTCGACGGATTTGTCGCGGGCCCGAACGACGGGCCGGACCTGGGCCTCGGCGAAGGGGGCGAGCGCCTGCACGAGTGGGCACTCGAGCTGGCGAGCTGGCGCGAGCAGCACGGCTACGAGGGTGGCGAGACCAACGCGAGCTCCGAGGTCATGGAGGAGATGGGCTCCGCCGGCGCCGTCGTCGTTGGGAAGCGGATGTTCGACAACGCCCATGGCTGGGGCGACGAGCCGCCGTTTCATACACCGGTGTTCGTTCTCACGCACACCGCGAGGGAGCCGCTGACCAAGAGCGACACGACCTTCAATTTCGTCACGGACGGGATCGAGAGCGCGATCGAGCAGGCGAAGGCGGCCGCGGGTGCCGAGGACGTCCACATCGGCGGCGGCGCGAACACCATCCAGCAGGCGTTGAAGGCGGGGCTGGTGGACGAGGCACACCTCACCATCGCGCCGCTGCTCCTGGGCGGCGGGGTCAGCCTCTTCGAGGGCCTCGGCCCGGACGACGCCGGGTTCGAGCTCGTGCGGGTCCTCGAAGGGCCCAAGGCAACGCACCTGAAGTACCGCGTCGTCACGTAGCCGCTCGGTTGGCGGTGGCGGCCGCGGCGTAGCATGATCGCTCGATGAGCGCGCCCGCCGCCGCCGGCACGCCGACCCTGCGCATCCGCGGGACGTCCTACCCGGTCCTGCTCCCGAAGCGCTCGGACCCGCGGCTGCACCTCGCGGCGGTAATCGTGTCGCTGCAGGTCCTCGGCCAGGTCGCGTTCGAATTCCGGCTGTCGATCGCGCAGATCCTCGTGTGCCTGCTGACATGCGCGGTGCTCGAGGTCGGGATCGCGTTCCGGCGCCAGCACGTGCTCATGTGGCCCGCGAGCGCACTGCTGACCGGGAACGGCGTGGCGTTCATCCTCCGCGTCCCAGGCACCGAGCACGGGGACTGGTGGAGCATGCACGGCTGGTGGATCTTCGCCGCGACCTCCGCGGTCGCGCTCCTCTCCAAGTACCTGATCCAGTTCCGCGGGCGGCACGTGTTCAACCCGTCGAACTTCGGGCTCGTTCTCGCGTTCCTGATCCTCGGCTCGAGCCGCGCCGACCCGCTCGAGTTCTGGTGGGGGCCCATGTCCGCCTGGATGGCCCTGGCGCTCGCGATCATCGTCGTCGGCGGCCTCGTCATCCTCACGCGGCTCGGGCTGCTCGCGATCGCGGTGGGCTTCTGGGTCGCCTTCGCCGCCGGGATCGCGGTGCTCGCTGCAAGCGGCCACGCGATGACCGCGCGCTGGCACCTCGGGCCGATCACCGGCTTCGAGTTCTGGCGGGTGCTCGTCTTCTCGCCCGAGATCCTCGTCTTCCTGTTCTTCATGATCACCGACCCGAAGACGATCCCCGGGAGCGCCCGGGGCAGGCGGCTGTACGCGGTCGCGATCGGGCTCGTGGCGGTGCTTCTGATCGCGCCGCAGACGACCGAGTTCGCGACGAAGGTCGCCGTCCTCGCCGCGCTCGCCATCGTGTGCGCGGCCCGGCCGGTCGGCATGCTCGTCCTGGAGCGCGGGCGCCCGGTCAGGCTCCCGCAGCTCGGTCGCGCGCGGGCATGGCTCGTCGCCTTCGCGGGCGCGGCCGCGTTCGTCGGGCTCGTCGTCCTCGCGGGCATCCCGGCGCGCACGACGGAGGCCGTGGCCGGGCCGGTGGTGAACGTCTCCGAGCTGCCGGAGGTGACCATCGTTCCGTCGGACGACGTCTCTACCCAGCTCGACCGTCAGACGGCCCTCAAGATCGCCAGTGATCTGGTCACGGGACTCCGCACGGAGTCCGAGGCGATCGCATCCAGCGACGCGGAGCTCGCCGCGACCGTACTGGGCGGCTCGAGGCTCGCGGCGGTCTACCAGCAGATGTCCGGCGAACGGGCGGTGACCGATTACCACGTCGAGCGCGCACGCCTCGCGCTGGAGGTTGGCCACGGGCAAGGGCCGCCGCTCGTCGTCGCAGATCTGGCCGGGACCATCGCAGTAGGGCCGGAGGGTGATCCGCGGCCGTTCGAGGAAACGCTCGAGCTCGAGCTGCAGGACGGGCGCTACCTCATTGTGGGGACTCGAACCAAGCGCCCGTACCTCGTGGCCACCCGGCCTGACCTATCCGCCGGCGCAGGTCTGGGCGACGTGCGCCTCGACGACGTCGCACGCCACGTCGGCCTCGACTTCCGCCACGGCGCCTTCCGCTTCAAGACCTCTGCCGACCCCGTGGCGATGATGGGCGGCGGGGTCTGCTGGCTCGACTTCGACGACGACGGCTGGCTCGACCTCTACGCGGTCAACTCGCACTCGATCCAGACCGACGTCGCGCGCTGGAAGGAGCGGGGCGGGCTGCCGCGCAACGCGCTCTACCGCAACCAGAAGGGTCGGTTCGTGGACGTCAGCCGCGGCTCCGGCGCCGACCTCCAGCTGCGCGGGAACGGCTGCGTGGCCGCGGACTTCAACGGGGACCGGCGCACCGACCTCTACGTCACGGCGGCGGGCTACGACGCGCTCCTGTGGAACCTGGGCGGCGGGAAGTTCGCCGAAGGGGCGAGCGCGGCGGGCATCGACACGTACGGGTGGCACACGGCCGCCTCGGTCGCGGACGTGAACGCCGACGGCCTCCCGGACCTCTTCGTCGCCGGCTACGCGGACACGAACGCGCGGATCGCCGGCTCCGCGGAGCCCTTCCCGTCGAACGTCGGGGCCGTGCGCGACAGGCTCTACCTCAACAACGGGCCCGACTGGAAGGGCCGGTCGCGCTTCCGCGAGGTGGCGCAGGAGGTCGGGATCGAAGGCTCGGTCGTCGAGCACGGCCTGGGCTCCGCTTTCACGGACGTGAACGGCGACGGGCGCATCGACCTGTACGTGGCCAACGACCTGGATCCGAACCGCCTCTACGTCAACGTGCCCTCGGCCGGCGAGCTCGGATTCCGGTTCGAGGAGCGCGGCGCCGAAGCCGGGGTCGACGACCAGAACGCCGGCATGGGCGTCTCGGCGGCCGACTACAGCGGCGACGGCCGGCCCGACCTGTTCGTGACGAACTCCCACCGTCAGCTGCACGGCGTCTTCGAGAGCCGGGCCGGGAAGCGCTTCGCCGACGCCAGGCCCGAGTTCAGCTCCGTCTTCGACACGACGCTCGCCGGCTGGGGCGCGTCGTGGGCCGACCTCGACCAGGACGGCACGCTCGACCTCGCCGTCGCCAACGGCGCCATCCCCGTGACGAACCTGAAGATGGACGCCGAGCCGATCAAGGTGCTCGGCCAGGCCGAGGACGGGCTCGCGGACGTCAGCGCCGGCCTCGGCCTCCAGCGGGCGCGGAAGGTGAACGGGCGCGGCCTGGCCGTGGCCGACTACGACAACGACGGCGACCTCGACATCGCGGTCGCCTCGATCGCCGGACGGCTCGTCCTCCTGAGGAGCTCCGGGGCGGACGGTCACTGGCTCCAGGTGAAGCTCGACGCGTTCGCGCCAGGGGCCGTCGTCACGGCGACGCTGCCGGACGGCCGGCGGCTCGTCCGCGAGGTGAAGGCCGGGACGAGCTATCTCTCGTCCGAGGACCCGCGCGTGCACTTCGGCCTCGGCGACGCGACGCGGGTGCGGGAGCTCGTCGTCCGGTATCCGGACGGCCGCGAGACACGGCTCACCGGCGTGCGCGCCGACCGGCTCGTCACCGTCGGGCGGTAGCCGCAGAAGATTTCGGGCGGTTCCCGCGTCCTAGTTGTGTGACCGCGATCGCAACGGAGTCGCTCACACTTGCCCGCCCGCGCGGCGCGGAGTCGCTTCTCGAGCGGATCAGGACGTCCGTCGTCGGCGACGACACCGTGCTCGAGGGCCCCTTCGGCCTGCGCCGGCTCGTCTACGCCGACTACACGGCCTCCGGCCGCTCGCTCTCGTTCATCGAGGACTTCGTCCGCGACGAGGTGCTGCCGCTCTACGCGAACACGCACACCGAGGCCTCCGCCACCGGGATGCAGATGACCCGGCTGCGCGAGGAGGCGCGCCGCATGGTTCACCGCGCGGTCGGCGGCGGGAAGGACGACCTCGTCGTCTTCGCGGGCACGGGCGCGACGGGCGCGATCGACCGCCTGCTCCGGATCCTCGAGCTCGGCCGCTTCGCCGGAGCCTCGGAGCGCCCGGTCGTGTTCGTCGGGCCGTTCGAGCACCACTCGAACGAGCTCCCCTGGCGCGAGTCGCTCGCGGACGTGGTCGTCATCAGGGAGGACGGCGACGGCGGCTTCGACCTCGACCACCTGGCGGACGAGCTGGAGCGCCACGCGGGGCGCCCGCTCAAGGTCGGCAGCTTCTCCGCGGCGTCGAACGTGACCGGGATCCTCACCGACGTCGACGCCGTCTCGATCCTGCTCCACCGGCACGGAGCACTCGCCTTCTGGGACTACGCGGCCGCGGGCCCGTACCTGCCCATCGAGATGAACGCCTCGCCCGCCGTCGAGGACGGCCACCTGGCCTACAAGGACGCCGTCTTCCTCTCGCCGCACAAGTTCCCGGGCGGGCCGGGGACTCCGGGCGTCCTCGTCGCCAAGCGGCACCTGTTTGCGAACCGCGTTCCCGCGACGCCCGGCGGCGGCACGATCGCCTACGTCACGCCCGACCACCAGATCTACCACCCCGATCCCGTGCAGCGGGAGGAGGGCGGCACGCCGGGGATCGTCGAGTCGATCCGCGCCGGGCTCGTCTTCGGGCTCAAGGACGCGGTCGGAGCGGACACGATCAAGGAGCTCGAGGAGGGGTACGTGCAGAGCGCGCTCGAGTCGTGGGCGTCCAACCCCAACCTCTTCGTGCTCGGGAACCCGGAGCTGCGGCGGGTCGCGATCGTCTCCCTCGGCATCCGCTACCCGCTCGAGGCGCGGCCGGTCGGGATGCTCCACTCGAACTTCGTCGTCGCGCTCCTCGACGACCTCTTCGGCATCCAGGCGCGCAGCGGCTGCTTCTGCGCCGGCCCGTACCTGCATCGGCTGCTCGACCTCGACGCGGAGATCTCGGCGGCGCACGAGGCCGAGGTCATGCGCGGCTACGCCGGGATCAAGGTCGCGTTCGTGCGCCTCTCGTTCAACTACTTCATCAGCGAGACGGTCTTCCAGTACCTCGTCGACGCGGTCGACTTCCTCGCCGAGCACGCCTGGAAGCTCTTGCCCCTCTACCGCTTCGACCCGCGCTCGGGGCTCTGGCACCACCGCGAGCGGCCGCGCAGCGCCCCGCTGACGCTCGCCGGCTTCTCGTACGGCGAGGCGGCCGGCGCCGGCCGGCTCCGCCTCTCGGCCGACGAGTCGCTCCTCGCGGGGCACCTCGAGGAGGCCCGGCGGATCGTCGCCGAGATCGAGGCGAGCCCGCCCGCGGACGTGGCGCCGGCCGCCGAGGTCTCCGAGGACTTCGAGCGGCTGCGCTGGTTCCCGCTGCCGCACGAGGCGCTCGCCGCGCTCCAGCGGTAACGCAGCCCGCGGGCCGCGCGTACTGGGGGTGTGCGCGCAGCGCTCGCCGCCCTCCTCGTCGTGCTCCTCGTCGCCGGCTGCGGCGGGGGCGACGACGCGCCCGAGGCCGAGGCGACGAGCAGCGAGAGCCGGAGCGAGACCGTGTCCCCGCCCTTCGAAGGCGCGGAGGCCTTCGCGATCTGTGGCGGCGAGGTCGACTTCCTGCCCCAGTTCGCCGCCACGAGCGCCTTCGACTCCGTCTGGGTCGCTTGCCGCACGGACGGCGAGGTGCTGCGCGTCGACCCGGAGTCGGGCGAGGTCGAGGCGCGGATCCCGGCGCAGAGCGTCGTCGCGGTCACCGCCGACGAGACGTCCGTGTGGGCCGTCTCGCGGGACAGGGGCACCGCGTACCGCATCGACCCGGAGGAGAACGAGGTCGCGGGCGAGGTCGTGCTCTCGGGCGACACGCCTTACATCTGGGCGCGCGGCGGCTTCGTCTGGGCCGGCGGCGGCAGCACCGAACTGGCGCGCATCGACCCGGAGACGCTGGAGGTCGCCGGGCGCGTCCAGGTCGGCGACGGGGCGTCCGACATCGTCGAGGACGGCGACACGCTCCTCGTCATCTGCCACCGCGACCACACGCTCTGGCGCGTCGATCCCGCGACCGACACCGCCACGAAGCTGTCGGACCTCCCCGGCGACACGCCGGAGCGCCTCGAGCTCGCAGGCGGGTCGTTGTGGGCGACCGGGCGGGGGACCGACCTGCTGCGCGTCGACCCGGCCACAGGGGAGACGCAGGAGACGATCGAGGTCGGGACCGGCGGCATCGACCTCGTGGCGATCGGCGACGCGCTCTGGGTCGCCGTCGCCGAGGCCGAGGCCGACCGGCAGGGGCTGCCGGTGCTGGAGCGGCTCGTGAGCGTCGACGCCGCGTCGGGCGCGCTCCGCGAGGAGATCGCACCGTCGGAGACGGTGACCGTCAACGGGCTCGCCTCGGACGGCGAGGCTGTCTGGATTGCCGACGTCGTCGCCGGCGTCCTCAGTCGCCTTCGCTAACCGTGCTGGGCGGCCTCGGCCGCCTCCGCCTCTTCCTTCGTCCTGTGCACGGTGCCGTCCGGGTGCTCGGGCGGCGAGTAGAGCGAGTAGAGCTTCAGCTCGCCGTCGCCGGTGTTGATCACGTTGTGCCAGATTCCGGACGGCACGATGATCGCCCAGTCGTCCTCGACCTCGTGCGTCTCGTCGACCGAGTCCTCCGAGCGGCCGAGCTCAACGCGGGCGCTCCCGCGCTCGATCCGTAGGAACTGGTCGATCCCGTCGTGGCGCTCGAGCCCGATGTCCTCGCCGGGCTTCAGGCTCATGACGGTCAGCTGCTGGTGGTCGCCCGTGAAAAGCACGGTGCGGAACGTCTCGTTGTCGAGGGTCTGCTGCTCGACGTCTCCGACCCATCCGAGCATCGGTTGTCCTCCTCTGTGGCTTGCTCCGAACCTACCCGGGAGCGCCGGGAACGAACGTCATGGCCATCCGGGCGAAGTCGATCGTCCAGGCGTAGTCGCGGAGGAAGTGGTGGCTGACGATGCCGTGAACGCGGAACTCGGCGACCTCGTTCCACTCCGCGGGGAAGGCGCCGTAGAGGCCCTGCGTGTGCTCCTTCGTCAGGTCGCCGACGGCGAGCAGCCGGATCGGGAAGTGCCCGAGCTCGAGCGTGACGTCGCCCGCGCCCGACTCGCCCGTCTGCGGCGAGGTCTTCGGGAGCGGGATGCCGGCGGCTGCGAGCGTCTCCGCCGAGCAGGTGAACGCCCCGCCGCCGTCGTCTTCGAGACCCGAGTCGACGATGAAGGTCGCGGGCAGGTCGTTGAGCTGGCCGGAGACGACCAGGAGGTGGACGAGCGCCAGCGCGAAGGGCACCTCGGTCCCCGGCTCGGGCGGGCTCTCCCGCGGGCGCAGCACGAGGCGGCGGCCCGGGTAGTCGATCGTCGGCAGGAACTGGCGCAGGAAGCCGGTGCCGACCACGGGCTGGTGCAGTCCCGAGATCGAGACCGGGACGTCCCGGACGGTCACGCCGCCGATCGCGATCTCGCCGACCCTTCCGTACCCCATCTCTCCGGGAGCGCCGCCCGCGAACGTGCCCGTGAAGGTCGCGACGGGCTCGATGCCGAGCGCCTCGGCGGTCGCGGCGTCGAGCGTGAAGAGATCGCCGCCCGTGTCGATCTTCGCCTCGAAGGGGCGTCCGTCGATCTCGACCGAGACGCGGGGTAGCTCCCAGTCGGCCTCCTGGACGAAGGGCGCCACGGCGGTTTCTCCCTCGGGCCATTCGACGCGGTAGGGCGGCGTATCGCCGAACGACCGCATCAAGTCCCAGATCGGCAGCGTGACGGCGTCCTCGATTCCGGCGAAGAGGCGGTGCGTCTCGGGGTAGCGGTTCGTCTGGAGGTAGACGAGGGCGAGCGCTGCCTCGGCGTCGGCTCTCGCCTCGACGTCCTTCCCCGCGCGCGCGACGACCTTGTGCAGGAGCATCTCCGCGGTCACGTAGTCGCCGAGGAGGTACTCGAGCTCGGCCATCCCGCGAACGACCTCGAGCGAGGCGTCGCCCTCGTCGACCACCGGCACGAGGATCCTGCGCGCCTCGGCGAACCGCCCCGCGGCGTGCGCGGCGCGAGCGGCGGCGACCCGCTCGTCCTCGCGCCTGCGCAGCCGTGAGGCGAGGCTTCTCACGCGACTAGGTTGTCACGATCAGCCCGCCGGCTCCACGAGCGGGGCGGGATGGGGCGCCTCCCGATGCTTGATGACGTGCGCGACGCCGAGGTGGCGATGGGACTCGGTCCCGTAGCCGCCGGGCACGGGGATGTAGAACTCGGGGTAGCCCCACATGCCGTGCTCGGAGACGTCGAGGCCGGCGGTCTCGACCTCGGGCTCGGTGCGGATCCCGATCGTCGCCTTCAGCGTCCAGAGGATGAGGAACGAGGCGCCGAAGGTGAAGACGCCGACGGTGGCGAGGCCGAGGGCCTGCACGCCGAGCTGGTGAAAGCCGCCGCCGTAGAGCAGGCCGGGCCCCCCGGTGGCGAGCTTGTCCGCGAGCGCGGGCACGGTGAGGAAGCCGAGCGCGAGCGTGCCCCAGACGCCCGCCATGCCGTGCGCGGCGATGGCCCCGATGGGATCGTCGATCCGCAGGCGCTCGACGAGCAGCGAGCCGAGGACGACGATCGCGCCGGCGACGCCGCCGATGACGATCGCGGCCCACGGGGCGACGAAGGCGCAGGCGGCGGTGATGGCGACGAGCGCCGCGACGGCTCCGTTCAGCATCATCGAGAGGTCGGGCTTCTTGACGACGAGCCACGACGTGATCACCGCGCCGAGGACGCCCGCCGCGGCGGCGACGTTCGTGTTGAGGGCGACGTACGCAAAGAAGCCGACGCCGCCGAAGTCGACGCTCAGGGTCGAGCCGGCGTTGAAGCCGAACCAGCCGAACCACAGGATCAGCACGCCGAGCGTCGTGTACGCCATGTTGTGGCCGGGGATCGCGTTGGGCTTGCCGTCCACGAACTTGCCGATGCGCGGGCCGAGAAGGAGCGCCCCGGCGAGGCCGGCGAGCGCGCCCTGGTAGTGGACGACGGTCGAGCCGGCGAAGTCCTGCATCCCGCGCGCGAAGAGCCAGCCGTCTGGGCTCCAGATCCAGTGCGAGACGACGGAATAGACGAGCGTGTACGCGACCCCGAAGACGAAGTAGACCCAGAGCCGCGTGCGCTCTGCCATCGCACCCCAGACGATCGCGAGCGACACCGCGCAGAAGACGACCTCGAAGAGGTAGCCGGCGGCGCCGGGGATGGACGAGAACCACGAGAACGGCGCTGTGCCCACGGCCAGGAGCTCCTCGACCGAGGGTGCGAAGCCAGAGCCGCCGACAAGGCCGTTGCCGCCGTCCCCGAAGGCGATCCCGAAGCCGACGAGGTAGTACACGACCGAGGCGAGCGCGAGCACGAGGACGTTCTTGGCGGCGATGTGGCCGACGTTCTTCATACGCGTCAGCCCGGCCTCGAGGAACGCGAAGCCCGCCTGCATGAACATGACGAGGATGGCCGCGAGCAGGACCCAGACGGTGCTCGTCGCGATCGTCAGCTCCTTGGTCGTCATCTGACCTCCACCTCCTCCAGGCTCCTGCCCGTCCGGTTGTGCGTGACGTTGGCAACGGGCGTCGTCCAGACGATCCCGTCGCCCGACTCGTTGCCGCTCCGTGCCGCGTCCACGATCGTCGCGACGACCTCGTCCGCGATCTCGTCGGCCACCACCAGCACGAGCTGCGCCTTGGGCAGGAAGCGCGACTCGAAGACGCGTCCCCTGTACTCGTGGGTGATGCCGCGTTGACGGCCGTGGCCGATCGCCTCGAGGACGGTCACGCCGACGTGGCCGGTCTCCGCCTCGACGGCGTCGATGACCGTCTCCACCCGCTCCCGGATGACGACTGCTTCGACTTTCACCATCTCGCTTGCCTCCCGTCTGGACCACGAAAAAAGCCCCAGGAGCCATGCTCCTGAGGCTTCAACGCCTCTCCCCGCCGGCTTCGCCGTCGACGAGGAAGACGCGCACGATAGCGCGGTCACAAGACGGACGCAAGAACTGCTCCATGCGAGCCCTTGACGCCGTCCGATGCTTTTCATAGTGTCCCCGCTTCGAATGCGCAGCCTGCCGACAAGCCCGTCCTTTCTTGGCAAGCTCATTGCGCGCATTCGTGTGCGCTAGCCGGCGTCTCGCCCCCTCCGCCTCCGCCGGCTAGCTGAAGAAGACCGAGGCGGAGACCCACCCGTACGCACGTCCCCTCCGGAGGATGGATGCCAGGAGCGCTACTCCACGATCTCGCAGCCGACCGCGGCGCCTGCGGCATCGGCTTCGTCGCGGACCCGCGCGGGGAGGCGTCCCGCGAGGTCGTCGACCTCCTGCTCGCCGGCCTCTGCGGCGTCCGCCACCGGGGCGCCACCGCGGCCGACCGCAGGACGGGCGACGGTGCGGGCGTGCTCCTCCCGCTTCCCGCCGGCGCTCCTTCCCGAGCCGGGCTGCGGCCTGGCGATGGTCTTCCTCCGTGACGAGGGCGCGCGGGAGGCCGTCGAGCACGGCTGCCGCGAGGAGGGGCTCGAGCCGCTCGGGTGGCGCGAGGTGCCGGTCGACCCGTCGGCGCTCGGCCCCGGCGCCCTCGCGAGCGCGCCCCGGATCGAGCAGCTCGCCTTCCGCCCCGCCGAGGGCCTCGACCCCGACGAGCTCGAGCGCCGGGCCTACCGCGCGCGCCGCCGGGCCGAGCTGACTCCGGGGCTCTACGTGGTCTCGCTCTCCTTCCGCACGGTCACGTACAAGGCGCTCTGCGCCGCCGACCAGCTGGCGGCCTTCTACGCCGACCTCCGCGACCCGGCCGTGACGGCCGCGTTCGGGATCTTCCACCACCGCTTCTCGACGAACACGACGCCCTCGTGGGAACGGGCCCAGCCGTTCCGGCTCCTCTGCCACAACGGCGAGATCAACACCATCCAGGGGAACGTCAACTGGATGCGGGCGCGCCAGAGCCACATCGGCTGGCCCGACGACACGCTGATCGCGCCCGTCGTGGACGCGTCCGGGTCGGACTCGGGCATGCTCGACAACGCGCTCGAGCTGCTCGTGCGCGGCGGCCGGGACGTGCGCCACGGGCTGGCCATGCTCGTGCCCGAGGCCTGGGAGGCGAACGCCGAGCTCGACGAGCAGGTGCGGGACTTCTACCGCTACCACTCGGCGCTCGTCGAGCCCTGGGACGGGCCGGCGGGCATCGTCTTCACCGACGGCCGCGTCGTCGGCGCCGCGCTCGACCGCAACGGGCTGCGGCCGCTCCGCTACGCCGTGGTCGACGACCGGCTCGTCGTCTGCGCGTCCGAGGTGGGCGCGATCCCGCTGCCGGAGGGAAGGCGTGTCCGCCGCGGGCGGCTCGGCCCCGGCCAGGCGATCGCCGTCGACCCGGTTGCCGGCGGGCTCCAGGAGAACCGGACGATCAAGCGCGTCCTCGCGGCGCGCCGGCCGTACGGGACCTGGGCGGAGGGCATGCGCCGCGAGGGGCCCGGCGAGCCGGTCGACCCGCCCGAGGCCGATCTCCTGCCGCGCCAGGTCGCGAGCGGCTACACGCGCGAGGAGCTCTCCCTCGTCCTGCGTCCGCTCGCCGCGCACGGGCACGAGCCGACCTCGTCCATGGGCGACGACACGGCCCTTCCGCCCCTTGCGGGCCGTGCCCGGCCGGTCTTCGGCTACGTCAAGCAGCGGTTCGCGCAGGTCACCAATCCGGCCATCGACCATCTCAGGGAGCGGCACGTCATGTCCCTGCGGACGCTGCTCGGCGCCCGCGAGCCGCTCCTGTCCGAGGTTCCCGAGGCGGCGCACGTCGTCGAGCTCGAGTCCTTCTTCCTCTTTCCGACGGCACTCGCGGGGCTCCCCCTCACTCCGCTCGATGCTGCGTTCCACGAGGACGAAGGGCTCGAGGCGGCGTGCGCTCGCCTCGGTGACGAGGCGCAGGCCGCGGTCGAGGGCGGTGCCGAGCTCCTGCTCGTCACGGACGAGCGTGCCGGCCCCGGCCGCGCGCCCATCCCGGCGCTGCTCGCCACCGGGGCCGTCCACCATCGGCTGGTGGCCGCCGGCCTGCGCACGCGCGCGTCGCTGATCGTCGCGAGCGACGAGCCGCGGGAGACGCACCATTTCGCCGCACTCCTCGGCTACGGCGCCGATGCGATCTGTCCGCGCCTTGCGCTCGAGACCGTCGCGGCCATGGCCGCCGCCGACAAGCTGGGAGGCGACCATCCCTCGCCGGCCGAGGCGCAGCGCCGCTTCCGCGCCGCCGTCGAGGACGGCGTCCTCAAGGTCATGGCCAAGATGGGGATCTCCGACGTTGCGAGCTACCGCGGTGCGCAGATCTTCGAGGCGCTCGGCCTGGCACGCGAAGTTGTGGACGCCTGTCTGGCGGGCACCCCGGGGGCGCTCGGCGGCGTCGGCTTTTCCGAGCTCGAGCGACGAGGCGCTCGAGCGCCTGCGCGCCGCCTACGACGAAGCCCCGCGGCTCGAGAACCCCGGCTACGTCAAGTACCGCAAGGGCGGCGAGCCGCACGCGACGACGCCCGAGGTCGTCCAGTCGCTCCAGGACGTGGGGGCCGCGCACGCGCTTCGCAAGGCCGTGAACGGTGGCGGCTGGGACCTCTACGCGCGCTTCACCGAGCTCGTGGACGGGAGACCCGCGCTCGAGCCGCGCGACCTGCTCGAGCCCGTGGCGGCCGGCCCGCCGGTGCCGCTCGACGAAGTCGAGCCGGTCGAGGCGATCGTCCGTCGCTTCTCCGGCGGGGCAATGTCGCACGGCGCCCTCTCCTCCGAGGCGCACGAGCTGATCGCCGTGGCGCTCAACCGCATCGGTGCGCGCGCGAACACCGGCGAGGGCGGGGAGGACCCGGACCGCTACCGCTCCGAGCGCAACTCGCCGATCAAGCAGGTCGCGTCGGGGCGCTTCGGCGTCACGCCCGAGTACGCGGCCTTCGCCGAGGAGCTCCAGATCAAGATCGCGCAGGGCTCGAAGCCCGGCGAGGGCGGCCAGCTCCCCGGCCACAAGGTGACCGAGGAGATCGCGCGCCTGCGCCACACCCAGCCCGGCGTGGCGCTCATCTCGCCGCCGCCGCACCACGACATCTACTCGATCGAGGACCTCGCGCAGCTGATCTTCGACCTGCGCCAGGTCAACCCGCGCGCGCTCGTCTCCGTGAAGCTCGTGGCCGAGGCGGGCGTCGGGCTCGTGGCCGCCGGGTGCGTGAAGGCTCTGGCCGACGTCGTGCACGTCGCCGGCAGCGACGGCGGCACGGGCGCGAGCCCGCTCTCGTCGATCAAGAACGCCGGCGTCCCCTGGGAGCTCGGGCTCGCAGAGGCGCAGCAGGCGCTCGTGGCGGGCGGCCTGCGCGGCCGCGCGCGGCTGCGCGCCGACGGCGGGCTCAAGACCGGGCGCGACGTGCTCGTCGCCGCGCTCCTCGGCGCGGACGAGGTCAGCTTCGGCACGGCGCTTCTCCTGGCGGAGGGCTGCCTGATGGTGCGCACTTGCCACCAGGACACCTGCCCGGTGGGGATCGCCACGCAGCGGCCCGAGCTGCGGGAGAAGTTCGCCGCCACGCCCGAGATGGTCGCGAGCTACCTGCTCCTGGTCGCCGAGGACGTCAGGCGCAGGCTCGCGGCGCTGGGCCTGCGCTCGCTCCAGGAGGCGGTCGGCAGAGTCGACCTGCTCAGGCAGAGGCGGACGGGCGACGCGCGGGCCGACCTCCTCGACCTCTCGCCGCTCCTCGGCAGCGCCGGCGAGGGGCCGACCTCCCATGACGGCGAGCAGCGGCCAGAAGCCGGCGGCTGGCGGCTGGGAGCGAGGCTCGACGCGGACGCGAGCCCGGCGCTCGAGGAGCCGCGCCTCGTCGAGCTGCACTACGAGATCGAGAACGGCGACCGGACGGTCGGAGCGCGCCTCGGCGGCGCGATCGGCAGAGCCTTCGGTTCCGACCCGCCGCCCGGGCGCGTGCGCGCGAGCTTCCACGGCGTTGCCGGGCAGAGCTTCGGCGCCTTCCTCGCCGCGGGCGTCAAGCTCACGCTGACCGGGGAGGCGAACGACTACGTCGGCAAGGGCATGAGCGGCGGGCGCATCGCGATCCGCCCGCCCGACGGCGACGCCGGCGACCCGTGCCTGATCGGGAACACCGCGCTCTACGGCGCGACGGGCGGCGAGCTCTACTGCGCGGGGAGTGCCGGCGAGCGCTTCGCGGTTCGCAACTCCGGCGCCGTCGCCGTCGTCGAGGGCACGGGCGAGCACCCGTGCGAGTACATGACCGCGGGCACGGTGGTCGTCCTCGGCGAGCTCGGCCCGAACCTGGGTGCGGGCATGACCGGCGGCGAGGCGTTCGTCTACGACCCGGGCGGCCTCCTGGAGCGGCGGCTCAACGACGAGCTCGTCGGCTCGCACCGCCTGAGGCCGGAGGACCTGATCGTCCTGCACGAGCTGATCGAGCGGCACCTGCGCTACACGGGCTCCGCCAGGGCCGCCGATCTGCTCGACGCGTGGACGACCGCGTCGGAGAGCTTCGCGCGGGTCGTCCCGAAGTCCGAGGTCGCCCGCCTCCAGAGCCTCGCGGAGGGGAGCGCCACGCCGGCCTGACCTGCGAGGCTACGCGGGTGAAGGTCGCCGTGGTCGGGGCAGGCCTGGCGGGGCTCGCCGCAGCGGACGCGCTCGCGCGCGAGGGCGCGGAGGTCGTCGTGCTCGAGGCGCGCGAACGAGTCGGCGGGCGCGTCTGGTCGCATCCATTCGCGGGCGGTGTTGCCGAGCGGGGTGCCGAGTTCGTCTTCGAGTCGGACGAGGTCCTGCGCGCGACCGCGGAGCGGCTCGGCCTCCGTCTCTACCGCAAGGGCACGCTCTACGGCGCCCGCGAGCCCCGCGGCGGCGAGCCGGCGACGATACGCCGACGTGGAGGCGGCCGCCGGGAGCCTGCGCGCGCTCGCGCCGCAGGGCACCGTCGCCGACGCGCTGGCGGCCTCGGGCCTCGACCCCGGCGTGCGCGAGGCGATCAAGGCGCGCGTCGAGATCTCGAGCGCGCATCCGGCGAGCGACCTCGACGCGGAGGTGCTCGCGGAGACCGGCGCCGGCTTCGGGAGCTTCGACACCTACGGCGTCGAGGGCGGTAACAACCGTCTCGCAGCGGGCCTGGCGACGCACCTCGCCGTCCATGTCGGCTCGCCCGTCGAGTCCGTCGTGTGGACGGAAGCCTCCGTCCGCGTGCAGGGCGGCGGCTTCGAGGTCGACGCCGACCGCGCGGTGCTCGCCGCGCCCGCGACCGCCGTCGAGCGGATCCATTTCGATCCGCCGCTCCCGGCCGCGAAGGCGATGGCGCTCGCCGGCGTTCGCTACGGCCAGGCGGCGAAGCTGCACGTGCCGCTGCGCTCGCCGTTCGAGCCGAGCGCGGTGCTGGCGGTGCCCGACCGCTACTGGACCTACACCCAGCTCGGGCCGGACGGCCTGCCCGCGGGATTTGCCGCGGCTTTCGCGGGCACGGAGGGAGCGCTCGCGCGCCTGCACGTCGGGGAAGGTCCGGAGCGTTGGCTCGAGGCGCTCGCCGATCTCCGGCCCGAGCTCGACCTCGAGCCGGGCGGCGCGATGCTGACGGCCTGGAGCGACGATCCGTGGACGCTCGGCGCCTACTCGGCGCCGTCCCTCTCGGCCCCGTTGCAGACCGACGAGCTCCAGCGCCCGGTCGGCCCGCTCGCGTTCGCAGGGGAGCACACCGCCGGCGAGTGGCACGGCCTCATGGAGGGAGCGCTGCGGAGTGGCCTCCGCGCCGCGGCGAACCTCCGAGGCTAGCCGGCGACCGAGCCGACCAGCGCGCGCAGTTCGCCGAGCAGACCCTCGGTGCGGTCGCGGCCCAGGTCGTCCCGGACGCGCCGCTGGGCCTCCCGCCAGCCCGGGCGGGCCGCCTCGAGGCGCGAGAGCCCCTCGTCCGTGAGGGAGAGGAGCCGCTGCCGGCGGTCGGGCCCGGGCTCCTCGGCGACAAGGCCGGCCTTGACGAGCGGCGCGGCCTCGCGGGCGAGCGTGGAGCGGTCCATGACGAGGCGCGCCGCGAGGTGGCCCACCGGCGCCGGGCCCTCGACCTCGAGGCGGGCGAGGATGGAGTACTGCGTCGTCCGCAGCCCGTAGGGGGCGAGGGCCTCGTCGTAGATCCGCGCGACGGCGCGGGTGGCCATGCGCAGCGTCGCGCAGACACACGGCGACTGAACCGGAGCGACCCCTGCAGGCACGATAGGAGTATATACCCCTATCTGGTAAGTTCCGCCCGATGACGTCGCGCGTCCACTACGCCTGGATCGTCGTCGGGGTCGGCTTCGTCGCGCTCGTGATGTCGGCGGGCTTCCGCTCGACGGCCGGCGTGCTGCTGCTCCCGCTTCACGACGAATTCGGCTGGAGCCACGAGACGATCGGGCTCGCCGTCTCGCTCAACCTTCTCTGCTTCGGCCTCGGGGCGCCCTTTGCGGCCGCCCTCGTCGAGCGCCTCGGCATGCGGCGCGTGGTCGGCGCCGCGCTCGCCGTCATCGCTGTCTCCTCGCTCCTCACCGTCGGGATGACCCAGCCGTGGCAGCTCTTCCTGCTCTGGGGCGTCGTCAACGGGCTCGCCACCGGTGCGGTCTCCGTCCCGCTCGCGGCGATCATCGCCAACCGGTGGTTCGTCGAGCGGCGCGGCCTCGTCACGGGCGTCCTCACGGCGAGCAACGCCTCCGGCCAGCTCGTCTTCCTGCCGCTCCTCGCCTGGGTGGCCGGGATGGACTGGCGCTACGCGGCGCTCCTCGTCGCAGTGGCGGCGCTCGCTTTCGTGCTGCCGCTCGTCCTCATCTTCATGCGCGACCGGCCCCGCGACGTCGGTGAGCGGCCCTACGGCGCGCCCGCGGAATGGCAGGAGCCGCCGGCGGCGCCGCCCGCCCTCGGCGCGGTGCTGAGCGGCCTCCGGGCCGGCGCTCGCTCGCGGACGTTCTGGCTCCTCGCGGCGACGTTCTTCGTCTGCGGCGCGACGACGAACGGGCTCGTGTCGACGCATCTGATCCCGGCCGCACACGACCACGGGATCGCCCAGGTGAGCGCGGCGGCGCTCCTCGCCCTGATCGGCGCCTTCGACATCGCGGGCACGGTCGGCTCGGGGTGGCTCACCGACCGGTACGACCCGCGGAAGCTCCTGCTCGTGTACTACGGCTTCCGCGGCCTCGCGCTCCTGGCGCTGCCCGTCGCGTTCGGCTCCGAGTACGCGGCCCTCGTCGCCTTCGCCGTCGTCTACGGGCTCGACTGGGTGGCCACGGTGCCGCCCACGTCGGCGCTCGCCACCTCGGCGTTTCCGACCCAGTCGGGCGTCGTCTTCGCCTGGATCTTCAGCGCGCATCAGCTCGGTGCGGCGACGGCCGCGTGGATCGCCGGGCTGACGCGGACGGAGACAGGCGCCTACACGATCGCGTTCGTGGGCGCGGGCATGCTCGCGCTCGCTGCCGCCTTCGCCGTGCTCCTCATCTCGAAGGGCCCGCGCCGGCCGCCGGTCGAGGCGCCCGCGATGGTCTGAAATGTGGAGTCGTCAATTACCTGCTTCTTTATCCGGCCATCGGCCCGGATTCTTCTCTGGATCTCTTGCCAACGTCGGATGCGTGCGCTATCCTCGCGCTTCGTACCCGGCGAAAGGCAACTCTATGACCAACGCTTTCAACATGACCAGGCTCGAGGCGGCGACGCCCGCGGCGATGCCGGCGTGGTCGAACGCAGCCGGTCGCATCGTGGCTCCGGCCAACGACGGGTCCATCCCTCGCAACGAGGTGCATGCGCTAGCGATCTAGCGTCATACACGCTCCACGCGAGGCGACCCGACGGGTCGCCTTCGTCGTTTCAAGGCCGGAAATAGGACTGTCGGATAAGGACGGGCTTTTGCCTGCGGTTTTTCCGAGACCTGCGGCGATCTCCGCGTAGGAGATGGCCGGAGGGACATCGGTCGCCCTCTACCAAACGACGGTGAAGGAGGAAGGGATGCACCAGCAGCACATGCTCCAGCTCGCGTCGCGGCGCGCCCGCGAACACGAGCCGCTTCGGGCGGCCGAGGTCAGTCTTCGCGCCCGGGAGCTCGCTCGGCTGCAGGAACGCGACCGCGCTGGGCCGAGCGACGAGCGCGAAGGGTCGGCCCGCGGTGACCGCAAGTCGCGGCGCGTGCCGGCCCGGGCGCTCGGGGTCTAGGCGAGAGGCGCGCTCCCCACGCCGGGGGCGCGCCGACCGCCTCGACAGGCAGGAAAGGAGGTGAGGGTCGTGATCGTGGCCATCGCCATCTGCGCTGCCACCGCGGTCGCGGCGATCGTCTACGTCGCCGCGTGGCTGTTCCCCGCCAGGCCCGACGATTCGTGAGTCGTCCCCGCACCCGGTTCGCATCCGCCCAGCCCCTCGGCGAGAATCCACACACGGGAGGAGCCCACATGGGCACGATCAAGACGTTCGGCCCCGTCGACGAACGGAGCCTGGCCCAGCTCGAGCGGTGCATGGACGCAGGCGACGCCGACTTCGGCGTGCTCTGCGCCGACCACCACGTCGGCTACTCGCAGCCGATCGGCGGCGGCATCGCCTACGAGGGCTACGTCTCGCCCTCGGGCGTCGGCTACGACATCGGCTGCGGCAACAAGGCGGTGCGCACCGAGCTGGCCCGGGCCGACCTCGACGAGCTCGGCGGCGTCGAGGCGCTCATGCGCGAGATCGTGCGGCGCATCTCGTTCGGCGTCGGCCTCTCCGCCCGCGAGCGCGCCGACCACCCGGTGCTGGAGCGAATCCGCAACGCGGACTTCGAGCCGCAGCGGAAGCTGTCCCGGCTCGCGGAGGAACAGCTCGGCACGGTCGGCTCCGGCAACCACTACGTCAACCTGATGGAGGACGAGGACGGTCGCGTCTGGGTCGGCGTCCACTTCGGCTCGCGCGGCTTCGGCCACCGGACGGCCTCCGGCTTCCTCGCGCTCGCCCAGGGTCTGTCCTTCGAGGGCAAGGCCTCCGAGGGCGAGATGGACGCGCCGCCGACGCTCTTCCCCGCCGAGTCCGAGCTCGGCGAGTCATACGTCTCCGCGATGCAGCTCGCGGGCGAGTACGCCTACGCCGGCCGGGACATCGTCGTCGGCAAGGTGCTCGAGATCCTCGGGGCCGAGGCGGTGCAGGAGGTCCACAACCACCACAACTTCGCCTGGCGCGAAGAGCACTTCGGGCGGGACTACTGGGTGATCCGCAAGGGCTGCACGCCTGCCCGCCCGGGCCAGGAGGGCTTCGTCGGCGGCTCGATGGGCGACGAGTCCGTGATCCTCGAGGGCGTCGACGGAGAGAACGCCGAAGCTTCGCTCTACTCGACGGTGCACGGCGCCGGCCGCGTGATGAGCCGCTCCCAGGCGGCGGGACGCTTCCGCTGGCGCAAGCACGTCGTGGACGGGAAGAAGGTCCGCGTGCGCGAGCAGGTCAAGCCCGGCGTGGTCGACTGGCCGGCCGTGCAGGAGCGGCTGCGCTCGCAGGGCATCGTCCTGGTCGGCGGCGGCGCGGACGAGGCGCCCGAGGTCTACAAGCGCCTCCCCGAGGTGCTCGATGCGCACGCCGGCACGATCCGGGTCAAGCACACGCTGCGCCCGCTCGGCGTCGCCATGGCCGGCGGGGACGTCTTCGATCCCTACAAGGACTAGCTCTCGGTCCGGTCGCGGTCGAGCGTCAGAGCCTCGGCGATCACGACCTCGTAGAACTCCTCACCGGTCACGCTCGTGCCCACGCTGGCCGCGACCTCGTCGCGGAGCATCGCCCCGCTCGCGAAGGCGTCCGTCGCCGCCTCCATGGTCGCCCAGAACGAGATGCCCATCCCACGGTCGTTGTCGTGGTCGACCAGGATGAGCACGCCGCGAAAGCCGGTGGAGTCGCGCAACCAGGGCACGACCTGCTCGCGGTAGATGCGAACGCCCTCGACCATGCGCTCGGGATCGCCTTCGAAGGTGGTGACTCGCGCGATCAACCTCGGGGCGAGTCTACGCCCGCGCGGGGCCGGAATCCACGCGCTCGTCGAGCACGACCTCGTAGCGCTCGACGCTCTCGAGCTCGGCGCCCGCGGTGGCGATCATGCTCTCGCGCACCGCGGCCCGGCCGCGCTCGCTGCGTTCCAGAGCGTCCAGGTCCTCCCAGAGCGTCACGAACCGCGCGCTGCCCGTCTCGGCCGACGTGAGAATGACGAGGCCGCAGTAGCCCTCGAACTCCTGCAGCCAGGTGAGCATCGAGTCCGCCGCCATCTTGGCGGTCACCCCGACCTCGGGGCCGGCTCCTCGCACGGTGGTGACGCTCGCGAACACGGCCTCGAAGCTTAGTCGCGCCGGGCAATGGCCGTTGAGCGGGATCAAGGCGGGTCGCGCCCGCGCCGATGGACTGCAACCTTCCCCGCAGGTTCGCCGTCTCTACCACCGACCGACCGAGGCACATGGATCAAGCATTCGAGACACCAGTCAAGGTCGCGACCGTCCGCGAGCGGACGAGCGTCGCGAGCCAGATCGCCACGGTGGCCGCCGTGGTCATCCCGCCGTTGGGGCTCCTCTCGGCCATGGGGCTTCTCTGGGGCGTGGCGTTCCACTGGGTCGACCTGGTGCTGCTCGTCGTTCTCTATTTCCTCACCGCGGTCGGCAACGCGGTCGGCTTCCACCGCTACTTCACCCACAAGAGCTTCGAGACCGGGCCGGTCGTGAAGGCCTCGCTCGCGATCCTCGGCTCGATGGCGATGCAGGGACCTGTCACGCAGTGGGTGACGGACCACCGCAAGCACCACGCGTTCTCGGACAAGCCCGGCGATCCGCATTCGCCGCACGTCGGCCACGGCGAGGGCGTGCTCGCGAGCGCGCGCGGCTTCGTGCACTCGCACGTCGGCTGGCTCTTCACGCTCAAGGGCATGGAGCGCGGCCGCGAGTACGGGAAGGACCTCTACGACGACCGCCTCGTGCGGACGATCGACCGCCTCTACGTGCTCTGGGTCGTCCTCACGCTCGGGATCCCGTTCGCGGTCGGGTTCCTCGTCGGCGGGTCGGTGGCGCGCGGCTTCGAGGCGATGGTCTGGGCCGGCCTCCTGCGCATCTTCCTCTACCAGCACGCGACCTTCAGCGTGAACTCGATCTGCCACATGTTCGGCCGCAAGGACTACGCCTCGCGCGACGAGGCGCGGAACAACTGGGTGATCGCCGCGCTCGTCCTCGGCGAGGGCTGGCACAACAACCACCATGCGTTCCCGAGCTCTGCCCGCCACGGGCTGCACCGCTGGCAGGTGGACGGCTCCTGGCTGGTGATCCGCACGCTCGAGAAGCTCGGGCTCGCGTGGGACGTGAAGCGTCCGACGCCCGAGCAGATGGCCCGGCGGCGGGTTCAGCCCTCCGAGGCCTGAAACCGCTCCAGCTCGGCCGCGACGAGCGTCGCCCAGCGGCCCGCCCGCGGAAGCGGGATCGCGGCGCCCCAGGGAGCGCGGGCGGCGACGGGGTGAACGGCTCTCGGAATCAGCTGGTAGTCGCCCTCGACCCCGGCCGCCCGAGCGCGCTCGAAGCCGCGCAGTGAGCTCGACGGGCTGACGCCCGGGACGCCGGGCAGCGAGCGGTCCCACGCCCCGTGCACGACCGCGAGCCGGCGCCCGGCGAGGCCCGAGAGGTCGAGGCGGTCGGGGATCCACGGCGCCAGGCCCAGCACGGTGCGGACGGAGGGGTGCTTCGCGGCGCGGATCGCCACCGCGCCGCCCATCGAGAACCCGAGCAGGAGCGCGCGGCGCGGGGCGAGGGCCTCGAGCGCGGCCAGTGTGTCGTCTATGCACAGGTCGAGGCGCTGCCAGGACTTGATGCGGTAGCGCACCTCCGCGAACCCGAGGCCCGGGAACGTGGGCGCCAGGCGCTCGACGAGCCATTCGAGGGTCGGGCTCCAGGTTCCGGGCACTTCGGCGCGCCGGCCGCCGTTCACGCAGACGACCGCTGCTCCGTCCGCAGGGCCCGTGACGCGCATGGTCGCTCCGGTTTCCAGCCTCTGCCTGTGCGCAGTCAGTTGTTCAGATCCTGTTCGGAGAGAGGTTTTGGCTGCATTTAGTGACTACGCTGGGTCTCCCAGTGACTGGTGTCAACCGACATCAGTGGTCGTTTCGAGCCATCACTCGTTCGAGTGAACGAGCGCCACGGCGCGCCGCCCGATGAGCGTATCGATGGGTCGTTTCTACCTGCCTCCGCACGTTGTGATCTTCGTGGCGGTCCTGGCGGCGGTCGGCGCCGTGCTCACCATCCTCGCGCGGCCGGCCTCGGGGCAGGAGACGCCGCCCGACGTGGCGCCCGCACCGGGGGCCGTTCTGCAGCCGGCCGTCGCGGCCGAGCCCGTCGAGCGCGCCCCACTGCGGGTCCCGGATCCGCTCGTCGCACCCGCGCCCGCTCCCGACCCCGGCGCCGTGGTTCTGCGGCCTGCCGGCGGGTCCACGATCGTCGTCCGATCGCGCCCCCGCGGGCCGGTCGTTGCGCGGCTCGGCGGGCAGACCGAGTTCGGCTCCGCGACGACGCTCGCCGTCGCCTCGCAGCGCGGCCGCTGGCTCGGCGTCGTCACGACGCACCTCCCGAACGGGCGCCTCGGCTGGGTCGACCCGCAGGAGAGCCGCGTCCGGACGAGCACCACGCGCGTGCGCGTCGTCATCGACCTCTCCGAGCGCCGCCTCGTCGTGCGCCGCGGCGGCGAGGTCGTCCGCCGCATGACGGTCGCAATCGGCCGGGCGGGCTCGCCCACGCCGGTCGGGCGCTTCGCGGTCACCGACAAGCTTCCGGGCTCGCGCTACGGCTCGTACTACGGCTGCTGCATCCTCGCCCTTTCCGCGCACCAGCCCAACCTGCCCCCCGGCTGGACGGGCGGGGATCGCATCGCGGTGCACGGGACGAACGACCCGTCGTCGATCGGCGGCGCGGTCTCCGCGGGCTGCCCGCGGGCGAGCGCCGAGGACATGCGCTTTCTCATGCGCGTCGTCCCGCTGGGCGCGCCCGTCGTCGTCCGGGCCTAGCCAGCGCCCATGCGGGGTACTACCCCGCTCGTGACCTCGTCTCTAGCCGACACCGCCGCGCCGCTCGTTCCGGAGCGCCCGAGCCTGACCAAGCTGCGTGCGTCAGCCGCTGACTGCCGGGCGTGCCCTCTCTGGAAGGACGCGACGCAGACCGTGTTCGGCGAGGGCCCCGCGAAGGCGGCCGTGGTGCTCGTCGGCGAGCAGCCCGGCGATCGGGAGGACCAGGAAGGCAAGCCCTTCGTCGGTCCGGCAGGGCGGGTCCTCGACGAGGCGCTCGCAGATGCGGGCATCGACCGCAAGCAGGTCTATGTCACGAATGCCGTCAAGCACTTCAAGTGGACGCCGCGCGGGAAGCGCCGGATCCACCAGAAGCCGGATGCGAGGGAGGTCGCCGCGTGCCGGCCCTGGTTCGACGCCGAGCTGGCGGTGGTCAAGCCGGACGTGCTCGTCGCACTCGGGGCGACCGCGGCGCAGGCACTCCTCGGCCGCGGTTTCCGCGTCACGCGCGAGCGGGGCGTTCCGGTCGACTCCGACCTCGCGCCCAACGTGCTCGCGACCGTGCATCCGTCGTCGATCCTGCGCGCGCGAGGCGAGGCCGAGCGCCGCGAGGCCTACGAGTCGTTCGTCGCGGATCTCAAAGTCGTGGCGAAGCTGCTCTAGCCGAAGCCGGTCTGCTGGCGCTCGGTGACCGCGTCCCAGCCCTCGACCAGCGCGTAGAGCTCCGCGAGCGTCCTCGGCTCCTTCACGGTGCTCTCGTTCTCCCGTTCTTCCAGCCACGCGTTCGCCTGCTCGACCGGCATGCGCGTGAAGAGGACGTTCGAGGCGCAGCGACCCGGGCGCGAGATGGCCGGGTGGAGCTTGCCGAGCTCCTCGTTGGTCGTGACGAGCACGAGGATCCGCAGCCCCTGGCCGATCAGCCCGTCGACGACGTTGAGGAAGCGCGAGAGCCCCTGGCCGGCCTGCATGCGTGCATCTGCGGAGAGAAGCTCGCCGGTGTCTTCGAGGATGAGCAGGCGCCAGGTCGGCGTAGCCTCCCCCTCCTGGCGACCGTAGAACTGGATGGGCGGGACGGCCCACATCCCGTGGCCGACCGAGGCCACGATCCCCGCTGTCATGTCCGGGTCCATCTCGCCGTCCTCGTCGTCGTACATCTCGGCCTGGAGCATCACCGAAAGCATGTAGTCCGACCGGTCGCCGAAGAACTTCTCCGGATCCGTGATGTAGTGCGGCTCGCACCACGAGGCCCACTCGCGGGCGAGCGCCCGCAGCGCCGTCGTCTTGCCTGTGCCGGTCTCGCCGTGCCAGAGGATGAGCTGGCCCCCGCGCCAGGGCAGGTCGCCGGTCATCAGGCGGCTGAGCCCGTCCTTCGTGTTGCCGGCGTAGTTGCCGGCGATCTCCTCCCAGGAAGGCACCGAGAGCGTGCGGCCCATCGGCATCGGCCCGTGCGGCCCGTACGACCAGAAGCTGACGGGCACGCGCCCTTCGCGCTCGCGCTTGGTCCTCGGGAGCAGATCCCGGAGCTTCTCGAGCCCCGCCTTCGCGGCTTCGTCGGTCGTCGCGGCGACCTGGACATACGCGCTCCCGAACCCCAGGTTGACGAGCCCGAGGACACCGTCGCCGAGCTCGAGCGCGGCGAACGTGCCGTGGGGGCCCGTGCTCAGCCAGACCGCGTCGGGAGCGTCGAGCTTCGTGGTGCATCGGCCAGGTGTCGCTGAAGGAACCTGGTGAGGTCCCGCTCCAGCGCCTCCTGCAGAAACAGCGCCGGGACGACGTTCTCTTGAACCTCGAGGTTGAGCCTGAGCTCGCGCGGCACGAGCCGAACTCTACGCCGCGAGCAGCGCGCGGAGATCCCCCGCGCTGGTGACCGGCCGCTGACACGCGAAGCTCTCGCAGACGTACGCCGCCGGGCTCCCGTCGACGAGGCCCTTGCCGGCGAGGAGCGGGACGGCCTCCGTCGGCTCGCTCTGCGAATGCGAAGACGGCGTTCGGCCGGTAGCCCTCGAGCGCGGCGGCCCGCAGCTCGTCCGAGTCGCCCACGACCGCGATCTCCTGCGGCGGCGAGAAGTGGAGGTCGAGCGCATTCAGCAGGTGCGGCACGGCCGCCGGCGCGCGCTCCATCAGCGGGCGGCCGAGCCTGAAGACGCCGACCCCATGCTTCTCGAGCTCGCGCGTCGCCGTAGATCCGCGCGAGCCGCAGGAGGACGAACGCGGCCATCGAGTTGCCGGCGGGGGTGGGGTGGTCGTCGAACTCCTTGCGCCTCGCGACCAGGCCCTCGCCCTCGGGTGCGTCGACGAAGAACCCTCCGCGCGCCTCGTCGGCGAAGAGCTCCACCAGCAGGCCCGCCAGGCGCCGGGACTCCTCGAGCCAGCGGAGGTCGCCGGTCGCCCACGAGAGCTCGAGGAGGCCGTCGGCGACGTTCGCGTAGTCCTCCAGGTAGCCCGCGATCTGCGCCTTGCCGGCGCGGTAGGAGCGGAGCAGGCGGCCGCGGTCGTCGGAGAGCTGCGTGAGCAGGAACTCGGCCACCGCGACGGCGGCGTCCACGTAGTCCTGGCGCCCGAGCCGGGCCCCGGCCTGGGCCAGTGCCGCCAGGGCGAGGCCGTTCCAGGCCGCGAGCGCCTTGTCGTCGCGCAGCGGCTGCGGCCGGCGCTCCCGCTCGGCGAGGAGCTTCGCGCGCGCCTCCTCAGGGACATCACCGCGGAGGACGAACCGCTCGTGCTCGAAGGGCTGGAGCCACTCCGGGTGGGCCTCGCCGAGCACGGCTTCGATCTCCTCGGCCGTCCAGGTGAACGTCAGTCCCTCGACGCCGTCGGTGTCGGCGTCCTGCGCCGAAGCGAGGCCGCCCTCGGGAAGCCGCAGCTCCCGGAGCACGTAGTCGAGCGTCTCCGTGGTCACGCGGCGGTAGCTCTCCTCGCCCGTCACGACCCAGGCGTGCAGGTACGCCGAGGCGAGGAGCGCGTTGTCGTAGAGCATCTTCTCGAAGTGCGGGACGAGCCAGTGGCCGTCGACCGAGTAGCGATGGAACCCGCCGCCGAGCACGTCGTACATCCCTCCGGCGGCCATGCGGTCGAGGGTGAGGCGCGCCATCGAGAGCGCCTCGTCGTCGCCGGTCGCGGCGTGGAGGCGGAGCAGAAGCTCGATCGTCGACGCCGCCGGGAACTTCGGCGCGGGGCCGAATCCGCCCTCCACGGGGTCGAAGGAGCGGCGCAGCGCGGGCACGACCCCGCTGAGCAGCCCGCTCGTCAGCGGCTCTGAGGAGGGGGCGCGCTCGCTCGCCTGCTTGATCGCGCCGACGAGCGCGTCGGCCTGCTGCTCGAGGTCCCGGCGCCGGGTCTTGTACGCCTCGGACACGGCCTCGAGCACCTGCGAGAAGCTCGGCATCCCGTGCCGGGGCTCGGGCGGGAAGTACGTGCCGCCGTAGAACGGCCGGCCGTCGGGCGTGAGGAAGACGGTCATGGGCCAGCCGCCGTGCCCCGTCATCGCCACCACGGCGTCCATGTAGAGGCCGTCCACGTCGGGCCGCTCCTCGCGGTCGACCTTGACGGGGACGAAGTCGCGGTTCATGAGTGCCGCGGTGTCGTCGTCCTCGAACGACTCGTGCTCCATGACGTGGCACCAGTGGCAGGCCGCGTAGCCCACCGAGAGCAGGACCGGCCGGTCCTCGGCGCGCGCGAGCTCGAAGGCCTCGTCGCCCCACGGGTACCAGTCGACCGGGTTGTCGGCGTGCTGGAGGAGGTAGGGGCTGGTCTCGGAGGCCAGGCGGTTCACGCGATCCAGCCTAGCCACGGGAAGGGGACGGGCGGCGCCTCCCTGGCCGGCGCCGCCCTGAGCCGCAGTTGCCGCCTCTAGGCGGTGACCGCCGAGCCGACGAGCTCGTCGACGGTCGTGACGGACGCGCCGTACGTGCCCTTCAGGTACTCGAGCGCGTCCTCTTCACTGACTCCCTCGAACGCGCAGACGGCATCCTCGGGAATCGTGATCTCGTATCCACGGATGAGCGCCCCGTAGGAGGAGTGCCGCACGCAGATGTGGGTGTGCTGGCCGGTGATGACGACCTCGTCCACTCCGCGCTCGCGGAGCTGCTCGTCGAGGCCCGTGCCGTCGAACGCGCCGTAGCTGCGCTTGTCCGAGATGATCTCACCCTCGCGCGGCGTGAGCTCCTCGATGACCTCGGCGCCGGGGTCGCCCGCCATGGCGTGCTCGCCCCAGACCTTCAGCTCCGGGTCGCCGGGCTGGTGGGCGTCGTTCGAGAACACGACCACCCAGCCGTCCTCGCGCGCGTGGTCGAGCAGGCGCTGGAGCGGGGGGATCATGTTCTGCGCCTTCGGGTTGGCCAGCTTGCCGTCGACGAAGTCCTTGAGCATGTCGACGATGATGAGGGCCTTCATTCGCTATCCTCCTGCTAAGTTTTTGTCTATCAGTCGATAACTCATGTCGAAGTCTACCACAGACGATCGTCCGGCCCATGAGGCGCTCGGTGCCGTGCTCCAGGTGCGCGACGGCGAGCTCCAGGTGCTCGTGTGGGAGCGGGGGCGTGAGCCGTTCCTCGGCGCCTGGGCGCTCCCGGGCGGCCGGCTCGAGGCGGGGGAGACCCTGGAGGAGTCGATTCGCCGCCATCTGGCCGCCAAGGTCGACGTCCGCGACCTCTCCCACCTGGAGCAGCTCGAGACGCGGAGCGACCCCGGCCGGAATCCGAAGGAGTGGCTCGTCGCGACCGCGTACCTCGGGCTCGTCCCGGCGCACATCGACCCGCGCGTCCCCGAGGACACGACCTGGCATCCGGTCGACGCCCTGCCCACGATGGCGTTCGACCACGGCGACATCGCGCTGGCCGGGCGCGAGCGGCTGCGCGCCAAGCTCTCGTACACGAACGTCGGCTTCGCGCTCGCGCCGCCGTCGTTCACGATCTCCGAGCTCCGCGTCATCTACCGCGCGGCGCTCGGCCACGACGTCTCGGCGACGAACCTCCAGCGCGTCCTCCTCCGCCGCCGGCTCCTGGAGCCGACGGGCGAGACGCGCCCGCCCGGCCGCACAGGCGGCCGCCCGGCCGCGGTCTTCCGCTTCGCCTCGGCCGGCCTCGAGGTCACCGACCCGTTCGCCGTCCTGCGCCCGCCGGACGCCCGCTGACCGCAACGGCCATGCCCGGGGTCAGACCCCGGACAGCGGGTTTTCGGCCATGTCCTGAGCACCGCCTCGGCTTAGATGCTGGCCGCGCCGCCCGCTGGCGACCCCGACCGGTTGCGAGTCCCCAGTGGCCGAGCGGCCACGTCCGGGGTCAGACCCCGGACGTGGCTCCGGACGACGGTCTAGAGCAGGCCGCAGTGCCGCGCCGTGTTCGGCCACGGGTAGAACCCGCGGCCTGCGCGGAGGGCCTTCTCGGCGGTCCACATCTGCTCGGCGGGCGTCCAGCGATTCGCTGTGCCCTTGCGCCGCAGCAGGTAGCGGCCGTAGGTGCGCTGGAACGTGATGTCCATCTGCAGCCCGCCGTAGTAGGGCGCGTTCGGGTCCTTCCACGAGCCCTCGTACCGGTGGATGCAGAGCCAGGCGGCACGGTGCGGCGGGCGGACGAGTCGCTTGCGCGCGCGAACGGCGCGTGTCTGCCACGTGTCTCGCAACTGCCTGAGCATCTCGACGGAGGCTGCCCGGCGCTCGACGAATGCCGTCTTCGTCGGGCGCACCCCCATCACGCGCTGGCGGTGCCACAGCTGTGCACGGTGTTGCTCGATCTCCTTCACGAGGGCGTTTGAGATCGCCTCGTCGGACTGGGCGGCGCCGGCCCCGGCGGGCAGGGCGAGCGCGAGCGAGCCAATGAGCGCGAGCAGAAGCCCGCGCGGGTGTCTGACCTTCATGGATCCCCCTTGTCTGGGCCGAGATCGCAACCGCCGCTGATCGCGGGACGGTCTGCGTGGGGGCGCCTTCAGCTGCCGCAGCGGCGCCCTGCCCGAGGGTTGTCGTTTACTTGAAGCGGGCTAGGTTACACTCAACGCACCGTGCTGTGGCTCACTATCTGGTTCACGGTGATCCTGAAGATCCCGGCGCTGTACCTCTGTTACGTGATCTGGTGGGCGGTCAAGGATCCGCCCGCGGAGCCGTCCGGAGCCGTCGGCGGCGGCCTCGGCGGCGGAGGCGTGGAGCCGCCCCGGAGGCGTGGCCCCAGGGCGCCGATCGCAGGCCGCCGGCCCGGCCCGCACGGCTCGCCGCGACGGCGCCGTAGCGCCCAGCCGGTGCTCGCCGCCAGGGCCAGGAGAGGCCTGTGAGCGCCTACGAGCACGAGGGCCGGCGCGACGGGACCCCGTCGCAGCTCGCGGCGGACTTCCTGGCCACGATCGCGCTCTTCGCGGGCCTGGTCGGCATCGTCTACACGCCCGGCCTCGTCTGCACGGCTGCGGTCGTCGTCGCGGTCCTTGCCGCGACGATCGGCGGCCGTGACCGCTGGCTCGTTCCCTTCACTGTCGTGGTCACCGGAGCCTGCTGGTTCGTGGGCATGGCCCTTGCGGTCTTGCTCGAACGCCCCATCTTCTGACCAGTCTCCGGGGGGATCCCTCTAAAGAGGGATAGCCGTCAGGCCGATGGACCGGTCGGCTACACGATTCGGGAGAAGAACGGCCGGACCCCTCTGCCATGGGAAGTTTCAAGCTACGCCTCGTCATCTACTTCATGCTGCTTGCGCTGCTGCCGCTGGTGGCTGCGACCGTGGCGTTCACCGAGGTCGCCATCGACGGTGAGGTCAGCGCGGCCGACTCGCGCCTCTCCACGGCGATCGCCGTCGCCCAGGCCGACTATGCGGAGCAGCTCGAGGACGACGCGGTCGAAGACGCCGAGTCCCTGGCCCGCGCGACCCAGGTCCAGAGGGCCTTCGCCGAGCGCGACCGCTCGACGCTCCTCGAGACCGCGGCCGAAGTCCCACACAGCGCCTTCTTCTCTCCGAAGGGCGAGCTTCTGGCCGGCCAGCGCCCCGGACGGTATGCCGGCATGCGCGAGGTCAAGGTCGTCGCGGCCAACGGCCGCCTGCTCGGACGGATCGTCGTCCACCTGCCCTTCAGCGACGAGCTGGCGCAGGGCCTCGCCGAGAACGCCGCGCTGAAGGAGGGCGACCTCTTCGCGTTCGTCTCGGGCGGCAAGGTGATCGCGCCCGGTTATCTCCGCGGACGCGCCGACGTGCCGACCCATCCGCAATACGCCACGGTGGACGGGGGCGAGTACCGCGCCGTCGGTATCGATCTGCTCGAGGGCGACCAGGGCCGGTCGACCGTCTCCCTGATCGCGCTGACGCCGAAGGCGCAGATCGACGCGGCCGCCGGAAACCTGCGCAGCCGCTTCCTCCTCTTCGCCGTCGCGGCCATGGCCGCCGTCGGCATCGTCGCCTACACGCTCGGGCGCACGATCGTCCGCTCCCTGCGGGAGCTCTCGGCGGCCGCGGGCGCCATGGCGCGCGGCAAGTTCGAGCAGCGGGTCCCGGTCCGCGGCCGGGACGAGTTCGCCGCGCTCGGCACGGCCTTCAACGACATGGCCACCCAGCTCGAGGCACGGATCCGCGAGCTCGCCTCCGAGCGCGGCCGCGTTCGCGACGCGATCGGCCGCTTCGGCGACGCGCTCGCGGCGACGCACGACCCGTTCGCGCTCCTGCGGGTCATCGTCGAGAGCGCAGTCGAGGCGACCGGCGCGAAGGGCGGCCGGCTGGTCGTCGACGGCAAGGTGATCGAGACCGCGGGCGATCCGGGCAACGGCGACCGCGCGCTCGTCATCCCGCTCGGGAACGACGGCCGCGAGAGCGGCATCCTCTACCTGACGCCGAAGGGCAACGACTTCAGCGACGAGGCGCGCGAGCTGGCCCACTGGCTCGGCTCGCAGGCCTCGGTCGCGCTCGAGAACGCACGCCTGCACCGGCTCGTCGAGCGCCAGGCGAACACCGACGGCCTCACCGAGCTTCCGAACCGCCGCCACTTCGAGGAGGCGCTCGAGGGCGAGATCTCCCGCGCCGAGCGCTTCGGCGGCAGCCTCGCGCTGATCCTCGCCGACCTCGACGACTTCAAGCAGGTCAACGACCGCTACGGCCACCAGGCCGGCGACGACGTCCTCCAGACCTTCGCCGACATCCTGCGCGCGACCGTCCGCGAGATCGACCTCCCCGCGCGCTACGGCGGCGAGGAGTTCGCGGTCCTCCTGCCGCAGACCGATCTCGAGGGCGCGCAGCGCCTCGCCGAGCGGCTCTGCAAGGCCCTGGCCGCGCGGCCGATGCCGACGCACCCCGGCGCGCTGGTCGCCGTGACGGCGAGCTTCGGCGTCGCCGCCTTCCCCGATTCACCGACTCCGGCCGCGCTCTTCGCAGCGGCCGACGAGGCCCTCTATCGTGCCAAGCGTTCCGGCAAGAACTGTGTCGTCGCGGCGGACGCGGGTACCATCGTCCGCGCGCACGACTAGCGTTGTTTCGTTCGCCAGGTCGTCTACAATCCGGCGCCTGCCCCGTCCCCGACCCGGAGGTTGTGTGTGAGTACCAACGGCGAGACTAATTTCGCCCGCATCATCGAAGAGCATCTCGAGCTGAAGCGGCGCAACTCGAACCTCGACGGCAACATGCCCATCGACCGCTACCGGGTCGAGGATCCCTTCGAGAACCATCCACTTTTCAAGACCGAGGAGCAGGCCCGTCTGGAGGACACGCTGGGCGGCCACGAGCCCGAGCTCGAGCCGAGCAAGGTGCTCGCATGGCCCGGCGAGGACACCGACCCCCCTGTCGATCCAGAGGACACCCTCTGGGGTCGCTCGCGCGACTTCGACTGGGGCGACTAGCCCGCAACTCGCACCACCGCGTCGCCCGCGCATCCGTGTTTCCCCTCCGCCCGTAGACGGGTAGGGATCCGCACGTGAGCCGGCGCATCCTCGTGGTAACGACCGCACCCGTCGACGGCGGGGCGCTTCGCGACCGCGTGCTCGAGCACGCGGGGAACGGCCAGGCGGAGCTGAAGGTCGTCGCGACCGCGTCCGACCTCTCTCCGCTCGACTGGCTCGCGAACGCCGAGGACGATGCCCGCGACGAGGCGGAGTCCCGAGCCGTCGAGGTCGGCCAGGCGGTCGCCCCCGAGGCGGACCGCGTCGAGGCGGAGGTGGGGGACAGCGACCCGGTGCAGGCGATCGAGGACGCCCTGCGCACGTTCCCGGCCGACGAGCTCGTGCTCGTCACGCGCAAGGACGACGACGCCGGCTGGCTCGAGGAGGGCACCGCGAGCGAGGCCCTCGCGCGCTTCAACCTCCCGGTCACGCACCTGGTCGTCGACGAAGACTGACTCCGGGCCTCGCGCTACAGTGAGCGACGACGCGGGGCGTTAGCTCAGCTGGGAGAGCGCCGGCTTTGCAAGCCGGAGGTCACCGGTTCGATCCCGGTACGCTCCATCATCGGGGCACTGCCCAAAGACCTAGATTTGGGCTTTCGGCACAATGAACGCCCCCGCCTCAACCACCATCACGCCAGTCCTCGTTGCCGATCTGCACGTCGAGGGCGAGGTGATGCCGGTCTACGTGCACGTCATCGACCATCCCGATGCGCGCGTGCTGGTCGACACCGGCATGACGGAGCTGCACCCGGCGGTGGTGGCCGCCTTCGATCCCCGCCTCCATCCACTGAGCGAGCAGGACTTCGACCTCGCTGGCATCGACATCGTCGTCAACACGCACCTGCACGCCGATCACTGCGGCGGCAACCACCTCTTCGCCGGCAGGCCGATCTACGTCCAGCGCCGGGAGCTCGACGACGCGCGCAGCGAGGAGGACTACATTCGCGAGTGGGTCGACGCGCCCGGCGTGCGGTACGAGCCGGTCGACGGCGAGCTCGAGCTGCTTCCCGGGCTCCAGCTCGTCCCGGCGCCGGGCCACACACGCGGCAGCCAGGTGGTCGTCGTCGAAACCGGCGGGCGCCCGATCGTCGTCGGCGGCGACGTGGCGGTTTGGTTCGGCGAGCTCGACGAGCCGCACACCGAAGGTCAGCTGCGGGTGCTCGCGCTCGAGCCCAAGCTGGTCTGGCTCGCGCACGAGCACGAGCCGTGGCGACCCCGCACCGTCTAGTCGAGAGTTTGCGATCAAGCTTTCGGCTCGCCCGTTTGCAAATGCGCGGCGGCCGTCGTACGGTGGCGCTGCGTCGCACTGGAGCGACCGCCCTCGGAACCCTGCGCCGGGCGCTCGTCGCAGGTTCGGAGGTGGGGGACGACAAGGGAGGAACGATGCACCCACGCCGGCAGCACACAGGGGTCCGTGGCTGGGCCGTGGCGGCGCTCGCAGCGCTCGTCACGCTCGTCGCGGCAGGGGAGGCGCTCGCGCAGGCGCCGTGGAACGGCCAGCCGATCTCGCCGGGCCTCGGCCCGACGTACGGCGAGACATGGTGCGCCGATCCGGCGGCCGAGCCGGGCATCGCGCCCCAGCAGGGGCCGCCGCTCGCGCTCATCCCGTACGGCGCGATCCGATGCACCCTCGACAAGATCCAGGCCGAGGCGAGCGCGGCGGGGCTCCCGCAGCGCTTCACGTACTCGGTCATCGGCCGCACCGCGGGCGGGCGCGACCACTACGAAGTCGTGGTGAACGCCTTGGAGACGGCGGAGCAGCGCCGCGACTACAAGCGCTACCTGCAGCTGCGGGAGATCGAGCTCGACGATCCGCGCCGGGCGCAGAAGCTCCTCCGCCAATGGGGCGACGACGTGAAGATGCCGGTCTTCATCGAGGCCAACATCCACGGGAACGAGGAAGAGGGCGCCGACGCGATGATGCAGGTGATCCGCGACCTCGCGACGACGCCGCTCGGTGCGAACCCGATCGTGGACGAGATCCTGAACCACTCGGTCCTCGTCATCCTCCCCTCGATGAACCCCGACGGGCGGGTCATGGGAATCCGCCAGAACGAGAACCGCTTCGACATGAACCGCGACTTCCTCGTGCAGTCGCAGCCCGAGGTGAAGAACAACGTCCGCGTCCAGCAGCGCTGGCTCGCGACGAACGGGCTCGCCCTGCACGGCTACTACAACCCGACCCTCGACGACGGCCTCACGAAGCCGCACAACCCGGGCATGGAGTACGACATCTTCGCGTACTGGAACCAGCGCCGGCTCGATGACAACGAAGCGCGGCTGACCGCGGTCCCGGGGCTGCCGGGCTCGAACGGCTACGGGATCCAGCGGCCTGTGAACGACTTCTGCCCGTGGGCGGATCACCCGATGTGGGGCGACTTCTTCCCCAACTGCGATGCAGCGGGAACGCCGCCCAGCGCCGCCACGGCCGAGGGCTGGGACGACTGGGGCCCCTTCTACACCCAGACGTACATCTCACTGCTCGGGATCGACGGCTCGACGGTCGAGATGTGCAACTCGACCGCGCTTCAGCCCGTGTACGACCCGGCCACCGGCGACCTCGACGACGCCGCCGGCTGCGGCGGCGAGGGACGGCTCGGCTCGAAGAAGGCGCAGTACGTCGTCTTCTATTCCTCGATGGACTACTGGCTCTCGCACCGCGAGGCGATGATGCGCGACCAGGTCGAGATCTACGAGCGCGGCGTGAACGACGCCGAACGGCCGAACTGCTGTGACGACCCGCTCGTCGCCTCCCGCGGGTTCGACGAGGAGAACCACAACTGGATGATCGAGTACCCGAAGGCGTACGTGATCCCGTTCGGGGACGGCGGCAGCGCTCGGACGCCGAGGCCAACCGGCTCGTGCAATGGCTGCTCGACAACGGGATCGACGTCTCGAGGGCCAAGAACGACTTCCGGTGGAACGGCGAGGAGTACCCGAAGGGCTCGTACGTCGTCTGGATGGACCAGGCGTTGCGCGGGCTCGCCCTGACCACCCTGAGCCCCGGCCAGGACATCTCCGACCGGATCTCGGTCCTCTACGCGCCTCCGGGAGCCTGGAGCCACGGTCTCGTGTGGGGCGCCGACGTCGTCGAGGTCCCGCGCGGCGACGGGAGCTTCAGGCCGCGCACGAATGAGATCCGCAAGCCGTCCGACCTCCACGGCGGCCTCGAGGGCGGCAAGGGCGTCCCGGCCAACTGGTACGCCGTCACGGTTCGCGGGCCGATCGAGGCCCGGGCCATCCTCGACGTGCTCCGAAGCGGCGTGGACGCCGAGCTGGCGGAGGCGCCCTTCCGGGTCAAGAACGGCGACACCCTGCCGGCAGGGAGCCTGATCTTCTCCCCGCCCGACTGGGCCGCGGCCAAAGCGCTCGACGAGGCCGGTGAGGCCGCCGGCATCACGTTCAGGCGCGGGATCGGCTCCAAGCCGCCGAGCACGCTCGTAACGAGGGCGCCGAAGGTCGGCGTGCTCGTGAACAGCGCGACGCCCGAGACGTCGACGACGACCCGGCCGATCTTCGAGGGCCTCGAGGCCGTCTTCGGCTCGGACGTTTCGTTCGTCTCGACCGTCACCGGACCGAACTCGCTCCAGAACGCCGCAACCGATCCGCTCGCCGGTATCGACGTGCTCTACAACACGGGCACTGCGTACCCGGCGGCGACGAGCGCGAACGCGAGAGCGCGGCTGACCGCGTTCTTCGCCCGCGGCGGCGGCTACATCGGGACGGGCCAGTCGGCGACGAACTTCACGTTCATGACTGCCGCTGGGCTCGTCGACACGTTCACCCGCGGCATCGACGATGCCGGCGGCGGCATCGCGCTCTGGGACAACGTCGGAGGGGCCGCGAGCCCGCTCACCGGCGCGTACCCGGAGCGGGACACGCTGTTCCTGCCGTCGAGCATGACGTACTTCTCCGCCATCCCGACGGGCGCGGCCGTGGACGGCCGCTACGTCGGCTCGACCGGCGACCTGTTCGTCTCGGGCCTCTGGCTCGATCGTGACGCCGCCGTCGCCGGGGCGCCGATGATCGTCCACGGAGCGACGACGGCGAACAGCCGCTACCTGGGCTTCGCGACCGATCCCTTCTCGCGCATGGACGGCGAGCGGGAGTGGACGCTCATCGCACAGGGCGCGCTCTGGTCGAACCTGACGGACGGCTAGCGAGACCGATCCGAAGGAGGGCCGCGCCCGGTTCGGGCGCGGCCCTCCTTCAAAGGTGGCCCACTCCCCGTTCTGGTTCGCGGCTAGGGCTCATCAACGAGGCCTTTTTCGATCCGATCGCGCGCACGCAGTGCGGCCGTGCACGAGCACTTGTAGTTGCCGCTTTCGATCTGCTCGAGGATCTGCTCCCGGAAGGCGAGCTGGGCTGCGGTCGGGCCCGTGGTTCCGGCGGCCGGGGCCGGGGCGTCTTCCTCGCCACCGCCGCACCCGACCGCGAGCGCGGCCGCGATGACCAGGGTGGCCGTGAGACTCCTCATTGGGCCAGACCCGCGCGGCGCTCGCCGTATCGGCTGATCAGCGCCGCCGCGAGGATGAGGATCGTGCTCGCGACGATCATGACCGTCGCGACGGGCATGAGCAGGCTGGTCTGGCCGGACAGCCGCAACCCCGAGTACAGGTAGACCGGATAGGTCGCCTGATCCTGGACGAGGAAGCTCGCGACGACGACCTCGTCGATCGAGATGACGAAGGCGACGAGCAGCGAGGCGATCAGGGCGGGAAGGATCAGCGGCAGGACGACGCGTCGGAACGTTGTGAGACCGGACGCGCCGAGATCGTGCGCGGCCTCCTCGAGGCGCTCGTCGATCGACGCGATGCGAGGTAGGAGCAGGAGCACGCAGAACGGAAGAGCGATCACGACGTGGCCGATCAGCACCGCCCAGAGCCCGAGCGGAATCGGGATGATCGGATCGGAGGGCCGGAAGAGGACGAGAAGGGAGACCCCGAGGACGACGGTCGGCACGACGAGCGGGAGAAGGAGGAGTGCCGATACACCTGCCTTGAAGCGGAGAGACCTCCGGGCCAGGGCGTAGGAGACGAGGACGGCCAGCACGGTGGCAACAACCGCCGTTCCTGCCGCGACCTTGAGGCTCGCGAACAGCGACCCCTTGATTTCCGGGTTCTGCCAGGCAGCTTCGTAGAAGTCCGTGGTGAAGCCGCTGAGCGGGAAGGCGATGACCGTCGACGCGTTGAACGAGAAGATCGTCAGCAAGATTGTCGGCAGGTAGAGGAAGACCAGAAAGCCTGCGAAGAAGAGGACGAGCGCGCGCTTGCCGTTCCTCGACATGAAGACGTCCGTCGTGCCTCGACTCATGTCGTCGCTCCTCCGCCGGCGCGCAGGAACCTCGCTGTCGAGAGCGCGAGGAACAGGACGACGCCGAGCAGGAAGACCGAGAGGACGGACCCTGTCTGCCAGTTGAGCGCGCCGCCCACGAACTGACTCGCGATCGCCTGCCCGAACATATAGCCGTTGTTGCCGCCGACGAGCGAGGGCGTGACGTACTCGCCGATCGAGGGGATGAACACCAACAGGAAGGCGGCGACGATTCCAGGAGCGGCGAGGGGCAGAGTGATCTTGCGCATCGCCTGAAGCCTGCTCGCACCCATGTCTGTGGCCGCCTCGAGCAAGCGCCGGTCCACGGTCTCCAGCGCGATGAAGATCGGCAGGATGATGAACGGCACCCAGGCGTAGAGCAGGACGAGGATGACCGTGAACTGGCTGTAGATCAGAAACGAGACCGGGTTGTCGGGGTCGCGCAGTCCGAGCTCGAAGAGCGCGCTGTTGAACAGCCCCTGGTCGCCGAGGATGATCTTCCACGCGAAGACCCGCAAGAGGTAGCTGGTCAGGAAAGGCGCGATCACGACCAGGAGCCAGATGTACTTCGACTTCTTGATGCCGAAGGCGAGGAAGTAGGCGATCGGGAACGCGATGATCACGGCCCAGACTGCGGACGTGGTGGCCATGGTCACCGAGCGGAAGAAGAGCCGCAGGAAGTCGCCTTCGGACGAGAACTCTGCGACGCGGAGCAGGTTGTTTCCCGCGGGGATGGTCAGGAACGGCGCGAGCAGGAGCAGAAACGATCCCGCTCGAATCCAGCCGCCGTAGCGTTCCGAGAGCCGCGATCCGAAGACGGCGCCGAAGACGAGGGCCGCGAAGACGACGCCGATGACCCACGCGGGCATGTGCACGGACGTCATTCCGAGCACCTCGAGCTCCACTCCCGGGCTGAGGAACTCGCGCCAGAGCTCCATCGAGAAGCCGGGAAGCTCGCCGGTCAGCGAGGCGGCCGCCTCGTTTATCGCGAACCGCTCCAGGCCGATGCTGTAGCGGACGACGAAGTAGATCGGGACGAGGAAGAAGACGAGGAGGAGCGCGAGCGCAGGCGTGACCAACGCGTACGTCGCGAGGCGGTCCTGGGCCCGTCGGCTCCGGGCCCGGTTCTCGCTCGCGATCGCCGGCGCCGTCACGGTCGCTCGTTCCGCCATTCGTCTTCCTCCTCAGGGCGGGTACTGCTCCCATACACCCCGCCGCGAGGCTACGCGGCCTTCACCGCCTCGCCGGCCTCCGAGTACTCCTGCCGGTTCGGCAGCGGCTGCTCGAACCACGCCCGCGGCGGCTCGAACGCCGACGGATCGTCCAGGCTGAAGATCGAGATCAGCTCTTTGTCCTTGATCAGGTCGAGCACGCCCTCCTGCTGCGCCGAGCCGTAGGCGAAGATATCGGTGAGCGAGGCCGCGGCCTTCGGCGTGTTCGCCGCGGCGACGGCAAGCGTCGATCGGCCCGGCTGCTCCGTGGCCGCGTGGAGCACGAAGCCGCAGGTCCACGCGAGGCGGCCCTCCTTCGGCCACATGTAGCGAACGTCGACGCCCTTCAGCTTCTCGTGACGGATGGCCTGGAGGTAGCCGTCCGGCCACATGCAGGTCCCCCAGAGGTTCCCGTTGATGAAGTCGTCGATGTTGCCTTGGTTGTTGTCCCAGAAGTTCCGGATCTGCGGCTTGGCCTCGATCATCGTCTCCTTCGCCGCCTCGATCTGATCCGAAGTGAGCTTGTTCGGGTCGATCGGCTCGCCGGCGTTGATGAGCGCGCCGATCTTGATGATCGTGATGGGGTCCGAGAACGTCGCGAGCTTCCCCTCGTACGCGGGGTCGAGCAGGATGTTCCAGGACTCTTCCTCCGGCGTGATCGGGATCTTGTCCGCCCGGTAGACGAAGGCGGAGAACCCGATGTCGAAGGGGACGTGGTACACGAGGCCGTCGTCGCCCACTCCCGGTCCGCGAATCGCCTCGGGAATGCCCTCGTAATCGGGGAGCAGCGCCTTGTCGAAAGGCTGGACCAGGCCGGCTGCGTGGAAGTCCGGCCAGTAGGCGATGCAAGGATGGATGACATCGGGGCTGTACCCCGACGCCACCTTGGCGAGCGCCTGGATGTCGTTCTCGAGGAAGTCGAACTTGAGCGGGCTCCTCTGCCCGTATTCGCCCTTGGTGTAGGCCTCCCACATCCAGGGCGACGTCTTGTCGTACCCCGCCCACTCGAAGAACGTGATGGGCCCGTCCGGCTCGGACGCGGGGTCGAAGCTGACCGTGGCGGCCGCGTCACCGGTCGACGCGCCGGTCTCGGGCGCCGCCGCCCCGCCGTCTCCTCCGTCATCACCACCGCACGCTGCGAGCAGCGCGCTGAGGCTCGTCGCTCCGGTCAGCGCGACGAATCCCCGCCGCGTGAGCCTGCTGTGTTCCAGATCCATCCTCAGGCCTCCTTCGTGCTTGGGGCGGCGCCGCCGACCGCCTCGATCTCCCCCACTCGCTCGGCCTCTGCGCCGCCGGGCGACGCCTCGGCCTGCTCGATCACGAAACTGTGCTCCGCGGCCCAGTGCAGGGTCACGCGGTCGCCCACCTGGATCGGCCGCCCGCGCACCTCGTCGTTGAGGCGATGCACTGTGAGCCGCTCACCCGTCGGAAGCTCGACGATGTACTGCGTCATCGAGCCGAGGTACACGATGTCGGCAACGGTCGCCGAAACCCGCGAGGCCGGTTCGCCGACCTCGTCGAACTTGATCTTCTCCGGCCTGACCGTGATCAGGATCTCGTCCGCGTCCCGGGCAGATGCGGCGGGGCGACGATGCGTTCACCCTCGCCGACGGCCATCACGACCAGGCCGTCCTTGCGCGCTGTCCGGGCGCAGGTGGACGACGTTCGAGACTCCGATGAAGCCGGCGACGAACGGTGTCACGGGCCGCTCGTAGAGCTCGCGCGGCCCCGCGACCTGCTCGATCAGCCCCTGATGCATGACCGCGATCCGGTCGGACATGGTCAGCGCCTCTTCCTGATCGTGCGTGACGTACACGAAGGTCGTCTGCGTCTGCTCCTGGATGTGCTTGAGCTCGAGCTGCATCTCCTTGCGCAGCTTCAGGTCGAGGGCGCCGAGCGGCTCGTCGAGCAGGAGCGCCTCCGGGCGGTTGACGAGCGCGCGCGCCAGGGCGACTCGCTGCTGCTGACCGCCGGAGAGCTGGATCGGCTTGCGCTTGCCCATCCCCTCGAGCTGGACGATCCGCATGGCCTCGGCCACGCGCTCCTCGATCTCGCGCCGACCGAGCCTCTTGATCCGAAGCCCGAAGGCGACGTTCTCGAAGACCGACATATGTGGGAAGAGCGCGTATGCCTGGAAGACCATGTTCACCGGACGCCGGGCCGACGGGACATCGGTCACGTCGCGACCCGCGAGCATGACCCGGCCGGTCGTCGGCTCCTCGAGGCCGGCGATCATCCGGAGGGTCGTCGTCTTGCCGCAGCCGCTCGGTCCGAGGAGCGAGAAGAACTCGCCCTTCTCGATCGAGAAGTCGACGTCGACCACCTTGAGGTCGCCGAAGAGCTTCGTCACCTCGGCGAGGACGATGTGGCCGCCGCCTGCCTCGAACGCGGGGCCAGTGCGACCTTGGCGTTCCAAGCGCCTATTCTTGGAGGCTGAGCGCGGTAATGCAAGCTCGGCGCCGGCGGCGCGGTTAGATTGCCGCCATGTCGTTGAGCGACCCCGAACGTCAGATCGTGGACGAGATCGAGGGGCGCCGGGACGAGCTGGTGCAGCTCACATCGGAGCTCGTCCGCTTCGACACGACGGCGCGCAATCCCGACGATCCGCCTCGCGACGAGGTTGCGCTACAGAACCATCTCGCCCGTCGACTGCGGGACGCGGGTGCGGAGGTCGACCTCTGGGAGCCCTCGACGGAGGAGATGGCAGGCAGGCCGCTCGTTCCCCCCGGTCTCGGCTTCGAGGGCAGGCCCCAGCTGCTCGCCCGCTTCAAGGGTGCGGGTGGCGGCAAGAGCCTCCTATTCAACGGCCACATCGACGCGGTCTCCGTCGAGCCGATCGATCACTGGACGAGCAACCCGTTCGAGGCCGAGGTGCGGGACGGCAACCTGTACGGTCGCGGCTCGTGCGACATGAAGGGTGGCATCGCGGCGATGACGCTCGCGGCCGAGACACTCGCCCGGACCGGTGTCGAGCTCGCGGGCGACCTGATCGTCGCGACGAACACCGACGAGGAGTCGTCAGGCGCGGGCAGCTCCGCGATCGTGGCTCGAGGGATCGCCGCGGACGCAGGCATCGTCACCGAGGCCACCGGCTTCGACGTGTGGGTGGCCTGCCGCGGCTCCGAGTACGGCGTCGTCACCGTCCCCGGCCGTCCCGGTCACGCCGAAGTCTTCCAGCGTTCATGGCGCGAGGGTGGCGCGGTGAACGCGATAGAGAAAGCAGTCGTGGTCATCGAGGCCATGCAGACGCTGCGGTCCGAGTGGGGGAGCCGCGCCGGCCTCGAGCACCCGTACCTGAGCAGGCCTGACGTCCTCCCGACGATGGCCTCGGCGGGCGACTGGCCGGTGACCTATCCGGCCTCCTGTGAGCTGACGTGCGCCGTCCTCTACCTTCCCTCGCAGGCGGACGAGCAGGGCTGGGGCTCCAACGTACGGCGCGAGGTCGAGGAGTGGATCCTGCGCGAGACGGCGCGGGACGAATGGCTTGCCGACAATCCGCCCCGTTTCGACTGGTGGCCGAGCGGAGTCATGCCCATGGAGATCGGGGACAGCGACCCGATCGTGCCTGCGATGCTCGGGGCGGGCGAGGACACCGGGCGGCCAGGCAAGCTCTTCGGGCTCGACTCGTGGTACGACGGAGCCACGTTCACGCACCTCGCCGGGATTCCCTCGATCGCCTACGGGCCGCGCGGGTTCCCGACGGAGCCGGGAGGGCCCAGCATCGCGCACACGATCGACGAGCACGTTCCCGTCGACGACCTCGTTCAGTGCGCCCAGGCGCTCGCAATCTGCGCCATGCGCTTCTGCGGGAAGTGGCCGTGAATTTGAGCGCCGCACCCGACAGTGTTCGGGTGGCCTGCCGGCAGCTCGCCCCGACGGTGGGTGACGTGGCGGGCAACCGTCGGCTCACCCGCGACGCGATTCGCGAGGCGGTCGGAGCCGGCGCGCGGCTCGTTGTCCTCCCCGAGCTTGCGACCTCGGGCTACGTCTTCGAGTCACCGGCCGAGGCGCGGGCGTGCGCCGAGCCGCCTACCGGACCCTCCCTCCAGGGCTGGGCGGAGGAGGCCGCTCGCGGTGACGCGGTCGTGATCGGTGGGTTCTGCGAGCTGGGCGAGGACGGGAACCTCTACAACTCCGCCGCGGTCGTCGACACTACCGGCGTCCTCGGCGTCTACCGCAAGGTCCACCTGTGGGACCGGGAGAAGCTCTTCTTCGAGCCCGGGCGTGACTGCGCGCCCGTGCTCGACACGCGGGCCGGAAGGATCGGCGTCGCGGTCTGCTACGACCTCTACTTCCCCGAGATGATGAGGAGCCTTGCGCTAGGGGGCGCCGAGCTGGTTGCGCTGCCGGCCAACCTCCCGCGCCTCCCACGGCCGGAGGAGCGGCCCATGGAGGTCACCTTGGCTATGGCGACTGCGCACCTGAACCACCTCGTCTTCGCCCTGTGTGACCGTTGTGGCCCGGAGCGCGGGGTCGAGTGGGTCGGCGCGAGCGTCATCTGCGATGCAGACGGGTGGCCGGTGGCGGGGCCACCCGCGGACTACGGGCCTGGACGCTTCGCGCCGATTGCAACTTGCCCGATCCCGCGACAAGGCATGGAACGAGCGAAACGACATGCTCCGCGACCGTCGACCGGAGCTCTACTCGCGTGACGAGCCGGCGCACGTCCGCGGTGCGTAAGACCGCATTCAAGATCCCCGAAGGGGAGTAGAGCCGTCAGGCAGGTCGCACCCAGGCCGGTAGGGCCGGCGTGAACTCGAGGCCGACCGACGGCTCGTTGCCGCTGATCTCGTCCGCCGGCCACTCGGCCTCCGCGACGTGGCGACTGCCGTCGAGGACGACCTCGACGCGGTACGTGAACGGGCCTTCGCCCAGGCTCGCGGCCTCCAGGCCCTTCGCGTCCGGGCCGTCCCAGTAGACCGTGCCCTCGGGGAAGCAGTCCATGGTGGAGCGCGTCGCGTCGAAGGTGACCTCGGAACCGTCTGCAGCTCGAACCGTGATCCGCGCCGAGACGTGGTTCGGCGTGCGGGCGAGGTTCCTCAGCTCAAGCTCGACGCCGTAGCTGTCGACCCCGCCGTCGTTGTCCGCGAGGACGGCGAGGCGGGCTTCCGGCTCGGGTAACGGCCCGTCGGCCGGCGTCGTCCAGCGGAAGGTCGTGAAGAGGTCGCCGTTGCCGCGGCCGAACAGGGTCACGTCGTAGGTGCCCGCGTGGCCGACCGGGCGCAGCACGAACCGGCCGTCGCCGGAGGAGTCGACCGGCGCGTCCTGGATTCGCCCGCACGGCTTGCCGGCCGGCTGGAAGCTCGCCGTGAAAGACCAGTCCGGCAGCGGGAACTCGACGAGCACCTGCTCGGGGCTGCCCACGTCTGCCGGCGCGCCGGGCGGGCTTCCGTCGGCGCAGACGTTGCCGTAGCAGTACGTCCACGCGCGGAGCGCGACCGACTGGTCGAAGAACTGCACTGTGACCGGCGGTGGGCCGTCCTCCTCCGCGGGAACGCCGACGGGTTCGTCCGGCGCGGTCGCGGCAGGCGGTGAAGTGGTCGCGGGGCCGGCGGCGACCTCCTCGTCCGGCGCGCCGCTCCCGCAACCCGCGAGCAGGAGCACGCAGACGAGGCCGATCGTGGCTGCGCTGGTTCTGGGCGCCATCAGAAGGTTGTACGCGACCGACCCGACATTCCGTCACAGGCGACGACCCTCGAACGGGGCTAGGGCGTCGGCGCGCCCACCCGATACCTGACGCGTTGGCACCAAGCCGGGCGGGCCCCCCGGCGATACGCCGCCAAGGGCCTGTCCTCGAACCCCAGGAGCTGCGGCAAATGGCGTCTACGCGGTTGGTTCGCAACCGTCGAGGCACTCTTCGTTGGGCAGCGCCACTCGCCTTCGTCTGCGCGGCCCTGGTCATCGGGCCCGCGACCGCAAGCGCCGGCCACGGCGGAGGATCCTCCTCGCCGGGAGCGCCGGGGGCGGGCGACCCGTACTTCCCGCTCGACGGGAACGGCGGCTACGACGTCAGCCACTACGACCTGGAAGTCACGTACGACCCGGACACGGACGTCCTCGAGGGCGAGGCGACGATTCGCGCCCGCGCGACCCAGAGCCTGTCGAGCTTCAACCTCGACCTCCAGGGCCTGACCGTCCACTCGGTCGAGGTCGACGGCCGCTCCGCCACCTGGGCGCGAGACGGCAGCGAGCTCACGGTCACGCCGCGGAAGAGCCTCCGCCAGCGTGAGTCCTTCAAGGTCGAGGTGCGCTACAGCGGCGTCCCGGAGGCGCAGCCCGACGGCTCCGGCTTCGTGCACACCGACGACGGGACGCTCGTCGTGGGCCAGCCGCACGTCGCCGCGACGTGGTACCCGGTCAACGACCACCCGACCGACAAGGCGTCTTACACCTTCGAGATCACCGTGCCCGCCGGGCTCGAGGCGGTGGCCAACGGCGAGCTGGAGAACAGGAAGACGAAGCGCGGCTGGACGACCTGGACCTGGGACGCGCGGGAGCCGATGGCCTCGTACCTGACGACGGCGACGATCGGCGGCTTCGACCTCGACTCGTACAAGCGCGACGGCATCCGCTACTGGGACGCGATCGACGACGACCTGCTCGCCCCGCCCGCGTCTCCGCGCACCGGGCGGCGGTTCGCGATCTCGCAGCGCGGCATGCCGTCCTACAAGCGGCTCCAGCGGACGATCAGCGTCCCGAGCGGCGGCGCGAACGTGTCCTTCTGGGTCACGCGCGACACCGAGCCCAACTGGGACTTCTTCTTCGTCGAGGCCCACACCGCCGGGATGAACGACTGGACGACGCTCCCCGACCTGAACGGCCACACCTCGCAGGACACCGGCTCCTCCTGCCCCTTCTGGCTCTTCCTGCACCCGTTCCTCGCGCACTACCAGGCCGACAACGGCGACGGCACGTGCGGCCCGGCCGGCGACACCGGCGCCTGGCACGCGGCCAGCGGCTGGAGCGACGGCTACGAGCAGTGGCGCGTCGACCTGTCGGCGTTCAGGGGACGGACGGTCGAGCTCTCTCTCACGTATGCGAGCGACGACATCTTCCAGCGCCAGGGCGTCTTCGTCGACGACATCGTCGTCTCCACCGGCGCGGGATCGACCTCGTTCGAGAACGACGGGAACACCATGGACGGCTGGACGGTGCCCGGCGCGCCCGCCGACAGCGTCGTGCCGAACCCGAACGACTGGATCGTCGGCACCGCCGGCGACACGCCCGAGCCGCTCGGCACCGAGGTGCGGCGCGTGTTCGCGATGCAGGACGACGTCGTCGAGTTCCTCGAGCCCATGTTCGGCGACTACCCGTTCTCCGCGCTGGGCGGGATCGTGGACGACATCAAGGGCGTCGGCTTCGCGCTCGAGAACCAGACGCGGCCGATCTACGGGGACAACTTCTTCTTCGACCCGGTCGAGGCCGAGGACATCCTCGTCCACGAGCTCGCGCACCAGTGGTTCGGCAACAGCGTCTCCCTTGCGGGCTGGCAGCACATCTGGCTCAACGAGGGCCTCGCGACCTACGCCGAGTGGCTGTGGGCCGAGCACGCAGGCCGCGGCACGGCCCAGGAGGCGTTCGACTTCTGGTACGGCGTCATCCCCGCCGACGACCCGTTCTGGACACTCCCGATCGGCGACCCCGGGCCGAGCTTCCTCTTCGAGTTCCCCGTCTACACCCGAGGCGCGATGACCGTCCACCAGCTGCGTCTGGCGGTCGGCGACCGTGACTTCTTCCGCATCCTCCGCGGCTGGGCGAAGCGCAACGAGGACGAGAACGTGACGACCGACGACTTCGTCGCCTACGCAGAGCGCGTCTCCGGCGAGGAGCTGAGCGAGCTCTTCGAATCGTGGCTCTTCGCCACGACCAAGCCCGGCGCGGGCGCCACCACGTCGTCCTTCCGCGCGGCCTCGAGCTTCACCCAGGCGAACTTCGGCCCCTGGGCGCTGAAGATGCGTCTACGCGTCGGCCGGCACTAGGGCCGCTCAAGCCCCGTCGCGACCCGGTCGGCCTCCGTCACCGGGTCCTCGGAGAGCAGAGCGGCGCCGGCCGCCGCGGCAAGCGCCGGCGTCGCCCCGGCTCCGGCCAGGGCGAGCGGTGCGTCCCGGCCGAGGGCGGCGAGCTCGTTGCCGAGGCGAGACAGATGCCGGGGCACGGTCGCGCTGATCACGACGACACGCGGTTCGAGCGACTGCGCGGTCTCGCGAAGCGTCTCGAGCGGCGTGTCCGGGCCGAGGTATGCGATGCGCCATCCCCGCGCGCGAAGCGCGAGGCCGAAGGCGATCAGCGCGAGGTCATGGTGCTCGCCCGGCGCGCAGGCGAGGACGGCGAGCGGTCCGGTCCCCTGGCCCCAGCCGCGGGCGAGGCCGAGCAAGCGCCCGCGCACGACGCTGCTGGCGAAGTGCTCCTGGGCAACCGTCACGGCGCCCGCCTCCCAACGCTCGCCGAGGTCGTGCAGGTACGGGAGCAGGAGGTCCCGGAGCAGGGCGTCGAGGCTGAGGGTCGCCAGCGCACGGTCGAAGGCCACCTGGGCCGCGGGCTCGTCGAAGCGCTCGAGCGCCTCGGAAAACGCGCCGAAGTCGAGAGCCGGGGTCTCCGACGTGGGGCGCTGGTCGTCACCAGCCTCGAGGGCGAGCCGCGCCGCCTCGGCCGCCGAGAGTCCCTCGTCCTGGTAGCGCGCATGCGCCTGATCCGGTCCTCGTCCGCCTCCGAGTAGAGCCTGAAGCCGCCGGCCGAACGGGTCGGCTGCAGGAGGCCGTAACGGCCTTCCCACGCGCGCAGGAGCTCGGGGCTGACGCCGACGCGCCGGCTGAGCTCGCCGATTCGAAGGTGGCCTTCGGTCATCTCACGGACTCGGGACGATGTTTACACACACCCTTGACAGGATACTCATATATCTGTACAAAGTCTAGACACAATCTCTACAGGGAGGAACGACCATGAAGAAGCTCGACATCGTCACCGCAGTCCTGGTGATCGTCGGAGGCCTGAACTGGGGGCTCGTCGCCGTAGCCGAGTTCGACCTCGTCGCCACGATCTTCGGCCTGGAGTTCGGGGAGACGAACGCCGCCACTCGCATCGTCTACGGCCTCGTCGGCGTCTCCGCCGTGTATCAGCTCATCCAGCTGGTCGGCGTCCGCCGCCGAAGCCGAGACACGCAGGTCGCGGCCGCGTAGTTGAGGAAGAACGCCGAACACGGAACCGGCCGGCCGACACGCCGGCCGGTTCCCTCCGGTCCGGGACGCCGAGAGCTCTCGACCGCGGTCGCCGTCGAGTCGGAGGAGGCCTTTCCGCTGCCGGGTCCCGTCGTGCCGATGAACGCCTCGGGCGCGCATAGACTCGGATGGGCCTACTGGGAGGAGGTGGAGCGAACGACCCGGAGGCTCGTCAGGGCGAGGGCGACGACCGAAGGCGTCGAGCTCCGGCTGCTCCGGGAAGGGCCTGTCCTCCTCCGCTTCGGCCACCCCGAGCTCGAGGTGCGCGCCACGGTCGTCTCCTGCTCGTACCCGATACGCGGAGGGCTGCTCGCGCGCGGTGATGGGGGCGTGCTCGCGCTCGCACAGGAGCGAGCCGGCGACTGGTGCCTGCGCACGTCGATCCGCGGCTTCTTCCCTCGCCTCGGCACGCTGCCCGGCCGGCCCGCCTGGACCGGGTTCCTCTACGCCCACGTGCAGGCCCGCCTTCACCGGGCCGTCGCGCGCAGGTACGTGGCCCACCTCGTCCGCGGGGCACGCCTATGAGAGCAGCCGTCCTCGGTGCCAGCGGCGTGATCGGGCGCGCACTCGTGGCCGAGCTCGCCCGCGAGAACGAGGTTGTGGCCGTCTCGCGGCATCCAAGCGAGTCATCCGGGGACCGGGTTCGCTGGGTGGCGGCCGACGCCACGCAACGCTCCGAGCTCGAGCCTGCGCTGCGCGGGGCGGACGTCGTCTACCACCTCGTGCATTCCCTCGGCGCGAAGGACTTCGAGGAGCGCGATCGTCAGGCCGCGGAGTCGGTCGCTGCAGCCGCTGAGCGGGCCGGAGCCCGCCAGATCGTGTTTCTCGGCGGCCTCGGGGACGAGCGCGAGGACGTGTCGGCGCACCTTCGCAGCCGCGCCGAGACCGCCAAGGTCCTCGCCGCCGGGTCTGTCCCGGTGACGATCGTCCGCGCAGCTGTGGTGGTCGGCCGAGACAGCGCGGCCTTCGAGACGATCGTCGCGCTCGTCGACCGCCTGCCCGCGATGATCTGTCCCCGCTGGGTGACGACGAAGACGCAGCCCATCGCCCTGGCGGACGTCGTCCGGCACCTGGCCGGGGTGGGCGGCCGGGACGAAGCTCTCGGCGAGGCATACGACGCGGCGGGGCCCGAGGTGATGACGTACCGGGAGATGATCGAACGCGTGGCCCGCCTGCGCGGACGACGGCCTCTCATCGTCGAGGTTCCGTTCTTGACACCGCGCCTCTCCTCGCTCTGGCTGCATCTCGTCACACCCGTGAAAGCAGGAGTCGCTCGCCCGCTGGTCGATGGTCTACGCACCGAGACGGTCGCCCACGACGAGAGGATCCGGGGTCTCGTGCCCTTCGAGCTCACTTCGTTCGACGAAGCCGCTCGGATCGCGCTCGCCGAGGCCGGCCGCGAATAACGGTCGCAGTACACGAAAAGGGGTCGCGGAACGGCCCGCGCGTTTCGATCATCAGAGGGTGGCAAGCCGCGTGCCCGTGTACCGAGGTGCCTTCGGTCGGAAGGAAGCTGAGCGCCTCCTCTGGCGTGCCGGCTTCGGACCGCGGCCCGGCGAGGCGGCCCGCGTCGCCCGCAAGGGGCTGAAGGGCGCGGTCGACGACCTCGTCTACCCGCCGCGGATCCGCATGACCGGGAAGGCCCCGACCGACGAGGACGGCGCCCCGATCGCGCCGCGCGACGCCTGGGGCCACGACCACCTCTGGTGGCTCGACCGGATGGTGCGCACGAACCAGCCGCTCGTCGAGCGGATGACGCTCATCTGGCACGACTGGTTCGCGACCTCGAACGAGGGCGTCGGCTCGCAGAAGTGGATGCTCACCCAGAACCAGACGATGCGCACGAACGCGCTCGGCTCGTTCGAGAGGCTGCTCCTCGCCCTGACGCACGACCCGGCCATGCTCGTCTGGCTGAACGGCAACCAGAACACGCGCTGGGATCCCAACGAGAACTACGCGCGCGAGCTGATGGAGCTCTTCACGCTGGGCGCCGGGCAGGGCTACACCGAGGACGACGTCCGCGAGCAGGCCCGGGCGCTGACCGGCTGGCGCAACGACTGGCGCGAAGGCCTCGGCGACGTGAACTTCCGCTACGACGCGAACCGCCACGACAGCGGCGTGAAGGTGATCTTCGGCCAGAGCGGCAGGTTCACCTGGATCGACGCGTGCCGCCTCTGCCTGCGCCATCCCGCGCACGCCTCGTTCTTCGTCCGCAAGCTCTGGAGCTACTTCATCCCGTCCCCTCCGCCGTCCAGCACCGAGGCGGCGCTGCGCACGCTCTACCGGCGCTCCGGCTACCAGATCCGCCCGGTCGTCTCGGCCATCCTGCGCCACCCGGCCCTCTACACCGGGCCGCGCATGGTGAAGCCGCCGGCCGTCCAGCTCGCCGGCATGCTGCGCGCGCGCAACCGGCCCGTGGACACGGAGGCCTGGTCGTGGATCTCCGAGCTCGACGGGCAGCGGCTCTTCCTGCCGCCGAACGTGGCCGGCTGGAACGAGGAGCGGTGGCTGGACACCTCCACGATGCGCGGCCGCTGGACGGCCGCCAACTACGTCGCCCTGCCGTACGCGCTCGACCCCGACGTGTGGCGCGGCAAGCTCTCGCTCGACCCGAACCGGCTCGTCGACAGCGCGCTCTCCTTCTGGGGCACCCCGACGATCGCGCCTGCGTCACGGCAGGCCCTCGCGAACTTCGCGGCCACCGCGCTCGCCGACGCCGACCAGGCCTGGGAGCGCGCCGAGTACCCGGTCCTGATCATCAACGCGCTCCGGCTGCTCATTGCCGTGTCCCCCGACTTCGTGACCTCCTGACATGAGCTGCTCCTGCAACGAGTTCTCCCGCGCCTCGCTCTTCCGCCGCTCGGTGGCCGAGGCGGGCCGCGGGCTCCCGGCCATCGAGCCCGGCATGCCCCTCCCGGCCGGCAGCGGCCTCGACCGCCGCAGCTTCCTCGCCCGCACCGCCGGCCTCGCGCTCGCGGTCTACGGCGCCGGCAAGCTCCCGCTCGGCCTCTTCGACGAGGGCATCGCCCGCGCCCAGTCCGCCGGCGGCCCGATCCTCGTGTCCGTCTTCCTCGAGGGCGGCGCCGACTCCCTCTCGATGCTCTTCCCGGCAGGGAACACGCGCTACCACCAGCTGCGCCCGACGCTCGCGCTCCAGCCCACCGAGGGCTCGCCCTTCAGCGAGGACGCGCGGCTGCGCTGGCACCCGTCGCTCGCGCCGCTCGCCGAGCTGCATGCCGAGGGCAAGGTCACCGTGCTTCCCGCCGTCGGGTACACGAACGCCGACCAGTCGCACTTCACGTCGCGCCACTACTGGGAGGTCGGGGCAACCGACGCGCACCTGCGCACCGGCTGGCTCGGCCGCTACCTCGACGTCGCCGGCGCGATGGACAACCCGCTCCAGGGCCTCGCGCTCTCGGGCTCGCTCCACCCGGCGCTCGCCTCGGCGAACGTCCCCGTCGCCTGCGTCTCGCGGATCGACGAGTACGACTTCTGGGCGGCCGGCGTGTGGGGCCCGGTGCAGCAGCGCATGCTGGACGCGCTCGGCACGTTCCCGCCCGGATCGAGCCCGGCGACCGCGAAGGCCGCGGAGGTGGCGACCCAGGTCGCGCGCCTGCGCGGGCAGCTCCTGCCGTTCGACGGCGGGAACTGGGGCAGCCCGGTGCCCTACCCGACCGGGCGCAACGCCTTCCCGGCGCGCATGGCCGGCCTCGCCGCCATCATCGCTGCCGGCCTCCCGCTCCGCTGCGTGTCCGTCAACGCTCCCGGGATGTACGACACCCACGCCGACCAGGCCGGCGAGCTCACCAACTCGCTCGCGCTGACCGCCAACACGCTGCGCGCGTTCCAGCGCGACCTCGAGGCGCGCGGCATCGCCGACCGCGTCCTCGTCCACGTCTGGAGCGAGTTCGGCCGGCGCGGCGAGGAGAACGGCTCCGACGGCACCGACCACGGCGCCGCGGGCATCGGGCTCCTCATCGGCTCCCGCGTGCGCGGCCAGATGCTCGGCGAGTTCCCCGGGCTCGAGACCGGACTGGACAACGACGGGAACCTCACGGCGACGTTCGACTACCGGACGCTCTACTGCTCGCTCCTCGAGCAGTGGTTCGCGACCGACGCGGCCGCAGATCATCCCCAACGCCGCGGGCTTCCCGCGGGTGCCGCTCCTGCGATGACCCGCCGGCCCGACCTCGCCGTTGCTCTGCTGGTCGCGTTGGTGGCCGCTCTGATCCTCGTCCTCGTGCCGCGCGAGGCGCCGGCCGTCCGTGCCGTTCCCGACGCGCGTCCAGGTGACGTCGACCGAGTTCCGGCTGACCATGTCCCGCGTCGTCGTCCCCGGCGGGCGCGTGCGGATCGAGCTCGTGAACCTCGGCGAGGACCCGCACGACCTCAAGCTCCGGCGGATCGGCGGCAAGTACACCTACACGATCCCCGAGACGCTTCCGGGCGAGCGCTCGACGAAGACCCTCCGCCTCATCCGCGGCCGCTACCAGGTCTGGTGCGCGATCGCCGGGCACCGGGACTGGGGCATGCGCGCCACGATGCGCGTCGTCCCGCGGCGCTAGGCACCGTCAAGCGGGCGGTTGACCCGCGCGGTGGATTCCCGGCGCGAGGTCGTCTATAGTCGCGCCCCTCGGAGGCTGTAACTGGGGCAACTTGGGATTTGCGGCGCCCGCCTCCAGCGTCGCAGCAAGGAGGGGTGAAATGAGGAGACCGATCCTCACATCGCTGGTTGCGCTTGCCGCGATCGCACTCTTGGCCGTTCCGGCGGCGGGTGGCGACCAGCAGCTTCAGCGGCACTCGGCGCAGGCGCAGTCGCAGGATCAGCGGGCGCAGGCGAACCCGAACTTCCGGGTGATCGGTGACGACGTCGCCGACTCCCCGGTCGAGATCCACGGCATGCACGGCATGCAGCACGGCGTCGCAGACCGACCACCTGCCCGGCTCGAGCGACAACGTCACGCTGCTCGGCCAGGTGGACATCGACAACGCGGCGCCGGGCGACGTCGCCGACGTCACCGCCTACGGCAACTACGCGTATCTCTCGGTGCGCGATCCCGAAGGCTGCACCGACGCAGGCTTCGCGGTCATCGACATCAAGGACCCGCGGAATCCCAAGCAGGTGGACTTCATCGACGCGACGGATGGGTCGTTCCCCGGTGAGGGCGCCCACGTCATCAACCTGAACACGAAGTTCTTCAAGGGGCAGGTCCTCGCACGGCAACAACGAGCTCTGCAACGAGGAGACCGGCGAGGGCGGCCTGTCGCTCTGGGACGTCACCAACCCGCTCGACGCGAAGGTGCTCACCATGCACGCGGGCGACCCGGACGCCGGCGCGGCCGGTTTCCCGCACCAGTTCAACCACATCCACAGCGTCTTCATCTGGCAGCAGAAGGACCGCGCGTTCGCCGTGATGACCGACAACATGGAATTCACGGACATCGACATCATGGAGATCACCGACCCGCGGAATCCCGTGCTCGTCTCCGAGACCGACGCCAACGACTTCGGCGTCGCGCGGGAAGGGGTCGTGTCCCACGGCAACTTCCAGGGCGCGTTCCTCCACGACATGGTCGTGAAGAAGATCGGACGCACCTGGACGCTGCTCGTCTCGTATTGGGACGGCGGCTGGGTCAAGTTCAACGTCAACGACCCGGCGAACCCCGTCTACATCACGGACTCGGACTATCCGCTTCCGGACACGCTGTTCCCGGACTACATGTTCCCCGAGGGCAACGCCCACCAGGCCGAGTTCACGCGGAACAACCGCTGGATCATCGGGACGGACGAGGACTTCTCGCCGTTCAGGCTCCTGAACGACTCGTTCTCGATCACGAGCGGCCCGAACGCCGGTAGCTATCCCGGCGGCGAGTTCGGGTGGACGGTGCCGATCCGCACGTACCCGGACAGCCAGATCAACGGGCCGACCATCTACGGCGGCTACGGCTGTCCTGACATCAGCCCGGGCCCCGTCGACAACCCGCCCCCGTTCGACCTGCCGGTGCCTCCGGCGTCGACCATGCTCGGCCGATCCGGGCGAGGAGAAGATCCTCGTCCTCCAGCGCGGGCAGTGCTTCTTCTCGGAGAAGGTCGAGACCGCGCAGAACGCCGGCTACAACGGCCGTCGTGATCGCCAACCACCATGCGGGCGCAGGTAACGGCTCGCTGCCGGACGGCATCCTGTGCGGGAGCCAGGGCCATGAGTTCACGCCCACGATCGCGGCCATCTGCATCGGCCACCGGGCGTTCCACCTGCTCCTCGGGGACGACGCCGAACTACGACCCGCCGGGGCCGCCGCACGCGGACGACCCGGCAATCGGCACGCTCGGCGGCGACATCCTCGCCCGCTCGGACTTCGACGGCTGGGGCTACGTCCGGCTGCTGGACGCCAACACCATGCAGCAGGTCGACGCCTATGCCATCGACGAGGCCATGGATCCGGACTTCGCCCAGGGCTTCGGCGATCTCTCCGTGCACGAGGTGGCCGTCGACCCGTACAAGCCGAACATCGCGTATCTCTCCTACTACGCCGGCGGGATGCGCGTGATCGAGTACGGCCCGAACGGCATCAAGGAGGTCGGGCACCACATCGACGAGGACGGCAACAACTTCTGGGGCATCGAGGTGCACAAGCTGCGCCAGCTCAAGAAGCCGACCGTCATCCTCGCCAGCGACCGCGACAGCGGCCTCTGGATCTACCAGTACTGGAAGGACTAGCCGACGAACGATGTCGGGCGGACGAGGGGCCGGCGAGAGCCGGCCCCTCGCTCGTTCCGGGAAGATCGCGCGCTTCTCTCCCGTCCTGGGGTCAGCGGCACTTGGAGAGGAGCGGGAGATGCAGCACGGCGACAAGACCAAGATCGAAGTCCGACGGCGACGGCTTCGATAGAGCGTCACCGGCCAGGAGCCTCCAACTGGACGGGCTCCGAGTCCTGACCCGGCGGGACGCGGTGACCACGAGGGCGGCACATGCCGCCCTCGTTTCACTTGTCAGGTCGGCCGAGATAGGGAAGGCTGTCGGGGCTCTTAGGCACCGACACTAGGGGGAGCACCTCATGAATTCCATGGCAGGCTCCGGGCGCAAGCGCTCGCGGCCGACATCGGGGCGAGCGGCTGCGGGCGCCCTGGCGGCACTTGCCGCCGCCGTCACAGCAGTCCTGGCCCTCGCACTCGCCGGCCCGGCGGCCGCCCAGGTCACCGGCCCGGTGTTCATCGACGGGCAGGCGCAGCCCGTCTTCTCCACCGTCCCGGCCACCTGGGTGCGCCAGGAGCTCTGGGTCGAGACGACGATCGACAGCGACTTCGACGGTCAGTTCGACCGGATCCACATCGACGTGACGCGCGTGATGGAGACCGACACCATCGGCCTCAAGGTCCCCGTCGTCATGGAGGTGAGCCCGTACTACGGCGGCGACGTGCCCGTGACGAACTGGGCGGTCGACCACGAGATCGGCCAGCCGCCGACGACCAGGCCCGTGGCCACGCCGACGTTCTTCGACACGAGCCCGATCATCTCGAATGCGCACGTCTCGACGTGGGTGCCGCGCGGCTTCGCGGTCGTCCACGCCGAGGGCACCGGCACGGGCCTCTCGACCGGCTGCCCGACCACCGGCGACCCGGCCGAGACGCTCGGCCCGAAGGCCGTCATCGACTGGCTCAACGGCCGCGCCAAGGCCTTCACGTCCCAGACCGGCGGCACCGAGGTCGCCGCCACGTGGACCACGGGCAAGGTCGGCATGATCGGGACGTCCTACAACGGCACGCTGCCGATCGGCGTCGCCACCACGGGCGTCGAGGGCCTCGAGGCCATCGTGCCGATCTCGGCGATCAACAGCTGGTACGACTACTACCGCGCCAACGGCGCCGTGCGCGCGCCGGGCGGGTTCCAGGGCGAGGACGCGGACGTGCTCGCCGAGTACACCTACACCCGGCCGAACCAGACGATCTGCCGGCCGGTGATCGCCAGCCTGGCGGCGAACCAGGACCGCGTCACGGGTGACTACACGCCCTTCTGGGACGCGCGCAACTACATGAACGACATCGACAACCTGAAGGCCGCCTCGCTCGTCGCTCACGGCAACAACGACTGGAACGTGATGACGAAGCACGCGGCCACGTTCTACGCGGCGCTGCGCGAGCGGAACGTGCCGCACCAGCTCTACTGGCACCAGGGCGGCCACGGCGGCTCTCCGCCGCTCATCCGCACGAACCGCTGGTTCAGCCGCTACCTCTGGGACCACCAGAACAACGTCGAGAACGACCCGAAGGCCTGGGTCGTCCGCGAGGGCCAGAGCTCGCAGAGCCCGACGCCGTATCCCGAGTGGCCCGACCCGGCCGCCGGCGACGCGACGCTCGGCTTCAAGGGCGGGGCCCCGGGCATCGGCACCCTCACGTTCCAGAAGGTGCCGGACGCCGACGAGACGGTGATCGACAACGCGACGATCACGCCGGCGACGCTGATGAACTCGGCCTCCTCGCCGAACCGGATCGTCTTCAAGACGGCGCCGCTTCTGACGCCGATCCGCATCAGCGGTACACCGACGATCTCGCTGAAGGTCGCGATCGACCGCACCAAGGCGAACCTGACCGCCCACCTGATCAGCTACCCGGGCGGCACGGGCAACGGCACGGTCATCAGCCGCGGCTGGATCGACCCTGAGAACCGGAACGATCCGGCCCTCACCGAGGCGATCACGCCCGGCGTGAAGTACGAGTTCAACTTCGACATGCAGCCGAAGGACTCGGTCATCGCGGCCGGCCGGCGGCTGGGGATCATGATCATCTCGAGCGACCGCGACTACACGATCCGGCCCGCGCCGGGCACGCAGCTCACGGTCGACCTCGACGACTCGAGCGTCACGCTGCCGATCGTCGGCGGCGAGCAGGCGCTCCGCGACGCGTTCCTCGACTGGAGCGGCTTCCTCGCGACCCTCGAGGACGCGCCGTTCCTGAACCAGGGGCGCGCCGGCAACGTCATCGACCTGCACTTCCGGCTCGGCGGCGACCGCGGCCTGAACGTGCTCGCGGCGGGCTCGCCCGCGTCGCGCCAGATCGACTGCGCGACCAAGGCCCCGCTCGGCGCGTTCGAGGCGACGCAGACGCCGTCCTGGACGTCCTTCCACTACACCGCGTACCTCGACCGGTACACGTACCCGTGGAAGACGGACCGGGCGTGGAGGGGCACGTGCCGCGAGGTCGTGGTCACGCTGACCGACGGCACCGCGCACAGCGCCTACGTGCAGTTCGCGAAGTAGTCCGTTCTCGGAGAGGGGCGCCCGCCACGGGCGCCCCTCTCACGCTTTCGGCTCGAACACCACCCACTGCGTCGCCTCGTCGATCGACTGCTCGACGAAGACGAACGCGCGCCGGACGTTGACGTAGTTCCAGTCAGGCGAGCGTCTTGGCGACGTCGCCCATGCGCTCGAAGCGCGCGCCCGCCTCGCGGCAGCGGTCGACGAACGTCTCGAGCATGGCCATGCGGTGCCCGCGGCCGATCACCTGCGGGTGCATCGTCACGGTGAGGATCCCGCCGTCGACGTTCGCGTCCATCCAGTCGAACTCCCCCTGCCAGATCTCGAGGACGTCGCTCGGAGTCGCGCCGCCCTTGCGGTAGGGATCGAAGTTGAACTGGAAGTGCACCCAGTCGTCGAGCTCGAAGGAGAGCGGCAGCTCCCAGACGGTCGACTCGCGTCCGCGCACCAGCGGCTCGCCCCGCGCGACCTGGTCGCCGATGCGCGGATGGAACGGCCGGTAGTCGTCGGCCATCAGGCTCGAGTCGTAGAGGAAGCCGTGCTCCTCGACGAGCGGGAGCGTCGCCTCCGAGAGGTCGGCCGACGGCGCGCGGAAGCCGAGCGGCTTCACGCCGATCTTGTCCAGCACCGCGAGCGCGCGCTCCATGTCGGCGCGCTCCTCGTCCGGCGTCTGGAGGCTCGGGTCGATGTGCGCGTAGGAATGGTGGGCGATCTCGTGGCCCGCCTGGAGGATCGCGTCGACCTCGTCCGGGAATGACTCGACCGTGTGGCCCGGGACGAAGAACGTCGCGTCGAGCTCGCGCTCCTGCAGGAACTCGAGGATGCGGGGCACGCCGACGCGCGCGCCGTACTCGCCGCGGTAGAGCATGGCGGGCGTGACGCGGTCGTAGGCGAGCCAGACCGAGAGCGCGTCGAAGTCGAACGTGAGGCAGACCGTGCTGCGCGGCACGGGAGGATGCTACGTGACGACTCGCCGCGGCTCGCCTCCGACGTTTCGAGCCTGGCTCGCTGGCAATAACTCCCTGACATGCCAAGAGCGATCTGGTCAGGGACGATCGCGTTCGGGCTCGTGAGCGTGCCCGTGCGCATGGAGAGCGCGGTCCAGGAGCACAAGCTCCACTTCAACTTCGTGCACGAGCCGGACGGCGGCCGCATCGGCTACCAGAAGGTCTGCAAGAAGGAGGACAAGCCCGTCGACGAGGACGAGGTCGTGAAGGCCTTCGAGATCCGCAAGGGCAAGTGGGTCTACCTCGAGGACGAGGACTTCAAGGACGCCGCGCTCGAGCAGGCGCAGAAGACGATCGAGATCCAGGCCTTCGTCGAGCAGGAGGAGATCGACCCGATCTTCTTCGAGCGCACCTACTACCTCTCACCGCAGGACGGCGGCGAGAAGGTCTACACGCTCCTCGCGCGCGTCATGGACAAGTCCGGCCTCGTAGGCGTGGCGACCTTCGTCATGCGCGACCGCCAGCACCTCTGCTGTCTGCGCATCCGCGACGGGGTGATCACGCTCGAGCGCATGCACTTCGCGGACGAGATCCGGCCCGCGAAAGGCCTGGCCCCCAAGGGCGTGCGGGTGGACCAGCAGGAGCTGAAGATGGCGACCCAGCTCGTGAACCAGTTCACCGGGCGCTTCCAGCCGGAGAAGTTCAAGGACACGTATCGCGACGCCCTCGTCAAGATCATCAAGGCGAAGGAGAAGGGCGAGACCGTGCCGGTCGCCGAGGAGGAGCAGCCCGAGGCGCCCATCGACCTGATGGAGGCGCTCCGCGAGAGCGTGAAGGCGTCGAAGAAGAACCGCGGCGGGTCCCGCAAGCCGCGGAAGGCGAAGCGCAAGGCCGCGTGACGGGGCCGCTCGAGCGCTGACCATCCTCGCCGTAGCAGGCCCGGGCTTCGATCTGGGCGACGCCTACGCCCTCGCGCTCGCTTTCCTCGGCATCGCGGTCTTCGCCGCGATCGGCGCGCTCTCGACGCAGCACGAGCGGGCGTTCTCGGCGGCCCTCATCTACCTGGTGCTCGGGCTCGTCGCCGCGGTCGTCATCCGCGCGTTCGAGATCCCGTGGCTCGACCCGGTCGACGACGCCGAGATCGTCATGCGGCTCGCCGAGTTCGCGGTCGTCGTCGCGCTCTTCTCCACGGGATTGAAGCTCGACCGCGAGCTCTCGTGGCGCTCCTGGGGCTCGGTCCTGCGGCTGCTCGGGATCGTCATGCCGCTGACGATCGCGGCGATCGCGCTCTTCGGCGTGGGCGTCATGGGGCTTCCGCTCGCGGCGGCCGTCGTGCTCGGCGCCGCCCTCGCCCCGACCGACCCGGTCCTGGCGGGAGACGTCGGCGTCGGGCCTCCCGGGGAGGAGGACGAGCGCGAGCCGCACTTCGCCGTCACCGCCGAGGCGGGGCTCAACGACGGGCTCGCGTTCCCCTTCGTCGCGCTCGGGCTCTTCCTCGCGCTCGATGACCGCGGGGAGAGCTGGGTCGTCGAGTGGATCCTGGCGGACGTCGTCTATGCCGTGCCGGTCGGGCTCGCACTCGGCGGCGTCGGCGGGTACGCGATCGCCGCCGTCGTCCTCTGGCTGCGCGACCGCCGGCTGCTCGGCCACGAGTTCGACGGCTGGGTCGCCGTCGGCGCGGTGCTCGTGCTCTACGGCGTGACCGAGCTCGTCGGGCGCCTACGGCTTCCTCGCGGCGTTCGCCGGCGGGATCGGCTTCCGCCGCTACGAGCGGGACCACGAGGCCAACGAGCGGGTCCACCAGGGCGCGGAGGTGGTGGAGAAGTTCTCGGAGCTCGCCGCGATCCTGCTCCTCGGGAGCATGGTGACGATCGCCGGCTGGGCGGAGGCCGGCTGGGCCGGCGCCGCTCTCGTGCCGTTCCTGCTGCTCGCCGTCAGGCCCGCGGCCGTCTTCCTCGGCTTCCTGGGCTCGGGCCTGCCGCTCAGAGAGCGCGCCTTCCTCGGCTGGTTCGGCGTGCGCGGGATCGGCTCCCTCTACTACGTCGCCGTCGCGCTCGTCGCGGGGTCGCTGGCCGTGGACGACGCGCAGACGATCTTCTGGGCGGTGGCGGCGTGCGTCGTCACCTCGATCGTCGTCCACGGAGTGACCGGCACCCCGGCGGTCAGCCGGCTGCGCCGCGCCGCGCCTAGGCCCAGCCGAGCTCGGCGAGGCGATCCTCGTCGATCCCGAAGTGGTGTGCGATCTCGTGGACGACCGTGATGCCGATCTCCTCCTCGAGCAGCTCGGGATCGTGGCCGAACTCCTCCTCGAGCGGGATCCGGTAGATGGCGATCTTGTCCGGCAGCGCCCCGTCGTAGCCGTCGATCCCGCGCTCGGTGAGCGGGATGCCGTGGTAGAGGCCGAAGAGGTCGGGATCCTCGTCGTTCTCGTCCTCGACGACGATCTCGACGTTCGCCATGGCGTCGCGCAGCTTCGGCGGGAGCGAGTCGAGCGCAGCCCGGACGTGGTCCTCGAAGGTCACGCGCTCAGTATCTCGACCGCGGGCGCCCCGCGGCGAAGATGCGGATCGTGAGGATGCCGAAGACGATCCCGCCGATGTGGGCGAAGTAGGCCACGCCGCCGCCCTGCTCCGGGCTCAGGAACGACAGCCCGCCGACCAGGGCCTGCATGACGAAGTAGATGCCGAGGAAGAGGCCGGCCGGGAGCGGGAAGATGAAGATCGGGAGGATCAGCGTCAGCACGCGGCCGTGCGGGAAGAGGACGAAGTAGGCGCCGAGCACCGCGGAGATCGCCCCGCTGGCGCCGAGGTTCGGGATCGCCGCGTCGACTGGGCTGCCGAAGCCGAGGGTCACCGCCGACTGCGTCGCCATCGCGAACACGCCTCCGAGGAGATAGAAGGCGATGAAACGCGGCCGCCCGAGCGTGTCCTCGACGTTGTTCCCGAAGATCCAGAGGAAGAGCATGTTCCCGAACAGGTGGAGCCAGTCCGCGTGCAGGAACATGGACGTGAAGAGGGTGACGAGCGGGCCCTCGCCGGCGGTCGGGCACGAGTCCTCCACCTCGCACGGCCTGAACGCGAGGTCGTTGAGGGAGGAGAGGAAGCTCTCGCCGCTGCCGGCTCCCTGGTAGAGGACGAAGACGAGGACGTTCGCGGCGATCAGCGCCACGGTGACGACCGGGAAGCGCCGCGTCGGGAGGTTGTCCCGGAGCGGGAGCACGCTGTCGCGCGCCTACTTGATGACGAGCGCCATCAGGGCCTTCTGGGCGTGCAGGCGGTTCTCCGCCTGGTCCCAGACGGCTGAGCTCGGCCCGTACAGGACGTCCTCGGTGATCTCCTCGCCGTAGTGGGCGGGGAGGCAGTGAAGGACGATCGCGCGCTCGCTTCCGAGGGCGACCGTGCTCGCGTCGATGCCGAATCCCTCCAGATCGGCCAGCTGCTGTTCGCGCTCGGCCTCCTGGCCCATGCTCGTCCAGACGTCCGTGTAGAGCACGTCGGCGCCGGTGGCCGCCGCGCGCGGGTCGTTCGTGAGCTCGACCGAGGTGCCCCCGACGTTGGCCGCCGTGCGCGCCCAGCCGACGACCTCCTCCGACGGCTCGTAGCCCGGCGGGGTCGCGGCGACGAAGTCCATCCCGAGCTTGGCGCAGGCGACCATGAGCGAATGGCAGACGTTGTTCCCGTCGCCGAGGTACGCAACGCGGACGCCCTCGAACCCGCCCAGCCGCTCGCGGATGGTCATGACGTCGGCGAGCGCCTGGCAGGGGTGGAACTCGTCGGTGAGGCCGTTGATGACGGGGATCCCGGCGTGCTCCGCGAGCTCGTCGACGTCGGCCTGCTTGAACGTGCGGATCATGATCCCGTCGAGGTAGCGGGAGAGGACGACGGCGGTGTCCTTGATCGTCTCGCCGCGGCCCAGCTGGAGGTCGCCGGCGGCGAGGTAGAGGCCGATTCCGCCGAGCTGGGCGATGCCGACCTCGAAGCTGACCCGCGTGCGCGTGGACGGCTTCTGGAAGATCATCCCGAGCGTGCGGCCCTCGAGGATGCGGTGCGGGACGCGCTCCCGCTGGCGGGCCTTGAGCCTGTCTGCGTGGTCGAGGACGAGCACGAGCTCCTCCGGCGCCCAGTCGTTGACGCGGAGGAAGTCGCGGCCCTTGAAGTGCGCCGGAATCACGGGCGCAATCCTACGCATCTCCTCGGCGGCGGTCGCGCGCCTGGGTCCAGCAAGGGCTGTATCGTCCGCGCGTGATCCCGACGCCGAGGCGCGCCGCGGAAGGCATGGCGTCGAGCGCCGACGGGACACGGATCGCCTGGTACCGGTACGGCCGTGGCGGGCCGGCCATCCTGTTCGTCCCGACGTGGAACATCGTCGACGCGCGCGTCGTCGGGCACCAGGTAGCGGCTCTCGAGGAGCAGGCCACGGTCGTCACCTACGACCCGAGAGGGGCCGGCGCCAGCGAACGGCCGGAGCGGGGCTACGACTTCCCCCTCCATGCGGCCGATGCCCTCGCGGTTCTCGAGGCCGCGGGGATCGGGGACGCGGCGCTCGTAACGGCGTCGCGAGGGATCAACGCGGCCCTGCTCCTGGCGGCGGACGATCCGGAGCGGTTCGACCGCCTGGCCGTGATCGCGCCGTACATGCAGCTCGAGGCCGAGCCGGCGCCTCCCGATACCGAGTGGCTCGAGTCCCTGCGGACGGACTGGCGCGGGTTCATCGTGCCGTTCATGCACGAGGTCTTCACGGAGCCGGACTCGGTCGAGGTCACCGACGAGATGATCGCGATCGGCCTCGAGTCGACGCCGGACGTTGTCGTGGCACAGGAGCTCGAGCTCGACTGGCGACGGCCGGCGCTCCTGCTCGGGGCGGTCGCCTGCCCGACGCTCGTCATCCACGGCGCGGACGACGCCCCCGTGCCCGCCTCGCACGCCGCGGACATCGTGGCCGCGATGCCGAACGCCCGGTTGGAGCTGATCCCGGCCGGTGGGCACCGGCCCGACATCCGCACCCCGGAGCTCGTCAACCCGCTGCTGGTCGACTTCCTCCTCGGCTAGGTGCCCGGCAGCTTGCGGACGCGCGTTCCGGGCTCGCCGTTGCGAACCGCCTCGGCGCTCGTGATCAGGGCCTCGCCGCCGGTCTGGCTCACGAACGCGAACGCGGCCTCGACCTTCGGTCGCATGCTTCCGGCCGGCAGCGTCTCGACGAGGTCCGCGTCTCTTTCCGGGCTCAGCTCGGCGATCGGGTCGCCGGGCTCTTCGCCCTGCCCGAACTCGCGGTAGACGCCGGGCACCTGCGTGAGGATCACGAGCCGCTCGGCGCCGAGGCCGACGGCGAGGAGGGCGGAGGCGTGGTCCTTGTCGATGACGGCGTCGATCCCGTCGAAGCCCTTGTCGCGGCGCACCACGGGGATGCCGCCGCCCCCGACCGCGACGGCGAGCTGGCCGGCGTTCAGCAGCGTGCGCACGGCTTCCAGCTCGACGACCTCGAGCGGGCGCGGGGAGGGGACGACCCGCCGCCAGCCGCGGCCCGCGTCCTCGCGGAGCGTCCAGCCGCGGTCGCGCTGCAGCTCCTCCGCGCGCGGGCGGTGGTAGTAGGGGCCGATCGGCTTCGTGGGATTGTCGAACGCGGGGTCGCCCGGGTCGACGACGACGTGGGTGGCGACGACGACGACCGGCCGCCCCGTCGCGGGCGCGAGCTCGGCCGCGGCCAGCGTGCCGATCTCCGCCTGCGTCTGCGCGACCGCGACCCAGAGCGGCAGCGGCGGCGCCTCGGCGGCCGCGAGCTCCTGGCGCAGGAGCTCGTTCCCGACCTGCGGGCCGTTTCCGTGCGTGACGACGAGCTCGCCCTCGAGCAGCGGCGCGACCGCCGCGAACGTCGTGGCGAGGTTCGCCCGGTGCTCGGCCGCGGTCCCGCGCTGCCCGGGCCCGAGCAGCGCGTTGCCGCCGAGGGCGAGAACCGTCAGCACCCGAGCTTCACCTGCTGTTGAGCGCGCACAAGCACGAGGCCGCCGATTTCGCGGCCGGACGGGGCCGTTCCTCTTTGCGCGGGCGGGTCAGGCGAGCGCGGTGCTCGGCTCGATGATGCCGCGGGACTCGAGGATGGACGTGAGCGTCGGCTCGCCGAGCTCCTGGAGCCGGTAGGTCACGCGCAGGGCCGGCTTGTCGATCTCGATCACGCGGCGGAGGTCGATCGGCGTCCCGATGAGGACGAGATCGGCGTCCGAGCCCGAGATCGTCTCCCGCAGCTCCTCCATCTGCTTGCGCCCGTAGCCCATCGCGGGCAGCAGCTCGTGGACGTGCGGGTACGCCTCGAACGTCTTCTGGATCGAGCCGACCGCGGTGGGCCGCGGGTCGACGAGCGCTGCCGCGCCGTGCTGCTTGGCGGCGAGGACGGCGGCGCCGTAGGTCATCTCGCCGTGCGTGAGCGTAGGGCCGTCCTCGACCGCGAGCACCCGCTTGCCGCGGATCTCGTCGGTGCGTCCGTCCTCGACGTGGAACGGCGAGGCCGCGAGCACGACTTCGGCGCCCGGGTTGAGCCGGTGAATGGAGTCGAGCACGGCCTCGACGCCCGTCCGGCGGGGCCGTGTCCGTCTTGTTCACGACGCAGACGTCGGCCATGCGGAGGTTGGTTTCGCCCGGGTGGTAGCGCAGCTCATGTCCGGGGCGGTGCGGGTCGCAGACGACGATGTGCAGGTCGGGCTTGATGAACGGCGTGTCGTTGTTGCCGCCGTCCCAGACGATCACGTCGGCTTCCTGCTCGGCGCGCGAGAGAATGGCCGCGTAGTCGATGCCCGCGAAGACGAGGTTGCCCTCGGCGAGGTGCGGCTCGTACTCCTCGCGCTCCTCGATCGTGCAGTCGGCCGCGTCCAGGTCCTCGTAGCGCTCGAAGCGCTGCACGGCCTGTTGCGTCAGGTCGCCGTACGGCATCGGGTGGCGGAGGACGGCCACGCGCTTGCCCGCCTCGTGCAGCAGTCCCGCGACGTAGCGCGTCGTCTGGCTCTTGCCCGACCCGGTGCGCACCGCGCAGATGGCCACGACGGGCTTGTCCGAGGGGATCATCGTCGCGCGCGGGCCGAGCAGCTCGTAGTCGGCGCCGGCGGCCATGGCCAGGGAGCCGACGTGCATGACGTGCTCGTGCGTGACGTCGGAGTAGGCGAAGACGACCGTGTCGACGTTCTCGCGCCGGATCAGGTCCGCGAGCTCGTCTTCGGGGTGGATCGGGATCCCTTCCGGGTAGCGCTCGCCGGCAAGGGCGGCCGGGTAGACGCGGCCCTCGATATCGGGGATCTGCGTGGCCGTGAACGCGACGACCTCGACGTCGTCGCGCCCCCGGTACACGACGTTGAAGTTGTGGAAGTCGCGGCCGGCTGCGCCGGCGATGACGACCCGCCTCATGCGGATACCTCCTCGCGGATTCGCTCGGTCACGGCCCCCAGCTCGAGGCGCTGCCCCGCCACCTGGTCCAGCAACTCGGCCGCCGTCAGCCGCTGGCCCTCGCTCCAGAGCTCCTTCAGCAGGGAGCCCGCCTCCGGTCGCGTGAACCACGCGCGTCCGAACTCCTCGCGCAGGTACGACCGCAGCTGCGCGTGGAGCGCCCAGGCGCGCAGGTAGCACGACGCGTAGAACCCTCCGTCCACGTCGGCGAGAAAGTCCGCCGGCGAGGGCTCGATCTTCGTCGCCTCGCGCAGCCACTCGACGTAGCGCGCGGGCATCTCCTCGAGCTCGACGTCCCCGTGGAGCTCCAGCTCGTACAGGAGCTTCGCCGAGTAGCGGCGCACGAAGTAGAGGAGCCCGACCGCCGCCTCGCGCGCGAACTCGTCCAGGCCTGCGAAGTCGAGGCGCCGCGAGAGCCAGGCGGTGTCGTTGACGAGGTGCTCGAGCAGCATCGCCCAGCCCTCGGTGACCGAGTTGTCGCCGAGGCGCCGGAACTCGACCGGGAGGTCCGGCGAGACGTGCGCGAAATGCTCGGTGTGCCCGGCCTCGTGGAAGAACGCGTGCCAGTCGTCCGGCCCGCCGATCGGCTTGATCACGAGCATGACCCGGTCGGGAACCTCGATCGGCGCGCAGAACGCGCGCGGGCTCTTCTTGGGGCGCGGCTCGAGATCGAGGTGGACGTTCTGCTGCGAGCGCAGGTCGATGCCGAGCCCGTCGAGCGTCCACTCGAGCGCGGGCACCATGCGGTTTCCCGGAAAGCCTTCGTCCCACTCGCTCGCGCGGAAGACGCGAGGGACGTCGAAGCGCTGCGCCTCCTCGAGCGAGACGCCGGCGCGGCGGCGCAGGAGCGGGTCGAACGAGGCCACGTAGAGGTCCTCTGTCTCCGCGAGGAACGTCCGGCACTGCTCGGCCAGCTCCTCGAGCGGGAAGCCGAAGCGGTCGTAGAGCTCCCGGTAGCTCGGCGCGCCGAGGCTGCGCGTTCCTTCGCGCCGCTTCTCGTCGTACGCGATCCAGCGCGGGGTCAGCTTCTCCCGCGTCAGCTCGACGCGCGCGGCGTCGAGCTGCTCGCGCTTGCCCCGGTCGGGCTCGTTGGCGATCGCGGGGCGGAGCATCCGGTACGGGACTTCCTCGCCGTCCACCTTCGCGGTCAGCGACGCCTCCAGGCCGGCGATCTCCTCCGCCTCGGCGCGGGTCAGGTTACCGAGGTAGCCCTCGCAGGCGAAGCGCCAGAGCTCGGTCTCGCCGTGGCCTCCCTCCGCGGCCGCCTCGGCCAGCCGGGCCGCGGCGTCGAGCGTCGTCAGGTCGGAGAACCGCTCGTAGATCGGCTCGAGCTCGAAGGCCTCTTTCAGGCCTGCGTAGTGGAGGTAGTGCTCCTCGTCGAGCGCGGCGATGAACCGGTCCGCCTCGTCGCGGTATGCCTCGAGGCTTCTCGCCGGGGCGGTGGCCATGGGTCGCGTAGGATACCCGCCCGTGCGGGAGATCCAGGTGACGACTGAGCGCAAGACGCAGCTTCTGGACATCACTTCGGGAGTCCGCGAGGCGCTCGGGTCGGAGGCCCAGGGGAGCGCTGCGCTCGTCTACGTCCCGCACACGACCGCGGGCGTCGTCATCAACGAGAAGATCGACCCCGACCTGCTCGACGACTTCGAGATGGCGCTCCAGGGCATCGTCGACGACGGCTGGTCGTGGAAGCACGTGGACGCGGACGGGCCGAACGCCCCGTCCCACGTGCGCGCGTCCATGGTCGGCCCGCAGGTGCTCGTGCCGCTCAAGGACGGCGAGCTCGCCCTCGGCACGTACCAGGGCATCTTCTTCTGCGAGTTCGACGGGCCGCGCACGCGCAAGGTCCTCGTCACCAGCCTCGTTTAGGAGGGTTCGGCGGGAAAGTGGCGGTGCCGTCGGGCCGCGCTGCTCGCCCCGAGGACTGCGTCCTCAGTCGCGCCCGTAGCTCTTTCGCTACGAACGCTCCCTGCGTCCTTGCCTCGGAACGACCATCGCACCCCGACGGCGAGCACCATCCCGCCAAACCCTCCTGGCCCGGATACCCTCGCGGGGTGGCCGTCCCCGTCAAGAAGGACCAGGAGATCGATCTCCGCATCGACTCGCTTGCCTACGGCGGGCGCGGGGTGGCGCGCCTGAACGGCTTCGTCGTCTTCGTGAACCGCGCGCTCCCCGGAGACGTCGTGCGCGCGCGGGTGACGAAGGTGAAGAAGAGCCACGCGGAGGCGGTCTCGCTGGCCGTCGTCGAGCCCGGCGCCCCGCGCGTCGAGGCACCGTGCCAGCACTATCCGGAGTGCGGCGGCTGCCGCTTCCAGGATCTCGCCTACGAGGCGCAGCTCGATGCCAAGGCTCACCAGGTCGCCGACTCGCTCGCCCGCATCGGGAAGCTGGACGTCGAGCTCGAGCCGGCCGTCCCGGCCACGTCCGTCTTCCACTACCGCAACAAGCTCGAGTACTCGTTCACGACGCTCGAGGACGGCACACTGGGGCTCGGCTTCCATCGGGCCGGCCGCTGGGACCAGGTGCTCGACGTCGAGCGCTGCTGGCTGACGACCGACCTCGGCAACGGGATCCGCGAGGCCGTGAAGGCCTGGGCGCGCGCCGAAGGGCTGCCCGCCTTCGACCAGGAGCGCCAGGAGGGCTATCTCCGCCACCTGGTCGTGCGCGAGGGCCGCAACACCGGCCAGGCGCTGGTCGTGCTCGTCACCGCCCCGGGCGACCTCCAGGGCGCCGAGGGCTTCATCGAGGCGCTGCGCGCCCTCCCCGAGGTGCGGTCGATCCACTGGGCGGTCAACGACACGCCGGCCGAGGTGACGAACCTCCCGTCCGATCTCCTCTGGGGCGAGGAGGCGATCGAGGAGCAGATCCTCGACCTCCGCTTCCGCGTGCGGCCGAACGCCTTCCTCCAGACGAACACCGAGATGTGCGAGGTGCTCTACACGCTCGCCGGCGAGTACGCGGCGCTGACCGGGAACGAGACCGTCTACGACCTCTACAGCGGCATCGGGACGATCGGGCTCACGCTCGCGCGCGAGGCGCTGACGGTGTGGGGGATCGAGTACTCGGAGGAGTCGGTCGCCTGCGCCGTCGAGAACGCCGGCCTGAACGGGATCTCGAACGCCGCGTTCTTCGCGGGCGACGCGGCGCGCGACCTCGACGAGCTCCGCGAGCGCGCCGGCCCGCCTGACGTGGTCGTCGTCGACCCGCCGCGCGCCGGGCTGGTGGGGAAGGCCGTGAGGCGGATCGGCGAGCTCGAGGCGCCGCGCCTCGTCTACGTCTCCTGCAACCCGACCACCCTCGCGGGGAACGCGAAGGAGCTCGTGCAGGACTTCGGCTACCGCCTGGAGCGAGTGCGGCCGGTGGACATGTTCCCGCACACGCCGCACGTGGAGACCGTCGCCCTCTTCACTCGCTAGGCGGATCCTCCACCGTCGCCATCCGCTCGAAGATCTCCGTCGCCTCCTGGCCGCTCGGGATCGTGAGGACGTTCTCCTCGGCGAACGCGCGCGCGTCCGGGAAGCCCGTCGCCCGGATGGCCTCCGCCGCCGCCTCGCGGTCGTAGTCCGTCCGGCGGAGGTCGAGCCCCGGCCCGAGGAGCGCCCAGTACGCGCCGGGCTGCGACTCGTACGGCATGCCGACGCTGCCGGCGTTGACGACCCGCTTCTCAACGGCGAGGCGATCGAACTGCACGTGCGTGTGGCCGCAGACGACGACCTCTTCCACGACTCCCGCGACGGCCTCGGCGACGCGGAGGTCCGATGAGATCGCCGTGAGGATCTCCTCGTCGCTGCGCGGAGACCCGTGGCAGAAGAGCGTCGGCCCGAGGCCGTCGACGTCCACGGTCTGCGTGTCCTGCAGGGCGCCGAGCCATGCGCGCTGTCCGCGGTCGAGCTGCTCGGCCGACCAGCGTGCCCGGTCGGCGTTGAGGCCGCCCTCGGTGATCTCCTCGTTCATGAGCCGGTCGCAGTTCCCGCGGACGAAGAGCGCGCGCTCGCCGAGGGTGAGCAAGAGCTCGAGCGTCTCGCCCGGCATTGGCCCAAGGACGATGTCCCCGCCGACGACCACGACGTCCGGCTCGGCCTCCTCGACCTCCGCCAGCACGGCCCGCAGCGCGGGCAGGTTCCCATGGACGTCGTAGAGCGCCGCGACCCTCATTCGAGCTCCTCGGGCTCAGGCTGCGCGCGGCCGGCGCGTCCGCATCCGCCTCCAGATCAGGTCGCCGTTCGCGAGCAGGAACGCCGCGGAGAGAAGCGGCAGCGCCGGCAGCCCCGAGATCTCGAACGCGACGGCCAGCGCCAGCGTGGTGCCGAAGGAGAGTGTCATCAGCACCCACGTCGGCAGCGGCCGCAGCCCGAAGACCACGGTGGCGCCGAGGAACAGCGCGAAGAAGAGCACGTCCGGCAGCCCGAGCTGGGCCGAGTTGTGCTCGCCGGGAAGCGGGAAGGCGATGGAGAGCGCGTCGAAGACCTGCGGCTGCTCCTCCACGATCACCTTCGTCGGGCCGCGGAAGACCGAGTAGATGTCGACCGGGACGATCAGGAGAGCGACAAGAAGCACCCAGCTCACCTCCTCGAAGAAAGTGAGCACCCAGAACCCGGTCACCGTGACGGCGGCGAACTTCGCAAAGTTCGCCGCCAGGTCGAGGCCCGCGAGCTCGAAGGTCACCGTGAACAGGAAGAGCACGAGGATGGCCACCGGCAGCATCGCCGGGTGCGCGCGCTGCCAGAACGGCACGGCGAGCCACGTCAGCGAGAAGAACGCGGGCATGAGGACGAGCCCGATGAAGGCGACGTCGCCCCAGACGCTCAGGTCGAAGAGCGACTCCGAGACCGCGTAGTAGACGGAGAGGCCGGTGAGGACCGCTAGTACGGCGGCAATTCGGCCCACCAGGGGCCGAGGGCCTTGAACGCGTCCCAGAAATCGCGCTTCGTACGGGTCTCGTCCAGCGATGCGTCGAGGTCCGGGGTCAGGAGGGCGTCGATCGTCGGCGTGAACCGCTGGATCTCGCCCAGGCGGTCCTCCACCTCCGTCGCCAGTGGGAACCTGACGGCGTTCAGGCATGAGAGGGCATCTTGCCCCATGATCACGACGATCTTCGGCTGGACGACGTGCAGCTCGCGCGCCAGCCAGCTCGGACGTGTCCTCTTCGGACGCGCCCTCGAACTTGACGCAGTTCGTCCCGTAGATCGCCATCGGGTCGACCCGCAGCCGCTGGATCGACTTGAGCACGGCCTGCCCCGCGCGGCCGAAGAACGCGACGCCCTCGTGCACCTCCGCGACCTGCGGCGTGTGCTTCAGGAGCATGATGTCCGCCAGCGGATGGCCCGAGCCCAGCACGGGCACGCGCTCGGAGCCTGCAGTCTGGGCGATCTCGTGCCCGAGATCGTTGATCTCGGCGATCGCCTTCTTCAGGTAGCGCTCGGTGATGTCGTCGGCGGACACGGGCACAGGATCGCGAACGGTATTCGGGGTCCCCTCGCCGACCTCCTACCGGACCCCTGCCTTCGCCCTTCGCTCGCGGGCCTGCGCGACCCACTTCAGTCCCTGGAGGTAGAGCAGCGACTTCGGGCGGCGCAGGATCTCCGCGTTGCGCAGGCTGATGAGGAACTCCTCGGGCGTCTCGAAGGCGCGCAGCCGGACGAGACCGGTGCCGACACCCTGCAGAACGTGGGCGTCGGAGCCCGCACCCATCGTCAGGTTGTACTTGCGCGCGAAGCGCAGCGCCTCGTCGTTCATGGTCTCGAAGAGAAGCCGGGCGTTGAAGACCTCGAAGACGTCGATCTCGGCCAGGTGCCGGTGGAGCGTCGTCGCGTCCGGGATCGTGTGCATGCGGTCGAACGGGTGGGGGAGGTACACGACGCCGCCCTGCTCGCGGATCGCAGCGATGGTCTCGCCCATCGGCATGCCGCGCGGGATCTCCTCCTCGAGGAAGAGCCCGATCACCTCGCCGGCGTCGGTCTTCACCTCCTCGCCCGGGATGACGATCAGGTCGCGGCCGCGCGCGAGCTCGACGGCCTCCTGCGCGCCCGAGAAGACGTTGTGGTCGGTGATCGCGATCGCGCCGAGGCCGATGCTCTCGGCGTGGTCGAGCAGCGCGGGCACGGGGACGGAGCAGTCGTGCGAGTGGTCCGTGTGCATGTGCAGGTCGGCGAGGACGAACGGGCGGTCGGCGAGCGGGTCGGCCGCCTGGCTTGGCGCGGCACGCCGTTTGCGCATGACCCTGGAGTACGTCCGCTCGAGCGCGTCCGCGAGCGCGACGAAGCTCTGGCGCTCGACGTCCTTCCGCGCGTCCGCGGAACTCCGGGCGCGCCAGGCCTCGTCCTCGCCGAGGCGGGCGAGCGCGGCTCCGACCAGCTCGGGCTGGTCGCCGGAGCCGGGCGGGTCGACGAGCGGCACGGCGGCCGCGGCTGCCTCCAGCGGCAGGCGCTCGTTGCCCCTGGCCGCCGGCACGAGGCCCGCGGCCCCCGCGAGCGCCTCGGCGCGTGCGCGGGCGTCGAGCGCCGTGCGGACGGTCACGCGGCCGCGCAGCGCGCGCGGGACGTACGGGCGCCCGGACAGGGAGGTCGTCCGTAGCACCAGGAGCTCCCAACGCGGCAGCTCCGCGAGCGCGCGGAACGCCGCCCGTAGGCGCGGGAGCTCCTCGGAACGCCATTCGAGCACGAAGCGCGCACGGGGCTTCCCCGCCTTGAAGAGATCCAGGTCGACCCCGCGCGGCAGGAGCGTGTAGTCGCCGGGGAAGCGCGCCGCGGCCGCCGCCGCGGCCTCGTCGCTCACCGCCGTCAGCGCGTCCAGGCGCGCGAGGAGGCGCTCGCGCTGCTTCTTGCCGGGCGGGTAGCTGACGCGCTCGGGTGAGTGGAACGTCGCCACGGCGAGGCCGCGCGCGTCCCTGAGGGCGAGGTACGAGAGACTCGGCAGCCCCGGCTCGTGCCCGTGGACGACGTCGAAGCGGTCGCGCGAGAGCGCGAGCTCGAGGTTCGCGCGCACGCCGATCGGGACGCCGAGCCTGCTCTTGCGCGAGATCGGGACGGCGGGGCCGAGCGCGACCACGTCCTCGAGCGGCATGCCGTTGCGGCCGAGCTGCTTCAGCGCGCGGCGGCCGGCGGCGAGGTCGGTCGCGCGCCCGGAGGGGGCGAGGACGACGACCTCGTGCCCGCGGCGGCGCAACTCCTCGGCGGCCCCGGCGACGTGGTCGTTGACCGGGTGCGGCTGCGACCAGGCAAACGGCGTGACCATGCAGATGCGAAGCGTCACCCGGTCGATTCTACGTCCGGCCTTGAAGGCTCCTGCGGGCCGCTGGTAGCGTCGCACCCTCAACCCCGTGGAGAGGAGGAAGAATGTGTTCTCCGGGCACTGCTCAGATCGTTCGTGACCAGCTCGAGGCGGAGGGGACGCCGAGGGTGAGCCGGCGGTCCGTGCTGGCGGGCGCTGCAGGCGCGGCGCTGGCTGCGAGCTTCCCTGCGAGCGCGCTCGCGAACGGCCGCGGACGAAAGCAGCGCTACTGCGACCTCACGCACACCTTCAGAGAGGGCTTCCCGGTCTTCGTCACCGGCGAGGAGCCGGAGCGCGAGACGATCGCCAACTATGCGACGGACGGGTTCTACGCCCAGAAGTGGACTTTCGGCGAGCACTCGGGCACCCACATGGACGTCCCCGGGCACTTCATCCCGGGCGGCCGGCTCTCGCCGGACATCACGGTCCCCGAGCTGATCATCCCGGTCGTCGTCGTCGACATCCGCAAGAAGGCGCGGCAGGACCCGAACGCGATGGTCGAGGTCGACGACATCAAGCGCTTCGAGCGCAAGCACGGCAAGATCCCCCGAGGGGCCCTCGTCGCGGCCGACTCGGGCTGGGCCAGCAAGGTCGACGACCCGCTTGCGTTCAAGGGCGGCGTCGCCTTCCCGAACTACAACTTCCCCGGCTGGGGCCTCGAGGCCGCGCTCTACGTCGCGGAGAAGCGCGACGTCACTGCGATCGGCATCGACACGCTCAGCCTCGATCCCGGCAACTCGGCCACGTTCCCGGTGCACGTCCAGTACCTGGGCACCGACCGGTACGGCATCGAGAACCTCACCGGGCTCGACTGCATCCCGCCGAGCGGCGCGACGGCCTACGTCGGGCTGATCCCGTGGGAAGAGGGCTCCGGCGGGCCTTGCCGCGTAGTCGCCAGCTGGTAGCTCGAGCTGCGCAAGTAAGAAGTGCAACGAGAGAGGGGCCGGCGTGAGCCGGCCCCTCGCCGTTCCAGGCGCTAGGACTTCGCAGCGACCTTGGCGGTCTTGCGCGCGTACTTCTTGATGAACGCCTCGGTGAGGTCGTACGCCTCGTCGTCGACGATCTGCTTCGGAGGCGACTTCATCAGGTAGGCGCTCGGGCCCTCGAGGGCGCCCGAGACGCCGTTGTTGAGGGCGAGCTTCGCCATGCGGACGGCGTCGATGACGATGCCGGCCGAGTTGGGGGAGTCCCAGACCTCGAGCTTGAGCTCGATGTTCAGCGGGACGTCGCCGAAGGACGTGCCCTCCATGCGGATGTACGCCCACTTGCGGTCGGTCAGCCACGGCACGTAGTCCGACGGGCCGACGTGCACGTTCTTCGCGCCCATGTCGTAGTCGAGCATGGACGTGACCGCGTTCGTCTTCGAGATCTTCTTCGACTCGAGCCGCTCGCGCTCGAGCATGTTGAGGAAGTCCGAGTTCCCGCCGACGTTGAGCTGCATCGTCCGGTCGAGATGGACGCCGCGCTCGCGGAAGAGCGAGGTGAGGACGCGGTGCGTGATCGTCGCGCCGACCTGCGACTTGATGTCGTCGCCGATGATCGGCAGGCCGTGCTGCTCGAACTGCTTCCCGAAGTAGCCGCCCTTGGCGATGAAGACGGGCATGCAGTTCACCATCGCGCACCCGGCCTTGAGGACCTGCTCCGTGTACCACTTGGTCGCCTCCTCGGAGCCGACCGGGAGGTAGTTGACGACCACGTCCGTGTTCGTCTCGCGGAGGATCTCGACGACGTCGTCGGTGTCGCCCGGCGCCTTCTCGACCACCTCGGAGATGTACTTGCCGAGGCCGTCGTGGGTCATGCCGCGGGAGACGGTGATGCCCGTCTTCGGGACGTCGGCGAACTTGTAGGTGTCGTTCGGATGCGCCCAGATCGCGTCGGCGAGGTCCTTGCCGACCTTGTCGGTGGTGACGTCGAACGCCGCGGTGAACTCGACGTCGCGCACGTGATAGCCGCCGAGGTCGACGTGCATCAGACCCGGGACGAAGGCGTCCGGATCTGCGTCCTTGTAGTACTCGACTCCCTGGAGCAGGGAGTTGGCGCAGTTGCCGACGCCGATGACGGCGACGCGGACCTTGTCCTCGGACCGCACCCTCCCGTTTGTCTTCCCGTTCGTGCTGGCCATATCGTCCTTTCCTGTCAGTGCTGCGGTGAGTGTCGAAACGATCAGCTGGTTGGTCGTGCTAGCAGAACGCTCGGCCTCGTCCTTGAGCGCGGCCTTCAGCGGCGGCGGCACGCGGAGGAGCACCGCGCCGCTCGCGCCGGGGGTGGAGCCGCCGCGCCGCCCGCTGGGCTCGAACTCGACGCCGAAGCGCTCGGCGAGGATCGAGACGGCGACGTCGTTCATCGTTCCCTGCCGTCGCGAGACCTCGCGCGCGAGGGCGCGCTTGAGCGCGGAGGGCATACGAACGAGGAGGCTTGTTCTGCTAGCAGCCATAATGCTGCTAGCAGAGTATCAGGTAGCCCGGAGCTGCTGCCGAACTGATAGCACTCGCTGCACGACAGTGATCCAGGCCGCCGCGGCGAGGAGCGTGACGGTGATCGGCAGGACGAGCTCGTGGAACGGCGCGAGGCCGAGGCCGATCGAGAGCACGATGACCCGCTCGGCCCGGCTCCCGATCCCGACGTCTCCCTTGAGCCCGAGCGCCTCCGCGCGCGCACGCGTGTAGCTGACGAGGAACGAGCCTCCGATGGCCGCGAAGGCCGCCGCGACGCCCCACTCGTAGCCGTCCCGCATCATCACGAGGCCGACGGCGCCGAGCATGAAGCCCTCGCCCACCCGGTCGACGGTCGAGTCCAGGAACGCGCCGAACGGTGTCCCCTTGCCGCTGCGCCTGGCGAGCGCGCCGTCGAGGATGTCGAGCACGCTGCCGACGACGAACATGAGCCCGCCGACGAAGTAGAACCAGTGCGTGACGTACTCGAAGTAGACGACCACGGCGCCGGCGATGCAGAGGCTGACCCCGGCCACGGTGAGCGCGTCCGGCGTGACGCTCGTCCGCTCGAGGCCGGCGATCGACCGGCTTGCGATGCGGCGGGCCTCGTCCTGGTAGGTCCGTTTGGCGCCCTCGGCTTGCGGCGGACTGCTCAACGGGGCGAGGCTACCACCGGCGGCGACCGCAGCGGTAGAGCGCGGGCGTAAGTGCCGGGCGCCCCTCCTGCGCCCACGACACGATCGTCGCGCCCATGAAGGCCACGCCCACCCCGGCCACGATGTCGAGCCAGAAGTGGTTGCCGGTCGCCATGACCGAGAACCAGACCCACGTCGGCCAGAGCGTCCAGAGGATCGCAGCCCAGCGGCTCTTCACGAGCGTCGCCATGGCGAAGCCGATGATCAGCGCGTCGGCCGCGTGCACGCTCGGCATGGCCGCGTAGGGGTTCGACGCCAACTCGATGAGCCCGCTGCCGTGGTTGACCGCCGAGGACTGCGCCAGCGTGTCCACGAAGCCCTCCTCCGGGAACATCCGCGGCGGCGCCGTCGGCATGAGCACGTAGCCGACGAGCGCGAGCAGGTTCGTGGCGAAGACCCAGTTGCGGACGGTGATGAACGCGTCGTTCCGCTGCAGATAGATCCAGAGGAGCCCGAGCCCGAGCACCGTGAACTGCGAGAGCCAGTACGTGATGTTGACGGCCGTGAGCGCGTAGTCGCCGGCGTGGATGACCGCGCGCTGGATGTCGACCTCGACGAGGGCGTTGACCGCCTTCTCGGCGTCGATGACCGTGACCCCGTTCTGAATCGCCTCGAGGGTGCCGCGATCCGCGGCTCCACGGGCGATCTGGTACACCAGCCCGAAACCAAGCCATAACGAGAGCTGGAAGAAGAAGTCCTTCCAGCCGTTGGGCAGATAGCGGCTGACAGCGGTCACTCGGCCAGTCTAGCGAGGGTGTCGGTTCGGTTTTCCCCCGTTTAGGGACTGGTGAACGGCTTGAAACGGCCGCTAGCCGCCGATGTAGGACATCTCGACCTTGGGCAGGTCGTCGGTCTCGGCGGTGCGGAGCTCCGAGTAACGATCGTCGCGGACAGCCCAGATCCCTGCGATCGCGGCCGTAAGCTCGTCATCCGAGGCGCCGCCGCGCAGGAGCGCGCGCAGGTCGTGGCCGCGGGTGGCGAAGAGGCACGTGTGCAGCTTCCCCTCGGCCGAGAGGCGGGCGCGCGTGCAGTCGCCGCAGAACGGCTGCGTGACCGAGGCGATGACGCCGATCTCGCCGCTCCCGTCGCGATAGCGCCAGCGGTTCGCGACCTCGCCGCGGTAGGCCGGCTCGATGGGCTCGAGCGGGTGCTCGGCGTCGATCGCGGCGACGATCTCGCCCGCGGGCACGACGTCGTCGAGCCGCCAGCCGTTCGTGTGGCCGACGTCCATGTACTCGATGAAGCGGAGGACCACGCTCGTGCCGCGGAAGTACTCGGCCATCGGGAGGATCCCGGCTTCGTTCATGCCGCGCTTGACGACGACGTTCACCTTCACGGGCGCGAGGCCGGCCGCGAGCGCGGCGTCGATGCCCGCGAGCACGCGCTCGACGGGGAAGTCGACGTCGTTCATGGCGCGGAACGTCTCGTCGTCCAGCGAGTCGAGGCTGACCGTGATCCGGTTCAGCCCCGCGTCCTTGAGCGCCTGCGCCTTGCGGGCGAGCAGAGCGCCGTTCGTCGTCAGCGTCAGGTCGACGCCGGGGACCGCCGCGAGCATCCCGAGCAGCGTCTCCAGGTCGCGGCGAAGGAGCGGCTCTCCGCCGGTGATGCGGATCTTCTCGACCCCGAGTCCTGCGAACGTGCGCGCGAGGCGCTCGATCTCCTCGAAGGTCAGGAGCTCTGCGCGGGGGAGGAACGGGTAGTCGCGGCCGAAGACCTCCTTCGGCATGCAGTAGACGCACCGGAAGTTGCAGCGGTCGGTGACCGAGATGCGGAGATCCCGGATCGGCCGCCCCAGCCTGTCGACGAGCCGCTCCACCGGTCAAGCGTAGCTCCTGGCGGGTTTCCGGCCCGCACCTGTCGGGCATCCAAGAGACTCAAGCCGCGACGAAAGGGGTCTCTCGTGGGTGACGGAATGCAAGACAAGGTCGAAGGCAAGATCAAGGAGACCGAGGGCAAGCTCACCGACGACGAGCTGCGCGAGAAGCAGGGTCAGGCGCAGCAGAAGGTCGGCGAGGGCAAGGAACAGCTCGAGGACGCGAAGGACGAGGCGCGCGAGCGCATCTAACGGTTGCGCGGGTTCCGGGGCGCCTCATCAGCCGAGCTGATGAAAGCGCCCCGGAACTCGACTTGAGCTGATCGACCTGCGACGGGCATGCTGAGAGCATGGCCGCCAGGTACCCCGCCAAGGTCTGGCTTGCCCTGGTCACGATCTACATCGTCTGGGGCTCGACTTTCATTGCCCTGGCCATCGTGGTGCGGGACCTGCCGCCGTTCCTCTCCATGGCGATCCGCCACGTGATCGCGGGCGCGGCGCTCCTCGCCTGGGCGCTGCCGCGCGGCGACCGCGGGGCTGACCGCATCGGCCGTCCGCAGATCGTCGCCGGCTTCATCTTCGGCGGCGCGCTCTTCGTCCTCGGCCACGGCAGCCTCGCCTGGGCCCAGCAGACCGTGCCTGCGGGTGTCGCCGCCCTGCTCGTCGGAAGCATCCCGATCTGGATGGCTCTCCTCGACCGCGTCTTCTTCGGCAAGCGCCTGCGGCCGTCGGCGTACGTCGGCTTCGCGCTCGGCTTCCTCGGGCTCACGTTCCTCTTCGACCCCTTCGGGCACGGCTCGGTCGACCGGCTCGGCGCGCTCGTGATCGTCTTCGGCGCCCTCGCCTGGTCTGCGGGCTCGCTCTACTCGCGCGGCGCGCCGCTTCCGAAGCGCCCGCTCGTCTCGGCGGGCCTCGGCGCCATCTGCGGCGGCATCCTGCTCACGATCGTCTCCGCCGCGGGCGGCGAATTCGGCGAGGCCACCTGGACGTGGGACGCGCTCCTCGCCGTCTTCTACCTCGTCGTGATCGGCAGCCTGGTCGGCTTCACCGCCTACGTCTGGCTTCTGCGCGCCGCGCCGATCTCGCTCGTCGCCACGTACGCGTACATGAACCCGATCGTCGCGGTCATCCTCGGCTGGGCCCTCCTGGGCGAGGAGATGACGCTCCAGATGCTCGTCGCCGGCGCGGCGATCGTCGTCTCGGTCGCGCTCATCCTCCGCGCGAGCGGGGCGGCGCTCGAACCGGGCCGGGGCATCCGCCGCCGTCGCTCTGCTCCCGCGCCCAGGGCAGTTCCCGAGTCCAGCCGCTAGTCGACGCGGCAACGCCCGACCGGCCGATCCGGTAGAACCGCCTGCCGTGGACCAGAGCCGGACGCCCCTCGCCGACGCCGCGGCCGCCTACCTGGCCGATCCGAGCATCACGCCGTTCACGACGCCGGGGCACAAGCGCTCGCCGCACCTCGCCGACGACCTGCTCCGCCTCGACCTGCCGCTCTCGTCGGGCGCCGACGACCTGCACATGCGCTCCGACGTGCTCGGGCAGGCCGAGCGCCTCGCCGCGGCGCTGTGGGGCTCCGACCTCTGCCGCTTCTGCGGGAACGGCTCCACCGAGGGGAACCAGGCACTCGCGCTCGCACTCGGCCGCCCGGGCGACAAGGCGATCGTCTCGCGGAGCACCCACAAGTCCGTCCTCGCGGGCCTTGTGCTGTCCGGGCTCCAGCCCGTGTGGGTGCGACCGGACGTCGACTCGAGCACCGGGCTCCCGCTCGCCCTTCCGCCCGAGCGGGTCGCGGACGCGCTGGCGGCTGAGCCCGACGCGCGCGGCGTCTTCCTCGTGGAGCCGAACTTCGTCGGCGTCCTCTCCGACCTCCCGCGCATCGCCGAGCTCACGCATGCGGCCGGCATCCCGCTCGTGATCGACCAGGCGTGGGGCGCGCACCTGGGCTTCCACCCCGACCTTCCGCCGCACTCGATCGCGCTCGGCGCGGACGGGTTCGTCACCTCGGCGCACAAGACCCTCGCCGCCTTCACGCAGGGGGCCTACCTCTTCGCGCGCGGGGAGCGGCTCGACCTGGCGCGTCTGAACGAGTCGTTCGAGCTCCTGCACACGACGAGCGTCTCCGCGGCGCTGCTCGCCAGCCTCGACCGCGCACGCCAGATCATGGCCACGCGAGGAGAGGAGCTCCTGAGCGAGACGCTGAGGCTCGCCGCGCTCGTCCGCGAGCGCCTCGCCGAGGTCGAGGGCCTTGCGATCGTCGAGAGCGACGACCCGACGAAGCTCGCCCTCGCGCTCCCCGGCACCGGGGCCGACGGGCTCGAGGTCGAGGCCGACCTCTTCGCGCAGGGGATCCGCTTCGAGCTCGCCAACCGCGACACGCTCGTCCCGCTCATGACCATCGGGGACACCGAGGCCGGCGTCACGAAGCTCTGCGACGCGCTCGTGGCCTCGTTCGCGAAGCGCCGCGGCGAGCCGAGGGCGCCGGGCGCCGCGAGCGCCGTGTGGGACGTCGCCCCGGAGACCGCCATGACGCCGCGGGAGGCGTTCTTCGCCGCGCGCGAGACCGTTGCGGCCGAGTCCGCCGGCGGCCGTGTCGCCGCCGAGATGGTCGCGCCCTATCCGCCCGGCATCCCCGCGATCGCCCCGGGCGAGGTCGTCTCCCAGGAGCTCGTCGACGCTCTCCGGGAGGCGGCGGCGGGCGGCACCCGGCTCTCGTACTGCGCCGATCCGAAGCTCGCCTCGCTCCAGGTCGTCGCAGATCGGTAACCATGGGGTCGGGATGAGCAAGGGGCAGATGCTCGACCGGATCTCGTCCGACTCGGTCCGCGAGGCGACCGGCCGGGGCTGGGACGACTGGCTCGAGGCGCTGGATGCCGCGGGGGCGGCCGAGTGGAGCCACAAGGAGATCGTCGCCTACCTGAGGCGCGAGCATGGTGACGAGACGACGGGCTGGTGGCGCCAGTCGCTGACGGTCGGCTACGAGCAGGCCCGCGGCAAGCGGGCGCTGGGCGAGACTGCCGAGGCCGGCTTCGAGGTCGGCGTGCGCCGTACGGTCGACGCCTCGACCGACGACGTCTGGGAGCTCCTCACGTCGCGGCCGGAGCTCTGGCTGGGGGAGGGCGTCGCGTTCCGCACGGGCGAGCGCTACTCCGTCCGGGGTGCGGCGGGCGAGATCCGGGTCGTGAAGCCCGGCGACCGCGTGCGCCTCACCTGGCAGCCCGAGGACTGGGCTGCGCCGGCCACCATGCAGCTCTCACTGTCGCGCGCGCAGTCCGGCAAGACGACGATCACCGCGAACGCCGAGAAGCTTCCGGACGCCGACGCGCGCGACGCCATGCGCGTGCACCTCCGCGAGGCGCTCGACCGCCTCGTCGCCGCGGCCTCCTGATCGGGCGCAAACCCGCTTGGCACCGACCCGTCGGGGCTGACCGTTGATCTGCTATAACTCGGCTTAGATTTTCTCAGCCTGACGTAAAAAAGCCAGCAAACGGAGGGATTCACCACATGGCAAGAACCATCGGCATCGATCTCGGCACGACGAACTCCTGTGTCGCCGTGCTCGAGGGTGGCGAGCCGACCGTCATCCCGAACGCCGAGGGCGGCCGGACGACGCCGTCCGTCGTCGCGTTCGCGAAGGACGGCCAGCGGCTCGTCGGCGCGCCCGCCAAGCGCCAGTCCGTCACGAACCCCGAGAACACGATCTCCTCGATCAAGCGGTTCATGGGCCGCAAGCACTCCGAGGTCTCCGAGGAGCAGAAGATCGTCCCGTACGAGGTCGTCTCCGGCCCGAACGGCGACGTGCGCGTGAAGGCGGGCGACAAGGAGCTCGCGCCGCCGGAGATCAGCGCGATGATCCTGCAGAAGCTGAAGGCGGACGCCGAGGCGTACCTCGGCGAGACGGTCACCGACGCGGTCGTCACCGTCCCCGCCTATTTCAACAACGCGCAGCGCGAGGCGACGAAGGACGCCGGCAAGATCGCCGGCCTCAACGTCCTCCGCATCATCAACGAGCCGACCGCGGCCTCGCTCGCGTACGGGCTCGACAAGGAGGCCGACCAGACGATCCTCGTCTTCGACCTCGGCGGCGGGACGTTCGACGTCTCCGTGCTCGAGCTCGGCGAGGGGGTCTTCGAGGTCAAGGCCACGAACGGCGACAACCACCTCGGCGGCGACAACTTCGACAAGGCCGTCGTCGACTGGATGGTCGCGGAGTTCAAGCGCGACCAGGGCATCGACCTGAGCGCGGACAAGATGGCGCTCCAGCGCCTCTACGAGGCCGGGGAGAAGGCGAAGATCGAGCTCTCCTCGACGACGTCCACGCAGATCAACCTGCCGTTCATCACCGCGACGCAGGAGGGCCCCAAGCACCTCGACCTCCAGCTCACGCGCGCGAAGCTGAACGAGCTCTCCCACGACCTGATCGAGCGCACGGTCGGCCCGACCAAGCAGGCGCTCTCCGACGCCGGCCTGACGGCGGACAAGATCGACCACGTCGTCCTCGTCGGCGGCATGACGCGCATGCCCGCCGTGCAGGAGAAGGTGAAGGAGCTCGTCGGCAAGGACCCGCACAAGGGCGTCAACCCGGACGAGGTCGTCGCCGTCGGCGCGGCCATCCAGGCCGGCGTCCTCAAGGGCGAGGTCAAGGACGTGCTGCTCCTCGACGTCACGCCGCTCTCGCTGGGCATCGAGACGAAGGGGCAGATCTTCACGCCGCTGATCGAGCGCAACACGACCATCCCGACGAAGAAGTCGGAGACCTTCACGACGGCCGAGGACAACCAGCCGTCGGTCGAGATCCACGTCCTCCAGGGCGAGTCCGAGATGGCCTCGTTCAACAAGACGCTCGGCAAGTTCCAGCTCGTCGGCATCCCGCCGGCGCCGCGGGGCATGCCGCAGATCGAGGTCGCCTTCGACATCGACGCGAACGGGATCCTCAACGTCTCGGCCAAGGACCTCGGAAGCGGCAACCAGCAGCAGATCCGCATCGAGGGAGGCTCGGGCCTCTCCGACGACGAGGTCGAGCGCATGGTCGCCGACGCCGAGGCGCACGCCGGCGAGGCTCACCAGCTGCGTGAGCTGGCCGAGGCCCGCAACCAGGCCGAGACCCTCGTCTACTCGACCGAGAAGAGCCTCGCCGAGCACCGCGAGTCGCTCGACGAGGAGACCGTCAAGACGATCGAGGAGCGGATCGAGGCCTTGAACGGCGTCGTCGGCAGCGAGGACGTCTCCGAGATCCGCACGAAGAGCGAGGAGCTCATGCAGGCCTCGCACCAGCTCGCCCAGGCCGTGTACCAGAAGGTCCAGGCCGAGCAGGCCGCCTCCCAGCCCGCCGGCGACGGCAACGGCGCGTCCGACGAGGACGAGGTCGTCGAGGAGGCCGACTACGAGGTCATCGACGAGGAGGCGAAGAAGTCCTGATGGCCTCCGAGGAGCAGACCAGCCCGGACAAGGCCGAAGAGGCCGTCGCCGAGCTCGAGGAGCGCCTCGCGCTCCTCGAGCGCGAGCGCGACGAGTACCTCGCCGACCTGAAGCGCGTCGCGGCCGAGTTCGACAACTTCCGCAAGCGCGTCGCCCGCGACCAGGAGGCCCAGGCGGCACGCGCCCACGAGAAGCTCGTCAAGGAGCTCCTGCCCGTCCTCGACGACCTCGAGCGCGCGCTCGTCGCCGCCGAGGAGCACGAGGAGGCGAAGCTCGAGGAGGGCGTCCGGCTCGTGCACCGCGAGCTGCGCTCGGCCCTCGGCAAGGAGGGCCTCGTCGAGATCGAGACCGACGGGGTCTTCGACCCGCACGTCCACGAGGCCCTGCTCACGCAGCCGTCCGAACAGGCCGACGGAGCGATCCTCGAGGTGATCCAGAAGGGCTACCGGCTGGGCGACCGCGTCCTGCGGCCCGCCCGAGTGGTCATCTCGCAGGAGGCGCCCGAAGCGTGAAGGACCTCTACGAGACCCTGGGCGTCTCGAAGACGGCCTCGGCGGACGAGATCAAGAAGGCCTACCGCAAGCTCGCCCGCCAGTACCACCCGGACCGCAACCCGGGCGACTCGTCTGCGGAGGAGCGCTTCAAGGAGGTGCAGGGCGCCTACGACGTCCTCTCCGACCCCGAGAAGCGCAAGCAGTACGACCAGCTGGGCTCGCGCATGTTCCAGGGCGCGCCCGGCGGCGGCTTCCAGTGGTCGGGGAACATCGGCGACCTCGGGGATCTCGGCGATCTCTTCGGCGGCCTCTTCGGCCGCGGGAGCGGGGCGACGCGCGAACGCGCGCGCGACCGCCGCGGCGCCGACGTCGGCGCGACGGTCAACCTCTCCTTCGAGGACTCGCTCCAGGGTCTGACGGTCAAGATCCCGGTCGAGCTGGAGACCGCGTGCTCGAAGTGCTCGGGCTCCGGCGCCGAGCCCGGGACGACCCCGACGATCTGCCCGGTCTGCCGCGGCCGCGGCGTCACGTCCGAGGACGAGGGCTTCTTCGCGTTCTCGCGCCCGTGCGAGCGCTGCGGCGGCAACGGCACCGTGATCGAGAAGCCGTGCCGGAAGTGCCACGGCTCCGGCCGCGAGCGGCGCACGAAGCGCTACACGGTGAAGGTCCCGGCCGGCGTGCGCGACGGCACGCAGCTTCGGCTGAAGGGGAAGGGCGAGGCGGGCGTCGGCGGCGGCCCCGCCGGCGATCTGATCGTCACGACGCGGGTGTCGCCTTCCAGGCTCTTCGAGCGGCGCGGCTCCGACCTCGTCATCGAGGTCCCGGTCACGTACTCGGAGGCCGCGCTCGGCGCGCTGGTCGAGGTGCCGACGCCCGACGGGCGCATCTCGCTCAAGGTTCCGGCCGGCTCGCAGGACGGGAAGATGCTGCGCGTCCGCGGGAAGGGCGCGCCGCAGCTCAACGGCGGCGGCAAGAAGGGCGACCTGCTCGCCCGCGTGCGCCTCTCCGTGCCGACGAAGCTCACGAAGGCCGAGCGCGACGCGATCGAGCAGCTCCAGAAGGTGTCCAACCGCGACGTGCGCGAGGAGCTGCGGACGTGATCGACGACCGGCCCCGCTACATGATCTCCATCGCGGCCGAGCTGGTCGGCATGCACCCGCAGACGCTGCGCGTCTACGAGACCAAGGGCCTCGTCCGGCCGCGCCGCACGCCCGGCAACACCCGCCTGTACTCCGAGGCCGATCTCGAGCGCCTTCGCCTCATCCAGCGGCTCACCGGCGAGCTGGGGCTGAACCTCGCCGGCGTCGAGACCGTGCTCCGGCTCGAGGACGAGCTCGGCCGCCTGCGGGCGCGCCTGGAGCGCCTCGAGCGCGAGGCCCGAGAGGAGATCCAGCGCGTCCACCGCCAGTACCGCCGCGACGTCGTGCTCTACCGCAACCCCGAGCGAAACGCTCCCCGAGCCCACGAAGAGGACATGGACTTCTCGAGGCTGACAACCAAGTCGCAGGAGGCGGTCGGCGCCGCGCAGGAGCTGGCCCGTCGTAGCGGCAATCCCGAGATCTACCCCGAGCACCTGCTGCTCGCCCTGCTCGACCAGGAGCTCCCGCGCACGCTCGTCGAGCGCGCCGGATCGAGCGTCGCCGACGTGCGCGCCCGCGCCGAGGCCGCGCTCTCCGCGAAGCCGTCCGTCCAGGGCACAGCGCAGCAGCCGCGGGCCTCGACCGACTTCGCGGCGCTGCTCGACAAGGCCGAGGAGGAGATGCGCCGGCTCGAGGACGAGTTCCTCTCCACCGAGCACCTGCTGCTCGCGCTCGACGTCGTCCCGCGCGACGCGCTGCTCTCCGCCCTCACGCAGGTGCGCGGCTCCCAGCGCGTCACCTCCCACGACCCCGAGGGCTCCTACCAGGCGCTGGAGAAGTTCGGCCGCGACCTCACCGAGCTCGCCGAAGCGGGGAAGCTCGACCCGGTGATCGGGCGCGACGAGGAGATTCGCCGGGTCATCCAGGTGCTCTCGCGGCGCACCAAGAACAACCCGGTGCTGATCGGCGACCCCGGCGTCGGCAAGACCGCCATCGCCGAGGGTCTCGCCCAGCGCATCGTCGCCGGCGACGTTCCGGAGGGCCTGAAGGGCAAGCGCGTCTGGGCGCTCGACATCGGCGCGCTGCTCGCCGGCTCCAAGTACCGCGGCGAGTTCGAGGAGCGCCTGAAGGCCGTCCTCACCGAGATCACCGACTCCGCCGGCGAGATCGTCCTCTTCATCGACGAGCTGCACACGATCGTCGGCGCAGGTGCCGCCGAGGGCGCCGTCGACGCGGCCAACATGCTCAAGCCGATGCTCGCCCGCGGCGAGCTGCGGGCCGTCGGCGCCACGACCCTCGACGAGTACCGCAAGCACATCGAGAAGGACGCCGCGCTCGAGCGCCGCTTCCAGCCGGTGCTCGTCGGCGAGCCGTCCGTCGCGGACACGATCGCGATCCTGCGCGGGCTGAAGGAGCGCTACGAGGCACACCACGGCGTGCGCATCCGCGACGCGGCGCTCGTCGCCGCGGCAGTGCTCTCCGACCGGTACATCTCCGACCGCTTCCTGCCCGACAAGGCGATCGACCTCGTGGACGAGTCGGCCTCGCGCCTGCGCATGGAGATCGACTCCTCGCCGCTCGAGCTCGACGAGGCCGAGCGCCGCGTCCGCCAGCTCGAGATCGAGCTGGCCGCGATGGGCAAGGAGTCCAAGGACGTGCGCGAGCCGCTCGAGCGCGAGCTGGCCGACGCGAAGGCCGTGCGCGACGAGCTCGCCGCCCGCTGGGCGAAGGAGAAGGAGCAGCTCGACCGCGTGAAGGAGATCACGCAGCGCATCGACGACCTGCGCATGGAGGCCGAGCGCGCCGAGCGCGCCGGCGAGCTCCAGCGCGTCGCCGAGATCCGCTACGGCGAGCTACCGGCGCTCGAGGCCGAGCTGGCCGAGCGCGTGGAGCAGGAGTTCGAGCCGATGGTCAAAGAGGAGGTCGACGAGGACGACGTCGCCGCCGTCGTCGGCCGCTGGACGGGCATCCCCGTCGACCGGCTGCTCGAGGGCGAGACCGAGAAGCTCATCCACATGGAGGAGCGCCTCCACCAGCGCGTCGTCGGCCAGGACGAGGCCGTCGAGGCCGTGGCCAACGCGCTCCGCCGCGCCCGCACCGGCCTCCAGGACCCGAACCGGCCGATCGGCTCGTTCGTCTTCCTCGGCCCGACCGGCGTGGGGAAGACCGAGCTCGCCCGCGCGCTCGCCGAGTTCATGTTCGACGACGAGCGGGCCATGGTCCGGCTGGACATGTCCGAGTACCAGGAGCGGCACACGGTCGCGCGCCTGATCGGCGCCCCGCCCGGCTACGTCGGCTACGACGAGGGCGGGCAGCTGACCGAGGCCGTGCGCCGCCGCCCGTACTCGGTGCTCCTCCTCGACGAGATCGAGAAGGCGCACGCCGAGGTCTTCGACGTCCTCCTCCAGATCCTCGACGACGGCCGCCTCACCGACGGCCACGGCCGCACGGTCGACTTCCGCAACACGGTCGTGATCATGACGTCCAACCTGCGCACGGCCGAGGCGATGCGGGAGTACTTCCGGCCGGAGTTCCTGAACCGGATCGACGAGGTCGTCGAGTTCCAGGCGCTGACCCGCGAGCAGCTCGGCGAGATCGTCGAGCTCCAGCTCGCGCGGCTCCGCGACCGCCTCGCCGAGCGCGGCCTCGGCCTGGAGCTGACCGACGCGGCCAAGGAGCACGTGGCCGAGGCAGGCTGGGACCCGAGCTACGGCGCCCGCCCGCTCAAGCGCGCGCTCCAGCGCCTGGTCGAGAACCCGCTCGCGCTACGGCTGCTGGAGGGCGACTTCGTCGAGGGCGACACGGTGCGCGTCGACGTCGCAGACGGCGAGCTGGTCTTCGCCAAGGCATCGGCGGCCGAGCCGGCAGCCGCCGCCTAAGGCACGGGGTCGAAGAACTCGGCCTTGCCGGTCTCCGGTGGGGCGCCGTAGATGAAGAGGACGAGCTCCTCCTCGCCGGCGTTGCGGAGCTGGAGGATCGTCCCGCGCTCGACGACCACGACGCCGCCGCGCGCGACCTCGTGCCGCTCCGGCGGATCCCCGAGGTCGACGGTCAGCGTCCCGTCCAGGACGACGAAGACCTCCTCCTGGCCCAGGTCGCGGTGCCGCTTCCCCTGCGTGCCGGGCGGGTAGCGCCAGACGTTCGCGCGGGAGTGTTCGAGCGCCTCGGTGAGCCGCGCGACCATGCGCGGGTCGTCCTCGCCCCGCGGCTCGAACGCGAGCTCCCCCGACTGGAAGACCGTGTAGCCCACGGCGACAGCCTAGTTCACAGCCGTTTCTCGAAGCAGACGCTGCGCGGGTCGTCGACGAACGGCCCGTAGCGCGGTATGGGCTCGAAGCCCGACGAGGCGTAGAGCTTGATGGCCTCCGGCTGGCGGTCGCCCGTCTCCAAGCGGACGAGCGAATAGCCGAGCTCGCGCGCCTCGTCCTCGAGCGCGGCGAGCAGGAGCCGGGAGAGCCCGCGCCCGCGAGCGGCCGGCGCGACGTACATTCGCCGGATCTCTGCGGTCGTCTCGTCGTAGCGGATCACGCCGCCGCAGGCGACCGGCTCCTCGCCTTCCCAGGCGACCACGAACGCGCCGTCAGGCGGCTCGAAGTCGGCCGCCGCGTGCTCCCCGCCCGAGCCGTCGAACCCTTCGTAGCGGTCGAGCAGCTCGGCGTTCAGCGCCGCGACGAGGGCCTGCGACGTGAAGGCCTCATACTTCTCGCGGCGGATGTCCACGATTGCACCCTAGAGTCTCGCCGTGTCGCCGCCTGATCGTCCACTCAAGCTCGGGGAGATCCTCGCGGAGACCGTGAGCCTCTACGGCGCGCGGGTGCGCGCCGCGATCGGCCTCGGCCTGGTCTACGCGGGAGCCCTTCTGGCGGGGGCAGTCGTGCACGTGGCCGTCTACTACGTGGTCACGGCGATCATGTTCACGGTGGCAAGCGGCGTCGCTGTTCGGCTGGTTGCGGGCGACACGTTCCGTGAGGCGTGGGCGCAGGTTCTCGTGCGCTTTCCCGTGGTCCTGTTGCTGGCGGCCGTGGTCGGCCTCCCCTTCGCGCTCGCCGGGTTCCTGTCCGTGCTCTTCATTGTCATCGCCTTCTGGCTCGGGCTGACCGCGTTCGCCGTGCCCGCCGCGATGGTCGAGCAGACCCGCGCCAGCGGCGGGCCGTTCCACACCGTCACGTACGCGCTCGAGCGCACGCTGGCGCTGGCCAAGGTCGCCTACCTGCATGCGACCGGCGTCGTCGCCGCGCTTCTGATCGTCAACTTCGTCTTCGGGATCCTGCTTGCCAATCTCCTCGTCGGATTCGCCGACAACGGGGAGATCGTCGCGCTCGCGCTCGTCCAGGTCGTCCTCGCACCCTTCTTCTTCCTCGGCCTCGCCGTCCTCTATTTCGAGCAACGGGCGCGGGCCGCTGTATCCTCGGGCCGCGAAGCCGCCTAGGAGGAGAGATGCCCAAGTACCTGATGCTGTCGACGCTGAGCGAGCAGGGCCTGCAGACGCTCCGCGCGAACCCGGACCGCCTGCGCGAGGTGAACAAGGACGTCGAGGAGCTCGGCGCCAAGGTGATCCACCAGTGGTTCCTGCTCGGCCCGCACGACTTCGTCAACATCATCGAAGCCGACGGCGCCTCGGCCATCGCAAAGGTGTCGATCGCGCTCGGAGCGCGCGGGAGTGTCCACACGCAGTCGTACGAGATGCTCGAGGTGGACGACCTCATCACCCTCCTCAACGGCTAGCCCGCCGAGGCCGCGGTGGACGAGCCGACCCGCCTGCCGGACTGGCTCAGAGCCGAGGTCGCCTCGTGGCCCCAGGACGCCTGGGGCGCCCATCAGACTCGGCTCCTGCTGCGGGACGGCCGGGTGATCGAGCCGGTCGCGGTCCTGCCGAGCGGCGACGTCGTCGGCTGGGGTCAAGCGGGGGAGGAGTCGTTCGCGGCCGACGACATCGTGGCCATCGAGCGCATCGACGAGTAGCTGTCTCTCAGCGGGTGAAGACGTAGTCGAGGTCCCGCGCGCTCATGTGGCAGCTCGAGCACACCGAGCCGCTCGCGATCTCCGCGAAGCGCGCGTTCGCGGCCTCGCGGGTGTACTCGACGAAGACCCAGTCGTTGTTCGCGGGATCGGCGCCCATCTGCTTGCGCATGATCGCGATCAGCCCGATGAAGTCGGCGCCCGGCCGCATCGCCTCCTTGACGACGATCGTTCCGTTCGGGAACTGCGCGTCTGACCCGCGGCGCTCGGACGCGAACACGTTCTTCGTCCCGTTGTGCGGATCGGAGTCGCGCGGCGGGATCGGCGCGTCGTTCAGCTTGAACCACTCGCGGTAGCCGGCGACGAACCTCGGCACGCCCGGCGGTGCCTTCGGCGGCGGAGGCTCCGCCTGCTCCGTGGTCGTCTCCTGCGTGGTCGGCTCCGGCTGAGTCGAGGTCGTCGGCTCGGACACGGGCTCCTGGGTCGGCGGCGCTGACTCGGGCTCGGGGCCTCCGCCGCAGGCCGCCACGAGCACGAGCCCGCCGAGGGCGAGGAGGCGTCTCACTGGAGCCGGGAGTACGCGACCGCCACCTCGGCGGCGAGCGCGGCGTTCTCGGCGATGAGCTTCTTGTTGACCCCCACCGTGGCGCCGCTCGACGCCTCGTGGAGATAGGCGAGGACGAACGGGGTCACGTCCGCGCCGCGCACGCCCTGCTCCTCGGCCTCGGCCACGGCCTCCTGGATCTGCGGCTCGACGTCGAGGCTCTCGTCCGTCGGCCGCGCGAGCAGGAGCGCCGAGTGCCGCCCGAGCCGCCAGTGGTACTGGGCGATCTGCGCGACCTCCTCGACCGTCAGCACCCGCGCGGAGACCGGCGGGCCGCCGTCGCGCGAGTAGAAGAGAGGCATCTCGTCCGTCCTCCACCCGAGCACCGGCACGCCGATCGTCTCGAGCAGCTCTGCGGTCGCCTCGACGTCCAGCAGCGACTTCGCGCCGGAGGCGACGACGAGAGCTTCCGTGCGCGCCAGCTCGCCCAGGTCGGCGGAGATGTCGAGCCGCTTCGTCCAGCCGCGGTGCACGCCGCCCAGCCCGCCCGTGCCGAGGAAGCCGATGCCCACCGCCCGGCAGACCGCCAGGGTCGCGCCCGCGGTGGTCGCGCCGAGCTCTCCCTGCGCCGCGCACGCCGCCAGGTCGCGCGGGCCGACCTTGCGCGCCTCCGGCGTGTCGGCGAAGCGTGCGAGCTGCTCCTCCTCGAGGCCCACCTGGATGACGCCGTCGATGACTCCGATCGTGGCCGGCACGGCCCAGGCGGCCCGGACGCGCCGCTCGGCCTCTGCGGCGACCGCTCCGCCCTCGCCGCTCGGGAACCCGTGCGAGACGAGCGTGGTCTCGAGCGCGACCACGGGCCGGCGCGCCTCGAGCGCGGCGCGAACCTCGGGATGGATGCGGATCAGGTCGGGCACTAGGGCATCGCTCCCAGCTTCGCCACGCAGCGCGACGCGGCCTCGATCGCCAGATCGGGCCCCGAATGGAGGAACCCGGCGGCGAAGGCATCGCCTGCGCCGGTCGTGTCCAGCACCTCGACGTCGAGCGACGGCAGCTCCGTCTCTCCTTTCGCGGTTCGCACGATGCTGCCGTCCGCGCCGCGCTTCACGACCACCGTCGGCGCGGTGAGCGCCCCGAGGAGCTCGGCCTCCGCTTCGTTGGCGAACACGACCTCCGGCCCGACCGCCTCCAGGGTCTCCCGAAACGGCTCGACGCCGATCTCCTCGACGGCCGCGGTGGAGCTGAGGTCGACGCTGATCCGCGCGCCGCTCTCGGCGGCGGCGAGCGCGGTCTCCCGCAGCGGCGAGCGCACGAGGCTGTAGCCGGGGATGTGCAGCCACTCGCAGCCGTCCAGCCACGCGGCGTCCAGTTCCTCGGGTGCAAAGGTCGTCGAGACGCCGCGGTCGCTCAGCATCGTCCGCGCCCCGTTGGGCGTCGCGATCGAGACGACGGTGCCGGTGCCGGACTCGACTTCCGGCCCGGCGAGCTCCACGCCGCGCCCCGTGAGCTCCTCGGCGAGCAGTCGGCCGGCAGGGTCGCTCGCCCGCTTGCCGAGAAAGCGCGCGCTGCCGCCGAGCGCCACCACCCACGCGGCGACGTTCGCGGCCTGCCCTCCGGCTCCGACGCGCGTACGGCCATACGTGTCCGTATCTTCCGCGATCGGGCCTTCCAGGCGCACGATCACGTCCAGGAGGAGGTCTCCGAGCGTGCAGATCACGGCCGGACCCTACAATCGGCCCGGTGGAAGGCGAGCGAGGCAAGCGGCTCCGGCCGTTTCTGCTCGGCGGCCTGGTCGGCAGCCTGGCCGGCCTCGCGGCAGCGGGCCGGATGAAGGTCCGCACGCGGCCTCCGAGGCGCGAGACGCCCGCCGGCCTGGCGGCGTTCGAGGAGGCTCCCTGCTATCAGGAGCTCGTCGAGCGCGAGGCCCGTGAGCGCCCCTAACCCTCGTCGCGCAGCCGCTTCAGCGCCTCTTCTGCCGTGACGTAGTTGCGCCCGGCGTCGCCGATCTGCAGCTCACCGCTCAGCTGCTGCACCCGCAGCGTCGCCTCCAGGAAGGACTCGGCATCGCCGACGGGCTCGAGCGTCCTCACGATCAGGAACGGCCCGAAGGCGCGCGCCTCGAACTCCGACCCCGGCGAGCTCGATGGGATGGTCAGGCGCACGCGGTCATGGTCGAGCTCGTCCGAAGCGTCGAGCACCCAAACGCCACGCCCGAGCGGCTCGCCCGCGTCCTCGAGCGCCTCGAGCTCCAGCTTCGGGTCAGCGCGCGGGATGAAGATGTCACCGAACGGCGCGCCCTTGTCCCACGCGTCGAGGTACGTCGGCTCGAAGCCGAGCAGGACGTCGTCGGGACGCCCGGTGGCCGCGAGCCATTCGGCCGCGTCCTCACGCGCCTCCGTCCGGCTGTCGGGCTCGCCGGTGTAGAGCCAGCGCGTCCGGTCGAGTCCCCAGGCGACCTCGGCGATCACGAGACCCACGAGCACGACGGCGACGATGGGCGGGCCCGCGCGGCCGGCGCCGGCGGCGAGCCACCGCAGCCCGAGCACGAAAAGCATGGCCGTAAAGGGCAGGACGAAGATGAGGTGCCGCGTCTCGAGCGACGCGCCGGCGCCCGAGCGGGCCGCCACCAGCGCGAGAACCGGAACGGCCGCGATCGCGGCGGTCAGGATGGCTGAATCCGGCCGCGTGCGCACGAGCAGGACGAAGCCGACGGTGCACACGACCGCAACGGGGAGCGCGACCCAGAACCAGCCCGCCGTGAAATCGCCCAGGACGTCCCAGAGGTAGTCGACGACGTCGACGGGCGAGCCGAGCTCGGACCCGCTCCCCGAGCCGAGCCCGACCTCGAAGCGCGACGCGAGCACGAAGTACGTCCTCCAGAGCGGGCCCGCGAGCACGACGACGGCCGCGAGCGCGATCAGCGGCGAGCGGAGCGGGAGGGGGCGCCGGACGCGAAGCGCCGCCACGTAGGCGATCTGGGCGCTGAGGACGAGCACGCCGTACGGCTGCGTGGCGAGGAGCGCCAGCGTCGCCGCCGTCCAGGCCGCCCAGCGGCCGCGCGTGCCGCGCTCCAGCGCGCGCAGGAGGAGCAGCAGCGAGAGCGCGCTCGTGAACAGAAAGAGGCTGTACATGCGCGCGTAGATGCCGTGGTAGAGCATCGTCCAGCTCGCCGCGGCCACGACCGAGGCGAGCAGGGCCGTGCGGCGGTCCGTGAGTCGCGCCATCACCGCAGCCGCGACGGGGACGCTCGCGACCGCGAAGGCGACCGAGATGAGCCTGAGGCTCGTCAGGCCGGGGTCGACCTTGCCGACGAGGTAGGCGAGGAGGTAGTGGAGCGGCGCGCCTCCCCGCTCGCCGAGCACGGTCTCGAGCACGTCGCCGAGGCTTCCGTGGCTGATGAAGAACGCGAGCACCTCGTCCTCGTTCGGGGGCAGGGCATGGAGGCGCAGGAGCAGGACCGCGCCGAGGGCCGCGGCGACCGCGCCGACCCCGAGCCAGAAGCCGTCGCCGACCCACGAGAAGGCTCTACCGCGCCCAGGAGACGCTGGCACTCCGGGATCCCGAGTGCCGGGAGCCCCCGGCCCCCCTGCTAGCATCTCCCCCTGCAAAGGGCGGCCTTTCTTCGATGCCTACTTACGAATACCGATGCCCCAAGGGGCACACGTTCGAACTCTTTCAGCGGATGTCCGATCCGCCTGCCGAAACATGCCAGATCTGCGGTGAGGGCCCCGTCACGAAGGTGCTGTACCCGGCCGCGATTCACTTCAAGGGCTCAGGCTTCTACTCGACCGACTACGGCCGGGGCAACAAGCGCCCGGCGGCCAAGGAGAGCTCGGACGGCGGCGGTGACTCCGGCGAGAAGAAGTCGACCGACAAGCCGGAGCCAAAGGCGAAGGCCGCCGAGTCCTAGCGGACTCAGCCGCTTCTCCCCACCCTGCAGCCCGGCCCGAACGGACCAGAGCCCGGCGGAGGCGGCTGCGGCGCGGAATCTCCCGTGACCATGGCGATCACGGACGCGTTCTCCTCGGTGCCGATGATGAAGGATTGCCCGTCGATGTCGGCGATCTGTCCACCGAGCCGGCAGCGAAGCTGGCCGCTTGCGGGCATCCGCTTCACCACCCAGCCGAGCTGGAGGAGCTGGTTCGCCGACAGGTCGGTCGCGAGGGGCGCCACGAGGTCGTCGCCGATGAACGGCATGCGGATGAACGTCCCGAAGCTCGTGATCTCGTCCATCATCGCCTGGAGCACGGCCTGCTGCCGCTCGCCGCGGGTGATGTCGCTCTCGGACGGGTCGAGCTGGTTCTGGCGCACGCGCGAGTAGATCAGCGCCCGCCGCCCGTCCATGTGCTGCTGGCCCTTGGCGAAGCGCCAGCCATCCCACCGGTCGCAGCGCGCCTGGGTCGGGTAGGGGCACTCGAACTTGTTCGAGAGGATGGGTGCCGGGACGTTGATCGTGACGCCGCCGAGGGCGTCGATCACCTCCTTGAACTTGGAGAAGTCGACGACCATGACGTGGTTGATCGGGATGCCCGTCAGGGATTGCACCGTGCGGATCGCAAGCGTCGGGCCGCCGAACGCGTAGGCCGCGTTCACCTTCTCGGAGCCGCGCCCGGGAATGTCGACACGGAGGTCGCGCGGGATCGAGAGGAGCGCCATCCGGTGCGCGTCCGGGTCGGTGCGGACGAGCATCATCGCGTCGGAGCGGAACGGCCCCGAGCGGTTCGGGCCCTCGTCGGTGCCGAGGACGAGGATGGTCGACGGGTTCGAGAAGATCAGGCCGTCCTGCGGCGCGAGCACGCGGTACGCACGCGAGTCGAGCCGGGCGTTCGCCTCCTTGACGCCGCTTCGGAAGGCCAGGTAGCCGAGCACCGCCCAGACCATGCTGACCAGGAGGACGACGAGCAGGAAGATGACCGCGATCCGCACCCAGCGGCGCTTGCGGCGGGGGCGCTTCGTCTTCGAAGGGCGGGAGTAGGGGTCCTCGCCGTCCGTGCCGCGCTCGGCCCGTCCGCGCGGAGCCTCCTTCGGAACGGGCCCCTTGGCCCGTCCGCCTCGATACACGCGGTACGGCTTGTCCTTCGACGCCACAGCGACCGAGTATCGTAGCCAGACGCCGAATGAGCGCTCCGCACGTCATCGCGGTCGATCTTGGCGGGACGAAGCTGGCGGCCGGCCTCGTGGACCGCGAGGGGGCCGTCCTCAACCGCACGGTCGAGCCCACTGATCTCTCGGGCGAGGATGCGATCCTCGCCCAGGTCGAGCGCGTCATCGACGCGGTGGCGGGCAATGGGTTCACCGGGCTCGGAGTGGGGGTCCCGTCGACGATCGACCAGCGCACCGGGCGGGCCGTCACCTCCGTGAACATCCCGCTCGCGGGCGTCGACCTGCGCGATCGCCTCGAGGCCCGCTTCGGCGTCCCCGTGATGATCGAGAACGACGGCAACGCGGCCGCGGTGGCCGAGCACCGGCTCGGCGCCGGCCGGGGCTCGCAGCAGATGATCATGCTCACGCTCGGGACGGGGGTGGGCGGCGGCCTGATCCTCGACGGGCGCCTCTACCGCGGTGCGGTCGGCGCGGCGGGCGAGCTCGGGCACATCACCATCGACGTCGACGGGCCGCCGTGCCAGGGCGCCTGCCCTGGCCGCGGCCACCTGGAGGCGCTCGCCTCCGGCCTGGCAGCGGACGAGCTCGCTGCGGCGGCGGCCGCCGAGCGGCCGGACGGCGACCTCGGGCGGGCGGCGGCGGAGGGGCGCGTCGTGGACGCCAGGCTCGCGGTCGAGCTCGCCGCCGAGGGGGAAGGCGACGCGAGGGACGTGCTCGACCACGTCGGCTTCCATCTGGGCGTCGGCATCGCCTCCTACGTGAACATCTTCAACCCGGAGATCGTCGTCATCGGCGGAGGCTTTGCGGAGGCAGGCGAGCTCCTCCTCGGGCCGGCGCGCAAGGTCGTCGCTGAGCGCGCGCTTCCGCCCGGGAAGGACGACGTGGAGATCGTCCTGGCCGAGCTCGGGAGCGCCGCCGGCCTCGTCGGCGCCGGCCTGGTCGCCTTCGAGGCGCTGGACGTCGGCGAGGTGCCCGTCTCGCCCTGACCGGGCGGGCGGGGAGCCATGCCCCTCCTCGTCATCCCGACGCCGATCGGGAACCTCGAGGACGTGACGCTGCGGGCGCTCAGGGAGCTCGCGGAAGCGGATCTCGTCCTCTGCGAGGACACGCGCCGCACGAAGATCCTGCTCGACCGCCACGGGATCTCGGCCCGCCTGCTCTCGTTCCACCGGCACAACGAGGCGCGCCGGACGGGGGAGTTGCTGCCGCGGCTCGAGGCGGGCGAGCGGATCGCCCTGGCGAGCGACGCCGGTCTTCCGGGCGTGAACGACCCCGGCGCGGGGCTCGTCGCGGCCGCGCTCGAGCGCGGGCTGGTCGTGACCGTCCTGCCGGGGCCGAGCGCCGTGGAGACGGCTCTGGTCGCCAGCGGGCTCCTCGGCGAGCGATACGTCTTCCTCGGCTATCTCCCGCGCACGCGGGCAGGCCTCGACAGGCTCTGGAAGGAGTCGCGCGCCTGGACCTGGCCGGCGGTGGCCTTCGAGTCGCCGCGGCGCTTGCCGGCGAGCCTCGCGAGCCTCGCGGAGGCTGATCCCGAGCGTCCGGTGGCGGTGTGCCGCGAGTTGACGAAGCGCTTCGAGGAGGTCGTGCGCGGCACGGCGCGCGAGGTGGCCCGGCGCTTCTCGGAGGCCCCCAAGGGCGAGATCACGGTCGTGGTCGGCGCCGCTCCCGAGTCTGCCGACGTCGACGAGGCCGCCGCCTTCGAGGCGCTCGAAGCGCTGCTCGCCTCCGGCGCCTCGCGCCGCGGGGCCGCGGACGTCGTCGCCCGCCTGACGGGCGTGCCGCGCAATCGTCTCTACCGCAGCTCGTTGTAGATCTCGGCTGTCGCCGGGATTGACAACGTCCGATCCGACCTGCTAGCCTTCTCTGCCGTTGACATAACGGACAACAGGAGGCGGGAATGAAACGCGTGGTCGCCCTGCTTCCGGTCCTGATCGCGTTCCAGGCAGGCGCGCCGCCCGCACTCGCCTGGACCTGGCCCGTCGACGGGCCGGTACTACAACCCTTCGTCCTCGGGGACGATCCCTATGCCGCCGAGCAGCATCGCGGCGTCGACGTCGCCGCGCCGACAGGCGGAGCTCGTCAAGGCGCCGGCGCCCGGCACGGTCTCGTTTGCGGGCACCGTGCCCGGTGGAGGCCGCACGGTGACGATCCAGACGGCCGACGGCTACTCGGTCACGCTCGTCCACCTCGGCTCCGTCGCCGTCGCGCGCGGCCGGCAGGTCGCCGAGGGCGAGGGCGTCGGCTCGGCCGGTCGGTCCGGCGAGCCGGAGCACGCCGAGTCGTACGTCCACTTCGGCGTCCGCGTAACGGCGGATCCCAACGGCTACGTCGATCCGCTCGGGCTCCTGCCCTCGCGGCAAGCCCCACCGCCGCCGTCGCCGGCCCCTCCGGCGGAGCCGGTGCCCGACGCACCCGAGCCTCCGCCGACGCCGGAAGCTCCCGAGGTTCCGGCACCCGCGCCCGAGGTGCCCGCGCCGTCGCCGCCACCGGCGGCTCCCGCTCCGGCTCAGGAGCCGGCGGCGACGCCCTCCGTGGAACGCCCTCGCGCGGCGCCGGTGGCTCGGGGAGGCCAGGTCGAGGCCACCGAGCCCGGCTCGGCCGAGGCGGGCCCGAGTCCTGTGTCCGCCCCGATCGAGAAGGCGCTCGAGCAGGGCTTCGCGCTCCCGGCCAGTGCTTGCGTCGGACGCGTCGCCGTCACACGCCATCCAGGCCCCCAGTGACGGCGGAAGCGCGGGCACGGGCGACTCCCTCGCTGCGATCGGCGCCCTGGCGGTTCTGGGGCTGGCGGGCTTCGGCGGGTTGGTGCTAGCTCGCCGCCGAGGCGATCTCGGTCGCGCACGCGCCGCAGACGCTGCGCCCGCGGTGCTCCGCGACCGTGCGGCTCGAGCCGCAGAAGACGCATCCGTCGCGTGGACGGCTGAGGAGGATTGTCTGGTCGCGGACGGAGATCTCGAGCGCGTCTCGCTCGGTGAGCCCGAACCGCTTGCGGATCTCGATTGGGATGACGATCCGCCCGAGCTCATCCAGGTGCCTGATGATCCCGGTCGTCGTCTTCCCGCCTCGGCTACGCGTCGACGCTTCCATCACGTGGTGTCTCGACCTCCTCGTCACCGTCGGGGATCCGCAAGGCCTGCGGCCCACTCGATCCGGTGACTCGTTGTCACCACTCAGTTCCCGTCTGGGACACCCTCAAACCGCGGGTCTGGTGGGCGATGGCCGTCCGTATGATGACCGCCGGTGAGCTTCTACATCACGACCCCGATCTACTACGTCAACGCGACGCCGCACATCGGCCACGCGTACACGACGATCGCGGCCGACATCGTCGCCCGCCATCGGCGCCAGCGCGGGGAGGACACGTTCTTTCTGACGGGGACGGACGAGCACGGCTCGAACATCCCGCGCGTGGCCGAGGAGGCGGGCCTCGAGCTGCAGGAGTTCGTCGACAGGAACGCGGCCGCATTCCGCGAGATGACCGTCAAGGTCAACGCGTCGAACGACTTCTTCATCCGGACGACCGACCCGCGCCACGGCGAGCGCGTCCAGGAGCTCCTCCAGCGGATCTACGAGCGCGGGGACATCTACGAAGGCGTCTACTCCGGCCTGTACTGCACCCGCTGCGAAACCTTCTACACCGAGGCCGAGCTCGTGGACGGGCTCTGCCCACAGCACGGCATCCCGCCGGAGTTCGTCGAGGAGAAGAACTACTTCTTCCGGCTCTCGGCCTACGCCGAGCCGCTCCTTCGCCTCTTCGACGAGCGGCCGGACATCGTCCTCCCCTCGTTCCGGTACAACGAGGCGCGCAGGTTCGTCGAGCAGGGGCTCGACGACATCAGCGTCAGCCGGGCCTCGCAGCGCTGGGGTGTGCCGGTCCCGTGGGACACGGACCAGGTCGTCTACGTCTGGGTCGATGCGCTCATCAACTACTGGAGCGCCCTCGCCTTCGCGCGGGAGGGCGAGGACCTCCGGCCGCGCTACTGGCCCGAGGTCCGGCACTTCCTCGCCAAGGACATCCTCAAGTTCCATTGCGTGATCTGGCCCGCGCTCCTGCTTTCGGCCGGGATCGAGGTGCCGAAGCAGCTCTTCGTCCACGGCTACCTGCTCATGGACGACCGGAAGATGTCGAAGTCCCTCGGGAACGTCATCGACCCGCTGAGCCTCATCGACGTCTACGGGGTCGATCCCGTGCGCTACTACCTGTTCCGCGTCGCCACGTTCGGCCAGGACGGGAGCATCTCGGTCGAGGGGCTGCACGAGCGCTACGAGCGTGAGCTCGGGAACGACCTCGGCAACCTGCTCTCGCGGACGACGGCGATGATCTCCCGCTACCGGGAGGGACAGCTGCACGAGGTCGCAGGCTCTCCGGAGCTGGCCTCGGAGATCGACCGGGTCGGATCCGACGTCGCCGCCAAGCTCGACGTGTTCGACATCACCGGGGCGCTGGAGTCCGTGTGGGAGCTCGTCCGCCGCCTCAACCGCCACGTCGAGCAGACCGCTCCCTGGGAGCTGGCGAAAGACCCTGCGCGCGCGGAAGACCTCGACCGGGTGCTCTTCGAGCTCGCCGACGGCCTGCGAGCGGTCGCGGTCGCGCTCGCGGCCTTCGTGCCGGAGACGTCCGAGCGCGTCCTCGCCGCTCTCGGGCAGCCGAGCGACGTGTCGTGGGACCTCGCAGCGTCCGGCCGGACGGCGGCGCTCGAGGGGATCGAGCCGGCGCCGCCGCTCTTCCCGCGCGTGGACCCGCCCACGGCGGAAGCGGCGTGACGCGGCCACCCGCCGGCCCGTGATCGACACGCACGCCCACCTCGACGCGTTCGAGGAGCCCGCCGAGATTCTCGGGCGCGCGCGCGAGGCCGGCGTCGAGCGGGTGGTCACCGTCGGGACGACGATCGAGTCGTGCCGGGCGAGCCTCGCGCTGTGTGAGGAGCACGACGGCGTCTTCGCCGCCCTCGGGCTGCACCCACACGAGGCGGGCAACGTCGGCGAGCGGGACTTCGACGAGCTGCGAGAGCTGCTCTCCCACCCGAAGGCAGTCGCTGTCGGGGAGACAGGGCTCGACTACTACCGGGACCTGGCGCCGCGGGATCGTCAGGCCGAGTCGTTCAGGGCCCAGGCCGCGCTGGCGGCCGAGCTCGGAAAGCCACTCGTCGTGCACACGCGAGCGGCCGACGCGGACACGGTCGCCGTCCTGCGCGAGCTGCCCGAGGGGACGCCGGTCGTCCTGCACTGCTTCTCGTCGGCCGACCTGCTCGAGCCTGCGCTCGAGCGCGGCTGGCACGTCTCCTTCGCCGGCAACCTCACCTATCCGAAGGCTCCGGAGCTCCGGTGGGCTCTGGCGCGAGTGCCGGCCGAGCGTCTCCTGCTCGAGACCGACTGCCCGTACCTGGCGCCGCAGGCGGTGCGCGGGAAGCGGAACGAGCCCGCCTACGTCGTGCACACGCTCGCGGTCGCCGCAGAGACGCGCGGGGAGGACGTCGCCGTGCTCGAGGCCCAGGTCGAGGCCAACGCGGTCGCCCTGTTCGGCCTGCCGTGAACCTGCCCGTCACGCCCAACCGCGAGCTCGGCCAGCACTTCCTCGTCGACGAGAACATCCTCGGCGTCGCGGGGAGGCTCGCGGAGCTCGAGCCCGACGACGTCGTGCTCGAGATCGGCGCCGGCCTGGGCGTCCTGACCGTGTACCTCGCCGACCGGGTCGCGACGGTGCACGCAGTCGAGCTCGACCGCGGCCTCGAGCCGTACCTCCGGGAGAGGCTCGGCGAGCGGCGGAACGTCGAGCTCCTCTTCGGCGACGCGCTCCGCCTGCCGCTGCACGAGCTCGACCCGGCGCCGGGCAAGCTCGTCGCGAACCTGCCGTACCAGGTGGCCACGCCGCTCGTGGCCGAGAGCCTCGGAGGCCTGCCTACTGTGCGCCTCTGGTCGGTGATGGTGCAGCGTGAGGTCGCCGACCGCTTCTTCGCTTCGCCCGGCTCGAAGAGCTACGGCGCGGTCTCGGTGCTCGTTCAGCTGACCGCCGAGCGGACCGGCCTGCACCCGGTCGCGCGCACGTGCTTCGTTCCGCCTCCGAACGTCGACTCCGCCCTCGTCGCATTCCGGCGGACGCGTGACTGGGGGCCGGAGCTCGCCGGCGTCCGCCGGGTGGTGCAGGCGGCGTTCGCGCACCGGCGCAAGACGCTCGCCAACTCGGTCGAGCTCGCCGGGGTCGCCGGCCGCGAGCGGGCGGTCGAGGCGCTCGCGGAGCTCGGCAGGCCTCCCGAGGCGCGGGCGCAGGAGCTCGAGCCCGCCGAGCACCTCCGGCTCTCGGCGTTGCTCACATGAGACCCGCGCGCGCAGTCGCCGCGGCGAAGATCAACCTCGCCCTCGTCGTCGGCGAGCGACGGCCGGACGGCCTGCACGAGGTGGCCTCGGTCATGCAGCGCGTCGACGTCTGCGACCGCATCGAGCTCGAGCGCACCCGCGGGCTGGCGGTCGAAGGCTTCGAGGACGACACCATCGTCAGGCGCGCGCTGGAAGGGCTCGCGCGTGCGGCCGAGGTCGAGCCCGCCTGGCGCGCACGGATCGCGAAGGAGATCCCGGTCGCCGCCGGCCTCGGCGGGGGGAGCGCCGACGCCGCCGCAGCGCTGAAGCTCGCAAACGCCGGGCTGGAGCGGCCGCTCGACGGCGCGAGGCTCCACGCGCTCGCGGCGGAGCTCGGCGCGGACGTGCCGTTCTTCCTCGAGCCCGGGCCGAAGCTGGCCGAGGGGGCGGGCGAGACCCTGACGCCGCTCGACCTCCCGCAGGACTTCTGGGTGCTCCTGGCCCTCCCGCGCGGCGCTGCCAAGCCGTCGACGGGCGAGGTCTACGCGCGCTTCGACGCGCAGGGCGGCGGCCCCGGGTTCGCCGAGCGGAAAGCGGCGCTCCTCGGAGGAGTCGACGCCGTCCGGCGCCCCCGCGACCTTGCGGCGCTGCCCGGGAACGACCTCGCGGAAGCGGCCGGAGGCGTGCCGCTGGCCGACGAGCTCCGTGCTGCGGGCGCGTTCAGGGCCGATCTGAGCGGGGCCGGCCCGACGGTCTACGCGCTCTTTCACCGGCGAGAGGACGCCCGCGCCGCGGCCCGTGCGCTCGGGCGTCGCGCACGGACCTGGGTGGTCGCACCGGTTTGGTAACTTCGTCCACATGGACACGACGCCCGCGATAGAGGCCCGCGAGCAGGGCTCCGGGCCGTGGCTCGAGGCGCGGAGGCTGCGCCTGGCGCTGCTCATCGGCCTCGTCGAGAGCCTCGCCGTCGTGTTCGGCAACTTCGGCTGGTTCTGGGTTCTCGCTGCGGCGATTGCGGCTTCGGCCCTCTACATCTTCGTGGGGCGGCGGACGGGCTCGCAGTTCCTCCGTGAGGTCCTCTGGATCCTGGCCGCGTCGCAGCTGATCGCCGTGATCGTCCCGGTGCTCTGGGAGCTCTTCAAGTTCCTGGCCATCCTCGCCCTCGTGGCGATGGCGGGAATCCTCCTCGTGATCCTGCTCATGGACCGCCGGTAGGCGGTCGTATACTCGCTTTCAGTGGGGCGTAGCCAAGTGGTAAGGCAACGGGTTTTGGTCCCGTGATCGGAGGTTCGAATCCTCCCGCCCCAGCCATGACGCCCTCGTGACTCGCACCCCGATCGCAGCGGTGGTGATGGCCGCCGGGCTCGGCACGCGCATGCGTTCGAAGCGGCCGAAGCACCTGCACGAGCTGCTCGGCCGCCGCCTCCTGGACTGGGTCATCGCCTCGGCGGGCGAGCTCGATCCCGACCCGCTCGTCGTCGTGACCTCGCCGGGGACGGTGGCCGAGCTCGAGGGCACCCTCCCGGACGGCGCTGTGCTGGCCGTCCAGGAGGAACCGCGCGGGACCGGGGACGCCGCAGCGGCGGCCCGCCCGGCGCTCGAAGGGTTCGCGGGTGACGTCCTCATCCTGGCCGGGGACGCGCCGCTCCTCTCGGCGGCCGCGCTCGCCGGCCTCCTCGAGACGCACACGGCCGAGGGCGCGACCGCGACCGTGCTCTCGTTCGAGCCCGACGAGCCGGGCTCGTACGGCCGCGTCCTGCGCGGGGAAGACGGGCGGCTCGTCTCGATCGTCGAGGCGGGCGACGCGACCCCGGAGCAGCTGGCGGTCCGCGAGGTCAACTCGTCGGTCTACGTCGTCGACGCGGAGGCGCTCTGGGGCGCCCTCGAGCGGCTCGACACCGACAATGCCCAGGGCGAGCTCTACCTCACGGACGCGGTGCGACACCTTGTGGATGACGGGCGGCCCGTCGCGGTGTACCGTGCGGAGGACCCCCGTGTTGGCGAAGGCGTGAACACCCGGGCCGATCTCGCTGCCGCCGGCGCGCGGCTTCGCGACCAGATCGTTGCCTCCCACCTCGAGGCCGGTGTGACCATCGTCGACCCGGCCACGACGTGGATCGAGCCCGATGTCTCCATCGAGCCGGACGCGGTCATCCACCCGTTCACCGTCCTCCGCGGCCGCACGGTGGTGCGGCGCGGGGCGGAGGTCGGGCCGCACGCGGTGGTCGACGATGCGGAAATCGGCGAGGACGCGCTCGTGGGGCCGTTCTGTTACCTTCGCCCCGGAACCGTGCTGGCCGCACGGGCCAAGGCCGGAACCTTTGTGGAGCTCAAGAAGGCGCACATCGGCGAGGGGGCGAAGGTGCCTCACCTCTCCTACCTCGGCGATGCCGAGGTCGGCGAGGGCTCCAACGTCGGCGCCGGGACGATCACGGCCAACTTCCCGCACCAGCCGGGACGTGAGAAGGGCCGCACGACGATCGGCAGGAACGTCAGGACCGGCATTCACAATGGATTCGAGGCTCCTGTGACGATCGGAGACGATGCATGGATCGGCGGCGGCTCGTACATCACCGAGGATGTGCCGCCGGAATCGCTCGCCATCGCGCGGGCGCGTCAGGTCACCAAGGAGGGCTACCTGCGTGGAAAGCGGAACGACTGAGCTGTCGCTGCCGGGCCTCGACGTGACGCCCGAGCACACGCCCCAACCGCACGGCGAGCGCGGCCGCTGGATCGAGCGCGGACCTTCCGGGAAGCTGATGCTCTTCTCCGGCCGGTCGCACCCCGTCCTTGCGCAGAGGATCGCCGACCAGCTCAACATCGAGCTCGGCGACGTCAAGCTCAAGACCTTCGCCAACGGCGAGACGTACTGCCGCTACCGCGAGTCGATCCGCGGCGCCGACGTCTTCCTCGTCCAGGCCTGCCACGGGAAGCTCACGAACGACCACCTGCTGGAGCTCCTGATCATGATCCAGGGCGCCAAGCTGGCCTCCGCCAATCGCATCACCGCGGTCATGCCGTGGTTCCCGTACTCGCGCCAGGACAAGAAATCCTCGCCGCGCGAGCCGATCACCGCGAAGCTCCTTGCCGACATCCTCGAGGCGGCCGGCGTCGACCGCGTGCTCACGATGGACCTCCACGCCGGGCAGATCCAGGGCTTCTTCAACATCCCGGTCGACCACATGACGGCGCTGCCGCTCTTCGCGCGGTACTACCGCGAGACGCTCGGCCTGCACGGCAACGGCGTCGTCGCGGTCTCGCCCGACCCTGGCCGCGCCAAGATGGCCACGAAGTTCGCGCAGATGCTCGACGCGGACTTTGCCCTCATGAACAAGCAGCGGCCGGCCCACGATGTTGCGTCCGTGACCGAGGTCGTCGGAGACGTCAAGGGCAAGGTCGCGATCATGAGCGACGACATCATCGTCACGGGCGGGACGCTGGTCGCGGGCGCCCGGGCCCTGCTCGCCGCCGGGGCCACGCAGGTCTACGCCTGCGCGACGCACGGGCTCTTCCCCGACGACGCGCTCGAGAAGCTCGCCGAGAGCGAGCTCACGGGCCTCGCGGTGACGGACACGGTCCCGGTCGACGAGCTCCGCCGCCCGGAGAAGCTCACGGTGCTCCCGGTCGCCGGCCTTCTGGCGGAGACGATCGAGAACGTCTTCTCGGACGACTCGGTCTCGGCGATCTTCGCGGGCGAGAACCAGCTCTTCTAGCCGCTTTCGCTCAACGCGCAACGCGCGGGATCGCGCGGATCTTCTACTGGACCTTTCTACTGATCCTGAACGACGATCACGCGCCGCCCGGCCCCGCGCTTGAACTACGGATCGAGGGATGACAGAGTCTTCTTGCCTGGTGGCCGATCCCCCCGCGATGAAGGGGCGGCCTGTTCGTAACCGGTGCGGGGGCAGGAGGTAGTAGAGATGCGGCGAGTTCTGTTGGCAGCAGCTTTGTTGGCAACGGTCGTAGTTGCCGTGCCCGCGCTGGCCGAGCCGGGGCGCGTGATCAAGGAGACCTTCCACGAGGAGTTCTTCAACGAGATCGAAGCCTTCTGTGACACGGACATGGTGGTAGAGAGCCACCTGGTCGTCGACGGGACCACCACGATCAGGCCGCGCGGGCGCGACGGGCTCATCTACTTCGCGAACCGCCTCCGGATCACGGAAACGTTCACGAACGTGGACAACGACAAGTTCGTCGTGAGCAAGGTCAACCTGATCGACAAGGATCTGCGCGTGACGGACAACGGCGACGGCACGCTCACGATCCTCATACTCTCGACCGGCAACGCTGTGATCTACAACTCGGACGGCAAGGCGATCGGCAGGAATCCGGGGCAGGTTCGCTTCGAGTTGGTGGTCGATCACGGCGGCACGCCGAGCGATCCCTCCGACGACACGGAGATCTCCTTCGAGCAGGTCAAGGGATCGACAGGTCGCACGGACGACTTCTGCGAAGTCGTGGTGCCTGCACTGAGCTGAGGCAAGAGTTGGGCGGGCGGGCTCTTAGTCCCGCCCGCCCCTCAACGCCAGGGGAGCTTCCGCGTCCGGAAGTCCGGAAACGCGACGTAGACCTACCTCTCTTCGCAGAACCAGCTCTTCTAGGCGCTGCATTCGCCTGGGCCGAGCTTGCGCCGCTCTCAGAGCAGGTCTACCCTCATTGGGAATCGAGGGGACCGTCATGCGGCTCGGTCAGGAAGCGAAGGCGCGCCATGAGTGAGTCCACATCGACCTCAGCCGAAGATCGTCCAGCCGAGCAAGACCAGTCACCGGCGCTCGACGACACCGGGGCGATCCTCTTTCCCGAGTTGGTGTGGGCACACCACGTCTGGCAGCACGACGCGGGCCTCGGGCCGCGAGGTGCTACGAACGACGACGGGCCCTCGGGCAAGCCGGGGGCGCGGCGAGCAGAGGACGCGGAAAGGGTCTACCGAGCCAAGCTAAGGGCCTTCGAGCTGGCCGAAGGCGAGATCCAGGATGCGTACTGGTGCTGGAGCGAAGCCTCCGCAATCGCGCTCACCGTCAAGCGCCCGCGCCGCTACTCGCTCCGACGGCGCGAGCGTGAGATCCATCTACATCGGGCGACGGACTGGGCGACCATGCGGATTCACGAGGTCGCGGAGCTGATGCACCTCTTCGATTCTCTCGCCATCAGGGCCAGCGAGATCCTCACGTCGACGCCGAAGCGCATCGCGATGGAGCGCATCTTCGCCGAGCAGAGCTACCTGCTTGGCTTCGTCGAGACAACGGGCAGGAAGCCGACGGAGAAGGAGCGCGCTGCCCTCGTCCACAAGCAGCGCACCGCGCTGCACGAGATCGAGGGCTACTACGATCGCGCTGCCCAGAACGCGGCTCGCATCTACTACTTCTTCGGAATGATGCTCGGGCTGGGGCTTCTCGCCCGCGCCGCAGCCGCCGTCGCGTTGCCGCTGGCCCTGGTCGCGGACGTCGAGCACATCGAGATGCGCGACTACCTCTCGTCGTACCTCGCGGGGGCCGTCGGCGCGATCGTCAGCGTGATGTCGCGCATGCGCCAGGATCCGCGGTCTCCGCAGGCGTTTCGGGTGGACTACGAGGTAGGGAAGGCGCCCACTGTGGTTCCTCGGAGCCGTCCGGCCGGTGCTCGGGGCGATCTTCGGGACGGCCACGTACTTCGCGCTCCGGAGCGGCCTGATCGTCCTCCGCCCTCCGCCGAAGAAACGGAGTTCTACTTCTACGCGCTCCTGGCGTTCCTCGCGGGCTTCAGCGAGCGGTTCACCCACGTGCTCTTGGGCCAGATCGAGGACGCCGCCGGTGCGCCGCAGGCGGCGCGGCGCCGGCAGGGCCACGCCACCGGGCAAGCCGCCGGCGGAGCAGCCGCCGCCTCCAACGGCGAACCCGTCTGACGGGAGCCGCTCGAGTCGCTGATTCGCGCGGTCGCAACGCGCCCGCGGACTTGAAACATCCCTGCGCTGGAGTACAGTGCAGGGCGGGACAACGCCCTCTAGGCGTCAGGGGACGCGTCTCTCTGCGGTTCGGAGAACGCGATGCAGCTCAAGCGAACCAGGCGACCCAGCCGCCAGGATCGGCTCCCTGCGGGCCTGGACGACCCGTGGGCCGGGGAGGACGCCGACTGGGAGTGCGACGACGATCTCGGCGGCGAGTCTCCGCAGGCGTTCATGCGGTTCTTCCGCGGGACCGCGCTCGCCGTGATCGTCGGCCTCGCCGTGTGGGCCGCCGTCATCCTGCTGCTCCTCCAGGCCGTCTGAGAAAGCCCCCGGTTTGGGGGTGCCCGAACCGGCGTCCGCAGCCGATTAATACAGCTCAACTGCGGCCCCTCAGAATCCGAATCTCAGATCCCTCGCTGCGCGAGGAGCTCAGCGTGCACTACGCGCGCTCGGGCTTTGCCGTGCGCCCGGTCGGCGACCGGGAGCTCGACGTCGAGCGGACCGACGCGCCCGACGAGGAGCAGGCCCGCCGGGAGATCGAGACCCATCTCCTCGTCTGGGAGCTCCTGCGTCCGGACGCTCCCGCCGAGATCGTCCGACTGACCCGCTAGCGCAGGCGCGCCATCTTGGCCGGAGCCGCGCGCCTGGCCGACACCGGGTTCAGCGCCGTCGCGAACTTCGCCATGCACTTTGACGTCCGCTTCACGCCCAACAGGTACGCGTCGCTCGGCTGCGGGTTCGTGTTGCCGTAGTCGAAGTCGAGCGCGTTCACCTGGAGCACCTCCGGAACGAGCACCTCGATCTGATCGGCGCCCTGGTCGGCGAAGTCGGTCTCGATCCCGGAGTACGCATAGTCCCCGAAGGAGTACACGGGGTACTTCTGCAGGCAGTTGAGCTTCTCGGTGAGCAGCGCCACCTTGTGCGCGAGCGTGTGGTTGGCCTGCGCCGGCGCGGCGACTGCGAGCGCGGTCGCTGCCGCCAGCGCGAGTAGCGCCTTCCTGTGCATCTGATCTCCCTCCCCGGAGTTGTTCCCCTAGGGCCGAAGCGTGGCAGGCTCCGCGGGGTCGAACAAGTCCAGAAAAACGCCGAGCGGCCCGTCGGGCCGCTCGAGGGAGAGGGTGTTGCCGCCGCTATTTCAGGCCGGCGATCAGAAGACGCCGCCCGAGATGGGGCTGAGGGAAGTTCCGGATCTTGATCCGGATGAGATCCGCAGACATACGATGCCGCCTTTCGTTGCTGCAGTTGGTTGGTACGCCAAGACATGTTTCGGATGTCCCGGCCGGGGGCGGCATCCCTGAAACGTGGGATCGGCGCGAGGATGGCCAAAGTGGGGGATGCCCGGAACGGTCCGGGCCGCCATCGTCTGCTCATGCCGCGAGGCTGTGACTGAACGAGACGATCTCACTCCCGACAGGCCCGCCCGGCCTCCGCGGCGGCGCGGGCGGCGGCGGCGCAAGCCCGGCTCGACACCTTCGGCCCCGGCCGGCGGCCTGATCCCGCCCGTCATCAAGGTCGAGATCCAGAACATCGAGCGCCTCGCCGGCTCGCGTGACGACTCGCAGGTGGCCGAGCGCGAGGCTCAGCTCGCCGCGGGCAACCCGCGAGCTCGAGGAGCGCGAAGCTCGCCTGGCGGCCAGCGCGGTCGAGCTTCGCGAGCGCGAGCGCCGTGTCAGCGAGCTCGAGGAGACGTTCGGCCCGGCCGCGGACGTGCTCGAGTCCCGCGAGAGCATCGAGCGGCGCGACCGGCGCGTACGGGAGCTCGAGACGAGCCTGCGCGACCGCGCGGAGGACCTGGAGCAGCGCGAGAACGACCACGAGGCCCGCAAGGCCGTCGTCGAGGCCGACCTCGAGATGCGCGAGGAGGAGGTCGAGCGGCGCGAAGACCTGCTCGCCATCCGCGAGGAGCGCCTCGAGGAGCGCCAGCGCGAGCTCGGCGTCTACGTTTCCCAGCTCCAGAGCCGCTTCCAGCCCCAGCCCGGCTAGGCTCGTCGGCCTCCGCGGCTTCGCTACACTTGCCGGCCGATGGCCGGCGAACGGATCCAGCTGGGCGTGAAGACACGCGACACCGCGGGGAGCGGGGAGTCCCGCCGCCTGCGCGCGGCCGGGATGATCCCGGGCGTGCTCTACGGCGCCGGCAAGAACGCGCACCCCTTCACCGTCGAGGAGCGCGAGCTTCGCCGTGTGCTGACCGGCGACCACGGTCTCCACGCGATTCTGGACGTCGTCTTCGACGATCAGAAGACCGCGCACCACGCCGTGCTCAAGGAGTACCAGCTCGACCCCGTCCGCCCGCGCCTCCTGCACATCGACCTCCATGAGGTCCGGCTCGACCAGACGATCCAGGCGCAGGTGGCCGTGGAGCCCTTCGGCGAGTCGACGGGTGTCAAGGAGGGCGGCGTGCTGACGCTCGTCCTGCGCGAGATCAACGTCGAGGCGCTGCCGATGGAGGTGCCCGACCGCTTCGAAGTCGACATCTCCGCCCTGGCCATCGGAGACAGCCTGAGGGTCGGAGACATCAGGCCTCCGGAGGGCGTCACGATCCTCGACGATCCCGAGGCCGTCGTGCTCAACGTAACGCCGCCGACGAAGATCGAGGAGCCCGAGGTCGAGGAGGGCGAGGAGCTCGAGGAAGGCGAGCTGCCTGAGGGCGTCGAGGCCGAGGAAGGCGCCGAGCCCGAAGCCGAGGGCGAGTCCGCCGAAGCAGAGCCCGACGAGAGCGAGTGAGGCTCTTTCGACGGGGCGAGCAAGCCCCGTCGCTCGATCTGCTCGTCGCGGGGCTGGGCAACCCCGGCAAGGAATACGCCCGCACCCGCCACAACCTGGGGCACATGGTCGTGGACGAGCTCGCGCGGCGGCACGGCGCATCGTTTCGCTCCAAGTTCTCGGGCGATCTCACTGATGTTCGCCTCGACGGCGCCCGCGTCGCGCTCCTGAAGCCGCAGACGTTCATGAACGAGTCAGGGCGCTCCGTGGGTGCCGCGACGCGCTTCTACAAGCTGCCGCCGGAGCAGCTGCTGGTCGTCCACGACGAGGTCGACCTCGAGCTCGGCCGTCTGCAGGCGCGGGTCGGCGGTGGGCTCGCGGGACACAACGGCCTCCGCTCGCTCGGACAGCACCTGGGCTCGCAGGACTTCCTGCGCCTCCGCGTCGGCGTGGGCAGGCCGGAGCGCGGCGACCCGAGGCCGGTCGCCGACTGGGTCCTCTCGCCGTTCGACGACCTCGTCGACGTGGGCGCGCTCGTCTCGCGCGCGGCGGACGCCGTGGAGACGGTCGCGCGCGACGGCGTCGAGGAGGCTCAGCAGCGCTTCAACGAGCGCCCGTAGCCGGCACGAAGTCGGCACGGTGCCGTGTCCCACCTGCGCGCCCGTCGGCGATAGATTCGATTTCGGGGGGCCCCCGATCTAGACGCGAGACATGAAGGCGGGCCGCCCCCGCCTGGAGACGACCCGCCGCAGATGCCCGCGCGCCGTAGCGGCCCGACGCCGGTGCTGATCACTCATTTCGGCAGAACGCGCCCGCGACCTTAGCCCTGCGACGGGTGAGAGAGTCAGCCGCGAAGCGCGGCGGGCAGGTGCTCCTCGTCGATCCGGACGCGCACGATCAGCCCTCCGCCGAGCGCGCGGCCGTACTCGACGCGCATTGCCTCCGCGGGCACGCCGCCGAGCGCGTCGGCATGCTCCTCGCGCCAGCGCCGGAACGCCTCGTCCGCGCCGGGTGGATCGAAGGACGCAACCAGCTTCGGGCGGGTTCCGATCGGGCGTAGCTCGCCGGCCATTGCGGGGATCGTAGAGCCTCGCGCCGCGGCTACGATGCCCCCGGCGGAACGCAGATTCCGCCAGTCGTCATGGACCGGCCCACCAGCACCAGCGCACCTGCCCTGATCCCGATCGCCCGCGTGGTCGCGGAGGGCGACCGCATGCGCGAGCTTCTCGACGATCCGGGCGAGACGCGCGTCTCCGAGCCGATCCTGCCGCTCTTCCTCGCCGCGCTGCATCTCGCGCGCGGGGGGCCGCTCGTCGTCGTCCTCCCCGACGACGCGCAGGCGCGCGACGCAGCGGAGGGAGCCTCGTGGTTCCTGGGCGAGGAGCGGGTCGGCCTCTTCGCCTCGCGCGGCGTCCGCTGGGGGAGCGGCCTCGAGCCGCCGCCGCACCTCGTCGGCGAGCGCGCCCGCGCGCTCGAGGTGCTGGCGGCCGGCGGGCTCGTCTGCGCCTCCGCGGTCGGTGCCGCGGAGGGCATCCCGCCGGAGGAGTCGCGGCCCGAGCCGATCCTCCTGCGCGCCGGGGACGAGCCGGGCGTGGACGGGCTCGCCGAGCATCTCGCCCTGGCCGGGTACGAGCGGGTCGCGCAGGCCGAGGAGCGTGGGCAGTTCGCCGTGCGCGGCGGCCTCGTCGACGTGTTCCCCTCCACGGGCCGGGAGCCGGTGCGCGTCGAGCTCTTCGGCGACGAGATCGAGTCCCTACGGGCCTTCTCGCCCTTCACGCAGCGCACGCTCCACGAGCTCGACGAGGCGACCGTGTACCCGGCGGCGGAGCGGATCGCCGGCGACGAGGAGCCGACGCTCGTCGACGACGAGGCCGGCGAGACGCCGCCCGTCCCGGGCGACCTCGTGTCCCCGCTCCCGGCGCCTCACGTCGTCTGGGACGCAGGCGACGTGGAGGAGGTCGTCCGTGAGGAGCTCGGAGCCACCCTCGAGCTCGGGGGCGCACTGCTCGTGTCACAGCTTCCGGCCGGGCAGCGGCACTCGTTCGAGGCGCAGCGACCGGCCGTCGCGGCCCGCGGGCTCTCGGAGGCGGAGCGCGACCTGCTCGCCTTCGTACGTGGGGGAAACCGCGTCATCGTCACCTTCGCCCACCTCGGCGAGGCGCTGCGGACGAAAGCGCTGCTGCGCCGCGTCGAGGCGCTCGTGGTCGAGCCGGGCGACGAGCTCCCGGACGAGCCCGGTCTCGTCTTCGCGGTCTCGCCCGCACGCCGCGGCTTCGTCCTGCGCGACCTCGGCATCGCGCTCCTCCCGGACACGCAGGTCTTCCGCAAGCGCCCGCCGCGCGCCGACGTCCGGGTCGGCCGCGCGCTCCAGAGCTTCGCCGACCTGCGCACGGGCGACTACGTCGTGCACGAGGACCACGGGGTCGGGCAGCTGCTCGGCTTCGAGACGAAGACGGTCGCCGGCGTCACGCGCGACTACCTCTTCCTCGCCTTCCGCGGCGACGACCGCCTCTACGTCCCGCACGAGCAGATCGCCAAGGTCTCCCGCTACGTCGGGGCGGACGGGCACGCCCCCGCGCTCTCGAAGCTCGGCGGGAAGGCATGGCAGAACATCAAGAACCGCGCGCGTGCGGGCGCGCACGAGCTCGCCGGCGAGCTGCTCGCCCTCTACGCCCAGCGCCAGCGTGCCGAGGGCATCGCCTACGAGGCCGACAACGAGCTTGTCGAGCAACTGGAGGCGGGCTTTCCGTTCGAGGAGACGCCCGACCAGCGCGTGGCCATCGAGGTCGTGAAGGAAGACCTCGAGTCGGCGCGGCCGATGGACCGCCTCGTCGCCGGGGACGTGGGCTTCGGGAAGACCGAGGTCGCCGTGCGCGCAGCGTTCGTCGCGGTCGCGAACGGCAAGCAGGCGCTCTTCCTCGCGCCGACCACGATCCTGGCCCAGCAGCACTGGAACACGTTCCGGGAGCGCTACCGCGACCTGCCGGTCACGGTCGAGCTCGCCTCGCGCTTCCGCAAGCCGGCCGAGGTGAAGCGCGTCCTCGCGGAGTTCACTGCGGGGAAGGTCGACGTCCTCGTCGGCACGCACCGCCTGCTCTCGCGCGACGTCGTCCCCAAGGATCTCGGCCTCGTGATCGTCGACGAGGAGCAGCGCTTCGGCGTCGCCCAGAAGGAGCTGATGCGCCAGCTGCGGCTCGAGGTCGACGTGCTCGCGCTGTCGGCGACGCCGATCCCGCGCACGCTGCACATGTCGCTCGCCGGCCTGCGGGACATCAGCGTCATCGAGACGCCGCCGCAGGGCCGCCGGCCGATCCGCACGCACGTCGGCGAGTACGACGAGGAGCTCGTGCGCGAGGCGCTCCTGCGCGAGCACCGGCGCGAGGGCCAGTCGTTCTTCCTCCACAACCGCGTCGAGACGATCGAGGACGCGGCCGAGCACCTGCGCCAGCTCGTCCCCGAGCTCCGGGTCATCGTCGCGCACGGCCAGATGCCGGAGCGCGAGCTCGAGGGCCACATGCTCTCGTTCCTCGCCGGGGACGCGGACGTGCTCGTCTCGACGACGATCATCGAATCCGGCCTCGACATCCCGCAGGCAAACACGCTGATCGTCGAGCGCGCGGACGCCCTGGGGCTCGCCCAGCTCTACCAGATTCGCGGGCGCGTGGGCCGCAGCGACGAGGTCGCGCACGCCTACCTCTTCTATCCCGACGGGCACGAGCTCACGCCGGAGGCCCGGGCGCGCCTGGCGACCCTCGCCGACCACACCGAGCTCGGCAGCGGCTTCGCCATCGCCATGCGCGACCTCGAGATTCGCGGCGCGGGCAACCTCCTCGGCGGCGGAGCAGTCCGGCCACGTGGCGGCGATCGGCTTCGAGCTCTACGTCGAGCTGCTGGGCGAGGCGGTCGCCGAGCTCTCGGGCACCCGCCGCGCGGTCGCGCGCCCGGTGCGGGTCGACGCGCAGGTCGACGCCTACGTCCCGACCGACTTCATGCCCGCGGAGGCGCAGAAGATCGACCTGCACCGCCGCCTCGCGCTCGTCGAGTCCGAGGACGAGCTGCGGGAGCTCCACGCGGCGACCGAGGACCGCTTCGGGCCCGTGCCGGAGCCGGTCGAGAACCTCTTCGCGATCCAGGAGGCGAAGCTGAAGCTCGCGCGCATCGGCGCCGACTACCTCGTCTTCCGCGGCGGGCGGGCTGTCGTCGGGCCGCTGGTGCTCGGCTCCGCCGAGCTGCGTGAGCTGCGGACGACGGCTCCGACGGCGGTCTACTCGAGCGCGAAGCGCGAGCTCACCCAGAGGGGTGACGGGTTCCCCCAGGCGCTTGCGCTGGTCGATGGTATCCTCGACCTACGGCTTTCCGCCTAGCTGTTCGCCCACGATGCCTTTTTGGACTCGACTCGTCGCCCTTTTCGCTGCGCTCGCGCTGGCCGTGGCGGCCGCCGGCTGCGGCGGTGACGACGGCGGCGAGGACGGGACCGACATCGAGGTCCCGGCCGACGCGATCGCGGTCGTCGGCGACCAGGAGATCACCAAGGCGGAGTACGACAGGCTCCTCGCCTCGGCCGAGAAGACCTACGAGGCGCGCGAGCAGGAGTTCCCGGCTGCGGGGACGCCCGAGTTCGCGCAGCTCCGTAATGCGATCGTCCGCAGCCTCGTCGAGCAGGCGCAGTTCGAGATCGCCGCAGAGGAGCTCGACGTCACCGTCACGGACGCGGATGTCGACAAGCGCCTCGACGAGCTGAAGGAGCAGTTCTTCAAGGGCGACGAGCAGGCGTACAAGGACGAGCTCGAGGCGCAGGGCCTCACCGAGGAGCAGGTGAGGAGCGACCTGCGCACGCGGCTCCTGTCCGAGAAGGTCTTCGAGCAGGTCACGAGCGAGGTCGAGGTCACGGACGAGGACGTCCAGAAGTACTACGACGACAACGCGGCCCAGTTCGAGACCCCCGCATCGCGCGAGGTGCGCCACATCCTCGTCAAGTCCAAGGCCCGCGCCGACCAGCTGCACGCGCAGCTCGAGGACGGCGCCGACTTCGCGAAGCTCGCTCGGCAGCACTCCACGGATCCCGCGTCCAAGAAGGACGGCGGCAAGTTCACCGCGCAGCAGGGCGCCACGGTCGCGCCGTTCGACGAGGTCGCGTTCGATCTCGAAACCGGCGAGCTCTCCGAACCGGTCAAGACGCAGTTCGGCTGGCACATCATCGAGGCCGTCGGCGACGTCGAGGAGAAGTCCACTCAGGACCTCTCCGAGGTCGAGGAGCAGATCCGCAGCACGCTGCTCGAAGAGAAGAAGAACACGCGGATCAACGAGTGGATCGAGGAGCTGCGGGCGCGGTTCGAGGATCAGACCGCGTACGCCCCCGGCTTCGAGCCGCCTCCGCCCGCCGAGACGACGACCGGTGAGGGCGACACGGGCACCGAGCCGGCCGGGACCACGACCACCGAGTAGCACGGTGGGCGGCGGCGACGGCCTCGAGCGGGCGCTCGTCGAACTTCAGGAGCTGGCGGAGCGGCTGCGGCGCGACTGTCCGTGGGACCGCGCGCAAACGGCGAAGACGATCGTCCCGCACACCGTCGAGGAGGCCTACGAGGTCGCCGACGCCGCGCTCGCCGAGGACGACGCGAAGCTCGTCGACGAGCTCGGGGACCTGCTGTTCCAGACGGTGTTCCTCGCGCTTCTCCTGGAGGAGCGAGGATCCGGCGACCTGGCAGAGGTCGCGCGGGGCATCCGGGCGAAGCTGATCCGGCGCCACCCGCACGTCTTCGGCGACGCGGAGCTGGAGACGCCCGCTGCCGTCAAGGGGCGCTGGGAGGAGCTCAAGCGCGAGCAGGAGGAGCGGGAGGGGATCTTCCACGACGTGCCCGACCGCCTGCCGCCGCTCCTGCACGCGCGCAAGGTGCAGAAGCGCGCCGCCTCGGCGGGCTTCGACTATCCGGAGCTCGCAGGCGCCCTGGGCGACCTCGACGACGAGCTCGCCGAGCTGCGCGAGGCGATCGCCGCCGCGCCAGAGCGAGCGGCCGAGACCGAGCCGGACGCGCACGTCTTCGACGAGCTCGGCGACGTCCTCTTCGCGGCCGTCAACGTCTCGAGGCGGCTCGACGTGGATCCCGAGCTCGCGCTCCGCGCGGCGAGCCGCCGCTTCGTCGAGCGCGTCGAGCGCGCCGCGGAGCTCGCCGGCGAGGAGGGAAGGGAGTGGGAGTCGCTCCCGCTCGAGGAGCAGGATCGGTACTTCGACCGGGCAAAGGAGGTCATTCGGTGAACGTGACCCGCGTGCACGCGCGGCAGGTTCTCGACTCGCGGGGCAATCCGACGGTCGAGGTGGAGGTGGAGCTGGGCTCCGGGGCCGTCGGGCGGGCGGCCGTGCCCTCGGGGGCGTCGACCGGCCAGTTCGAGGCGGTCGAGCTTCGCGACGGCGATCCGGGTGCCTACCTCGGCAAGGGCGTCCTCAAGGCGGTCGAGAACGTGGAGCGCGAGATCGGGCCCGCGCTCGCGGGGGCCGACGCGGGCGACCAGGCGGCCGTCGACAGGCTCCTGCTCGAGCTGGACGGCACCCCCAACAAGTCGCGCCTGGGCGCCAACGCGGTGCTCGGCGTCTCGCTCGCGGTCGCCAAGGCGGCGGCGGCCGAGGCAGGCGTGCCCCTCTACCGCTGGGTCGGCGGGGAGGAAGCGCACGTGCTGCCCGTGCCGCTCATGAACGTCGTCAACGGCGGCGCGCACGCACAGAACTCGCTCGACCTCCAGGAGTTCATGGTCGTGCCGGCGGGCGCGTCGTCGTTCTCCGAGGCCCTGCGGATCGGCGCCGAGACCTTCCATCGCCTCAAGGAGCTGCTCCACGAGCGCGGGCTGGCGACGGGCGTGGGGGACGAGGGAGGCTTCGCCCCCGATCTCGGGTCGAGCGAGGAGGCGATCGCAGCCGTCCTCGAGGCCGCCGAGCGCGCCGGGCACGCCGACCGCGTCGCGATCGCCGTCGACCCGGCGACCACAGAGCTCTACGAGGACGGCCGCTACCGCATGCCGGGCGAGGGCCGCGACCTCGACATGGAGGGGATGATCGGCTTCTGGGAGGACCTCTGCTCGCGCTTCCCCATCGTGTCCATCGAGGACGGGCTGGCCGAGGACGACTGGGCCGGGTGGCGGCTGCTGACCGAACGGCTCGGCGAGCGGGTGCAGCTCGTCGGCGACGACCTGTTCGTGACGAACGTCGAGCGGCTGCGCCGCGGCATCGAGGAGCAGGTCGCGAACTCCATCCTCGTCAAGGTCAACCAGATCGGCACGCTGACGGAGACGCTCGAGGCCATCGACCTCGCGCGGGCCAGCGGGTACGCGTCGGTCATGTCGCACCGCTCGGGCGAGACGGAGGACACGACGATCGCCGACCTCGCGGTCGCGACCGGTGTCGGCCAGATCAAGACCGGCGCCCCGTCGAGGAGCGACCGCGTCGCGAAGTACAACCAGCTGCTGCGGATCGAGGAGGAGCTCGGCGGGCGCGCCGAGTACCCCGGCTGGTCCGCGTTCCCGCGCGCCGGGCGCTAGCGGCCGCAGCCGGCCGGGCCGGCACACCCTCGGCTCACTTCGGTGCGCCACGCGCGCGGAATTTCGTCGTAGTGTCGAAATTGGGGGCTCCCCCGGGTGCCCGCGATGCCCGTGCGGGAGCGGCCTCCGGGCGCGCTAACGTGCGTGCTGTGACGCACGGGCATCGCCGTACGAAGATCGTCTGCACGATCGGGCCGGCGACGTCGTCCCCCGCCGCAGTCGACCGGCTCGTCGCGGCGGGCATGGACGCCGCCCGGCTCAACTTCTCGCACGGCACGCACGAGGAGCACGGCGAGCGCGCGCGGGTCGTCCGCGAGGCGCAGGAGCGCGCCGGCCGGCCGCTCGCGCTGATCGCCGACCTCCAGGGGCCGAAGCTCCGCGTCGGCGACCTCGACACGCCGCGGATCCTCGTCGAGGGCGACTCGGTCGTTCTCAGCGGCGGGGAGAACGGCTCGACGGGCGACCTGCCCGTGCTCCCGGCGGTGCTCACCCAGGTGCTCCAGCCCGGCCACGAGGTGCTGATCGACGACGGGCTCGTCCGCCTGCGCGTCGAGGAAGTCGACGGCGACCGCGTCCGGACTATGGTGGTGGTCGGCGGGGCCGTCGGCGCGCACAAGGGCGTCAACGTCCCCGGCGTCCCCATCCCCGTCCCGTCCGTGACGGAGAAGGACCTCCAGGACCTCGAGTTCGCGCTCACCCTCGGCATCGACTACGTCGCGCTCTCGTTCGTTCGCTCGGCGGAGGACTGCCGCGGCCTGCGCGAGCTCCTCAACGCCGCGGACGCGAAGGCCCACGTGATCGCGAAGATCGAGAAGGGCGAGGCCCTCGAAGAGCTCGACGCGATCGTCAGCGCGTCCGACGCGGTCATGGTCGCGCGCGGCGACCTGGGCGTCGAGATCGGCCCCGCCGCCGTGCCGCTCGTCCAGAAGCGCGTGATCCTCTCCGCCCTCGAGCACGGGAAGCCGGCCATCACGGCTACGCAGATGCTCGAGTCGATGATCACGCGGCCCGAGCCGACCAGGGCGGAGGCGAGCGACGTCGCCAACGCGATCCTCGACGGGACCTCGGCCGTCATGCTCTCCGGCGAGACGGCGGTCGGCCAGTACCCGTTCGAGAGCGTCGCCTTCATGGACCGCATCGCGCGCGCGATCGAGCCGAGCGTCGGCTACCGCCACGAGCTCGCCCAGGCGGCCGACCAGCCGTTCCCGACCGTCGGCGAGGCGATGTCGAACGCCGCGTGCGACATCGCCGAGGTGCTCGGCGCCGCGGCCATCCTCGTCCCCACGTACTCCGGCCGCACGGCGTCGGCGGTCGCGCGCCACCGGCCGCGCCGGCCGATCATCGCCGTCACGCACAAGCGCCAGGCCGTGCAGCAGCTGGCGCTCGAGTGGGGCGTGGTCTCCTCGGAGATCGAAGAGGCGAAGAACGTCGACGACCTCTGGGCCCGCGCGCTCGAGGCCGCGCGCGAGACGGGGCTCGTGAACCCCGGCGACCGGATCGTCATCACCGCCGGCACCGCGGTCAACGTCCCGGGCACCACGAACGTCATCAAGGTCGAGACCGCCTGACCCTCCGAGGCGGGGCGGAGTCCGTCCGACCCCCTCCGTACAGTTCTCTCTCGCCGAGGGAAGGAGGCCAGGGGCTGCGGTCGAAGTTCGCATGCCCATGGCAGCCCGGGGTCGCCGCCGCGCATCCAAACGTCCCTCGAAGTCCGCGCTCGCACTTCGCTGGATCGGCGTTGCCATCCTCCTGGTCGTGGCGGTCGGCTACGTCCAGCCGATCCGGGCCTACCAGCAGGCGCAGGACGACGTCGCCGTGCGCCGCGCTCAGGTGGAGCGGATGGAGCAGCGGAACGAGCGCCTGGAGAAGAAGCTCGAGGAGGCCGGCACGAACGAGTTCATCGAGCGCTCCGCGCGCCGCCTCGGGCTGGTCAAGCCGGGCGAGCGCCTCTTCACCATCACGGATGTGGATGAGTGGAAGCGCGAGCACAAGGGCCGTTCGGGGACGCGGATACCATGATCGGATGGACGACGGGAGGGTGGTCTCCTGGCAGCTCGGACGTCCCGCGCGGTCGTTTCGGCGGGTGGCTGTCCGCTGCCCGCACGGCTATCCCGCGGTTACGGAGCAGGCGCCGTTCGACGACGACGGACGGCCGTTCCCGACGACGTACTACCTGACCTGTCCCTGGCTCGTCGCCGCGCTCGCGCGCGTCGAAGCGGGCGGAGGCGTCGAGCGCTGGTCGCAGGAGGCCGCGTCGGACCCCGATCTCCGCGCGAGCCTCGAGCGGGCGGATCGCGAGCAGCGGGAGCTGCGTCCCGAGCTCGACGTGGGGATCGGCGGCACGAGGGCGCCCGGCAACCTCAAGTGCCTCCATGCGCACGCCGCGTTCGCGCTGGCGCGCCCCGGCTACGAGCTGGGCGAGGCGGTGCTCGCCGAGGCCGGCGAGCGCTGGTGCCCGGACGCACGTTGCGGGGCCGCCGCGAACGGGAACGGAACCGCGTGATGCTCCAGGCGGCCCGCCACCAGTGGGACGAAGGCCTGCGCCGGCTCGACGCCGAAGGCGAGGACACGGCTCGCTCCCGCCACCTCTGGATCCTGATCGAGGAGGTCGTCGCGGAGCTGCGCCGTCGCGTGGGGCAGACCTTCACGCTCGACGAGCTCGCAGGCGTCTACGCGGGGTCGGAGGACTGGGTCCGCGACGTCGTCGTCCGGGCGACCCCGGCGAAGGCGCGGGCCGGCCTCAAGGATTCCGCCCTCGTGCAGGACGCCGCTTTCGCCCACTACGCACGCGGCGCGACGGACTACCTGCCGTAGCGGGATGGCGATGAACGCGAGGGCTCGGGAGCGGGAACGCGCGCGGCGCTCGTCGACCGGTCGCCGCGTGGCCGTCTGGATCCTGCGGCTGGCCGTCCTCGCGGTCGTGTTCCTGGCAGGCCTCGCGATCGGCCGCGCCGTCGAAGAGGCACCGGAGCCCGGCGGGACGCAGACGATCGTACGCACGCTCGAGCCGCTGACGGTCGAGCCCAGGGAGCGCACCGTGACCGTCACGACCGGGGGCTAGCCGGGGGTCCAGGTTTTTTGCTTGACCGGGAAAAAAGGTCAAGATTTGGTAGATTTTTTAGTTGCGGCCATGCCAGGCAACGGACAGCGGGAGTCCGGCGGCTCGGGGCAGCCAACGGACGTCGGCCGGGAGTGGCTTACCCTCGGCCAGGCAGCCGCCTTTCTAGGGGCGGCGCAGTCGACCGTGCGCAAATGGGCTGACCGGAAGCTCCTGCCGGCCTTCTACACGCCCGGTGGCCACCGCCGCTTCCGCCGCGCCGACCTGGAGGCGTTCCTCGCCGGCGAGACGACGGAGGCTCAGGGCGGGCCGACGGCCGGGGCACGCGTGCTCGTGGTCGACGACGACGCGGGGCTCCGTGACTTCATCAGGGCCAACCTCGAGGCGGACGGTTACGTCGTGCGCGAGGCGGGGAGCGCCGACGAAGGGCTCGCCGCGCTCGACGAGGAGCCGCCCGACCTGATCCTCCTCGACGTGCAGATGCCCAGGATGGACGGCTGGGAGATGCTCCGGCGCGTCCAGGAGCGGCACGGCGTCGACGCCATCCCGGTGATCATGTACAGCGGGAAGCTCGACCAGGCCGGAGAGGCCGAGTCGCGCGGCGCCCAGGCGTTCATCGGCAAGCCGCTCGACCCCGGTCGCCTTCTGGCCGCCACGAAACAGCTGCTACGGTCGTAGCCCTGCAAGGGCTGGACCGCGACGTCTTCACCTGGGTCGTCGAGCATCGCGCCGCGCCGTTCGACTGGCTCTTCGTCGGCCTCTCGGCGGCCACTTACGGCGCCGTTCTCTGGGTCCTGATCGCCGCGCTCCTGGCCGTGGCGGCCGGCAAGCCACCAGCCCGTATCGCCCTCATCACCGCCGCGACGGTCTGGACGGCGGATCTTCTCGCAGCGCTCCTGAAGACCGTGTTCGACCGCGAGCGTCCCTACGAGGTCATCCCGCAGGCAGATCCGCTCCTGCGCTGGGACATCAGCAGCTCGCTGCCGTCCGGGCACGCGTCAGCGAGCGCGGCGGCGGCCGTGATCCTCGGCTATCTCCTCGGCGGACGCTGGGGCTGGGCGGTCGCGCTGCTCGCCGTCGCGGTCGGCTTCGCCCGCGTCTACATCGGCGTCCACTATCCGTCGGACGTGCTCGCGGGAGCCGCCGTGGGCGCCGGTGTAGGGCTCGTCGCGGTCGCGCTCGTCAGGCGTCTTCAGCCGACTTCAGCAGCCCCGCCACGATCAGCACGAGCGAGGCCAGAAGGCTGAACCAGAGTCCGATCCCACGACCCACGGCCGGCTGGAACTTCTCGGGGATGTCGATGAGCCGGATGAGGACGAGGATCGTCGCCGTGAGACCAAGCCCCGCGATGACCATGCCGTCCGGGACGCTCGGCGGGAGCTCGACGCCGAAGGCGCGGAGGCCGAGGAGGAGCAGCACGGCGAGCCCGATGACGAAGACGAGCTTGCCGATCGTGCCGGTGTGCCAGCCGAGGACCGACAGCCGCCCGCGCAGGTCGCCGGACACGGAGTACCAGCCCATGAACGAGCTCAGCGTGAGGACGAGCCCGCCGAGCCAGGCGAGAAGCTCGCCGGTGCGCCAGAGCCCGGCCGCCTGAGGCCCGGAGCCGGCGGCCAGCCGAACTCCTCCCGTCGCTCCCGGCACGTCCTCCACGCGGTCCCTAGAGCCCGAAGAGCGACCCGATCTTTTCCCAGATCGAGAGGCTGAGGAAGAGCGTCAGGAAGATCAGGACGCCGATGAGGAAGAGGAACCGTAGGCCGGCGAGCCGCTGCTCGTGCTTATGGTCGATGGCGGCCCGCCGCTTCGCGCGCTCCTTGCGGAGACGCCGCTGAACCGCATGTGGATCGAGCGGCGGCGGATCCTCGATCTGGGGCTCTTCCCAGTCGACTCGGCGCGGTGCAGGTGCTGCCATGGCACGCGATTGTTGCCGTTCACGCCGGATGCTGCAACCGGAGGCGACCTTTCGCACGCCGGCCGGACAGGGCGATAATGACGATGTGGAGCGGGTTCCAGCAGCGCCCGGCGAGGTTGATCCCGCAACCAGCGAGGCGGCCGGCCACGCCCTGACCGCCTTCGCGGCTGCCGCGCTCGAGCTCGTCCGCGGCGAATCCCCCGATCCGGGCCTTCGGGCGCTCGCCCGCGCGGTCGCCCTCGGCACCGGCGCCGAGCTCGTGATCGCGCGGGTGGCCGTGAACGGCAACGGGCTCGTCGCGCGCGCCGTGCACTCGGACTCGCCCGCGCTCACGGCGGAGCTGGAGGGAACCCGCATGCCCGTCGCGGACGCCGGTAGGGAGGAGCTCGACCTCGGCGACGCGCCTAGCGACCCGTCCGCGCCCGAGGCGGTGCGGCACGCCGCCGCCCGGGCAGGCGCGCCGATCGCCTGGTTCGTGCCGATCGCGCCCGAGGGCGAGGTCGTCGGCGTGCTCGAGCTCTACCGCTCCGGGCTGCCCTTCGGTCCGGACGAGCAGGCGCTTGCCCGCGCAGCCGCGGCGCACCTCGCGCTCGCGCTGCGGCTCGAGACCGGGCCGAACGGCCACGCGGAGCTGTCGCTGACGCAGCTCGAGCTGCTCGGCGAGGCTCTCGCAGCCGGCGCCGACGAGGCCGAGGCGGCCGAACAGATCGTGCGGGTCGCCCTCGTGGCCGCCGAGTCGGCGGGCGCGCTCCTCTGGCGGATCGAGCCGGAGTCAGCTCCGACGTTCCTCGCCGCGGAGGGCTTCGGCGGGGACACACCCGATCTGATCGACCTTCCCGAGCACGTCCGCCGCGCGGTCGACGCGGGCGACGAAGCCCCGGCGGAGGTGGGACCGTGGGTCCTGCACACCGTCCCGCTCGGCGAGCCGCCCGTCGCGGCGCTCCAGCTCGCCTTCGAGCGCGACCACGTCGGGGAGCCGGAGCTGGCACGCCTCGCGCCCTTCGCGGCCGGCGCCGCCCTCGCGCTCAGGCGCAGCCGGCGGGTCAGCCTGATCGCGCTGGCGCTCAAGCGGTCGCAGACCCTCGTCGCGGTCGTCAGCCAGGCGATCGCCCAGCTCTCGCTCACGCACACGCTCGAGACCGCGGTCGACCGGGTCGCCGAGCTGACCTCGAGCGGCCACGTGGGGATCTACCTCCAGGAAGGGAGCCGCCTCGTCGACGCGGCCTCGCGCAACCTCGCCGGGCCGCACACCGACCTGGCCGAGCAGCTGCTCGAGCTCGCCCTCGGCCCCTTCCGCAGCCGCGGCTTCCTCTTCATCGAGGACATGAGGAACGACCCCAGGCTCGCCGGTCTCGACCCGGTTCTCGAGGAGGCCGGCATCCGTCGGGCGCTCTTCATCCCTCTGCTCGTCCGCGACGAGGTGATCGGCGCCCTCGGCGTCTTCAAGACGCGCCCGCGTCCCTACCGCGAGGGCGAAGAGGGGCTCCTGATCGCATTGTCGAGCCAGCTCGCCGTTGCCGTGCAGAACGCGCGCCTGCACGAGCGCACGAAGGAGCTGTCGGAGATCCTCGAGCGTACGCTCGAGTCCGAGCGGCGTGCCGCCCGCCAGGTGCGCGGCCTCTACGAGATCAGCCAGTCCTTCACGGAGAGCCTGTCCCTCGACGCGACGCTCGAGGCGGTCGCCCGCACGATGGCCGGCCTTCTCGAAGCCGACGTCGCCGTCATCCGCATGCCCGACCCGCGGACGGGCGGGCTCACGGCCCGGGCCGTCCACGTCGCCGACCCGCGGCTGGCCGACGTCGTCGAGGCGCTGGCCGCGCGCACCCAGCCGCTCTCGGCGCCGCTCGCGCGCGAGCTCCTCGAGTCCAAGCAGGCGGTCATGCTTCGGCCCGGCACGTTCGGCCCGGACGACGTGCACCGGATCCTCGAGCCGTTCCTGCGCCGGGGCGCGTCCGCGGCCGTGCTCCCGCTGGCGACGCCCGGCGAGGTGCTGGGGACGCTCACGGTCGTGTCCTTCGACCCGACCAGGCCGCTCGAGGAGGACGACGTCGACGTGGCCCTCGCGGTCGGCGCACAGGCCGCGCTCGCGATCGACAACGCGCGCCTGTACCAGCAGCAGAAGGACTTCGCGGAGACGATGCAGCGCTCGCTCCTCCCGCGCGCGCTCCCGCGGGTGAGCGGGCTCGACGTCGGGCACGTCTACCAGTCGTCCGCGCGGGTCGACGTCGGCGGCGACCTCTACGACTTCGTCGTGCTCGAGGACGGGCGGCTCGCGGTCGCGGTCGGCGACGTGCTCGGCAAGGGCATCGGGGCCGCGGCGGACATGGCGATGACGAAGTTCAGCTTCCGCGTCCTCGCGCGCGGGGACGCCGAGCCGTCCGCCGTCCTGGCGAGCGCGAACGACGTTGTCTGCGAGGAGATCGAGCCCGGGAAGTTCGTCACGCTCCTCTACGCCGTCGTCGACCCGGCGGCGAGGGAGCTCGCGTGCGGGAGCGCCGGGCATCCGCCGGCGAGGATCGTCGGGCCCTTCGGGCGCGTGAAGGCGCTCGCCGTCAGGGGCATGGCACTCGGCATCGAGCCCGGCCAGGAGTACGACTCCGAGCGGGTCCAGCTCGAGCCCGGCTCGGTCGTCGTCCTCTACACGGACGGCGTGATCGAGGCGCGTCGTGACGGCGAGCTCTACGGGGAGGAGCGGCTCGACCGCCTGCTCGCCCGGCAGCACGACCTTCCGGCACAGGAGCTGGCGGACGCGATCCTCGACGACTGCCGCCGCTTCTCCGGCGGCGACCTCTCGGACGACTGCGCCATCGTCTGTCTCAAGCTGGCACGCTGAGCCCGTGACCCCCGGCTCGGACGTCGCCGCCGCTCCGGTCGCCCCTGCCGCAGTGCTCAGCCGGGCGCGGCTCTCGGTCGTCGTGTTCACGGCGGGCGCCGCCACGCTCGCCACCGAGATCGCGGCGTCGCGGCTCCTCGCGCCCTACTTCGGCAGCTCGACGATCGTGTGGGCGAACATCATCGGGCTGATCCTCCTGTACCTGTCCATCGGGTACTGGCTGGGCGGGAGGGTCGCCGATCGCCGTCCCGAGCCGCGGCTCCTCGGCTGGATCATCCTCGTGGCGGCGCTCGCGGTCGCGGCGACGCCGTTCGTCGCCCGCCCGATCCTCGAGCTCGCCGTCGAGGGCCTCGACGCGGTCTCGGTCGGCGCGGTCGTCGGGTCGTTCTTCGCCGCGCTCGCGCTCTTCGCGATTCCGATCACCCTGCTCGGCATGGTCGCGCCCTTCGCCATCCGCCTCGCGCTCGACGACGTCCAGGAGGCCGGCAGAGTCGCGGGCCAGCTCTACGCGATCTCGACGATCGGGAGCATCGTCGGGACGTTCCTCTCGGCGATCGTGACGATCCCGCTCGCCGGGACGCAGCGCACGATGCTCGGCTGCGCCGCGCTGCTCGTCCTCGCGGCCGCGCTCCTCCTCGGGCCCCGCTGGCAGCTCCTCACGCTCGGCGTGGCGGCGCTCCTGCTCGTCCCCGCGGGCACCATCAAGGCGAGCTCGGGCCTCCTGTACGAGACCGAGTCGTCCTACCAGTACATCCAGATCCTCGAGCGGAGCGACGGCTCGCGCGTGCTGAAGCTCAACGAGGGCGTCGCCGTGCACTCCGTCTGGCACGAGGACTCCGTGCTCACCGGCGGCGTCTGGGACACGTTCCTGCTCGTCCCGCCGCTCCTCGACCGCCCGGTGGAGAAGATGCTCGTGATCGGCAACGCCGGTGGAACGGTGGCGCGGGCCTTCGGCGAGCTCTACCCGGACGTCGAGATCGACGGCGTCGAGATCGATCCGGAGGTCAGCGACGCGGCGCGTCGGTACATGGGCCTCGAGGACAACCCGCGCCTGGACGTGATCACCGCGGACGGGCGGCCGTACCTCGAGCTCACAGACGAGACCTACGACATCATCGTCGCCGACGCCTACCACCAGCCCTACATCCCGTTCTACCTCGCCACGCGCGAGTTCTTCGAGGCGGCCCGGGAGCACCTGAATCCGGGCGGCATCATCGCCCTCAACGTCGCCGGCGTCCCGGGCGACGAGCGTCTCTCGGAGGCGATCGGCAGCACGCTTCTGGCCGAGTTCCCGCAGGCCTGGCGCTGGCAGCCGCTCCGCTTCAACGAGCTGATGCTGGGGTTCACCGAGCCGGTCGGCCGCGACCAGCTCGTCGATCGCGTCGAGGGCGCGCCCTCCGCGGTGGACGTGCTCGTGCCGCTCTTCCAGGGCGGCCTCGAGCCGGTCGATGCGACGGAGCGGCCGCTGACCGACGACCGGGCGCCGGTCGAGTGGCTGACCGACCGGATGATCATCGACTTCGTCGCCCGCGGCGGCGAGCTCGACGAGGACTACCTGCCGACGCGGCCGTAGCGCGTCGAGGCGAGCGCGCCGAGGATCACGCCTGCGGCGAGGAGCTGCGTCGAGGCGCTCAGCCCGCCGCTCTTGTGCCAGCCGCGCACCCGGTGGCTGGGGAAGAGCTTGCGGCCGCCCGGGCGCGGGAGGGGGAGCACGTGCTCCACGTCGGGGACGGACGCCCCGATCGCGCCGACGACCGTGGGGGAGGTCGGCCCGCGGGTCGCGGCCAGGAGGAGCAGCCCGGCGACGCCGCTCGCGATCTCGAACCGGCGGGAGGAGACGTCCCAGTGCGGCACCGCGTCGCCGGCCGCATGGGTGGCGAGCCCGAGGACCAGCGCTCGCCGGCGGTTGCCCGCGAGGGCCCCGACCAGGCCTCCGGAAGCCACGTGGAGGGAGACGATCATCGCCCGCGAAGGTTGACGTTCACGGCGTGAAGGATTGCAGCCGTCGGCTCGTCTAAGATCGCATGACGATGTTTCGCGCGCTCCTCGCTCTCACTCTTGTCATCGCCGCGCTCGCCGCGAGCTCCCCGGCGGGCGCCCAGGCGCCGGTCATCGCCGCGGGCGTGACCATCGCCGGCAACAACGTCGGCGGGCTCACGCAAGAGCAGGCGACCGACGCCATCCAGACCTACTTCGACCGCCGGATCATGGTGCACCTCGGCGCCCGCACGGTCGGCCTGCGTCCCGAGACGATCCGTGCCCGGGGCCGCGTCTTCCTGGCCGTCCGCGACGCCCTGGCGGCTGCGCCCGGCACGGCGATCCCGCTCCAGGTGATCATCAACGAGAACGCGATCCGCATCTGGGTCAACACCCGCGCGAGGTTCTTCCGCCGCGCACCGGTCTCGACGCGCGCGGTGCTCTCCGGCCTGACGCCGCACCTGACGAAGCCGAAGGACGGGCGCGAGCTCATGACCTACTACGGCCGCCGGGCGATCGTCGGCGCGCTTCGGCGCCACGACCGCGACGTCACGCTGCCCTGGCGGGCGCTGAAGCCGGCGCGCACGCCGTCCAACCACGGCCCCGTCGTCGTCATCCAGCGGAGCTCGAAGCGCCTCGTCCTCTACCGCGGCAGCAGGGCGGGGGCGATGAGCGCTGCGGCGTCGTTCGGGATCGCCACGGGGATGGCCGCCTATCCGACGCCCACGGGCAACTTCCGCATCGTGACGAAGCAGCGGAACCCCTGGTGGTACCCGCCTGCGGCCGACTGGGCAAAGGGCGCCAAGCCTGTACCGCCCGGGCCCGGCAACCCGCTCGGCACCCGCTGGATGGGCCTGAACGTCGGCGCCGTGGGGATCCACGGGACGCCGGACGCCGCCTCGATCGGCTACTCGGCCTCGCACGGGTGCATCCGCATGCGGATCTCCGACGCCGAGTGGCTCTTCGAGCGCATCCGCGTCGGCACGCCGGTCTTCATCCGCAGCGCCTAGCCCGGTCGAGCGGTGCGGCCCCGCCGCATCAGCACGCGGAGCGTCCAGCCGAGCATCGTTCCCGCGATCCAGCCGAGCATCTGCGCCGGGAGGACGACGTAGAGGAAGAGCGCGCCGACGCGCGCACCGAGCACTTCGGTGCACTCGTAGCAGTCGTCAGCCAGAGCCACGAGGTACAAGACGCCTGCGACCGCAAGTCCGCCCCACACGAGGATCCCGACCACACGGCGCCCCGACGTTCCGAGCGCGTACGCCAGCCCGGCTGCGAGGAGGAACGTCCCCCCTCCGAGCCAGAGGGTGAAGGCGGCCAGCTCGGAAAGAAATCGCATATCTGCGATATAGCAGATTTGAGCTAATTGTCAACGCGGCCGAAGGCGCCGGGCACTTGCAAGCACCCCGGTAGACTGGAGCGCGGCCCATGGCACGCCGTGCGAAGCTCATCCTGCAGGCGGCGGCCGTCCTCGTGATCGCGCTCCTCGTCACGCTTCTCGGTTGGAAGGTGGCGGAGCAGGAGGAGGGTCGCGGCCTCTCCGCCGCCCTCGAGCGCGGCGAGCGCCCGCACCCTCCGAAGCTGACGTTCGAGACGCTCGACGGTGAGGACACGATCTCGCTCGCCGACTATCGCGGCAAGGCGGTCGTGCTCAACTTCTGGGCCTCGTGGTGCCAGCCGTGCAAGAAGGAGGCGCCGATGCTCCAGGAGGCGTGGGAGCGATACGGCGACGACGGCCTCGTCGTCCTCGGGATCGACGCCCAGGACTTCCGCCAGGACGCCAAGCAATTCGTGGAGCGCTACGGCCTCACGTACCCGATCGCGTACGACGGCAACGGCAAGAGCCTCGGCCGCTTCGGCAACACGGGCTTCCCGGAGACCTGGTTCGTCGGCCGCGACGGCCGGCTGGTCGGCGAGCACATCATCGGCGAGTTCGACGCCGAGCAGCTGGAGGAGAACGTGCAGGCGGCCCTCGACACCCCCGTGCGATGAGACGGGCGCTCCTCGCCGGCGCGCTCCTGGCGCTCGTGCTCGCGGCGGCGGCCGGCGCGAGCGAGCAGAAGCCGACCCTGGCCGAGCTCGAGCGCGAGCTGATCTGCCCGACCTGCCAGACGACGCTCGAGCTCTCGAACGCGCCTATCGCCGAGCGCATGCGCGCGTTCATCCGCGCGCGGATCGCCGCCGGGGACACGAAGTCCGAGATCAAGGCCGCGCTCGTGGAGCAGTTCGGAGAGGCCGTGCTCGCGGCGCCGCCGAAGAAGGGCTTCAACCTGCTCGCCTGGGTTCTCCCGCTCGCCGGGGCGGCCCTGGCCCTCGGTCTGCTCGCCTTCGCGCTCGTCCGCTGGAGCCGGACACGGCCCGAGACGGCAGGGCCCGTGCCCGCGTCCGCGAACGGCGGCCCGCCGCTCGACCCGGAGCTCGAGCGCCGGATCGACGAGGAGCTAGCCCGCTACGACGGCTGAGAGGGCGCGGTGGAGGCCAAGATCCCGCTCGCCTTCGTCGCCGGCCTCGTCTCCTTCGCCACCCCGTGCGTGCTGCCGCTCGTGCCCGGCTACCTCGCCGTGGTCTCGGGCCAGGAGGCGGGCGTCACGGGCCGGCGCGTCGTGCTCGCGAGCCTTCCCTTCGTCGCCGGGTTCACGACGGTGTTCGTCGCGCTCGGCGCCGCCGTCGCGGCGGCGGGGAGCCTCTTCCCGGACAACCGCGAGCTCTTCCTCGCCGTCGCCGGGCTCGTCGTGGTCGTGCTCGGCTTCGCCATGATGGGCCTCCTCCCGCTCCCGTACCTCGACCGTCTCGCCGCGCCCGGCCTCGTGCAGAGCGCGAGCAACACCGGCTCGGCGGCGCTGCTCGGAGGGGCGTTCGGGCTCTGCGCCGCCCCGTGCATCGGCCCGGTGCTCGCAGGAATCCTCGCGCTCGCAGGCGAGGGGCAGACGGTTGCCGAGGGCACGATCCTGCTCCTCATCTACTCGGCGGGACTCGCGTTGCCCTTCCTCGCGGTCGGCGTGGGATTCAGCCGCGCGATGACGGCGTCCCGCTGGCTGCGCGACCACTACCCGGTCATGCGGGTCATCGGCGGGGCGATGCTCGTCGCTCTCGGCCTGCTGCTCTTCTTCGACCGCTTCTGGTGGCTGAACGTCGCGGTCAACCGCTTCTTCGAGTTCTTCGGGATCGGCGTGTGACGATCCGCGAGTCGCTCGGGCTCGAGCAGGTCTCGCGGCGCTGTCTCAGGCGGCTCTGAGCACGGGCGGCGGCAGGTCGGGGAAGCGCCCGCGGGCCGCCTCGACCGACGCGAGCGCCGCGCTCACGTCGAGGCCGCGGTGGGCGGGGGCGTAGGGCCCGAGCCGCCGCGCGGCCTTCTCGAGCTGCCGCTCGCAGCCGACCGGGTTCCCGCGCCCCGCCTGGTACCAGGCGACGGCGACGTGCACGAGCCCCTGGAAGAAGTCGCGCTCCGCCGGCTCGGCCGCGCGCCAGACGTCCTCGAGCACCTCGTGGGCGGCGAAGTACTCGCCGCTCCGGATCAGCCCGAGGCCGCGCTCGAGCTCGTCGTCCGGATCAAACGACGACCTTGACCTCGCCGTCCTCGACGACCGTCTCGAAGGTCTCGAGCTGGAGGGCGCGGTCGAACTCGTTCTCGCCCGTCCTGACGTCGTACTGCCAGCCGTGCCAGGGGCACGAGAGGACGCAGCCGTCGAGCTCGCCGTGCCCGAGCGGCCCGCCGAGGTGCAGGCAGTTGCTCTGCGTCGCGTAGAACGACCCGTCCACGTTGAAGAGCGCCAGCTCGCGCTCGCCCGCGGTCACGACGCAGGCCGTTCCCGGCGGGACGTCGTCGACTCGCGCGACGGTGTGGAGCTGGCCCACCGGCATCGCGCGCAAACCTACCAAACCGCTTTGAGAGGGCGGTTTCGCGATGGTACGCTCCCGCCGTGGCCACGATCCTGCTCGTTGGGGTCGACCTGTTCTTTCGAGGAAAGCTCGACGTGCTCCTCGGCGGGAGCCACCGGCTGACGACCACGGAGAGCATCGACCCGCCCGACCTCGTGATCGTCGACGTCGCGCGCGTCGATCCGGACGAGGTGGCCGAGACCTACCCGGACGTGCCCATCCTGGGGTTCACGAACCACACGGACACAGCAGGGCTCCGTGCGGCCCAGGCGGCGGGCCTCGACCGCATCGTCGTCGCTCGGCGCTCGCCGAACGGGCATCGCAGCTGGTAGACGAGCTCGTCACATAAACTCGGACCAGTGACCTACATCATCGCCGAGCCCTGCATCGACATCAAAGATTTGTCCTGCGTGGACGTCTGCCCGGTCGACTGCATCCATCAGGCCGACCGCATGCTGGTCATCGATCCGGAGGAGTGCATCGACTGCGGCGCCTGCGAGCCGGAGTGCCCCGTCGAGGCGATCTTCCCCGAGGATGCGCTCCCCGAGAAATGGGAGCCCTTCGTCAAGATCAACTACGCGTACGGCGAAGGGATGGACGTCGTCAACCAGCTCGCGCAGGCCTACGCAGACGAGCACAACGTCCAGAATCCCCCGCTGGACGAGCGCTAGGAGGGCTTCATGGCGACAGAGGTCGACACCGCTCGGCGGGATGCGTTCGCGGAGCGGCTCTTCGGCGCTGCGCTCGGGGCCTACGAGCTCATGACGGTCCATCTCGGAGACCGGCTCGGCTACTACCGAGCGCTCGCAGAGCAGGGGCCGTCCACTTCCGCGGAGCTCGCCGCCGCCACCGGCACCGCCGAGCGCTACACGCGTGAGTGGCTCGAGCAGCAGGCCGTCGCCGGGATCCTCGAGGTCGACGACGTCGGGGCCGAGCCGGCTGCGCGCCGCTTCAGCGTGCCCGCCGCGCATGCCGAGGTCCTGAGCGACCGCGACTCGCTCGCGCACGTGACGCCGCTCGCCCGCTACGGCGTCGCCTTCGCGCACGTTCTGCCGGCCGTGGAGGAGGCATTCCGCAGCGGCGGCGGAGTCTCGTGGGAGGACTTCGGCCCGCTCGGCCGCGAGGCGCAGGGAGACGCCAACCGCCCCGTTTTCTCCAACCTGCTCGGCGCCGAGTGGCTGCCCTCGATCGAGGACGTGCACGCTCGCCTCGTCGCAGACCCGCCGGCGCGCGTCGCCGACGTCGCCTGCGGCGCGGGCTGGTCGAGCATCGCGATCGCGCGCGCCTATCCGAACGTGACCGTCGACGGCCTCGACCTGGACGAGGCCTCCGTCGAGCTCGCGCGGGCGAACCTCGCGGGCACCGACGTCGAGGACAGGGTCTCGTTCCAGCACCGCGACGCCGGTGATCCCGAGCTCGCGGGCGCCTATCAGCTCGTTACCGTCTTCGAGGCCCTCCACGACATGTCCCAGCCGGTCGAGGTGCTGCGGGCGCTGCGCGGCCTCGTCGCCGAGGACGGCGCGGTGATCGTGATGGACGAGCGCGTCGCGGACGCGTTCACTGCGCCCGGGGACGAGATCGAGCGCCTCATGTACACGTACAGCATCCTCTGCTGCCTGCCCGTGGGCCTCGCGGACACGCCGTCGGCCGGGACGGGCACGGTCATGCGGGCCGACACCGTCCGCCGCTACGCCACCGAGGCAGGATTCACGGACGTCGAGGTGCTCCCCATCGAGCACGACTTCTTCCGGCTCTACCGCCTTCGTTAGCTAGGCGGGGGTGAGCCGCAGCTCGCGCGGGAGGCGCGGCTCGAGGGCCAGGGAGCCGACGGCGGCCACGAGGCAGATCGCGCCCGCCAGGGGCCAGAGCGCCAGCGGCTCGGTGCCGAGCACGAAGCCCCCGACCGCGGGCCCGACGATGAAGCCGATGTCCCACGAGATGGTCGAGACGGCCATGTAGCGGCCGCGCAGGCGTGGGGGAGCGAGGTCGGCGACGAGCGCGCCCTGCACCGGGCCCTGGAAGCACTCCCCGAGACCGAAGACGACGCCCGCGAGGCCGAAGACGATCGCGGCGGCGAGCTCCTCGAGCCTGAGCCCGCCGAGGAAGACGATCCCCCACGAGCTCGCCCAGAGCACGCACATGAACGCGAGCGCGGCCATGCGCCGCCGGCCCTCGAGCGCCTTCGCCAGCGGCAGCTGCGCCAGCGTGATCACGAGCGAGTTGACGAGGAAGATGACGCCGATGCCCTTCTCCGAGACCCCTGCCTCGTTCTTCGCGAACACGGGCAGGAGCTCGAAGATCGCATAGCCCGCAGTCACGAAGAGGACGTTCAGGAAGACGATGCCCAGGAAGACGCGGTCGCGCAGGACGTCGGCGTAGCGGCCCGGAGCGAGCGCCTCGTCGCCGGCCGGGATCTCCGGCGTCGGGACGAAGGAGAGCATGCCCACGAAGACGAGGAAGGTGGCCGCGTCGAGGAGGAAGAGAACGGTGAAGCTCGTCGGGTCCGACGTCGTCGCGATCAGCCCGCCGGCGACGCCTCCGAGGCCGAGGCCGAGGTTCCGCGTCACGCGCTGGAGCGCGAAGGCTCCGTGCCTGCGCGCGGGCGGCGTCAGCCCTGCCAGCAGCGCCGACTGGCTCGGCCAGAACCCCGCGTTCCCGAGGCCGGCGACGGCCGCGGCGCCGAAGGCGTGCCAGGGCTCGGTGATGAACGGGTAGAGGCCGAAGCCGATTGCGAGGAGGACGAGCGCCGCGGCCAGCGCAGCGCGCCCGCCGATCCGGTCGACGACGATGCCGACGCCGGGGCCGGCGAGAAGGCTGACCGCTCCCGTCGTCGCCAGGACGAGCCCGGCGGTCGGCAGCGAGAAGCCGCGCACGTTGTGCAGGTAGATGATCAGGAACGGGAACGCGAGGCCGTGGCCGAGCGCGTTCGCGAGCCCGCCGAGGTTGAGGATCCAGACGGACCGGGGGAGCTTCGGGTCGATGCTCCGGAGGTAGCGGAGGAGGGCTCTCAACCCTCTCCGAGCGTCTCCCAGACCTCCAGCTTCGAGCGAATCCGCGAGATGACCTCGTCCGTGTACTCCGTCGTCGACGCGTGCCCGCTGAGATCGGCCGTCCGGATCCCGGAGGAGACCGCCTCGAGGCATGCCTCGCGGATGGCGCGCCCGGCCGTGCGGGCCTCCTCGTCGTCGATGTGGGAGAGGAGCGCCGCCGCCGCCAGGATCATCGCCATCGGGTTGGCGACGTTCTTCCCCTTCAGCGCGGGCGCCGTTCCGTGCGCGGCCTCGGCCATGAGCGCCTTCGGCGTGTAGTCGTCGTTGAAGGCGACGAGGAGCGACTCGGAGCCGGCGATCGACCCGAAGAGCGGCAGGACGAGGTCGGAGAGGATGTCGCCGTCGCGGTTCAGGGCCGGGATGACGAGCGGCTCGCCCGCGGAGCTGATGAGGAGCGCGAAGGTCGCGTCGATGAGCTGCGGCTCGTACTCGACGTCGGCGTGGCGCTCGGCCGCAGCGTCCATCTCCTCCTTGAGCATGCCCTCGTAGGTGGGGGAGACCGTGTACTTCGGCCCGCCGAAGACCTTCGCCTTCGTGCGCTCGGCGTGCCGGAAGGAGAACTCGGCGACCGCGCGGCAGATGCGCCGCTCGATGCGCTCCGTGCGGAAGGCGGCCTCGTCCTCGCCCTCGCCCTCGCGCCACTCCTTTGCCCCGTACGCGTCCCCGACGGCCATGCGCACGACCGAGATGGGGAAGTGCGCGCCGCCGATGGGCACGACGCCGGGGATGCGCCGCCCCGTGCGGACGATCACGTGGCCGCCGATCTCCTCGCGGAGGATGCGGTTCGGGCTGCCGACGTCGCCGGCGCCCTCGGGCGTGACCGTGGCCGCCTTGAGGCCGAGCCCGTGCTCGCGGACCGCGCGCGCCGCCTCGTGGACGATCTCGTTCTTCGTCGCGCGCCGCGCCTCGAGCGAGAGGTCGTAGCGCGGCAGCTCGAGCTCGAGCCCGACCACGTCGGGGGCGAGAACCCGGAGTGCCTCGTCGAGGAGCTCCTGCCCCGTGTCGTCGCCTTCCAGCACCACGATGGTCCGTGTCTCCATCGGGGCCTGAGTGTAGTTCGCGCGGCGGCAGGGAATGGTGAAGACCTGTTAGCCTCGCCGCGCCGACCACACGGATCCAGAGGAGAAAGGGGGCTTTCCCGCTGGCCGAAGTCACGTTCGACCAGGTGAGCAAGGTCTACCCGGACGGCACTCGCGCCGTCTCCGACATGTCGCTGGACATCGAGGATGGCGAGTTCATGGTCCTCGTCGGGCCCTCGGGGTGCGGCAAGACGACCGCGCTCCGGATGGTCGCCGGGCTGGAGGACATCTCCGAAGGAGTGCTCAGGATCGGCGAGCGGGTCGTCAACAACGTCCCGCCGAAGGACCGCGACATCGCGATGGTCTTCCAGAGCTACGCGCTCTACCCGCACCTCAGCGTCTACGACAACATCGCGTTCAGCCTCAAGCTCCAGGGCGAGAAAAAGGCCGAGATCGGCCGGCGCGTCAACGAGGCCGCCCACGTCCTCGGGCTCGAGTCGCTCCTCGACAAGAAGCCGCGCGCGCTCTCGGGCGGCCAGCGGCAGCGCGTCGCCATGGGCCGCGCCATCGTCCGCAACCCGCAGGCGTTCCTCATGGACGAGCCGCTCTCGAACCTGGACGCGAAGCTCCGCGTGCAGATGCGCGCCGAGATCAGCCGCCTCCAGACCGACCTTGGGACGACGACGATCTACGTCACCCACGACCAGATCGAGGCCATGACGATGGGCGACCGCATTGCCGTCATGCGGAAGGGCGAGCTCCAGCAGGTCGGCCCGCCGCAGGATCTCTACGACCGGCCGGTCAACCTCTTCGTCGGCGGCTTCATCGGGAGCCCCGCGATGAACATGCTCGAGGCGCAGCTCGCGCGGTCGAACGGCGGCCTCGCAGTCGAGATCGGCGACCAGCGCCTGGCGCTCGACGAGGCCCTCGGCTCGCGTCCCGCGCTTCGCAACTACGAGGGCCGGACCGTGATCGTCGGGATCCGCCCCGAGCACGTCGAGGACGCCTCCATGACCGATGCGCCGCCAGACCGGCGGCTGCGCGGGGAGGTCGTGCTCACGGAAGCACTGGGCTCAGAGATCGTCGCCCACATCGCTGTCGACGCGAAGCCCGCGCTGACCGACGACGTCCGCGAGCTCGCCCAGGACATCGGCGAGGACATCGACGACGAGGTCGCGGAGGGCAAGACGACCCTGGTCGGCCGCATCGACGCACGCTCGAAGCTCAACATCGGGGAGCCTGCCGAGCTGTCCGTCGACACGGGCGCCCTGCACTTCTTCGATCTCGACACAGGGGCCGGGATCTACGACGAGGAAACGACGAAAGGAGCCAGCTGATGGCGAAGCATCGCCTTCATCTCCTCGCGCTCGTACTCATGCTCATGCTCGCGGCGTTCGCAGCCGGATGCGGCGGGGACGACGATGACGAGGCCGGTGGGGACACAGGAGCCACCGACACCGGTGGCGGCGGTGACGGAGGCGGTGACGTCTCCGGCGAGGTCTCGGTCATCAGCACGTGGTCGGGGCCGGAGCAGGCCTCCTTCGAGGAGGTCATCGCAGGCTTCAACGAGCAGTACCCGGACGTGGACGTCAGCTACGACTCCGCCGGCGACGCGCTTCCCACGGTCCTGTCCACGGCGGTCGAGGGCGGCAATCCGCCCGACGTCGCGGTCGTGGCCCAGCCGGGCCTGATCCAGGGCTACGTCGAACGGGGCGCGCTCCAGCCGATCGACTTCGCCCAGGAGACGATCGCCGAGAACTTCGGCGAGTCCGTCATCGAGGTGGGCACGTTCGACGAGCAGCTCTACGCGCTGCTTTTCAAGGCGGCCAACAAGTCGACCGTCTGGTACAACGTCTCGGCCTTCGAGGACGCGGGCGTCGAGGCCGCGGACAACTGGGACGACTTCCTCGCGAACGCGGAGACCATCAAGGCCTCCGGGCTTCCGGCGTACTCGATCGGAGGCGCCGAGGGCTGGACCCTCACCGATCTCTTCGAGAACATCTACCTCCGTACGGCCGGCGGGGACATGTACGACCAGCTCTCGCGCCACGAGATCCCCTGGACGGACCAGTCCGTCAAGGACGCGCTCACGGAGATGGCGAAGGTCGTCGGCGACGTCGACAACATCGCCGGCGGGACGCAGGCCGCGCTCCAGTCCGACTTCCCGACCTCGGTCAGCAACGTCTTCGCCGAGGAGCCGAAGGCGGCCATGGTCATCGAGGGCGACTTCGTGCCGGGCGTCGTCGAGTCGCCGCTCGAGCCGGAGACGGGCTACAACGTCTTCGCGTTCCCGTCCATCAACGACTCGCCTCCCTCCGTGGTCGGCGGCGGTGACCTGGCGATCATGTTCAACGACACGCCTGCCGCGCAGGCCTTCATCGAGTACCTCGCCACTCCCGAGGCGGCCGAGATCTGGGCCGGCAGGGGCGGGTTCTCCTCGGCGAACCAGAACGTCGATTCGGGCGTCTATCCGGATCCGATCACCGAGACCACGGCGAGCGCGATCGCAGAGGCGGAGGAGTTCCGCTTCGACCTCTCCGACCTCCAGCCGTCCGAGTTCGGCAGCACGGAGGGTCAGGGGATGTGGAAGCTCTTCCAGGACTTCGTGGCCAATCCGGACGACGTCGACGGCATCGCCCAGCAGCTGGAGGCGGCGGCCGCGGCGGCGTACGGGCAGTAAGAGGCGCTAGGAGCCGCTCGTGAGCGGTGCCAGCATCACGGCGGAGCCCCCGTCCGGAGGGGCTCCGTCGTCCGGGCAAGGCCGTGACTGGCGGAGCTACGCGGTCGCCCTGGGCTTCCTCACACCGACGATCCTCTTCCTCGGGCTCTGGATCGTCTATCCGGCCGTCAACACGTTCAAGCGCAGCTTCTACAGCCGCACGGGCGACGAGTTCGTCTGGTTCGACAACTACGAGCAGATCTTCACCAGCGACGTCCTCTTCACGGCCGTCAAGAACAACGCGATCTGGGTGCTGGTCGTCCCGGCGCTCGTGACGGCGATAGGGCTCGTCTTCGCCGTGCTCACCGAGCGCATCGCATGGTCCGTCGCCTTCAAGACGGCGGTCTTCATGCCGATGGCGATCTCCGCGTTCGCCGCCGGCGTCACCTGGCGGATCATGTACCAGCAGGATCCCGAGCAGGGGGCGATCAACGCGGCCATCGCGGGAGTGAAGGACGCGATCAACCCGCCCGGTGTGCTCTCCGACGCCGCGCCCTCGACGGATGCGCTGGTGGGCGATGCGGAAGGGGGGATCGAGCTCGCCGAGCCGGTCGAGGCCGGTAGCGTGGCCTCACTCGGGCTCACCCGGATCTCGGGCGACGAGGTGCCCGACGACGCGGTGCAGGCCGTGCAGCCGGAGCCGCTCCAGGGCGGCATCAACGGCGTCGTCTGGAGAGACTTCAAGCCGGGTGGCGGTACGCCCGGCGAGGTGGAGCCCGAGGAGGTCGGTCTCCCCGGCGTGACGGTCGAGCTGAGAAACGCCGACGGCGGCGAGGTCTCGTTGACGACGACCGAGGCCGACGGCACGTTCGCCTTCGAGGACGTCGGCGAAGGCCAGTTCGAGGTGGCGATCAACGCTGAGACCTTCGCGGAGCCGTTCAACGGCGTCGCCTGGCTCGGCCCGCGTCTGATCACGCCCTCGATCATCATCGCCTACATGTGGATCTGGGCCGGCTTCGCGATGGTCGTGATCGCGGCGGGCCTGGCCGCCATCCCGCGGGACGTCATGGAGGCCGCGCGCACCGACGGCGCCACCGAGTGGCAGGTGTTCCGCCGGGTGACCGCGCCGCTCCTCATGCCCGTCCTCACGGTCGTCTTCATCACGATGCTGATCAACGTCCTCAAGGTCTTCGACATCGTCATTTCCGTCGCGCCCGGCTCGGTGCAGGACGACGCCAGCGTCCTCGCGCTCGCGATGTGGCGCACGGCGTTCGGAGGCACGAGCAACCTGGGTGTGGGATCGGCGATCGCGGTCTTCATCTTCGTGCTCGTGATCCCGGTCCTGCTCCTCAACGTCCGCCGCTTCAGGAGGGAGGTCTGATGGCGACAGTCGAAGCCGCCGGGCGGCCGCCGGTCGAAAGCGGAGCCTCGAAGGGCCGCTTCGGCCGCTTCCTCGCGAGCACGCCGGTGCACATCCTGCTGATCATCGTCGGGCTGCTCTGGCTCGTCCCGACGATCGGGCTCTTCCTCACCTCGCTTCTCTCGGCAGAGGACTACCTCGAGGGCGGGTGGTGGCAGATCTTCTCGGACCCGGGCAAGTTCACGCTCGAGAACTACTCGGCGATCTTCGACAACGAGACGATCATGTCGTCGCTCGTGACGACGATCTGGATCGCGATCGGCGGCACGCTGCTCCCGATCGTCATCGGGGCGCTCGCCGGATACGCATTCGCCTGGCTCGAGTTCCCGGGCCGCGACTGGCTCTTCATCGTCGTCATCGCCCTGCTCGTCGTGCCGCTCCAGATGGCGCTCATCCCGATGTTCCGTCTCTACGAGACGTTCCATATCAACGACACGATCTGGGCGCTGATCCTCTTCCACACGGCCTTCGGCCTGCCGTTCGCGATCTTCCTCCTGCGCAACTTCTTCATCGGGATCCCCAAGGATCTGCTCGAAGCGGCGCGGATCGACGGCGCCTCGGAGATCCGCATCTTCGTGCGGCTGATCCTGCCGCTCGGCCTGCCGGCCATCGCGTCGCTCGCCATCTTCCAGTTCCTCTGGACGTGGAACGACCTGCTGGTGGCCCTCGTGTTCGGCCGCGACACGCAGCCGTTGACCGTGGCGATCTATCGCCAGCTGGCCCAGTTCGGAGCCAACATCGAGATCATCGCGCCGGCCACCTTCGTCTCCCTCGTGATCCCGCTCGCGGTCTTCTTCGCCTTCCAGCGCTACTTCGTCGAGGGCCTGCTGGCAGGATCCGTCAAGTAACCGTGTCGAGAACGTGCGCGATCGTCGGAGGCGGCCTCGCCGGCCTCTGTGCCCATGCGACCCTCCGGAAAGGGGGGCTCGAACCGGCCGAAATTGCCGTGTTCGGAACGGACCCGGATCCCGCGGCCGTGTGGCGCGTGCGCTCCGCGGCGATCCGCCAGCGGCGGATGCGCTCCGAGAGCGACGGGCACTGCGCCCCGAGCTCGTTCCCGGGGCTGGCGGTGGGCGCGGCGATGCAGGCGCAGAAGCCCCGGGCCGCTCGTCGCGAGCCTCTTCGACCGCTACCACCCGACCGTCGGCGAGTTCCTCGACCACGTCGACGAGCTGCGCGCCGCCACCGGCTGGGACGAGAGCTTCCACGACGCACGGGTCGAGCGCGTCCGCGCGGTCGACGGCGGCTTCGAGGTCGACGGGCACGGCGTCTTCCCGCACGTCCTGCTCGCGCCCGGCCATCCGGGACTCGCCTGGCCGGACGGGCTCGAGTCGGACCCGCGAGCGGTGCATGCCTACGAGCCGCACGAGTACTCGGACACCGTGGAGATCGTCGGCGCCGGCATGGCCGCGGCGACCGAGTGGCTGAACGCCCTCGACGCCGGGGCCTCGGTCGTCTCCGTCCGCCGCCGCGAGCCCGAGCGCCGACCGCTCAACCTCCCGCGCGTGCTCTTCAGCCGGCGCGGGCTGGCCGGGTTCCACCGGCTGCCGCCGGACGAGCGGGTCGCAGTCCTCGAGCGCTTCGGCGCCCCGTCCTACCCCGCGGGCCGCGCCTGGGACGAGCCGGTCGAGGCCGCGCGCAGGGAGGGGCGCTTCCAGGTCGCCCCGGAGCTGAACGGCGCGCCCCAGATCGTCTGCGCGACCGGCTTCCGGCGCGGCTTCCAGCACGATCCGCTGCTCGCGCGGCTGGTCGCCGAGCACGGGCTCGAGACCGCCGGCGGGTGGATCGTCCTGACGCCGGACTCGACGGTCGAAGGGCTCACCGACGAGACGCGGACGCTCGCGCTCGCCGGCGTGCCTGCGCAGTGGGCCTTCCCCGCCGCGGACACGCTCATGGGCGCCAAGTACGCGGCGCGCCGCTTCGCGCGAAAGGTGGACGCGTGGCGTACACGCTGAGGGGCCGGGTGGAGTCCCGTATCGCTGCTGCCCTTGCGCCGCTCCTCGTCGCCTGCGTGCTCGCGCTCGCCTTCCAGGCCTGGTGGCCGGTGCAGCTCGCCGGGCTGATGGTCGCCATCGGCCTCGCGCTGGACCCCGTCTGGTACCGGCTCGTCCCGTACCAGCCGGGCTGGGCGGCCGTCCCGCTCGGTCTGGTCGAGCTCGGCGCGGTCATGGGCCTCGCGCGCCTCCTGGAGGTGAAGGCGCCGCTCGCCGGCGCGCTCGGGTTCTTCGTCGGCGCCTGGCTTCTCGCGCAGGCTTTCGGCCACGCGGTCTTCCCGCTGGCGCGGCTCTCCTACGGTGAGGACGGCGGCGAGCTGGGCCGCGTCGGGCCCGGCGCCGTGGCGACAGCCCTCGTCGTCCTGGCCGCGGCCGGAGGCGTCGCCTGGGCGACGCAGCCGCCGGTCGTCCATCTATCCGCCGGGATCCACCAGGGCCCGCTCGTCCTCGACCACTCGCAGCAGCTCGTCGGCGAGCCGGGCGCGGTCGTGCGCGGCGGGATCATCGTCACGGCCGATGACGTCTCGATTCGCAACGTGACCATCATCGGCGGCGACCACGGCATCCAGGTCGATCACGCCGAGGACGTCGTCATCGAACGGGTGAGCATTCTCGGCGCGTACCTGGACGGGATCAACGTGCGGATGAGCGAGGTGAAGATCCGCGACTGCACGGTCTCGATGCTCGGCAACGAGTACGGCCAGGGAATCGACATCTCGTTCACGGCGCATCTCGACCCGAGCCTGGTCGAGAACTGCCTCGTGACCGGCGGCCAGGAAGGCATCTTCCTCGACTCGGTCCACGCGATGGCGATCGACAACCACGTGCGCCAGACCACCCTGCGCGGCATCACCGTGACCGAAATGGCCATGGCCACGGTGGAAGGGAACACGGTCGAGGACGGCATCGGGATCGGCATCCTCTGCAGCGACTACTCGATGTGCGATATCCGGGAGAATTCGATCTCCGGGATTCGACGCGACCACGAGTCCTCGGACAGCATGCGCGAGGGCTTCGGGATCGTGTCCCATTACTACGCGCACACCGAGGTGAAGGACAACGACGTTTCCCGAACGCGGCACGAGATGGGCGCCTTCGCGGACGCGTACATTACCTCGCACTAAGTCCAACCCGATTTCTGTATGGTCTTTCCCCCCAGCAATCCCATACGGGAGGAAAAGATGGCGCGGAAGACGATTCTCGTTTGTGACAATTGTAATTCGGAAGTCGGTGAGGGAAAGGGCGCCGCGATGCGCGTCACCTACACCGACGCACGGCGGGGCGCAAAGGCGGCCGACCTCTGCGACGACTGCGCGGGGAAGATGCCCGGGCGAGCTGCTGCGCGCCGCGGCCGCAGGCCGAAGTCCGCCGTCTGACAGGGCCTTTTCGGGGCCACTCCGGGGGAACGGGGGCCTCCGGAGTGGCGGGTAAGATGGGTCGGTGCCGCTCTCGCTGCTGGTTGGCCCGGCGAATGCGGGGAAGGTCGCGCGGCTCCTCGATCGATACCTCGAGAACCTCGACCGCGAGCCGTTCCTCGTCGTCCCGAACCGGGCGGAGGTCGACCGCGTCGAGCGGGACCTTCTCTCACGCTCGGGCGCGCTGCTGGGCGGGACGATCGGCACGTTCGACGACCTGTTCGAACTTCTGGCCCGAGGTGAGGCGCGCCGCCCTCCGGTCGTTACCGAGGCGCAGCGGACGCTCGTCCTCCGCCGCGCCCTCGCCGGCGCGAGCCTGAACGGCCTCGGGCCCTCGTCCCGCTTCGCCGGGTTCGGGGAGTCGCTGCTCTCGGCGATCTCCGAGCTCGAGTCGGGGCTCGTCGAACCGGCCGAGGCGGCAGGGGACCTGGCGCCGCTCTACCGCGCCTACCGTGAGGAGCTCGAGAGGCTCGACCTGAGCGACCGCGACCTCGAGCGTCGGCACGCAGTCGAGCGCGTGGAAGGGGAGCTCGCCGCCTGGGAGGGGCGTCCCGTGCTCGCGTACGGCTTCGAGGACCTGACCGGGGCGCAATGGGCGCTCGTCCAGGCGCTCGCCGGGCGGACCGACGTCTTCGTCTCGCTTCCGTACGAGCCCGGGCGCCCGGCGTTCGCCTCGCTCGGCAAGACCGCCTCCGACCTCGCCGGCCTCGCGGATGGGCGCGTGGAGGAGCTTCCGCCCGCCTATGCGGAGATCGCCCATCCGGCGCTCGCCCATCTCGAGCGGACGCTCTTCAGCGAGGGAGAGCAGCCGGAGCCTCCGCCGCTCGAGGGCGCCGTGCGCTTCCTCGAGGCCGCCGGCTCGCGCGGCACACTCGAGCTCGTCGCCGACGAGATCCTGCGGCTCCTCCGCGACGGCACGGCGCCGGAGGAGATCGGGCTCGTCTGCCCGAACCTCGACCGCCTGCGTGCGCCGCTCGAGACGGCGCTCTCCACAGCCGGCATCCCGTACGCCTTCGAAGGACGTGTTCGCCTCGGCCAGATCCCGTTCGGCCACGCGCTTCTCTCGGCGCTTCGCTTCCTCTGGCAGGGCGGCGGGCGGCGCGACCTCTTCGGCTTCCTCCGCTCGCCGTACTCGGGGCTTCCGCGAGCCCACGCCGACTATCTCGAGGGACGTCTGCGGGGCAACGGCATCCGCACCAACGTCGAGGAGAAGACGGTGGGCCTGCGCGGCCAGGCGCTGCCGCAAATCGACGACGTCCGCGCCGCCGCATCGCCGATCGAGGCGGTCCGGGTGCTGGCGGCGGGGATGCTGCGCGGCGCGTACGGCCTCGAGTCGCCGTCGGCGAGCGAGTCGTCGCGGGGCGACCTTCGCGCGTACGAGCAGGTCCTGCGGCTCCTGCGGGAGCTGGAAGGCTGGAACGACCTCGCGGGCTCGATCTCGCGGGAGGACGTGCTCGCGGCGCTCGAGCGCGTGCCGGTCCGGCTCGCCGGCGCCGCCGAGGCCGGGCGCGTGGCGGTCATCGACCTTCTCCGCGCCCGCACGCGCCGCTTCGAGGCGCTCTTCGTGCTGGGGCTCGAGGAGGGCAGCCTGCCCCGCCGGGTCAACCCCTCGCCCTTCCTCGACGACGACACGCGCCGCGACCTGGACGACCGCACCCGGTCCCGGCTCGTCAGGCCCGACGCCGTGGCGCGGGAGCGCTTCCTCTTCTACGCGGCCTGCACGCGCCCGTCGCGGCGGCTGACCCTCGTCCGCGAGGCGGCCACCGACGACGGCTCGCCGCGGCAAGCGAGCCCGTTCTGGCATGAGGTGCGGGGGCTCTTCGACCCGTCCGACGTGGCGCGCTGGACGCGCCGGCGCGCGCTCTCGGCGCTCACGTGGCCGCTCGAGGACGCGCCCACGGAGCGGGAGCGCCTCCGCGCGCTCGCCGCCCTGGCCGCCGAGGATGCGTCCGGCGCACAGGCGCTCGCGCTCGCCAACGGGTGGGAGCGGCGCTTCGAGCGGGCGCAGGCAGCGTTCGACCGGCCGACGGAGATCACGAACCCTGCCGTCCTCGCGCAGCTGGGCGGTCGCACGACCTTCAACGTGACCGAGCTGGAGGCCTTCGCCACCTGCTCGTCGATCTGGTTCATCGAGCGGGTCGTCTCGCCGCGATCGATCGACGCCGAGGTCGACGCGAAGCTCCGCGGCTCGATCGCGCACACGACCCTGCACCGCTTCTACGCAGGGCTGCCGAAGGAGCTGGGCATCGAGCGGGTCGACCCCGCGACGATCGAGGACGCCGTGCGCTTCCTGCGCCGCTGCCTCGACGAGGCGCTCGAGGGCGTGCGCCAGGAGCTCTCCGACCTGGAGCGCCGCGAGCTCGAAGGGCAGCTCTGGCGCGACCTCGAGCTCTTCGTCCGCGACGAGGCCGAGACGGAGGCCCCGCTCGTCCCCCGCCGCTTCGAGGTCGGCTTCGGGACGGAGCGCTCGTCGCCCGAGCTCCAGCGCGGCCTCGAACTCGGGGGCTTCGCGCTCTCGGGGAAGATCGACCGCATCGACGTCGACCCCTTCAGCGCCCGCGGGATCGTGTGGGACTACAAGTCGGGGAAGACGGCCTTCTCGGCCGCGAAGATCGACTCGGAGCTGAAGCTCCAGATCCCGCTCTACATGCTCGTCCTGCGCGACCTGGTAGGCATCGAGCCGCTCGGGGGCCTCTACCGCGCGCTCGCCGGCGAGCGCGATGCCCGCGGGCTCCTGCGGGCCTCCGCCAAGGAGGACGGCATCCCGGGCTTCCAGCGGAACGACTACCGCGACGAGGACGAGTTCTGGGCCCAGATCGACAGGGCGACGGAGCACGCGCGCGGGTTCGTCGGGCGCATCCGAGGCGGCGACGTCCGCCACGACCCGCTCGGTGACGCCGGGTGCCCGACCTGGTGCGACCTCGCCCCGATGTGCCGGGTGAAGCGCCAATGAGCACGGCGGTCGGCGCACCCAACCCCGAGCAGACGGCCGCCATCGAGGCGCCGGGGCTCGTCTTCGTCTCGGCGGGCGCCGGGACGGGGAAGACGACCGTGCTCGTGGAGCGCTTCGCCAAGGCGGTGTGCGAGCGCGGCCTCGACGTCGACTCGCTCCTCGTCATCACGTACACCGAGCGCGCCGCGGGCGAGCTGCGCGACCGCATCCGGGCGCGGCTCGTCGAGGCGGGGCGCGGCGAGCTGGCCCGCGACCTGGACGCGGCGTGGATCTCGACCATCCACGGCTTCTGCCTGCGCCTCCTCAAGGCGCATCCGTTCGCGGCCGGGATCGACCCGCGCTTCCGCGTGCTCGACGACGCGCAGGCGCGCGTGCTCCAGCGCGAGGCCTTCGAGGCGGCGCTGACGGAGTTCTGCGCCGACGGCGACCCGGAGCGCCTCGGCCTCCTCTCCACCTACGGGACACGGGCGCTGCGCCGCATGCTCACCGGCGTGCACGACACGCTGCGCGCAGCGGGCCGGCCGCTCGTTCTCGAGCTCGGCGAGCGTCCGGGGCTGGCCGAGCGCATCGCGGAGCTGAAGGACGCGGCTCAGTGCCTCGTGGACGATCCGGACGGAGGCGAGAGCGCCCGTGCGAGCGCGGCACGAGCTCTCGAGCTCCTGGCGGAGCGGACGCTGCCCGAGCGGCTCCTCGACCTCGGCGAGCTGAAGGCCCGCGGCGAGCACGCGGTCAGCTACGAGGAGGCGCGGCACGGCGTCGAGCAGGCGGCGCTCGACGAGCTCGCCGCCCGCGACCGCGACATGCTCCAGGAGCTGCTGGAGCGCTTCGGCGACGCCTACCGCGCCGGCAAGGACCGCGAATCCGCGCTCGACTTCGAGGACCTCCAGCTCACCGCGCGCGACCTTCTGCGCGACAACGCTGCCGTCCGCGAGCGCGAGAGCTGGCGCTTCCGCTCCATCATGGTCGACGAGTTCCAGGACACGAACCGGCTCCAGTGCGAGATCGTCGACCTGCTGGCCGAAGGGCCCGACGGCAAGGAGCTCTTCTTCGTCGGCGACGAGTTCCAGTCCATCTACCGCTTCCGGCACGCGGACGTCGAGGTCTTCCGTGAGCGGCGCGAGCGCTCCGGCGGCGTGCTCGCGCTCACCCAGAACTACCGCTCGCGCCCCGAGGTGCTCGCGGCCGTCAACCACCTGTTCTCGAGCGAGTTCGGCGAGGAGTTCCAGCCGCTCGAGGCGGCAGGACGCTTCCCCGACCCGGTCTTCGGCGCGCCGGTCGAGCTGCTCGTCACGGACAAGTCCACCTACTCGGGGACGCCGATCCACTGGCGCCGCGCCGAGGCCCGGCACATCGCCGCGCGCGTGAAGCAGCTCGTCGACTCGGGCGAGGCGACGGCCGGCGAGATCGTCCTCCTCTTCGCCGCCGGGACCGACGCCGAGCACTACGAGGAGGAGCTGCGCTCGGCGGGCCTGCGCACCTACCGCGCGACGGGCCGCGGGTACTTCGGCCAGCAGCAGGTCGTCGACCTGCTCGCCTACCTCCGGCTCCTGCACAACCGCTACGACGACGAGGCGCTCGTCACCGTCCTCGCCTCGCCGTTCGTGGGCCTCTCGAACGACGCGCTCGTGCTCCTGCGCTCCGCCGCCACGAGGCGGCCGCTCTTCCAGCCGTTCGAGCGCGGGCTGCCCGCGGATCTCTCCGAGCGCGACCGCCATCTCTGCCGGGCGTTCCTCCAGCGCTTCGAGCGCCTCGGCCGGGCGACGCACGGGCTCTCGCTCGAGCAGCTCTGCGAGCGGATCGTCGCCGACCACGACTACGACCTCGCCGTGCTGGCCCGCTGGGACGGGAGGCGCCGGTACGCGAACATGCGCAAGCTCGCACGGCTCGCCCGCTCCTACGAGGAGCTGCGCGGCCGCGACATCGAGGGCTTCGTCCGCTTCGTGCGCGAGCAGGAGGCGGTGGGGGCGCGCGAGCTCGAGGCGGTCGCCGAGGAGGAGGACGGCGACGCCGTGCGGCTCCTGACCATCCACGCCGCCAAGGGCCTCGAGTTCAAGGTCGTGATCGTCGCCGACGCCGGGCGCGACCGCACCGCGTTCTCGCCGGACGAGATTCTCTGCCTGCCCGACGGGCGCTTCGGCTTCCGCGTTGCCGACCCCGCAACCGGCTCGCGGCGCCCGGCCTTCGAGTACGAGCGCGTGCGCGAGGCCGAGCGCGAGGCCGAGCGGGCGGAGCGCCTCCGTCTCTACTACGTCGCCATGACCCGCGCGATCGACCGGCTCATCGTCTCGGGCGCGATCGACCCCGGGCGCACGGCCGACCAGGGCACGCCGATCGGGTGGGTGCTCTCACGCCTGGAGGCGCAGGAGCTCGACGCAGCCGGCGACGGGCCGGTCGAGATCGTCCGCGACGGCGCCAGGCTGCTCGTGCGCGTCGACCGCTACTCGGCGGAGCAGCCCGCCCCGGCGTCGGCGCCGGCGGCCACGCCCGTCGCGGAGGAGGGCCAGCTGGAGCTCTTCGCAGGCGAGGGCCTCGCGTCGCTGCCTCCGCTCGCGCCGAAGCTGCCGGAACTCCCACCGGTGCCTGCTCCGCCGCTCCATCGCGTGCGCCGGCTCTCCTACAGCGCGCTCGCGCTCTTCGACCGTTGCTCGTACCGCTATTTCGCGGAGCGCATCGCGGGCATGCGGCCCGCAGACGCGCACGGCACGGTCCCGGGCCAGACCGGCCTCGCGGCGACCGAGATCGGGGACGCCGTCCACCGGCTCCTCGAGATCGTCGACATGACCGCGCCGGCCGTTCCCGACCTCGAGCCCGTTCGGAGCTGGTACCCCGCCGTGACCGAGGAGGAGCTCGCCCGGATCAGCGGCTTCGTCGCCTCGTACTGCGGCTCCGAGCTGGCGCAGCGCATCGCCTCGCTCGAGGGGGCCACGGTCGAGCGGCCCTTCGCCTTCGAGCACGACGGCGTGCTCCTGCACGGCCGGCTCGACGTCTACTGGAGCGACGGGCAGGCGGCGCTCGTGCTCGACTACAAGACGAACTCGCTGGCCGAGGGCACGCCCGAGGAGATCGTGGAGAGCGACTACCGGGTCCAGCGTCTCGTGTACGCGCTCGCGTGCCTGCGGACCGGGGCCGAGGAGGTCGAGGTCGTCTACCACTTCCTCGAGCGGCCGGATGCCGTCGTCTCGACCCGATTCACAGCCGCGGACACCGAGGCGCTCGAGGCCGAGCTCACGGCTGCCATCGATCGCATCAACGAGGGCGACTTCCGGCCGACGCCGAGCGACTTCACGTGCTCGGGCTGTCCCGCGCTCGACCGCGTGTGCGCCGGCCCCCGGCTGCTCGTCATGGAGCCGATGGACGAGTACGCCGAGACGTACTAGCCGCTAGAAGTCCTGGCCGATCGCGTCGATCGCGATAATCGAGAAGTTGGCCACCATGAGGGCGAGCCCGAGCCAGATGAGGACGATCGCGAGCGATACGGCCTCCGCACGTCCGGCGTCGACGGCGGGCGGTATGACCCCGCTCCTCGGCATCAGCGCCACGCCGGCCGCGCCCACCGCGAGGAGAAGGGCGATGCTCCCGCTCATCCAGAGCGCCACGTTCCACCATTCAGCGGCTCCGCTGTACAGCGTGAATCCTTGGGGAAGGATGAGCGTGAGGACCGCGAGCGCGAAGACCCACGTCGTGCGCCGTTCGAGCGGATCCCTGCGAGGTCTGTCTTGAGCCACGGCCGGAAAATACTCCCAGCGCCGGATGGCGATCTCCGCGCCGCGTAACTACGTCTCGGAGGCGCGCCGCCGGGTCGGGCCGAAGCGGGCGCGCATCCGCGAGATCATCGAGCGGCTCGCGCGGGCGCATCCCGACGCGACGATCGCGCTCCGCTTCCGGGATCCCGTCGAGCTGCTCGTCTCGGTCATGCTCTCCGCGCAGACGACGGACGTGACCGTCAACCGCGTCACGGAGAAGCTGTTCCTCAAGTACCGCCGGCCCGAGGACTACCTCGCCGTCCCGCTCGAGGAGCTCGAGGCCGACATCCGGCCGACGGGGACGTTCCGGCAGAAGGCGAGGAACCTCCGGAACGCGATGCACATGCTGCTCGAGGAGTTCGGAGGCGAGGTTCCCGAGCGGCTCGAGGATCTCGTGCGCCTTCCGGGCGTTGGGCGCAAGACGGCCAACGTCGTCGCCGCCGAGCGCGGCGCGACGCAGGGCATCGTCGTGGACACCCACGTCCGGCGCCTCTCGCAGCGGCTCGGGCTCACGAAGCAACAGGACCCGGTGAAGATCGAGCGCGACCTCATGCGCATCGTCCCGCGTGCGGACTGGCCGCGCTTCCCGCACCTGCTCATCTGGCACGGCCGCCGCGTGTGCGACGCCCGCCGCCCGCGGTGCGAGGAGTGCGTCCTTGCGGACCTCTGCCCGTCGAGCCGCGTGTAGGAGCTAGCGGGGAGCCACGGCGACCAGGAGGCCGCCGTCCTCGTCGTACGCGGGGAAGAAGTCGGCGCGCACGACCTTCTTCACGCCTGACCGGGTCTTCAGCGTCAGCTTCTGATCGAAGCGGCGGACGCCGTACTCGAGCGTGAGGGCGGCAGGCGTCGGCCCGTTGCCCTCGGGCTCGAAGAGCGCCGTCATCACGTCGTGCCCGAGCAGGTCGCCCTCGCGGTAGCCCGTGAGCTCGAAGACGCCCTGCCCGGTGGCGATGATGCGGCCCTCGTTGTTGCAGACGAGGAACCCGGTCCCCGGGGCCGGGTAGTAGTCGTCGAGGATCTGGAAGAGGAAGCCGAAGCCGCAGCTCGTGCAGGCGACTGGGCGGCCGGTCAGGCCCTCGATGCCGTCGTCGTCGACCGACCGTCGCCGGCAGTTCGGGCAGATGAAGTACGGCATGGAGAAAAGCTAGCTGCGCGGTGCCGCCAAGGCGTCCAGCAGGCGGCCGCGCTCAGCGGCCAGCCAGCGCTCGGCGTCGAGCGCCGCCATGCATCCGGACCCGGCCGCGGTGACGGCCTGCCGGTAGACGTCGTCCTGCACGTCGCCCGCGGCGAAGACGCCCGGGATGTTGGTCTCGGTCGTCTTCCCACTCGTGACCAGGTAGCCCGACTCGGGATCCATGTCGAGCTGGCCCTTGAAGAGCTCGGTCGTCGGGTCGTGCCCGATGGCGACGAAGAAGCCCTCGGCCGGGATGTCGCTCGTCTCGTCCGTCTTCAGGTTGCGGACGCGGACGCCGCTGACGAGGCCCTCGCCCAGCACCTCCTCGACCACGGAGTCGGTGACGAACTCGATCTTCTCGGTCGCTTGCGCGCGGTCGACCATGATCGGCGAGGCCCGGAAGACGTCGCGCCGGTGGACGACCGTGACCTTCGAGGCGAACTTCGCCAGGAAGGTGGCCTCCTCCATCGCGGAGTCGCCGCCGCCGACGACCACCACGTCCTTGTCGCGGAAGAAGGCCGCGTCGCAGACGGCGCAGTACGAGACGCCGCGTCCCTGGAGGGTGCGCTCGGACTCGAGCCCGAGCTGGCGGGCGTTCGCGCCGGTGGCGACGATGACCGTCTCGGCCCGGTACTCGTCCTCGCCGACCCAGACGCGGAAGGGCCGCTCGGAGAAGTCGACCTTCGTCACGTCGTCGGTGATGAACTCCGCGCCGAAGCGCTCGGCCTGCTTCCGGAACTCCTGCATCATCTCCGGGCCGAGCACGCCGGCGGGGTAGCCGGGGTAGTTCTCGACGTCGCTCGTGATCATCAGCTGGCCGCCCCAGTTGACCCCCTCGATCACCAGCGGGGACATGTTCGCGCGGGCGGTGTAGAGGGCAGCGGTGTAGCCCGCGGCTGCCCCGCCGATCACGATCACCTCGCGTACGTCTGTGCTCACGTCGTTCCTCTCTGTCACGGGATTTCTCGTCTACGTTTCTTAACGTCCGAACAGGCTTCGCTGTTCCGATTGTGTAGCGTCTGAGCCGTAGGGGAAACCTACAAGGGCCGAGAGATGGCACGAACCGTCACCTGGGACGAGCTCCGCGATCTCGCCGGTTTCCAGGCCGAGCAGGGCGTTGCGATCAGCGTCTACCTCGACCTCGATCCCAGCTTCCTTCGCGCCGCCGGCGACGCGCAGACACGTCTGAATTCGCTCCTCGACGAGGCGTCGAAGCGCAACGGCGCCGGGAAGCGCGAGCTTTCGCACCAGCAGCGCCTCGCGCTGCGCGAGGACTTCGACCGCATCCGCCGGTTCTTCGACGCCGAGTTCGAGCGCGAGGGCGCGCACGGGCTCGCCATCTTCTGCGCCGGGCTCGACAACGTCTGGCGGACGCTTCCGCTCACCGAGGTCGTGCCGGACGAGATCCGGGTCCGCGACAGCCTCTACCTCGCCCCGCTCGTCCCACTCGTGGGGCGCGGGGAGGGGGCGCTCGTGCTCGTCGTGAGCCGCGAGCAGGGACGCTTCTACCGGTTGCGCGCGGGGAAGCTCGAGGATCTCGCCGACTACACGGAGGAGCAGCCCAGGCGCCATGACCAGGGCGGCTGGGCGCAGTCGCGGCTCCAGCGCCACGCCGACGAGCTCGCCCAGGATCACCTCCGCCGCGTCGCCGAGGTGCTCGACAAGCTCGTTCGCCGCCTGCGCGGCCCGCGCGTGGTCGTCGTCGCCTCCGAGGAGGCCGGCGCGGAGTTCCTCGACCTCGTCGCCCACGACACGCGGGCGGCCATCGCGGGCACCGTCCACGCCGAGGCCCACGCGCAGCCGCGCGAGCTCCTGGAGGCCGCGGTGCCGGCGCTCGAGCGCTGGCGCGCCGAGCGCGAGCGTGAGCTCGTCGAGCGCTGGGCGGAGGAGCACGGGCGGAACGGCCGCGGCGCCGCCGGCTGGGCCGCGGTGCTCGAGGCCGCATCCGACGGGCGGGTGGAGCTGCTCCTCTTCCAGGAGGGCGCGAACCACGCTGCCAAGCGCTGCCCTGCGTGCGGCCGGCTCCAGCTCGAGGGCTCGAAGTGCCCGCTCGACGGCAACCAGCTCGAGGACTCCGAGGACGGTCTCGACCTGGCCATCCACCAGACCCTGGCCCACGGCGGGACGATCTGGGCCGTGCGCGGCCGCGACGACCTCGACGCCGTCGCAGGCGTCGGCGCCCTGCTGCGCTTCTAGCCCAGGCCCGCGCGGGCCTCGAAGGCGTCGGCCTCGTCGTCGTCCGAGGAGGCCCCGTCACCTGCCGCGGGGAGCTCGAAGAAGAAGGTCGAGCCCTCGCTCTCGCGCGAGGCCACCCAGATGCGCCCGTTCATCCGGCGCACGAGCTCGCGGCAGATGTAGAGGCCGAGGCCGGTGCCGCCCACGCCGCGCGTCAGGTTGGGGTCGAGGCGGAAGAACTTCTCGAAGATCCGCTCCTGCTCCTTGAGCGGGATGCCGAGGCCCTCGTCGCGGACGGCGAAGAGCACCCGGCCCGCCTGGCGCTCGAGCGACACGTGCACGCTCCCGCCGGAGGGCGAGTACTTGACGGCGTTCTCGACCAGGTTGGAGAGGACCTGGCGGAGCATGTCCGGGTCGGCCGCGACCGTCGGGAGGTCGTTGCCGTGTGCGAGGTCGATCACGATCCCGTCGGGGACGTGCGCCCGCGCGGCTTCCACGACCTCGAGGGCCAGCGCGCCGGGGTCGCAGTGCTCGACCGAGAAGGCGAACGACTCGGAGTCGAGCCGGCTCGCGGCGAGCACCTGGTCGACGATGCGCGCAAGGCGATCCGACTCGCCGGCGATCACGGCCAGGAGGCGGTTGCGCCGCTCATCGTCGAGCTCGACGTCGCGACGCCGCAGGGTCATCGCCGCGCCGTAGACCGCCGCGAGTGGCGTTCGAAGCTCGTGCGAGACCGTGGCCACGAACTCGCTCTTCATCTTCTCGATGCCGCGCTCCTCGGTGAGGTCGCGCAGCGCATAGACGGTGCCGTCGGGGAACTGGACGGCGGAAATGGAGATCCAGACCTCGCGGCCGCCGAGGTCGAGCGGGAGCGTCTCGGCGTGCTTCGCCGCGTAGATCGGCGCGCTCGCCACCGGGACGAGCGGCTCGATCGCGTTCCAGCCGGGGAGGACTTCCTCCGGCCGGAGGCCCAGGACCTGCCCCGCGTCGAGCCCGGTGATCGCGGCGACGGCCGGGTTCCAGAGCCGGACGACGCCGGAGCCGTCGACGAAGAAGACCCCGTCGCCCACGTGGGCCAGAACGCGCGCGGCGCGCTCGCGCTCCTCGCGCACCTCCTCCTGAAGCCGGATGCGCTCGAGGACGTCGCCGGCCTCGTTCGCGATCAGCTCGGCCACCGCGATCGCGACCGCGTCGAAGCGGCGTGGGGCCTTGACGGCGTAGAAGGTCAGCGTTCCGACGGCGTTGCCCTCGTAGCGGATCGGGACGACGAGCGCGCTCCGCGCGCCGATCGATCGCGCGAGCTGCATCTTCAGGCGCCGCTCGCCGACGACGTCCTTGACCACGAGCGGCTTGCCGCTTGCGAGCAGCGTCTGGTTGAAGTCGTCGGAGACCTCGAAGGCGAAGGAGCGCCATGACTCCTCGGCGATGCCGCTGGCAGCCTCGGCCGAGAGGACCCTGCGGTCCGCGTCGTAGAGGAGGAGGACCGCCGAGTCGGCGCCGACGGCCGGGGCGGCCGTCTCGAGGATCGCCCCGCCGATCTCCTCGACGGAGCCGTGCTGTGAGGCCAGGCGCGCGATCGCTCCGAGGACCTCGAGCTCACGGATGCGCCTGGGCCGCTCGGCTCCGCGGCGCAGGCTTTCGCGGCCGCGCTTCGTCGCCAGGGCGATCCAGACCGCCGTCGCGAAGGCGGCCGAGACGATCGAGGCGGTGATGAATGCCGGCGAGTCGACCGCCCGGCCGTCGCTCTCGGCCATGCCGACGAGGATGAACTGCTGTACCGCGGCCCCGAGGAGCAGGAGGCCTGCGGACAACGTGAGGGCTGCGCCCTCGAAGCGCCGCTCGCGCCACCAGGTGCGGAGCAGGAGAATGCCGAGCCCAGCCAGGGCCAGGCCGAGCCACAAGAAGAACCATCCGATTTCCACGCCGTATCCCCACCCGAGTATAGGAGCGACCGGGCGATCTCAGGCCCCGACCGGGGCCTGCAAAATCAGCTAGGCCGCGTCGACGGCGCGAGGAAGCTCGGCGAGCTCGACGCGCTCGACGCGTGGCGTCTCGGGTAGGTCGGACTCCGCCGCCCGCTCGAGCTTCGTCTCGAACCGCGAGAGCCGCTTCTCGGAATCGCCGTACTTCGTCTGCGCGTTGCCGAGGTGCTTCCCGAGCAGGTCGAAGTCCGTCTTGAACTTGTCGAAGTCGCGCTCGAGGTCGGCGACGTAGGCCATGACCTCGCGGGCGTGCTCCTCGATCTGCAGGCCCTTGAAGCCCTGCGCGAGGGTGAGCAGGTAGGCGTAGAACGAGCCCGGCGAGACGGGGATCACCTTGCGTCGATGCGCGTGGTCGATCGGGTTCGCGTCGCCGCCGATCCGGTTGCAGACGAGCTCGTAGTACACGCCCTCGGTGGGCAGGTACATGAACGCGAACTCGCAGGTTCCTTCGTCGGGGCGGATGTACTTGGACGCGATCGCGTCGATGTGACCCTTGACGTCGCGGGCGAACGCGCGGGCGTGCATCTCGCGCGCCTGGTCGTCGTCCGCCTCGACGAAGCGCTGGAAGTTGTCCTGCGGGTACTTCGCGTCGATCGGGATCAGCATCCCGTCCAGGCGGATGACCGCGTCCACCCGCTCGCCGCTCGTGAAGCCGTGCTGGAGCGTGAACTTGTCTGCGGGGAGCACGTCCGCGAGGAGCCGATGGAGCATCTGCTCGCCGACGCCGCCGCGCGCCTTCGGCGGGCGCAGGAGCTGCTCGAAGCGCTGGAAGTCCTTCGCGCGCTCGTTCATCTGCGCGGTCGCCTCGTCGACCTTGCCGAGCCGCTCGTGGATCTTCGTCGACGTCTCCGTCATCCCGGCCAGGCGGCTGTCGACCCGCAGGTCGAGCTCGCTCAGGCGCCTGTCCACCTTCGTGTCGAGCTCGCCGAAGCGCCGGTCCATCGTCTCGGTCATGCCGGCAAGCCGTCGGTCGATATCGGCGTTGCGGCCCTCGAGCTGGTCGGCGTTCTCGTCGCGCAGGCCGGTGAGCTCGGCCCGCAGCACGCGGACGAGCCAGACTGCGCCCGCGGTGAGGCGCGGCGGCGAGGAAGACGAGGATGACAAGGGTCCCGGTCATGGGCCGACGAACAGTAGGGGCGGGATCGGACGGCGCCCTCGAAACCGGCCCGTTAAAACGCCAAATCCGGCGAGCCCGAGGGCTTACCGGATCTGGCATGCGCGAGCCTATCGGCGCCTCGCGGAGCCCGTCAAGCGACCCGCAGCCGAAGTCTTCGCAAAGAGCAGCTTTTTTCGGTAGAACCTCTCACGTGCGTCGTCCCGTCACCGTCGCGTGCGCCCAGGTCCAGCCCGTCGTGCTCGACCGCGAGGCCACGCTCGAGCGCCTCGCCGAGCGGACGGCCGAGGCCGCGGGCGCCGGGGCCGAGCTCGTGGTCTTCCCCGAGGCGTTCCTGCCCGCCTATCCGTCGTCCGTCTGGGCCAAGTACCTCGCGGGCTGGGCGGACCCGCGGGCGAAGGCGGCGTTCGCGCGGCTTGCCCAGGAGTCGGTGGAGGTGCCCGGCCCGGCGGCGGACCGGCTCGGCGAGGTCGCGCGCGAGCACGGCGTCTGGCTGGTCACGGGGATCACGGAGATCGACCCGGAGCGGCCCGGGACGCTCTACAACACGCTCCTCTACCACGACCCCGAGGGGCGGCTCGCGCTCCACCACCGCAAGCTCGTGCCCACGAACCACGAGCGGCTCGTCTGGGGCCCCGGCGACGGCCGTGGGCTGCGCGCGATCGAGACCGACCTCGGCCGGCTCGGCGGGCTCATCTGCTGGGAGAACTACATGCCGCTCGCGCGCTTCGCGCTCTACGAGTCCGGCATCGAGCTGTACATCGCGTCGACCGCAGACGACTCGGACGAGTGGCAGGCGACCCTCGTCCACATCGCGCGCGAGTCGCGCGCGTTCGTCATCGCCCCGTGCCACTTCCAGCGCGCCGACGCCTACCCGGACGACTTCCCGCTCCGCGAGGCCTTCGACGGCATCGAGGTCATCGGCCGCGGGGGCAGCGCGATTCTCGGGCCGGACGGCGCCTACCTCGCCGGGCCGCTCTACGACGAGGAGGGCATCCTCTACGCGGAGCTCGACCCCGTGCGCCTCCACGAGGAGCGCCAGCGCTTCGATCCCTCGGGCCACTATCACCGACCCGACGTCCTCAAGCTCGAAGTCAACGCGCCGGCCGACGAGTGACCGCCGGCCGCTCCGCGCTCGCGCCCCGCACCGACTTCCCGGTGCTCGAGGAGGTCGTGTATCTGAACACGGGCTCGATCGGGCTCGAGTCGCTGCCGGTGCAGCGGGCCGGGGAGGAGCTGGGACGGCAGATCGCCGGGCGCGGCACGGTGGGCTTCGACGACGAGATCGAGAAGCGCGTCGGCGACATCCCGCGTGCCGCCGTCGCCCGGCTTCTCGGAGCCGACCCGGACGACGTCGCCGTCGTCACGCACGCGACCGAAGCGCTCTGCCAGGTCGCCTGGTGGCTCCGCCCGGGCGCGGGGAAGAACGTCGTCTCGGCCGATCTCGAGTTCCCGAGCGTCACCTATCCGTGGCTGCGGATCGCACGCGACACGGGCGTGGAGGTGCGCCTCGCGCCCGCCCTCGACGACCCCGCCTCGTTCTCGCTCGACACGATCGCCGCCGCGGTCGACCAGGACACCGAGGTCATCTGCGTCAGCCACGTCCAGTACGCGACGGGCCACCGGCTCGACCCGGCCGGGCTCGTCGAGCTGGCGCGCTCGGTGGGAGCGATCCTCGTCCTCGACGCCACGCAGTCGGCGGGGGTCGTCCCGCTGGATGCCCCCTCGCTCGGCGTCGACGTGCTCGTCTCGTCGGGCTACAAGTGGCTCTGCTCGGCTCCCGGTGCGGGGATCTGCTACCTGCGCCGAGAGCTGTGGGAGCGGATGGACCCGCCGTTCGTCGGCTGGAAGTCGACGGAGGACGCGTTCGCGTTCGATGCGCGGACGATCCCGCTCGCGAACGCGGCGCGCCGCCTCGAGTACTCGACGCCGTCGTATTCGGCCGGCGCGGCGCTGACCGCCGCGGTCGACTACCTGCTGGGTCTCGGGATCGAGAACGCGCTCGAGCACGACCTCGCGCTCGCCGGCGAGCTGCGCGACGGGCTCGAGCGGCTCGGCGCCGAGGTGCTGACCCCGGCCGAGGACGACCGCCGTGCCGGAATCGTCATCGCACGCTTCCCCGGGTGGGACGGGCCGGACGTGGCCGCACGGCTCGCCGACGCCGGCGTGATCGTCTCGCCGCGGCTCGGCGCCGTCCGCTTCTCGCTGCACGTCTTCAACGACTCCGGCGACGTCGAGAGGGCGCTGGGCGCCCTCGGAGAGATTCTCTGAGCGGATTCAGGCGGCTCGCGGCGGCGCCCGCGCCGCTGCTCGTCCTCGGCGCGGCGCTCTCCGTCCAGTCCGGCGCCGCGCTGGCCACGAGCGCCTTCGACAAGGTCGGCCCGCTCGGCTTCGTCTGGCTCCGCGTCGCGCTCGCCGCGGTGATCCTCGTGGCCGTCAACTACGGGGCACTCCGCCGCACCGGCAGGCTGCCGCTCACCTGGGTGATCGCGTCTGGCGCGGCCATCGCCGTGATGAACGGCTGCTTCTACCAGGCGATCGACCGGATCCCGCTCGGCCTCGCGACGACGATCGAGTTCCTGGGGCCGCTCGCGGTCGCCGTCGATCGGCTCGCGCCGCGCGGTCGACTTCCTCTGGGTCGGCCTGGCCGGGGCGGGCGTGGCGCTCCTGGGCAGCCCCAGCGTCGACCTCGACCCCGTGGGGCTCGCGTGGGCGTTCGGGGCGGCGGTCGCCTGGGCGGCGTACATCCTGCTCGCCAAGCGGATGCTCGACGACTGGCCGATCGGGACCGGGCTGGCCGTGTCCCTCGGCGTGGCGGCCGTCCTCCTGGCGCCGCTCGGGATCGCGGGCGGCGGCTCCGACCTCCTCGAGCCGGCCGTGCTGGCCACGGGGCTCGCGGTCGCCGTGCTCGGCTCCGTGCTGCCGTTCACGCTCGAGCTCGCCGCCCTGCGCAAGCTCTCCACGGCGACGTTCGGGATCCTTCTGAGCCTCGAGCCCGTCGTGGCCGCGCTCGTGGGCGCGGTCGCGCTGTCGCAGGTGCCCGGCGCGATCGAGTGGGTGGCGATCCTCTGCGTGGTTGTCGCGTCGGCCGGCGCCAGCCTCGGCGCCCGTCGGGCGGTCCCGCCCGAGCTCTAGGCCCCGCCGCCTCCGCAGCCGCCGCCACCGCCGCCGTCCCCGCCGGAGAACCCGCCGCCGTCGCCGCCGAACCATCCGCCGCCGTCCCCGCCGGTCCCTTCGCTGTCGCCGCCGAGGGGCCCTGAGGAAGCGCCGGATGCGTCGGCCTGGTCCGCCTCCGAGCTGCGGAGCGAGTCGATGTCCTCGGGCGTCCATTTCTGGCCGTCCTCGAGGCCGAGATCGCCGTCGAGCGCGAAGAGGAACGGGATCCCGACGTAGCCGGGCACCATCGGCTCGCGCTCCGTGGTCAGGAGCGTGCGGCGCAGCGGCCCCGGCAGGGCCTCGTCCATCGTCTCCTCGGGGCTGTGGTGCAGGTAGTAGCCGAACGCCTCGTCGCAGAAGGACTGGTACTCGCGGGTCATGAGGATGAACTCGTGCCACGCGATGTCGACGGCCCGCGAGGGCATCCCGAGCGTCTTCCCGTCCGCGTAGAGGCAGGCGACGAACCACGTGCGGAGGCCGTCGAGGACGAGCGAGATCTGCGATCCGCTCAGGTCGAGGTCGGGATGGGCCTCGAGCTTCTCCCGCAGCGCCGAGGGAAACGAGTAGCTCTCGATGTAGATCCGGCGCCGTTCGAGCTCGGCCTGCCGGCGCGAGGAGCGGCGGAAGAACGACAGCATCGCCTCAGAGCGTACCCCCGAGGAGCCGTGCCTGAAAGGGGTCTAGCCGAGCCGGGTCGAGCCGTCCTCGGCGATCGTCCACCCGGGGTTGTGGGCGACTTCCCACGGATGCCCCTCGGTGTCGACGAAAATGCCCGAGTAGCCGCCCCAGACCGTCGGCGCGCCCGCCCTCGCGATCGTGCCGCCGGCCCGCTCGGCCTCGAGGAGCACGTCGTCCACCTCGTCGGCCGAGCGCACGTTGTGGGCGAGCGTGACGCCGCCCCAGCCGCCTTCGTCGAGCATGACGCTGTCCTCGGCCAGCTCGGCACGCCCCCAGAGCGCGACGATCATGCCGCCGGCCTGGAAGAAGACGACGTCGTCGCCGGGCTCGGCGCCGGTCGTCCACCCGAGCGCCTCGTAGAAGGCCCGCGCCCGCTCGAGGTCCACGACGCCGAGCGTGACGAGGCTGACCCGTTGCTCCATCGGGCCCGAGCCTACCACGGCGAACACATGTTCGCTATGCTGACCGGCGGGCGTTCTACTCTCAACGGCCCCCTGATGCGCGCGTTCTTCGGTCCCGGCGGTCGGCTCGCCACCACGCTTCCCGGCTTCGAGCCGCGGGCGGAGCAGGCTGCGCTCGCGCAGGAGGTGGCGGACGCCATCGAGCGCGGCGAGCACCTGCTCGCCGAGGCCGGCACGGGAGTCGGGAAGAGCCTCGCCTATCTGATCCCGGCACTGGAAACGGGCGAGCGGGTCGTCGTCGCCACGGCGACGAAGGCGCTCCAGGAGCAGCTCCTCACGAAGGACGTGCCCGCGGCCGCGAAGGCGCTGGGCCGCAAGGTCGACGTCGCGGTGCTCAAGGGCCGCCAGAACTACCTCTGCCGCAAGAGCCTCCACATGCTCGCCATGCCGCTGTTCCGGACGGCCGACGACGCCGCCGGGTACGAGCGCCTGCAGGACTGGATCGAGACGACCGAGACCGGCGACCGCGCGGAGCTCTCCTTCGAGCCCAGCGCGAGCCTGTGGGCGGAGCTCGCGGTGGGGCCCGACCGCTGCGCCGGGCGGCGCTGCCCGCTGCTCGCGACGTGCTTCTCCGAGCAGGCCCGCGCGCGCGCCCAGGAGGCCGAGCTCGTGATCGCCAACCACGCGCTCTACTTCGCCGACCTCGCGCTCAGGGCCAAGACCGGAGACGGCGCGGGCGTGCTCCCCGAGCACGATGCGGTGATCTTCGACGAGGCGCACCGCCTGGAAGAGGCCGCCGTCGCCTGGTTCGGCGGGCGCGTGTCGCTGGCCGGGCTCCGCCAGCTGCTCCGCGACGTGGAGCGGGCGTGCCGGGAGGGGCAGAAGCCGGCGCCCGCCCGCGCGCTCGCCGAGATCGACGAGCGCGGGTCGGAGCTGCTCACCGGGCTCGACCCCGGCCGCGGCCGCCGCCGGCTCACGGAGGCCGACGCCGAGGCCGCCGCCGGGCCTGCGCGCCTGCTCGCCGGGGCGCTCGTCAGCCTCGCGGACGCGCTGAAGGGCGGGAGCGACGACCTCGACCAGCTCGCCCGGCGCGCGCTCACGACGGTCGACGACCTCGGCGCGTGCCTGGCCGTCGAGGACGAGGACAGCGTCTCCTGGGCCGAGCAGGGGACGCTCGCCTGGGCGCCGGTGGACGTCTCCGACGTCCTGCGGGAGGCGCTCTGGGAGCGCCCGGTCGTCTCCATCCTCGTCTCGGCGACGCTCGAGCCGCGCTTCCTGCGCCGCCGGCTGGGGCTCGACGAGGCGCGCGAGGTCTCCCTGGAGTCGCCCTTCGACTTCCGCGAGCAGACGCTGCTCTACGTGCCGCGCGCGTTCCCCGAGCCACGCTCGCAGGGCTACGACGCCCGCCTTGCCGACGAGGTCGCCGCCCTCTGCCGGCTCTCCGAGGGCCGTGCGCTCGTGCTGACGACCTCCTACCGCGCGCTCGACGAGCTGGCCGACCGCGCCGCGCCGCGGATCCCGTACCCGGTTCTCATCCAGGGAGACGCGCCGCGCGAGCGTCTCCTGGAGCGCTTCCGCGACGAAGTCGACACGGTCCTGATGGCCACGCAGACGTTCTGGCAGGGCGTCGACATCCAGGGCGAGTCGCTCTCGCTGCTCGTCATCGACAAGCTTCCCTTCGCGGCGCCCGGGGATCCCCTGGTGGAAGCCCGGTGTGAGCGGATCTCGCGCGCGGGAGGCGACTGGTTCGCGGACTACGCGCTCCCGACCGCGATTCTCCAGCTACGACAGGGGTTCGGGCGCCTCGTGCGCGGCCATGCCGACCGGGGCGTGGTGGCCATCCTCGACCCGCGCCTGCGCACGAAGGCGTACGGCCGCAGGTTCCTCGAGGCGCTCCCGCCCGCGCCGCTCGTGGGCGATCTGGCGGCCGTGGAGGAGTTCCTTGGCGTCGGGCAGCGCGCGACAGCCTGATACTTTTTTCATCCGTGGCCAAGAAAGATCGCGTCCCCACACCGCCCAAGCGTCCCGTCCAGGCGCCCAAGGCCTACAAGTCGGAGCACGACCCCCGGCGCACGCAGCTGATCTTCATCATCGTCGCGGCGGTCATCATCCTCGCCGCGGCGGCGATCGGGATCGGCTTCATCATGTCGAGCGGCGGGGACGACGACGCCGGGGGGACGGTCGGAGACAGCGGCACCTGCCAGCTGCAGACCTTCCCGGCGCTCGAGGCGACGCACGTGCAGCAGCTGCCGGACGACTACGAGTACAACTCGATCCCGGCCACGAGCGGGCTCCACAATCCGCAGACCGCGATCTGGAACCTCTACGACCAGCCCGTGCCCCAGATCAACTACGTCCACAACATGGAGCACGGCGGCATGATCGTCCAGTACGGGAGCGAAGTGCCGGACGCCGACATCGCATCGCTCGCGGACTGGTACCAGCAGGACACGCGCGGCCTGATCGTCGCCCCGCTGAGCGAGGAGATGGAAGAGGAGGACCCGGCGCTCGCGGACAAGATCGTCGCCATATCGTGGACGCACATGATGCGCTGCACGACCTTCGACGAATCTGCCCTCGACGACTTCAGCGACGACTACCGCGGGCCGCAGGGCGACGGGCCCGAGAAGTTCGAGCTCGACCAGTTACAGCAGGGCGGCGGATAGCCCGGGGCTCCCGCGCCCGGGCACGTGCGCCGGGGTGGCGGAACGGTAGACGCGGGGGGCTTAAAACCCTCTGCCCGCAAGGGCGTGTGAGTTCGAATCTCACCCCCGGCACTGGAGAAAGGGTTCCGCCTCGGGCGGATCCCATACGTTCGGCCAGGAATGGCCGAAGACTCTTGGAATCGTGTGCCGAATGACGCATGCTGGATTCGCCAGCAGTCCCGTGCGGCGCGGGACCGAATTCTGGGAGGAGAGACGCAGATGAGGGCATGGCGCACACCACGGACGATCGCGGGCGCCTTCGCGTTGGCGATCGCAGTTGCGGCGGTAGGGGTGGCGCCCGCGACGGGAACGACGTCGAACCCAGGGACTCTGACGGCCGAGTGCCCGACGATCATGCCCCTGGCGGACGTTTCGACGGGCATGCGGGGAACGGCGGTCTCGGTCGTCCGAGGGCGGACGCTTTCGACCTTCGGCGCCGAGGTCCTCGGCGTCCTTCGGGACGCGGTCGGCCCGGGCCGGGACATCATCGTCGTCAACCTGAGCGGAACGGCGGTCACCCAGGCCGGAGGGCTCTGGGCGGGCGCGTCCGGCTCCCCTGTCTTCTTCCGCGATCCGTCGACCGGCAAGGACGAGCTCGCCGGCGCGATCGCCTACGGCCTCGCAGGCGGGGGCTCGACGCTCGCCGGGCTGACGCCCGCCGAGGACATGAACGAGCTCATGACGCTGGGCACGGATCCGAGCCTCGCGTCCAAGCCGGTCAGGATCCCGACCGGCCTCGCGAACAACATCTCCGCGGAGACCGGGCTCTCCGTTGCGGAGCTGAGCACGTTCTCGCGCCTGAAGACGCCCGTCTCGGCGTCGGGGCTCACGGACTCGCGGTCTCAAGCAGATGCAGGCGGCCATCGACCGGCAGGGCCTGCCGTTCATCGCGTACATGGGCTCCTCCGCCTCGACCAGCCCGCCGCCCAGCCCGCCGGCGACGCTGCGCGCGGGCGACACGTTCGTCGCCGCGATGTCGACCGGTGACGTCACGGTCGCGGGCGTGGGCACGACGACCTTCGTCTGCAACGGTCGCGCCGCCGCCTTCGGGCACCCGTTCAACTGGACCGGCGAGACCACGATGGCGGCCAGGGCGGGCGACACGATCACGATCGTGAGCGACCCGATCTACGGCTCCTACAAGCTCGCGAACATCGGCGAGAGCATCGGGACGCTGACCCAGGACCGCCTGGCGGGCATCGTCGCGAACCTCGGAGCAGGCCCGACCGGGTCGCCCGTCACGTCGACGGTCACCGACCTCGACACCGGCAAGAGCCGCAGCGGGCGGAGCGACGTCGTGCTGCCGGAGTTCCTGCCGTTCCTCGCGTTCGAGCACCTGTTCATGAACGTGGACGTGACCATCGACCGCCTCGGGCCCGGGAACGCCGACGCCGCGTTCACGATCCGCGGCACGCGCGACGGCGGCCGGACGTGGGAGCTCACGCGCTCCAACCACTACGCCTCGGACTACGACATCTCGTTCGAGTCGGTCGCTGAGGTGGCGTTCACGGCCGAGCTCCTGCAGTTCTTCGAGGGCGAGGAGATCCAGGTCACGAGCATCGACGTGCCCAAGCTCGAGATCGAGAAGAGCTTCGAGCAGTACCAGGTGCGGAGCATCCTCCAGTGGAACGGCACGCGGTACGTCGCGCGCGAGTACCTGCGCGGGCGCCCCGGCCAGATGCTGAAGCTCCGCATCGTGCTCAAGCCGGCTCACGTCGCCGGGCTCAAGAACGTCGACCTTCAGCTCAAGGTGCCCGCCACCGCACGGCGGAGCGGCTGGGTCGAGGTGTTCGGCGGAGCCTCCGCCTCGTCGGGCATTCCGTGCTTCATCTTCGACGAGGAGTGCGAGGAGGACACGGCGGAGCCGACCTTCGACCAGTTCCTCGCGTCGTTGCAGGACGCGCCGCGCGGCGACGAGGTTGTCGCCCGCCTCCGGCTCGGCAACGGGGCGATCCGCGGCACGACGACGAAGCAGCAGGACGCTGTCGTCGTCGGACGCCGCGCCATCGGCTTCCTGCTCCTCAGGTAGCGCGTAAAGCAGGGAGAATCGCGCCGTGATCCTGCTCGGCGCGATTCTCCTTGCGGTCTTCGTCCTCCCGCTCGAGTGGGCGATCCCGGTGGTCGTCCTCGGGGCGATCCTCGAGGTCGCAGAGACCTTCTTTTGGCTCTGGTACCAACGCCGGCGCCGCGTGCAGGTGGGGGTGGAGACGCTGATCGGCGAGCTCGCGGAGGTGGTGACCCGCTGCGCGCCGAACGGCCAGGTGCGGCTCCAGGGAGAGATCTGGCGCGCCCGTTGCGATGAGGGTGCCGACCGCGGAGAACATGTTCGGGTCACGGCGCCTCGAGGAGTTGACGCTCGTGGTCGAGCGCGCTCCGTCGGGCTGACGGCTGGACTGCGGGCGAGATTCGTGCGAGGCTCCGCGGCCCCATGAGGCGTGCAGGCGGCTCAACCATGATCGTCCGCGAGGCGCTCGTCGCCGACCCGCCCATCCTTCAGGTCGGCGAACCGGTTCAGACCGCCGCTGCCCTCCTGGTGAAGCCGCACGTCGAGAGCGTGCTCGTCGCCGACGGCGAACGGCTCGTCGGGGTGATCACGAAGGAGGCGATCGTCGCCGCCGTCGCCGACGCGCGCGACCTCCGCTCGCAGGCCGTCGGCGACGTGGCCGACCGCGACGTGCCGACGGTGAGCCCGGAGACCTCGCTCGGCGACGCATTGCACCTCATGGTGGAGCGGGGCCTCGAGCGTCTCCCCGTCGTGGAGGACGGGCGCCTGCTCGGGATCCTCCCGCGCGAGCCGGTCGTTCGGCGTCTCGCCGAGGCCGATCCTCCGCCGGAGCCCGACGAGGCGGCCTAGCAGCAGGTGTAGGCGCCCGGAGGCGCGTTTCCCTCCGTGCGCTCGGGAAGCAGGGCCGCCTCGAGCGCGGCGCCGTGCATCAGGTCCTGCTCGCTGACCTCGAGCTCGGAGAGGCCGAAGTGCCGCAGGGTCTCGGCGACGACGACCGTCCCCGCGGCGATCACCGGCGCGCGGTCGGGATGGATGCCGCGGTTCTCGCGGATGGCGGCGACCGGGAGGGCGGCAAGGCGCTCGGCCTCGGCGCCGATCCAGCCCGTGCTCATCGTGTGCCCGTGGACGAGGGCGGGATCCTCCTCGTCCAGCTCGAGCGAGAGGGTCGCCAGCGTCGTGACCGTCCCCGCGACGCCGACGGCGCGCGACGGACGCGCCTCGTCGGGGACGTGCTCGGCGAGCAGCGCGAGGACGTGGTTTCGGCAGGCCTCGAGCTCGTCGTGGGCAGGTGGGTCGGAGCGGAGGAAGCGCTCCGTGAGCCGCACGCACCCGAGCGCGAGACTGACGTGCCAGACGACCCCGTCCGGGCCGCCGAGCACGAGCTCGGTCGAGCCGCCGCCGACGTCGATGACCAGCGTCCTCTCGGCGGCGTCGCGCTCGGCGAAGACGCCCTTGAAGGTCATCAGGGCCTCTTCGTCGCCGGAGAGGAGGCGGGTGTCGAAGCCGTAGCTCCACTCGATCTCGCCGAGGAAGGCCTCGCCGTTCTCGGCCTCGCGCACGGCGCTCGTCGCCACGGCGAGCGTTCGGTCGACGCCACTCGCGTCAAGCGTGCGGCGGTAGTCGGTGAGGGCGTTTCGGACGCGCGCGATTGCGGTGGGGAGGAGGAGCCGCCGGCCGTCGACGCCCTCGCCCAGGCGCGTGATCGTCAGGCGTCGGTCGAGCTCGCGCACGCGCCCGTCCTCGACCTCGGCCACGAGCAGCCGCGTCGAGTTCGTCCCGAGGTCGACCACCCCGACCCTGGTCACTTGCGCAGGTACGCCTTCTGGAGGCGGGTGACCCCCGCGCGCGCCTCGGAGAGCGCGGAGGTGAGGACTGCAAGCCGCGCAAGCGAGCTGTCGAGCTGGGCTCGGTGGCGCTCGAACTCGGCCGCGCGCTCCTCGGCGTGGGCCATGCGGCGCTCGAGCTCCTCGCCCTGTCTCGCGAGCTCCTCGAGCTGGGTCGCGATCGTCTCGGCGAGCGCCGAGAGGCCCTTGAGGCGCCGCACGGCGACGGCCGTGAAAATCGCCGTCGCGAGCAGCGAAAGCGCCAGGACGCCGAGGCAAAGCCAGGTCCACCAGGGCATGGGACGGATGCTATCCTTGCCCTCGCGACGCGGGGTGGAGCAGTCAGGTAGCTCGCCGGGCTCATAACCCGGAGGTCGCAGGTTCAAATCCTGCCCCCGCTACTCGAAAGGCCCGCTCAGGCGGGCCTTTTGTTGTCGGTCTCGAGAGCAGGGCGCTACTGGCTGTGCTGAGCGGGCCGCGTTCTCGCCCTTACGCCGAGCGCACACGCGCTGACGATGAGCACGATGCCCAGGAGCACGAGGCCGGGTGCGTCGTCGGCTTCGCCGGCCACCCCCGCAAGGACGCCGACGACGGCGATGCCGATGGCCAGGGCGAGATTCCCCACCCGTTTCACCGCGAGCTCGATCACGATCCCGATCGCCGCCAGGAAGACACCGCCGGCGATGAAGTCCCCAACGCTCCAACCCTCGCCGTCGCTGACGAGCGTCGCCACCAGCGGAATCGTCAGGATGAGCGCAACGCCGAGGGCGATGCGAACAGCGGATCGATAGACGGCCTTGCTCACCTTCATCGTTTCCTCCCGGGTCGAAGGACGGGCAGCGACCTTCGCCTGGTGCCCGCGCCAGGCGGCGTCGGCGGCGAGGCCACGGACCATCCGGGACGCGATGCCCCGCGCGATCCGGCGCTCGCTGATCCCGCGGGCCCGCTCGTGGGCGATGTGGTCGTGCAGGTCGGCGTCGATCTCCTCGACGCGCCGCTGGGCGACCGAAGCGGGCAGATCTCGCGTGTAGAGCCGCACCCAGCCCGCAACCAGCTCGGCCATGCGCTCGGGCGTCATGCGGGCTCCGAGGTCAAGGACGAAAGAGGTACGACGGCCTTGCCGGCGCCGGCGCGCTCGGCCACGCGCGCGCCCTCCCCCGTGAGCGCGTACAGCCGCCGGCGAGGTCGCCCCTCGACCGCCGCGGCGTCCTCCCAGCGGGAGGTGAGCAGGCCGAGCTCCTCGAGCCGGCCCAGCGCCTTGTACAGCGTCCCGTGGGAGGTCAGGGAGCGCGAACCGTTGTGGTCCCGCATCGTCTGGGCGAGACCGAATCCGTGGAACGTCGCGTGCCCCGAACGCAGGATCGACTGCGCGACCTCGAGGATCTCGGTCTCGAGAGGCAGGAGGGTCCCAGGCTTGCGCCGCATCGCATGCCACTATAGGAAGATATCTTCTTATAGTCAAGCGCCGGCCTGAGCCGGCCGCGGTCAAGACGCCGGGAGGTAGGTGAGGAGGACCACTCCCGAGTCGAACCGCTTCACGTCGTCGAGCTTCATGCGGATGGTTCCCCGGTCGCCGAGCACGTGGACGTTTCCCTCGCCCCAGACGAGCGGGTTCAGATAGATCTCGTACTCGTCGATCAGGCCCTTCTCGGCGAGGGAGTACGCGAACTCGCCGCTCCCGTGCATGAACAGGTCGCCCTCGACGTCTTCCTTCAGCTTCGGGATCGAGTCCTCGAGGTCGCCCTCGAGGAGGGTCGCGTTCCATTCGAGATCCCCGGACAGGCTGGTGGACCCGACGTACTTCGGCAGCGCGTTGACCATGTCCGCCCACTTCCCCGTCTGGCTCGGCCAGTATCCCGCCAGCCCCTCGTAGGTCTTGCGGCCCAGCACCAGCCCGTTCGATCTCGCCTGACGCTCGAACGAATACTCGCCGTGGTCTCCGTCCGGATCCACCCACTCGCCGACCGGGTCGATGACGCCGTCGAGGGTGGCCTGCGTGGTCGCGATCAGCTTTCCCATCGTCGTTTCTCCTTTGGTCGGGAGCTTCCTCAGTCCCCACTACCCATGACGCGAACGGAGGAAGCGCGCCCTGCGGGGGGCGCAGCCTGGCAGGCTTTGCCCGTCATGGCCCTCGATCCGCTGGAGAGCCACCTCCTCGAACGCCTCCGGGCGCTGCCCGCGGGCGAGGGCGGCGACCCCGGCGAGGCCGAGGCGGTCTGGCTTGCGCAGGTGCGCAGCCGGCTCTGCGACTTCGCCGCGCGCGCTCTCCAGACCACGGGCCGCAGCTTCTACTCGATCGCCTCGGCCGGGCACGAGTCGAACGCCGTCGTCGCGCTGGCGCTGCGCCCGACGGACCCGGCGCTCCTCCACTACCGCTCGGGCGCCTTCTACCTCGCGCGGGCTGGACAGGCCGGTCGGGACGGCGTTCCGGACATCCTCCACGGCGTCACGGCCGCTCGGGAGGAGCCGATCGCCGGCGGACGGCACAAGGTCTTCGGGAACCACGACCTCGCGGTCATCCCGCAGACCTCGACGATCGCCTCGCACCTCCCGCGCGCCGTCGGCGTCGCGCTCGCGATCGAGCGCGCGAAGGAGCTCGGGCTCGAGTCGAACTGGCGCCCGGACTCGGTCGTCATCTGCAGCTTCGGCGATGCCTCCGTCAACCACGCGGCCGCGCAGGCGGGCCTGAACACCGCCGCCCACTTCGCGCACCAGCGAAGCGCCGCTCCCGCTCCTCTTCGTCTGCGAGGACAACCGGATCGGGATCAGCGTCCGCTCGCCGGAAGGCTGGGTCGAGTCGGCCCTCCGCGCGCGCCCGGCGCTCCTCTATGAGGCCGCCGCGGGCGATGACCCCGAGGTCGCGCTCGAGATCGCCGAGGACCTCGTCGAGCGAATCCGCGAGGACCGCCGGCCCGGCGTGCTCCACCTCCGCACCGTGCGCTTCCTGAGCCACGCCGGCGCCGACGTCGAGACGGCGTACCGGACGCCGCAGGAGATCCGGGCCGACTGGGACCTCGACCCGCTGCTCGCAACCGGGCGCTGGCTCGCCGAGACCGGCGCGAGGGCGGGGGAGGAGCTCGCGGCGGACTACCTCGCCGAGCGCGAGCGGGTGCTCGCCGCCGCCCACGACGCCGCGGCGCTCCCGCAGCTCGACTCGGCGGAGGAGGTCATGCGCCCGCTCGCGCCTCGCACGGCGCAGCCGGTCGCGGCCGCGGGCGAGGAGGAGCCGGTCACGCTCGCGCAGGCGATCAACCTGGCCCTCGCGGACGGCCTCGAGCGGGACCCGAAGGTGCTCGTCTTCGGCGAGGACGTCGCGCTCAAGGGCGGCGTCTACGGCGTCACGCGCGGGCTCCAGCGGCAATTTGGCGACCGGCGCGTCTTCGACACGCTGCTCGACGAGACGTCGATCCTCGGCCTCGCGCTCGGGACGGCCGTCAGCGGCTTCGTGCCCGTGCCCGAGATCCAGTACCTCGCCTACCTGCACAACGCCGAGGACCAGCTCCGCGGCGAGGCGGCGACGCTCCAGTTCTTCTCACAGGGCCGGTACCGGAACGGGATGGTCGTGCGGATCGCCGGCTACGGCTACCAGAAGGGCTTCGGCGGGCACTTCCACAACGACGACGCGGTCGGCGTGCTCCGCGACATCCCCGGGATCGCGATCGCGTCGCCTGGTCGTCCCGACGACGCCGCCGCCCTGCTGCGGACGTGCCTGGAGGCGGCGCGGGTCGACGGGACCGTCTGCGTCTACCTCGAGCCGATCGCCCTCTACCACACGCGCGACCTGCACCAGGAGGGCGACGACGCGTGGCTCGCGCCGGCGGCCGGTGAGGCGCCGCTCGGCCGGGCGCGCACCTACGGCGAGGGCGGCGACCTGACGATCGTCTCCTGGGCCAACGGCCTGCACATGTCCCTCCGGGTCGCACGCCGGCTCGAGGCGCAGGGCGTGCACGCGCGGGTGGTCGACCTCCGCTGGCTGGCGCCGCTCCCGCTCGAGGATCGTGCTCCGCGAGGGCGCCGCGACCGGTCGCGTGCTCGTCGTCGACGAGACGCGCCGCACGGGCGGCGTCTCCGAGGGCATCGTCGCCTCGCTCCTGGACGCGGGCTTCGACGGGAAGCTCGCGCGCGTCGCGAGCAAGGACTCGTTCATCCCGCTCGGCGACGCGGCCAATCTCGTCCTCCTCTCCGAGGCCGAGATCGAGCAGGCCGCCCTCGCGCTCTGCGAGGGTGCAGCCGTCCGAATATGGCAGGAATGAAGAAGTGCGGGATCGGTAACGTCTAAGGAGCCGATACGCCGTTGGACGCTCTCGCGCCGGCGATGAGTTCTTCGGTCCCATCCGGTCTGAAATCAGTGACCCCAAGAAGACGGACGGAGTGATCGCTTTGACCAAGAACGGACAGACCACGGAAGGAAGGGGACGCGCATGACAGCCTCGCCGCGCGCGCGCTGGCTCGCGCTGTACGTCCTCTGCCTCGGCGACCTCATGATCGTCCTCGACGGGACGATCGTGAACGTCGCGCTCCCGACGATTCGGGACGACCTCGGCTTCTCGCAGACCTCGCTCGCCTGGGTGGTCAACGCCTACCTGCTCACGTTCGGCGGCTTCCTGCTGCTCGGCGGCCGGCTGGGCGACCTGTTCGGGCAGCGCCGTATGTTCCTGACCGGCATCGCGCTCTTCACCCTCGCCTCGCTCGCCTGCGGACTCGCGACCACGCAGGGCCAGCTGGTGGTCGCCCGCGCGGTGCAGGGACTCGGCGGCGCGCTCGTCGCGGCGGTCGCGCTCTCGCTGACGATGATGCTCTTCACCGAGCCGGCCGAACGGGCGAAGGCGATGGGGATCTTCGGCTTCGTCCTGTCCGGAGGCGGTGCCATCGGCGTGCTCGCCGGCGGCATCCTCACGGACGTCCTCGACTGGCACTGGATCTTCCTCGTCAACCTGCCGATCGGGATCCTCGTCTTCGCGCTCTCGCTGAAGCTGCTGCCGATCACGCCGGGGATCGCCGAGCCGGCGCATCGACTTCGGCGGGCGCCATCACGGTCACCGGGCGCCCTGATGCTCGCCGTCTACGCGATCGTGAACGGGAACGGGAACGGCTGGACGTCCGGCGAGACGCTCGGCCTGCTCGGCGGTGCGGTCGCGCTCATGGCCGCGTTCGTCATCATCGAGTCGCGGGTCGCCGAGCCGCTCGTGCCATTCAGCGTCTTTTGCCACCGCAACGTCTCCGTCGCGAACACCGTGGGCACGTTGATGGCGGCCGGGATGTTCGCGTACTTCTTCTTCTCGGCCCTGTACCTGCAGCAGGTTCTGGGTTACACGCCGCTCGAGGTGGGGCTCGCCTACCTGCCCTCGACGGTGATCTGGGGCGCCTCCTCCCTGTACTCGGACAGGTTCGTCATGCGCTACGGGATCAAGAAGCCGCTCGTCGCCGGGCTCGGGCTCATGGCGCTCGGGCTGCTCCTCTTCGCCCGCGTGCCGGTGGACGGGAACGTCTTCATCGACGTGATACCGGCCACGCTCGCGATGGGGCTCGGCGGCGGCATCGCCTTCAACCCGCTGCTGCTCGCGGCCATGGGCGACGTGAAGCCCGAGGAGTCCGGCCTCGCGTCCGGGATCGTGAACACCGCGTTCATGATGGGCGGTGCGCTCGGGCTCGCGATCCTCGCGAGCCTGGCCGACTTCCGCACGGACAGCCTGCTGGAGTCGGGCGAGAGCACCGCTTCGGCCCTGACCGGCGGGTTCCACGCGGCCTTCCTGCTCGGCGCGGCGTTCGTGATCGCGGCGATCGCGGTGGGCGTTGGTCTGCTGCGGCCGACGATGGCCCACCCGCACGGAGAGCCGGCCGGCGAGCCCGCGCTCGAAGGCGCCCAGCACTAGCGAGCCTCCTCACGCCAACGAGAAAGCCCCGCTCGCGCGGGGCTTTCTCCGTTCGCGGGCCTGTCGGGCCTAGTCTCGGCCGCGCTTCGAGGACGCGACCATCGCGCTTCCGCCGCCGCGCCGGACGGGCTCGGCCGCGGCCACCACCCGGCCGTCGCGCAGGAAGTCGATCCCTGTCGCGGCGCCGATCTCGCCGGTGAGGGCGAGCACCTGCTTGTAGGTGGAGACGAGCTCCTGCCCCTCGGGCGAGGCGAGGAACGCGGCCTCCGCGAGCGTCGTCGCGGTGTTGCGCTGCGTGGCGCGCGGGGCTGCGATCGCCTCGGGCAGCGTCGCGCCGAGGTCGATCCGGTCGACCAGCAGCTGGAGGACCGTCGTGATGATCGTCGAGCCGCCGGGCGAGCCGAGCGCGAGGTACGGCTTGCCGCGGTCGAGGACGATCGTCGGGCTCATCGAGCTGCGCGGCCGCTTCCCGCCCTCGACCCGGTTCGGGTGCGTCAGCGAGCTGTAGTCGAAGTCCGTGAGCTCGTTGTTGAGCAGGAAGCCCCAGCCCGGGACGACGATGCCGTTGCCGCCCGTGGACTCGATCGTGAACGTGTACGAGACGACCGTGCCCTTGCGGTCGGAGACCGTCAGGTGGGTGGTCGTCTCGCTCTGGGTCGCGGTCACGCCGGCCTCGCCGCCGGAGCCGCCGCCGTTGTACGGCCAGGGGTCACCCGGCGCCGCGGGATGCGTGCTCGCGAGGGACGGGTTGATCAGCGCCCGCCTCTCGGCCGCGAACCCGTCCGAGAGCAGGCCTCTGAGCGGCACGTCGACGTACTCGGGATCGCCGAGGTACGCATTCCGGTCGGCGAACGCGTAGCGCGACGCCTCGAGGAAGAGGTGCAGCGCCTGCGTGCGGGACATGTCCTCGAGGTCGTAGCCCTCGAGGATGTTCAGCGCCTCGCCGACCGTCGAGCCGCCGCTCGAGGGCGGTCCCATCCCGTAGACGTCGAGCCCGCGGTAGCGGACCTTCGTCGGCTTGCGCTCGGGCGCCGTGTAGCGCCTCAGGTCGTCGAGGGTCATGAGGCCCGGGCGCCAGACGTGGTTCGCGTCCGGTGCGATGGGCGGTTGCCGGACGGCGTCCACGATCGCCTCGGCGATGTCGCCCCGGTAGAAGGCCTTCGAGCCGAGCTTCGCGATCCGCTCGTACGCACGCGCGAGGTCGGGATTGCGAAGGATCGTTCCGACGTCGCGCGGCGTCCCGTCCGGGTCGAGGTAGATGGCCTCCGACGAGGGGACATCGTCGAACCAGTCGACGTTCGCCGCCGTCTGGTCGAAGAAGGTCTGATCGACGACGAAGCCCTTCCGGGCCACGTCGATCCCGTACTCGAGCATCTTCCGCAGCGACTTCGTCCCGTAGCGGTCGAGCGCCTTCTCCCAACCCAGGACCGTGCCGGGCACGCCGGCGGAGAGGCCGCTGTAGCGGGCCTCGTTGAAGGGCAGCGGCACGCCGTTCTCCCAGAACGAGTCCGGCTGCATCGCCCCGTGCGCCTTCTCGCGCGCGTCGATGGTCGTCACCTTGCCCTTCGACGTGCGGATGACCATGAAGCCGCCACCGCCGATCCCGGCGGAGAAGGGCTCGGTCACGCCGAGCACGCCGGCCGCGGCGACGGCGGCGTCGACGGCGTTCCCACCGCGCTTGAGCACGTCGACGGCCGCGGCCGTGGCCAGCACGTCCACCGTGGCCGCGGCGCCGCCCCGGCCGACGGCGGTCGGCTCCTTGACCGGCTCCGGCGGGCGCGTCTGCGTCGCCGTGGCTGCGGCCGGCACGGCCAGCAGCACGACTGCGAGCGCCAGCATGAGCGGGCGCCTCGAGATCCGTCCCATATGTGTCCCCCTGTGTCTCGGTGTCACGAGTCGCCTACCCGGACTGGCCGTAGACCGAACGCCCGCGGGGGCGTAGTGTCGCCCGATGGAGGTCGACCGGGACGCGCCTGTCGTTGGCTCGAGCGAGGCTCAGGTCGCCGCGCTGCCCGAGGTCGTCTGGGACGTGCTCGCCGGCTTCGAGACCTGGCCGAGCTGGAACCCCGACGTCAAGTCGGTTCAGATCGACGGCCCCGTCGCCGAGGGAACGACGTTCCGCTGGAAGTCGAAGCCGGGCACGATCCGCTCCCGGATCGAGCGGCTCGACCGGCCGGGCCTCATCGGCTGGTCGGGCCGGACGCTCGGGATCGACGCCGTGCACGTCTGGCGCCTCGAGCCGCGCGACGGCGGCACGTTCGTCCGCACCGAGGAGTCCTTCTCCGGCCTCCTGCCCCGCCTGATGCGCGGGCGGATCCAGAGGACGCTCGACGCCGCGCTCGAGACCGGCGTCCGCCAGCTCAAGACCGAGGCCGAGCGCAGGTCCGGCGCAGCCGTCTAGGAGGGTTCGGCGAAATAGTGGCGGTGCCGCCGGGCCGCGCTGCTCGCCCCGAGGACTGCGTCCTCAGTCGCGCCCGTATCTAGTTCGATACGAACGCTCCCTGCGTCCTTGCCTCGGAACGACCATCGCACCCCGGCGACGAGCACCATTCCGCCAAACCCTCCTGAGGCGGGGCGGCCCGCGCGTGCGGGCCGCCCCAGCGCTCTGCCGTTAGTAGCGGATGACGCGGTTGTTGACGTTCACCGGGCTCGTCGCGGCGCTCTCGACGAAGGTCCCGTAGGAGCGGCTGTAACCGAACACGGAGTCCCGCGCGCCCGAGCGAAGCGAGTCCCCGATGCGCAGGTTCTGGTTGTACGTCGCCAGGATGCAGCGCAGGCAGATGAGGTCGGTCGGCCTGCCCGCGTTCGCCCAGGTGATGTACCAGCCGCCGCCTGCGCCCCAGCACGTCCAGCGGCCCGTGAAGGGATCGCCGGAGGTGAAGTCGACGAAGGTGACGTTGCTGCCGGACAGCGCCTGGACGATGTCCTGGTGGATGGACGGGTTCGAGCTGCGGGCGCCGCACTCGGCGTTGCCCGTGACGACCAGGTCGTGCGCGTTCTGGCCGATGCGGACGGCGTCGTAGGAGGTGCCGATCGAGCCGTTCCCGACGTTGCCGCCGTTTCCGCGGATGTCGAGGATCAGGTCGACCGTGTTCGGGTTCCCGTCCCCGTAGCAGCCACGGAGGCTGACGGCGTTGTCGTTGTCGTTGGCGCTGGCGTTCGCGATCGTGGAGACGACCTTGATCGGCAGCGTCCCGAACGCCGTGAGGGCGCCGGTGCAGTTCCACGGGCGGTTCGTCGTGATCGTGGTGCCCGGCGTCGGTTCCGGATCCGGGTCAGGATCGGGATCGGGCGTGCTCGACGTGACGACGGCGGTCTGGCTCGAGTCGGCGGTCGCCGACCCTGCCGTGTTGGAGGCCGTCACTCGCACGCGGACCGTCTGGCCGACGTCCGCGGCGGCAAGCGTGTAGGAGGAGACGCTCGTCGAGCTGCCGATGTTGGAGCAGGCTCCACCCGAGGCGTCGCAGCGGCGCCACTGGTAGGCGTAGGTCATCGGCGTGCTGCCGCTCCACGAGCCCGTGGAGGCGTTGAGCGTCTGGCCCTGCTGGGCCGTCCCGCTGACCGTCGGGGCCGCCGTGTTGCTCGGCGCCGTCGGCGTGGGCGGCGGCGGCTCGCTGCCGCCGGTGTTGATGACGAGCTCGGGAGCCCGGGTGCCCTCACTCGTGGTGAAGACGATGTCGGCCGGGGTGTCCGGCGTGGCGAGCAGGAACGCCCGCGTGCCGGCGACGACGGCGCTCGTCACGTCGATCTGCCGCCAGGTGTTCGTCGCGGTGAACGCGGGCACGTCGGCGACGAGCGTGCCGGCGGCCGGGGCGTTCGCCCACGTGATCCCGCCCTCGTTCCAGCCCGCGGTCGTCGTCCAGACGCGGAAGCCCCGCGCCGCGGCGGACTGCGCATAGACCCGCAGGTACGCGCTCTGGATCGTCCCCGAGATCGCCGGGACGGTGAAGCGGACGAAGGCGCGCTTGATCGGGCTGTCGCTGGCGCGCATGACGCTCTCGGCGCCGTAGTTGCGTGCCTGGTAGCGGTTTGTCACCCAGGAATCGTGAGTTGCCGGATAGGTCGCTGCGACGGCGCCGGGGGCGAAAATCGACCCGGCGACGGCGAGCGTGAGCAAGGTGAGGATCAGCCTGAGATTGGCCATGGACCCCTTCCAATTCGATTTGACGGCGTGTGAGACCCGAGGCGCCCGCAGGGCGGACGCGACGGTGCGGCTAGTACTCGATGACGCGGTTGTTGACGTTCACGGGCTCCCGGGCGGCGTTCTCGATGAAGATCCCGTAGGAGCGTGAGAATCCGAACACCGAGTCACGCGCGCCGGAGCGCAAGGACTCGCCGATTCGGAGGTTCTGGTTGAAGGTGGCCAGCTTGCAGCGCAGGCAGATGAGGTCGGTCGGGATGCCTGCGTTCGCCCACGTGATGTACCACCCGCCGCCCGCGCCCCAGCAGGTCCACTGACCCGTCTCCGGGTTGCCCGAGGTGAAGTCGCGGAACTCGATGCGGTTCCCCGAGAGGGCCTGGACGATGTCCTGGTGAATGGACGGGTTCGAGCTGCGGGCGCCGCATTCGGCGTTGCCGGTCACGACCAGGTCATGCGCGTTCTGGCCGATGCGAACGGCGTCGTAAGACGTGCCGGTCGCGCCGCGGTTGCCGCGGATGTCGAGGATCAGGTCGATCGTCGCCGGGTCGCCGTCACCCGAGCAGCCGCGGAGGCTGACGGCGTTGTCGTTGTCGTTGGCGCTGGCGTTGGCAATCGTCGAGACGACCTTGATCGGGAGCGTCCCGAAGCTCGAGAGCGGTCCCGTGCAGTTCCACGGACGGTTGGTGGTGATGACGGTTCCGGCCGCCGGTGTTCCCAGCGGCGCCGCGTTGAGGACGACGTTGTCGACGTCGACCCAGTTCAGCGTCCTCGTGCGCCGCGCGAACACCGCAAGCGCGAGGCTCGAGTCCCCCCGCCGCACCGTGTACCCGAGGGCGGGCGGCCGCTGCCACGCACCGGTGGAGGCCACGCACCGCACGGCCTGGGCGACGAGCTTGCCGGCGCGGCGTTCGCGGATCCGCACGCAGACCTGCTTCCCTCTGACGGCCCGGACCGAAGCGCGTGCGGAGATGCTCTGCCCGGCGTCGAGGTCGAGGCTCGGCGCGGTGTAGAGGCCGAACGCGGATCCGCTCCGCAGCAGCGCACGCGCGTACCGCGACCCGTGCACCCCGCCGGCTCGCACGTTGAGCGCCGAGCTCATCGGCGCCCAGGACTGCAGCCGGTTCTCGAAGGACCCGTTCGAGAGCTCGTTCGCAGACCCCGTTGCGGGGAACGCGAGCGCGGCAAGCAGGACAAGTGCGGGAAGTAGGCGTCGAAAACGCATATGCGACGTGCGGCTCCTCGACCTTGATCGGCTGATGAGGCGACGGCCCCGACCCCAGGTCAAGGGATTCCGCGGCCAAATTACGGCCGGTTTGTCAGCAGGAGCGTACGAGTGCTGTGAGCGATTCGTAAAGAGACACCTGCGACGAGCCCGACCTCGATGGCTATCGTGACCGCATGAACACGGCCACGGAGTCGCTTCCGGCGACCACGAGCATGGGCGCCGTGCACGTGACCGTTTCAGACCTCGAACGGTCGCTCGCCTACTACGAGGGCTCCGTCGGCCTCTCCGTTCTCGAGCAGGGAGCGGGCTTCGCGTCGCTCGGCGCCGGGGACGTCGAGCTGCTCGGTCTGGTCGAGCAGGAAGGCGCCCGGCCGGCGAGCCGGCACACCGGCCTCTACCACTTCGCGCTGCGCGTGCCCGAGCGAGTCGACCTCGCGCGCTGGCTCGCCCACGCGGCGCGCGAACGGGTAGCGCTCCTCGGCATGTCCGATCACTTCGTCAGCGAGGCGATCTACCTCACCGACCCCGACGGGCACGGGATCGAGATCTACCACGACCGCCCGCGGGTTGTCTGGGAGGGGCTCGTGGCGAGCCGGATGACGACCGACCCGCTCGACGTCGCCGACCTGATGGGCGAGCTCGACGACCCGGCGACCGAGCCGTTCGACGGCCTTCCGGCCGGGACGGACATGGGCCACGTCCATCTCCAGGTCGCCGACGTGGCCGCGACGATCGACTTCTACCGCGACGTGCTCGGCTTCGACGTCACGGCCGAGCTGTTCGGCTCCGCGGCCTTCCTGGCGGCCGGCGGCTACCACCATCACGTCGGCGCGAACACCTGGCACAGCCTGGGCGCGCCGCCGCCCCCGTCGGGGACGGCCGCGCTGCGCCACGCGACGATCGTCCTCCCTGAGGCCGCCGAGCGCGACCGCGTTGCCGCGCGCGTCGCGGACGCGGGCACCGAGCCCGAGGCGCGGGACGACGGAGTGCTCGTGCGCGACCCCTCGGGCATCGGGCTCCTGCTCGCCGCTTCCGGCTAGCCCGTCGACCGGGGCCGCACTACGATGATCCGTGTGCGGCGGGTGATCCTCGGGGCTCTCGTGCTCGCAGCCTTCGCGGCGGCGGCCGTCGCCTGCTCGGGAGACGACGAGCCTGAGTCGGCTGCGCCGTCGACGAGCGCCGAGACGACGACGGACGCAGAGCAGAGCCTCGAGACGTGCGGCGAGATCGCGGACGACGACGCGGCCCGCGACTGCTACGCGCAGGCCCTCTCCGCGCTCTTCGAGGGCGAGGACGATCCCTCGGCGCCCTGGAGGAGGCCGCGGTCGCCGCGTACTCCGACCCGACCGGCCGGCTCCTCGGCGACTGCCACGGGCTCATGCACACGGTCGGCCGCGAGTTCGCCGCGGAGCACGACGTCACGCTCGCCTCGCTCATGACCTACCTCCCGCAGTCGAACGAGCCGGGGTGCACCGCGGGCTTCGCACACGGGCTCGTCACCGGGGTCGCGCCCCAGATCGACCTGAGCCGGCCCGCCGAGGCCGCCGCGGTGTGCGAGGACACCGAGACGCGCTACCAGCGCTACAGCTGCGTCCACGGCTTCGGGCACGCCTTCATGCGCCTCGTCCGCGAGGACCTGGACGAGGCCCTGCGCCTGTGCGCCGCCCTCGGCGAGGCGAATGCGCCGGACTGCTCGCAGGGCAGCTTCCACGACTACTGGTTCGCGGTCATCGGCGCCGACGACACCGAGCCGCCCGAGGACGTCGTCGACAACCCGCGCGAGCTCTGCGGCGCGCAGGAGACCCAGTTCGTGCGCCCGTGCTGGTACCGCGCGTTCATCGACGACCGGCCCGACGAGCCCGTCGACGGGGCGGAGGACATCGAGGCGCTCTGCACCGGGCTCGAGGGCCTCCAGCGCCAGGCGTGCATCACAGCGGCGTCGGTCGTCGGGCCGCCCGACCCGAGCGCCCAGCTCGCGATCTGCACCGAGCTCGAGGGCGAGGACGCCGTCAGCTGCATTCGCGGCACGAAGGTCCAGAACCTCCTCGCGGTGGCCGCGCCGGAGGACCTCGTCGCGCTCACCCGCCAGTGCGACGGCTTTCCGGGCGAGACGAAGCTCGCCTGCTACCGCTGGCTCGGCAAGGTCCTCGGCGTGGTGACGAACGGCGCCTTCGAGGAGTTCGGGTGCCGCTCCCTGCCCGACGCGCCCGCGCGGCGGGCGTGCGGCGAGGGCGTCCGCGCGATGAACGGCGCGCTCGAGACCTTCAGCTAGGCATGAGCCCGCGGCCCGAGTTCGGCTTCAGCGTCACGCCCGGGCCTCCCGACGGCGTCGCCGCGGAGGCCGCCGAGGCCGAGGCGCTGGGCTACGACCGCATCGGCGTGTGGGACTCGCCCGCGCTCTTCCGCGAGCCCTGGGTCACGCTCGGCGCGATGGCGCGCGAGACGGAGCGCGTCCGGCTCGGCACCTGGGTGACGAACCCGCTCAGCCGCCACCCGGTCGTGACCGCCAGCGCCGCGGCGAGCGTCGACGACCTCGCGCCGGGGCGCGTCTACATCGGCATCGGCGCGGGCGGCACCGGGGTCTGGCACCTCGGTATGAAGACCGCGAGCCTCGCCCAGCTCGAGGAGTACGTCGTCGCCGTCCGGCAGCTCCTGGAGGAGGGCGAGGCCGAGTACCGGGGCGAGACGGTCCGGCTGCCCTGGGCGGCAGGTCGCCGCATCCCGATCGTCGTCTCCGCTCACGGGCCGCAGGCGCTGCGGGTCGCCGGCCGCGTGGGTGACGGCGTCATCGTCGGGCTCGGCGTCACGCCCGAGGTCGTCACGGGCTCGCTCGAGCTCGCTCGAGGAGGGCGCGCGCTCGGCCGGTCGTTCCGCAGCCGACCTCGACGTGTGGTTCACGTGCTTCTGGTTCGTCGACGAGGAGCCCGGTGTCGCCGCCCAGCGCGGCGCCTGGGCCGCGACCGCGTTCTCGCTCCACTTCGCGCGCTGGGGCGTCGAAGGGCGGTTCGTCCCGGAGGAGCTCCAGGACGGCGTCGTCGAGCTCGGGCGCGCGTACGACCTCGTCACCCACGGCGCCGTCCCGCCCGAGCAGCAGGAGCACTACGCACGGCTGGCCGACGAGCTCGGCGTGGGCGAGTACCTGCGCCGCCGCTTCGTCTTCGCCGGGACGCCCGACGAGGTCGAGGCCCAGATCAGCTCGGCGATTGCAGCCGGCGCGCGCAAGTTCGACGGCGCCATCGACGCCGACCTGCCCGAGCACCGGGAGCGCATCACCTCCTGGGCGAATCTCGTCCTGCCACGCTTCCGGGATGCTTGACCTCCTCGTCAAGGGCGGCGTCGCGGTCACGCCCGACGGCACGCGCCCGCTCGACGTCGGCGTCGAGGGCGAGACGATCGCGGTGCTCGCCGAGCCCGGGGAGGCCGGCGATGCGCGGCGCGTGCTGGACGCGGCCGGGAAGCTCGTCTTCCCCGGAGGCGTCGAGCCGCACGCCCACATCTTCGAGCCGATGTACCGCGGCTGGACGCAGGGCGAGGAGGTCTGGCTCCAGACGCCCGAGGGCGCGACGCGGGCGGCGATCTTCGGCGGCACGACCACGGTGCTCTCGTTCGCCTTCATGGCCGTCCACGTCACCGAGCAGGAGTTCGACGCCCGGCTCGCGGTCGAGCACCGCCGCGAGGTCTTCACCGGGAGGTCGTACGCCGACTTCGCCTTCCACCCGGTGCTCACCGGGTCGCCCTCGGACGCGACCATTGCGAGCGTCGCCGACGCGATCGCCGAGGGCACGTCGACGATGAAGCTCTTCACGACCGACCTGACGACGGGCCAGGCCGGCGTGCGCATCGACCACGGCTCCGCCTTCGAGGTGATGAAGGTCTGCGCCGAGCACGGCGCGCTCGTGATGGTGCACGCCGAGGACGACGACCTCATCAAGCACATGGAGGCGAAGCTGCGGCGCGAGGGGCGCAACGGGCTCGAGAACGTCCACCTCGTGCACACGCTCATGGGCGAGGAGCTGGCCGTGCGCGCCTGCGACCGGATGGCCGCCGAGGCCGGCGCCGCGCTCTACATCGTCCACGTGGGCGGGCCGAGATCCCATGGGCGCGATCGCGGACGCCCGTGCCGCGGGCCGGCCCGTCTACGGCGAGGCGCTCCACAACCAGCTCTGCTTCTCGATCGAGGACTACGCGAGGCCGGACGGCGCCAAGTACCACATCGGCATGGGCCTCAAGCCGCCCGGCCACCAGGAGGCGCTCTGGGAGGGGCTCGCCGACGGCCGTCTCTCGACGCTCGCCACGGACGAGTACACGACGTCCTTCGCGGTCAAGATGGCGGGCACCGACCTGGAGACGACGCCCGGCGGCCACGTAGGGATCGAGACGCGCGGGACGATCGGCTACTCCGAGGGCCACGTGGGGGGACGCATGAGCCTCGAGCGCTTCGTGGACGTCTTCTCCGCCAACCCCGCCAAGCTCATGGGCCTCTACCCGCGCAAGGGCGCGATCGCGGTGGGGAGCGACGCAGACCTCGCGGTCTGGGATCCCGACGGCGGGCGGACGATCACGCTCGACGACCTCCACCACGACTCGGACTACAGCCCGTGGGAGGGGTGGGAGGTGCGCGGGTGGCCGGTGGCGACCGTCCTTCGCGGCAAGGTCGTGGTCGAGAACGGCGAGCTGCTCGGGAGCCCCGACGACGGGCGCTGGCTCCCGCGGCGGCTCGATCCCGCAGTCGCCGAAGGGCCGGCCGTCTGATGCCCGGCTTCCGGCAGGAGCTCGTCGGTCTCTTCGGGCAGCCCGTGGACGAGAATCCGACGCAGGCGATGATCGAGGCGGGCTTCGAGGCCGCCGGCCTCGACTGGCGCTACCTGACGATCGAGGTCGCTCCCGACGATCTCGGGGACGCGGTGCGCGGGGCGCGCGCCATGGGTCTGCGCGGCTTCAACTGCACCATCCCCCACAAGGTCGCGGTCGTGGAGCACCTCGACCGGCTCGGGCGCTCGGCGGAGCTCATGGGCGCGGTCAACTGCGTCGTGCGGCGCGGGGACGAGCTCGTCGGGGAGAACACCGACGGCGCCGGCTTCCTCGAGGCGCTGCGGCGTAGACGCGACCCCGCAGGATCGCGGGTGGTGATGCTGGGCGCCGGCGGCGCGGCCCGGGCGATCGCGGTCGAGCTCCTCCTGGCCGGCGCCGCGAGCCTCACGATCGTGAACCGAGGGGCCGAGCGCGCGCGGGAGCTGCAGGCGCTCCTGGACGGGATCGATTCACCCACCGTCGTCCGCGTCGAGGAGCTCGATGCCGGTCTTCCGCGTCTCCGGGGACGCCGACCTCGTGGTCAACGCGACGTCGATCGGCCTCTACCCGGACGTCGACGCGATGGTCCCGCTCGCGCTCGACGACGTGGCCGGGCGGGCGCTCGTCGCGGACGTGATCCCGAATCCGCCGGAGACGGGCTTCCTCCGCGCCGCGGCCGAGCTCGGCTGCGAGACGCTCGACGGCCTCGAGATGCTCGTTGAACAGGGCAGGATCGGGTTCGAGCTGTGGACCGGCGTCGAGCCCGATGTCGAGGCCATGCGGGAGGCGTTGCGGCGGGCCTTCGAGCTGGCGTGAGCTCGCCCCACGTCTCCGTCCTGGTGCCGGTGCGGGACGAGGCTGCGTACCTCGCCGAGGCGCTCGCGTCGCTCTCGGTGCAGACGTTCTCCGACTTCGAGGCGCTCGTCGTCGACGACGGGTCGACCGACGGCTCTGCCGAGATCGCGGAGGCGCATGCGCGGGAGGACAACCGCTTTCGGGTGCTCCGGCAGGAGCCGACCGGCATCGTCGCCGCGCTCGAGCGCGGTCGCGCCGAGGCCCAGGGGTCGCTGATCGCGCGCATGGACGGCGACGACATCGCGCTTCCCGGGCGCCTCGAGGCCCAGGTGGAGGCGCTCGCCGACCCCGGCCTGGCAGCGTGCGGCGGCCGCGTCTCGTACTTCCCCGACGAGGCCGTGCGCGACGGGACCCGCCGCTACGAGGCGTGGCTCAACGGCCTTCTCACGGCCGAGGACGCGGCGCGCGACGTCTTCGTCGAGTGCCCGCTGCCTCACCCGGCGCTGACGATCAGGGCGGACATCCTCGCCGCCGTGGGTGGGTACCGCGACCCGGGTTGGCCCGAGGACTACGACCTCGTCCTGCGCCTCTGGGCGGCCGGGCATCGCTTCCGGAACGTCGAGACGCCGGTGCTCCGCTGGCGCGAGCACGGGGCGCGCCGCTCACGCTCGGACTCGGCCTACGCGCTCGAGGCCTTCGTCCGCTGCAAGGTGCACCACCTGCGGGCGACGCTCCTGCGCGAGTTCCCGAGCGTCGTCGTCTGGGGCGCAGGCCCGGTCGGGAAGTCGTTCGCCCGCGAGCTCCAGGCCCAGGGGTCGCGCGTCGCCGCGTTCGTCGACGTCGACCCGCGCAAGATCGGCCACGACGTCCACGGCGCGCCCGTGGTCGCCGTAGAGGACGCCGCGAAGTACCGAGCCGCGTTCGCGATCGGCGCCGTCGCCGGCGAGGTCGCGCGCGCCGAGATCCGCGAGGCGGTCGCTGCCGAAGGGCGCCGGGACGGCATCGACTTCGTCGCCGTCGCGTAGCCTGCGCCCCGTGCCCGAGCGCTGTGCGTGGGTCCCCGAGAGCGATCCGCTCTACGTCGCCTACCACGACGAGGAGTGGGGCGTGCCCGAGCGCGACGACCGCGCGCTCTACGAGCTGCTCACCCTGGAAGGCGCCCAGGCCGGGCTCTCGTGGTCGACGATCCTGCACAAGCGGGAGGGCTACCGCCGCGCGTTCGCGGGCTTCGACCCGGCCAAGGTGGCGCGCTTCGACGCACGCAAGGAGAAGAAGCTCCTCGCCGACCCGGGCATCGTCCGCAACCGGCTCAAGGTCTCCTCGACGATCGAGAACGCCCGCCGCGTGCTCGAGACCCAGGAGGAGCTCGGGAGCTTCCAGGCGCTCCTGTGGGGCTTCGTGGACGGCGAGCCGCTCGTCGGCCGCTGGAAGTCGGTCGGCGAGATCCCCGCCGAGACGCCCGTCTCCAAGGCGATGAGCAAGGAGCTCAAGCGCCGCGGGTTCCGCTTCGTCGGGCCGACCGTCTGCTACGCGTTCATGCAGGCCGCCGGGCTCGTGGACGACCACGTGGTCTCCTGCTTTCGCTTCGGCGCCGGCAGCAAGGCTCGGTGAGCGGAGACGACCTCCGCGAGGCCGAGCGCCTCGCGCCCGCGCCTCCGGTGCCGGAGCCGGGGCGCGTCCGCTCGGCGCTGAAGCTCGCGACGATCGACATCGGCCCGCTGAAGCGGCACCGCGATTTCCGCCTGCTCTTCTTCGGCCAGGGCGTCTCGTTCTTCGGCTCGATGATCACGTACGTCGCCCTGCCGTACCAGGCGTACCAGCTCACGGGCTCGTCGCTGGTCGTCGGCCTCCTCAGCCTCGCCGAGCTCGGCCCCCTGCTCGTCACGGCCTTCGTCGGCGGCGCGCTCGCCGACGCCTTCGACCGAAGGCGGCTCGTCCAGATCGCCGAGGCCTCGCTCGCGCTCTGCGCCGGCATCCTCGCCTTCAACGCGACGCTGGACAGCCCGAAGCTGTGGGTGCTCTTCGTCGTCGGCGCGCTCATGGCAGGGCTGGACGGGATCCAGCGCCCGCCGCTCGACGCGATGACGCCGCGACTCGTCGAGCGCCACGAGCTGATCGCGGCGAGCGCGCTCGACTCCTTCCGCGGCAACATCGGCATGGTCACGGGCCCCGCGGTGGGCGGGATCCTGATCGCGACGCTCGGCCTGCCGACGACGTACGTGATCGACGTGGCGACCTTCGGCGCGTCGCTCGGCGCGCTCGCGCTGATGCGCGCCGTCCCGCCTCCGCCGGGCGCGGAGCGGCCGAGCCTGCGGGGCATCGTGGACGGCTTCCGGTACGCGGTGAGCCGCCCCGAGCTCGTCGGCACCTACAGCGTGGACATGCTCGCCATGTTCTTCGGGATGCCGCTCGCGCTCTTCCCCGCGTTCGCGTCCGAGTTCGGCGGCGCGGGGGTGCTCGGGCTCATGTATGCGGCGATCCCCGCGGGCTCGCTCGTCGCCACGGTGACGAGCGGGTGGACCGGGCGCGTGCACCGCCACGGCCTCGCCGTCATCTGGGCGGCGGCTGCCTGGGGCGTCGCCATCACCGCGGCCGGCTTCGCGCCGAATCTCGCTCTCGTCCTGGTCTTCCTCGGCCTCGCGGGCGCGGCCGACATGATCAGCGGGATCTTCCGCGGGACGATCTGGAACACGACCATCCCCGACCACCTGCGCGGCCGGCTCGCCGGCATCGAGCAGGTGAGCTACTCGGCGGGGCCGCTGCTCGGGAACCTGGAGTCCGGCATCGTCGCCTCGTTCGCGGGGATCAGGGCCTCGATCGTCTCCGGCGGCGTCCTCTGCGTCGTCGGCGTCGCGCTCGCGGCGCTCGCGTTGCCCGCGTTCAGGCGCTACGACGCCCGCGAGCACCTCACGGAGCCGGCGGAACCCGGCCGATCGTCAGCCTGAGGTACGGGACGAGCCCGAGGCGCTCGTAGAAGCGCCAGGCGTCGTCGTTCCCCTCCATGACCGCAAGGGTGATCTCCTCGACGCCGAGGGCGCGCAGCTCCTCGAAGACGGCGTCCATGAGCCGCCCGCCGAGCCCTTGCCCGCGCTCCTCCGGGAGCACGGAGAGGCTCTCGAGCGACCCGACCCGCTCGCCGACCTCGAGCGTAGCCTCGGTTCCTCCCACGGCCACGGCGGCGTAGCCGACGAGGCGCCCGTCGCGCTCGGCGAGGAGGAAGAAGGAGCCGGGTCGGGCCAGCAGCCGCTCGTAGAACGCCCGTCTGCGCACCCACGACTCCTCGTCGGGGCGAAACGGCGCGACCGCCGTGAGGTGGCCGGCGACCGAGCGATGGTGCTGGTGCATCGCGTGCCACAGAGGCTCGACGTCGTCGATTCGCTCCGCGCCGGCGCGGGTGATCTCGATCTCGGACACGAGTCAGATCATCTCAGGGTCCCTAGGATGGGAGGGACCACTTCGATGGAGGCACTGCCGATGAAGCTCGAGGGCATCCACCATGTGACAGCCATCACCGCCGACGCGCCCGGCAACGTCGACTTCTACACCCGGGTGCTCGGTCTGCGGCTCGTCAAGAAGACGGTCAACCAGGACGATCCGACCGTCTACCACCTGTTCTATGCGGACGAGCTCGGGAGCCCGGGCGCCGACCTCACCTTCTTCGAGTATCCCGGCCTGCCGCGCGGGCGTGCGGGCGCCGGGATGGTGCACACGGTCGCCTGGCGCGTCGGGTCGGAAGATGCGGTTGCGTTCTGGGCGGAGCGGCTGGCTGCCGAGGGGATCGAGGTCGAGCGCGAGGGCGGGCGCCTGCGCTTCGCCGACCCCGAGGGGATGGGCCTCGAGATCGTGGCCGTCGAGGTCGACGACGAGCCGCTCGTCGCCCGGCACCCGGACATCCCGGCCGAGCATGCCCTCCAGGGCTTCCACGCCGTCAGGGCGTACACGGCCGACCCCGACGGGAGCAGGCAGGCGCTCGAGGACGTGCTGGGATTCGAGCGTGACGGCGACCGCGCCTGGGAGGTGCGGGGCGAGCAGCGCGGCTCCTTCTACGCCTACGACGATCCGCCGTCCGAACGCGGGCAGGGCGGCGCCGGCACGGTGCACCACGTCGCCTGGTCGTCGCCGATGGACGACCACGAGGCATGGCGCCGGCGGGTCGCCGAGGCGGGCTTGCGCCCGACGCCCGTGATCGACCGGTTCTACTTCCGCTCGGTGTACTTCCGCGAGCCGAGCGGCGTCCTCTTCGAGCTCGCCACGATGGGCCCCGGCTTCACCGCGGACGAGCCTCTGGAGACGCTCGGCGAGGAGCTCTCGCTCCCGCCGAACTACGAGCCGCTGCGGGAACGGCTCGAGGGCATCCTCACGCCGCTCCCCGACACGCGTCGCGCACGCACGCCGAACTAGCTCGAGCCCCTCGCACGGATATCGTCGGCGCCCATGGCGCTCCTCAGGCGTGTCCGCATCCGCGCGTACCGCTCCGCTGCGGACGTCGAGCTCGAGCTCGGCCGCGTCGCCGCCCTCGTCGGCGAGGCCAGGGCGGGCAAGTCGAACCTCCTGCGCGCCGTGCGGGCGCTCCTCGATCCGACGGCGCCTGTCGACCCCGGCGACGTCCGCCGGAACGAGGACGGCACGCTCGCGGTCGAGGCCGAGCTCGACGACGGCCGCAAGGTCTCGCTCCGCGCCCGGCCGCCCGAGGCGAGCGCCGAGCGCGAGGGCGCCCCGCCGGTCGTGTTCCTGCCCGCGGGCCTGCGGGGCGAGACGCTCGTCGAGGCGAGCCCCGGCGCGGAGCAGGCTGCGGGCGCGTTCGTGGCCGCGGCGAAGGAGCACGAGGGGAGCGGCTCCGAGGCCGCCGGCGCCGGTGCGCTCGTCGCGGCGTTCGAAGCCTGCTGCGCGGCGGACGTCTCCGGCGTGGTCTTCATCGTCGAGGAGCCCGAGCTCTTCCTGCGCCCGCACACGCAGCGCTACCTCTACCGCCGGCTCCGCGAGCTCGCCGGCCTGGGGAACCAGGTGCTGTACTCGACGCACGCGCCGGCCTTCCTGAACGTTGCGCGCCTGGACGAGCTCGTGCTCGTGGAGCACGACCCCGAGCGCGGCACACACGTCGTCCGGCCGCAGCCGCTCGAGTCCGAGGAGGCGTTCCGGGTCGTCAGCGAGTTCGACGCCGAGCGCAGCGAGCTCTTCCTCGCCCGTGCGGCGATCCTCGTCGAGGGGAGGACGGAGAAGCTCGTCCTCCCGTCCGTCTTCGCGGCGCTCGGCCACGACGCCGACCGCGCGGAGATCTCCATCGTCGAGTGCGGCGGCAAGTCGAACATCCCCGTCTTCGCCCGCATCTGCCAGGCGTGCGACATCCCGTTCGTCATCGTCCACGACCGCGACGCCGAGCCGGGCAAGGATCCGATCCCGTCCGAGCAGCAGCTCAATGCCCTCATCTCCCAGATCGCCGGGGAAGAGCGGGTCGTCGAGCTGGCGCCCGACTTCGAGGCCGTCGCCGGCCTGCGCGGCCACTCGAACAAGCCGGAGCGGGCGTGGAACCACTTCTCCACGCCCGGCGTCGACGTGCCCGAGCCGCTGGCCCGCGCGGTGACGCTGGCCCTCGAGTTCGCGGGCGGCTAGCCGGTCACGTAGGGGTCCCACCAGCCCGGCGCGGGCTCTATCTGCTCCACGACGTCGACCCACATCCCGGCCGGGTCGATGACCCCGAAGCGCCGCTGGCCCCAGGGCTCGTCCGTCAGCCCGAGAGCGAGCTCGACCCCTCCCGCCACGAGCCGCTCGTGCTCCGTCCGTGCGTCGGCGACCTGGAAGGTGAGAAAGGTCCCTTCGCCGGAGTACGGCTCGGGCGACGGCGGGGAGGAAGGGTGGGAGCTGTGCATGAAGGCGAGGGCGACCGGGCGCTCGGCATCGTTGCGAAGCCAGACGAACCAGTTGGCCTCGAAGCCCACCTCGAACCCGAACCAGCGGCAGTAGAAGTCACGGCACTCCCGCAGGCGGTCGGTCACGACGACCGGATACGCGTCGAGAAGGCGCATCAAGCGAAGGCGACGATCCGCTGGGGAGGCTCGCCTTCGAGGGCGGCCTGCTCCCAGGTCTCGCCCATGTCGGCGCTCGCGTAGACCGTGCCGTCGGAGAGCCCCATGACGAGCTGCCCGTCGAGGAAGGCGAAGGCGTAGGGCATCGAATCGAGCGGCCGCGGGAGGCCGCCGTCGAGTGCCTGCCACGGGCCGTCACCCTCCCAGCGGTAGACGACCGCCTCGGCGGAGTCGCGGCCGTGCGCCGCGAAGGGCCCGGTGCTCGCCGAGACGAACCAGCGGTCGGGATCCTCGGGATCGACGGCCACCGACCACGTGTAGTGGCGGTCGCGGCCCTCGTCGGCCGCCGCCCAGTTCGCGCCTCCGTCGGAGCTCCACGCCGCACCGCCGCCGGCGGCTTCGTACGCGCGCCCCTCGACGGTCGGGTGCCACGCGAGCGAGTGGCAGTCGAGCTGAGCGCCGGGCCGGTGGTCGCTCCACGTCTCGCCGCCGTCCTCGCTCCTCATGACGCCGCCGAGCTCGATGCCCGCGAGGAGGAGGCCGGGATCGTGCGGGCTCGGCGCGATCCAGCGGACGTGCGAGGTCCACGGCCGCGGCGGGAAGCTCCACGTGGGCGCCGACGGGATGGCGCGCAGGCTCTCGAGCTCGCTCCAGGACTCGCCGCGGTCGCGGCTGACGAAGAGCATGCTCGGCTCGCAGCCGGCGTAAAGCGCCCCGTCCGCGGGGGAGACGGAGACCGAGTAGACGTCGGGCTGCGGGAAGTCGACCTGCTCCCAGGACGCGCCGGCGTCGGAGCTCCGCCAGACGCCGCCTCCCCGCGAGCCGCCGATGAGGAAGTCCCGCTCCCGCGGGTCGCGCGCCACGCACTGGATGCCGGTTCCCCCGGCGCTCGCGTCGGCGCGCCAGGCGCCTTCGCCCGGTGAGAGGAGGGAGACCCCGTCCCCCGTGGCGGCGCAGAGCGCTGTCACGCGCTCCCGGTCTCGCGGGTGAAGATGACGAGCAGGGCGAGCGACTCGTAGCCGGTGAAGCGGTGCTCCGCATGGGCGGCGACGAACATCGCCTGGCCTTCCTCGAGGTCGATCTCCTCGTCCTCGACCTGGAGCGTCCCCCGTCCCTCGAGGACGATGTAGACCTCGTCGTCCTCGTGCGGCTGCTGGCGGTCGGGCTCCGGCGCCACGAGCACGTACACACCGACCTCGAGCCCGGGCGACTCGTGGACGATCTCGTAGCCGCCGTTCGCGGCCTCGAGGCGCCGCTTCGCCTCGTGGACGTCGAAGAGGTGCTCGTGCACCGCCATCAGACTGCGGCTTTGAGCTCCGGGATGATGTCCTCGCCGTAGGCCTGCAGGATCTCCTCCTGGCCCTGGGTCATGAGGTAGATGTTGAAGTGGTCGACGCCGATCGAGTCGAGCTCGCGGAGCTTGGCCCGGACGGCCTCGACGTCGCCGATGACGCTGAAGCGGTCGGCGATCTCGTCGGTCACGAACTCCCCGTGCGCGGCGCCCTCCCGGCTGTGGTCCTTGTAGTCGTAGAACTTCCGCGCCTTCACGTACTCGGTCAGGTCCGAGGGGATCTCCGAGTTCTCGCCGTAGCGCTCGATCAGGTCCATGACGTGGTTCGAGACCATGGCCGGGAACCAGCGTGTCGCGTCGCGCGCGCCCGCGAGGTCGTCGGTGACGACGCTCGGCGCGCAGACGATGCACTCGAGCTCGTCCGGGTTGCGACCGGCCTCGGCCGCCGCCGCGCGGGCCTGCTCCATGATCCACTGGATGATGATCGGGTCGGCGAGCTGGATGATCACGCCGTCCGCGACCCGCCCCGCGACCCCGAGCGCCCGCGGCCCGTAGGCGGCGATGTACATCGGGATCTTCTCCTGATCCTTGGCCCAGGTGAGCTCGAGCTCCTTCTCGTTCCACTCCACGGGCCGGCCGTTCATGAGGTCCTTGATCATCTTGCAGGACTCCTCGAACTCGGCCATCTTCACGGGCTTCTGGCCGATCACCCTGCGGGCCGAGTCGCCGCGCCCGATCCCCAGCACCGCGCGTCCGCCCGACATGGCGTGCAGCGTCGCGTAGGAGCTCGCGGTCACCGTAGGCTCGCGCGTCCCCGGGTTCGTCACGCAGTGCCCGAACTTCAGCTTCTCGGTCTGGGTCGCGAGCAGCGTGAGGAGCGGGTAGCCGTCGTGCCAGAGGATGTGCGAGTCGTACGTCCAGCCGTAGTCGAAGCCGTGCTTCTCGGCGAGCTGCATCAGCTCCAGGAAGCGCGTGTGCGGCGGGTCGGGGAGAACGGTGACGCCGAACGTGAGCATCGGACCTCCTGCAGGGTGGGAAACGCGGATTCTACGCCCGGAATGGCCGCACGCATCCTCACGTTCTAGGCCTGTGGGGTATGGGTAACCTCAACTCCATGCAGATCGAGACGCTCGATCACGTTGCCCTCTGGGTCGAGGACCGCGACACGCTCGCGAACTTCCTCACCGGGCACGTCGGCATGCACGTGATCGACCGCACGGACAAGTTCACGCTCGTGGGCTCCGACGCCCGCCGCGGCAAGCTGACGCTCTTCGCGGCCGAGGGGCCGCGTGAGCCGGGCCCGCTCGAGCGGGTCGGCCTGCGCGTCTTCGACCTCGACGAGGCGCTCGCCGCGTTCCCGGCGGACCTCGCCTTCGAGCGCAACGACGGCACGGCCGTGTTCGACGCCCCCGGCGGGCTGCGCGTCTCGCTCGTCGAGGTGGACGACGGCGTCGCCTACGACCTCGACCACGTCGCGTTCTCCGTCCCGGATCCCGAGGCGACCTTCGCGCGTCTCGCCGAGCTGGGGTTCGACGTGGCGGACGGGCGACTGCTCGCCGGCGACTCCTCGATCGTGCTCGAGCAGGGCGAGCCCGCCGAGACCGAGCGGCCGCTCCTCAACCACCTGGGCCTGCGGGTCGAGTCCGCGGACAGCCACATCGAGGAGGCGGAGCGCCGAGGCCTCGAGATCGCGGACGTCGTCGACGCCGAGAACACCTACGCCGTGTTCGTCTGGGGCCCGGACCAGATCAAGCTCGAGTACGTCGAGCACAAGCCGACGTTCTCCCTCACCTAGCCGGCCCCGTGCCCGACCTGGTCGTCGCGGGCGCCGGAATGGCCGGCCTGGCCGCGGCCGCCCGCGCGCGCGAGCTCGGCGCCGACGTCGTCGTGCACGAGAAGGGCGACCGCCCCGGCGGGTCGATGCTCCTCTCCTCGTGCGTCGTCTGGCGCTACCGCGAGTGGGAGGCGTTCAGGGCCGAGTGCCCCGGCGGCGACCCCGCGCTCCAGCGCCTCGTCTGGGAAGGGCTCGACGACGCGCTCGCGTGGCTCGAGTCCCTCGGCGCGCCTGTCGTCACGCGCGAGACCGGAAACCCACGGACGACCGGCGTGCGCTTCGACCCGCGCGCGCTCACGGAGACGATGGCGAAGGACGTCAGGCTCGGCGAGCCGCTTCTCGAGCTCCCCGACGGCGTCCCGACGATCCTCGCCACCGGCGGTTTCCAGGGCGACCGCGAGCTCGTGCGCCGGCACGTCACGCCCGAGGCCGACGCGCTCGTCCTGCGCGCGAACCCGTGGAGCGCGGGCGACGGCCTGCGCCTCGCGCTCGCGCACGGTGCCGAGGCGTCGGTCGGCCTCGACGAGTTCTACGGCCGCAACCTGGCGGCCGCGCCGCGGATCGAGCCCGAGGACTTCGTGCCGCTCGCCCAGGTCTACGCCCGCCACGCGGTCGTCGAGAACGCCCGGGGCGAGCGCTACGAGGCACGGACATGGTCGGAGATCGACGTGGCGCAGTGGACGGCCCGCCAGCCGGGCGCGCGCGCCTGGTACGTCGTCCCGGACGAGGCGCTCGGCGAGCCCGTCCGCGAGCGCACCGTCGGCGAGGTGATCGAGGCAGCCCGGGACGCCGGCGCCCCGGTGGAGCGGCTCGACGGCGCGACACGGGTCGAGGTCGTTGCCGCGATCACGACGACGCTCGGCGGCATCCGCGTGGACGAGCGCGCGCGGGCCGCGGACGGCCTCTGGGCTGCGGGCGCCGACGTGGGCGGGATCTCGACCGGCGGCTGGTCGAGCGCCCTGGCGTCAGCTCTCGTCCTCGGCCGGATCGCCGCCGAGGACGCGCTCGCCTGGCGGGGCTAGGCGGCCTGGAGGTACGCGCAGGATCGGTCGTCCTGCGGGAGCGGGGAGGGGCCGACCTTGGTCACCGTGAAGCGCATGTCCTCGAGCTCGACCGCCTCGCCCGGCGCCGGAGGGTCGCCGTCGCGCTCGACGAGCTCGTAGCCCGTCGGCTTGGTCACGAAGAGCAGGTGCTTGTCGGCCATGGCGGGCGAGAGTTTATCCGCCGCGCGCGGCCGCGACGTACGGTGGGACGACGACGCGCACGAGCGTCCCGCCTTGCTCTCCGCTGTCGATCTCGAGCCGGCCGTTGAGGATCTTCACGCGCTCGTCGATCGCCTCGATGGACGCGCGGCGGCGCTCCTCGACGCCGTCGTCGGTGATCTCGGTCTGGAAGCCGCCGTCCTCGCGCTCGGCCAGGACGACCTCGATCTTCAGCGGCCGACGGCGCACGGCCTGGTTCAGTGACTCGCGGATGATCTGATAGAGCGCGACCTGGGTCTTCTCGCCGAGCCGCTCGCCCGCCTCGACGTGCGTGACGACCGTGATGCGGTGCGTCCCCTCGACCTGGTCGGCCAGCGCCCGCACCGCGGCGTAGAAGCCCTGGTCGCGCAGGACGAGTGGCTCGATCGCAAAGGACAGGTCGCGGAGCACCCGGATGGTGTCACGCTCCTTCTGGAGCGAGTTCTCGATGATCTTGGCGGCTTCGTCGTGGCGGCCGTCCTGGAGAGCCGCGAGCGAGGCGTCGTGCATGAGGGCGATGCCGGACATCGACTGGAGCGGGCCGTCGTGGAGGAAGAGCGACAGCCGGCGCCGCTCGTCCTGCTCGGCCGTGATGAGGCGCTCGGTCAGCCGCTCGCGCTCGGCCTCGCGGTCACGGGCCTCCTCGAGCAGGCGGGAGTTCTCGACCATGCGGGCGGCGAAGTCGGCGAGCACGGTCGCGCGCATGTGGTCCCAGCGGTGGAACTGCTCGGGCCGCGTCAGCTCGAGGTCGCCCAGGAGCTCGCCGTGCACGGCCAGCGGGACGACCATGCGCTCGCCCCCGTGCGTGCCCTCGCCGACGTGGCCCGGCGGCAGGACGCGGGCGGTCTCGGCGTCGAACAGGCGACGGGCCTCGTCGCAGGTCCGGTCGAGGATCTCGGTCGCGTTCAGGGTCGACGACACGGCCGCGATCGAGTCGACGAGCGACTCGAGGAACGTCGTCTGCGCCTGGAGCTCGTCCTCGGCGAACTCGTGGCGCTTGCGCTCTGTGACGATCAGGTAGAGCGCGAACGCGCCGAAGAACGTCGTGGAGGCGACCAGGCCGCCAGCGGCAACCGCCGGCTCGCCGAAGGCGAGGCCGAGCGCGCCGACGAGCGCGGCGCCGACCGTGCAGCCGACGAGGATGCCACGAGCGTTACGGGAGAAGCGACCGTCCACCGTCAACCGCCGGTGGTGAGATCAGTCGATGATCGATTCCCGCAGCGCGATGGCGACGGCATGGGTGCGCGTGTCCGCCTCAAGCTTGGCGAGAATATGCCGCACGTGGCTCTTCACCGTCTCCTGGCTGATGAAGAGGCGTGCTGCGACGTCCGCGTTGGACATGCCGTCGGCGAGGAGCTGGAGGATCTCGCGCTCACGCTGGGTGAGCATCTCCTCGCGCTCGCGGGTGAGCAGGGCCGGCATGAGGGCGGGATCGACGTAGCCCTCGCCGCTCGCGACCTTCTCGATGGCCCTGAGCAGAGTCTGGTGTGGTGCTTCTTTGAGGATGTAGCCCTTGGCACCGGCCTCGAGGCCGCGGCCGAGCAGGCTGCGCTCGCCGTAGGCCGTGAAGATGAGGACCGCGGTGGTGGGCAGCCGGTCGGCGAGGATCTTCGTCGCCTCGAGCCCGTCCATACCGGGCATGCGCACGTCCATGATCACGACGTTCGGGCGGCGCCGCTCGGCGACGGCGACGGCGCTTGCGCCGTCCGAGGCCTCGCCCACGACCCGGATCTGGGGCGCGCGGGAGAGGGAAAGGCGCAGGCCTTCCCTCACGACCTCGTGGTCATCGGCGATTAGGCAGGTGATCTCGTTAGACATTGCGGCTCGCTCCCCAGGCACGATGATAGATCGGGTGAGAAGCCGTCACACTTTAGAGGGACTTGTCATTGACCCTGTAGAGGGGGTCTACGCCGGCTCGGTCGCGATCGAGGGCGATCGCATCGCCGCGGTCGAGCGGAGGGAGGGCGGAGCGCGCGAGCCGCTCATCTTTCCCGGCTTCATCGACCTCCAGGTGTACGACGCCGCGGGGATCGCCGGCACGGGCGTCACCGGCTACCTGCTCGCCACGCGCGAGGTGTCCGCGCCCGACGATCCGCTCTGCCTCGGCCTCCACCTGGAGGGGCCGTTCCTGAACCCGCAGGCGGCGGGGGCGATCCCGGTCGAGGAGTTGCTGCCGGTCGACGACGGGCTCGTCGGCGAGTGGATCGCCGCGGACGGCCTCGTCCGTCTCGTGACGCTGGCGCCCGAGCTCTCCGGCGCGCTGGAGGCGACCGAGCGCCTCGCCGACGCCGGTGTCGTCGTCGGCCTGGGGCACACGCGGGCGAACGCGCTCACGACGGTTGCGGCGCTCGACGCGGGTGCGCGGTTCGCCACGCACCTCTGGAACGCGATGCGCCCGCTCCGCGCCCGCACGACCGGGCCCGTGCCGTCGCTGCTCACCGACGAGCGGGCGACGATCGGCCTCATCGCGGACGGGCGTCATCTTCATCCGCTGGTCGAGGAGATCACCGTGCGCGTCGCCGGCCCGTCGCGCATCGCCCTCACGAGCGACCTCGTCCCGCTTCCCGCCCACCGCCCCGACGGCTCCCTGCTCGGCGGCGACCGCACAGGCGCCGCGCTCGTCGCGCACATGGCCCGTTTCGGGCTCCAGGAGGTCGCCACCATGGCGAGCCTCGTGCCCGCTCAGCTCCTGGGGCTGGACGACCGCGGGAGGGTCGCGCAAGGCTTCCGCGCAGACCTCGCCGTCCTGGACGCCGAGCTGAAGCCGCTCCAGACCATCGCTGCGGGCGAATCGGTCTGACCGCTCCGCTATCCTCAGTCCGACACTTGGACGAGATACCGCCTAGTACCCACGCCTGGGGCGACCAGGCGTGAGCGATTCCCTCCGCATCCTGATCATTCTCCTGCTCGTGCTGGGGAATGCCGTGTTTGTCGCGGCCGAGTACGCCCTCGTGACGGCGCGCCGCCCTCGCCTGGAGGAGATGGCCAGGGGCGGAAACCGCCGCGCGAAGACGGCGCTTCTGATGCTCGACGAGCCCGTCCGCTTCATCTCGACGGTGCAGGTCGGGATCACCGTCTTCAGCATCCTGCTCGGCGCCATCGGAGCGGCGTTCCTCACGCGCCTCCTGGACGACTGGATGCCGGAAGAGGTCGCCTTCATCGTCTCCTTCCTCATCCTCACGTACCTGAGCGTCGTCCTCGGCGAGCTCGTGCCGAAATCGATCGCGCTCCAACGGGCGGAGAGGCTCGCCGTCTGGCTGGCCGTGCCGCTCGACTGGCTCGGCAGGGTCGCCAACCCGCTCGTCTGGCTCCTGCAGAAGTCGGCGCAGTGGATCGCCCGGCTCTTCGGCGTCCAGCCGGCGCCGGCCGGGATGACGATGCACACGGAGGAGGACATCCGCCTGATCGTGGCGCAGACGGAGGAGATTCCCGCCGCGGAGGAGGAGATGCTCTACAAGGTCTTCGACTTCGCCGACAAGGAGGCGCACGACGTCATGGTCTCGCGGCCGGAGGTCGTCGCTCTCTCCGTCGACCTTCCGCCGCAGGAGGCCCTCGCGGCCGTGATCGACTCGCCCTACACGCGCTACCCGGTCTACCGCGGGTCGCTCGACGACGTGCTCGGCATCCTGCACGTGCGCGACCTCTTCCACGCGCTCTACGACCGCGGCATCGACAACGTCGTCATCGAGCACATCGTCCGCCCCGCGCACGTCGTCCCGGAGACGAAGGACCTCGCGTCGCTCCTCGGTGAGTTCCGGCGCCGCAACCAGCATCTGGCCCTCGTCGTGGACGAGTACGGCTCGGTGCAGGGCATCGTCACCCTCGAGGACCTCCTCGAGGAGATCGTCGGGGAGATCGAGGACGAGTACGACCTTCCGGACGACTCGATCGAGCGGCTCGACGACAACCGCATGCGCGTCCACGGCACCTTCACGATCGACGACTTCAACGAGCGCTTCGGCACCGTTCTGCCGCAGGAGGACTACCACACGCTCGCCGGCCTGGTCTTCGGCATGCTCGGGCGGGCAGCGGAGCCCGGGGACGAGGTTCAGGCGGACGGCCTGCTGTTCCGCGTCGTCGAGGTCGACGGGACTCGGATCGAGCGACTCGAGGTCGAGTTCAGGGAGCCCATGCCTCGAGGAGGAGCAGGAGGGGGCTTCCTCCGAGGCCGCTGCCGGCGGCGAGTAGAGTCTCGCGCGTGCAGTTCGACCACATCGGCGTGCCCGCGTCCGCGAAGCGCGAGGGCATGCGCTTCCTCGAGTCCAAGCGGCTCTGGCTGACGAGCCCGGGCGACCATCCCTACCGGGTCGAGTGGCTCTGGTACGAGCCCGACAGCCCCGAGGCCGAGCTCGTCCGCACCGTCCCGCACGTTGCGTACCTCGTGGACAGCCTCGAGGACGCCATGGCGGGCGGGAACGTGATCGCCGAGCCCTTCGACGTCTTCGGCGAGGTGCGCGTCGGCTTCATCGAGGTCGACGGCGCGCCGGTCGAGTTCGTCCAGCCCTACTGATGCCCGCCGAGCTCCTCGCGGACCTCGTCCGCATCGACTCGATCAACCCGGACATGGTCGAGGGCGCGGCCGGCGAGGGCGAGATCGCCCGCTTCGTCGCGGGCTGGCTCGAGAGCGCGGGCCTCGAGGTCGAGATCGAGGAGGTCGGGCCGGGACGGTTCAACACCGTCGGGATCGCGCGCGGCTCGGGCGGCGGGAAGAGCCTGCTCCTCAACGCCCACATGGACACGGTCGGCGTGGCCGGCATGGAGCGTCCGTTCGAGCCCACCGTCGAGAACGGGCGCCTCCACGGCCGCGGCTCGTACGACATGAAGGCGGGGCTGGCCGCGATCATGCTCGCGGGCGCCGACGCCGCCGGGGCGGGGCTGCGCGGGGACGTGATCGTGACTGCGGTCGCCGACGAGGAAGTCGCCAGCATCGGCTCCGCGCGAGTCGCCGAGCGCTACAGCGCCGACGCGGCGATCGTCTCCGAGCCCACGGAGATGCGCCTCGCGCTCGCGCACAAGGGCTTCGTCGGCTTCGAGATCGAGACGAAAGGCCGGGCGGCGCACGGCTCCAGGCCGGATCTCGGCATCGACGCCATCGCCCACATGGGCCACGTCCTCGTCGGGCATCGAGGAGCTCGACCGGCGGCTCCGCGCCGACCCGACGCACCCGCTCCTCGGCAGCGGCTCGCTCCACGCCTCCGTGATCGAGGGCGGCCAGGAGTTCTCGAGCTACCCGGAGCGCTGCCTGCTCAAGGGCGAGCGGCGCACGATCCCCGGCGAGCCTGTCGAGCACGTGGAGGGCGAGCTCCGCGAGCTCCTGGGGGACATCGACGGCGAGATCCGCGTCGTCGTCGCGCGCCAGCCGTTCGAGACGCCGGCCGACGAGCCGATCGCCGAGCTCGTCTCCCGCCACGCGGGCGGCCCGGAGATCGTCGGCGTCCCGTTCTGGGCCGACTCCGCGCTCCTCTCCTCCGCGGGCATCCCCACGGTCGTCTTCGGCCCGTCGGGCGAGGGCGCCCACGCCGTCGAGGAGTGGGTCGACCTCGCGAGCGTCGAGCGCTGCGTGGAGATCTACGCGGCAGTCGCGCGCGAGCTCTGCGCCTGAACGGCCGCGTCCCGCGAAGCCACGTCCGGGGTCTGACCCCGGGCGGGTCCCGGAGAGGACGAGCACCTCGTCAGCCGCGACGTGGGGCCAGACGCATCGAGTTGCTGATGGCTTGGCGGCTTGCGGGCTCTAGGCGTGTCTCTGGTGGACACGGCCGGGGTCTGACCCCGGGCACGTCCGGAGGGGACTAGGGGCGGAGCTTGGAGGTGTTGACGACGCGGAAGTCCGAGCCCTTCACGCGGTGGAGCGTGTGGAGCTGGTCGTTGTTCCAGCGCGGGTCGGGGGCGCCCGAGATGAACCAGCTCGAGCCGTTGTCGGCGACGATCATCCCGTAGCGCTTCAGCGCCCGCAGGATCACGCGCGCCTGGTACGGGTAGCCGGCGACCGGGAAGTTCGCGCGCAGCCGCAGGCGCAGGCCCATGGGCGGGAGGCTCGGGCTCGTGTAGCTGCTCGCGAAGTGCCGCGCCGGGTAGATGAAGGCCCGCCGCGAGCGCTTGACCGTGAAGCGCAGCGCGTGGTTGATGACGCCGCGCGCGACCTCGTCGAAGCGCGCGAGGCCGGGGAGGATGGGGAGCCCGGCCGCGTCTGCCGACGTCCAGCCGAGCGGGCGCATCGCGTTCGAGCGCATGTTCCAGATCGCGCCTGACCCTGCGTCCCACGCGGGGTGGAGGTCGAAGAGCTCGTAGAGCGTGCACGAGTCGCGGTCGACGATGACCGCGTGCCGGTCGCCGTCGGCGTTCGGCCCGCCTTCGATGGCCACGTCCGGCGGGATGGGGTACGGCCCGGGATCGCTCTCGTCGTCGTAGTGGAAGTCCACGGCCGTCCGCGCCTGCGAGGAGCCGACGACGGTGATGGGGATCCCGATCGGCCCGCCGTCCCAGAGGCCCGAGCCGAAGTCCGCGTGCACGTACTGCGTGGCGCCGATCGAGTTGACGAGCGTGCGCGAGTCCTTGCGCACCGGGAGCTTGTCGACCGGCTTGTTCCACACGCTCGAGGCCGGGAAGATGGGACAGTTGGGCGCCCCGGGAAGCGGGGACGCCGAGCGCTGTCGGGGCGGCGAAGAGGGCCGCGGCGAGCGCCGTTCCGAGCGCGAGCCTCATGGGCTCGTTGTGGCCTCCCGGCGCGTAGGCGTCAATCCCCGGGCTGGAGGATTCCGGCCATCCGCATCCAGCGGTCGATCTCGCAGCCGTTCTGGCGGCTGAAGTGCGCCTCGACCTGCTCGCCGTTCAGCGTCCCGACGATCTCGGCCTCCTCCGGCCCGCCGTAGATCTGCGTGCAGACGCTGTCGGGCGGAAGCGGGTCGAGCGCCGACGGGTCGGCCAGGAGCGCCGTGCACGCCTCCTCCGCGTTCGGATGCGTCCCGCCGGGCGGGTCGCAGGTCAGCGTCATCTCCTCCGAGGCGCCGTCGCGTCCCTGGAGCCAGACGGTGATCGTCAGGTCGGTGCCCGTCGGTGCCGGCGCCTCGCCGGCGCCCGTGTCGCCGCCGGCGCCGGCGTCGTCGTCCGACTCCGAGCCGCACCCGACCGCGAGGAGCGCTACGAGTGCGACGAGGAGGACGAAGCCAGCTCGTCGGTGCGCCGCGCCATCTCGGCGTCGGTGTCCGTGATCGCGCGTTTGACGTGCGTCCACCACCGAACCGTAACCGCGTTCCAGCTGATCGTGATGTCCGGATGGTGATTCGCCGCCTCGGATGCCTCGGCCAGCCGGTTCACGAAGACCATGGCCTCGGCGAAGTCCTTGAAGCGAAAGCCGCGCTGCAGCGCGCCGCGCACCTCGTTCCAGCCCTCCGGGAAATCGGTCATTCGACGGCATTCTCGTCCACCGTGAGCGTTCCGTCCGCGAGAACCCCCTCGACCGTGATGGGCAGGTCGCTCCACGTCACGTCGCCCTCGGTCGTGAGCCCGTCGAGCGTGTCGAGGTCGAGGCCGACGACCGAGATCGAGCCGCCGCCGCACTGGGGCGGGAAGGACTCTGCCAGCGCGGCGCAGAGCTTCACGTCGTCGCCGTTCGCCAGCAGGCTGCCCGTGACCGCGGCCGGTCCCTCGTGGTCGGCGGCCTCCTCGACCAGGATCTCGACGGGGCTGCCGCCGGCCTCGTCCTCACCGCCGCAGCCGACGAGGGCCACGGAGGCCAGGAGAGCGGCGAAGAGAGAGATCGTCCTCATGCCCTTCAGACCGGCGGCGCGCCGGAAAGGTTCCCTGAGCCTACGAGAGCGACAGGCTGTCGACCGAGCCGTCGCGGATCGTCCACGCCGCCAGCTCGCCGGTGCGGAGCGAGAGGATCACGTACGCGCGACCCTCCCAGAGCCCGATGTTCTCCACGTCCGTCCGCGAGGGCCGGGGCGGCGACGAGGGATGCGAGTGGAAGACGGCGAGCTCGTAGCCCTCGTCCTCCAGGAACCACGTCTCGGGATCGACCTCGAGCTCGAACCGGTAGGGACTGGCCGCGCGGTTCCGCCCGGGGACGAGGCGCTCCGCGACGCCGTCGCGCAGCACGAGGAGCCCGCAGGCCTCGTTCGGGAGCTCCGCCTCGGCGTGCTCGACGAGCGCCGAGCGCACCTCGGCGGGGATCACCACCAGATGCTGTCCTCCATCGACTCGCCGACCTCGTCCTTGGGGCGGGCCCAGAAGTCGGCGGAGAGGTACTTCCAGCCGCCGTCGGCGAGCACCGCGACGACGATTCCCTCCTCGATCTCCTCCGCGATCTTGCGCGCGACGTGGAGCACTGCGCCCGAGGAGACGCCGGCGAAGATCGCCTCGCGCTCCAGCAGGAGGCGCAGGCCCACGACCGACTCCTCGTTGGTGACGAGCACCTTCCGGTCGAGCTTGGCGAGGTCGAGGATCGGCGGCACGTAGCCGTCCGCCAGCGAGCGGAGCCCGTAGACGAGGTCGCCCTGGAGCGGCTCGGCTGCGGCGACGATCAGGTCAGGGTTGGCCTCGCGGAGCCGGTCCCCGACGCCCATGAGGGTGCCGCCGGTTCCGAGGCCGGCGACGAGGGCGTCGACATGCGGGAGGGCGTCTGCGATCTCGGCGCCCGTTCCCTCGTAGTGGGCGCGGGGATTGGCCTCGTTGGCGTACTGGAAGGGCATGAAGTACCGCGGGTCGCGCTCCGCGAGGCGGAGTGCGTGCCGCACGGCGCCGTTCGAGCCTTCCGAGGCCGGGGAGAAGACGAGCTTCGCGCCGTAGAGCTCGAGGAGCTTGACGCGCTCCGGCGTGGCGTTCTCGGGGAGGACGCAGGTGAGCGGGTAGCCCTTGAGCTTGGCGACCATGGCGAGCGAGATCCCCGTGTTCCCGCTCGTCGGCTCGAGCAGCTCGCGGCCGGGCTCGAGCTCGCCGGAGGCCTCGGCGCTCTCGATCATCGCCTTCGCGACCCGGTCCTTGATGGAGCCGGTCGGGTTCTGGCCCTCGAGCTTCGCGTAGAGGCGGACGCCCGGATGGGGCGCGAGGCGCGGCAGCTCGACGAGCGGCGTGTCGCCGATCGTCTCGAGCAGCGACGGCGTCAGCGTGCGCTCGCCGCCGGCCATGGCGGGCAGAAGGATCACGGTCGAGCCCTCGCGCACCGGGGTGTCGAGCCCCTGGAGCGTGCGCACGTCCTCGCTGTCGAGGTAGACGTTGACGAACGGAGCGATGCCGTCGCCGTCCTCGAGCACCTGGTTGCCGAGCCCGGGGAAGCGGTCGGCGAGGTCGCCCAGCACCTCGCGGAGCGTCCCGCCCGAGGCCTCGACCTCGCGGGCGCCGCCGACCTCGTTCCGCAGCGTCGGCGGGATGCGGACGCGGATCACGGAGCCACCTGGGCCCGCGGGCCGGCGCAGAACTCCACGTAGTCGATGTAGTCGGTGATGGTCGGGTTGTCGCCGCAGACCGGGCAGTCCGGGTCGCGGCGCAGCGTGATCTCGGTGAACTGCGTCTCGAGCGCGTCGAAGAGGAGCAGGCGGCCGACGAGCGGCTCGCCGATGCCGAGCGCCAGCTTGAGCGCCTCGTTCGCCTGGAGCGAGCCGACGATGCCGGGCAGGACGCCGAGCACGCCGCCCTCGGCGCAGCTCGGAGCGAGCTCGGGCGGAGGCGGCTGCGGGAAGAGGCAGCGGTAGCACGGCCCCTCCTTGGGCTTGAACACGGTCGTCTGGCCCTCGAAGCGGAAGATCGAGCCGTGCACGACGGGAATCCCGTGCCAGACGGACGCGTCGTTCAGGAGGTAGCGCGTGGGGAAGTTGTCCGCGCCGTCGACGATCACGTCCCAGCCCTCGCCGAGGATGCGATCGACGTTCTCCGAGGTCAGCCGCTCCTTGAAGACCTTCACGGTCACGTCGGGGTTGAGCGCCTCGATCGTGCGCTTCGCCGACTCCGCCTTGGACTCGCCGAGGCGGTCGGTGGAGTGGACGATCTGGCGCTGCAGGTTCGTCTCGTCGACGGCGTCGTCGTCGACGATCCCGAGCGTGCCGACGCCGGCCGCCGCCAGGTACAGCGAGGCGGGCGAGCCCAGGCCGCCGGCGCCGATGAGCAGAATCCGCGCGTCGAGGAGGCGAAGCTGGCCCTCCTCGCCGACCTCCGGGATGAGGAGGTGGCGGGAGTAGCGGCGGCGCTTCGCCTCGTCGAGCGCGCGCGGGACCTCGAACGGGAAGCCGTTTCGCTTCCAGTCGCCGAAGCCCCCCTGGAGCGATGCGACGTTCTCGTAGCCGAGCTCTTCGAGCGCCTTGGCGGCGAAAGCGGAGCGGCTGCCGGACGCGCAGTAGAGGATCACGGTCGCGTCGCGGTCGGGCACCGCCTGCTCGATGCGGGACTCGAGGTTGCCGCGGGGAACGTGGATCGCCCCCGGGATGTAGCCCTCGTCCCACTCGCTGCGCTCACGCACGTCGACGAGGACGGGCGAGTCGGTTTCCCGAAGCTCGGCCGCCCGTGGGGCGTCGATCTCCTCGATCTCCGCCTTGACCTGCTGGAGCAGCTCGCGATAGCTCGGCATTTGCTTCACGAAGTATAGCGACCTCGATGCGGCCTCAAGCAAACGTCATGCGGCACCATTCGCCCGTGTCTTCCCGCGCTCGCGCACGTGTTCTCGTGGGGGTCGTCGCGGCCGCTGCGGCCGCCGCCGTCGTCGGCGTGACCGTCCTCCAGGCGGGCGAAGAGGCGAGCCCCGAGCCGGCCGTGAGCGAGACCGAGCGTCGCCCGCCGCCTCTCGACCTGGGGCTTCTCGTCCGCGACGACCCGGAGGCCCGGGCGCTCCGCGAGGCCGAGACGCAGCTCGAGGAGGGCGAGCGCGACCAGGCCCGCGCGAGCTTCGAGGAGCTGCTCGCTGCCAACCCCGACTCGGTCGAGGCCGCAATCGGGGCCGCGATCGCAGCCTGGCCGGACGGGACGGTCGAGAGGCTGGAGGCCCTCGTGGCCGAGCAGCCCGAAAGCTCCGTCGCCCGCCTCCACCTCGGCCTCGCGCTCCTGGCGAGCGGGGACACCGAGGGTGCGCGGCGCGAATGGCGCGAGGCCGAGCGGCGCGAGCCGGACTCGCCGGCCGCCGTGCGCGCCGACGACATCCTCCACCCGCAGTTCGCGCCCGGCCGCCCGCCCTTCGTCGCGCCGATCGAGCCGCCGCCGGGGCTCGAGAGCCTGACGCCCGAGGAGCAGCTCGCCGAGCTGGAGCGCCGCGCGGCCGCCGGCGGCGTGGAGGAGAAGCTCGCCTACGGCATCGCGCTCCAGCGGGTCGGCCGGCCGCTCTCGGCGAGGGAGACGTTCGAGGCGGCGGCCGCAGCCGACCCGGACGACCTCCCCGCGCGCGTGGCCGCAGCGCTCGGGCGCTTCGACAAGGACGACCCCTCCCAGACCTTCTCGCGGCTCGGCCCGCTCGCCTCGCGCGACGAGGGCGGCGTCGTCCGCTACCACCTCGGGCTCGCGCTATCCTGGATCGGCCAGGTGGACGAGGCCGAGCGTCAACTCGGCCTGGCTGTCGACGAGGATCCGGATGGTTTCTACGGACGGGAAGCACAGCGGCTCCTCGACCGTCTAGAGAGCGTCGGCACCGAGCCATGAGCCCTCCCCCAAACGGGGTAGGTCCCACCGAGACGAAGATGGGACCTCCGGCCCATGGCGAACGTCCGGCAGGCGTGCAAGAGTCGCGGCGCGGATGCGGCAGATTCGGCGCAGAGGAGCCGTTGACAAGTTGCGAGACCCGGCTACGTTGGGAGTAGGGGGTTAGGGGCATCGTGGAGAGGAAGGGGAGCGAGGCGGTCGTGTTGCTCGACCACGAAGACGCCAAGGCGCTCGTGCGCCAGGGCCAGGAGGCGGGCTTTCTCACGCACGAGGAGATCGCGCTGGCGCTCGGGGACGACCTCGAGCCGCTCCAGCTCGACGAGTTCTACACGGCCCTCGAGGAGATGCACATCGAGGTCGTGGACGAGCCCGAGGAGGAGCCCAGCCTGAATCTCCAGCCCGAGGCGCGCGAGGTCTCGACCGACGCGCTCCAGCTCTTCCTCAAGGACATCGGCAAGGTGCCGCTCCTGACGGCGGCCCAGGAGGTCGAGCTCGCGAAGCGCATCGAGCGCGGCGACCACTCCGCCAAGCAGAAGATGGTCGAGTCGAACCTCCGGCTGGTCGTCTCGATCGCCAAGAACTACCGCAACCAGGGCCTGCCCTTCCTCGATCTCATCCAGGAGGGGACGATCGGGCTCGTGCGCGCGGCGGAGAAGTTCGACTACCGCAAGGGCTTCAAGTTCTCGACGTACGCCACGTGGTGGATCCGCCAGGCGGTGGCCCGGGCGCTCGCCGACAAGGCGCGCACGATCCGCATGCCGGTGCACGTCGTCGAGAAGCTGAACAAGATCGGGCGCATCGAGCGCAAGCTCCTCGGCGAGCTCGGCCGGGAGCCGAGCGTCGACGAGATCGCGAGAGAGCTCGAGCTCGACCCGACGGAGGTCGAGCACATCAAGCGCAGCGCCCAGGCGCCTATCTCGCTCGAGAAGCCCGTGGGCGACGAGGAGGAGTCCGAGTTCGGCCACTTCCTCGCGGACGAGACCGCGCCCGCGCCGGACGACGCGGCCGAGACGGCCCTCCGCAAGGAGACGCTCACAAGCATCCTCCAGACGCTCTCGCTCCGCGAGCGCCGCGTCCTCGAGATGCGCTACGGCCTGGACGGCCAGCACCCGCGCACGCTCGACGAGGTCGGGCGCACGTTCAACGTCACGCGCGAGCGCGTCCGCCAGATCGAGAACCAGTGCCTGAAGAAGCTCCAGGCGCTGGCCGAGAGCCAGAAGCTCCGCGACGTCGCCTAGTTCGCGCTGCCCCTGGGCAGCCGTCGCGCCCAGACGACCGGGCGCCAGTGTGCGACTTCCTCGACCTGCTCGACGGCGACACGCGTGCCGTCGTCGAGGTTGATCGTCTCTCCTTCGGTGGGCGGCGCCTCGAGCGTGACGGTCGGGCCCCCGGGGCGCGGACCGTCCTCGCCCTGCCAGGCGACGCGGTAGGTCTGTGCCACGGCGATCAGGGTAGCGATCGGGTTCACCGGAGGGCAGAGGTCGGCTGGACCGTAGACTCCCGGGTCGATGAACGACCGGCTCGACCCCGCCTGGCTCGACGAGCTCTCCGACTGGCTCCGCATCCCGAGCGTGAGCGCGGACGCGGCGCACGCCGACGACGTCCGCCGGGCCGGCGAGTGGGTGTGCGAGTTCGTTCGCGGGGCCGGGGGCGAGGCCGAGCTCGTCGACACGGAGAGGCATCCGCTCGCCGTCGGTGAGATCCGCGCGTCGTCGGGCGCCGACGAGGCGCCGACCGTCCTGCTCTACGGGCACTTCGACGTCCAGCCGCCCGCGCCGCTCGACCTGTGGGAGTCCGATCCGTTCGAGCCCGAGGTGCGCGACGGCTACCTCTACGCGCGCGGGGCGGTCGACGACAAGGGCAACTCGTACCTCACGCTCAAGGCGGCCCGCACGCTCGCGGAGGAGGGCTCGTTGCCGGTCAACGTCCGCGTCGCCTTCGACGGCGAGGAGGAGATCGGCGGCGACTCGATCGTCCACTTCCTGGCCTCGGACGAGCGCGGGGCGGACGCCTGCATCATCTTCGACAGCGGCATGCCCCGCGAGGACACGCCCGCGTTCGACCTGGGCACGCGCGGGCTCATCTACTTCCACGTCACCCTGCGCACCGGCCAGCGCGACCTCCACTCGGGGATGTTCGGCGGCGCGGCCATGAACGCCGTCCACGCGCTCATGCGGTCGCTCGAGGCGGTCGTCGCCATGCCGGACGAGCTGCGCGCCGGCATCGTGCCGCCGACGGAGGAGGAGATCGCCTCCTGGGCCCAGCTCGAGCCGGGCGCGGGCGTCCTCGCTGCGGCAGGCGCGACGCCGATGGACGAGGAGGCCGCCGACGCCTTCTACCACCGGATCCTGGCGGGGCCGGCCGTGGACGTGAACGGGCTCACCGGCGGCGAGGCCGTCCTCCAGAAGACGGTGCTGCCGGTCTTCGCCGAGGCCAACGTCTCCATCCGGCTCGCCCCGGGCCAGGACGTCGACGAGGTCACCTCCGCGTTCGAGCGGCTCATGCGCGATGCCGCTCCCGCGGGCGCCGACCTCGAGATCACGCGCCTCTCGTGCGCGCCCGGCGGGTCTGATCCCGCCGGACGCTCCGGCCGTGCGCCTGGCCATGGAGGCCTTCGAGCGCGTCATCGGCCGCCGGCCGCTCCTCCTGCGCTCGGGCGGGACGATCCCGCTCGTGCCCGCACTCGCCGACCGCGGGATCCCCACGATCCTCTCGGGGTTCTCGCTCCCCAACGCGAACATGCACTCTCCGAACGAGCGCCTGCTGGCGCGCTACGTGCCCCTCGGGGTCGAGACCGCGCGCGAGACGCTCGTCGCGCTCGGGAACCTCCCGCGGTGAGCGGCCGCATCGGGGGCGCGGTCAACTCCGGCCTGCGCAAGGTCATCCTGGGCTCCTCGCAGAGCCGGCCGATCAAGCGGGTTGCGGCCAAGCACGGAATGCGGCTCGGCGCCTCGCGCTTCGTCGCCGGCGAGACGCTGGACGAGTGCGTCGAGGTCCTCCGAGGGCTGAACGAGAAGGGCCTCCACGCGAACACGACCCTTCTGGGCGAGGACGTCATGGACGAGGCCGCGACCGATGTGGTCGTGAGCAAGTACATGCGCATCCTCGAGCGCATCCAGGCGGAGGAGCTGCGCGTCAATGTTGCGCTCAAGCTCACGCACGTCGGGCTCGACCTCGGCGAGGACCTCGCCGAGGCGAACGTCCGCAAGGTCGTCCAGCGCGCCGCGGAGCTCGGCAACTTCGTCCGCATCGACATGGAGTACTCGGCGGCCGTCGACCCGACGCTCCGCATCTACCGCGCCCTGCGCGGGGACGGCCTGGACAACGTCGGCGTCGTGCTCCAGTCCTACCTCTACCGGGCGCCGCAGGATCTCGAGGAGCTGCTCCCGCTGAAGCCGAACCTGCGCCTGGTCAAGGGCGCCTACCTCGAGCCGCCCTCGGTCGCCTACCCGAAGAAGGAGGACGTCGACGCCGCGTACGTGGCGATGATGGAGACGTCGCTTCGCGGCGAGGGCTACACGGCCATCGCCACGCACGACGGGGCCATGATCGACCACGCCATCGCCTTCACCGAGCGCGAGGGCATCGGGCGCGACCGCTTCGAGTTCCAGCTCCTCTACGGCGTGCGCCCGCAGCTCCAGCTCGACCTCGTCGAGCGGGGCTTCAAGGTTCTGGTGGCGACGCCGTTCGGGCCGGAGTGGTTCCCGTTCTTCACGCGGCGGCTCGCCGAGCGCCCGGCCAACCTGCTCTTCCTCGCCAAGAACCTCTTCGCGCGGTAGCTACGCCGCGGGCGCGACGCGCGACTTCTTCTGACCGTGCGTGTGCCCCTCGTCGGGCACGAGCCACGTGTGGCCGAAGCGGCGCATCTCCTCGATCACGCGGAGCAGCGCCTTGCCCTTCTGGGTCAGCTCGTACTCGACGCGTCGGGTGGCGGAGTGCTTCTCGAGGACGCCGTCGTTCTCGAGGACGCGCAGCCGCTCCGAGAGCGTCCGTGGACTGATGCCCGGGCAGGAGCGCTCGAGCTCGGAGAAGCGGCGCGGGCCTTCCGAGAGGTCGTGGACGATGATCGCCGTCCACTTCGAGCCGATGATGTCGGCGGTACAGGCGACCGCGCACTCCTCGTCATGGACGGGTCTCATCGTGCGCATGGGCGCATTGTAACCCCGGCGGTGCCGGGTGCCCGATCAGCCCCAGGGAGGCGGGTTGTGCACCCAGCGGCCGCCGACCATCGTGGCCACGACCTCGAGCTCGCCGAGCTCCTCGGGCGGGCACCCGAGCGGGTCGCGGTCGAGCACGACGAGGTCCGCGAGGTAGCCGGGGAGGAGCTTGCCGCGCCGCCGCTCGTCGCCGGTCAGCCAGGCGGGGGCGACGCACGTCGCGTGGAGGGCCTGCTCGACGGTGACCGCCTGCTCGGAGTGCCACCCGTCGCGGCCGTCGATCGTCCGCGTGACGCCGGCCTTGATGCCGAAGAGCGGGTCGAGCTCCTCGACCGGCGCGTCCGAGCCGTTGGCGACGAGGGCCCCGGAGTCGATCAGCGAGCGGAAGGCATACGCGCCGTCCGTCTTCCCGGCCCAGAAGTCGTCGGCGAGGTCGCGGTCGGACGGGGCGTGGCTGAACTGGACGGAGGCGGCGACGCCGATCTCGGCGAAGCGCCCGATGTCCTCGGGTGCGAGCAGCTGCGCGTGCTCGATCCGCTGGCGGAGGCCCTTCGGCTGCCACTCGTCCCGCGTCTCCTCGAAGGCGTCGAGCGCGCGCCGGTTGGCGCGGTCGCCGATCGCGTGCACCGCGACGGGGAAGCCGGCGCGGGCGGAGCGGCGGACGATGTCCACGAACTCCTCGTAGCCGACGATCTCCACGCCGGTGCCGTCGAGCATGAGCGCCGTGCGGGAGCCGAGCGTCCCGTCGAGGAACGCCTTGATGTAGCCGACGCGCAGGAAGTCGTCGCCCAGGCCGGACGCGATGCCGATCTCCTGGAGCCGGTCGAGGTGGTCCCAGGGGAGCGACTGCCAGATGCGCAGGTTCAGCGAGCCCTCGTCCTGGAGGCGCTGGAAGACCCGGAGCGCGCCGAGCCAGCCGTCCTTGTCGTGCACCGCCACGACTCCGCGGGAGAGCGCGAGCGGGATCGCCTCGCGCGACGCGTCGACCATCTCGTCCTCCGTCGGGCGCACGTAGGTGTCGCGGAAGTGCCAGGCGCACTCCTCGCGCAGGACGCCGGTCGGCTCGCCGTGCTCGTCACGCTCGACGACGCCGCCGGGAACCTGGAGATCGGAGTCGGCCAGCGCGAGTGCCGCGGAGTTGACCCAGAGCGAGTGGTAGTCCTTGGCCATCAGCGCCACCGGCACGTCGCCGGCGACGGCGTCGAGTGCCTCCTTCGTCGGCTCGACCGACGGCGACCACTCGCTGTTCCGCCAGCCGAGCCCGCGCAGCCACCGGCCCCGGGGCACCTCGCCGACCGCCGAGGCGATGCGCGAGAGCGCGTCGTCCAGCGACTCCGAGCCCTCGAGCCGCACCTGGCTCTGCGCCAGCGCCCAGCTCGGGAAGTGCACGTGAGAGTCCGTGAAGCCGGGCAGGACGCACCGCCCGCCGAGGTCGACTCGGTCCGGGCTGGCCAGCGCGGTCTCGTGCGTGCCGACCCCGCCGGCGATCCGGTCGCCCGCAATCGCGAGCGCCGCCGCCCTGGGGAGCGACGGGTCGAGGGTGCGCACGACGCCGTTCTCGAGGATCACGGAGCCAACGATAGATCGTCGCGGGGCGTAGCCTTCGGAATGCGCCGCGGCGCCGAGCTCCTGACCTTCGTGCTCCTGGCGTTCGGAGGCTGCGAAGGCGAGCCTCGACCCGATCGACGTTCGGGTCGAGTTCAAGAACCCGGCAGCAAGGAGGTCACGACCTTCGAGGTCGAGTGCGACCCGGCCGGCGAGGAGTCCGCCTGTGCGCCGAGATCGGCGCTCGCCGGAGCTTTACTTCCCGAGGAGTCAATGGTCTGCTCGCTTCCTGTGGCTTACGTCTACGTCGAGATCCGCGGGACTACGGAGGCGAAGAACATCGAGCAAGACTTGACGTGCACGGACACGGACATGCGGGCGATCAATGCCTGGTCGGGGCTGCTCGGCTACGAGCGGCCGCCCCTCGACCGCGACTGAGATGCCGACGCCCCGACGGACGGCAGGGTGTCCATCGGGGCGTCGGGCCGGAGCCGGGCCGCTGTGATTCGCAGCCGGCGCGCGAGCGGTTCGGCTACTCGCCGAACATGTCCGGGTTCTGCTCGACGATCGCGCCGGCGAGCGTGTCGCCCGTCATGACCATGTGCTGGTAGGCCTCGCGGAAGAGGCGGTACGCCTCGTCGTAGTCGCCCGCCGCGTAAGCGTCGAGCTGGCCCTTGAGCTGCATGACGTGCTGGGTGACGCCTTCCTGCAGCGCGTCCTGCGGCAGGCCGGTCGCCTGGGCGAGGAAGCCGGAGAAGGCGCCGGTGTAGCCGGTCAGGTTGTCGACGGCCTCCTGCTGGCCGGCCTTGTCCTTCTTGGCGAGCGCGACCGTGTAGTCCACGAAGAACTTGATGTGGTCGCGCCAGAGGCTCGGGCCGTTCAGGAACGTGTCTGCGGCCTCGTCGCCGTAGACCGAGCCGATGGCCTGCGAGAGCTCGACGCCGTTCTGGTCGAGCGCGCCGGCGATCGCCTCGAAGTCGGCGTCGCCGCTCAGGCCCTTCTGGGTCGCGAGCATCGCGAGGATGGCGTGCTCGCCCAGGAGCCGGTCGAGGGTGACGCGGAGATCCGCGGCAGACATCGTCGCGGGCTCGAGCGGGAACATGTCGGGCGACTGCTCCTGGATCGCGCCGGCGAGCGTGTCGCCGGTCATGACCATGTGCGTGAAGGCGTCGCGGGCGAAGCCGTAGGCCTCGTCGTAGTCGCCTGCCGCGTACGCGTCGAGCTGGCCCTTGAGCTGCCCGATGTGCGTCTGGATCCCGTCCTGCAGCGCCTCCTGCGGGAGCCCGGTCGCGCCGGCGAGGAAGCCGGAGAACGCGCCGCTGTAGCCGGTCAGGTTGTCCACGGCCTCCTTCTGTGCGGCCATGTCCTTCTTGGCCACGCCGACGGTGTAGTCGACGAAGAAGCCGATGTGGTCGCGCCAGAGGCTCGGGCCGTCGAGGAACTGCTTCGCGGCCTCGTCGCCGTAGACGGAGCCGATCGCCTCCGAGAGCTCGACGCTGTTCGCGTCCAGCGCGGCGGCTGCTGCCTCGAAGTCCTTGTCCCCGTCGAGGCCCTTCTGCGTCGCCGCGACGGCGAGGAGCGCGTGCTCTCCGAGCAGCGTGTCGAGCGTGACGCGCAGGTCGGCTGCGGGGCTGGTGGTGGCGACGTCCGACATGCCGTCGGACATCTCGGTCGTCCCCGTCTGGGCGGGCGCCGGGGACTGGGATGCGTCTTCGTCTCCGTCACCGCCGCACGCGACCAGCCCGAGCGCGGCGGCCACGACGACGACGAGAAGGGCGAACGGTCTGCGGATGCTCATCGTGTCTCCATGGTCGGTGTCGTTGGGTCGGCGGTTGTTCGCACCGGCCGCCGGGACGGTTCGCCCAAACCGCGTGCGTGGCCCTTCCGTATGGACACGAGATGCGTCGTCTGGCCCTCCTCCTCGTATTTGCCGCCGTCCTCCTCCCGGCCTGCGGTGGTGAGAGCACGCCGGACGGGGCGAGCCCGAACGGGGCCGGCACGGGTGGCGGCGAGGTCGTCGAGGTCTCCCTCAGCGAGTTCGCTCTCGAGCCGGCCTCGTTCTCACTCGAGCCCGGGTCGTACACGTTCCACGTCGTCAACGACGGGTCGGTCGTGCATGCGCTCGAGGTCGAGGGGCCCTCGGGCGAGGTGGAGACCGAAGACCTCCAGCCGGGCGATTCCGCCGACCTCGACGTCGATCTCTCCGAGCCCGGCGAGTACGAGATCTACTGCCCGGTCGACGACCACAAGGGCATGGGCATGGAGGGGACGATCACGGTCGGCGGCGGTGGCGGCGGGACGACCACCACCGACGAGACGACCACCGAAGAAGACTCCGGCTACGGGTACTGATCCCGCGGGAAACGAGAGGGTGGGCCGGAGCCCACCCTCTCCCTTCGTGCGTCCTCAATCCCTCTAGGGATCGATGACGATCGTGCAGGTGTACGTGCCCGGCACGAGGTTGTTTCGGCTCGTCGAGCCATCACCGTTGGGCCCGGTCGAGACGACGCCGGCGCCACAATCGATCGTCGAGGCCGTGCCGCCGTCGACCTGCGAGTCGACCGAGACGGTGATGTTGGTCAGCGGCGTGTTGTGGAAGCTGACCGACTCACCGCCGTACGGACTGCCCGCACAGGTGGCGGCATTGTCGACCGTCACCGACTTCGTGACCGTGGTTGTCGACCCGCCCTCACCCACGTACCCGGCCGGAACCGTCTCGACGACGTCGTAGCTGCCGAAGGCAAGTCCGTCGACGCAGGCCTGGCCGTTGGCATCGGTCGTCACCGGAGTGCCACCGATGGTGAACTGGACGCCGGCATGCGCGTCATTTCCCGGCGTCGCGGCGTGCTTCCGGGTCTTGGTGATCTTGATCGCACCTGTCTGCAGCGTGTTCACGAACGTGCACTCGACCGTGTCCGTAGCATCCAGGTCGATGCTCACCGTCCTGGTACCCACGTTCGTCGTGAACGTCGAGGTGCCGCTGGACGTGCAGTTGATGGCCGTCAGCACGAAGGTCGGGCCCGGATCGCCCTCCGTCACGCTGTAGGGGCCGGCCTGGATCGCGGGGCTCTGGAAGTCCTCCGTCCCGCCGTCGAGGAGCGAGAACGTAGAAGGAACGAGGCCGCCGGTCGTCGTGTAGCCGAAGCTCGTACCGGTCGGATCCGGGCTGGGGACGGTTTGCTTGTGGATGATGATCGAGCCGCAGTTCTGGATGTTGATGTCGGCCGGGCCGACCAGGTCCTTCATCTGGGCCTGAGCGGAGTTCCCCGAGCTGCGGCTGACCGCGAACGTCTTCCCGAAGGCGACGCACTCGCCGGGGGTGAAGACGCCGGCGTCGCTGAGGTTGATGATCGTCTCGCCGAACTCGCTGTCATTCAGCGTCTCATCGGGGTCGGCAACCTGGTCCAACACCGACGTGCCGACGTTGACCGCGGCCTCGGCGAATCCGCTCGCGGTCAGATCCGACGCCGGGCCCCAACACGGTGGGCTGTTGCTGCCCACTTCGCATGCGCCGCTGGTGACCCACTCCCTGAGTGTGATCCGGGGATCGTCGGAGCCGCCCTCGAAGTCGTACACGAACAGCAGGTCGCCTTCAGTCCGCTCGACGAGGTCGTCCGAAGCGGCGCCACAAGCGGTATCGCCCTGGTTGAACTCGAAGCCGACGTGCGCCGACGACGAGGTGGTGTTCTGCGGGATGCGGACCCAGGCCAGCGCGAGGAAGATGTCGCCGTTGGCGGCGGTGGTGTTGGCGAGGTAGTAGCGCTTGAGGTCGTCCTTGTTGGGCGCTTTCCCGCTGCCCACCGTCGCACAGTCGTCGTCCTGCTTCGTCCCACCTGCGAAGGCGCTGTCGGCGGTGGTCGCCTGCCGGTCCTCGAGGCCGGTGAAGTCCCAGCCATTCGCGGAGTCAGTGGCCGTCCGCAGCGGCGCGGTGCCGGTCCACGTGGTCGGCGCGAAGCTGTTCCAGTCGAAGTTGATCGGTGCTGCCGGAGCAAGGTTCCCGTCGTCGCCCTCGAAACCGGCGGCATCGCTTACCGGACCCGCCGCTGCGCCGATCGCGAGAACGAGTGCGGCGACTAGCGTGAGTGGCACGAAGAGAAGGAGGCGCCGGCGGCGCTTCGATCCCTTCGGGCCGAGTGTTCGATCTGTCATCTCGTCCAGGTTCCTTTCAGTGAGCACAGTTCAGGCCGCGTTCCGGCCACGCACTGCGCGAGTTGGCCCCGGCCTTAGGCAGGGAACTCGTCGAAAGGTGTCTGCATGAAGCCCCTTTCCCGACTCCGTCTCGGAGGGGTGGGGGGTGGAGCCCGCCGCATCACGAAAACGCAGTCGTTTGTTGCTGGGAGCACGAGGCTACGGTTGTCCACAGCCCTGTGGAAGACGGCGAACGACCGATTTTTCGAATGGGCTAATGAATGGGGTAGGCGGTGTCTCGCCTAGGTAAATGGCAGTAGAGAGGGCCGTTGCGAATGCTCGAGAGCACGTTTTCGACCTTTCGCGCGTCTGTGCTGATAGGCACTAAACGTCTGCCCCCGATGAAGGACCTCAGCGGCAAGGTTCTCGTGGTCGACGACGACGAGAACCTGCGGGAGCTCGTCACGACTCTGCTAGAGAGGGCCGGCTACCCGACCCTCGGCTTTGAGTCGGGCGAGGAGATCCTCGCGTTTCCGATGGGGCGCCCGGCGCTCGTCATTCTCGACGTCAGGCTTCCCGGCCTCAGCGGGTACGAGGTGTGCCGCGAGCTCAAGGACCTGTTCGGCAGCAGTCTTCCGGTGCTGCTCGTCTCGGCCGTGAGGATCGAGGCCTTCGACCGCGCGGCCGGCTTGCTGATCGGAGCGGACGACTACATGGTCAAGCCCTTGGACCCCGACGAGCTCATCGCCAGGGTCCGCCGGTATCTGGCGCCGCACCCGCGCGGGACCGAGGCAGATGCCGGCGTCGAGCTTCTGACGCCGCGAGAGCTCGAGGTGCTCCGGCTTCTGGCGGGCGGGATGGATCAGCGTGAGATCGCCCAACGGCTCGTCATCAGCCCGAAGACCGTTGCCACGCACATCCAGCACATCCTCGCCAAGCTAGGCGTACACAGCCGCGCCCAGGCGGTCGCGGCCGCGCATCGCCACGGTCTGGCCCCGCCGGAGCGTCCCTAGGGGCTGCAGCACCAACCCGAGATCCGCGGGAACTCGCCGGTCCCGGGGCTGCCCGGGTCGAACTCGCGCCGCACGTCGTCGACCGCGACGATGCGCTGCACGCCGGGGAGGCGGAGGAAGAGGAACTGGTCCGCCTCGGGCCAGCCGGCGAGGAGCCAGCGGCCGTCCGGCGAGAACGCCAGGTCGCTGATCCTGCCCTCGACCCGCTGGAGCCGCTCCTCGCCGAGGACGACGATGCCGCGCTCTCCGTCGAAGGCCGAGTAGGCGACGCGTCGGGTGCCGGGCTCGAACTCGGCGTCGAGCACGGAGTGCGCCGGCGGTGTCCTGAGGATCCCTGCCGGGCGCCCGCCCTGGCCGTAGAACCGGTGGCGCGCGCCGGTCGTGACGACGAGGAGGAAGCGGCCGTCCGACGACCAGACGAGCTTCGCGGGTGGCGCGCCGGGCTCGGCGGACCAGCGCTCCTCGCCCTCCGAGTCGGCGACGTGGACGCGGCCGGCGGCGTCCGCGTAGGCGAGCACCGTGCGGCCCTCGAGCGGCTGCCACGCCGGTGCGACCTCGCCCACGTTCTCGGCGAGCAGGCGGTCGCCCGTGCCGTCCCCGGCCACGACGCGCAGCGTGTTGCCGGCGCGGTAGGCGACCCGGAACCCGGGGCTCGGCGCCCAGCGCGCGTCCGCGACGGGGTCAGGCCTCGTCACCGACCAGCGCGGGTCGCCGTCGGGCTCGAGCGCGACGACTCGGCGGCCGCTCGTCGCGATCACGAAGCGTGCGCTGGGCGAGAACGAAGCGTCGTCGTAGGCGCCGAGGAGGCGCTTCGAGCCGTCGGGCCGGACGAGCCACGGGCCCTCCTCGGAGACGACGAGGAGCTGGCCGGCCGCGGGCAGCCGGAAGAGCGCCGGTTGCGTCTCCTCTTCTCCGGCGACACGGTCGCGGAGCCAGTCCCCCACGGCGCGGCCCGGAGGCGAGAGCGCCGCCGCGACCAGGGCGGCGAGCACGGCGAGCGCGACGAGCAGGCGCAGGCGGCGAGGCCGGCGCACGGGCTCGCGCTCGGCGTAGGCCGCCTTCACGACTCCCCAGGCGCGCCGCTGCGCGTCGAGCTCGTCGGGCACCGGCGTGGACAGGAGCGCGGAGCGGACGTCGCGCGGGCTCACTGCGGCTCCTCCACGTCGACGAGCCCCTGGAGCGCGTCGAGCCCGCGGCGCAGGCGCGAGTTCACGGTGCCCCGCGGCAGCTCCAGCATGCGGGCGATCTCGCCGGGCGAGTACTCGAGGACGTAGCGCAGGACGATCACCGCCCGGTGGTCGGGCGAGAGCGTGGCCAGGGCGGCGATGACGTCGTCCGAGAGCGGGGCGGCGGGTGCCCCGCTCTCGGGGGCCGCAGCCTCCTCGATCGCGTCGCCGGCGCCCACTTCGCGCCGGAGAGCGCGGGCGCGCGACCAGTCGATCGCGCGGTTGACCACGATCCGGTGCAGCCACGGCCCAAAAGGCCGTCCGGCGTCGAACCGGTCGAGGTTCCGCACGGCCGCGAGAAAGGCCTCCTGGGCGACGTCCTCCGCTGCCGCGGCGTCGTGGACGACGAGGTAGGCAGCGCGGTACGAGCGGCCCCAGTGGGCGCGAAAGAGCGCCTCCAGGTCGGCGACCGACCCGGCCTGGGCTGCCCGTACGAGGGCACGCTCGTCACGGCCCGCTCCCGCCATCGCGTGCCGACTATACGAACGGATCTGCGCGTTCGGTCCACCGCCGAGGGATACGCCCCGGCACCTTGCGCAGGTCCCGCGCCCGTCGTACGCTTGCCGGGAGGATGCGCGAGTGCGCTAGCTGCCGCGGAGAGGTCGAGGAGCGGTATCGCTTCTGCCCGTGGTGTGCCGCGCCGCTCCGCCTGAAGGTCGTCGAGCTCTTCCCGCCGCATCCGCTCGTCGAGGGCGACGCCGCGAAGGCCCTGCGCGTCTCGCGCTACCTCGCCGAGGAGGACGAGCGCCGGCACGTGCGCTTCAGCGTCTGGAGCGCGGGCGGCCAGACCCCGCGCGCCCAGGCGGCCGTCTCGCTCACCGAGGAGGAGGCCGCGCGGCTCTCGGCGTTCCTCGCGGATCGCGTCGACGCCTCCGAGGCCGAGACGCTCGTCTGAGCCGGGGCTAGGGCACGAGCAGGCGCCGCACCGCGCGCGCGTGCCGGGCGGCCCGCGCGTCGGCGAGCTCGCCGGCCGGGAGCTCGACGACGAAGGACGCCGTGCCCGGGAACATGTGGTTCTGCCAGTTCGGAGCAGTGCCGCGCGGCCAGCGGATCGACCCGTAGCGCTCGCCCGCGAGGCTCGCGTACCGGCGGGCCTGCGCGCGGCTCTGGCCCCAGGCGCGAACGAGGTTCTGCGGCTGGTGGTACCAGATCGTCACGTCGGGCCTCACGCGCAGGATCAGCTGGCGGGCGATCCTCGTCTCCCGCTCCGACCAGGGACGCGGGCCCGAGTACTCGGGATCCCAGCGTTGGCCGTGGTGTCTCCACTCCGAGCGGAAGTTGCGGTTGAGGTCGACGCCGCGGCCGTTCTGGCGGACGCCGCGGCGATGACCGTCCGGGTTGAGGTCGTGGACGATCCAGAGGTCGATGTTCGTCGGCATCGGGCCGCGGGCGAGCCGGCGCGTGATCTCGATCCCCTCGCACTCGTTCCCGTGGATGCAGCCGAAGACGAGGATCTTCCGCGGGCTCGAGAAGTCGCCGAAGCGATGCACGCGGATCACCCGCAGCCCCTCGGAGCGTCCGAGGGCCTTGTGGTACTCGTCCGCGCTCGCGGTGGCCGGGAAGGCGAGCAGCAGGGACGTCATGAGGGCGGCGACCACGAGGGGTGGTACGGCGCGCCGGGAGGTGGAGGTCCGGGACCCCATCCTGGTCGTCCAGCGTACCCAGGGCATCCGCGTGAGAACCATCGCCGTCGCGTTCGCCTCCGCCTGCGTGCTTGCCGCGCCCGCTGCGGCGTTCGTCGATTCTGGCTCCGGGTGCCCCGAGCCGGTCGAGCCGCCGCCCGCGGTCGAGCCGATCGCCTGGCGGGATTCCGTCGCCGTCGGCACGCCGTCGGCCGGGCGGCTCGTGCGAGGCGTGCGCCTCCCCGCGGAGCGCGCGGAGCTCTTCACGTGGGACCCGGTGGAGCGCCGCCGCCCGAACCGCGCGTGGCGAAGGTGGGGCACGGACAGGCTCGTGCGGATCGTGCTCCGCGTCGTCCGTGAGTACGCGGCTGCGCATCCCAACGCGCCGCGCGTCGGCATCGGCGACCTCAGCCGCCCGCGCGGCGGCCCGTTCGGGCCCAAGCATGCGTCCCATCAGAACGGCCTCGACGTCGATGTCTACTACCCGCGCCTCGACCGCTGGGAGCGGCCGCCCAGGCGCGTCGAGCAGATCGACCGGCGGCTCGCGCAGGATCTCGTCGACCGCTTCGTCCGCGCCGGCGCCGAGATCGTCTACGTCGGGCCGCTGACCGGCTTCACCGGGCCGCCCGGCGTCGTGCAGGTGCTCTGGAACCACGACAACCACCTGCACGCGCGCTTCGGTGCTAAGACTGACTGAGCGCCATGCGCAGGATCGCCACCTTGCTGCTCGTCGCGGCCGTTTTTGCCCTGGGCGTCGTCGCCGCGTTCGACGCCTTGCGCGGCGAGGAGGTCGTTGCGCGCGAACCTCCACCGCAGACGACCACGGCCGCGGTTCGGGGCCTCACGGGCCAGGCCGGCCCCTCGGCGGCCCGCCTTCGTGAAGCCCGTGTCGCCGGCGTCCTGACGTACGCCGACGATGACTGCCGGCTGAGCGCGGTGTCGCTCCCCGATCTGGAGCCGGTGCGCGCCCCCTCGTTCGAGATGTGCCGTCCGCTCACGGACTCGAGCGGGCTCGGCACGGTGGACGGGGACGTCGTCTGGGCGGGCCTGGGCTACGGGGCCGTGCAGGTGGTCGTCGCCAAGGAGATGCTTGGACGGGCGATCTCGCGCTGGCTCTCCGGGCCGGCTGCCGCGCGTCGAGGCCCGTTCCGCGCCGTCCAGGCGGTTGCGCTCGGCCCGGCGCGGGTCATCGTTCTCGCCGAGTCGTCCGCCGACCCGGCCGAGCGCGTCCTCGTTGTCGTCGAGAACGGGCGGGTGATCCTCGTCCAGCCACGCTGGGTCGTGCGGGAGGCCCGCTTCATCCGGCCCAGCCCGCTGGGGACGTATTTCGCGCTGTTCGGCCCGGACGGCGTGCGCCTCTTCGACCGCAACGCGAGCCCGCTGGCGCTGCCCGCGGCCGCGCGCGACCCCAAGGCGGTCGCGTGGTCGCCCGACGAGCGCTGGGCGGCGCTGGCCACCGAAGACGCCGTCTACGTCTTCCCGGCCGAGGCGCCCTACGACCCGATGGTGCGTGTCCCTCTCGGAGTCCGCGACCTGGACTGGGGCGGCCTGGAACGACGCTCTTAATCTAGGGGCACCCCGCCCGCCTCCCGCTTTCGAGCGTACCGCCGGAAAACGCGCGCGTGGCGCGCGAAACGTGACGAGGAGCGTGCCGAGCGCGCCGCGCCCTACAATCCGGCCGTGGGGTACGAGCCGCTCTCCGACGAGCAGCGCGAGATTCGCGACCTCATCCGCGCACTCGCCCGCGAGCGCATCGCGCCGCGCGCCGCCGAGATCGACGAGAAGGGCGAGTTCCCCTGGGACATGGTCGAGCTCTTCCGGGAGCACGAGATCCTCGGCCTGCCCTTCGAGGAGCGCTTCGGCGGCACGGGCACCGGGACGCTCATGGTGCTCGTCGCCATCGAGGAGATCTCGAAGGTCTGCGCGACGACGGGCCTCATCCTCGCCCTCCAGGAGCTCGGCGCGCTCGCGATCAAGAACGACGGGAGCGAGGAGCAGAAGGCGCGGTACCTCCCGCGCCTGGCCAGCGGCGAGTGGCTGCCGGCCTACGCCCTGACCGAGCCCGGCTCCGGCTCCGACGCCGCGGCCATGCGCTCCGAGGCGCGGCGTGAGGGCGACGAGTACGTCCTCAACGGCTCGAAGCGCTTCATCACCAACGCGGGCGTGGCGAGCCTCTACGTCGTCTTCGCGAAGACCGACCCGAATTCCGGTCACGCCGGCATCTCGGCCTTCCTCGTCGAGAGCGACGCGCCGGGGTTCGAGGTCGGCCGCATCGAGCCCAAGATGGGCATCAAGGGCTCGACGACGGGCGAGGTCTTCTTCAACGAATGCCGGATCCCCGCCGAGAACCGGCTGCTCGAGGAGGGCGACGGCTTCAAGGTCGCCATGCGCGTCCTCGATCGCTCCCGGCCCGGGATCGCCGCGCAGGCGCTCGGGATCGCCCAGGGCGCGACCGACTACGCGCTCGAGTACGCGAAGACGCGAGAGACGATGGGGAAGCCGATCGGCGAGCACCAGCTCATCGCCGCCAAGCTGGCCGAGATGGAGACGAAATGCGAGGCCGCGCGCGGCCTGCTCTACAAGGTCGGCATGGCCATCGACGAGGGCGTCGAGCCGCTGACGAAGCTTTCCGCGATGACGAAGCTCTTCTGCGGGGACACGGCCATGGAGGTCACGACCGAGGCGGTCCAGGTCCTCGGCGGCTACGGCTACATGAAGGAGTACCCCGTCGAGCGCATGATGCGCGACGCGAAGATCACCCAGATCTACGAGGGCACGCAGGAGATCCAGCGCATCGTCATCGCCCGCGAGATGCTCCGCGAGACGCGGGCCTCGCTCCTCGCCGGCGTCGTCTGACGCCCGGCGCTACTTCGAGCCGGCTGCTCTGAGCGACGCCTTGTAGGCGCGCTTCTTCTCCTGGTAGGCCTCGAGGGCCTCGTAGGAGTCGACGTCGCCGAGCGTCGGGTGGTCGGGCGTGACGTCCTCCCAGCCGGGCGGGCGCACGCCGTAGCGCTTCACGAGGATCGCGATCAGCGAGCGCGCCTTCATCGGCCCGATGCCGGGCAGGTCGAGCAGCCGCTTCTCGAGGTCCTTGCCGCTCTCGGCCTCGAGCCAGACGCGCTCGGCCCGGCCGCCGTAGTCCTCGGCGATCGCCGCGCAGAGGTCCTGGACGCGGCGGGCCATGTTCCCCGGGAAGCGGTGGATGGCCGGCCGCGTGCGGAACGCCTCCTCCAGCTCGCCAGGGTCGGTGCCCGCGATTGCCGCCGCGTCGAGGGTACCGAGCCGCCGCCGGATCTCGAGGGGCCCCGAGAACGCCTTCTGGACCGTCACCTGCTGGTCGAGCACGAACCCGACGAGCAGCGCGAGCGGCTCCTCGGCGAGCAGGCGGTCGGCCTCGTCGTTGCCGGTGAAGTGGAGGTGCGTCGGGCGCGTGATCGCCACGCCCTCGATCTTACTTGGAGCGCTTCGCCTTCTTCGGCTTCTTGGCCGCCTTGGCCGCCGCCGCCTTCTCCTTTTCCGCCGCCTCGGTCTGCCGCAGGAGGGTGCGGTAGAGCGAGCCCCTCGTCTTGCGCCCGAAGATGCCGTCGTCCTTCATCTTCTTGTCCCGCTGGAACCGCGCGACCGCGGCCTCGACGAACTTGTCGTACCGCTGATGCGGGTGCTTCAGGTACGGCTTCCCCTTGGGGTCGACGACGATGCTGAGCGCGGTCGAGAGGCGGATGACCTCCGGCCCGCGGTCGCCCCGCTGGTAGTCGCGCTTCTCCCGCTCCTTCTGCTCTCGTAGGGCGACCTCGAGCTGCGTCGCAGTCTGCGAGCCGAACTTGCCGTCCTGCTTCTGGTGGTAGTCGGCCTGGAAGCGCTTGACCGCCGCGACGACGAACCGGTCGTAGCGGAAGTGGTCGTGCTCGAGGTAGAGCTCCGCGGTCTTCGGGCTCCGCAGGTTGGCGAGCTTCTGCGTGAACTCCCGGACGCGTTTGCCGCTGTCGCCCTTCTCGAGCTCGACGTCGAGCTCCGGCGCCTTGCGGAAGTTGAGGTGGTGCGCCTCCTGCGCGTTGTTCGGATAGGTCACCGTCACGATCCACCCTCGCTTCGCGGCCTCGCGCACGACGGGGTCCGGAGGGGACCAGTCCATCCCGACCTGCCAGTCCTCGAGCCGGGTGCCGCGCCGGCCCGGATAGGCCGTCCCGTCGTTGCGGCGCTCGTGCGTCGAGAAGCCGGGTGGATTCGCGGGGTTGCCCTTCCCTGCCTGGGCCAGCTCGAAGAGCTGGCGCTGTGAGCTCTTCCCGTTCGCTTTGAGCAGAGGCTCAGCCTCCGACGAGCGGTCGCACGAGTTGAGCGTGGCGCCCGTCTTCTGCTTGAGGAACCGGATCTCGTCGGCCAGCTCACGCGGCACCGGGCAGCGGTCGATGATGTCGAACTCGATCTTCTTGCGTGCCATGAGACGCTCCTGATCGCCGGTCCCGAGGGTACTACCGGCGCAATCTCGTCTCAACGTGCCCGTAGTCGACCTACCGCCGAGGGGTACGCTGGGCAGGTGAGCGCGCTCGCACCGTTCACGCCCGCCGTCCGCACCTGGTTCGAGCGGACGTTCGACGGGCCGACCCCCGCGCAGGAGCAGGGCTGGCCCGCGATCGCCTCCGGCAACCACGTGCTCATCCAGGCGCCGACCGGCTCGGGCAAGACGCTCGCCGCGTTTCTCTGGGCGCTCGACCGCGCGCGGCCCGGAGAGGGCACGCAGGTGCTCTACGTCAGCCCGCTGAAGGCGCTCAACTACGACGTCGAGCGCAACCTGCGCGGGCCGCTCGCCGGCATCGGCTCCGAGCTCTCCGTCGCGGTGCGCACGGGCGATACGCCGCCGAAGGAGCGCGCCGCGATGCTGAAGTCGCCGCCCGACATCCTCATCACGACCCCGGAGTCGCTCTTCCTCATGCTGACCTCGCGGGCACGCGAGACGCTCGGCGGCGTCCAGGTCGTGATCGTCGACGAGGTGCACGCCGTCGCCGGGGCGAAGCGCGGCGCCCACCTGGCGCTCAGCCTCGAACGGCTCGAGCGCCTGGTCGGAGAGCCCGTGCAGCGCGTCGGCCTCTCGGCGACGCAGCGCCCGCTCGAGGAGATCGGCCGGTTCGTCTCCGGCGGCAGGCCGATCGAGCTCGTGGACGCGGGCACGCGCAAGGAGCTCGACCTCCGCGTCGTCGTGCCGCTCGAGGACATGCGTGAGCCGGGCGAGGGCGGCTCCATCTGGCCGTCCATCCACCCGGCGCTCCTCGAGCTCGTCCAGGAGCACCGCTCCACGATCGTCTTCGTCAACAACCGCCGCCTGGCCGAGCGCCTCGCGCTCCGGCTCAACGAGCTGGCCGAGAAGGAGATCGCGCGCGCCCACCACGGGTCGCTCGCGCGCGAGCAGCGCGATCGAGGTCGAGGAGCTGCTGAAGAAGGGCGAGATCCCGTGCCTCGTCGCCACCTCCTCGCTCGAGCTCGGGATCGACATGGGCGCCGTCGACCTGGTCATCCAGGTCGAGTCGCCCAAGTCCGTGGCGCGCGGCCTCCAGCGCGTCGGCCGCGCCGGGCACCGCCTCGACGAAGCCTCGAAGGGCCGCATCTTCCCGAAGTTCCGCGCCGACCTGCTCGAATCGGCCGTGGTCGCCCAGCGCATGAAGCAGGGGGAGATCGAGGAGACGCGGGTGCCGCGCAACCCGCTGGACGTCCTCGCCCAGCAGATCGTCGCCATCTGCGCGCAGGAGGAGATCGCGGTCGACGACCTCCACGACCTCGCCCGCCGCGCCTGGCCCTTCCGCGACATCTCGCGCCAGCAGCTGGAGAACGTGCTCGACATGCTCGCCGGGCGCTACCCGTCGGAGGAGTTCGCCGAGCTCCGGCCTCGCATCACCTGGGATCGAACGGCGGGACTCCTGCGGGGACGCGAGGGCGCGCGCCGGCTCGCCGTCACGAACGCGGGCACGATCCCCGACCGCGGCCTCTTCGGCGTCCACCTCGTGGACGGCGGCGGACGCGTGGGCGAGCTCGACGAGGAGATGGTCTACGAGGCTCGCGCCGGTCAGACGTTTCTGCTCGGCGCCTCGACCTGGCGCATCGAGGAGATCACGCGCGACCGCGTGCTCGTGTCGCCCGCGCCGGGGACGCCGGGGCTCGTCCCGTTCTGGAAGGGCGAGGGAGTCGGCCGGCCATACGAGCTGGGCGAGGCGATCGGCAGGGCCGGCCGAGAGCTCGTCGCGCTTTCCGACGCGAAGGCCCGCGATCGCCTGACCGAGGAGCACGAGCTCGACGAGCGTGCGGCCGAGAACCTGCTCACCTTCCTGCGCGAGCAGGAGCAGGCGACCGGCGCGCTCCCTTCCGACAAGACACTCGTGATCGAGCGCTTCCGGGACGAGATCGGAGACTGGCGCCTCTGCATCCTCAGCCCGTTCGGCGGGCGCGTCCACGCGCCCTGGGCGCTGGCGCTTGCCGCGCGCCTGCGTGAGTCCCTCGGGCTCGAGGTCAACTTCATCTGGTCGGACGACGGCATCGCCCTGCACCTGCCCGACGCCGACGCCACGCCCGTCCTCGACGAGCTTCTCATCGGGCCCGACGAGCTCGAGGACCTCGTCGTCGCCGAGCTCGGTGGCGCCGCGCTCTTCGGCGCGCGCTTTCGCGAGAACGCCGCCCGCGCGCTCCTGATCCCGCGCCGCCGTCCGGGCCAGCGGACGCCGCTCTGGCAGCAGCGCCTCAAGGCGCAGGGCCTCCTCCAGGTCGCGCGCCGCTACCCCGACTTCCCTGTCGTGCTCGAGACGTTCCGCGAGTGCCTGCAGGACGTGTTCGACCTGCCGGCACTGCGCGGCCTCCTCGAGTCGCTGCGCCAGCGCCGCGTCGACGTCGTCGAGGTGGAGACGCCGAGCGCCTCGCCGTTCGCCTCCTCGCTCCTCTTCGACTACGTCGCGACCTACATGTACGAGGACGACACGCCGCTCGCCGAGCGGCGCGCGCAGGCGCTCTCCCTCGACCGCGACCTGCTCAAGGAGCTCCTCGGCCAGGAGGAGCTGCGCGAGCTGATCGACCGCGACGCGCTGGACGAGGTCGAGGAGCAGCTCCGCGGCCGCGCCGGCTCGCCCGACCAGCTCCACGACCTGCTCCTGCGGCGCGGCGACCTGCCGGCCGGGGAATTCGACGAGGAGCTTGCGGCAGCGCTCGAGACCGAGCGGCGCGCCGTGCGCGTCCGGCTCGTCGGCGGCGAGCACCTGATCGCGGCCGAGGATGCGGGCCGCTACCGCGACGCGCTCGGCGCCATGCCGCCTGCGGGCCTCCCGGACGAGTACCTCGAGGGCGGGGAGGACCCGCTCGGCTGGATCCTGCGCCGCTTCGCCCGGGGCCGGGGCCCGTTCACGACCGCTGAGGTGGCGACCCGCTTCGGGCTCGATCCGGTGCGCGCCGAGGAGCTGCTCGGCGGCCTCGACCTCGTCCGCGGCGAGCTGCGTCCGGGCGGCACGGAGCGCGAGTGGTGCGACCCCGACGTGCTGCGCCGCCTGCGCCGCGCGAGCCTCGCCCGGCTCCGCAAGGAGGTCGAGCCCGTCGACCAGGGCGCGCTCGGCCGCTTCCTGCCCAGCTGGCAGGGCGTCGACCGCCGGGCAACCCTCCGTGAGGCGCTCGTCCCGCTCCAGGGCCTTTCGCTCCCGGTCGCGCTCTGGGAGAACAGCCTGCTCCCGCGCCGCGTCCCCGGGTACCAGCCCGCCTGGCTCGACCAGCTCACGGCCTCCGGCGAGGTTGTCTGGGTCGGCGCCGGCCTCGAGCGCGTGGCTCTCTACTTCCGCGAGGACGCGCCGGTGCTCGGCAGGCCGGGTGCGCTCCCGCCGCCGGAAGAGGAGGCGCACGAGGCGATCAGGGAGGCGCTGAGGGGCGGGGCGCTCTTCTGGTACGACCTCCTCTCGGCGACCGGTCTCGAAGGAGAGGTCGCCTTGCCGGCGCTCTGGGACCTCGTCTGGGCGGGCGAGACCACGAACGACGCGTGGCAGCCGCTCCGCGCCGGCCGACGCTTCCAGGCTGCCCGCGAGCAGAAGCGCCCACGCCGGTTCTCGCGCGCCCGTGCGAACGCCATCACCGCGACGCAGGGCCGCTGGTCGTCGACCGCCGGGCTCTTTCCCGGCGAGCCCGACCCGCGCGCGCTCGCCGAGCTGCTCCTCGAACGGCACGGCATCGTCACGCGGGACGGCGTCCGCGCCGAGGGCATCCCGGGCGGCTACGCGCCGGTCTACCGCGAGCTGCGGAAGCTCGAGACGCTCGGCGTGTGCCGCCGCGGCTACTTCATCGAGGGCCTCGGCGGCGCGCAGTTCGCGCTGCCCGGCGCGGTCGAGCGCCTGCGCGAGAAGCCCGAGGAGGAGCCCACGCTCGTGCTGGCGGCGGCCGACCCGGCGCAGCCCTACGGCGGCGCGCTCCCGTGGCCGAAGCGCTCCGGCGCGCGAGCCGCGCGGGTCGCAGGCGCCCACGTCGTCCTCCTCGGCGGCGAGGCAGCGCTCTTCGTCGAGCGCGGCGGCCGCTCTCTCGTCCCGCTGCGGGATCCCGAGGAGGGCTGGCTCCGCATCGCGCTCGCAGCACTGGTCGGGCACGCGCGCGCGACCGGCCTGAAGCGGCTGGCCGTCGAGCGCTTCGACGGGAGCCCGGTGGGCGAGACCGAGGTCATGCCGCTCCTCCTCGAGGCCGGCTTCCTCGCCGGGCCGCGGCGCGCCGTCCTGCGCGCGTGACCCACGGCCGTGCCTGAGGGCGACGCGCTCCATCGTGCGGCGGAGCGGCTCCGCGTCCTCGAGGGTGAGGTTGTCGCGGTCGAGACGCCGCATCCGCGCGCGGCGGTGCTCCGGCTGCCGGAACGGCTCGACGGGCTACGGCTCGAGCGGGTCGAGGCCGTCGGCAAGAACCTCCTCCTGAGCTTCGAGGGCGGCCTGCTCCTCCGCAGCCACCTGCGCATGCACGGGCGCTGGCGCGTACAGACGGCGGGAACGAAGCCGTACGGGACGCCGTGGCTCGTGCTCCGCGGCAGCGAGCGGCAGGCGGTGCTCTGGAACGGCCCGGTGCTCGAGCTCACGCGCGGCCGCTCGCCGGCCGTCGTCCGCCTGGGCCCCGACGTCCTCGCCGACCCTCCCGACGAGGAGGCCATGGTCGCGCGCCTGCGCGGAGCCGGCCCGTCGCGGCAGGTCGGCGACGCGCTCCTCGATCAGCGGCTCCTCTCCGGCATCGGGAACATGTGGAAGGCGGAGATCCTCTTCGAGGCCGAAACGTCGCCCTGGCGGCCGATCGGCGAGCTCTCCGACGAGGATCTCGGGCGCATCGTCGGCGAGGCGACGCGCCTCATGCGGGCAGGGCGCCGGGGGCGTCAGGTGTACCGCCGCGCGGGGATGCCGTGCCGCCGTTGCGGGGCCGCGATCCGCTCGTATCCGCAGGGCGACGAGGCGCGCATGGCCTACTGGTGTCCAGGGTGCCAGGCAGGAACGGGCCCCGCGAAGGCGTAACCGTCTCGCGTGTCCGACCGGGCTTCCGATCGCAACCCTCCTGGCGAGGGTACGGGCAGGGCTCCCCGCTCGCCCGCGCTCTTCACCGCGCTCCGCGGCTTCTGCCTCGGTGCCTTCTTCGACCTGGGCATGGAGCTCGAGGGCGGCGCCGACATCCCCATCGCCCTCGACGAGCACAGCGGCCCCGACCGCCCGACCCTCTACGAGTACCGCCCGCTCGTCGGCTCCTTCGTCGAGCAGCGCGCCGGCCGGCTGGCGCTTCGGGAGGACGCGCGCGAGGCTCTGACCGCGCTCAAGGACGAGCCCGCGGCCGGGATCTTCGCCAGTGCCCACTCCGACGAGCGGATCGGCGAGGACGAGGCGCTCCGACGGACGATCCTCATCCCGCTCCTCGTCCGCACGGCCGAGGCGCTCGGCGGCTTCGACTGGGACGACGCCGCCTTCGAGCGCGCGTACGCCGAGCTCGAGCGCTCTCTCTACGGCGACCGCCGCTCGTACGCGGCCGTCACACCGCTCGTCGGGCTGACCGCGGGTGGGACCGCGGAGCTTGGGCGCGGGGTTCGCGTCCGCCCGGCTGCCGTCGGGGAGCTGACCGCGTCGTGGCCCGATGCCGGTCGCCTGCTGCCGCGCGACTGGGGCCGCGAGGTCGACCGGACGCTCGTCCTCGAGCTGGAGGCCGAGCTGGACGCGCAGGCCTGCCGCGTCCCCGACGCGCCAGGTGAGTTCGGGCGCGCCGTGAGCGCTCTCCGGCTCGCGACGCCGGGGGCAATCGCCGCCGGCCCCGTGGTCTTCGAGCGGCTCGACTACCGGCCGTACGGCGTGCGCCCGATGCCCGCGACGTCGGCCCAGGTTCCTCCCGGCGAGCCGACGCGGCTGGACGTCTTCCGCGCCCCGCTCGTCGTCGATCTTCAGACCCGCCTCGCCGAGGCTCCCGACGAGCTGCTCGAGGCGCTCGACCGCTGGGAGCTCGCGCTCTTTCACGGGGGCGCGCACCGCTCGGACGAGCTGCGCGAGGCGCTCGACACCCTGCTTGGCTGCGACGAGGGCCCGTGGGCGGCTGCGATGCGCGCCGCCGTGCTCCTCGGGGAGACCGCGCGCGAGCGCGAGGACCTCCTCATCTCGCTCCGGGCGCTCCTGGACGGGGACGGCCCCGGCGCGCGGGCGGAGGACGCCGTCCGGCGCGCCCTCGTCGAGACGCTGCTCGAAGGCTCGCGCGAGCGGCTCGTCGCCACGCTCGACGAGGCGCTGCTCGGATTGCGGCCGCGACCGCAGGTGAGCACCTCCTCGCGCGTACTCGCGGCCGGATGATCCCCTCGCGCGCCGTGCTCCTGCGCCGGCGCCGCTGTCGGCTGCTGATCTTCGGCATGGTGCTCGGCCTTCTCCTGCCGATCTTCCAGTTCAGCTGGATCACGCTCACCATCGGAGCCACCGGCGTCGTCGCGCTCCTGATCGTCTACCGGCGCGAATGTCGTGGCGCATTCGCGCAGGACCCGGCACACGAGGACACACACCCGCGCGATTCGTAGGCGTAGCCTCGATCTCGTGGACGAGGCACGTCGAGTCATCCGTCGTCTCGAGCGCATCGAGACGCTCCAGGGCGCACACGCGCCTGCCGCAGACCTGCTCGCGGAGGTACGGCAGCTCCTGCGCGAGGGCGAGGCCTGGCTCGCCGTCGAGCACGGGAACGGAGGATCCGGCGCCGGGGAGCCCGGAGGACGGCAGACCGCCGCGGCGGAGGCGGCGCTTCGGGGGTGCCGCGCGACGATCGGCGACTGTGAGGAGGTGGTGCCCAGAGGCGCGGTCAGCCCGAACCTATAATCGCGCCCCGATGCCGCGCTACGGGCCTCCAGACGCGTTCGAGACGCCGCGCTTTTCGGGCCCGCGGACGTTCATGCGGCTCCCGCACGTTCGCGACCTCGAGGACGTCGACGTCGCCATCGTCGGCATCCCGACCGACGGAGCGGTCGTCTACCGGACGGGCGCCCGCTTCGGGCCGGAGGGAATCCGCAGCGCGTCGGTGATGCTGCGCAACTACAACCCGCTGCTCGGCATCAACGTCGTCGACAAGCTCTCGCTCGTCGACTACGGCGACGTGCCGACCGTTCCGGGCTCGACCGCCGACTCGCTCGAGCGCTCCGCTGCCGCGCTGGAGGAGATCGCCCGCGCCGGCGTCACGACGCTCTGCCTCGGGGGCGACCACACGGTCCTGCTCGCCGAGTTGCGCGCGCTCGCCGCCGTCCACGGTCCCCTGGCGCTGGTCCAGTTCGACTCACACCACGACCTGTGGGACGAGTACTTCGGGCAGAAGCTCTTCCACGGGAGCGTCGTCAGGCGCGCCGTCGAGGAAGGCCTGATCGACACGTCGCGGTCGATCCAGGCCGGCCTGCGCGGATCGCTGTCGTCGGCGGCGGAAGCGGTCTACCCGGCGGACTTCGGGATCGACGCGCTGACCTACGAGGAGCTGGCGGCACTCGGCCCCGGAGGGTTCTCCGAGCGTGCGCGCAGCCGGGTCGGCAGCGGCCCGTGCTTCCTCTCGTTCGACATCGACTTCGTCGACCCGGCCTTCGCGCCCGGCACCGGGACGCCCGAGGTCGGCGGGCCGTCGAGCCGCGACGCGCTCACCTACGTCCGGTCGCTCGCCGGCCTCGACTTCCGCGGCTTCGACTGCGTCGAAGTCTCGCCGCCGTTCGACCCGGCGGGGGTGACGGCCTTCGTGGCCGCCAACGTGTGCTTCGAGATGCTCTCGCTGCTCGCGCTCCGCCGCTAGTCGACGACCTCGCGAAATCGGGGCTCCCCCGGAGAGCAAAAACCCCGCAGGCCCGCTTGCCAAGCCGGATTGCGGCACGGGAACCGGGGAAGGATTGTGCTACCCTGGCACGAAACAGGAGCCCTCAATGGGCCTTTCCGGAATCCTCACGCGTCCGCGCAAGCAGACGCCTACCTCACAGGGAGTCAAGCTGGGTCAGGTCATCGCGCTTGCCAACCAGAAGGGCGGCGTGGCGAAGACGACGACGACGCTCAACCTCGCCGTCGCATTCAAGGAGCAGGGGTTCAACGTGCTCGCGGTCGACCTCGACCCGCAGGGCAACCTGACCATGAGCCAGGGGATGGACCCCGACTCCGTCGAGCGCTCGATGTTCGACGTCCTCGTCCACAGCCTGCCCATCGACGAGGTCATCCACCGGACCGAGATCGACCTCGCCGTCTCGTCGATCGACCTCGCCGGCGCCGAGCTTGCTCTCTCGAGCATGATCGGGCGCGAGCGCGCCCTCCAGAAGGGCCTGCTGCCCGCCCGTAGCCGCTACGACTACATCCTCATCGATACCCCTCCGTCGCTCGGGCTCCTGACGATCAACGCCCTCACGGCCTCGGACAGCGTCATCGTCCCGGTGCAGTGCGAGTACCTCTCGCTGCGCGGCCTCGTCCAGCTGGAGAACACGCTGACGATGATCCGCGAGAACCTCAACCCGACGGTCGAGATCCGCGGGATCCTGCCGACCATGTACGACGGCCGCACGCTGCACTCGAAGGAAGCCGTCGAGATGCTGAAGGAGAACTTCGGCGAGCTCGTCTTCGACACCCGGATCCGCAAGACCGTGCGCTACGCGGAAGCGCCCGTGCAGGGCAGCTCCGTGCTCAAGTACGACCCGTCCGGATCGGCCGCCCAGGCCTACCGCGACCTCGCAAAGGAGGTGCTCGATGGCGCGACGCCGCGCCAGCATGCGTGAGGGCCCGCTCGCCGAGCTCTTCAAGGCGACCGAGGCAGCGCAGCGCCAGTCCGAGAAGGAGGGCGAGCCCGGCAAGGAGCCGGGCGAGCAGACGCCGCGCACCGAGGACATGGCGACCGTGGAGTCGGCAGCCGCCGTCCCGGAGCCCCTCCCCGAGCCGCCGCCTGCCGGCGAGCGCCACGCGGAGCCGGCCTCCGAGCCCGAGCCTGCGCCTGAGCACACGCCCGAGCCTCCGTCCGAGGAGGTCACGTTTGCGGACACGCCTCCGCCGGCCGAGCGCCCTGCTCCCGTCGAGGCCGGCACAGCGACGCCGCCTCCGCCCGCTCCGCCTGCACCCGAGCGTGAGGCCGAGCCCGAGCGCCCGTACGCGGATCCCGAGGTCGAGCGTCGCCAGGCGATGCGCCGCCTCGTCGAGCCGGCGCCGCGCATGCGCACGACGCCGCGGCCCGACTCCGCCGCCTACCTCGCGGTCATCCGCGTCGTCGGCGTCGGCGGCGCGGGCCTGAACGCGGTCAACCGGATGATCGAGGCCGGCATCTCGCAGGTCGAGTTCATCGCGGTCAACACGGACATCCAGCAGCTGAAGCAGTGCGAGGCGCCGATCAAGCTCCACATCGGCCGCGACCTGACCCAGGGCCTCGGCTCGGGCGCCGACCCGGATGTCGGCCGCCGCGCCGCCGAGGAGGCCGAGGACCAGATCAAGCACGTCCTGCGCGGCTCGGACATGGTCTTCGTGACCGCCGGCGAGGGCGGGGGCACCGGCTCCGGCGCCGCGCCCGTCGTCGCCCAGCTCGCGCGCGACGTCGGCGCGCTCACGGTCGGCATCGTCACGATGCCCTTCCGCTTCGAGGGCACGCGCCGCCGCTCGCAGGCCGAGGCCGGGGCGGCCACGCTGCGCGAGGTCTGCGACACGGTGATCATGATCCCGAACGACCGCCTGCTCGAGGTGCTCGACCGCTCGACCTCGATGCTGGACGCCTTCCGCATCGCCGACGACGTCCTCCGCCAGGGCGTCCAGGGCATCTGCGACCTGATCACGATGCCGGGGCTGATCAATCTCGACTTCGCCGACGTCCGCACCGTCATGTCCAACGCGGGCACGGCGCTGATGGGAATCGGCTTCGCCACCGGCGACAACCGTGCTCACGAGGCCGCCGAGCGCGCGCTGCGCTCGCCGCTCATCGACACGGAGCTCGTCGGTGCGAGGGGCATCCTGCTCTCGATCGCGGGCGGCGAGGACCTGACGCTCCTCGAGGTGAACGAGGCCGCGGAAGTCATCCGCAGGGGCGCCACCGAGGAGACGAACATCATCTTCGGCGCGACCATCGACGAGCGCCTCGCCGGCCAGGTCTGGGTGACCGTGATCGCCACGGGAATCGGAAAGCCGATCGAGCGGGCCGGGATCCGCCCGTCGGCGGGCGCGGGCGAGTCGGACCCGCTCGAGCCTCCGAGCTTCCTGAGCGATCTGTAGACGGCCGATTTTCGGCGCTACCCTCTGGCCATGAAGGGCGCAGTGGCCGCAGGCCACCCGCTGACTGCCCAGGCGGGCGCACGGATCCTCGCCGAGGGTGGGAACGCGGTCGACGCCTGCATCGCGTCGGCGTTCGTCTCCTGGGTCGCCGAGAGCCCGCTCACCGGCCCCGGCGGCGGCGGCTTCATGCTCGTCCACTCCGCGCGCGACGGGAGCGACCGGCTCCTCGATTTCTTCGTCGCCGTGCCCGGCGCCGACCTGCACGCCGGGCGACGCCGAGCCGATGGTCGCGATCGACGTCCCCTTCGACGAGCGCACGACCCAGGTCTTCCTCATCGGCCCCGCTGCCGTCGGCGTCCCGGGGGCGCCGGCCGGCCTCGCGGCGGCGCACCGTCGCTTCGGGCGGCTCCCCTGGGCGGAGCTCCTGACTCCCGCGGTCGAGCTTGCGCGCCGGGGCGTGACGCTGAACGCGGGCCAGGCGTTCCTCCACGACATCCTCGACGCGATCCTGCGCCACGAGGATGCCGGCCGGGACGTCTACGGGCGCGATGCCCCGCTCGCAGGAGGGGCAGACCATCGTCATGGACGAGCTGGCGGGCACCCTCGAATGGCTGGCCGCTGAGGGCGCCGAGACCTTCTACCGCGGCGAGCTCGCGAGCCGCGTGGCCCAGGCCGTGCGGGAACGCGGGGGCCGCGTCACCGAGGCGGACCTCGCCGAGTACCGCGTCATCCAGCGCCGCCCCGTGCGCGCCGCCTACCGCGGGACGGAGTTCGTCTCGAACCCGCCGCCGTCCTCGGGCGGGCTCCTGATCGCGTTCGCGCTCCGCGTCCTCGACCGGCTCGGGCCGATGCCCGCGCGCGGAAGCGCCGAGGCGATCGCCGCGCTGACGGAGGCGATGCGCGAGACCGCGCGTGCCCGCGGCGGCAGCTTCGTCGCCGATCTCTACCGCGGCGGGGCGACGCGCCGGATCCTCGCGGACGACCGCGTCGAGGAAGCGGCGCAGGCCGTGCGCGAGCGCACGCGAGTCCCGGCGCACGAGGCGACCGGCGTCCCCTCGACGACCCACATCAGCGTCGTGGACGGCGACGGCAACGCCGCGTCGCTCTCGGCCTCGACCGGCTGCGGCTCGGGCTTCTTCGTCCCCGGCACCGGCATCCAGCTGAACAACATGCTCGGCGAGCCCGACCTCAACCCGCCCGGGACGGGTCGCGCGACCCGGCGAGCGGCTCACGAGCATGATGGCGCCGTCGTTCGTGCTCGAGCGCGGACGCCCGAGGCTCGTCGTCGGGAGCGCGGGCTCGATCCGTCTCCGTGCCGCCATCCTCCAGATCGTCGTCAACGTCGTCGACCACGGGCTGAACGCCGAGGAGGCCGTCGGGGCGCCTCGCGTGCACCTGGACGCGGACGCGCTCCAGCTCGAGGGCGGCATCGACGCCGCAACCGCCGACATCCTCGAGGAGCAGGGCTACGACGTCACGCGCTGGGCAGGGCGCAACCTCTACTTCGGCGGCGCCGCTGCGGTCGCGGGGGGGAACGGCGAGCTGGAGGCCGCAGGCGACCCGCGCCGCGGCGGAGCCGGCGTGGTGGTCGCGTGAAGGCGCTCGTCCGCCGGGCGGCCCCCGGCGACGCCTCCGCGCTCGTCGAGCTCGCGCGAGCCGTCGGCGCCGAGGAGGAGGGCTGGCTGATCACGAACGGCGAATGGCGCACCACGTCGGAGGAGCGTCGCTACCTTCGTACCGTGCGCCGCCATCCCCACGCAGCCGTGTTCGTCGCCGAGAACGAGGAAGGCATCGTCGGCCGCATCTCGCTCGCGCGCGACCCGCATCCGGCGAGCGAGCACATCGCCGACCTCGGGATCATGGTCGCGCAGGGGCATCGCCGGCAGGGCATCGGGCGCGCGCTCATGGAGGCGGGCGAGGGCTGGGCGCGCGAGGTCGGCGTCACGAAGCTCGAGCTGCACGTCTTCCCCTACAACCACGCCGCGATCGCGCTCTACGAGCAGCTCGGCTACGAGCGCGAGGGCTACAGGCGCCGCCACTACCGGCGCGGCGACGGCTACGTGGACGCGATCCTCATGGCGAAGCAGGTCGGATGACCGAGCCGCTCGAGCCGAGACGCGGGTCGCTCGTCTTCCCGGAGCAGGAGCTCGCGGAGGAGGAAGAGCTCTGGATCGACGACACCGACGAGGATCATGCCGGGTGGTTCTGCGTCCGCACCGACCCCTTTCCGTGCCCGGCGCCGGGCTGCGTGTTCGTGGCCGAGTTCATGACGGCCGTCCACCTGATCCTCGTCTGGGTCGAGCGCGACGACCCCAACCTCCTGTGGCACGCCCAGCGCGCGAAGGAGGTCGGCCGCAACCCGCGCATCGTCCCGTACGAGCGGAGCTACGGGCCGAGCGCGTCGTACTACGCCTGGGAGGCCGCCGGCCGCCCGGTCCACGGCGTCCGCCGCCCGGCCTAGAGCGAGGAGGGACCGGCCTGAGGAACCGTGGCCGTTCCGGCCACGGCCTGCGGTGCTCGACCCCGGGACACGGCGACCGTCGGACAGCGCGTGTATGTGACGGGAGTGTCGACACGTATCGGCCCCGGCGGACGGCTCCGTGTCCCCGCTGGACGACCGATCGGGGTCTGACCCCGGGGCACGGCCGCGGCCAGCGTGTCTGCGCCGAGATCTAGAGCGGCTCGACGCGGCCGTTGCCGCCGGCCCGCGTGCGGATCTCACGCTCGCGCTCGACGGCCTCGGCGGCCTGGTTGAGCATCGGCGCGAGCTTCACGACCCGCTCCCGCTCCGAGCGCAGCTCGAGCAGGCCCTGCTTGACCACGGTGCCGAAGTCGATGCGGGCGGCGATCTGGTACGCGACCGAGTCCGCGTCCAGGTCGAGGTCGTCCAGCTCGGCCTCGGCCGCCGCGACGACCCGCGCGTACGCGGCGAGGACGTCCTCGACCTCATCCTCCGAAGGCGTGTCCGACTCGTCGGGCAGCGTCTCGATCTCCGCCGTGCGGTAGGCGCGGCCGTCGGTGAGCTCGAGGAGCTGGAACCGCTCGGTCGCCTCGACGACGATGTTGAGCCGCCCGTCGGGGAAGCGGTCGATCACCTCGACGACGTTGCAGCGTATCCCGACCTCGCGCAGCCCCTCGTCGTCCTCGAGCACGAGGCCGAAGTCGTTGCCGAAGTCGAGGCACTCGCTGATCAGCTCCCGGTAGCGCGGCTCGAAGACGTGCAGCGGCGCCTGCTCGCCCGGAACGAGCACGAGGTTGAGGGGGAAGAGCCCGATCTCGTCCATGGGCCACAGGTTAAGGTTTCCGGGTGCCCGGCGACCTGTTCAGACCCGCGATCGCTGACCTCATTCCGTACGAGCCGGGCAAGCCGGTCGAGGAGGTCCAGCGCGAGCTCGGGCTCGACCGCGTGGTCAAGCTGGCTTCCAACGAGGGGCAGTTCGGGCCGTTCCCGGCCGCGCTCGCGGCGCTGGAGCGTGGGCTCCCCGGCCTGAACCGCTACCCGGACGGGGGCGCGTACCGCCTCGTCATGCGGTTGGCCGAGCGGCACGGCGTGGAGCCGCCCAACGTCGCCGTGGCCGCGGGGGCGGACGCGATCATCGCCTACCTGTCGCTCGCGACCCTCGACCCGGGCGACGAGGTCGTCTTCGGCTGGCCGTCCTTCGCGAGCTATCCGCTGGCCGCGCTCAAGATGGGCGCGACGCCGGTCAAGGTGCCGCTGACCGACCACCACTACGACGTGGAGCGGATGCTCGCCGCGATCACCGAGCGGACGAAGATCGTCTACCTCTGCAACCCGAACAACCCGACGGGGACGATGATCGGCCGCGACGCGGTCGACTCGTACTTCGCGCGCGTCCCGGATCACGTGCTCACGGTGCTCGACGAGGCGTACTTCGAGTACCTGGATGACCCCGACTACCCGGACGGGATCGAGGAGCACTTCAAGGCGGGCAGGCGCGTGCTCGTCCTGCGGACGTTCTCGAAGATCTACGGCCTCGCCGGCCTGCGCGTCGGCTACGGGATCGGCCAGAAGGAGGTCGTCGACGCGATCAAGAAGGTGCGCAACGCCTTCGACATCACGCAGCAGGCGCAGGACGCCGCCGTGGCGAGCCTCGACGACCGGGAGGAGCTCGAGCGCCGTCGGCGCGTCACCGCCGAGTCCCGCGCGCACCTGGTCGAGCTCTGCACCGGCCTCGGGCTCACGATCGCGACGCCCGCGGTCGCGAACTTCGTCTACGCGGAGGTGGCCGACGATGCTCGGCCCGTCTTCGACGCGCTCCTGCGCGAAGGCGTGATCGTCCGCCCGCTGGGCCCGTTCGGGGCGCCGGGTGCGATCCGGATCACCGTCGGCCCGCGCGAGGAGAACGAGCTCTTCGCGCAGGCGATGCGCCGCGTCGCCGCGCCGGCGGCGAACAGCTAGTGCCGACGAGCTGGACCCTCGAGACGCTCGCCGACGGCGTCCGCACAGGAGACCGCCGCGCCCTTGCCCGCGCGATCACGCTGGTGGAGAGCTCCGATCCGCTCGCCTACGAGCTCGTGAAGGAGCTCTACAGGGAGACGGGCAAGGCGTACGCGATCGGCGTGACCGGCCCGCCGGGCGTCGGCAAGTCGAGCCTGATCAGCGCGCTCGTCAAGCGCGTGCGCGGCGACGACAGGAGCGTCGGCGTCATCTCGGTCGACCCCTCGAGCCCGTTCACGAAGGGCGCGCTCCTCGGCGACCGCATCCGCCTCGCCGACCACTTCCTCGACCCCGAGGTCTTCATCCGCTCGATGGGTACGCGCGGTCACCTCGGCGGCCTGGCCGAGGCAACGCTTCAGGCCGCGCTCCTGCTCGACGCGGCCGGCAAGGAGCTCGTCTTCCTCGAGACCGTGGGCGCCGGCCAGAGCGAGGTCGAGGTGATCACGATCGCCGACACCGTCCTCCTCGTGCTCATGCCCGGCTCGGGCGACTCGATCCAGGCGCTCAAGGCCGGGATCATGGAGATCCCCGACGTGATCGCCGTCAACAAGTGCGACCACCCGGCCGCGAAGACGATGCTGAACGAGGTGCGCTCGATCCTCGCGCTCGACACGGAGCGGGACTGGAAGCCCCCGATCGTGCTCACGGAGGCCGTGCAGGGCGAGGGCATCGAAGAGCTCTGGGGGAAGATCGAGGAGCACCGCGCGTACCTGGAGGACAGCGGCACGCTGGCCGAGCGCCGCGCCCGCAACCTCGCCGGCGAGGTTTTCGCGGTCGCGAGCGCGCGGGCCAAGACGCGCCTCCAGGAGGCCGTCGCCGAGGACGAGGAGCTCCGCCGCCTGCTCGGCGAGGTGCAGCGCCGCGAGCTGGATCCCCTGACCGCGGTGCGCGAGATCATGGAGCGGGTATTCAAGGTGCGTGACGATGGATCCAACGCTCGCTGACATCCAGGAGGCGCGGGACGCGCCTCGCCGGCGTCGCGCGCGAGACCCCGATGCTCTCCTCGGAGACGCTCGGCCGCCTCGCCGGGCGCACCGTCTGGCTGAAGGCCGAGAACCTCCAGCGCACGGGCTCGTTCAAGATCCGCGGCGCCTACAACCGGATCTCGAAGCTGACGGACGCCGAGCGGGCCGCGGGCGTCGTCACCGCGAGCGCCGGCAACCACGGCCAGGCGGTCGCCTGGGCGGCGCGGGAGAACGGCGTCCGCGCCACCGTCTTCATGCCCGAGGACGCGCCCACGGCGAAGATCGAGGCGACGAAGAGCTACGGCGCCGATGTCGTCCTCGCCGGGCGCAACTTCGACGACGCGGCCGCGGCGGCGCAGGAGCGGGTGGAGGCGGGGGAGACCTTCGTTCACGCCTTCGAGGACCCGCTCGTGATCGCCGGCCAGGGGACGCTGGGGCTCGAGCTCGCCGAGCAGCTCGACCCGGAGGTGGAGACGCTGGTCGTCCCGATCGGCGGCGGCGGGCTCGCTTCGGGCATCGCGCTCGCGCTCGCCGAGCTGCGCCCGGAGCTGAAGATCGTGGGCGTCCAGCCGGCGGTCTGTGCGCCGTTTGCGGGCCAGGAGCCGACCGGAAGCACGATCGCCGACGGCATCTACGTGAAGCAGCCCGGGGAGCTGACGAAGGGCATCCTCGAGGGCAAGCTCGAGGCCGTGGTCACCGTCACGGACGCGGAGATCGCCGGCGCGATCCTGCTCGTCAGCGAGCGCTGCAAGCTGACCGTCGAGGGCGCCGGGGCGGCCTCGGTGGCCGCGCTGCTGGCTGGGAAGATCGACGGCGGCGGCCCGGTGTGCGCGCTCCTCTCGGGCGGCAACATCGACGCGAGCATGCTCATCGAGGTGCTGCGCCACGGCCTCACCCGCGCCGGGCGGTACCTCGTCGTCCGCACGCGCGTCGACGACCGGCCGGGCAACCTCGCCGACCTCCTCGCCCTCGTGGCCGAGAACCGCGCGAACGTCCTCGGCGTCGACCACCACCGCGAGGGGATGGACCTGCCGGTGACGGGCACCGAGATCGAGCTCACGCTCGTCATGCGCGACGAGGAGCACTGCGACGAGCTCTTCGCCCGCCTGAACGCCGAGGGCTATCCGGTCGAGCGCGTGCGCTAGCGGCGCGCGGAGACGAGGAGGCGCGAGGTGACCGCGCCGCAGCTTGTGCCGCCGCTCCGGTTCGAGAACGCGGTCGAGCCTGCGCGAGTACGTGCGCGAGCCTGGTGAGGGGGTGTTGGGCCATGCCTTCACGACGGCGCGGCCGCTGGAAGTCTTCCCCGCTACGTGTCGAGCTCGAGCCCCTCGTGCGCCAGCTCGATCGTCTCGATCACGACCTCGTTGCCCTCCGCCTCGAGATCGGAGGCCTGGATCTTGACCGGGAACGCGTTCCGCACCTGCCAGCGCAGGACCGGGCGTACGCGAGTCGTCCAGGAGGACGATCACGACGTTCCGACGCTGGACGGTGCCGTCGACGACCGTCTGCCACCAGTCCCACAGGTCGGTGGACGTGCTGAGCCCGCGCCGCAGGACGACGTTCGGAAACTCGACGCGGCCGGGGAGCTTGCGCGAGGAGGTGAGCGGATCCGAGCCCTCGCGGTACTCGATCACCTCGGCCTCGGCGGCGAGGCCGCTGACGCTCTTGAAGGCCGACGAGGCGATCCCGTCGATCTCGACGACGAACGAGTAGTTCTTGAAGGGATCGCGCCTCGGCACGGTCAGTCTCCTCTCACGTAGGCGATCTCGCGGTAGATCTCGAGGTCGTGGGTCATGGCGCCCTTGTACTCCTTCTTCTCGGCGTCGCGGTAGGCGACCCGGGCGACGATGGTCTTCGCGTTGCGCCGGCTGAACCAGGACGAGGTCGAGTCGAGCAGCGTCCTGATCTCCTTGCCCGGCGCGAGGAAGGGGATGTTGGCGAAGAGCGGCAGTGCCGCGACGTCCTTCGTGCCGCCGAGGCCGACGAGCTTGCGGTTGAAGGTCGTCTTCACGTCGAGCGCCGGGCGGTCGCCGATGTTCGCGACGCTGACGTAGAGGAGCCCGTCCTCGAAGACGACGTCGACGATCACCTCCGGCCTGCCGGTCACGCGCGCAAGCCTACTCTCCGACCAGCTCGCGCAGGCGCTCGGCGTAGAGCGGCGCCGTTGGCTCGTCCTCGTGGCGGAAGAAGCCGTAGACGTCGGCGCCCGCGTCCAGGAGAGGCCGGATCGTCCCGGCGAGCCCCGCGAGCGCGGCCTCGTCGTACGGCGGCTCGCGGAAGCGCAGGTAGCGGAAGCCGGCAGAGCTCTCGAGCGCGTCGACACGGGCGACGCCGCGTTCGTCGAGCACCGCCGTCACGTCGGGCGCGTCCCACGAGTCGTGGCGGAAGTCCATCGCCACCGGCACGCCGGGCTCGAGCGAGTCGAGGAAGAGGCGCAGGAACCCGTCGTCGCGGGCCTGCGGCACCTTCACGCGCAGTGGGCCGAGGCGCTCTCCGAGCCGCAGCGCCATGCGGCAGAAGGCGTCGACGCCCTCGACGCGCCCGAACGAGGTCAGCCGCCGGCTCATCGTCACGGCGAAGCGGAACCCGTCGGGCACCTGCGCGGCCCAGCGGTCGAACTGGTCCTCCTCCGGCACGCGGTAGAACGTGTTGTTGAGCTCGACGGAGTTCACCCGCTCCGCGTAGTGGGAGAGGAACGTGTCCGGCTTCGCGTCCGCCGGGTAGAAGCCGCCCTTCCAGGACGGGTACGAGAAGCCGGAGGCTCCGACGTACAGGGCCGCTACGGGCCGACGGCCCGTGAAGGGGAGGGTGGTGAGGGAACCGGGAGGTTCCTTCACTGCATCAAAGAAGGGCCTGGGGAAACAGGTTTCCCCCACGCGAGCGAGCCGGAGGCGAGCGACCCTCACAGCGGGAGTATGCGCACGTCGCCGGCGCCGATGAACGCGGCCAGGCGACGGCCCTCGGCCGCCACGGCGGCCGTGTCCTTCTTGGACAGGCGGTGCACCGGTTTCACGACGATGTCGCCGTCCTCCTGCCGCCAGATGGCGCGAATGAAGCCGCCGACCAGCACGATGCGGAAGAAACGTCCGTCCCAGCCGCCGAACCTCGGCCGGTCGGCCGGGTCGACGATCCGCGAGCGGTCGGCGTGGGAGAGGAAGACGTTGTCGTACTCGGCGAGGAAGCGGACGGGCGCGGGCGTCGCGGGGTCGGCGAGCGGCGCGTCCGGCACGTCGAAGAGCTCGACGCCGTTCTCGTCGCGGAACGTGCGCAGGCCGCCACGCAGGCGCTCCACGATCTTGCGCACGCCGGTGAGCCCCGACCAGGTCGCGATGTCCTTGACGCTCGCCGGGCCGAACGCGGTGAGGTAGCGGCGAACAGCGTCGTCCGGCTTTGCCGAGTGCTTGACCCGGCGCCCGAGCCAGGAGTCCGCGGTCGTCAGCGTGGCCCGGCCGCTGCGGCTCCAGAGCCCGCGCGGCGGCACCTGGACGAGCGGCACGAGGTACGCGACCGCGTAGGTGAGCGAGTCCGCATCCGCGTCCGGCCAGCGCTCGGCGAGGAGCGGCTTGAGCTGGGAGCGCGTGAGCGGCTCCTCGAGATGCGCGCGCCCGGCGGCGACGACCTCGTCCACGTCGACGTCGCGCAGCTGCTTCCCGAACGGGCTGCCGCTCCAGAACATGCGCTCGCAGACGCTCTGCATGGCCGGCCGCAGGGCGAGGCAGTCGCGGTCCGTGACGAGGTGGATCGTCCCGCGCATGAGTGTCATCCGCACCGCCTTGCGGCCCTCGATCAGGCCCTCGAGCTCCTCCGGCCGGAAGCCCTCGATGCGCGACCAGAGCGTGACGTAGGGATCGCGCGGCTCTTGCGCCTGGAGGCCGACCAGGTGCTCGATCACCTCGGCGGCCGGCCGCGATTCCCGCCGGAGCAATCCCTGGCGCTCCAGCAGCGTTCGGTTCAGCTCTCGGACTGTTAGAGCCCGAGGTGGCGCGCGATCACCATCCGCTGGACCTCGTTGGTTCCCTCGCCGATCTCCAGCACCTTCTGGTCGCGGTAGAGGCGCGAGATCGCGTACTCGTCCATGAAGCCGTAGCCGCCGTGGATCTGGAGCGCCCGGTCCGAGACGCGCTTCGAGAGCTCGCCCGTGTAGAGCTTGGCCATCGCCGCCTCCTGCGCGAAGGGGCGGTCCTGGTCCTTCAGCCACGCCGCCTTGTAGACGAGCCCACGGGCGGCCTCGATCTCCGTGGCCATGTCCGCGAGGGCGAACTGGATGGCCTGGAAGGCGGCGACCGGCTTCCCGAACTGCTCCCGCTCCTTCGCGTACGAGCGCGCCAGCTCATAAGCGCCCTGAGCAAGGCCGAGGCCCATGGCGGCCACCGAGATCCGGCCGCCGTCGAGGATCTCGAGGAACTGCTTGAACCCGGCGCCGCGCGGGCCGAGCAGGTTGCCCTCGGGCACCGAGCAGTCGCGGAACGAGAGCTCGCGGGTGTCGGAGGCGCGCCAGCCCATCTTTCGCATCGGCGCCGAGATCTCGTACCCGGGCGTCCCGTTCGGAACGATGATGTTGGAGATCTCGTCGTCGCCGGTCCGTGCAGTGATGGTCACGCACGCGCTGATGTCGGTTCCGGCGTTCGTGATGAAGATCTTCGAGCCGTTGACCACCCAGGAGCCGTCGCGCAGCTCGGCGTGCGTGCGCGTCGCGCCCGCGTCGGAGCCGGCGCCCGGCTCGGTGAGGCCGAACGCGGCGAGCTTCCGCCCCGAAGCGAGCTCGGGGAGCCACTCCGCCTTCTGCTCGTCCGAGCCGAAAAGCAGGATCGGCATCGTCCCGAGCGAGGTGTGCGCGGCGACCGTGATCGCCACGGACGAGTCGACGCGCGTCAGCTCCTCGATCGCGATGGCGTACGAGAGCGTGTCCCCGCCCGCGCCGCCGTGCTCCTCGGGGATCGGGATCCCCATGAGGCCGAGCTCGGCCAGCTCGGAGACGATCTCGTACGGGAAGCGGTGCTCGCGGTCGAGCTCCTCCGCGACCGGCGCGATTCGCTCCTCGGCGAACTCGCGCACGGTCTTGCGCAGAAGGTCGTGCTCGTCCGAGAGGTCGAAGTCCATCTACGAGCTGAGACGGCGGGCCAGCTCGGCGAGGAGCCTCACGCCGTAGCCGGTGGCGCCGAGCCGTGTGTAGTAGTCGCCACGGCCGCGCTCGAGATAGGACGTGCCCGCGATGTCGAGGTGCGCCCACGGCCCCTCGCCGGCGAACTCCTGGAGGAAGGCGGCGGCCAGGATGGGGGAGGCCTGCCGGTAGTCGGAGGAGTTCTTGAGGTCGGCGAAGGACGAATCGTTGTAGCGCGCGTAACGCTCATGGAGCGGGAGGCGCCAGGCGCGATCCCCGCTCGCCGCCGCGGCGCCCTCGATCTCGGCGACCCACTCGTCGTCGTTCCCGAAGAGGCCCGCGTACAGGTCGCCCATGGCGACGACCACGCCGCCCGTCAGCGTCGCGAGGTCGAGGACGTGCGTCGCACCGGACTCGCGGGTGTACCAGAGCGCGTCGGCCAGGATCAGGCGGCCCTCGGCGTCGGTGTTCGAAATCTCGATCGTCTTCCCGCTCAACGAGGTGATGATGTCGCCGGGCCTGAAGGCGTGGCCGCCGGGCATGTTCTCGCAGGAAGGGACGACAGTGAGGATGCGCACCGGCAGGCCGAGCTCGGCGATTGCAGCGGTCGCAGTCAGGACGGCGGCGCCGCCGCCCATGTCCGACTTCATCTCGTCCATGCGGTAGGCGGGCTTCAGCGAGAGGCCGCCCGAGTCGAACGTGATCGCCTTGCCCACGAGGCCGAGGCGGAAGTCGGGGTCGGTGGGCGAGTCCGGCTCGTACGTCAGCGTGATCAGGCGCGGCGGGTTGTCGCTGCCCTGGCTCACAGCAGAGAACGCGCCCATCCCGGCCGCGCGGATCTCCTCCGGGCCAAGGGCCTCGAAGCGCAGCGCCGGATTGCCGGCGGCGGTCTCCTCGGCCCACGCCGCGAGGCGCGCGGGCGTGAGCTCGTTCGCCGGCGCGTTCACGAGGTCGCGGCAGCGGTTTGCCCACGAAGCGGCGATTCCCGCGCGCGCCGCCTCGTCCGATCCCGCGGCCGCGCCGGGGCCGCAGAGGACGAGGCGCTGCAGATCGGGCTTGTCGTCGCCGTTCGTCTTCCAGCGGCCGTTCTCGTAGGGGCCGAGCAGGGTGCCGTCCACGATCGCCCGCGCCTGCTCGGCGGGCGGCAGGGTGCCCTGCCCCTCGACGAGCCATGCGATGGACGTGCCTCCGACCTCCCTCGTCCGCCGGGCCGCCGCCGCGGCGGCCGTGCGGAGCGAGTCGGCGTCGAGCGGTCCCTTGCCCACGCCGGCGGCGCCGACGCGCCGCGCTGCGACCCGTCCGTCCGCGTGCAGCAAGGTGACGCGGCCGCATTCGCCGCGCAGCTCGCCGTCGTCGGCGAGGCGGGCGAGCCGTCCTTCGAGCAGGCGGTCGATTCCCTCCGCCGCTTCTGTGAGCGTCACGGGGTCGGGGACCGGGAAGACGAGGACGTCTGCCTCGACCCCACCCGGCGGCGCCTCGACAACGTCGATCTCCATGGGCCGCGGGATGGTATCGGAGCCTGGTCTCGTCGTGCCTCTTTCGAGGGATCAGCCCCTGCCCGGCACGGCCGATATCAGGAGTGCGCCACAGAGCGCAGCTCCACCCTCTCCCCAGCCCGCACCCTCCCCCGCGGGCAGAAATACCTCTCCCCCTCGAAGCCCTCCACTTAGGAGGGCTTCATCGTTGTCAGGGAGTCGGCTCCGCAGGCGTTGCCGCAAGGTCGCCCGGGTAACGTTCGGCGCGTGAAGGACGACGTCGACTCCCGCGGTATGGCCGCACTCTCCTCGGGCCATCTGGCCACCGACCTGGCGCAGGGGTCGCTCCCGGCGCTCCTTCCCTTTCTGGAGACCAAGTTCGACCTTTCGTACACGATGGTCGGCGCGCTCATCCTCGCGGCGACGATCAGCTCGTCCATCATCCAGCCGGCCTTCGGCCTCTGGTCGGACGCGCGCGGGGCGCTCTGGCTACTCCCCGCCGGGGTCTCTCTCGCGGGCATCGGCATCGCGTTCTCCTCCATCGCGCCCAGCTACGGGCTCGTGATGGTCGGGGTGCTCGCCTCGGGGCTCGGCGTCGCCGCGTACCACCCGGAAGGGTCGAAGTTCGCCAGCTACGTCAGCGGGAGGAAGCGTGCGAGCGGCATGTCGCTGTTCTCCGTCGGAGGCAACATCGGGTTTGCACTGGGCCCGCTGATCGCCTCGTTCTTCGTCATTACGCTCGGACTCGGCCTGGACGGCGGGGTGTTCATCGCGATCCCCGGCCTCCTCGTCGCCGCGATGCTGCTCTTCGCGATCCCGCACTTGGCGTCGTTTGCGCCGGCGCAGGTAGAGGTGCGCGCGGCCGCGGCGGCGGACCAGTGGGGCGGGACGCTGATGCTCCTCGCCATCGTCGGTCTGCGGAGCCTGGCGCACATGGGGCTCTTCACGTTCATTCCGCTCTACGAGGTCTCGCGCGGCAACGGCGCCGGCTACGGGACGCGCGTGCTCGCGCTGTTCCTCTTCGCCGGTGCCCTCGGCACGCTGCTCGGCGGGCCGCTTGCCGACCGGGTCGGCCGCCGCAAGGTGCTCCTCGGCAGCTTCATCGTCTCCCCGCCTCTGATCGCGACCTACGTGCTCATGGGCGGGACGGTCGGGCTCATCGCGCTCTTCTTCGCCGGAGCGGCGGTGATCGGGACGTTCAGCGTGAGCCTCGTGATGAGCCAGGAGTACCTGCCGGGCCGGGTCGGCGTCGCTTCCGGGCTCTCGATCGGGCTCGCGATCGGCCTGGGCGGCATCGCCGCACTCTCCCTGGGCGCCATCGCCGATGCGGTCGATCTCGAGACCGCGCTCCTCTGCACGGCGCTCGGCCCGCTGCTCTGCATCGCCCTCACCCTTCTCCTTCCGGCGCCGCGGTACCGGCGTCCTACGCCGGAGCCTGCGGCGGCGGCCGCGATCTAGGTGTCCGCGGCGAGCGCCAGAGAGTTCTTCGAGGGCCTTCCCGACCGGGTAGCCCACAGCGCGTCGCGCACACGGGGCCTGCGGGCCACGTACCGCTTCGACGTCGAAGGGGCGGGGAGCTGGCGAGTCGAGCCGTCGACGACGGCGCCGTCTCGGTGAGCGAGTCCGACGCCGCCGCCGACTGCGTGATCGCTGTCCCCGAGGCGCTCTTCCTGCGCATCGTGCGCGGCGAGCAGAGCCCGATGGGCGCCTTCCTCATGGGCAAGATCCGCGTCGAGGGCGACACTGCCCTCGCGATGCGCCTCAAGGACCTCCTGGGCTAGTCCCGGTTAGCGCGTGAGCGCGGCCTCGCGCTGCTCGGCGTGCTTGCCCTCGGCGACCTCCTCGACGAGCTTCTTGCAGAAGGCCGGCAGGTCGTCCGGCTTGCGGCTCGTGAAGAGCCCGCGGTCGATCACGAGCTCCTCGTCGACCCACGTGCCGCCGGCGTTCCGGATGTCCGTCTTCAGGCTCGGCCACGACGTGACCTTGCGGCCCTTGACCAGGCCTGTCTCGACGAGGCTCCAGGGGCCGTGGCAGATCGCGCCCACCGGCTTGCCCTGCTCGAAGAACCCCTTGACGAAGTCCATCGCGTTGTCGTGCATGCGCAGCTTGTCCGGGTTGATGACGCCGCCCGGCAGCACGAGCCCGTCGTAGTCGCTCGGGCTGGCCGCGTCGACGGTCTTGTCGACGGGGAACGTGTCGCCCTTGTCGTGGTGGTTGAAGCCCTGGATCTTGCCGCCCTCGAGCGAGACGAGCTCGGGCTCGCCACCGGCGTCCTCCACGGCCTTCCACGGGTCGGTCAACTCGACCTGCTCGAAGCCGTCCGTTGCCAGGAATGCCACGCGCTTGTTCTTGAGCTCGGTACCCATCGAGCCTCCTTGGGTCGCTTTTCAGGTCCTCTTGGACCTACCCGGGGCCTCCGCTCGAAAACGTGTGGTGGAAGCGCACTAGAGTGCTGTGTTCATGCGCCTTCAGCACGTCCTCGTGGGGGAGTTGACGATCGCGTACGCGACGACCGGGAAGGCCCGCCGCTCGTCCTCCTGCATGGCGGCTGGGGTGACAGCCGCGCGTGGCGCTGGCAGCTCGACGGGCTCTCGAGGCGACTTCGCGGTCGCGGCGTGGGAAGCGCCGGGGTGCGGCCAGAGCGCGGATCCGCCCGGGAGTGGGGATGCCGGAGTACGCGGACTGCCTCGCGGCCTGGCTCGAGGCGGCGGAGCATCGAGCGGCCGCATGTCCTCGGCCTCTCGTGGGGAGCTCGCTCGCCCTCGAGCTCTACCGGCGCCACCCGCAGGTTCCGGCCTCGCTCGTCCTCGCGGGCGCGTACGCGGGCTGGGCGGGCTCGCTGCCGCCCGAGGTCGTCGCGGAGCGGGTGCAGCGGGCATCGAAGCCGAGCTCGAGCGGCCGCCGGCGGAATGGGCGGCCGGCTACCTCCCGGGCATACTTCGCCACCGGCGCCGCCGGCCGAGCTCGCCGACGAGATCGTCGAGGATCATGTGCGATCTCCATCCCTGCAGGCACGCGGACGATGCTGCGCGCGATGGCCGCGGCCGACCTGCGCGACGTCCTCCCGCGGATCGAGGTGCCGACGCTTGCTGCTCTGTAGGGCGAGCTCGACGCCCGCTCGCCCCTCGTGTCGCCGAGGAGCTCCACGCAGGCATTCCCGGCTCGGAGCTCGTCGTCCTGCCGGGCGTCGGACACTTCGCCAACGCCGAGCGGCCGGACGAGTTCAACGCCGCCGTGCGGAGCTTCCTGCTCAGCTAGGGAGCGAGGCGCTCGAGGCGCCAGGAGTCGCCGTCGCGGGTGTAGCGGAAGCGGTCGTGGAGGCGGTTCGGGCGGTTCTGCCAGAACTCGAGGCGCGTGGGCGTGAGGAGATAGCCGCCCCACCAGGGCGGCAGGGGCGGGTCGTCCCCGTAGGTGGCCTCCGCCTCGGCGAAGGCCCGGTCGAGCACGTCGCGGTCGGGGATGACCGTGGTCTGCCGGGACGCCCAGGCGCCCAGCCGGCTGCCGAGCGGGCGCGAGCGGAAGTACGCCTCGGCCTCCTCCCGCGAGAGCAACGCGACCGGCCCGGCGACCGTCACCTGCCGCCGAGGCTCCTGCGCCCAGTGGAAGACGAGCGCGGCGTTCGGGTTCTCGGCCAGCTCGCGTCCTTTCCGGCTCTCCGTGTTCGTGAAGAACCGGAAGCCGTCCTCCGCGGCCGACTTCAGCAGGACGGTGCGTGCCGACGGGCGGCCCTCGGCGTCGGCGGTCGCCAGCGTCATGGCCTCGGGCATCTCGACGCCGGCGGCGGCCGCCTCCTCCAGCCAGCGGTGGAACTGGGCGATCGGGTCCGGATGGAAGTCGGCGGCGTCCATCACTCCTCCAGCTCGACGAGCACCGCGCCGCCGCTCACGCGGTCGCCCTCCGCGACGTGCACCCGGCGGACGACGCCTTCGTACGGCGAGACGAGCGGCGTCTCCATCTTCATGGCCTCGAGGACCACGAGCGGCTGCCGGGGCTCCACGCGGTCGCCCTCCGCCGCGAGGACCCGGATGACGACGCCGGGCATGGGCGCCGTGATGGCGCTCTGCTCGCCGCCGGAGTCCGCGGCGTGCGCCGACTGCTCGACGGTCGGCGGCGGGCGGAGGGCCGCCGGCGCGGCGGAACGGTCCCGGTTGAGCCGCCAGCCGCCCGACCACGGGCCGGCCGGAGCTGCGGGCTGCGAGAGGGGTGGATGCTCGTCCAGGAACGCGGTCGTCGCGCGCCCCGCGCGCACGTCCGGATGGTCGACGAGCCAGCGGAGGAACCCGAGGTTCGTGGTCGCCCCCGCCACGCGCGTGGCGCGCAGGGCCCGGGAGAGGTCGTCGAACGCTTCCTCCCGGGTCTCGCCGTGGGCGATCAGCTTCGCGATGAGCGGGTCGTAGGCGACCGGGATCTCGTCCCCGGCCTCGACGCCTGCGTCCACCCGCACGGTGTCGGGCAGCTCGAGCCGCTCCAGGCGGCCGGCCTGCGGGAGGAAGCTCAAGGGGTGCTCGGCGTAGAGGCGGACCTCGACGGCGTGTCCTTCGGGCGCACCGGGCTCGACCGACAGAGCCTCGCCGGACGCGACGCGGAGCTGTTGCTCCACGAGGTCGATCCCGGTCACGAGCTCCGTCACCGGATGCTCGACCTGGAGCCGGGCGTTGAGCTCGAGGAAGTAGAAGCGGTCGTCGTCCAGCATGAACTCGGCCGTGCCGGCGTTCTCGTAGCCGACGGCGCGCGCGAAGGCGACCGCGGCCTCGCCCATGGCGGCGCGAAGGTCGTCGTCGAGCGCGGGGGAGGGGCTCTCCTCGAGCACCTTCTGGTGGCGGCGCTGGATCGAGCAGTCGCGCTCCCCGAGGTGGATCGCGGTGCCGTGGCGGTCGGCGAGCACCTGGATCTCGACGTGCCGCGGGCGCTCGACGTAGCGCTCGCAGAAGACGCGGCCGTCGCGGAAGCCGGCCTCGGCCTCGCGGCTCGCCGCCTCGAGCGCCTCCTGGAGCTCGTCGGGCGAGCGCACGACGCGCATCCCGCGTCCGCCTCCGCCCGCGGCGGCCTTGACGATCAGCGGGTAGCCGATCTCCTCGGGCTCCCCGGACTCGACGACGGGCACGCCCGCCTCCCGGGCCAGCCGCTTCGCCTCGAGCTTGTCCCCGGCCGACCGGATCGCGTCGGGGCCGGGGCCTACGAACGTCAGTCCGGCGGCGTCAACGGCCTCGGCGAAGTCGCCGTTCTCGGCCAGGAAGCCGTAGCCGGGGTGCACGGCGTCGGCGCCGGCCTGCTTCGCCGCCCGCACGATCTCCTCGGAGTAGAGATAGGAGAGGACGGGGACGGCTTCGTCCGCCTGGCGCGTGTGGAACGCACCCTCGTCGTCGGGGGCGTAGACGGCCACCGTCTCGATCCCGAGGCGGCGGCACGTGCGGAAGACGCGTGCGGCGATCTCGCCGCGGTTCGCCACGAGGAGCTTGCGGATTTCCATGGAGTCATGCGCCTTCGGCGCGCCCGCAGCTTAGTCTGCGGCCCGAGCGGACGTGGCCGAAAGGGGCGTTGTCAAGGGCGGCAACCCTCGTCTATCCTCGAAGAAAGCGAACTCGAGCGGCGCAGCCCGCGGCCTCGACTCGGTTCTGGACAGGGAGGTCGCTTATGCGCACGTGCCTACTGCTGCTCCTCGTGGCGTCGCTTCTGACCGCGCCGACGATCGCGTCCGCGGAGACGATTGCAACGGAGGAGCCCGTCGTCCTGGAGACGGGCGAGACGGTGCTCCAGGCATCCGAGTTCACGGACGAGGCCGTCGAGGCGGTCGCGGGCGGTGCGATCAGGTGCAGGAAGGTGCACGGGTGGCACGGCCTGAAGCACCCTCTCTTCGGCTACTTCTACTGGAGGTACATCCTGACGATCCGCTGGTGCTGGCAGGCCGGCGGCTCGCTGATCGTCAGGACGATCAACCCGTGGTCGCCGACCTACTGGCGCTCCGTCGAGTGCTGCCTCCAGTTCTCCGGCTGGGACTTCAAGGGCCACACGAGCCTCGACATCGACGGCGGCGCGGGCCGGAGCATGTACCGCGTCCGGGCGCAGGGGAAGTTCCAGCAGTGCTACCAGTTCTGTTTCAACACCAAGACGCCGTGGGTGCGCCTGACCGGGTACCCCGGCGGCGCCTGGGGGTACGCGCATGGGAACTAGGCGCCTGCTCCGGCGCGTCCTGATCGCCGTCGTGCTCGCGCTTCTGGCGCTCGTCGCCCTGGTCGTGCTCCTCACCTGGGGCACGGGCGCCGGCGGAAGCGGGAGCGGGTCCGGGCTAGCGGGGGTCCTGCTCGGAGAAGACCCCCCACGAGCCGCCGTCCGGGAGGGTCGCTGCGCGCTTCTCGAGGAACGCGCGGAGGCCCTCCTGCCCCTCGGGGCTCGTCCGCAGGCGGGCGGCCAGCTGCGCCGTCGCCTCGCCCGTGGGCCGTTCGCGGATCAGCCGCTTGGCCGCGCGCGCCGCCTCGGGGCCGGCGGCGAGGATGCTGCCGACGACCTGCTCGACCGCGGCGTCGAGCTCGTCGGTGACCTCGTGGACGAGCCCGATGCGAAGCGCGGCCTCGGCGCCGAAGCGCTCTCCGGTCAGGAAATAGCGCCGGGCGGCCCCGCCGCCGATGCGGGCGAACACGAAGGGAGAGATCACCGCCGGGATGATCCCGAGGCGCACCTCGGTGAACCCGAAGACGGCGTCGGGCGCCGCGACGACGACGTCGGCGCACGCCACGAGGCCGGAGCCGCCGCCCAGGGCGAACCCCTGCACGCGCGCGACCACCGGGGCCGGGCACTCGTCGATCGTCTCCATCATCCGGTAGAGGCGCATGGCGTCCTCGACGTTCTCGTCGTAGGAGAGGTCGATCGACGCGCGCTGCCACTCGACGTCCGCGCCCGCGCAGAAGCTCGGGCCGTCGCCGGCGAGCACGACGACGCGCGCGTCACCGACGTCGGCGAACGCGTCGGTGAGGTCGGCGATCAGCGCCGCGTCGAATGCGTTCCGGCGCTCCGGCTTCGCGATCGTGACCCGCAGGACGCCTCCGTCCCGCTCGATCCTCAGCGCGCTCATCGTGCGAGAGCATAAGGTTCGCGTCGTGATCAAGGGCACTCTGGCCGCCGCCGTGACCCCGCTCCGAGACGGCGGAGCGACCCTCGACGAGGACGCGTTCGAGCCGCTGGTCGACTTCCTCGCCGGCGCCGGGCTCGACGGGATCCTCGCCATGGGCACGACCGGCGAGGGGATCCTGCTCTCGCTCGAGGAGCGGAAGCGCGTGACGGACATCTTCCTGGCCGCGTGCGAGGGCAAGCTGGACGTGGCAGTCCATTGCGGTGCCCAGACCACCGCGGACACCCTCGCCCTGGCGGAGCACGCCGCGGCGCAGGGGGCCGACGCGGTCGCCGTGATCGCGCCGCCCTACTTCCAGCTGGACGACGAGTCGCTCTTCGCGCACCTGGCAGCGGCCGCCAAGGCCTGCGCGCCCACGCCCTTCTACGTCTACGAGTTCGCCAAGGTGAGCGGCTACGCCGTCCCGGTCGGCATCGTCGAGCGCCTGCGGGACGCCGCGCCCAACCTCTCCGGGATGAAGGTCTCGGACGCGCCGTTCGAGGCGGTCGAGCCGTACCTGATCGAGGGGCTCGACATCTTCGTCGGCGCCGAGAGCCTCATCGGCGCGGCGATGCGGCAGGGCGCCAGCGGGTCGGTTTCCGCGCTCGCGACGGCCTTCCCCGAGCTCGTCGCCGCCGCCGTCCGCGAGCCGAGCCCGGAGCGCAGCGCGCGCCTGGGCGAGCTGCGGGAGGGCCTCGAGGCGTTCCCGCGCCACGCGGCGCTCAAGCGGATCCTGGCGCTTCGCGGAGTGCCTGTCCGCGAGGACGTCCGCGGGCCTCTCCGCGGCCTGACCGACTCGGAGCGCGACCGCCTCGACACCCTCGTGCCGGACTGGCTCGGCCAGCCGAGCGGCGAGCGCGTCGCCCGCTAGCCGGGGCCGGAATCGCCTCCTCCGCTCGGGGCCACCCCGGGCCACCACCCGCTTTGGACGCTAGCGCCGAAAAGCGCACGCGTGGGTGATGCAACGTGCCGAAAGCGTGACAGCGCGCGGGACCTGCCCGAAGGGACTAGAGCTGCGGCTCCCAGCCGTCCTTGGGCGGGGCGCCGACCACGACCCACGAGAGGCCGTCCGGCCCGGCCACGGGCTGGCGGGTGGTGCCGGCGGAGACGAACACGTAGCGCCCGGGCTCCAAGGGCACTTCGTCCCCGTCGACGCGCATGATCCCGCTCCCGGCCAGAACGAGGTAGACCTCCTCCTGCCCCGTCTCGGCGTGGTCGTGCTCACGCCCTGCGGTGTCCGGCGGCAGGTCGATCTGGTTGATCCCGAACGCGTTCACGCCCAGCCGCTGGCGGATCTGCTTGAAGACGCCGCCGTAGCTCGGCTCCACGTCCTTTCCGTCCACAACCACGTACGGCACGCGCGAAGTTTAGTCCGGGTAAAGGAACGCCCGCCGGGGCCGCAGAGCCGGCGGGCGCTGTCTGTCCCCCTACGAAGAGGAGTCCGCCCGCGGCGTGAAACTTGCGACCGATGTGCAAAGTCGCGCGCTTCGGGGTACCTGGTCAGAGGAGCATGCGGACAGTTGCGGCGGAGATGAAGGCCGGGCGTGACCTGGAACGCCTTTACACGCGCCACAAGCGCGACGTCTATCGCTTCGTCCTGCGCGACGTGCGGGATCCCGACGAGGCCGAGGACATCACGCAGACGGCCTTCCTCGACGCCTTCCGGGCGCTGCGCCGCGGCGACGAGCCGCAGCAGCCGCAGGCCTGGCTCCTGACCATTGCCCAGAACGCCGCGCGCCGGCGCTTCCGCACGCGCGCTGCACGGCCGGAGGTCGAGCTCGACGCGGAGTTCCTCGCGGCGCCGGATCGTGAGGGCCCTTCGGCCGACGACATCCGGGTCGCGCTCGAGCGGCTGCGTCCCGCGCAGCGCGAGGCGCTCGTCCTCCGCGAGATCGGAGGCCGCTCGTACATCGAGATCGCGGCCGCGATGGACATGTCCGTGCCGGCGGTGGAGACGCTCCTCTTCCGCGCGCGCAAGGCGCTCCGGGTCGAGCTCGACGACGAGGCGCCGCGCACGAGGGGCCGCGTGCTCGGCGGCCTGCTGCCGTTTCCCGGCTTCGGGTGGGACGGCTTCGGGTCGCTCGCCGGCTGGCTCACCGGCCGCGGGGCGACTGTCAAGGTGGCAGGGGCCGTGTCCGCCGCCGTCCTCGGGACGGGCGTCGGGATCCAGCAGGGCGTCGTGCTGCCCAGCGAGCCGGCCCCCGCCGAGGCATCCACTCCCGCCGCGGCTCCGGCCGAGCGTGATGTCCCGAGAGCCGCCGTGGTCGCCCCGAGCCCGGCCAAGATGACGCCAGCTCGCTCCTCCAAGAAGCCGGCACCGGTCGTCAAGCCGAAGCGCACCGCTGTCCGTCCGCAGGCGAACGCCACCAACGAGGTCACGACCGCCGTGAACGAGCTGACCACAGAGGTCGACCGCCGGACGGCCCAGGTTCGCCAGGAGGTCGACCGCACCGTGGCCCAGCTCGAGGCCACGTCGCAGCGCGCGACGGACTACATCCGGAAGATCCCGAAGGTGGTCTCGGGGATCGGGGCGTTGAGCGCCGCCGAGATCCCGAGCGCGATCACCTTGCGGGTGTCGATCGGGTCGACGATCCCGTCGTCCCAGAGACGCGCCGTCGAGTAGTACGGGTTCCCCTCGCGCTCGTACTTCGCGCGGATCTCGTCCGGATCCGCCCGCCCGACCGTCGAGAGCACGTTGGCGGCCTGCTCGCCGCCCATGACCGAGATGCGCGCGTTCGGCCACATCCACAGCTGGCGCGGCGCGTAGGCGCGGCCGCACATCCCGTAGTTGCCGGCGCCGAACGAGCCGCCGACGATCACGGTGAACTTCGGCACCTGCGCGCAGGCGACCGCGGTGACGAGCTTCGCGCCGTCCTTGGCGATCCCGCCGGCCTCGTACTCCTTGCCGACCATGAACCCGGTGATGTTCTGGAGGAAGAGGAGCGGGACGCGCCGCTTGCAGGCGAGCTCGACGAAGTGCGCGCCCTTGAGGGCCGACTCCGAGAAGAGGACGCCGTTGTTGGCGAGGATGGCGACCGGGTACCCCTCGATGCGCGCGAAGCCGCAGACGAGCGTCTCGCCGTAGAGCGGCTTGAACTCGTGCAGCCGGCTGCCGTCGACGAGGCGGGCGATCAGCTCGCGCACGTCGTAGCCCTTCGCGTAGTCGGTCGGGACGATGCCGTAGAGCTCCTCCGGGTCGTAGAGCGGCTCCTCGGGCGGGAGCACGTCCCACGGCGGGTCGAGCTTGCGGCGATGGAGGTTGCGCACGATCTGGCGCGCGAGGGCGAGGGCGTGCTCGTCGCTGACCGCGTAGTGGTCGGTGACGCCCGAGACGCGCGAGTGGACGTCCGCGCCGCCGAGCTCCTCGGCGCTGACCTCCTCGCCGGTGGCCGCCTTCACGAGCGGCGGCCCGCCGAGGAAGATCGTCCCGGTGCCGCGCACGATCACCGTCTCGTCGCTCATCGCCGGCACATAGGCGCCGCCGGCTGTGCACGAGCCCATGACCACCGCGACCTGCGGGATCCCGAGGGCCGACATGTTCGCCTGGTTGAAGAAGATGCGGCCGAAGTGCTCCCGGTCGGGGAAGACCTCGTCCTGCATGGGCAGGAAGGCGCCGCCCGAGTCGACGAGGTAGATGCACGGCAGGTGGTTCTGCTCGGCGACCTCCTGGGCGCGCAGGTGCTTCTTGACGGTCAGCGGGTAGTAGGTGCCGCCCTTGACGGTCGCGTCGTTGGCGACGATCACGCACTCCGTGCCCTCGACGACGCCGATGCCGGTGATCATCCCGGCCCCGGGCGCGTCGCCGTCGTAGACGTCCCAGGCCGCGAGGGCGTTCAGCTCCAGGAAGGCCGAGCCGGGGTCGAGGAGCCGCTCGACACGCTCGCGCGCGAGGAGCTTGCCGCGCGCGGCGTGGCGCTCGACGGTCTCCGGCGGCCGCTCGGTCGCGACCTGAGCCGTTCGCTCGCGGAGCTCGGCCACGAGCGCCTCCATGCGCCCGCGGTTGGCGGCGTACTCCTCCGCCGCCCGGTCGGCCCGCGAGTCGAGAACGGCCACTAGGCGGAGTGGGGCAGCTTCGCGATGACCGCCTTCACTGCCCGGAGGACGTCGGCCTCGTCGTGCCCGAAGTCCTCGAGATAGGCGTTCAGCGCCGCTCGAACGAGGCGCAGCTCGTCGTCGGTGAGCTCGATCGTATGCATGGTCCGTAGCCTACGCCCTAGCCGTGATGCCAGGCCCGGTCCAGACTGGTAATCGGGCTTCCCGAGCGCTAGTTTGTGCATTGAAATGCGGCTGCCGGGGAAGGGGAGTGTTTTTGCGCTGCTTGCATGCGCGCTCGTTCTCGTGCTCGCAGGCGCTGCGGCCGCCAAGCGCATCGTCGGGACAGGCGGCACGAACATCATCAACGGCACGGCCGCGCGGGACGATGTCTTCGCGCGCGGCGGGAACGACGTCGTCTGGGGTCGTGCCGGCAATGACTTCCTCTACGGGCAGCGCGGTGCGGACATTCTCCAGGGCGACGTCGGCCACGACCAGATGTGGGGCGACGCGCTCGAGGACACTCTCGACGGCGGGCCCGGCAACGACCGCCTCCACGGCGGCTGGGGCCCCGACGTGATCGACGGCGGCGACGGCAACGACATCCTCTACGCGCCCGAGAACGACGGCCAGGTCGACAGCGTCGACTGCGGGCCCGGCAAGGACACCGCGATCGTCAGTCGCAAGGACCAGGTCTTCGGCTGCGAGACCGTGCGCCGCGTCAACATCCGCGGGCGCATCCCGGCCGGCACCGTCGTCACGACGAAACGACTCGCGGGACGACAACTGGAGCGGGTGCTGCGCCAACACAACCCGGCACCTGGTCGCCGGGCTGGACGGGAAACGACGTCCTCGACGGACAGGCCGGGAGCGACGTCCTCTGGGGCAACGAGGGCAACGACACGCTGATCGGCGGCACCGGGCGCGACTGGCTGCATCGGCGGCGCCGACGACGACGTGCTGCAGGGCGACGAGGGCAACGACCGGCTCTGGGGCGGCTGGGGCGCCGACCAGCTCTTCGGCGGGAGCGACGACGACGAGCTGATCACGATCGACATGGATCCGCACGTCGACCAGATCACCTGCGGGCCCGGCAACGACCGCGTCGTCAAGCGGGCGATCGACCAGATCATGGACCCGGGGCAGTGCGAGCGGGTCATCGTCGTCCGCCTGCGCTAATCCCTCAAGAAACGCTTACGGGCCGCTTACACGGCGGCCATTCCTTCCGAACAGCGCCGTGGTTCAGTTTGCTGCGCAGGCACCACTCGGAAAGGAACCTCTGTGAAGCGCACGATCCTGTTCGTCTCGGCGACGGCGCTCGCCGTGCTCGCGGTCGCTCCTGCGGCCTCGGCGAAGGTGATCGTCGGCACGCCGGGTGACGACACGCTGGCCGGGACGGCCAATCGGGACTTCGTCTACGGTCGCGCGGGCAACGACGCCATGGCCGGAAACGGGGGCTCGGACTTCCTCTTCGGCCACCGCGGCGACGACACCGCGAGCGGTGACGCCGGACGCGACTTCCTCTGGGGCGGCCCGGGCAACGACTCGCTCGAGGGCGGGGACGGGGCCGACCTGCTCCACGCCGGCTGGGGCGCAGACACGCTCGAGGGCGGGCCGGGGAACGACATCCTCCGCGCCGGCGAGAACGACCACCTACCTGACGTGCTCGACTGCGGCGGCGGCCGCGACACGGCGCTGATCCGTGTCGGCGACATCGCCGTCGACTGCGAGCGGGTCCGGACTGCGCCCGCGCGGCGCTCGCGCGTCCACATCCAGCGCGGGACGCCGGGCGACGACACGCTCACCGGGACGGCCGGGCGCGACTTCATCCTCGCCCGTGCGGGCAACGACACGGTGTCCGGGCTCGGCGCGACCGACTTCCTGTTCGGTCAGATGGGGAACGACACGCTCAACGGCGACGACGGCGCCGACCGGGCCTGGGGCGGGCCCGGCGACGACGACGTCAACGGCGGGCCCGGCGCCGACTGGCTCTGGGCCGGCGTCGGCGCCGACGACCTCTCGGGCGGCGAGGGCAACGACCGCCTGTTCGCGGCGGCGGACGACGACACCGCCGACACGCTCAACTGCGGCGAGCACGCCGACGACCGCGACCGCGCCATCCTGAGGCCCGGCGACACGGCGGTGGATTGCGAGTTCGTCCGGACTCTCGCGGGCTAGCGAGAGACGTGCACTGACCGGAAGCGGGGCCCCGAAGCGGGGCCCCGCTCCGGCTTGCTGTCCTCTTCACGTCCAGCCCGGCAGCCTCCTTGGACACCCACGGAGTTCGGCCAAGCGGCGAGCGGGGCGTGGAAATCTGGTGAACGGTAGTAGCCGCTGTTGCATTCCTTGCGGAAAGGCGTAGAGTCGTACGGCTCGTACGAAGCAGCCGTTCGTCGATGCCGCGCTGAGTCTTCAAGGGGTCTGATCTCGCGGCCGGTCGCAGCGGCGTCACAAACGATCGGAGCCGAATGCAGACCGTTCAGTCGTCCACCGGCACGACAGAGCGAACCGCGGACGCAACAACGATCCGTCCGTTCGAGGTCGACGTTCCCGACGATGCCCTCGAGGATCTGCGTCGACGCATCGCGGCGACGCAGTGGCCCGAGCAGGAGACCGTCGCCGATCAGTCGCAGGGCGTGCCGCTCGCGACGATGCAGAAGCTCGCCCGCTACTGGGAGACGGAGTACGACTGGCGCGCGTGCGAGGCGAGGCTGAACGCCCTCCCGCAATTCGTGACCGAGATCGACGGCCTCGACGTCCATTTCATTCACGTCCGCTCGCAGCACGAGGACGCGTTGCCGCTCGTCGTCAACCACGGCTGGCCCGGCTCGATCGTCGAGCAGCTGAAGATCATCGAGCCGCTGACCGACCCCACGGCACATGGGGCGAGCGCAGCGGACGCCTTCCATCTGGTGATCCCGTCCATGCCGGGCTACGGCTACTCGGGCAAACCGACGAGCACCGGCTGGGGCCCCGAGCGCATGGGCCGAGCCTGGGCGGAGCTGATGACGCGCCTCGGCTACACGCGGTATGTCGCCCAGGGCGGCGACTGGGGCGCGTTCGTCGTCGACCAGATGGGCTTGCAGGCACCAGGGGGACTGCTCGCCATCCACAGCAACATGCCCGCGACCGTCCCGGCTGACGTCGACAAGGCTCTCCTGGCCGGCGAGCCGCCGCCGCCGGATCTCTCGGCTGAGGAGCGACGGGCCTACGAGCAGCTGGAGAGAACGTTCAAGCAGGTCGACTACGCCAGGTTCATGGCGGCGCGCCCGCAGACGCTGTACGGCATCGCGGACTCACCCGTCGGCCTGGCTGCCTGGCTTCTCGATCACAACGATGCCGACGGCCAGCCGGCCGCGGCGGTCGCCTCTGCTCTGGACCGGCCGACGAGCGCCACGGGCGAGCTGACGCGTGACGAGCTCCTCGACAACATCACGCTCTACTGGCTCACGAACACCGGGGTCTCCGCGTCCCGCCTCTACTGGGAGTACAAGGGTGGCTTCTTCAACGCGAAGGGTGTCTCCATCCCCGTGGCCGTGACGGTCTTCCCCGGCGAGCAGTACCAGGCGCCGAGGAGCTGGGCCGAACAGGCGTATCCCAATCTCATCTACTTCAACGAGGTCGACAGAGGCGGCCACTTCGCGGCGTGGGAGGAGCCGGAGCTCTTCTCCGCCGAGGTGCGAGCCGCGTTCAGGTCACTACGAACGAACGGAGATACACATGAGTAGCACCGAGACCGCAACCGAGGTCCGTCCCTTCCAGCTCGAGATTCCAGAGGAGCAGCTGAGCGACCTGCGCCGGCGCATCGCGGCGACGCGCTGGCCCAGCAAGGAGCTCGTCCCGGATCGGTCGCAGGGCGTCCAGCTCGCGACGACCCGGGCGCTCGCCGACTACTGGGCGAACGAGTACGACTTCGGGCGCGTGGAGGCGCGGCTGAACGCGCTGCCGCAGTTCACGACCGAGATCGACGGGGTGGACATCCACTTCATCCACGTGAGGTCGCAACACGAGAACGCGCTGCCGCTGATCATGACGCACGGCTGGCCCGGCTCGGTGATCGAGCTGCTAGAGACCATCGGCCCGCTGACCGATCCGACCGCGCACGGTGGGCAGGCGGAGGACGCGTTCGACCTCGTGCTGCCGTCCCTGCCCGGCTACGGCTTCTCCGGCGAGCCCGCCGAGCTCGGCTGGAACGCCGGCCGCGTCGCGCAGGCCTGGGCCGAGCTGATGCACCGCCTCGGCTACACCCGATATGTCGCCCAGGGCGGTGACGTGGGCGCCCTCGTCACCGACACGATGGGACGGCAGGCGCCCGAGGGGCTGCTCGGCATCCACGTGAACTTGCTCGTGACGGTGCTAGCCGCACCTCAGCCGGAGGAATCGGAGGAGGAGCGCGCGGCAGCCGAGGCGGTCGCCACATTCAAGACGGATGGCTTCGGCTACTTCCTGGAGATGGCCACGCGGCCGCAGACGATCGGCTACGCCCTGCTGGATTCACCCGTCGCCCTGGCCGCCTGGCTGCTCGACCACGACACTGACAGCTACTACAAGATCTCCCACGCCTTCGTCGACGGGGAGCCCGCCGGCAATCTCACCCGCGACCAGATCGTCGACAACATCACGCTGTACTGGCTGACGGGCACCGGCGCCTCGGCGGCCCGGTCGTACTGGGAGGACGGACGAGCCCTGGCTCAAGCACTCGCGTCCGGCCAGCCTCCTCCGGAGGTCTCGCTCCCGGTCGGCTTCACCACCTTCCCCGGCGAGATCTGGCGGACTCCGCGTAGCTGGGTCGAGAACTCGTACCCCAACGTCAGCTACTTCAACGAGGTCGACAGGGGCGGGCACTTCGCCGCCTGGGAGGAGCCGGAGCTCTTCTCCGACGAGGTGCGAGCTGCATTCAGGTCGTTGCGTTGATCGCAGCTCGTCATGAAGAGGCTCGCTAGATGAGCCTGTTCGCGAAGGTTCACATGCCGCGGCTCGACGGGGCGACCGGGTGGCTCAACTCCGAGCCGCTCGACCCCGCCGGGCTGCGCGGCAGCGTCGTCCTCGTGAACTTCTGGACGCTCACCTGCATCAACTGGCTGCGCCAGGAGCCGTACGTCCGCGCGTGGTCGCAGGCCTACCGAGAGGACGGGCTGGTCGTGATCGGCGCCCACACTCCGGAGTTCTCGTTCGAGCACGACGTCGATCTCGTGCGCCGGGCGGTGGGGGAGCGGGAGATCGACTACCCGGTCGCGCTCGACAACGACTACGGGGTCTGGAGCGCCTTCGACAACCACTACTGGCCGGCGCTCTACTTCGTCGATCGGGAGGGGATCATCCGCGACGAGCACTTTGGCGAAGGACGCTACGAGCAATCGGAGCGCGTGATCCAGGACCTGCTCGGAGTCGAGCGCGAGCTCGTCCAGGTCGTAGGGGTCGGTGTGGAGGCTGAGGCGGACTGGGATCAACTGCGGACGCCTGAGACATACCTCGGCTACGGGCGCGCGCGAGCGCTTCGCCTCCCCGGACGGCCCCGCGCCCGACGAAGCCCGCGTCTACGAGCTTCCCGAGCGCCTGCGCTCCAACCACTGGGCCCTGGCGGGCGAGTGGACGATCGGGCGCGAGAATGTCGTGCTCGACCAGCCGGACGGAAGCATCGCCTTTCGGTTCGACGCACGTGACGCGCATCTCGTGCTCTCTCCCGGAGGACACGAGCCGATTCCTTTCCGCGTGCTCGTCGACGGCAAGCCTCCGGGCGCCTCGCACGGCGTCGACGTCGGCGAGGACGGGAACGGGACGCTCGACTACGGTCGCATGTACCAGCTCGTGCGCGCGCACGACAAGGTTCGCGAACGGACGCTGGAGATCACGTTCCACGAGCCCGGCGCCGAGGCTTACGCCTTCACGTTCGGCTAGTGCCGACCGTTCCGTCACGTCCGCAAGACGGGCGAGACAGTTAGCATCGCCTCATGGACCCCGAGCGCGCGAGGCAGCTGCTGGCCGAAGAGCGGAGACGCATCGAGAGCGCGCTCGGAAGGCGTCAGCCGGCGGATGTCGGCGAGCTTGCCGATCAGGACGAGCCGGCGGACGAGGCGTCAGAGCTCTACGCCGACGAGCTGGACGAAGGCATGAGCGACGACCTGCGCGAGGCGCTCAGCGCCGTCGAGCGGGCGGAGGCGCGAATCGAGCAGGGAACGTACGGGCTGTCCGTCGAGAGCGGCCAGCCGATCCCGGACGACCGCCTCGAAGCCTTCCCGACGGCCGAGCTGACCGTCGAGGAGCAGGAACGCTACGAGCGCGGCGGAAGCTGAGCTCTAGCCACACACTGCTCCCACGGCAGCGTTGACGCCAGCCGCGGGATAACCGCCGTCGCGAACGGGCCGTTAGCCGGCTGCCGCCGGCGCGCGGCGAGGGAGAACCCAGCCAGGCCGCGGGAAGTGGCACGTGTAGCCGTTGGGATACTTCTCGAGGTAGTCCTGGTGCTCGGGCTCGGCCTCCCAGAACGGCCCCGCCGGCTCGACCTCGGTGACGACCTTCCCCGGCCAGAGGCCGGAGGCCTCGACATCGGCGATCGTGTCCTCCGCGACGCGGCGCTGCTCCTCGTCGAGGTAGTAGATCGCCGAGCGGTAGCTCGTCCCCATGTCGTTCCCCTGACGGTTCAGCGTCGTCGGGTCGTGGATCTGGAAGAAGAACTCGAGCACGTCGCGGTAGGACGTCTGCTCGGGGTCGAAGACGATCTCGATCGCCTCTGCGTGCGTGCCGTGGTTGCGGTAGGTGGCATTCGGGACGTCGCCGCCCGTGTAGCCGACCCTCGTCTCCAGGACGCCCGGCCGCTTCCGGATGAGGTCCTGCATGCCCCAGAAGCATCCGCCCGCGAGAATCGCCTTCTCGACCGAACCACTCATCACGACACCTCCCTGACGATCAATGACTCCGAGTCAATGTAGCTTCCGCGCGGTGGGTCGCGGCGCGCCAGTGGCGGCCGTGTCAGGCGGCCGGAGCGGCTACGGAGTCCAGGGCGCTGCGCAGGGACGCGACGAAGTCGCGCAGGCCCTCGGGGCCCGACTCGTCGGCGACCTGGATCGGGCGGCTGCCGACGACGATGCCGTCCGCGAGCGCGGCCACGTCGGCGGCCTGCTCGGGCGTGGAGATGCCGAAGCCGGCGAGTAGCTCCCGGTCGGTGAGCGCGCGGGCGCGCTCGACGAGGCCGGCGAGCTGCGACGACACGGCCTGGCGCGTGCCGGTCGTGCCCGTCAGCGAGACGAGGTAGAGCCAGCCGTCGGTGCGCTCAGCAGCGGCGCTGATCCGCTCGTCGGTCGACGTCGGCGCCACGAGCTGGACGCGCGGGATCTCCGGCGCAGCCTCGAGCGGCAGGTCGGCGACGATCAGGCTCGTCGCGCCCGCCTCGCGCGCGTCCTCCCAGAAGCGCTCGTAGCCGTAGGCCTCGAGGATCGACGCGTACGTCATCGGCACCAGTGGGAGGTCGGGGCCGACACGTCTGCGCGTCTCGGCGAGGCACTCCAGGCATTCGCGCGTGCGCATGCCGCGCGCGAGCGCGCGCTCGCCGGCGAGGCGGATGACCGGCCCGTCGGCGAGCGGGTCGGAGAAGGGGAAGCCGATCTCGATCAGGTCGGCGCCGCCCGCCACCGCCGCCTCGACGAGCTCCGGCGTCTCGGGGAACGCCATCAGGTAGACGCAGAGCTTCTTGCTCACCCGTCGTGCCCGATGACGACGGCGAGATCCTTGTCGCCGCGGCCCGAGAGGCACACGACGACGAGCTCGGCGTCCAGCTCGAGCGCTCTCGCGAGCGCGTGGGAGGGCTCGAGCGCGGGGATGATGCCCTCGCGCTCCGCGAGGAGATGCAGGGCCGCGAGCGCCTCCTCGTCCGTCGCCGGCAAGTACTCGGCGCGGCCGGTGTCGCGGAGGAACGCGTGCTCGGGGCCGACGCCCGGGTAGTCGAGGCCGGCGGAGATCGAGTGGGCGTCGGCGATCTGGCCGTCGTCGTCCGCGAGGATCGACGAACGCGCGCCGTGCAGGACGCCCGCGCGGCCTGTGCCCAGGCTGGCGGCGCCGGCCGCCTCGACGCCGACCAGGCGCACGTCCTCGTCGGCGAGGAAGCCGGCGAACATCCCGATCGCGTTCGAGCCGCCGCCGACGCAGGCGACGACGGCGTCCGGGAGCCGCCCCTCGGCCTCGAGGACCTGCTCGCGGGCCTCGCGCCCGATGACCGACTGGAGCTCGCGCACGAGCTCGGGGTACGGGTGCGGGCCGACGCAGGAGCCGATCAGGTAGTGCGTCGTCTCGACGTTCGTGATCCAGTCGCGGATCGCCTCGCTCGTGGCCTCCTTGAGCGTCCGCGTCCCGAACTCGACCGCGCGCACCTCGGCGCCCAGGAGGCCCATCCGCTCGACGTTCGGCTTCTGGCGCTCCATGTCCTCGGCGCCCATGTAGACGATGCACTCGAGGCCGAAGCGGGCGCAGACGGTCGCCGACGCGACGCCGTGCTGCCCGGCGCCGGTCTCCGCGACGATGCGCTGCTTGCCGAGCCTGCGCGCGACGAGCGCCTGCCCGACCGCGTTGTTGATCTTGTGCGCGCCGGTGTGGCAGAGGTCCTCGCGCTTGAGGTAGACGCGCCGGTCGCCGGGGAGCCGCTCGGCGAGATAGAGCGGCGTCGGCCGGCCGATGTAGGTCGCCTGGAGCGCCTCCAGCTCGGCCTTGAACTCGGGGTCGTTCTTGATCTCGGCCCAGCCGCGCTCGAGCTCCTCGAGCGCCGGCATGAGCGTCTCCGGGACGTACTGGCCGCCGTACTCGCCGAACGTGCCGCGCAGGAGCACGCTCACGACCGCACCGCCTGCCGGGTACGCACGGCGTCGACGAACGCGCGGACGCGGTCGTGGTCCTTGAGCCCGGGCGCCAGCTCGAGGCTCCGGCTCGCGTCGACGCACCAGGGGTCGACGGCGTCGATCGCGGCGCGCACGTTCTCGGGCCCGAGCCCGCCCGCCAGCATGACGCGCCCCTCGGCCTGGGCGGCGCGCTCCCAGTGGTGCGCGTCCATGCTCAGCCAGGGGAGGTCGAGAACCGTGGCGACGGGCTCGCTCGTCCCGCAGGAGCACACCGTCGCGCCCGCGGTGGCCGTCCTCCTCGGGGTAGAGCTGCAGGAGGTCGGTGCCGACCTCCTCGGTCTTGCCGACGAAGACCCCGACCGAGAGCATCGTCTCGGGCACGGGCAACGGCGCGGCCGCCCGGCGCGGGCTCTCCGCGAGAATGAAGCCCGCGAGGTCGGCGCCGGCCTCGGCGGCCACGGCGACGTCCTCCTCGCGCGTGAGGCCGCAGACCTTGACGAGCGGGCGGGCGATGAGCTCGGCCAGAGTCGCGCCTGGATCCTCGGCGCGCATGAGCGTCGAGCCGACCAGGATCGCGTCCGCCCCGGCGAGCTCCGCTTCGGCGCCCTGCGCGCGGTTGCCGATCGCGCTCTCGGCGATGACGACGCGGTCGCGCGGCGCCTTGGCGACGAGCGCGAGCTGCGCGCGGCGGTCGATGGCGAACGTCCCCAGGTCGCGCGCGTTGATCCCGATCACGTCGGCACCGAGCGCGACGGCGCGCTCGAGCTCGCTCGCGTCGTGCGCCTCGACGAGGAGGTCGAGGCCGAGCGTGCGGCCTCCCTCGAGCATGAGACGCGCCTGCTCGTCGTCCAGGTCGCGGAGGAGGAGCAGCGCGGCGTCGGCGCCCGCGATGCGGGCCTGGAGCAGGTCTCCCTGGTCGTCGAAGAAGCCCTTGGCGAGGAGCGGGATGTCCGTCGCGGCCCGGGCGGCCTCGAGGTCGGCGAAGGAGCCGCCGAAGCGCTCGTCGACGAGGATCGAGACGGCAGCCGCGCCGCTCTCGGCGAACGAGCGCGCGAGCGAGGGCGGGTCGGCGTCCGGCCGCAGGTCACCGGCCGACGGCGAGCGCCGCTTCACCTCGGCGATGGCGCGAAGTCCAGGCTCGGCGAGCGCGTCGCGAAACCGTCCCATCAGGCCGGGACCGCCTGCTGCGTGAACGCGGCGAGCGCCTGGAGCCGCTCGGCGGCGGTGCCGGAGTCGACGGCCTCGGTGGCGAGGCGGTAGCCCTCCTCGAGGCCGGACGCATGGCCGCCCGCGGCGATCGCGCCGGCGGCGTTGAGGAGCACCGCCTCGCGCTTCGGGCCCGGGCGCGCCGGCGAAGATCTCGCGCACGACGGCGGCGTTCTCCTCGGGCGTGCCGCCCGCGAGGTCGGCCGAGGAGCAGCGCGGGACGCCGAAGTCGGCGGGGTCGATCTCACGCCGCTCGACGCGGCCGTCCGTCACCTCGCAGACGAGGTTCGGCCCGGCCGGGGAGAGCTCGTCGATCCCGCCCGCGCCGTGCACCACGAAGGCGCGCTGCGCGCCGAGCCGTGCGAGGACGGAGGCGATCGTCTCCACGAGCTCCGGAGCGTAGACGCCGACCACCTGCGCCCGCGCGCCCGCCGGGTTCGTGAGCGGGCCGAGGACGTTGAAGACCGTCCGCGTGGCGAGCTCGCGCCGAACCGGGGCGGCGTGCTTCATCGCCGGGTGGTGCGCCTGCGCGAAGAGGAACCCGAAGCCGAGCTCGTCGATCGAGCGCTCGATCTGCGGCGGGGCGAGGTCGAGCCGGAACCCGAGGGCCTCGAGCACGTCGGCCGAGCCGGACGCCGACGAGACGGCGCGGTTCCCGTGCTTCGCCACGCCCGCGCCCGCCGCCGCGGCCACGAGTGCCGCCGCGGTCGAGATGTTGAACGTCCGCGCGCCGTCGCCGCCCGTCCCCGCGGTGTCGACGAGGTCGGAGCGCTTCGGCTTCACGGAGAGGACATGCTCGCGCATGGCCTCGGCGCAGCCGGCGATCTCGTCCGGGGTCTCGCCCTTGAGACGCAGCGCCACGAGGAACCCGCCCATCTGCGCGGGCGTCGCCTCGCCGCCCATGATCTGGTTCATCACCTCGCGCGCCTCGGCCTGCGTGAGGTCGCGCCCCTCCAGCAGCCGGCCGAGCGCCTCCTGGATCGTCATCGCCTGCCCTCCAGGAAGTTACGTCCGAGGAGCGGCCCGTCCGGCGTGAGCACCGACTCCGGGTGGAACTGGATGCCGACGACCGGGAACTCGCGGTGCCGCACCGCCATAACCTCGCCGTCGTCGGAGGTCGCGCAGACCTCGAGCGCCTCGGGCACGCGGGTCGCGGCGAGCGAGTGGTAGCGGCCGCCCTCGAGCGGTTCGGGCGCGCCCTCGAAGATCCCCTGCCGGTCGTGCGAGATGGCGCTCGCCTTCCCGTGCAGGAGCTTGTGCGCCTGGCCGACCTCGCCGCCGAAGGCCGTGATGATCGCCTGGTGGCCGAGGCAGACCCCGAGCGTCGGAATCCGGGGGCCGAGGCGCCGCACGATCTCCACCGTCGCGCCCGCGTCCTCCGCGCGGCCCGGGCCGGGAGAGATGACGAGCTGACTCGGCGCCATGCGCTCGGCCTCGTCCGCGTCGAGCGCGTCGTTGCGGATGACCGTCACCTCCGCGCCGAGCTCCTGGAAGAGGTGGGCGAGGTTGTAGGTGAAGCTGTCGTAGTTGTCGACGAGGAGGATCACGCTGGTGTCCCCTCATTGTGCTCGGCGTCGGCCAGCGCCGCCTCCAGGGCGGCGAGCTTGCGCAGGCACTCCTCGTGCTCGGCGGCCGGGTCGGAGTCGGCCACGATCCCCGCGCCTGCCTGGAGACGCGCGAGGCCGTCGGCGAGGATGACCGTGCGGATGGCGATGCACGTGTCCATGGAGCCGTCCGGCAAGGCGTAGCCGACCGCGCCCGCGTACGGGCCGCGGCGGTGCCCCTCGAGCTCGGAGATGATCTGCATCGCGCGCACCTTCGGCGCCCCGGACACGGTCCCCGCGGGGAAGCACGCCCGCAGGAGGTCGAAGGCGGTGCGCCCGGGCGCGAGCTCGCCCGCGACCTCGGACACCAGGTGCGTGACGTGCGAGTAGCGCTCGGCCTCGAGGAAGCGGACGACGCGCACGGAGCCCGCCTTGCAGACGCGCGAGAGGTCGTTGCGGCCGAGGTCGACGAGCATGACGTGCTCGGCCCTGTCCTTCTCGGACGCGAGCAGCTCCTCGGCGTCGCCCTCGCCCGGCGTCGTCGTGCCGGCGATCGGATTGAGGGAGGCGCGCGAGCCCTCGAGCTTGACGAGCGTCTCCGGCGAGGAGCCGACGAGCGAGATCCCGTCGAGCTCCAGCAGGAAGTGGTACGGCGAGGGGTTGATGCGGCGCAGGGAGCGGTAGACGCCGAGCGGCGTGACGCCGGTCGGGCGCTCCGCCCGCTGGGAGAGGACGATCTGGAACGCGTCGCCGGCGCGGATGTAGTCCTTCGCGCGGCGAACGCCATCTTCGTAGGCCTCGCGCGACGGCGAGCGCTCCACCGGCCCCGTCGTCACGCCGGCCACGCGCTCCTCCGTCAGCGGGCCGTTGAGCCGGGCCGCCACCTCGGCGGGGTCGCCGACGAGCACCTCGGCCAGGCTCGCCGCGTGGTCGAAGCGCACGAGCGTGGAGGCGACGACGAAGCGGCTCTCGGGCAGGTCGGGCCCGGTGTCCGGGCAGGGGCACGGTCGGCTCGAGCTTGGCCACGTGGTCGTAGCCGAGGTAGCCGACGACCGGCCGGCCGGCCGCGACCTCCTGCTCGGCCTCGTCCAACGTGACGATCCGCGACCCGGTGCCGAGCAGGCTGTGCCGCCCGAGGCGACCCTTCTCCACGGATTCGAGCAGGAAGCCGGCGCGCTCGCCCGCGCGCAGCCTGAGGTAGGCCCCGAGCGGGGTGATGAGGTCGGCGTGGATTTCAGGAGCAACGGTCATGGCATACGAAAAAGACCCACCTGGGGTCTTCGAGCGGAGCGGGCTGTTCGGGCCTCTGGGCTAGCAGGCGACGCTCCCGCTCCGCTCGCGGCGCCAGGCCCACCAGGTGCGGACGGGAGAAGTCATCGTGGGCGGAGCGTAGGCGACTGCGGTCGCATGCGTCAAGCGCTTCCGACATCCATCCGGCATCGCACGGATAATCACGCCCCGATGGAGCCGCATCCGATCCGGATGGTGGTGGGGGACGACCTCGAGCGGTCCCGGCTGACGGTCTTCTTCCGGCTCCTCCTCGCCATCCCGCACATCATCTGGCTCTTCCTCTGGGGCATCGCCGTGTTCTTCGTGGCGATCCTGAGCTGGTTCATCGTCCTCTTCACGGCGCGGCTCCCCGAAGGGTTGCACGGGTTCTCCGCGGCCTACGTCCGCTACGGCACCCATGTCTACGGCTTTCTCCTGCTCGCCGCGAACCCGTTCCCGGGGTTTACCGGCGCCGAGGGCTCGTATCCGGTCGACGTCGAGATCGACCCGCCTGCGCGCCAGTCGCGCTGGAAGACGGCCTTCCGGATCATCCTCGCGGTCCCCGCGTTCCTCATCACCACCGCTCTCATCGGCGGGTGGGGGCCCGGCGGCGGCAGCAGCACGACCACCGACGGCTCGGGTGAGGAGTACTACTACTGGGGCGGGTCGGCGGGTCTCGCCTTCTCGATCGCGTTCTTCGCGTGGTTCGCCTGCCTGGTGCGAGCCCGGATGCCCAACGGCTTCCGGGACGCGCTCGCCTACGCGCTGCGCTACGCCGCCCAGACCTACGGCTATCTGCTCTTCCTCACCGACCGGTACCCGCACGCGGACCCGCGCCAGAACCCGGTGCCCGTGCCTCCTCCTCCGCGGCCGATCGCCCTCACGGCCGACGAGGACCTCCACCGGAGCCGGCTCACCGTCTTCTTCCGGCTCCTCCTGGCGATCCCGCACTTCATCTGGCTGATCCTCTGGTCGATCCCGGTCGTCTTCGTGCTCATCATCGGCTGGATCGCGGCGATCATCCTCGGGCGCTTCCCGGACCCGTTCCACCGCTTCGTCGGCGCGTACCTGCGCTACACGATCCACCTGTTCGCGTTCGTCAGCCTCGTCGCCAACCCGTTCCCCGGCTTCACCGGAACGCCCGGCACGTACCCGGTCGATCTGCAGATCGACCCGCCCGAGCGGCAGAGCCGCTGGACGATCGCCTTCCGCTCACCGCTCGCTTTCCCGCGGTGTTCGTCGACGCAGCGCTGAGCGGTGTGCTCTGGATCGCGGCCTTCCTCGGGTGGTTCGCGGCGATGGCGACCGGGCGCATGCCCGCGGGCTTTCGCTCGCTCGGCGAGTGGGCGCTCGGCTACTACGGGCAGACCTACGGCTACCTGTATCTCCTCACCGGCCGCTATCCGTACAGCGGCCCGCCCGCACTCGACATTCCCGAGCCCGTGGCCGAGACGAGCCGACCGGGCCGCTGAGCCCGGATCCTGGCCGGAGACACGGCGCCTCCCGGATCATGGCCCGAGCCACCACCGCCGCCCTCCTTCTCCTCGTAGCGGTCGCCGCGCGGCGATGGGCCTGGCGGCCTGGGCGCTCTGGCAGACCGAGGTTCCCGGCGGCCTGCGGCTGCCCGAGGTCGAGGCGTCGGCCGTGCTCGACTCCGAGCGTCTCGCCGAGGCGCGCGACTTCGAGCTCTTCCTGCGGATCAGCTATCCTCATCTCGCTCGTCGTCGTCATCGCCGTCTTCGTCGGCTACGCGCGCTGGGGCGGCCGGTTCGTGCGGGAGTCGGCGGCAGGCCGGATCGGCACCGGGATGCTGCTCGGCATGCTCGGTCTGGCGATCCTCTGGCTCGATCCAGACGCCGTTCGCGCTCGTCGACCACTGGTGGGCGCGCCGGCACGACGTGTCCGAGCTGGGCTACGGCGACTGGCTGATCCTGAACTGGTTCGCGCTCGGCAGCGAGTTCCTGTTCATCTGCTTCGCGCTCCTGATCGTGATGGGCCTCGCGGGGTGGCTCCGCTTCTGGTGGTGGATTCCGGGCGCCGTCGTCTTCACGGGGCTCGTCGCCCTGTTCACCTTCGTGACCCCGTACCTGATCCCGGCGCAGGAGGAGCCGCCGCCGTGGGTCGTCGAGGACGCGAACGAGCTCGCCGCGAAACAGGGCCTCCCGGAGATCCCGGTGCGGGTGCAGGTCGTGGAGTCGTGGGAAGCGCCGAACGCCGCCGCGACGGGCCTCGGGCCGACCCGGCGGATCATCCTCTGGGACACGATGCTCTTCAGCTTCAGCGAGGACGAGATCCGCGCCGTGCTCGGCCACGAGCTCGGGCATCACTCCGCCAACCACCTCTGGAAGAACATCGGCTGGTACGCGCTCTTCGCTTTCCCCGGCGCACTCGCGATCGCGCTGATCACGCGCAGGAGGGGAGGGATGCGTGAGCCCCTGGCCGTTCCCCTCGCGCTGCTCGTGTTCGTCGTCCTCTCGACGATCGCCCTCCCGCTCCAGAACGCCATCACCCGGCACATGGAGGAGGAGGCCGACTGGATCGCCCTCGAGACGACCGAGGACCCCGACGGCGCCCGCAACCTCTTCCAGGGCTTCGCGCGCGAGGCGCTTCTCGATCCTGATCCTCCCTGGTGGTCGTACCACCTCACGGAGACGCACCCGGTCATCGTCGACCGGGTCGCCATGGCCGAGGCCTGGCGCGACCGGCGGCAGCGCCTAGCCCCCGTTGGTAGGCTGAATTCGTGGCCCGTTCCGTGATCGTCTCTGCCGTTCGCACGCCCTTCGGGAAGTTCGGAGGCGGCCTGCGCGACTACGAGGCGCCCCAGCTCGGGGCGACCGCGATCCGGGCCGCGCTCGACCGCGTGGACGTCCGCGACGACGAGGTCGAGTACGTGATCATGGGCCAGGTTCTCCAGGGCGGCTCGGGCCAGGCGCCCGCCCGCCAGGCGGCCGTCGGCGCGGGGCTCCCGAAGGAGGTCCCGAGCGACACGATCAACAAGGTCTGCGCCTCGAGCGTCCGTGCGGTGGAGATCGCCGACCAGATGATCCGCGCCGGCGACAACGACGTGATCGTCGCGGGCGGGATGGAGTCGATGTCGAACGCGCCGTACATCCTCAAGCAGGCGCGCTTCGGCTACCGGCTCGGCGACGGGGCCGTGATCGACCTGATGCTCCACGACGGGCTCGTCTCCTCGTTCGACGGCAAGCACATGGTCGAGCAGGCGTCGTTCGTCTCCCGCGAGCTCGGCATCACACGGGAGGAGCAGGACGCCTGGGCGCTCCGCTCCCACCAGCGCGCGGTCGCGGCCGCGGAGACGGGCAAGTTCGCGGAGGAGCTCGTGTCCGTGAACGGCGTCGAGGCGGACGAGGCGCCGCGCAGCGACACGTCGCTCGAGAAGCTCGCGAGCCTGAAGCCGGTCTTCGACCCCGAGGGCACGACCACCGCCGGCAACGCGCCCGGGGTCAACGACGGGGCCGGCGCGCTCGTCGTCACGAGCGAGGAGTTCGCCCAGAAGCGCGGGCTCGAGATCCTCGCCACCATCGTGTCGAGCGCGTACATCGCGGACGAGTACGCCTACCTCGCGCGCACGCCCGCCAAGGCGGCGGCCCGCGCGCTCGAGAAGGCGGGCAAGACGATCGACGACGTCGAGCGGGTGGAGATCAACGAGGCGTTCTCGTCGGTCACGGTCAACTCCCTGAAGATGCTCGGCGCCGATCCCGAGAAGGTGAACGTGAACGGCGGCGCCGTCGCGCTCGGGCACCCGGTCGGCGCCTCGGGCGCGCGCATCCTCGGCACGATGATCTACGAGCTGCGCCGCAACGGCGGCGGGCTCGGCCTCGCCGCAATCTGCTCGGGCGGCGGCCAGGGCGACGCCCTGCTGCTCGAGGTCTGACCGCTAGTCGGTGAAGACGAGGTACGCCGGCCGCTCGGGCGCGGCATGGGCGACGGTCTCTCCGGTTGCGAGGTCGACGATCTCGACCTTCCGGCCGTCCTGGGTCGAGACGTAGAGGAGCCCGCCGGCGGTCTGCGAGAGGTCGGCCTGACCGCGGCGCTCGAGCGCGAACCGCTCGCCGCCGTCCTCGTCGAAGACGTGCAGCGTCTGGCTCCCGTTCTCCTCGTTCCACGCGGAGCCGAGCAGGGCTTCCTCGCGGAAGGTCACCCAGGCCGGCGCGTCACTGACGTGGCGCACGCTCCAGTTGCCCGGGTCGACAAGCGCCAGCCCCGCGGGCGTCACGCGCGCCGACTCGCCCTCGGTCGTGTAGGTGACCCCGCTCAGCGCGATCAGGCCGCTGGGTAGCCAGACCGCGTTCAGCTCGGGGCCGTCGATCATCTTGGCCCAGGCGCCGGGCTCGAGCCAGTTGCGGAAGCGCTCGAAGAGCGAGGCCGTCTGGACGAGGTCGTGGGAGGTCGTCGTGAGATTGGCCAGGTCGACCTCGACGGCACGGTTGCCGGGTGCGATTACGACGGCGCGCTCGCCGCTCGGCTCAACAGCGAGCGCGGGGAGGAGCTGGCGGGCGCGGTAGTCCTCCTGCTCGCCGGACTCCTCCCAGCCCGCACGGATCCCGGGGAGGTCGACGTAGCGCACCTCGTCGCCATCGAAGAGCGCGAGCTGCGCCTGACCGATTCCGTCGGCGGGCGCGAGCAGGATGACGAGGCCGTTTCCGGCGACGTCGGTCTTGATGATCATCCCGTCCAGGTCGTGAACGGCGATCGGCTTGCGGGCGCCGGGCTGGAGCGCGGCGACCTTCGACTGCTCGCTCCAGAGGGTGGCCAGGATGCGGTCGGGCTCTGCCCAGTGCAGCCGGTCGACCGTCGTGCCCACGGGCAGGTCGATGGTGCCCCGCGAGCGCATCCGCTCGAGGTCGACGATGTCCACGATTCCGCGTTCACTTCCGCCGACCGCGAGCATCGACCCGTCTGGCGAGAGCTCGGCGGCGCCGAAGAAGAACGGAACCGGATAGGAGCGGTCGGTCACCGGCTCGAGCGTGCGCGCGTCCGCCCAGAAGATCTCGCTGCCGCTCGTGTCGCTCCAGGCGGCCAGCACGCTGTCGCTCGGCGCGGGCTTCGCCGGCGGCGGCGGAGGCGTTCCGGCCTCCTCCGTCCCGCCGCAGGCGGCGAGCGTGAGCCAGGCGGCGCCGGTGAGGGCGAAGGAGCGGAGCATCACCCTCACTACACCATGGAACTCGCGAAGGTTCCAGTAGTGTCCTCGGTCGTGAAGCGGGAGCGTGTCCTCGTCGTCGGCGCCGGGCAGATGGGAGCCGGGATCGCCCAGGTGATGGCCGCTTCCGGCCGCCGCGTCTTCCTCCACGACGCCGCTCCCGGCGCGGTCGAGAAGGGCCTCGCCGGCATGCGGAAGAGCCTCGAGCGGCTCGCCGCCAAGGGCGCGCCGCACGACCCGGACGAGGTGCTGGCGCGCGTCGAGCCGGTCGACGACCTCGTCGACGCGGACCTGATGGTGGAGGCGGTCGTCGAGGACGCCGGCGTGAAGCAGGACGTCTTCCGGCGTGCGGACGCGACGCTCGGCCCCGAGGCGGTGCTCGCGTCGAACACGTCCTCGATTCCGATCGCGTCGCTCGCCGAGGTGACCGGGAGGCCGGAGCGCGTGATCGGCATGCACTTCTTCAACCCCGTGCCGGTCATGGACCTCGTCGAGGTCGTGCGCGCGCCCGGCACGTCGGACGAGACGGTGACCGAGATCGTCGAGCTCGCCCGCGAGCTCGGGAAGACGCCGGCCGAGGTGAACGACTTTCCCGGGTTCGTCTCGAACCGGATCCTCATGCCGCTCATCAACGAGGCTGCGTACGCCCTCGCCGACGGCGTCGCCGAGGCAGACGCGATCGACACGATCGCGAAGCTGGGCTTCAACCATCCCATGGGGCCCCTGGCGCTCGCCGACCTCATCGGTCTGGATACGTGCGTGTCGATCATGGAGGTCCTGCGCGACGGGCTCGGGGACTCGAAGTACGAGCCCTGCCCGCTGCTGCGCGAGCACGTCGCGGCGGGTCGCCTGGGCCGGAAGAGCGGTCAGGGCTTCTACGAGTACGCTTGACAGCAGGAAATTTGCTTCCAGATCGTCCTTAATGGGATAGACCTGGAAAACCGATAAGGGTCGTACCAGCGAATACCAGGAGCCGAGCCGCCAGTGCGCCTTCTGATCGTTGACGACGATGATGGGTTCCGTGCCCTCCTGCGCACGACGTTCGAGGTCGTGGACGTCGAGGTGGAGGAAGCCTCCACCGCGGAGGCGGCGCTCCGCATCGTCGAGCTGAGGCGCCCGGACGCGATCGTCCTCGACGTGAGCATGCCGGGCATGGGCGGGCTCGAGCTCTGCCGCCGCGTGAAGGCCGACCCCGCGACCCAGAGCGTGGCCATCGTCCTGCTCTCCGGCTCGGTCAGCGACCTCGCCCTCGCCGGGGAGTCGGATGCCGCGGACGCGTACCTGCGGAAGCCGTTCAGCCCGCTCGAGCTCCTCGACGTCGTCGAGCGCCTGACCGGCAGCCTCGAGGCCGTTCCCCCGCCGCTCTCGGGCGAGCGGCAAGGCGACGAGCAGCAGGTGCTCCTCTACGCGCGCGACCTCCGGCACCTCCTCGAGATCGAGCGGGGCCAGCGCGCGCTCCTGCAGAACGCCTACCAGGAGACCGTCGCGGCGCTCGCGAGCGCGCTCGAGTCGAAGGACACCGGGACGCGTGCCCACTCCCAGCGCGTCCAGCGCTACGCGCTCGAGCTGGCCCGTGCGGTCAGCCCGGACCTGATCGACGATCCGAGCATCGAGTACGGGTTCCTGCTCCACGACGTCGGCAAGATCGGGATCCCCGACCGCATCCTCCAGAAGCCCGGGCCGCTGAACGACGGCGAGACGCGGCTCATGCGGACGCACACGCTGCTGGGGGAGCAGATGCTCGGCGGGGTCGCGTTCCTGCGCGGCGAGGGGCTCCAGATCGTGCGCTCGCACCACGAGCGCTGGGACGGCAGCGGCTACCCGGACGGGATCGCCGGCACCGAGATCCCGCTCGCTGCCCGCATCTTCGCGGTCGCCGACGCGCTCGACGCCATGACGAGCGACCGCCCTTACCGTCCGGCGCTGACCTGGACAATCGCCGGCAAGGAAGTCCTGGCCGAGTCCGGGGCCCAGTTCGACCCCGGCGTCGTGCGCGCGTTCGTGGAGCGGGAGGACGCGCTGCGCCTCGTCCGCTCAGAGCTCGCGGCCTAGAGCTTCCCTCGTTCGGGTCTGCGCCCCCTCGGCGGGCGCGCCGATCACCTTTTCATGCGCAGAGTCGCCCTCCTTGCGGCCCTTCTGCTTGCGACTCTCGGGGTCGCCGGCTGCGCGGGCGAAGACGGGCAGCGCGCACAGGAGCTCCTCACGCAGTCCAATCAGGCCATGGCCCGGGTGGACACGTTCCGCTTCTCCGGCCGGATGACCATGGAGATGCCGACCGGCAGCTTCACCTTCACCATGACGGGCGCCGGGCGGCAGTCCGGCACGCCGGCCGCGGTCGTGACCATGAACGCCGACGGCATCCCCGGCTTCCCCCTCTCGGTGGTCACGCGCGGCGACGTCGTCTGGACGAAGATGGGCGACAGCGGCTGGGTGCGGTCGACCGCGCCGGCCGGCCAGGCGACCGGCCTGGAGCAGTTCGACTTCACGCCGTACGTGAAGGACGTGGACGTCGAAGACGGCCAGCAGGTCGCGGGCGAGCCGGCGGTGAAGCTCACCGGCGTGCTCGACACGAGTGCGATGGTCGAGGGCATGCTCGGCCAGTTCGGCCCTCTCCTGGGCGGCGGCGACATGTCGCAGGTGCTCGACGGCCTGGGCGACACGCGCGTCGTGATCTACGTCTCCGAGAGCAGCCACCTGCCGCTCCACACGCTCGTCGACATGACGGTCGAGGCCGGCGGCCAGAGCGCCGACATGCACCTGGACTTCACCATCACAGGCGTCGACCAGCCGGTGAAGATCCCGCAGCCGCGCGCGTAGCCCGGCGAGCCGCGGCTCTATACTCGCCCGCGTGGGGCGCCGCCGCGACGAGCCTGTTCGGTTGACGCGGATCTACACCCGCGGTGGGGACGCTGGCGAGACGAGCCTCGGGGACGGAAGCCGCGTCCCGAAGACCAACCCGCGCATCGAGGCGTACGGCTCCGTCGACGAGCTCAACTCCGTCCTCGGGCTGGTGCTCGCGGGCGATCTCCCGCCCGAGTTCCGGCCGTGGCTCGAGCAGGTTCAGAACGACCTCTTCGACCTCGGCGCCGACCTCTCGGTGCCGCTCGAGGACGAGCGCGAGCGGCTGCGCGTGACGCCGGAGCAGGTCGAGCGGCTCGAGGAGCTGTGCGACCTCGTCAACGAGCGCCTGGAGCCGCTGAAGAGCTTCATCCTGCCGGGCGGGACGGAGTCGGCCGCGCGCCTGCACGTCGCGCGCTCGGTCTGCCGCCGGGCCGAGCGGCTCGCCGTCGACCTCGCGGGGCAGGGCAGCGTCAACCCGGACGCGCTCGCGTACCTGAACCGTCTCTCCGACCTCCTCTTCATCCTCGCCCGCGCGGCCAACGCCGGCACGCCGGAGCCGCTCTGGCGCCCGGGCGGCGCCGCCTAGCCACCGTCGCCGATGAGGGCGCTCGAGCTCGTGCTCGCATTCGCCGGGTCGTTCGCGGCCGGGGCGCTCGGGTCGCTGGTCGGGCTCGTGCTCGGGAGCCTCCGGCTGCCCGCCGTGCTCCTCGCCTCGGGGAGCCCCGCGGCCGCGGCGGGGACGAACATCGCCGTCAGCGCGGCCGCGGCGTTCACCGGCGGGCTCACGCACGCGCGCGCGGGACGGGTGAGCTGGCGGATCGTCGCCTGGATGACGCCGCCGTCGGTCGCCGGTGCGTTCGTCGGCGGGTACTTCGCGAGCGAGGTGCCGTCACAGGCGCTCCTGGCGGTGATCGCGGCCGTCCTCTTCTGGAGCGGGCTCGACATCCTCTTCGAGCTGCGCGCCGCGCCGGCGTCCCGCCGCCCGCGCCTCGCGGCCACCGTCTCGGGAGCCATCATCGGCCTCCTCGGCGGCGCCGTCGGCCTCATCCTCGGCACGCTCCGCATGCCCGCGCTCCTGCGCAGCGTCGGGCTGCCCGCCCACGCGGCAGTGGGGACGAACCTCGTCGTCGGCTTCTTCCTCGGCGCCGCGGGCTTCGCCGCTCACGTCGTGCGCCTCGAGGTGGAGTGGGTGGTGCTCGCCGTCAGCCTGGCCGGCGCCCTCCCCGGTGCCTGGCTCGGGGCGCGCTACACGGGCCGATTGCCCGACCGTGTGCTGCGGCGCCTGATCGGGATCGCGCTCCTGGCGCGTGGCGGTGACGATCGCCGTCACCGCTGCGGTGTCGGGCTAGCCGCGGCCGAAGATGCGGCGGAAGGCCCGGCCGATGCTGCGGAGGAGCCTGGCATCCCAGAAGAGCTCCTCGCTGGACTGGTCACCGCCGGGGGCGGCGCCGCCGCGGCGGGCGCGGAGGCCCGAGCCGATCGCGACCGAGAAGGCGGCCAGGAGGAGGCCGAAGCCGAGCTCCTGGCGGAGCTCCTTGATTCCGGCCTTCGAGGTTGCGGGGCGGTTCAGCGAGGGGATCTCGAAGCCGTCGGTGCTCTCGGTCGTCGGCGTCGTCTCGGGAGCCGGGCTCCCGACGCCGGCCGGAGCCGGGACGGGGACGTAGGCCACCGGGCCCGACGGCGGGACGAAGGAGCTCGGCGGAGGCGTCGTGCCGGGCGAGGTGGGCGGAACCGGGGTCACGGACGCCCGGCGCGCCTTCGGCTTGCCCTTGGAGACGACGAGGCCGATCTTCACGCCCGCGGGCTGGAGGTTGGCGAGCGTGCCCTTGATGACCTTGCCCTTCGGGACGGTCCTGGAGACCTTGTAGGAGATCCGGCCGAGCTTGAAGCCGCGCGTCTTGAGGGCCTTCATGGCGGCCGTCATCTTCAGCGTCGCGAGCTTCGGGACGACCTTCAGCACCTTCGTCTTCGCGCCGACGTTGCCGGCCTCGTCGACCGCGGCGACCTGGAAGCCGCGCTTGTCGATCAGCTTCAGCGCGCCGAGGGAGGCGGTGCGGGCCGAGCCGTCGACGGTCTTCAGGAGCACGCCGTTCGCGTACACGCGGTAAGCCGAGACGAGACCGGAGTTGTCGCTCGCGGCCGTCCAGGAGAGCGAGAAGTTCTTGCCGGAGAGGACGCCCTTGAAGCCGCCGGGGATCGTCGGGGCCTGCACGTCGCGGAGGAGCGTGAAGATCGAGAGGTGGCGCGTGTGGATGCGGATGTTCGAGCCGTTGCGCTCGAAGCCGTCGCTCCAGGCGGCCGGGAGGCTCGCGCCGGGCATCTCGGCGATCGTCCGCCAGGCGCCGTTCTCGAAGGTCGCCGGGATGACGTTCGACGTCGTGTTGTCGATCTCGATCTGGAGCGGGAGGTCGAAGCTCGTCACGTTGCCGCCGTTGAGCGCCCAGTACGCGGTCACGTTCAGGACCTCGCTCGCCGACTGGAAGCCGCCCGAGACGCCGGTCGCCGGCTGCGGGTCGAGGCGAAGGACGAGCCAGTCGCTCGCGGGCGCGCCAGACCAGGCGCCGGCCGGGACGGTCACGGTCGTCGTGTCGCTCGGCGAGCGCAGGGACATGGAGCGTCGCGGGCATGGAGTTCTTCTCGATGAAGGGGTAGTCGACCGTGGCGCCCGACCAGGCCGTGAAGTGGATCCGGATGGGCTGGCGGTTGCCCGCCAGGTCCTCGAGCTCGCCGGCCAGCGTGTGGGGGCCGGCGCTGAAGGCCTGGGTGTAGGTGACGAGATTGCCGACGACGGTGGGCGCGGGGGCGGGCGAGCCGTCGAGCATCGCGTTGACGATGCCGGTGACGTCCTCGCTGGCGCTGATCTGGAGGGCGGCCGCGGCCGCGACGGTGGTGCCGTCGGACGGGACCGAGGACGAGATGCTCGGCTTCGTGTTGTCCACGCGCCGGTTGCCGAGGACCGGAGAGGTCGTCGAGTTGCCGGCGTTGTCGACCACGATCACGCGGAGGTCGTAGAGGCCGTCGGCGACGGTCGTGGTGTTCCACGAGGGAGCCACGGACGTCCAGGCGCCGACACCCGCGAGGGAGCGCTGGTAGGAGATGCTCGCCACGCCCGAGCCCGTGTCGCTCGCGTTCGAGGTCAGCGAGACCGTCCCGCGCAGGTTCGCGCCGGGGTCGTCGAGGGTCGCGCCGGGCGCGGTGTTGTCGACGAGGCGGTCCTCGATCTCGGCGGAGGCGCTCGAGTTGCCCACGTTGTCGGTGACGACGATGCGCAGGTCGTAGAGGCCGTCGGCTGCGCCGGTCGTGTCCCAGCTGACCGAGTAGGGATCCGTCGTGTCCGTGCCGACCGACGTCCACGTGCCGGCGTTGGCCGGGGAGACCTGGAAGTCGACGCTCTGGACGCCGGCGCCCGTGTCGTTCGGCGAGGCCGAGAGGACGATCGTGCCGCGCAGGAACTGGCCGGGGTCGGCGAGGCCGCCGCCGGGCGCCGTCGCGTCGATCGTCCACGTGTGCGTCGCGGGAGTCGCGTCGACGTTGCCGGCCGGGTCGGTGGCGCGCACCTGGAAGGTGTGGCTGCCGTCGGCGAGGCCGGGGTAGGTCTGCGGGCTCGTGCACGGGCTCCAGGCGCCGCCGTCGATGCGGCACTCGAAGGTGGAGCCGGGCTCGTCCGCCGAGAACTCGAAGTCGGGGGAGGCGTCGCCGCTCGGGTGGGTCGGGGCGACGTCGATCGTCGTCTGCGGGGCGATCGTGTCGACCGTCCAGGTCCGGCTCGCGGGCGTCGGGTCGACGTTGCCCGCGGCGTCGCCGGCGCGCACCTGGAAGGTGTGGTTGCCCTCGGCCAGGCTCGAGTAGCTCTTCGGGCTGGCGCAGGGGCCCCAGGCGCCGCCGTCGAGGCGGCACTCGAAGGTCGCGCCGGGCTCGCTCGAGCTGAAGGTGAAGCTGGCGTTCGAGCTCGCGCTCGGGTCGGCCGGGCCGGAGTCGATCGTCGTCGCCGGGACGCTGCGGTCGACGGTCACGTCGATCACGTCGGCGCCCGTGTTGTAGGCCGCGTCGGTCGCGACGGCGCGCAGCGCGCGGTTGCCGTCGGCGTCGAGCGGCCAGGAGCCCTCGAACGGTGCGGCCGCGTCGGTCCCCAGGGAGACCCAGGAGCCGGTGCCGCACGCCGCGGAGGCGTCGGAGCAGCGGAAGAACTCCACGCTCGTCACGTCGCCGTCGGGCGTCGTGGCGACGATCGTGTACGGGTCGGAGTCGGACGCGTTGACCGCGCCGGACGGCTGGGTGATCTGGACGCTCGGGGCGCCGGCGTCGACGAGCCAGGTGTAGGACTCGGGCGTCGACTCCTGGTTGCCCGCCTGGTCGGTCGCGCGGACGGAGAACGTGTGGCTGCCGTCGGCGAGCGCCGGGGTGGTCGCCGGGCTCGTGCACGCCGCCCAGGCGCCGCTGTCGACGCGGCACTGGAAGGTGGAGCCGGCCTCGTTCGCCGAGAACTCGAACGTCGGGGTGGGGTTGTTGGACGGGTCGGCGGGGACGACCGAGAAGGAGCTCTCGGGCGCGACCGTGTCGACCGTCCAGGTGTGGGCCGCCGGGCTGGCGTCGACGTTGCCGGCCTCGTCGGTGGCGCGCACGGAGAACGTGTGGCTGCCGTCGGAGAGGAGGCCGATCGTCTCGGGATCCGAGCAGGAGGCCCAGGCGCCGGTGTCGAGCTTGCACTCGAACGTGGACTGGGGCTCGCTCGCGGAGAACCTGAAGGTGGGTGCGTCGTCGTTGGACGGGTCGGCCGGGACGTCGTCGAGGGTCGTGTTCGGGGCGGCCGTGTCGACCGTCCAGGCGTGGGTCGCCGGAGAGGGGTCGGCGTTGCCGGCCGGGTCGATCGCGCGCACCTCGAAGGTGTGGTTGCCGTCGGAGAGGCTCGTGTAGCTCTTCGGGCTGGTGCACGCGCTCCAGGCGCCGCCGTCGATGCGGCACTCGAAGGTCGCGCCGGCCTCGTTCGAGGAGAACTCGAAGGACGGGGAGGCGTCGCCCGACGGGTCGTCCGGCGAGACGTCGATCGTCGTCTGCGGCGGCACGACGTCAACCTTGACCGTGCTCGTCGGGAGCGTGTAGATGGCCTCGTTGCCGACGCGGTCGGAGACGCGGTAGCGGTAGCGGACACAGGTGTTGGAGGGGACGTTGTCCGGGCTCGTGACCGGGGTCCAGCCGCCCACGAACGGGGCGCAGACGCCGGCGGTCAGCGCCGAGGTGCGCCGCTCGAGGGCGCCCGAGCCGGAGTCGAGGCCGGAGATCGCGTCGGTGCCGCCGTCGAAGACGATCGTGACCACGCCGTCGGCGTCGTAGCCGTCGGGGTAGGAGACGGAGCCGCCGGTGGGCGCTGCCGCATCCGGGGTGACCGTGAACGTGTCGCTCGCCGTCAGGCCGGCCGCGTCGTGCGCGGTCACGGTCTGGGAGCCGCTCAGGTCGTCGAGGTCGTAGGTCGCCGAGTACGGGCTCGAGGAGTCCTCGACGCCGTTCGGGAAGACCATCTTGTCGATGCCCGAGCCGGCGTCCGAGCTCGTCGCGGAGACGCCGAACGTCGCGTTCTCGGCCGGGTTGACGAAGATCTCGCCGCCCGAGACGTGCGCGTACGGGGTCGACTCGTTGAGCGAGATCGCGGGCGCCGCCGGGTCGGTCTTGTCGATCCGGATCGTCGCGAAGGCGGTGCGGACGGGCTCGACGTTGCCGACGTGGTCGACCGAGAAGTAGCGGATCGTGTAGACGCCGTCGTCGGTGAGGACGATCGAGGTGCCCTCGGGCGAGCTCGTCGTCGGGACGCTGCCGTCGGTCGTGTAGTAGGTCGCCGCCACGCCCGAGCGCGCGTCGCTCGGCGAGAGGGTCACCGTCACCGGCGCCGTCTTCCAGCTCGAGCCGATCGTGGCCGTGTCGTCCGTCGTCGACGGAGCGGTCACGTCCTCGCGGACGTTGAACTGGGAGTCGGCCGTGTTGCCGGCGCGGTCGTGCGCCGTGACCGTCTGGTAGCCGAGCAGGTCGTCGAAGTCGTAGGTGGCCGCGTAGGGGGCGCTCGTGTCGTCCACGCCGTTCGGGAACGCGACCTTGCCGATGCCGGAGACCGCGTCGGAGGCGGTGGCCTGCACCTGGAACGTGCCCGACTGGTCGGTGTTGAGGAAGATCTCGGTGCCGTTCACGTGCGCGTACGGGCTGGACTCGTCGAGGGTCAGCGCGGGCGCCGACGGATCGACGAGGTCGACCTTGACGACGTTGCCCGACGTGTGGACGGCCTCGTTGCCGACGCGGTCGGAGACGCGGTGGCGGTACTGGGCGCAGAGGCCGGAGGCGACCGTGTCCGGGCTCGTCACGGCCGTCCACGGGCCCGCGAACGCGTCGCAGGAGCCGTCGGAGAGGGCCGCGGTGCGCCGCTCGAGGACGGCCGAGCCGGGGGCGATGCCGGAGAGGGCGTCCGTGCCGGAGTCGACCACGACCGTGACGTCGCCGTCGGCGTCGTAGCCGTCGGGGTAGGAGACGGAGCCGCCGGCGGGCGCAGCCGTGTCCGGCGTGACCGTGAAGGGGCTCGAGGCGGTCAGGCCGACGCCGTTGAAGGCGGTGACGGTCTGGGCGCCGCTGAGGTCGTCGAGGTCGTAGGTGGCCGAGTACGGGCTCGTGGAGTCGTCGGTCGGGCCGGGGAAGCGCACCTTGTCGATGCCCGAGTGCGCGTCCGAGCTCGTCGCGTCGACGTCGTACGTGCCGGTCTGGGCCGTGTTGACGAAGATCTCGCTGCCGGAGACGTGCGCGAACGGGCTCGACTCGGAGAGCGTCACGTTCGGGTGCCGCCGGGGCCGAGTTGTCGACCGTGACCGTGCGGGTGGCCGAGGTGAAGCTGTTGCCGGCGTCGTCGTTCGTGATGACGCGCAGGTCGTAGTCGCCGTCGGCGAGCGCGCTCGTGTTCCAGCTGACGGAGTAGGGGGCGTTCGCGTCCGTGCCGATCGTCGTCCAGGCGCCGCCGCCCGCGGGCCGCCGCTGGAACTCCGCGGAGTCGACGCCGGAGCCGGCGTCCGCCGAGTTGGACTCGACGGCGAGCGTGCCGGTGACGAGGGCGCCGTTGGCCGGAGCGGTCAGCGCGCCGGTCGGGTTCGTCCGGTCGATCGTGACGTTGACGACGTCGGAGCCGGTGTTGCCGCTGCCGTCGGTCGCGACCGCGCGCAGCGCGCGGTTGCCGTCGGCGTCGATCGGCCACGAGGCGGAGTAGGGGGCGTTGGAGTCGACGCCGAGGGAGACCCACGAGCCGGCGCCGCAGTTCGCGCTCGCGTCGGAGCAGCGGAAGAGCTCGACCTGGTCGACGTCGCCGTCGGGGGTCGTCGCGGTGGCCGTGAACGGGTCGGGCGCAGCGCCGTTGACGAAGCCGGTGGGCGCCGTGATGGAGACGGTCGGGGCCGTGTTGTCGACGAGCACCGTGCGGGTCGCGGAGTTGAAGGTGTTGCCGGCCTCGTCGGTGGTGACGACGCGCAGGTCGTAGTCGCCGTCGTCGAGGGCGGTGGTGTCCCAGTCGACCGAGTAGGGCGCGCCCGAGTCCGTGTCGATCGTCGTCCAGGCGCCGCCGCCTGCGGGCCGGCGCTGGAACTCGGCGGAGGCGACGCCGGAGCCGGAGTCGGCCGAGTCCGAGGAGACGGCCACCGTGCCGGAGAGCTCGGCGCCGTCGGCGGGAGCGGTCAGCGACCCGGTCGGGTTCGTGTTGTCGACGAGCACCGTCTGTGCCGCGGAGTCGAGCGTGTTGCCGGCCTCGTCGGTCACGCGCACGAGGACGCGGACGTCGCCGTCGGCGGGCTGGCCCGACCACGTGACGCCGTAGTTCGGGCCCGTGCTCGAGGAGCCGATCGGCGTGGACGGGGTGCAGGAGGTGCCCTCGCAGTAGAGGTAGGTCAGGGAGTCGACGCCGGAGCCCGCGTCCGCGGCCGAGCCGGTGAGCTGCTGGCCGTTGCGGATCGCATCCGGGAGCGTGTCGAGCGTCGCCGAGCTCGGGGCCGTGTTGTCGACGGTGACCGTGCGGGTCGCGGAGTTGAAGGTGTTGCCGGCCTCGTCGGTGGTGACGACGCGCAGGTCGTAGTCGCCGTCGGTCGAGGGCGGTGGTGTTCCAGTCGACCGAGTAGGGCGCGCCCGAGTCCGTGTCGATCGTCGTCCAGGCGCCGCCGCCTGCGGGCCGGCGCTGGAACTCGGCGGAGGCGACGCCGGAGCCGGAGTCGGCCGAGTCCGAGGAGACGGCGACCGAGGCGCCGCGCAGGGCCGCGCCGTCGGCGGGCGCCGTCAGCGAGCCCGTCGGGGCGGTGCCGTCGAAGGTGAACGTGCGGCTCACGGGCGTCTGGGCGTTGCCGGCCTCGTCCGTCGCGCGGACGCGCACGGTGTAGGCGCCGTCGGCCGAGAAGTTCGAGGCCGGGAAGGCACGCGACCAGTCGCCGGTCGCGAGGCCTGCGTTCGCCCACGTCTCGCTGCCGGCGGAGAAGGACGCGCCGTTCCAGTAGAGGCCCGTCGAGTCGCGCCGGATCGAGACCTCGACCGTGTCGACGCCGGAGCCGGCGGGGCCGTCGCCGTAGGTGCCGCAGAGGCCGCTCGTCGCGCAGCCGGCGTTCCAGCCCGCGACGTTGTACTCGCCGCCGGCGGCCGGGAAGCCGACCGTGGAGCTCGGGGCGGTCGTGTCGACCGTCCACGTGAAGCCCGCCGGGGTCGCGTCGGTGTTGCCCGCCGCGTCCGTGGCGCGCACCTGGAAGGTGTGGCTGCCGTCGGAGAGGCTCGTGTAGTTCTTCGGGCTGGTGCAGGCGCTCCAGGCGCCGCCGTCGAGGCGGCACTCGAAGGTCGAGCCGCCCTCGCTCCCGGAGAAGTCGAAGTCCGCGGAGGTCGAGGTCGTCGGGTCGGACGGGCTCGAGTCGAGCGTCGTCTGGGGCGCGACCGTGTCGAAGGTGAAGGTGCGGGTCGGGCCGCTCTCGGTGTTGCCTGCGTCGTCCGTCGCGCGGACGTGCAGGGTGTAGGAGCCGTCGGCCGGGAAGCCCGCCGCCGGGAAGGCGAACGACCAGTTGCCGCCGCCGAGCGTGGCCGAGAAGTAGGTCTCCGAGGCTGCGTCGAACGAGTCGCCGTCCCAGTAGAGGTCGCTGGAGACGCGCTTCAGCGAGACCTCGACGTCGGCGACGCCCGAGCCGGAGTCGGAGTGCGGGCCGCAGGCGCCGTTGGTCGCGCAGCCCGCGTTCCAGCCGGCCGCGTTGTACGAGGCGCCGGCGGCCGGGAAGGTGTAGAGGGCGCTCGGGTCGGTGTTGTCGATCCGGAAGGTCCGGGAGGGGCCGCTCTCGGTGTTGCCCGCGTCGTCGGTCGCGCGCACGTGGACCGTGTACTGGCCGTCGGCCGGGAAGTTGGCCGCGGGGAAGGCCAGCGACCAGTTGCCGCCCGCGCGGGTCGCCGTGACGTAGGTCTCGGAGGCGGCGTCGAACGAGTCGCCGTCCCAGTAGTTGCCGGCGCCCTGGCGGATGGAGACCTCGACCTCGGCGACGCCGGAGCCGGAGTCGGAGTGCGAGCCGCAGAGCCCGACGGTGGCGCAGCCCGCGTTCCAGCCGGCGACGTTGTACTCGCCGCTCGCGGCCGGGAAGGTGAAGAGCGCGCTCGGGTCGGTCGTGTCGATCGTGAAGGAGCGGCTCGAGGGCGCCTGCGCGTTGCCGACGGCGTCGGTCGCGCGCACGCGCACGGTGTACGTGTCGTCCGCGGGGAAGTCCGAGGCGTCGAGCGCGTACGCCCAGCTGCCGGCGGCGAGCGAGGCGTCGTTCCAGACCTCGGTCGCGCTGGAGAAGCCGGTGCCGTTCCAGTAGTTGCCGGTGCCGCGGCGGACGGAGACCTCGACGTCGGCCACGCCGGAGCCGGTGCCGTCGCCGTAGGTGCCGCAGAGGCCCGCGGTGGCGCAGCCCGCATCCCAGCCGGCCGCGTTGTACTCGCCGCCGGAGGCGGGGAAGGTGGTCGCGGAGGTCGGCGCGGTCGTGTCGACGAGCCAGGTGAAGGAGGCGGGAGTCGAGTCCGTGTTGCCGGCCTGGTCGGTGGCGCGCACGTCGAAGGTGTGGCTGCCGTCGCTGAGGCTCGTGTAGTCCTTCGGGCTGGTGCAGGCGCTCCAGGCGCCGCCGTCGAGGCGGCACTGGAAGGTCGAGCCGGCCTCGCTCGAGGAGAAGTCGAAGTCGGCGTCCGCGCTGCCGGCCGGGTTCGACGGCGACGAGTCGATCGTCGTCTGCGGGGCCGTGGTGTCGTACGTGAAGGTCCGGCTCGAGGCGCTCTCGACGTTGCCCGCGACGTCGCGTGCCCGCACGCGCACCGTGTAGGCGCCGTCGGCGGGGAAGTCGGACGAGTCGAGCGCGAGCTCCCAGTCGCCGCCGGCGATGGTCGCGTCGTTCCAGACCTCGGTGCCGCTGGAGAAGCCGGTGCCGTCCCAGTAGTTGCCGCTGCCGCGGCGAACCGAGACCTCGACCTCGGCGACGCCCGTGCCGGCGCCGTCGCCGTAGGTGCCGCAGAGCCCGGGGTCGTCGCAGCCCGCGTCCCAGCCCGCGGCGTTGTAGCGCGCCGCGTCGGCGGGGAAGCGCACGGTCGAGCTCGGCGAGGTCGAGTCGTAGGCGAAGGTTCGCGTCGAAGGCGACTGCGTGTTGCCGGCGTCGTCCGTCGCGCGGACGCGCACGGTGTAGCTGTCGTCGGCGGGGAAGGAGACGGCGCCGAGGCCGTACTCCCAGTCGCCGCCGGCGAGGGTGGCCTCGTTCCAGACCTCGGTGCCGCTCGTGAAGCCGGAGCCGTCCCAGTAGTCGCCGGTGCCGCGGCGGATGGAGACCTCGACCTTGACGACGCCGGAGCCGCTGCCGTCGTCGTAGGCGCCGCAGAGACCGGAGGTGGGGCAGCCCGCGTTCCACTCGGCGGTGGTGTAGCTGTCGCCGGCCGTCGGGAACGTGGCCGTGCTCGAGGGGTCGGTGGTGTCGACGCTCCAGAAGATCGTCGCCGGGTTGCCGTCGGTGTTGCCCGCCGGGTCGGTCGCGCGGACGTCGAAGCTGTGGCTGCCGTCGGCCAGCCCGAGGTAGCTCTCGGGGCTGGTGCAGGCCGTCCAGGGGCCGCTGTCGATCGCGCACTCGAAGGTGGAGCCGGGCTCGTTCGAGGAGAAGTCGAAGCTCGAGTTGGGGGAGTTGGTCGGGTCGGGCTGGACCGAGTCGATCGACGTCTCGGGCTCCGTTGCGTCGAAGTCGAAGCTCCGGGAGGACGCGGTCTCGGTGTTGCCGGCGCGTCGCGGGCGCGCACGCGCACCGTGTAGCTGCCGTCGGCGGGGAAGGAGGTGGCGCCGAAGCCGTACTCCCAGTCGCCGCCGGCGAGCGTGGCGTAGTTCCAGACCTCGGAGGCGCTCGTGAAGCCGCTGCCGTCCCAGTAGTTGCCCGTGCCCTGCCGGATGGAGACCTCGACCTCGGCGACGCCGGAGCCGGCGCCGTCGTCGTAGGCGCCGCAGAGGCCGGCGGTGGCGCAGCCGGCGTCCCACTCGGCCGCGGTGTAGTTGCCGGAGGCGCGGGGAAGCCGGCGGTCGAGCTCGGGGCGGTCGTGTCGATGACCCAGGTGAAGCTCGCCGGGGAGGCGTCCTGGTTGCCGGCCGGGTCGGTGGCGCGCACGTCGAAGGTGTGGCTGCCGTCGGCGAGGCTGGTGTAGTCCTTCGGGCTGGTGCACGGGCCCCAGGCGCCGCCGTCGCGCCGGCACTCGAACGTGGAGCCGGGCTCGCTCGAGGAGAAGTCGAAGCTCGGGTCGGTCGACGCCGTCGGATCGGCCGGGCCGTCGTCGATGGTCGTCTGCGGGCGCCGTGGTGTCGTACGTGAAGGTGAGGCTCGACGGAGACGACGTGTTGCCGGCGACGTCGGTCGCGCGGACGCGCACGGTGTAGTTGCCGTCGGCGGGGAAGTCGGCCGCGTCGAGGGCGAGCTCCCAGTCGCCGCCGGCGATGGTGGCGTCGTTCCAGACCTCGGAGGCGCTGGAGAAGCCGGTGCCGTTCCAGTAGTTGCCGGTGCCGCGGCGGACGGAGACCTCGACCTCGGCGACGCCGGACGTGGCGTCCGAGTAGGTGCCGCAGAGACCGCTCGTCGCGCAGCCCGCGTCCCAGCCGGCCGCGTTGTAGTCCTCGGCGCCCTGCGGGAAGTCGACCGCAGCGCTCGGAGCCGTCGCGTCGAAGGTGAACGTCCGGGCCGTCGGAGCCTGCGTGTTGGAGACGGCGTCCCGCGCGCGCACGCGCACGGTGTACGAGCCGTCGGCGGGGAAGCTGCCGGCGGGGAAGGCGTACGACCAGTTGCCGCCGCCGATCGTCGCGTCGTTCCAGACCTCGGTGCCGCTCGAGAAGCCGGAGCCGTCCCAGTAGTTGCCCGTGCCCTGGCGGATGGAGACCTCGACCTCGGCGACCCCGGAGCCGGTGCCGTCGCCGTAGGTGCCGCAGAGGCCGTTCGTGCCGCAGCCCGCGTTCCACTCGGCCGCCGTGTAGCTGCCCGAGGCAACCGGGAAGGTCGCGGCCGAGGTCGGCGCCGTCGTGTCGACGAGCCACGTGTAGCTCGCCGGGGAGGCGTCCTGGTTGCCGGCCGGGTCGGTGGCGCGCACGTCGAAGGTGTGGCTGCCGTCGGAGAGGCTCGCGTAGCTTTCGGGGCTCGTGCAGGCCGTCCAGGTGCCGCCGTCGATGCGGCACTGGAAGGTCGAGCCGCCCTCGCTCGACGAGAAGTTGAAGGTCGCGCCGGTCGCGCTCGTCGGGTTCGCCGGGGAAGAGTCGATCGTCGTCTGCGGCGCGGTGCGGTCGATCGTGAAGGTCCGGTTGCTCGGCGTCTCGACGTTGCCGGCGGCGTCCGTCGCGCGGACGCGGATGGTGTAGTTGCCGTCGGCCGGGAAGCTTGCCGCGGCGAAGGCATACGACCAGTTGCCGGTCGCGTAGGTTGCCGTGTTCCAGATCTCGGTGCCGCTGGAGAAGCCGGTGCCGTTCCAGTAGTTGCCGGTCCCCTGCCGGATGGAGACCTGGACGCCCTGGACTCCGGAGCCGCCGTCCGAGGCGGTGCCGCAGAGGCCGGTCGTGCCGCAGCCGGCGTTCCAGCCGGCCGTCGAGTACGTGGCCGAGGCCGCCGGGAAGGTCGTGGTCGACGAGGGCGCCGCGTTGTCGATCTTGTACGTGCGCGAGGGGCCGGTCTCGGTGTTGCCCGCGTCGTCGGTCGCGCGCACGTGAACCGTGTAGTCGCCGTCGGCCGGGAAGCTCGCTGCTGCGAAGGCCAGCGACCAGTTGCCGCCGGCGAGCGTGGCGGTCTGGTAGACCTCGCTGCCCGAGGCGAACGACGTGCCGTTCCAGTAGTTGCCCGTGGAGACGCGGCGGACGGAGACCTGCACCTGCGCGACGCCGGACCCCGCGTCGGAGTGCGAGCCGCAGAAGCCGCTCGTCGCACAGCCCGCGTTCCAGCCGGCGTTCGTGTAGTTGCCGCCCGACGCCGGGAAGGTGAAGAGCGCGCTCGGGTTGGTCGCGTCGTAGGTGAACGTGCGGTTCGCGGGCGTCTGCGTGTTCGACACTGCGTCGACCGCGCGCACGCGCACCGTGTAACTGTCGTCGGCCGGGAAGCTCGAGGCGGGGAAGGCGTACGACCAGTTGCCCGCGGCGATGCTCGCCGTGTTCCAGACCTCGGAGCCGGAGGCAAACGCCGTGCCGTTCCAGTAGTTGCCGGCGCCGCGGCGGATGGAGACCTGCACCTGCGCGACGCCGGAGCCGGTGCCGTCGCCGTAGGTGCCGCAGAGGCCGCTGGTGCCGCAGCCCGCGTTCCAGCCGCCGAGGTTGTACTCGCCGCTCGCGGCCGGGAAGGTGGTGGTCGAGGTCGGCGCCGTCGTGTCGACGAGCCAGGTGTAGCTCGCCGGCGAGGCGTCCTGGTTTCCGACCGAGTCCGTGGCGCGCACGTCGAACGTGTGGCTGCCGTCGGTGAGGCTCGGGTAGTTCTGCCCGCTGGTGCAGCTCGTCCCAGGTGCCGCCGTCGATCCGGCACTCGAACGTCGAGCCGCCCTCGCTCGAGCTGAAGGTGAAGGTCGCCGACGCGAGCCGGACGGGTTGGACGGGTTCGTGTCGATCGTCGTCTGCGGCGGCGTGCGGTCGATCGTGAACGTGCGTGCTCACCGGCGTCTCGACGTTGCCGGCGACGTCGGTCGCGCGCACGCGCACGGTGTAGCGCCGTCGGCGGGGAAGCTCGCGGCGGCGAAGGCGTAGGACCAGTTGCCGGCCGCGAAGGTCGCGGCGTTCCAGACCTCGGAGCCGCTCGAGAAGGAGCCGGCGTTCCAGTAGTTGCCGGTGCCCTGGCGGATGGAGATCGCGACGCTCTGGATGCCCGACCCGCCGTCGGAGGCCGTGCCGCAGAAGCCGGTCGTGCCGCACCCGGCGTTCCAGCCCGGCGGTGCTGTAGGTGGACGCAGCCGGGGAAGGTCGTGGCCGAGGCACGGGCGCGTGTTGTCGACGCGCCGGTCCTCGACGACGGCCGAGTTGGCACGTTGGCCGCGCGTCCGTGACGACGACGCGGAGGTCGTAGAGCCCGTCCGGAACGTGGTGGTGTCGAAGGAGGCGCTGGTACGGAGGCGTCGTGTCGGCGGCGCCGATGTTCGTCCAGGTGTCCGCGTTGGCCGGAGAGCGCTGGAACTGGACGTTGGCACGGTCGGAGTCCACGTCGCTCGCGTTGCCGCCGAGCGCGACCGTGCCGCCGAGCGGCGAGCCCGGGTCGTTGACGCTGCCGGTCGGGTTGACGTTGTCGACGTTGAACGCGGCCTGGTGTGCGACCCATGAGCCGTTGCTCACGGTGGAGGCGGCGTTGCCCGTCGCGGCGATCGTGGGCATGAGCTTGTAGTCGGAGGCGACGGTGGAGCGGTTGCCGGCCGTGACGCTCGCCTGCTGCATGTCGAACATCTCCGTCCAGCCCGTCGGCTGTGTGTAGGCGGAGTCGCGGCCGATGGCGTAGAAGGCGAGGGCGACCGAGTTCGTCGCCGTCGTCGTAATCGAGTTGGCCGTCGCCGTCGTGCCGGCACCCGTGCTCGTCGCGCCGTTCACGTCGAGGACGCTCGACGACCTGACGCCGTAGAAGAGGGAGATCCCGCCCACGGCGCGCTGGCTGTTGCTGAAGGTGAAGGTGTAGGAGGCGGGCTCGGAGGCGCCGGCGATCCGGTAGAAGGTCGCCAGGCGGACGCTCGTGCCGTTGTTCGTGTTGCGCAGGTTCGTCCAGCCGGCGGGCGTAGCGACCGTCACGCCGCTGCCGCCGCGGACGGCGAGGGTCGCGACGATCAGGTCCTTCTGGATGACGCCCGCGGGCATGTTCAGAACGACGTTGTTCGCGCCCGCGCCCGTGTTGCTCGTCGCCACGCCGCTGCGATAGGTGACGGCCGGGTCGATGACGTAGGGGAGGGGGAGCTCGGAGTCGTCGAGGTCGAGCGTCAGCCACCAGCCCGTCTCCGCCTCCTCGAGCTGCCAGCTGAGGCCCTCGGGCGTGATCTCCTTGCCGGAGCGGTCGAGGATCTGGACGGGGTCGATGACGAGGCTCGTGACGCGGTTGTTCTTCGGGTCCAGCGAAGCTGACGGCGCCGTCCTGCCCGAGGCGAGGGATGAGGCGCGTGGCGAGCTTCCAGCGCCAGGTCTTCTCGCCCTGGCGCTCGGTGACTGTGAGGAACTTCTCGGTGCGCGTGCCGTCGACGACGATGGTCTCGCTGCCGAAGTCCGTCTCGCGCGTGACACCGTGAACGTGGTTGCGCCAGCGGGCGCCGCCGACGTCCTCGGCCACGACCGATACGGAAGCGCCCCAGTGGGAGACGGTGTAGCCCTCGGGGTTGATCCGCACGTCGACGCCCGGAACGGGGGTGCGCTCCATGGGCGCCTCGGCCGCCTCCGGGCCGAGCGCGTCCTCGAGGAAGCTGACGTCGGCGTCGAGACGGCCGACGCCGGCGATGACGACGACGAGGAGGAAGACGGCTGCGGCGGCCGCTATCGCCGCAGCTGTCTTCACGGGCGAAGCGCCGCGCAGGACTGCGCCGGGTTCGTCCGGGCCGTTGTCGAGGGGTCGAAGTGGGGGGATGGTTGCCATTGATGAGCCGGGGTGCGTGCGCTTTCCGTGTCGAACCAATCGGCTCCGGGCGTAGGCTCGAAGCGAGGAAGCGGTATGAAAAGGGGATGAGGCGGTCGAGATGCCGCACTCGGGGGAGGAGGTCATCCCCCGCCCGGGTGAGCACCCTAAACCTCGACTTGAGCGTTAGCTCAACGAACGGGCGCCTAGTTCCCGCGTACACTTCGCCGCACATGGCCACCACCGAGGATCCCCGGCGGCTCGACGCGACCGAGGAGTGGCGCCGGGAGCTCTACGACGCGAAGCCGGAGCGCGACGCGCTCTTCACGACGATGTCCGGGCTGCCGGTCGAGCCGCTCTACTCGCCGGACTCGGTCGAGATCGACTACGAGCGCGACCTCGGCTACCCGGGCGTCTATCCGTTCACGCGCGGCGTCTATCCGTCCATGTACCGCGGGAGGCTCTGGACGATGCGGCAGTTCGCCGGCTTCGGCACCGCCGAGGAGACGAACGTCCGCTTCCGCTACCTCCTCGAGCACGGGCAGACCGGGCTCTCGACCGCGTTCGACATGCCGACCCTGATGGGCTACGACTCGGACCATCGCGAAGTCGCTCGGCGAGGTTGGGCGCGAGGGCGTGGCGATCGACTCGCTCGAGGACATGGAGCAGCTCTTCTCCGGCATCCCCCTCGACGAGGTCTCGACGTCGATGACGATCAACGCGCCGGCGGCGATGCTCCTCGCGTTCTACATCTGCGTCGGTGAGGAGCAGGGCGTCTCGCGCGATCGCCTGCGCGGGACGATCCAGACGGACATCCTCAAGGAGTACATCGCGCAGAAGGAATGGATCTTCCCGCCCGAGCCGTCCATGCGGCTGTGCGTGGACATGATCGAGTTCTGCGCGCGCGAGGTGCCGCAGTGGCACCCGGTCTCGATCTCGGGATACCACATTCGCGAGGCCGGCTCGACCGCCGCGCAGGAGCTCGCCTTCACCCTCGCCGACGGATTCGCCTACGTCGAGGCGGCGATGGCCCGCGGGCTCGACGTCGACGACTTCGCCCCCAGGCTCTCGTTCTTCTTCAACGCCCACATCGACTTCTTCGAGGAGATCGCGAAGTACCGCGCCGCCCGGCGGATCTGGGCGCGCGAGCTGCGCGAGCGGTACGGCGCGAAGAACCCGCGGTCCTGGCTGATGCGCTTCCACACCCAGACGGCCGGCGTCTCCCTCACGGCGCAGCAGCCGGAGGTCAACATCGTCCGCACCGCGATCGAGGCGCTCGCCGCCGTCCTCGGCGGGACGCAGTCGCTGCACACGAACTCCTTCGACGAGGCGCTCGCGCTGCCGACCGAGCACGCCGCGAAGCTCGCCCTCCGGACGCAGCAGGTGATCGCGCACGAGACCGGCGTGGCCGACACGATCGACCCCCTCGGCGGCTCGTACTTCGTCGAGGATCTGACGAACCGTCTCGAGGCGGAGGCCTACGACTACTTCGGGCGCATCCGCGAGCTCGGCGGCGTCGTGGCCGCGATCAGGGAGAACTTCTTCCAGCGCGAGATCGCCGAGGCGTCCTTCCGCTTCCAGAACGAGGTGGAGGCGGGGCAGCGCGTCATCGTCGGCGTGAACCGCTACCAGGAGGAGGACGCGCAACCGATCGAGATCCTCCGCATCGACCAGGCGCTCGAGGACAAGCAGGTCGACAGCGTCCGGTCGCTCAAGGGCCGCCGCGACTCGGCCGCCGTCGAAGAGGCGCTCGCCCGCCTCAAGGCCGACGCTTCCGTCGACGACCGGAACCTCATGCCGGCGATCGTCGACGCCTCGCGCGTGTATGTGACCATGGGCGAGATGTGCGACGCGCTGCGCGAGGTCTGGGGCACCTGGCGCGAGACTCCGGTCTTCTGACGGACCTCCTGTAACACGCACACGCGCGAGGCTGACACTCCTGTGGGAGTCCCGTCGAACGGCTAGTAGACCTCCGACCGGCAGGTGAAGTACGCTCGCCTGACGAGCGGCGGTTGGCCGCAGCCGTCGTTCAGTGGCGAGGGTACGTCGTGAGCCTTCCCTCTGCACGGCCCTCGCATTTGGGTGAGCGGGCACTCCCGGAGACCAAGCGGGATGGCCCGCTTACCCGTTCCTGATCACTCCGTTTTCCCCGCTTACCCCTTCCGGGGGATAGACGCGCGGGCCCTGTCCGGTGAACCTTGCTGGGCGCTCCTCCAGGGCGCGCGCGGCCGCCCCCGATTGGTCGGGGGGTGGCCGCGCTCCGTTTCTCAGGACGTTCTAGGCTGCGGTGCTCTGCGCCGTCTGGAGCGGCAGCAGTCCGTGCACCTGCGCCCACCGGCTCGCCTCGGTTCGATTCGAGACGTTGAGCTTCCGGTAGATGTTCGACAGGTGGAACTTGACGGTCTGCTCCGTCACCCACAGCATGCGGGCGAGCTGGGCATTGGAGTGCCCCTCGGCGACGAGCGTGAGGATCTCGAGCTCGCGCCGGGTGAGGCCCCACGCATCCTCGACGGATTCGCGGGTGCGCTGGCGCTTGCCGTTGTGCCCGCGAGCGAGGTAGATGGAATGGTCGAACGCCTGCCGGATCGCCGAAGCGAGGTCGTCGGCATGGGCGGTCTTGAGCACATAGGCCTCCGCACCCGCGGCGAGTGCCGCGTCGACGTACTGGGGATCCCCGTACGCCGTGAGGACGATGACCTTGAGCTCGGGATTGCGCTGCTTCGCGAGGGCGAGACACTCGAGGCCGTCCATCTCACCGGCGCTCATCTCGATTCCTGTAACGAAGAGGTTCGGACCATGCTCCGCGATCAGGGCCAGGGCGTGGTCGGGCGAGGTGGCCTTCCCTTTCACCTCGACACCGATCCGGTGGATGACTTGCTCCACCGCCTCCAGCCAGAGGGGGTGCTGATCCAGCAGTACTGCCGTACGATGCTCAGAGAGACTCATCGAAAGGGCCGCCTTTCGATTGGACTACACGAAGGATCTAGACCATAACTGATCTTTGGTCGTGTGCATACCCTGGTGGAGAAAGTTGTTGAAACTGGCTTCACCTGCCGGAGTCCACACGTGTGGAAGGTCACGAGGCCCTGAGGCCTCCTCGAACGGCTAGGCGTTTGTAAGCAAAATTGGAGGAGCGAGCAGGTACTCAGCGGCCCTGCGCTTGCGCTCGATGTCCTCGAAAACGCGCTCGACGACCTCGGCGCTGAGGCCCGTCGCCGCCGCGGCCGCCTCGACCGGCAGGCCCTCCCTGACGGCGTAGAGGCAGAGGTCGAGCTTGTCGAACGGGACCGAGAAGTAGAACTCCTCCTGGCTCTGCTCGAGCGCGTACGTGTCGGTCGTGGGCGGCCGCTCGCGGATGACCGCGGGCACGCCCATGTGCTCGGCGAGCTGGTAGACCTGGGTCTTGTAGAGGTGGGCGATCGGCTTCACGTCGGCGGACCCGTCGCCGTTCTTGACGAAGAAGCCCTGGTCGTACTCGAGCCGGTTCGGTGTCCCGATGACAGCGAAGTCGAGCCGGTCGGCGTGGTGGTACTCGAGCATCTTGCGGACGCGCTGCTTGAAGTTCGTGGCGGCGACGACCTCGCGGTAGGCGGTCGCCGTCAGCCGGGCCTCGTGCCGCTCGCCCTCGGGCGACTCGGCCACGACGGTGAAGAGGCTGTAGCGCGCGTTGCCGAGGAGGCTGGGCAGGACGATCTTCGCCTTCCAGCCCTCGGCGTACTCCGGCATGACCGAGCGGATGGCAGCATCGCGGCGCTCGTAACAGCCGGCCGCGTCGAGGAGCTTCGTGACGTCCTCGAGGATTGTCTGAACGCCCGCCGCGTCGGCCGCGACCTGCGAGAGGTCGAGCGTGTCCGGCGCCGACTCGCCCTCGGGCATCATCACGCCGAGCACCCGCTCGGGGCCGAAGGCGTGCGCGCAGAGGTGGGCGACGAGGCTCGAGTCGACCCCGCCCGAGAGCCCGATCACGGCGCCGCGCCGGCGGAGGTCCTTGTAGACGACCTCGCGGAGGCGCTCGGAGATCTCCTCGACGGTCCGCTCCGCGTCGAGGCGGAGCGTCTCGGCGCTCAGCTCAGCCTGCGCCATTCGCGCTCGCCGTCTTGTCGCCGACGAAGCGGGTGATGTTCGCGATCGAGTCGAGGTTCTCGGGGAGAACCTCCTCGTCCGCGATCGTGAGCTCGTAGCGCTCCTCGATGAAGCCGATCAGCTCGAGGACACCGGTCGAGTCGATGACGCCGACCTCGATGAGGGAGTCCTCCCGGTCGAGGGCGACTCCGTCCGCGCTCAAGGGGAAGTTGTCCCTCAGGAACTGGCGGACTTCCTGTTCGATGGCGTCGGGGCTGGGCATGACGGACAAAGAGAAGTCGCCCGGAACCAGCGAGGCGACGGTCTGAGAGTAGCAGGCAATCCTTCGCGCGTAAGACCAGGATTTGGTCGAGTCCGTCCGCCCTGCCCTTGCCGCTCGCCCGGACCGCCCGTATCGTCAAGGTCATGTGCGGCATCGCCGGGATCTACGCGCGCCCTGGCTCGGAGGCTCCGCAGGAGCTGCTCCTGACCATGGCCGGCGAGCTTCGCCACCGCGGTCCCGACGGCACGGGCCTGTACGTCGACGGGGCGTTCGGGATGACGAACAACCGCCTGGCCATCGTCGACCTCGCCGGCGGCGACCAGCCGCTCTCGAACGAGGACGGCCGCTACTGGGTGATGCAGAACGGCGAGCTCTACAACTACGTCGAGCTGATCCAGGAGCTCGAGGGCCTCGGGCACCGCTTCGCGACGAGGAGCGACACCGAGGTGATCGCCCACGCCTACGAGGAGTGGGGGCCCGCCTGCCTCGAGCGGATGAACGGCGACTTCGCCTTCGCCGTCTGGGACCGGCGCGAGCAGCAGCTCTTCCTCGCGCGCGACCGCTTCGGGATCCGGCCGCTCTTCGTCGCCGAGCTCGGCGGCGACCTCGTCTTCGCTTCGGAGGCCAAGGCGATCCTCCGCCACCCCGACGCGCGCCGCGAGCTCGACCCGGCCGGCCTCGTGGAGACGTTCACCACGTGGTGCATCTCGCCCGACGGCTCGGCGTTCCCCGGCATCCGCGAGCTCGCCCCGGCCCACTACATCGTCGCCGGCCCCGAGGGCATCCGGGAGGAACGGCGCTGGTGGGACATCCGCTTTACCGACGCGGGCGACGTCTCGCCCGCTGAGCGCGCGGCGCTGGCCGAGGAGCTCGACGCGCTCCTCGCCGACGCGACGCGGCTCCGCCTGCGCGCGGACGTGCCGGTCGCGGCGTACCTGAGCGGCGGGCTCGACTCCTCCGCGATCGTCGCGCTCGCCCTGGAGCAGATGGACGAGACGCTCTACTCGTTCGGGATCGGCTTCGAGGACGAGCGCTTCGACGAGAGCGCCTACCAGGACCGCCTCGTCGGCGACCAGGGCCTCGACCTGACGCGCGTGACGGTCGGCGCCCGGGACATCGCCGAGCTGCTGCCGCGCACGATCGAGATGTCCGAGAAGCCGACGCTTCGCACGGCGCCGGCGCCGCTCCTGCGGCTCTCGCGGGCCGTGCGGGAGGCCGGCCTCAAGGTGGTCACGACCGGCGAGGGCGCGGACGAGCTCTTCGCCGGCTACGACGTCTTCCGCGAGAACAAGGTGCGGCACTTCTGGGCGCGCGAGCCGGAGTCCGCGCTGCGCCCGCTCCTGCTCACCCGGCTGAACGCCTTCATCGGCAAGGACCTCAAGCGCTCGGGCGCGTTTCTCGTCGGCTTCTACCGCAAGGGCCTGACCGAGACGGACGACCCGCTCTACAGCCACCGCCTGCGCTTCGCGAACACGTCGCGCCTACTAGGGCTCCTGGACGCGGACGTCGTCGCGCGGGCGGCGGGGAAGGGGGATCCCGCCGAGCGCCTCGAAGCGCGCCTGCCGTCGTGGTTCGGCGAGATGACGCCGCTCGGCCGGGCGCAGTACCTCGAGATCTCCACCTTCCTCGAGAGCTACCTGCTCCACTCGCAGGGCGACCGGATGCTCATGGGCCACTCGATCGAGGGCCGCTTCCCGTTCCTCGACTACCGCGTCGCGGAGTTCGCCGCCGCGCTCCCGGACGCCCTCAGGCTCCGCGGGCTGAACGAGAAGTACCTGCTCCGCAAGTCGGTCGAGCACCGCCTGCCCGCCGAGATCGCGGCGCGCAAGAAGCGCCCGTACCGCGCGCCGATCGTCGGCGCGTTCGTCGGCGCCGGCGCGCCCGACTACGTCCGCGAGCTGCTCGCGCCGGAGCGCCTCGCCGCGGCCGGCGTCTTCGCGCCGGAGGCGGTCGAGAGGATCGTCCGCAAGTGCGAGGCCGGCGCGCCGCGCGACGCCGTCTCCGAGACGGACGAGATGGCCCTCGTCGGCGTCCTCTCGACCATGATCCTCCACGACCGCTTCGTCGCGAGCCCGCAGCTCGCCGAGCCGCTCGTCCCCGACCGCGTGGTCGTCGGCGACGAGCTGCGCGTCTCCCACAAGCCCACGATCGCCGCCTGACGATGACGCCTCCGGTTCGCCTCCTCCACGAGACGCTGCTCGCCTCGACCGAGCGCGTGCCCGAGCGCGAGGCGATCGTGGCCGGGGCGGAGCGGCTCGCGTACTCCGAGCTCCTCGACCGCTCGCTGCGACTGGCACGGGCTCTCCAGGACCTCGGCGTCGGCCGCGGCGACCGCGTCGCGATCTACATGGACAACTCGGCAGGCTGCGCGACGGCGATCTACGCCGCGATGCTCGCCGGCGGCGTCTTCGTCGTCGTCAACCCGCAGACGAAGGAGGACAAGCTCCTCTACGTCCTCGACGACTGCGAGGCCGCCGTCGTCCTCACCGAAGGAAGCCTGACGCGGACCGCGCTCGCGGCGGCCGGGCAGGCGCCGAGCGTCAAGGCGGTCGTCGCCGCCTCTCCGCCCGAGGGGGTGGAGGGGGCGCTCGACTTCGCCGAGGTCGTCGCCGCGGCGGAGCCCGAGCCGCGCGCCGCCGGCACGATCCCGGTCGACCTCGCCGCGCTCATCTACACGTCGGGGAGCACGGGCTTCCCGAAGGGCGTGATGATGACCCACCAGAGCATGGTCTTCGCCGCGGGGAGCATCGCGCAGTACCTGCGGCTGGGCCCCGACGAGCGCATCCTCGGCCTCCTGCCGCTCGCCTTCGACTACGGCCTCTACCAGCTCCTCATGAACGTGCTCAAGGGCGGCACGCTCGTGCTCGAGCGCTCCTTCGCGTTCCCGGCGCAGATCGTCAAGCGCGTGGAGGAGGAGGAGGCGACCGTCTTCCCGGGCGTGCCGACCGTGTACGCGACGCTCCTCTCCATGCGCAGGAACATGGACTTCGAGCTCCCCAGCGTGCGGCGGGTGACCAACACGGCCGCGGCGCTCCCGGCCACGTTCCACGCCGAGATGGCCCGGATCTTCCCGAACGCGCTCGTCTTCGCGATGTACGGCCTGACCGAGTGCAAGCGCGTCAGCTACCTCGAGCCGGAGATCCTGGCCGAGAAGCCGACGTCGGTGGGCAAGGCGATTCCCGGCACGGAGACGATGGTGCTCCGCGAGGACGGGACGCCGGTCGAGCCAGGGGAGACGGGCGTGCTCTACGTGCGCGGGCCGCACGTCATGGTCGGCTACTGGCGGAAGCCGGAGCAGACCGCGGAGATGATCGTCGAGGGCCCGCTCCCGGGCGAGCGCATGCTCTGCGCCCAGGACCACTTCACCATGGACGAGGACGGGTTCCTCTACTTCGTGGGGCGGAGCGACGACATCATCAAGACCCGCGGCGAGAAGGTCAGCCCCATCGAGGTCGAGAACGCGATCTTCGACATCGACGGCGTCAAGGAGGCCGCCGTCGTCGGCGTGCCGGACGAGGTGCTCGGCGAGGCGATCAAAGCGTTCGTCGTGCTCGACGAGGGTGCCGCGCTGACCGCGCAGGAGATCATCGCCGCCTGCCGCACGCGCCTCGAGAACTTCATGGTCCCGGCGGAGGTCGTCTTCATGGACGCGCTCCCCACGACCGCCACCGGCAAGGTCCGGCGGAAGAGCCTGCGCGAGCCGGTCTAGCTAGGGCTCGGAGGAGGCGGCCGGCGCGGGGACGGCGTCCTCGTACGGGTACTCGTCGCAGACGCCCGGGTCGCTCGAGTCGTCGAAGGAGTACTCCCTCGCCGTCGGTTGGAACTCGCACGTCGAGACGGCGAAGCTGCAGAGCCCGACCATGCCGGTCGCCAGCCGCTCCTCGCGCTCGGCCGGGTTCCCGGAGCGGAACCTGCTCTCGACGATCTCGGTGCCGACGGAGGCCCCGATGTTGATCCCGCGGCGGCAGGCGATCACGCGGCAGCGGATGCACTTGTGGCCGGTCGGGATGACGCCTGCGGTGCCTCCGAGCGAGATGCCGATCCCGGCCTCGGCGCCGGTGCAGGTCGCCCGCTGGTCGTCCCAGTCGCCGATCTCGAGGTCGACGAAGGAAATGTTGCGCGCGCCCTGGGCCTGGATGCCGTCCTGGTGCGACCCCTCCGCGCGCGGTCCGCAGTCGATGTTCCCCGTGATGTCGATGTCGTGCGCGTCGAGCTTCACGCTCAGGGCGTCGTTGATCCCGCCCTTCGTGCGCCCGTCACCCTGGATGTCGAGGATCAGGTCGATTGCGTCGGTGCCGTCACCCTCGCAACCCTCCCGCAGGTCGATGACGGGCCCCGAGGTCTCGATGAACGTCGTGAACTTGGCGGTCACCTTGAGCGGGAGCGTCCCGCCGACCTCTTTCGCCACCTGCTCGAGCGGCTGGGTGCATCGCCACTGGTCGTCGGTGATGATCAGCTCGGACCCGGGGGCGCAGCCGCTGGTGTCGGCGTGGCCGCACGGCCCTGTCGGCCCCGAGAGGTCGCCGGAGCCGCGCGTCTCGCGCGCCGTTCGTCTCCGTCTGCTCCCGCTCGAGCGCGCGGTCGGACTTGCCGGGCCCGTCGTCCTGCAGGTCGACGAACGTCCCCGCGGCGAAGCCGGCGGCGAGGGCGACGAGGATAACGAGGGCTACGAGTGCCTTCTTCATGAAAGGAGTGACGCGCCACGTGGGGCGCCGCGTGCCGCTCGGCTGAACGCTACCGAATCGCGCTAGCGCCGAACGACCATCAGGCTCTTCGTGAGCCCGAAGAGCTTCTCGCGGTGGATCTCCCCGTCCGGGAAGAGCCTGCGCAGGTCGCCGGCGGAGAGGAGGTTCGCCTCCTCCCAGTCGCCCTTCTTGCGCCAGCCGAGCGTGAAGCGGTTGTTCAGGGCGCGCTGGAGCCGCTCGGGGAAGAACTGGAAGAACGGGAACTGGTAGTGCGGCTCGATCGGGAAGTACCGGTTCGGGGTCTGCACGTAGTAGCGCTTGGCGACCCGCCGGATCTCGTCCGCGAAGGCCTGCTGGAGCTCCTTCGGGATGTGCTCGATGACCGAGCTCGAGAAGGCGAGCGGGAACTCGCCGTCGGCGAACGGGAGCTTCGTCGCGTCCGCAACCTGCACCTCGACGTTGTCCTGCTCGAGCCACTCGCTCTCGAGCGGCTCGAGGTCGATGGCAACGATCTCGTTCGTGGTGTTGAAGCGCTCGAGTGCCCCGCCGGCGCCCGCGCCGACGTCGAGGATGCGCTCGCCCGGGTCCACGCGGCAGAGCTCGAGGAAGCGCGCGTAGCGCTGCTCGCGCCAGCGGCGCACTGTGTCGCTCGTCATCGCCCAGTTCCGGGTCCGTGCGTAGATGAAGCCGCCCATCCGCCTCTTCTTAGCATGGAAATTCGCCGCGGTCGCGCCCGCGCGGCCAAGACTGGACGAACGGGGGAGGGTTAGCCCGAGTACGGGTACTTGTCGCAGCGGTTGCCGAGGATCTGGCGACCTCTGGACTCGCCGGGCGTGATCACGCACGGCCCGCCGCTGTGGTTGCAGAGGCCTGTCTGGCCGTTGGCCAGGGTGCCTTGCCGCTCCGCGGGATTCCCCGACCGCCAGAACGAGTCCACGACCACCGTTCCCACGGAACGCGCGATGAGCATGCCGTGGTTGCAGGAGACGCTCTTGCAGCGGATGCAGGCCATGTTGCGCACCGGCCAGTTGTTCACGCTTCCCGGCACGAAAGTCCCGGCCGCGCCCTGGCAGGTCGCCCGGCGCGCCGCCCAGTCGCCCCACGTGAAGTCGATGAACTCGATCGCGGTTGCCGCCCTGGATCTGGGCGCCGTCCTGGTGGGAGTCGTCGCGCGTGTCCGGTCTCCCGTCGGGACCGAGGCCCTCCGGCCCGCAGTTCGCGTAGCCGGTGATCTGGATGTCGTGCGGGTTCTCCCGGACCTTGATCGCGTCCGAGGTTCCGCCCTGCGTGCGCCCGTCACCGTCGATCTCGAGGATGAGGTCGATCGTGTTGCTGTTGCCGTCGCCGCGGCACCCGCGCCTGATCTCGACCACGCCGGGATCGATCGCGCGGTACGTCGTGAAGTTGATCTTCACGAGGAGCGGCAGCCTGCCCGGGTTTCCGTTCATCCCGTTGTTGCGCGCGATCGTGCTGAGCGGTCGCGTGCACGAGAACCCGGCGTTCGTGCGCACGATGCGCGAGCGGGGCTGGCAGCCGGTGCCCTTGCGGACCACCCGCAGCGCGGCCGGCGAAAGACCGCCCAAGGGCCCGACGGCGCGCACGGCGATCGTGTAGCGGCGGCCGCAGAGGATCCCGTTCACCGTGGCGCTGCGCGCGGTCGTCGTCGCGACCACGCTGCCGTTGCGCGCGACCCGGTAGCGGGCGGCGCCGCGCACGGCGTTCCAGCCGATGGTGATCGAGGTCGCCGTCGTCGCGTTCACGCGGACGATCGGCTTGGCGGGCTGCGCCGATGCCTGGCCGGCGAACACGAGCCAGAGCGCGGCGACGGAGAGGACGGCGAGAAGCCGAATCCGGGGGGAGGTCGTCACGGCGCGCGAGCCTAGCAGCGGCCTCAGAGAGCGGCGGTCGCCGGATCCTGCCGAATCCTGGCTAGCCGCCAGTCCCGAGCCGCATGTGAGCAGGGAAATTCTGGGGCTGTAAGGATTTCCTCAATTCGGCTACTCGAGGTAGCCGAGCCCCTTGAGGCGGCGTTCGACCTCTGCGGCGCCCTCGTCCTGGAGCTCCTCGCGCTCGCGGTCGAACTCCTCCGGGGGCGTGTCGTCGTACTCGGCCGGGCGCTCGTCGAGGATCTCCGGGCGCAGGGCCTCGAAGAGGATGCGGCCCTCGAGGTCGCTCGGGATCGGCTCGCCGAGCAGGTAGAGCAGGGTGGGGGCGACGTCGACGAGCTCGCCCGTGAGGGACGCGCCGCCGGCGACCGCCGGCCCGGCGAGGACGGCGATGCCCTCGTGCCGGTGGCTGCCCACGTAGGAGTGCTCGCTGTCCTCGATCTCGATCCGGTCCCAGAGCGAATCGGGGCGCGACTTCAGGTTTCCCTTGCCGAGCCAGGCGTAGCGGTCGAACTCGATCAGCAGGTCGGGGACCTTGTCGAGCTCCGGGCCCTGGAAGAGGTCCTCGCGGCGGTGGACGTCGGCGACGAGCTGCTCGCCGCCGGGGCCGCGCAGGGCGGCGATCTTCGTCGCGATCTCGTCGCGCACGCGCTCGTACTCCTCGCCGGGCTCGACGACGCCCTGCGCCTCCCGGCCGCGGACGTTGATGACGATGTTGCCGAAGGTCCCGTACGAGAACGCCTGCGTCCCCGACCAGTCGAGCACCGAGTAGTCGCTGCGCTCCTGCGCGCGCTCGCGGAGCTTTGGCAGCCGTTGCTTGGCGGCGTAGCGCCAGCTCTCAGGCAGGTGCCGGCGCAGCTCGAGCGTCTCGCCGAGGAGCTTGCGGCGCGTGACGCCGCCCCCGGTCGCGTACGAGAGGAAGCCCTCCTGCGCCAGCCAGGCGTTCAGGTTCAGGACGCCGTGGAGCGGGCCGGCGCCGTGGTCGGAGACGATCATGAGGTTCGCGTCGGGCCCGCTCAGCTCGGCGAGGCGGCCGACCGCCTCGTCGAGGACGCGGTAGACGTCCGCGACCGGGCTCTCGAGGCCCTTCTCCTCCCAGTCGGTCCAGCAGATGTGGTGCACGTGGTCGGCCGCCATGAAGACGACGAAGAGGAGCTCCGGGTCGAACCGCTTGGCCAGCCACTCGACGATGTCGAGCTTCTGCGAGGCCGCGCGCCGCACGAGGTCGAGGTCGAACTGCCCGTTCTTGAGCGGGAACCTGTTGTCGAGCTCGAGCGAGCCGTACCTGTTTCGCAGCTCCCGGCCGACTTCTGCGGGGAAGGTGAGGCCCTGCTCGCGCGCGGCGGCGTCGAAGCCGGCGATGGCGAAGCCGTTCACCTCGGGCGCCGGCCACGTGAAGGGGACGTTGACGATCCCGAGCCGCCGCTCCGATCGCCGCAGCCGGTCCCAGACCGCCGGCGCCCGGCGGAAGCTCCCGTTCACGAGCCGGAGCTGGTACCCGCTCTCGTCTCGCTCGGTGAAGTCCCAGATCCCGTGCCTCCCGGCATTCACGCCCGTGACGATGGTCGACCAGGCGTGCGGAGTGAGGGGATGGGTGGTCGACCGCAGGACGCCGCGGGCTCCTTCGCGGCACGCCCGGCCGATGTTCGGCAACTCCCCTGCGTCCAGCATCGGATCGACGACGTCGAACGTCGCCGAGTCGAGGCCGATAACGGTCAGAACTGGACTGGACACCCGGCAAGACTCCCGCTACAAGTTAGGAACCAGCGTACTGAATGGACTCCCATGGGAAACGTGGCAGCGGGAGAGCTGTCACGGGGAGGCTTCCCAGGCGGTGTCAGTGAAAACTTGTCCTAACTGCGGCCAATCTACGCGCGACGACGATCGCTTCTGTCCAAGTTGCGGTCAACCGACCGATCCGCGCCGTCAGAGCCAGCCACTTGCGGTCGAAGACCGCCCGCGCCGCCCGGCCGCGGCGGCGGCGGCAGCGTCTTCCGCCGCCTCGAACGTGGCGAGCTACGCGGGCGCCCTCAGGCGCTTCTGGTGGGTGCTCGTCATCGGGCTCCTCTTCGCGATGTTCGCCGCCCTCTCGGCGCGTTTCACCGTGAGCTTCTTCCCGCCCGGCCTGGCGGAGAAGGAGGAGGTCAGCTACACGGCCGAGGCGCGGCTGCTCGTCAACAGCGCGGACAACCCGCATTTCCGCAGCGGGGTGACGACGTTCTCGCCTGCCCCCTTCGAGGAGGACTCCGAGGACACGGACCCGACCACGGGGGAGGGCGACAGCGAGCCGACGCTCGTGCCCTTCACCCAGCCCCCGGACCTGAACACGATCATTCGCAACGCCAACACGTACCCGTTTTTGATCGAGTCGGACGGCGTGGCCGACTTCCGGCGCCAGCGCTTTGGTGAGCTTCCCGGCGCGGTCTCCGCCATCGGGGCCACGTCCGTCGTGACGGCGAACCGCGTCGAGCTCTCGGAAATCCCGGTCATTCGTCTAGTCGCGGTCGCGGGCAGCCCGGAGGACGCGATCGGCCTTGCCGACAAGACGGGGAAGGCGTTCATCGGCTGGCTCCAACAGGAGCAGGTCGACGACGGCATCCGGAAGGAAGACCGCATGGTGGTCGAGCAGCTGACGATCCCGAAGGGCGCCGTCGCCTCCGCAGGCCCCTCGACGACGCTTCCGCTCCTCGTGTTCGTCGTCGTCTTCGCCGCGTTCTGCGTGCTCGCGATCCTCCTCGACCGGCTCGTGCCGACCCGGCCCCGGCCGCAGCGCTCCGACGTCGAGCCGATCGAGCAGCCCGTCAAGGTCAAGAAGACGGCCTAGGCCTTGTCCACGGTCGCTGCGCCCGCCGATCGCCGCACGACGGCCATCGGAATCGCGGCCTTCGGGTCCGTCTGCCTCCTGGGCGGCGCCCTCATCGGGCCCAACGAGGCGCTCGGCGGCGCCGTCATCTTCCTGGTCGCTGCGGTCCTCGCCATGCGCGAGCTGGCGACGCCGACGCTCACCTGGCCGAACGCGATCGCCGCGTTCGCCCTCGTCATCTGGCTGATCCCCGCACGCGGGTACCGCCTGCCGATCACGCTGCCGTTCAACCTGGAGCCCTACCGGTTCGTCCTCGCCGGCCTCGTCATCGTCTTCATCGCGGCTCTGTTCGCCGGCCGCGCGAAGCTCGAGTTCCTCGGCTTCGGGATCCCGCTCGCCATCCTGGCGACGACTGCGATCGTCTCCGCGATCCTCAACTACGACGAGATCGGCATCGTCGCCGGCGACCCCGGCGCGTTCAAGGCGCTCTCGTACTACCTGGGTTTCCTGGCGGTGTTCGTGCTCGTCGCGTCGACGATCAAGACGCACGCCGCCATGGACACCGTGCTGCGCGCCCTCGTCATCGGTGGGGCGATCGTGGCCTTCGCGGCCATCTACGAGTCGCGGTCGGGCTACAACTACTTCGACCACCTGCACGAGTGGATCCCGGCGCTGGTCCGCGAGGAGCGGACGGTGTTCGACGTCCGCGGCGGAAACGTGCGGGTCTACGCCTCGGCGCAGCACCCGATCGCGCTCTCGGCGGCGCTCTTCATGACGTTCCCGCTCGCCCTCTATCTCGTCGGGCGGGCGAGCACCGTCCTGCGTGCCCGGCTCTGGATCGTTGCCGCCGGGATCTGCGCCATGGGCGCCGTGGCCACGATCTCGCGCACCACCGTGATCATGGGCGTCGCGCTTCTGGTGGTCGGGCTCTGGGTCCGCGGCCGCCAGGTGCTGCGCTTCTGGCCGCTCATCCTCATCCTTCCGATCGCGATCCACTTCGCCGTCCCCGGCGCGCTCGGCGGCATCTACCACGCCTTCTTCCCGCAGGAGGGGCTGGCGGGCGACCTGACGACCCGATCCGGCGAGCAGGGCTCGGGCCGGTTCGCCGACGTCGGTCCGGGTCTGAGGGTGTGGAGCGAGTCGCCGCTCGTCGGGGCCGGGATCGGCCACAAGCTCACCACCGGAGAGGCCGGCGCGGCCCAGACCGCCGAAGGCGCGGAGGGCGCGGTCATCTTCTTCGACAACGAGTGGCTGGGGACGCTCGTGTCGCTCGGCGCCCTCGGCATCCTGGGCACCGCCTGGTTCGTCTGGGGCAGCCTCGTGACGCTGGGGAGGTTCGCCCGCAGGGTGCCCGGCCCAAGGAGCGAGCTGGCCGCCGTCTGCGCGGCCGCCATCGGCGCGTTCGGCGTCAGCATGTTCGTTTTCGACGCGTTCGCGTTCGTGCAGTGCACGCTCGTCTTCTTCGCCATCGCCGCGCTCGGGCTCCAGGCCCGGCGGCTCGGGCCGCGACCCACCGACTCCTAGCGCAGGAGGCTCGTCCCGCGCATCGAGCCGGGGACGTCGAGGCCCAGCAGCTGGAGCACCGTGGGGGCGACGTCGAGGAGGTGTGCGCCCTCCCGCGTGCCCCCGGTCACGCCCGGCGCGGCGAGGACGAACAGGCCCTCCTGCGCGTGGTTGGCGTCGTCCGGCCCGGTGTCGTTCTCGAAGGTGTGGATGCCCTCGTCGCCGCCGACCGTCCCCACCGAGCGCCAGAGCAGGTCGCCGAAGTGGACGATCAGGTCGGGCGCGACGCCCTGCACCTCCGGGTAGACGCGCTCGGGGACGTGCACGCGGGTCGCCAGCGGCTCGCCGTTCTCGTCGGGGATCGCCGCGAGGCGTTCCGCCAGGTCGTCGCGAACGCGCTCGTAGTCCTCGGCCGGGATCGTGCCCTCCGGCTCGCGGCCGGCCACGTTGAGGAAGATGCGCGAGTAGTAGCCGCCCTCGCCCCAGGCGGTCGTCTTCGACCAGTCGATGCCCGCCTCGCGGAGCGGCATCGCCTCGCCCGGCTCCGTCAGGAGCCCGAGGAAGCCTTCGCGGCGCAGCCACTCGTTGACGCGGATCCCGCCGTCCATGCGCTTCCCGCCGTGGTCGGACACGACGAAGACGGCAGTGTCCTCGTCGGCACGCTCGAGGATGCGCCCCATGAGCCCGTCCACGTGCTTGTGGTAGTCGAGGATCGCGTTCTCGAACGGGTTCCCCGGCACGTGCTTGCGGTGCTCCGGGTCCATCATCTTCCAGAAGCCGTGGTACATGCGGTCGATGCCCATCTCGACCATGGCGAAGAGCTCCCACGGCCGTGTGTCGAGCAGGTGCTCGGCGAGGGCGAAGCGCCGGTCGGTCATCTCGTAGACCTGGCGCAGGAGGTAGTCCTTGTCGTCCGTGCGGAAGTCGCGCACGTCGAGGAGGTACTCGCCGACCGTCTGCTCGATCTCCCGCTTGAGCATCGGCGGGAACGTGTACTGGCTCTCCGATCGTCGGCGTGAGGAAGCAGCTGACCATGACGCCGTTGAGCGGGCGCGGGGGATAGGTGCCCGGGCACGCCGAGGACGATCGACGGCTTCCCCGCGCGCGTGGCGAGGTCCCAGAGGCGCGGCTCCTTGATCGCCGTCGAGTTGGCGATGAAGAGGTTGTCGTACGAGTGGTCGGCGCGGTTGCGGAAGCCGTAGACGCCCAGGTCGCCCGGCGTCCGGCTCGCCATCATGCAGGACCACGCCGGCACGGTGATCGGCGGGATCACCGAGGTGAGGCGGCCGTGCGCGCCGCGCTCCATGAGGCCGGAGAGGACGGGCAGCTGGTCGCGCCAACGCTCGAGGAGCAGCGAGGGCTCCGCGCAGTCCAGTCCGATGATCATCACCTTGCTCATCGTGCGGTCACCTCACGGTAGAGGCCGGCGATCTCGCGCGCGGAGTACTCCCACGTCAGGTTGGGCCGCGATGCGACAGCGTTCCGCCGCAGCCTGGTGAGCAGCTCGCGGTCGCCGTCGACGAGGCGGAGGTGCTCGACGAGGGTCGGCAGGTCGCCGGCCTCGTGGACGAGCCCCGACTCCATGTGCTCGCAGCGGGCCCCGGTCGCGTCGGAGACGACGAGCGCGCAGCCGCTCGCCTGCGCCTCGTAGGTGACGAAGGCGCTGCCCTCCTCGACCGAGGGGAAGAGGAAGACGTCGCTCTCGCGCATGAGCTTCCCGGGGTCGTCGACCCAGCCCTGCACGGTCACGCTCGGGTGGCTCAGCCGGCGCTCGAGCACCTCGCGGTAGCCCGGGTAGAAGTTGCCGCAGATCGTGAAGGTCCCTCGCTCGCCCGCGCCGGACTCGAGCCAGGCGTCGAGCGCGTAGTGCAGGCCCTTGCGGGGCTCGCAGCGGCCGACGAACACGGCGCGCAGGCCCTCGCCCTCCTTCGAGGTCACGTCCTCGGGCTCCGGGAAGCTCCCGGGGTCGAAGCCGTAGCCGTGCATGCCCAGCTGCTCGGGGCCGAAGCCGCGGTCGAGGAAGGTCTGGCGCACGTACGGCGAGAGCACGGCGACCATGTCGGCGGCCTCGTACTCGCGCTCCTCGAGCCGGAGCGCTTCCTCGGCGCCCTCGTGCGAGTGGCCCGCGACCGCCGTGAGCCCGAGCTTCTCGGTCTCCTCGGCCACGCGCTCGTAGGCGAACGCCGTGTGCGTGTTCGGCGCCTCGCGGATGACCCGGGTGCCCATGCGCTTCGCCGCCGCCGCGCTCGCGAGCGTCGCGCGCGGCCAGACGTGGGCGACGTCGATGTTCCCCGCGGCGCGGCGGAGCGCCCAGGCGACGCGGCGGTCGTGGTAGCGGTACGCCCGCTGCCGCCCGAGAGCGCGATGGGGGACGCGCCGGCCCGCGAGGGTGAGCGTCGTGACGAGGCTGTGGACGACCGGCGGTGGGCCCGCGACCGAGGTGCAGTACACGTGCACCTCGTGGCCGATGCGCGCGAGCTGCTCGGTGTGGTGCCGCGCGGCGACCCCGATCCCCGGCGCCCCCAGCGTGTCCGGGAAGCTGTAGAGGATGCGGAGCGGGCGCGAGTCGCCCGACGCGCGGACGGCGTCCGTCTCGGAAACGCCCACGGTCACGGCTCAGTCCTCGAGGTAGCCGAGGGAGCGGAGGCGGCGCCGGATGGCCACGACCTCGTCGTGGGTGAGGCTCTCCTCGTCGACACTCGGGGCGTGGCTCGCCGCGAGGTCGCGCAGCACGTAGACGCAGAACTCGGTCACCGAGTGGAAGCCGGTGCCCTCGATCACCTGCTGGAGGCGCTCGTAGAGCGGGCGCGGGATTTTCAGTGTGACGTCGCTGGATGCCATGACACTTCAGGAGGAGTGTCGAAGGAGTGTAGCGCGGTGCCTCTGGAAGTCTCGCGCACCGCTCGGCGCGGCGCCTCCGCCGAAGGTCTGGACCGTCTACCCTGGACTTGGCACAGCGCCGTAAATGGCGTAGGACGTGACTTGGAGGAGATGATGGACGGCCGACGCTTGCCCAGGGTCCTTGCAACTGCGCTGGACCCGATGACGTACTTCCAGGCCGTCCGGCTTCTCCACTACTACAGCTACTCGCACGTCAAGCCGCGGCGGAAGCTGACCAAGGGGCCGCAGACGACCCTCGCCCCGAACACGTCCCTCCGCAACGGCGAGCGCATCGTCATCGGCGCAAGGACGCGCGTCGGCGAGCGGGCCTACCTCTGGGCGGGCGACACCGAGGGCCGGATCACGATCGGCGACGACTGCCGGCTCGGCCCCGAGGTCTTCATCACCGCCTCCGACTACGGCCTCGCGCCCGACGCGAAGATCACCGAGCAGGAGCGCAACGAGCGCGACGTCGAGATCGGCAACGACGTCTGGCTCGGCGCCCGCGTGTTCGTCGGCGCCGGCGTCTCGATCGGCGACGGCAGCGTCGTCAGCGCCGGCTCGGTCGTCACCAAGTCGCTGCCGCCCGGCTCCGTGGCCGTCGGCGTCCCTGCGCGGATCGTCCGCAGGCGCGAGGACTACGCCGGGGCCGGGGGCGGGGACGAGCAGGATCGCGCCGAGCCGCAGGTGACGACGAGCGCGTGAGTCTCGACGTCTCGATCGTCATCGTCACATACAAGTGTCGGGAGGCGGCACGGGAGTGCCTTGCCTCCATCTACGAGACGACGAAGGGCGTCGAGCTCGAGGTGATCGTCCTCGACAACGCCTCCGACGACGGCACCGTCGAGATGGTGCGGAGCGAGTTCCCCCAGGTGCGCCTGATCGCCTCCCCGGAGAACCTCGGCTTCGCCGGCGGCTGCAACCGCGCTGCCGAGGAGGCCCGTGGGGACTACGTCTTCCTCCTCAACCCCGACACCGTCCTGCACGAGGGCACGGTCGCCCACCTCGTCGAGTTCGCCCGCAGCCACCCCGAGAACGGGATCTACGGCGGCCGCACGGTCCGGCCGGACGGCGTGCTCGACCCAGGCTCGTGCTGGGCGGCCCCGTCGGTCTGGAGCCTCTTCTGCTTCGCGACGCTCCTGACGACGGCCTTCAGGGGCTCGCGCGTCTTCGATCCCGAGGTGATGGGGGGCTGGAAGCGCGACAGCGTCCGCGAGGTGGACATCGTCACCGGCTGCCTTCTCTTCGTCACGCGCTCGCACTGGGAGGCGCTCGGCGGCTTCGACCTGCGCTTCTTCATGTACGGCGAGGACGCCGACCTGTCGCTCCGCGCCAAGGCGATGGGGCTGCGCCCGATCGTGACGCCGGACGCCGTCGCCACGCACGAGGTCGGCGTCTCCTCGAAGGCGCACGGCGACAAGCTCATCCTGCTCTCGAGCGGGAAGGCGACGCTTCTGCGCAAGCACTGGCGCGGCCTGCGGCTGCGCGCCGGGCTCATCCTCCTCGCGGCCGGGGCGGGCGTGCGCGCCCTCCTCGGGTTCGCGCGCGGACGCTGGGGCGGCTCGGGCTCCGACTGGCGCGACGTGTGGCGGGAGCGCCGCACCTGGCTGGCCGGCTACCCGGAGGCCCCGGAGGGCCGGTCTCGGACGCCGACGCCGCCCGTCGCGACCTGAGCACCGCGGTCTATGAACGAGCATCAGAGCTCCTTCCACAGCTCGCTCAAGTGGACGTTCCTGATGACGTGGGGGGACCGCGCGTTCGGGCTCGTCTTCACGCTGCTCCTGGCCGCCATCCTCGGCCCGCGCGACTTCGGGATCGTCGCGCTCGCGCTCATCTACATCGCGCTCGTCCAGCTGATCAACGAGGGAGGGATCCAGACGGCGATCGTCCAGCGCGAGGGCCTCGCGGACGACCACCTGGACTCGGCCTTCTGGATGAACCTGGCCTTCTGCGCGCTGCTCGCCGCGGTGAGCTTCCTGCTCGCGGGCTGGTGGGCAGACCTGAACGGCGTTCCGGAGCTCGAGGACGTCGTCAAGGTGCTCTCGCTCCTGCTCCTGTTCCAGGGGCTGACCATCGTGCCCCTGGCGGTCTTCCAGCGGGAGATGCGCTTCAAGGCGCTCGCGATCCGTGAGACGACCGCCGTCGTCGTCGGCGGCTCGCTCGGGCTCGTGCTGGCGCTCAACGATGCAGGCGTCTGGGCTCTGGTCGCCCAGCAGCTCGGCTTCGCCGGCACGCAGCTCGTGCTGCTCTGGGCGCTCGGCTCCTGGCGCCCGGGCTTGCACTTCTCGCGCGGGCACGCGCGCGAGCTCGTCGGCTTCTCGAGCGGCGTCCTGCTCGCCAACTTCGGCGGGTTCCTGAACAGGCGCGCGGACGCGCTCCTGATGGGGATCTTCTTCGGGCCGGTGGCGGTCGGCCTCTACCGCCTCGCCGACCGCTTCGTCGACAACCTGCTCGAGGTGACGATGCGGCCGATCGGCTACGTCTCGCTGCCGTTCTTCTCCCGGCTCCAGAACGACCGGCCCGCGCTGCGCGAGGCGGTCGCCTCGTGCGTCCGGACGACGCTGATCCTCACCGTGCCGCCTATGGCGGTGCTCGCCGCCTGCAGCGACTTCCTCATGGCCGTGATGGGCCCGGAGTGGGAGCCCGCGGCCGACGTGCTCAAGCTGCTCGCGCTCGTCGGCATCGGCAAGGCGATCGTCTTCTTCACCGGGCCGCTCCTCTTCGCCGTCGCCCGGCCGCACTTCCGCGCCGTAATGCTCTGGGCCCTGGCTGCCCTGAGCGCGGGGACGGTCGTGGTGGTCGGGTGGCTCCTCACCGATTCGTCCAGCCGTGACCAGGCGGTCGGCATGGCGGTCTCGCGCGCCGGCTTCTTCCTCGCGATCGTCATCCCGGTCAACATCGCCGTCGTGTGCTGGATCACGGGCCTGAAGCCGATGCGCCTCGTCCGCTGGCTCTGGACGCCGCTGACGGCCGCCGCGGCCGGGATCGCGCCCGCGCTCCTCTTCGAGCTCACCGGCGTTCTGGACGGCCTGAGGCCTTTCGTGGCCCTGGTCATCGCCGGCGGGTCCTCGACCATCGCCGCCGGCGCCGTCCTCTTCGCGCTCGAGCCCCGCGCGAGGAGCCTGCTCCTGCCCGTCGTACGGAAGGTGACGCGACGTGAGACCGACGCGGAGCCGGCCGAGCCGCCTGCTGCCCCGAATCAAGACAGAATGGAGACCGATCAATGGACGACGCGAAGCCCTCGGTGATCCCGCCCGAGCTGACCCTGCCCGGCCCGAACGTGGTCGGGGCAACCGGCGGCTCGGGCACGCGCGTGGTCGCGAAGATCCTGCGCCGGGCCGGCCTGTACACCGGCGAGAAGCTGAACCCCTACGAGGACGCCGTCGAGCTCGGCTTCTACTCGGACCGCTGGATCAACCGCTACGTCGCGGCCGGCGATCTCCCCGAGGACATGCGCGGCGAGATGGAAGCCGACCTGCGCTCGGTGCTCGCCGACCACGCGACCGGCCTGCCCGGGAGCGCCCTCGCCTGGGGCTGGAAGGAGCCGCGGAGCATCTATCTGCTGCGCTTCTGGAACGAGTCGATGCCGACCGTCCGCTTCCTCCACTTCATGCGGGACGGGCGCGACATGGCGTTCTCGGAGAACCAGCAGCAGCTCTCCAAGCACGGCGACATGGTGCTGGGCGACGAGTTCCGCAAGGCGAAGACGCCCACGCGGTCGATCGCGGTCTGGACGCGTGTGAACCTCGCCGCGGCCGACTACGGCGAGCGCGAGCTCGGCTCCCGCTACCTGCGCGTGCGCTTCGAGGATCTCTGCGCGGAGCCGGCGGCGACCGTGGCGCAGATCTACGACCACTTCGGGCTCGACGGCGATCCCGAGGAGGCCGCGGCGGAGGTGCGGCCCCCCGACACGCTCGGGCGCTGGGAGCTCCGGCGCAAGAAGGTGATCGAGGAGCTGAACGCGACGGCCGAGCCGGCGCTCAGCCGCTTCGGCTACCTGTAGCCACGCGCTTAGCCACCGCTCGGCCAACGCCTCGCCGATCAGCGCCAGGCGCCTCACGTGCTGCTTCCTCGTCCGTGAAGGGCGCCAGGAGCCCCTCCGAGCGCAGAAGCTGGACGACGACGACCCGCCCGGGCTCGAGCGGCTGGATGACGAACTCGTACTCCCAGTCGCGCACGCCGGGGAGGACGAGCCTGTCCTGCCAGCGCAGCTTGCGTTCGTCGCGGACGATCAGGACCTCGGCGTCGAGCTCCTCCGGCTCGTGCCCGGGGAGCGTCAGCTCGAGGTCGAGCTCGGCGCCGACCCTCGGCTCGCCGGACGCGGACGTGAACACCGGGTTCCACTGGTCGTAGTCGTCGAAGTCCGTGAGGGCGGCCCAGACCTCGCCCTTCGGGGCGTCGACGGTCGAGCTGACCATCATGATCCGCGCGGGCCGGTCGAGCGCGGCGCTCGCGCCGAGCGCCGCCAGGGCGATCAGGACGAGCGCCGCGAGCGCGACGAGTGCGATTCTCAGCGGACGTGGCATCTCAGGACAGTTTTCGCAAGGCGAGCCGCGACCAGCACGAACGCGACCCCCCGAGTCTTTTCAACGTCTAGGCTGCGAGGCTCAAGGTCGGTGACCGGCCTTCTGCGAGGGCCACCAGGTCGTCGTCGGGGTCCTCGGCTTGAAGCTCGGGGGGCCGCAGAGGCTTGGGATCGGTCGGGCCGGCGGACGCCGTCGACGAACAGCTCGCTCGAGACGGTCTTGCCCGGCCCCATCGCCGTCGCTGGGCCCGCCGCGAGCCCGGCGGCGGTCGCGATCGAGAGCGACATGAGCAGCGCTGAGCACGAAGCACCCGAGGAGGCCGGCGTGCTGGCCGAGGCGCCTGCGCCGGCGGAGGTTGCCAGCGCGCCGGTGCTGCCCGCCACCGCGCGGCCGGCGGCCGTCGCGCCGCCGAGGGCGCTGTGGGCCGCGTTGAGCGCGATCGTCCTCGGACGCCGCTCGAAGATGCCGACGTCCTGCTCCTCGACGAAGCCGTCTCCGAAATGCCGCTTGTAGTCGGCGTCGCCGAACCCGAAGTCGATCACCTGCGCGCTCCCGTCCGCCGAGAGGTCCTCGACGGCGCGCATCAGGAGGTAGGTCCCGGGCCGGTCCTCGGCGTAGGCGGGGTCGAAGCCCGTCGAGATGACGCCGAACGAGCCGCGGTAGGCGTTGCCGTGCCAGAAGGCCACGGGCTTGTCCCGCAGGTAGAGCATGTAGCCCGCGGAACCAGCCGCGGTCGGCCGCCAGCTCGGCCAGGCGGCGCTGCACGTTCTCGTCCGAGAAGCCGACGCCGAGGACGTGCTGGTACGTCTCGTTGTGGACGAGCTTGCTCTCGGCGAAGAGCTTCTCCAGCCCGGCGCAGTCGCGGACGACCTCGACGCGCGCGTCGTCCCCGTAGGCGCGCTCGAGGCGGCGGGAGTAGCGGCGGACGGACTCGCGCCGCCGCCGCGAGCGCCCGGCCAGGAAGCCGTCCAGGCTGCCCGGCAGGGCTGCACGCCAGTGGCGCAGCTTGGGAGCGAAGCGCTGCTTCCTCACGATGGGCACTGCGTCTGTCAGGGCGATGTGCTGGGACGATCCGAGCTCGAGCATCCGAAAGCGTACGAGATCGAGGCGCTCGTGTTTGATCGACTCGCCCACGGCAGACAGGAGCGCAGGCAGTCGAGCCGCGTCTCCGAGCAGGCCGCCGTAGACGACGGTGAGCGCGCGCACGCGCGTGTTGAGCACGACCTTGTAGCCGAGGCGGCCGGGGAGGTGGGTGTCCTCCAGCCGTCCCGCGGCGAGCGCGACGGGCTTCCCGTCGTCCTCGACGAGGACGACATGCGGCCTGACGACGCCGGCCGTGTGCCGGCAGTAGGTGAGCATGAAGTCGATGTCGCTCGTCACGCGGTCGTTGTGGAGCAGCTCCCAGGCCGGGCGCAGCTCCTCGACCTCCTCGAAGGAGCGCGCGACGCGCACGGTGGTCACTCGACCACCCCGTTGCCGGCGAGGCGCCCGCGCCAGGCGCGCCGGGCGGCGCGCAGCCGGCCCGACCTCGCGAGCACGGCCGTCGAGGCGCGCGAGGCGCCGCGCACCGTCGTCTGGGCCAGGTTGATGGCAACCGGGCGCGGGCGCGGTGCGAAGACCGTCACGTCTTCCTCGAGCCGGTTCTCGTCGGAAAAATGCCGCTTGTACTCGGCGTCACCCGAGCCAAAATCCATCCAGTCAACCTCGCCGCAGAGTTTCTCGACCATCCTCCCGAGCACGTACGTGCCGAGTCGAAGATCTCGATGCGCCGGATCGTAGCCCGTCGGCCCCGTGTAGAAAACCCCCCGATAGGCAGTCCCGTGCCAGAACGCCGCCGGGACATCGTCCAGGTAGAGCACGAAGCCGCGGAACCATCCCCGCCCCGCGGTCAGCTCCCGGAGGCGCCGCTCGAGCTCGGTGCCCTTCAGGCCCGCGCCCATGCCGTGCTGGTACGTCTTCACGTGGACGGCCTCGGTGTCCCGCATGAGCTCCTCCAGCTCGTCAGGTGTCGTGAAGACGCGGAAGGAGACGCCGTCGCCGAACTGGCTCTCGAGCCGCCTCGCGTAGCGCTTCACGTTCGAGCGCGTCTTCGAGGAGCGGGCGCCCAGGTACTCGTCGAACGTGGCCGGGATCCGCGCGCGCCAGCGCTCGACCTGGACGCCGAGGTGCTGGCGGGTGAGGAGCCCGGGGCGCCTCCGGGCCAGCTCGTGGACGGGCTCGCCGACCTGGAGGAGCCTGAGGCGGAGCACGTGGAGCTTGTCCTCGGCGAGCGCGCCCGACAGTGCCGCGAAGAGCGGCTCGGCGGCCTGGCCGTCGCCGCCGAGCAGGCCGCCCTGGGAGATGGTCAGCGCCCGCACCCGCGGACTGAGGACGGTCTTGTAGCCGACGCGAGCGGTGAGGTCGACCTCCTCGACCCGCCCGACCGCCAGGGCGACGGGGCTGCCGTCGCGCTCGAGGACGACCACGTGCGGGCGGATGACCCCCCGCGCGTGCCGGAGGACGGTGAGGTGGTAGTCGAAGTCGGCGGTGAGCCGCTCGGGCTTCAGGGCCTCCCAGACGTCGCGGAGCCCTTCGACCTCCTCGATCGTGCGCGCGACGGTGACGCGGGTGCTCATCGGCCCACCCGCCTGACGCCCGCCTTGATCCGCCCGGCGCCGACGCGGGCCTTGCGGGCGAGCCGCCTCGCGCGGTAGCCGAGCAGGGGATCGCCCTCGAGCGACCCGGCCTCGACGTCGGTCAGCTCGACCGCGAGCGAGCCGGCGTTCTCCTCCAGGTGAGGCACCGAGGCGGTGCCCGGGATCGCGATGGCGCCGCGCCGGCGGAGCCAGGCGAGCGCGACCTGTGCCGGAGTCGCGCCGTGTGCGCGAGCCACGTCCGCGATCGCTCCCGATGCGCCCGAGAGGAAGCCTTTTGCGAGCGGCGCCCAGGCGATGAAGGCCAGGCCGGTCTCCGCGCACCGGCCGAGGACGTCGAGCGAGGAACGCTCGGCGAGGCTGAGTCGGTTCTGCACGGAGACGACGTCCGCAACGTCGCGGACGCGATCGAGCTGGGCGAGGTTCACGTTGCAGACGCCGATCTGCCGGATCTTGCCCGCCTGCTGGAGCTCGACGAGCGCGCCCAGCGACTCCTCCAGTGGCACGCGCGGGTCGACGAGGTGGAGCTGGTAGAGGTCGATGCGCTCGACGTCCAGCCGGCGAAGGCTCGCCTCGCAGGCCGCCCGGAGCGATTCGGGCCGGCAGTCAGCCTGCCACGCGTGCGGCCCGTCACGGCGGAAGCCGCCCTTGGTGGCGACGAGGAGCCCGTCGTAGGGGTGGAGCGCCTCGCGGACGAGGTTCTCCGCCACCTCGGGCCCGTACGAGTCGGCCGTGTCGAAGAGCTCGATGCCCAGGCCGGCCGCGTGGCGCAGGAGCGCTCTGGCGGCGGCGGGGTCGGCCGGCTCGCCCCACGTCCCTCGGCCCGTGAGCGACATCGTCCCGATCCCGAGCGGGCTGACGCCAAGGTCTCTCACCGGAACCCGTCCCCGGACTGGCCCTGCGTGGGCGGCGGGAAGAGCGCGTAGCGCGTCGCACTCGCGCCGAGCGTCCATTCGGCCACGACGAGGCGCGGCAGGTAGCGGACGAAGCGGCGCTTCAGCTCGGGCTCGGTCCCGAGCCGCCGGTAGATGACCGGGAGGCGCAGGAGGGCGAAGTGGTGGAGCGGGACCTTGGCGGCGATGCGCCTGACGGCGCCCTCGTCGACCACGCGTCGCGTGCGCGCGATCCCGTAGGCCATCCGCTGCTGCTGGCGCCGGAGGTCGCCCCAGGTCTCGCGGCTGTGATCGTGGTGCGCCTGGAAGCGGGGGTCGAAGACGAGGCGGTACCCGGCGGCCTGGGCGTCGGCGCTGAAGACGCCGTCCTCACCGCCGTAGCTCTCGTCCCAGCGGAACGGCACGTCGCGCGGGACGGCGAGGCAATACGAGGAGAGGAACGGCACCGTCCGAGGGTCGCCGAGCGGCAGGTAGGGCGTCTCCCCCTGGAGGTGCGCCACCCAGCCCCAGGCGGTGCGGCTGTCGAACGTCCGGGCGCAGCCGACGAGCGAGCCCGGAAACTCCTCGAGCGCGTGGGCGAGCCCCTCGCCCCAGCCCGGCGCGGGGATCGCGTCCGCGTCCAGGAAGACGACCACGGGGCTCGTCGCCGTCGCCCAGCCGACGTTGCGCGCACCGCCCGCGGAGCGTGAGGTCTCGTTCGCGACCACCGTGGCGCCGGCCTCGCGGGCGGCCTCGGCCGTCCCGTCCTTCGAGGCGTCGTCGACGACGATGATCTCCGCCGGCGGGGGCGACTGGGCGCGGAGCGCCTCGACGACGCGTCCGATCGTGCGCTCGGCGTTGTAGGCGGGAATGACGACGCTGTAGGCCGTCTCAGCGCCCATTGCCGAGGATCCGTTCTCGCAGGGCGAGCGAGTCGGCCAGGAACTTCGCTGCCCAGTTCGGGTACTGGAGCGGCGCGTAGCGCCCGTAGACCGGGAACGAGCCTGCGACGGCGCCGTCGATCGCGCTCCAGCGGCTGCGCGTCTGGAGCGCCGCAGCTTGCTCGACCGCCGCGATTCCGGCCCGTCTGAAGTCGACGTCGCCCGTCTCCTGGAAGAGGCGGAGCCAGACCCCGCCGACCTGCGCGAGCCCGGTGATGCAGATCGAGCGCGACCTCGCGGTCCATTCCTGGTCGTACGTCGCCGGCAACCAGCCGCGGGTGTAGAAGATGCCCATGAGGGCGCGCGCCGTCTTCTGCGCGGCGTCCAGGTAGCGCCGGTCGTCGGTCAGCACCGCGCTCTCGAGCAGGCCGCGCATCGTATAGGCGAGCGCGTGCGTGCTCGGGAGGGTCCCGGTGCGGAAGATGCACCAGTCGAACCAGCCGTTGTCGTGCTGGACGGAGAGGACCCAATCGAGGTGCCGGACGGCGACGTCGCGGAAGCGCTCCTCGCCGGACGCCGCCGCGAGGCGGAGGAGCGCCCAGTCGACGCGCGAGCAGTACGTGTGGGGGATTCCGCCGTAGTCGTTCTCGCCCTGCCAGGTCCCGTCGGCCTCCTGCGCCCGCTCGAGCCACTCACCTGCTCGCACGGCCGCCTGCAGGTAGCGCTCGTCCCCGAGCGTCTCATGGAGGTCGAGCCAGCCGAAGATGACCATGCCCGTGTTGAAGGCGACGGAGCGGCCGGGTGGCGACTTGACGGCGTCGGTCATCACCCCTCCATCGGGATTCTGCACCTCGATCTCCCAGTCGCCCATCTCCCGCGCCCGCGTGACGAGCGACTCGTCGCCCGTGCGGGCGGCGTGCTCGAGCAGCGTGCCGACGATGTAGCCGGTCGTCTCGGGGAACGCCGGCCGCCAGCCGCGGAGGAGGTGGTACGCGAGCGCCGAGCCGCGGCGGCCCGTCACGTCGTGCGTGAGGCACAGCCAGCTGATGGCGGCGTCGAGCGCGCCGTCGGGGACGCCGGTCCCGGCCGGCACCGGGCGCCTGGCTCTCCGAGCCGTGTCGCCGACGACGAGAGCCGGTAGCGCTGCCGACCGGCGGAGAACGTCCAGCGCGCCCACGGCTACCCGCGTCGGCGGGTGACGACGGCGCGGGCGAGCATGGCCGCGAACCGCGCGTTCGTGCGCAGGTATCGCGGGCCAAGGCGGCGCGGCTCCTGGATGAACCGGTAGAACCATTCGAGGCCCGTGCGCTGCATCCAGTGCGGGGCCCGCTTCGTGAGGCCGGCGACGACGTCGATCGACCCGCCGACGCCCATGGAGAAGGGGACGCCGAGATCGCGGGCATGCTCGGCCAGCCAGAACTCCTTGCGCGGCGAGCTCATGGCGACGAAGAGGATGTGCGGCTCCGAGGCGCGGACAAGCTCGCAGATCTCCGGGCTCTCGTCGTCCGTGAAGTACCCGTGGTGGTAGCCGGCGACGACGAGGCGCGGGTAGCGCTCGCCGAGGCGTTCGATCGCGGTCTCCAGCACCTCCTGCTTCGCGCCCAGGACGTAGACGCGGTAGCCCCGCTCCTCCGCCAGCTCGAGCAGCCGGAACATGAGGTCGATGCCGGCCACGCGCTCGGGAAGCGGGTCGCCGAGCAGGCGGGAGGCCCAGACGATCGGCTGGCCGTCGACGCTGACGAGCTCGCAGCGCTCGACGACGTCGCGCAGCTTCGGGTCGTCCTCGAGCGCGACGACCTTGGAGACGTTGATCGAGACGTGCTGCGTCGGCACGCCGGCGTCGATGATCTCCGCACAGCGCTCGACGGTCGCGTCCATGTCGAGCCGGTCGATCTCGCAGCCGAGAACCAGTGCCCGGTCGCGGAACCTCGCCGCTTGAACCGGGGCTGCCAGCGCGCTGCTCCCGCTCACGCGCTCGTCGCGATCGGGGGCTCGAGCGACGAGCCCAGGGCCGTCGCGAGGACGTCGGCGACACGCTCGGCCGCCTTCCCGTCCCAGAGCGGGATCGCACACGGCGCGTGCGCCCTCCCGGCCGGGTCGATCTTGGCGATCGCGGTCGGATCGTCGCCGATCAGCGTGTTCGTCCCCTGGAGGATCGTGATCGGGCGCTCCGTGTTGGCGCGCAGCGTGTAGCAGGGGACTCCGAGCGCGGCCGCCTCTTCCTGGAGGCCGCCGGAGTCGGTGACGATGATCGCCGCGCCGCTCTCCAGCGAGAGGAAGTCGAGGTACCCGAGCGGGTCGAGGCAGGCGACGCCGGCCGCCTCGAGGCGCGCGAGACCGTCGCCGGCGGCGAGGTTCGCGCGCGTGCGCGGGTGGATGGGGAAGAGGACCTTCGTGCGCTCGGCCAGGCCGACCAGCGCGTCGACCACGGCGCGCAGGCTGCTCTCGTCGTCGACGTTCGACGGGCGGTGGAGCGTGATGAGGGCGTAGCCGCGCTCCTTCGCGCCGTAGCGCGTCCAGGCCTCGCGGGCCCGGGCGTCGCGCTCGAGCCGGCGCAGCGTGTCGATCATCGTGTTGCCCACGTAGTGGATGCGAGCGGGGTCGATCCCTTCGGCGACGAGGTTGTCGTGCGCCTCGGGGCTGTGCGTGAAGAGGAGGTCGGAGAGCCGGTCGGTGAGGACGCGGTTCTGCTCCTCGGGCATCGTCCAGTCGCGGGAGCGGAGCCCGGACTCGACGTGGGCGACTCGGATGCCGAGCTTGGAGGCGGCGAGCGCGCACGCGAGCGTGGCGTTCACGTCGCCGCTCACGACGACGAGCTCGGGTCGCTCCTCGAGGAGGACGCGCTCGAAGGCGACGAGCGTGAAGCCCGTCTGTTCGCCGTGGGAGCCGGAGCCGATGCCCAGGAAGCGGTCGGGACGCGGAAAGCCGAGGTCGTCCAGGATCTCCGTCGACATGCGCTCGTCGTAGTGCTGGCCCGTGTGCACGACGTGCTGGCGGAAGAGCCCGCGCCGCCCACACGCCTCGATGACAGGCGCCATCTTGACGAAGTTGGGACGTGTTCCGACTGCGAAGACGACCGTAGTCACTGTGCTACCCGGCTCTCAGTGTGACGCAGGAAGTGGTCGCTAGCCCGCCCTCGCCCGGTACAGGGCGGGGAGCGTGCGGAGAATCAGCTTCAGGTCGTTCAGCATCGACCACGTCGTGACGTAGACGTAGTCGAGCCTGACCATCTCCTCGAACGGGATGTCATCCCGTCCGAGCACCTGCCAGAGGCCGGTGATCCCGGGCTTCAGGTTGAGACGACGGCGGCGCCAGTCGACGACGTGCTGATCCTCCTCGAGGATGAGGGGACGGGGGCCGACGAGGCTCATCTCGCCACGGACGACGTTGATGAGCTGCGGCAGCTCGTCGATGGAGAAGCGGCGAAGCCAGCTGCCCGAGCGGGTCACGCGCGGGTCGTTCGGGATCTTGAACATGCGAGGGTCGCCGCCGTTGCCGTTGTGCTTGTTGAGCGCGGCGAACTCGTGCTTGCGGGAGTCCGCATCCAGATCCATGGTGCGGAACTTGAAGATCTCGAAGGTCTGCTCCGCGGCGCCCATCCGCAGCTGGCGGAAGAAGACGGGGCCGCGGGAGTCGATCTTGATCCAGACGGCGACGGCGGCGAAGAGCGGCGCGAGAAGCACGAGGCCGGTGATCGAGAGGATCAGGTCCATCGTCCGCTTGAGCGCCTTCGACGAGCGCGAAAGGCGAAGCGCCGGGAGCCCGATCAGCGGGAGGCCCTCTGCCGTGTGGATGCCGACGTTCGTCCCGATCACCTCGAAGAAGCGCGGGACGAGGTCGATCTGGATGTCGAGGTCCTTGAGGTCGCGGATCAGGTCGAGCATGTCCTCGTGCGAGTCGTTCGAGAAGGCGACGATCACGCGCTCGACGTCCAGGATCTGAACCATCTGCGGGAGCTGGTTGAGCCCGCCCAGGAGCGCGATGTCCGAGAGACTCGAGAGGCGCTCCTTGGGCTGGTCGTCGACGAAGCCGACGAGGTTGAGCCCGTACTCCGGATGCTGCCGGAGCTTCTTGGCCACGAGCTGCCCGACGTCGCCGGCGCCCACGATGATCGTGTTCTGGACGTAGGCGAGGTGGCGCCGTGCCACGCCGCGGGCGATCGCCCGGCCGGCCGTGATGACAATGATGGCGAAGAGCCAGAAGCCGAGGAGGCGCGCGAAACCGGGATCGGCGCGCTGCGTCACCGCGGCGAACGCGAAGAAGAGCCAGCTCCCGACCGTGACCAGGTGGAGAACCCCGACGAGGTCGTCGGCGGTCGAGTGGTCGGTGCGCTCCTCGTCGAAGTCGTAGAGGCCGTAGAGCTTGGCGACGACGACCCAGGCCGGCAGGCTGAGGCAGAAGACGAGCAGCTCGAGCTGCGAGCTGACGGCGTCCTGCATGGCGCTCTGCTCGAAGATGACCGTGGCGGCGAGGAAGGCGAGGGTCAGTCCGACGAGGTCGGCGACCACGAGCATTCGCCGCACGAGCCAGCCGCGCCGCAGGCGCACCGCGCTCGAGCGCCGCCGCTCGAGGATGTGCAGCGTCCTCTGGTCGAGGACGACCGGCGCCTCACTCGGCCCTGGGCCGACGAAAGGCTCGACAGTGCTCATTTGCTAGGTACCCCCTGGCCTGGGCCTTGTACCTCACCCGCATGTTGCCGCATTTCCACTCCCCTAGTCGGGACGCCCCCCGAACACGCTTCTCCCTAGCGCGTTCGGGCTTGTCCGAACCTACAAGTCAACTCAACTACCAGCAATGAACGAATGGACGGCCCGCGCGCCCGGTTTCTTCCACCATGCTGGACTTTCGACTAGGCTCAAACGCGACGTGGCGCCCCGGTCAGCCGATAACGGCCCCGAGCGCGATCATCAGAACCGGGACGACCAGCACGCCGAGCGTGAACGCCGCCAGCCGCGCCCTCGTGCGCGTGATCGCGGTCTGCGTCGTCCAGAGCGCGCTCCACACCGCCGGGTACGCAAGCGCGAGGAGCAGGATGCTGAGGGAGCCCGCCGCGATCACCTCGGCGAGCACGACGCGGACGGCGGCGGGGGAGTCGAGCGCGAAGGCGGCGAGCATCGTGTCGCCGAGCGTCGTGATGTTCGCGCCCATGATGTAGGGGAGGACGTACTCCTGTCTGACCATCTTCTTGGCCACGAGCGGGACGAGGATCGTCAGCGCGACGGAGACGGACATCGTCACGAGCGCGACCGCCGAGCCGAGCGCGAACATCGGCCACTTGCGGCGCAGCCAGGCGGGCCGACGCGAGACGCGGTCGTCGTCGATGCCGGGCAGCGCGGTGTCGATGAGCTTGAAGGCGAGCAGCAGGACGCCGATGCCGCCGAGGAAGACGAGCGGCGCCGGCAGGTCCTTCGCCCACTCGACGATGTCCCCGTAGACGAAGTCGATCAGGTCGACGAAGCTGGCGGGGAAGCCGAGCTCGAGGTTGGAGTACGGCTCCCACGAGAGGAGCAGCGCACCGAGCACGGCGGCGGGCAGGTAGACGACCGCGGTCGCCGTGAGCGCGAGCACGGCGGTCGAGACCGGCGCGCGCCGGTGGCCCTCGGCCGCGCGCGCGGCGTAGATGACCGCGACGACGAGGACGACGAAGGCCGCGCCGAGGCGCGAGCCCGTGAGCATGGTGAAGCCCTCGAGCTCGGAGAGGCCGCGCGCGCCTCCCGACTCCTCACCGACGGCGACGAGCGTGAGCGAGGTCGCCGCGATCGGCGAGCCCGAGAGGACGAGCAGGGCGCCGAGCCAGCCCAGGCCGAGCGTCGAGAGCGCGTTCTCGACGAGCACGCTGCCCGACTGGAGGATGCCGAGCGCGGCCGCCCCCGTCTTCATCAGCTGGAGGGCGCCGACGAAGAGGAAGAGCCCGGCCACCAGCGCGGCCGCGCGCCGCAGCGTCGGGAGAAGGGGCGGACGGCGCCGTGCCACGGTCGCTCCGGTGTCCTCGGCTCGTGCGGACGCGGTCACGCTCTTTACACTTCTAGGACACTCCTGTGAGAGTGTCAAACGAAAACCTCTGGGAGAGCGTCGATCGGCTCATCGGGACGGCGCCCGACGAGCGGGCGCTCACCGTGCACCGGCTCGAGCCGCTGGAGGCCCGGCGGCTCCGTGCGCTCGGCCGGGACGTCCCGGAGGAGGCGGCGGAGTCCGAGCGGCTCGGCGCGGCGTTCGCGCTCGCTGCGGAGGCGCACCTCGCGCGTGCCCGCGCAGCCGTCGAGGGGCCGCTCGTCGTCGTCAAGGGCCCGGAGGTCGCGGCGCTCTATCCCGACCCGGCCACGCGCGTCTCGCGTGACGTCGACCTCGTCGCGCCCGATCCCGAAGCCGCGCAGCGGCAGCTGCTCGCCGCCGGGTTCGCGGAGGCGGGGAGCGCCGACTACTACGCCGACGCGGCGCACCTGGTCCCGCTCGCCTGGCCGGGGCTGCCGGTGGAGGTCGAGGTGCACGGCCGGCCGAACTGGCCGCCGTGGCTCCAGGCGCCCTCCGCGGAGGCGCTGCTGGAAGGAGCCGTGCCGTCCGCGACCGGCGTCGACGGCCTGCTGGCGCCCGCGCCCGAGCGACATGCGCTCGTGCTGGCCGCGCACGCGTGGACGCACGGTCCGCTCACGCGCCTGCGCGACCTCCTCGACGTCGCGCTCATGACCGCCGAGGCCGACCGGGCGGAGATCGAGCGCCTTGCCGCGGCGTGGGGGATGACGAGGCTCTGGCGGACGACCGACGCGATCGCGGCCGCGCTCTTCCTCGGCGCGCCGCAGCCGCGCCCGCTACGCACCTGGGCGCGCAACCTCTCCGAGGCCCGGGAGCGCACCGTTTTCGAGCAGCACGTCGCCCGCTGGGTCGGCTGGCACGCGGCGCTCCCGCGGCGGCGCGCCGTGCGGGCGACGGTCGACGAGCTCCGCGACGACCTGACGCCCGAGCGGGGCGAAAGCTGGGGCAGCAAGGTCCGCCGCTCGGGCCGTGCCGTTCGGAACGCGTTCGTGCCCCGGTCGAAGCACGAGCGCGGGCGCTAGCTGAAGCGGGCGAGCTCCTCGTGGCCGCTGCGGCCCGGGGGCGGCCCGACGTCGACCCCGCCCAGCTCGACCCACGCATGCGCGTCCTTGTCGGTCGGCCGGGCGGGGAGCCCGATGACGAGCTCGGCGTCGTCGTCCTGCTCGTGCAGAAGCCGGTAGAGGACGAGCGCGTTCACGAGGCAGCGAGGCCGCCGGCCGCCGATCCTGAGGCTGCGGTCGACGGCGTGGCTGAGCTTCGCCGCCGAGTGGCGGTCGCGCCTCGGCGAGCCGGCCTCCCCGAGGCGGGCGACGAACGCCGGCAGCGGCTCGCGCCGCAGCCCGACGAGGACGCGCGCGAGCAGCGCCCAGATGCGGAGGGCGAGCGCGGCCTTGGCACGGAGGGGGAGCGGGGCCTCAGACACCGGCGAGCACCAGGTCGACATGGTGGTCGATCGACGCGAGGTCGAGCGGTCTGCGCAGGCGCAGGACCGGAACCGCGCCGGCGGCGAGGTCGGTGACGCCGGCGAAGGAGCGCGCAACGTCTTCCTCGATCGGCAGGCGGAAGCTGAGCGCCCACAGATCGCGGATGGCGTCGCCCCGATGGACGGGCTCCAGCGCGGCCTCCTTGTCGGAGACGTCCAGGAAGACGACGGCGCGCACCGGCACCGGCTCGCAGTCGCCGGGCGCCTCGAGCGCGTAGTGCACGCGGTCCTCGCTCTCGCCGACGCGCCGCACGGAGGGGAGCTCGAGCTCAGCGGCGACGTCGTGGCGCAGGCGCAGCATGGCGGGCCCGGGCACGACCGCCGGCTGCGGCCCGAGCCGGACGCACGTCGTGTCCTCGCTCAGCACCCGGTGCCCGGCCCGGTGGAACGCCGCCGCCATGGTCGTCTTCCCGTAGGTCCGCGGTGCCGCGACGATGACCGCGCCGCCGTCGGCCTCCACCGCGGCCGCGTGGAGCGGCAGGTCGCCGCGCGCCAGAAAGCAGAGGAGGGAGGGGATGCCCCAGAGCCGCTCCTCCCGGCGGATGCCGCCGTCGGCGGGCACGTCGATCCGGCCCACGGACGGGTCGACGGAGAACCAGCCCCCGTCGCCGATCCAGAGCCGGAAGCTCTCCCCGTCCGAGTAGAGGCGCGCCTCGAGCGGCAGCTCGGGGGTCGGTTCCCATTCGACCAGGAGCGCGTCCTCCGGCCGCGGGCCCTCGTCCGCGGGCGCAGCGATCTCGAGCGGATCGCCGCGTCCCTCGCGCAGATACTCGAGCGGCACCGAGGAGGTCACCTCGAACCCGTAGCACGCGCCGTCGCTCACGCGAACAGCTCCAGGTACGCGTGCGCGCGCGCCAGGTCGTAGGCCCAGAGGAGCTCGACGACGTTCAGGTCGCGCGCGTCGATTCGCTCGGCGAGCCGCCCGTAGTTCACGCCGGCGATGCGCGCCTCGGAGGCCAGCGCCCAGCGGCGCAGGCCGTCGTAGTCGGCGGTGCGGAGCGCGAAGTCGTTGAAGTACGTCTTGTCGGTTCGGTCGAGGAGCGCGTCCGGCAGACGTCCGCGCACGCTCTCCCGCAGGAGGCTCTTGGGGAGCGCGTTCGGGAACTTGATCTCGGCGGGGAGGGAGAGCGCGAACTCCCAGAGGTCGACGTCGACGAGCGGCCGGCGAACATGCACGCCGCAGGCGGCGGCGACGATCGCGTCGGCATCGAACGAGTAGGCGCCCACCCCGACGAGCGGCGCGAGCTGGTGCTCGAGCCAGCGGCGGCGCGCCGGCCGGGCGAGGTCGGGCCGCGGCTCCGGCGAGCCCGCCGCGTCCTGGTCGACCCACTCGGGCAGCTGGCGGTAGTCCTCGCGCCGCCGCGCCCGCAGGTAGCCGAGCGCGAGCCGCGGCGAGACGAGCGACGGGCCCGCGCGCTGGGCGATCACCTTCCACGAGGCCCCGCGGGCGCGCTGGTCGCGGACCCAGGCGGCCGACGCGCGGGCGCGGCCGTGCAGCACGAGGTGCCCGATCAGGTGCTGGCCGAACGTGAAGACCCACTCGGCCATCTCGCCCGTGAGGACGTTGCGCGCCCCGAGCTCCCGCGCAACGCGGTAGTTCTCGGCCAGCTCAGGGATCGACATCGTGTCGACCGGGCCGTCGAGGAGGTCGACCCAGTGCTGGACGTCGTCCAGGGGGCGCGAGGTCGGCGTGTAGGCGTGCAGCCGTAGCCCGAGGTGGTCGGTGACGAGCTCGATCCACTCCGACTCGTCCACGCCCGGGTCCTCCGGATAGACGGAGGAGACCGCGAGCAGCGGGTCGCCCGTCAGCTCGCGCGTTCGCGACGCGGCGTACGCGGCGATGGTCGGCGAGTCGATCCCGCCGGAGAGAGAGACGGCATCCGCGCCCGTGAGGCTGCGGTGGACGGCCCGTTCGACGAGCGCCGAGAGCTGCTCGCGGGCCTCGGGCACCGTGACCTTCGCGGTCTCGAGGAGCGGCTCCGGGTCCCAGAAGCGGCGGAAGGAGACGGGGCCGTCTGCGACGGTCGCCGTCGATGCGCGCGGGAAGCGGTCGACGCCGCGGAGCATCGTCCCCCGCGCGTCGAAACGGCCGAAGAACATCGCCTCCACGGCCTCGACGTCGGGCTCGCGCGCGATGCCGGCGCCGGCGGCGACCTGCTTGCCCTCGGTCGCGGCGACGAGCCCGTCCTCGCTCTCGCGGTGGAAGAGCGGCGCGAGCCCGAGGTGGTCGCGGAAGACGACGAGCTTCGTCCCGTCCGTCCAGGCCCCGGCGAAGACTCCGCGCAGGCGCGCGGGCGCGTCCTCGCCCCAGGCGTCGAACGCAGCCAGGGCCGCGACGGCCGGGTCGCCCTCGAGGCCGAGCTCGGCGGCGTTGTCGAGCGTCCCCGTGACGACCGCCGCGCGGCCGTCGGCGGACGCGAGCCAGGCATCGCGGAGCTCCGCCGCATTCGAGACGCCGAGCGAGACCGAGCCGAGCGTCCGCACGTCGAGCTCCTCGCCGCGGTGGGGAGCCGCGCGCAGGGCCCGCTCGACGGCGCCGCCGTCGGGCGTCGCGCTCGTGTGGTGGACGACGGCGATCGAGCCCACGGCTCGGTCAGCCCGCGATCAGGTCGCGCTCGCGGAGGTCGGCGAGGAAGCGCTCCGTCTCGTCCGCCAGGTCGTCGGGAGGATCCTCGAGGCCCTCGCGCAGGTCGCCGACCAGCGCATCGAAGTCCCGTTCGCCGTCGATCAGGCTCCAGATGAGGGAGCCGACCTCGTTGAGCCCGTGGTATTCGCCCGAGTCGAGGTGGAGGAGCACGCCGCCGCCCTCGCCCGCGAGCTCGCGGTAGACGACGTTCGGGTTCCGCCGGATGACCCCGTCCTCGACCATGGTCAATAGAGACCCAGGGTGCCCTGGCGGCGCTCGCGCCGCAACGCGGCGCGGAACGCGTAGACGCCGAGCGTCAGCGAGACCACCGAGAGCGGAACGAGGATCGCCACGGCGCGGCCCACGCCGTCCCAGCCCGTGCCGGCGAGGAGCGGCTCGCGCATCCCGTCGACCGCGATCGTGATCGGGTTGAACTCGGCAATCGAGGCGACCCAGCCGGGCAGCACGTCGAGCGGGTAGAAGGCGCCGGAGAAGAGGACGAGGACGGTCGATCCCAGCCCGACGAGGCCGGAGCCGCGGCGGAACGTGAGCGTCGCGCCGGCGCTCACGACCCCGAGCCCCCAGACGAACGGGATGAAGACCAGCAGCACGACGAGCGCCGGCACGAGCCCGTTCGCATGGAAGTCGAGCCCGAACGCGAGCGCGATGATCACCAGGAAGACGGCGGTGCGGATCGGGATGTAGATGAGGTCGTAGACGACGGAGCCGAGCTGGATCGTCGCCGGGCTCGTCGGCGTCATGAGCAGCGACTCGAGCGTGCCCGCGAACTGCTCCTGCTGCATCCCGATCGCGACCCGGCCCGAGAGCGAGCGAGAGGAACGCCGAGATGGCGATGCCGACGGCGACGAACTCCAGGTAGGTCGTCGGCGTGCCTCCGAAGGACGGGAGCTTCGCCGGGTCGACCATGAGGCCGACGAAGTAGAACATGAAGGCCTGGAGGGCGAGGCCGACCCAGTCGCCGACGAAGGGCAGCCGGTAGCTCCAGGCGACGATGAAGTCCCGCCGGACGAACGCAGGCAGCTTGCGGAGCTCGCCCGCGAGGTGGGTGGCGGTCGTCATTCGCCCGACCCCGCGAGGTTGATGTAGGCGTTTTCGATCTCCGACCGCTCCTCGCGGCAGCCGAGCACGTCGACGCCGCCGGCCGTGAGGGACGAGAGGACGTCGCCGAGCACGGCGTCAGCCTCGAGGTGGAGCAGGAAGTCCTCCGTGTCTCCCTCGTCCGCGGCGGCGATCGTCGCCCGGCCCGCGACCGCCTCGTGCAGGACGGGCTCGAGCTCACGACCGCTCATCCGCCCGTTCCGCAGCCGCAGCACGTAGCGCCGCGGGACCGAGAGCGCGACGAGCTGCGACACGGTCCCCTGAAAGGCGGCCTTCCCCTCGCGCAGGAGCGTGACCGCGTCGGCGAAGCCGCGGATCTCCTCGATCCGCTGCGTGGCCCAGACGACCGCGGCGCCTTCGTCGGCGAGCCCGCGAACGAGCTCGCGCATGAGCGCGGCGCCCTCGGGGTCGAGGTCGTGCGTCGCCTCGTCGATCAGGAGCACGCTCGGCTCGGTCAGGAGCGCGCGGGCGATCGAGAGCCGCTTCTGCATCCCGTGCGAGTAGAAGGCGGAGCGGAGCCGGCCCGCGTCCTCGAGGCCGACCAGCTCGAGCAGCTCCCACGCGCGGGCCGTCGCCTCGCGCCGCGACATGCCGTGGAGGCGTCCGAAGAAGACGAGGTTCTCGATCCCCGAGATGCGCAGGTAGAGCGAGCGGTCGCCCGAGGGGACGAGGCCCATCCGCGCCCGCAGCTCGCGCGGGCACTCCCACGTGTCGACGCCCAGGAGACGCGCAGTTCCGGCATCGGGCTTGACGAGCCCGGTGAGGACGCGGACGAGCGTGGTCTTGCCGGCGCCGTTCGGGCCGAGCAGCGCCGCGATCTCGCCGGAGTCGACCGTCAGCGAGACGCCGTCGAGGGCGACGCGCTCGCCGAAGCGGCGCGCGAGATCATGCGCCTCGACGACGGGCGCCGCGTCCGTCAGCTGTTCGAGCCCCTTGCTAGGACGGGCAGGAGTACTCGCAGAACTTGTCGAGCTGGCAGATGCGCCAGTCGCCCTGCTTGTTCTGGTGCGGGTTGCCGGCCGGGACGCAGATGTTCGACGGAATCTGCGCACGAGCAAAAGTGTGCTCGGAGATCGAGCCGTAGTCCACAACAGTTGGGCTCTCGAACACGATCTTCATCGCTGGGTTCTTCCTTTCGCCCCGGAGGCCCCGGGTAAGGCCTCCACCGCCAATGGTGCAGGTTTCCACCCTCGTGCGCAACATACCTTCGACCAGTTTGCGCGAACTTCAGCGCCGGGAGCGAAGCCGCGGGGCGACGGCGTCGGCGACCGCGTAGGCGGCGAAGACCCGTGTGACGAAGCGGGTTGCGCGCGGGCTCGCGACCTGCGCGGCCCCGAGAATGCCCGCCGCCCAGAGAGACACGCAGTGGGAGCAGGTGACCAGCTCGCCGACCGCCCTGGTGAGGCCTTCGCCCCTGGGCTGGACGGCCGCGGGGCCGTCGGCGAAGGGTCGTCGCAGGAAGACCGTCACGCGATCTTCGGCGACGACCTTCCCGATCTTCGCGCCGGCCACCCCGAGCGCGATGACGTCGGTGGCCGTGGTCGGGCCCGCGCCGTTCGCGCGGCCGGCGCGCGCCGCCGCGGTTAGGAGCCCTGCCCAGAAGAGCCCCGAGAGCGCCGCGTACGGCGCCTCGGAGGCCATCAGAAGTCGACCACCAGCCCGTCGTGCGCGACCGGCACGCCTTCCGGCGGCGGGAGCTCGACCGGGCGGTGGGTGAGGAGGATGCGCCCGTCGGCTGCGTCCAGGGCCTCCTGCGCGGAGAGGTGGCCGCGCGGCAGGCCGTCGTCTCCGCCCTCGGCGAGCGTGGCCTCGCAGAGGAAGAGGTCGGCGCCGCGGGCGAGCCCGGCGAGCTGCTCGGTGGGCGCGGAGTCTCCGGAGTACGCCAGCGTCGTCCCGTTCGACGTCACGCGGAACCCGTGGGCGATCAGCTCGTAGTGCGGAAGGCGGCAGGCCCGGATCTGGAACCCCGAGGCGTTGAAAGGCACCCCGGGCTCGAACTCCTTCACCTCGAAGGCTTCCTCGAACATGTTCTCGTTGCCCCAGTGGGAGGCGAACTCCTCCAGGTGGCCCCGACCGCCGGGCGGCAGCCAGAGCGTGCAGTCGATCCGATGCGCCTGCGGGCCGTAGGCGTTGAGCCAGGCCCAGGGCACGAGGTCGCCCCAGTGGTCGAGGTGGAAGTGGGTGATCGCGATCGACCGCGGATACAGCTCGAGCTCGCGCAGGCGCGCGAGGACACCGGGCCCGCAGTCGAGGAGGAGCGCGCCGCCGTCGCCTTCGACCAGGTACCCGGACTGGGCGCTCCCCGGGTTCGGCCAGGCAGGCGACGAGCCGATGACGGTCAGGCGCACCTCCATATACTGGCGCACCATGGCCAGGAAGATCCGGGTCGTGATCGCGAAGCCCGGCCTCGACGGTCACGACCGGGGGGCGAAGATCATCGCCAGAGCGCTCCGGGACGCCGGAATGGAGGTCATCTACACGGGCCTGCACCAGACCCCGGAGCAGATCGTCGAGACCGCGATCCAGGAGGACGCGGACGCTGTCGGCATCTCGATCCTCTCCGGCGCGCACATGACGCTGGTGCCCCGGATCCTCGAGGGGCTGCGGGAGAACGGGGTCGAGGACGTGCTCGTCGTCGTCGGCGGGACGATCCCGCGCGAGGACGTGGTCGCCCTCAAGGAGCAGGGCGTCGCTGAGATCTTCACGCCCGGCGCGCCGGTCTCCGAGATCGTGGACTTCCTCCGGGCCAACGTGCCCGTCGAGGCATGATCACGGTCGAACGCGACGGCGGCACCGCGATCGTCACGGTCGACAGGCCGGAGGCGATGAACGCGCTCGACGTCGAGCATCTGGAGTCGCTGCGGGAGAACCTCGCCGGGCTCGCGGAGGACGACTCCGCCCGGGTCGTCGTCGTGACCGGGGCGGGGGAGAAGGCCTTCATCGCCGGGGCGGACATCAAGTACATGCAGGGCCTCGGCGTCCTCGAGGCGCGGCGGTGGGGCCAGCTCGGCCACGACTGCGGGAACCTGCTCGAGACGATGCCGAAGCCGACGATCGCCTCGATCAACGGCTACGCGCTCGGCGGGGGCTGCGAGCTGGCGCTCGCGTGCGACCTGCGGCTCGCGTCCTCGAACGCCAAGATCGGCCAGCCCGAGATCGACCTCGGGATCATCCCCGGCTGGGGCGGCTCGGTCCGGCTCGCGCGCACGACGACGCTCGGCTTCGCCAAGGAGCTCATCTTCACCGGGCGCCCCGTCGACGCCGAGAAGGCCCTCGCGCACGGCCTCGTCAACGCGGTCTACGAGCCCGGCGAGCTGCGCGAGAAGACGCTCGAGCTCTGCCGCGGTCTCGAGGCAAAGAGCCCGCTCGCGCTCGCGTACGCGAAGGAGGCGGTGAACGTCGCCCTTCAGGGCCCGCACCGGACGAACCTGGAAATCGAGGCCAGGCTCTTCGCCATGCTCTTCTCGAGCGATGACCAGTCCGAGGGCATGGCCGCGTTCGCCGAGAAGCGCCCGCCCGAGTTCACCGGCCGCTAGAGCTAGATCGAGCCCGTGAAGGTGTCGCAGACCGCGGGCCGCCCCTCCTCGTAGCCGCGGGAGAACCAGCGGCGCCGTTGCTCGGACGAGCCGTGAGTCCATGTCTCCGGGTTCACCTGGCCCTGCGTCTGCTCCTGGATGCGGTCGTCGCCGATCGCCGAGGCCGCGTCGAGGCCGGCGTTGATGTCGTCCTGCGTGAGCTGCTCGATCAGGCCGGTCTCGACCGCGTTCGCCGCCCAGACGCCGGCGTAGCAGTCGGCCTGGAGCTCGGCGCGGACGGCGCGGCTCTCCGGGCCTTGTCGGTCGTTGCCGATGCGGTCGAGGTCCCCGGTCAGGTCCTGGACGTGATGGCCGTACTCGTGCGCGATCACGTACGCCTGGGCGAACGGCGCCTCGCCGGCGCCGAACCGCGACTGGAGCTCGTCGAAGAAGCCGAGGTCGATGTACACGAGCTGGTCGCCGGGGCAGTAGAAGGGGCCGACCTGCGAGGTGGCCCCGCCGCAGGCCGTCTGCACCTGGTCGGTAAAGAAGACCGTGTCGACGTACTGGTATTGCTCGCCGCTGCGCTCGAAGACGCCGTCCCAGAACTCCTGCGTGCTGTTGACGACGCCGACGATGAAGCAGTCCTGGCGCTCGTTCGCGTCGGCGCCCGTGCGGCACTCCTCGGAGACGACGCCGGGGTCGTCTCCCTGCCCGACCTGCTGATCCTCGAGCGGCGCGAGCTGTCCGAGCCCGCCGCCTCCCGTGAGCAGGCTGAACAGGACATAGATGACGAGCACGCCGAGCCCGATGCCGCCGCCTCCCATGGCAAGCCCGCCTGCGCCGCGGCGTCCGCGGACGTCCGTGACCTGGCCGGGATCGAGCTTCGCTCCCTTCCTGAAACGCATGGAGCCTCTCTACCCGCGAGCTCCTGGGAGCAAGCACCGGTTCGATACCCTGTCCAGTGCGGGAGCCCCTGCCGGGGCTGAGAGGTGGCCAGGGAGGCTGCGACCGCCAACCACCTGATCTGGGTCATGCCAGCGAAGGGACGTGAATGAGCACTCAGGATCACCTCGTCATCGCCGGACGCGAGTTCCGCTCGCGCCTTCTCACCGGCACCGGCAAGTACGACACGTTCGAGACCATGCGCGAGGCGCTCGGCGCCTCCGGCTCGGAGATCGTCACCGTCGCCGTGCGCCGCATCGACCTCGACGCGCCCGGGCGACGACATCACCAGTTACCTCCCGGACGACGTCCTGCTCCTGCCCAACACGTCGGGCTGCGAGACCGCCGACGAGGCGGTGCGCACCGCGCGCCTCGCGCGGGCCGGCGGGCTCCCGGACTGGGTGAAGCTCGAGGTCATCCCGGACCCGCGCTACCTGCTCCCGGACCCGGTCGAGACGCTGCGCGCTGCCGCGGAGCTCGTCGAGGACGGCTTCACCGTCCTGCCCTACGTCCTGCCGGACCCCGTCCTCCAGAAGAAGCTCGAGGAGGTCGGCTGCGCCACGGTCATGCCGCTGGCCGCGCCGATCGGGACCGGCCGCGGGCTCAAGCTCCGCGACACGATCCGGATCATGATCGAGCAGGCCGAGGTGCCGCTCGTCGTCGACGCGGGGCTGGGGTCGCCCTCGCACGCGGCCGAAGCGATGGAGATGGGCGCCGACGCCGTCCTCGTCAACACGGCGATCGCCCGCGCGGGCGATCCGGTCGCGATGGCGCGCGCCTTCAGGCTCGGGGTCGAGGCCGGCCGAACCGCGTTCGAGGCCGGGGTCATGGAGGAGCAGGCGGAAGCGCAGCCGTCGAGCCCTGTGGGTGGGACGGTTTGAGCTCGCATGCCTCCGGCCGCTCGGGGGGAAACCACGAGCCCCCTTCTTGATGCAGTGAAGGAACCTCCCGATCCCGACTCCGTCTCGTCAACGGCAAGGACGAATCCCTCCAGGAGGGCGACACGGTCTCGGCGCTCCTCGAGCGGCTCGGGCTCGGCGCTCGCTACGCGCTCGTCGAACGGAACGGCGAGCCCGTCGAGCGCTCGCGCTACGGCGAGGTCAGGCTCGAGGACGGCGACCGGCTCGTCGTCGCACGACCCGTTGCCGGCGGCTGATACCGCCCCCGGCGCGCGCCTCTACCTGATCACCGGCGCGCGGCCGGACCTCGAAGGCTTCCTCGAGGCCGCCGTGAGCGGGGGCGTCGACCTCGTGCAGATGCGGGAGAAGGCGGTCGCCGACCGTGAGCTCCTCCCGGTGCTCGAGGAGGCGCGAGCGATCACGCGGCGGCTCGGCGTGCCGCTCGTCGTCAACGACCGGCCCGACCTCGCGGTGCTCGTCGGCGCGGACTACGTCCACGTCGGCCAGGACGACATGCCGGCCGCGGCGGCGCGGCGCTTCGGCATCCCGGTCGGCCTCTCCACCCACTCGCCCGCCGAGCTGGACGCGGCCGAGGCGGACTACGTCGGCGTGGGGCCGGTGCACGCGACGCCCACGAAGGAGGGTCGTCCGGCCGTCGGGCTGGAGCTCGTCCGCTACGCGGCGAAGCATGCGCGCGTGCCGTGGTTCGCGATCGGCGGGATCGACGCGGGGAACGTGGCGGACGTCGTCGCGGCCGGCGCCACGCGGGTCGCCGTCGTGCGCGCGATCGGCGACGCCGACGATCCCGAGCGGGCCGCCGCGGAGCTCCGGGCCGCGCTGCCCTAGCTAGTCCTGCTTGCGGATGAGCAGGTCGGCCGCGACGTGCAGGCCGGGCAGGGCGCGCGAGGCGTTGAGGTTCTGCGTGAAGTCGTCGGTCCAGGCCACGACCTTGAGGCCGGGCTTGAACTGGCTCAGGCTCACCGTCGAGAAGACCCCGGGCTTCGTCCACTTGCGGTAGGTCGTGTCGGGCGAGAGCGAGATGGCGATGTCGCGGTTCGGGAACGTGACCCAGCCGTTCGACGTGCGCACGCGCGTGACGCGGATGCGGATGCGCTGAGGGTCGGTGTCCGTGACCGTGTAGACGACCGTTCCTTCGACCCGCATGCTCAGGCTCGTCACCGCCGCGGGCGGGCGGGCGTAGAGGTGCTTGAACGACGCGCGGAGATAGCGGTACGGCGAGACGGCGCGGCCGCGGTTCGGGTGGAGCTCGAAGTGGAGGTGGGAGGCGATGCCGTTCGCGTCGCCGGAGTCGCCCACGTAGCCGATCAGCTGGCCGGCCTGCACCTGCTGGTTCGACTGGAGGCCGGGCGCATAGGCGATCCCGTTCTTGCAGCCGCCGCGGTTGTCGTTTCGAAGCGTGCTGTCGTTGTTCAGGTGGATGTACATGTACGACGTGCCGCTTCGGCCGTAGAGGTAGAGCATGCAGCCGGCGGCCCGCGACGCCGTGTACTTGACGACGCGCCCGGGCTCGACCGCCACGACCGGCGAGCGCTTGGCGGCCATGAGGTCGTTGCCCTCGTGGCTGCCTTGCCAGCGCGGGTCGCCGAAGTCGTCCTGGTACGAGACCTTGGCGACCACGGGGAAGATGATGCGCGGCACCGCGGCACCTGCGGTCCCCGAGAAGGCCCCCGCGAGAAGGAGGACCAAAACAGATGCGGCTGTCGTCCGGTGGCGGCTCATGGGTGAGCGGTCCGACGCTCCGGTGCGGCGCCTGGAAAGCGCGCCGAGACTAGCAAAGCCCTCGGCAGGAACGTGTAAAGACTTGAGTGCGGGTTTGGGTCGATAGGATCCGCCCCCGGTGAAGGTCGCCGTCTTGGTGAAGGAGGTGCCCGAGGCATCCGCGCGCACGCGGATCGACCCCGGCACCCTCCGGCTCGACCGCAGCGGCTCCGCCGCACTGAACCCGTTCGACGCCCACGCGCTCGAGGAGGCGCTCCGCATCCGCGAGAGCCGACGGCGAGGGCGAGGTGGTGGCGATCATGATGGGCCCGTCCGGCGCCGCGGACTCGCTGCGCAAGGCGCTCGCGATCGGCGCCGACCGGGCGGTGCACGTCGTCGACGACGCCCTGGCCGGCTCCGACCTGGTGGCGACTGCGCGGGCGCTCGCGAAGGCGATCTCGCGCGAGGAGCCCGACCTCGTCCTGCTCGGCCAGCAGGGCGGCGACTCCGACGGGGCGGTGCTGTGGTCGGCGCTCGCCGAGCTCCTCCAGCTCCCGGTCGTCTCGCAGGCCGCGAGCCTCGAGCTCGCAGGCGGCAAGGCGAAGGCCAAGCGCCAGACCGAGTACGGCTACGACGTGATCGAGGCGCCGCTCCCGTGCGTCGTGGCCGTGTCCGACGCGATCAACGAGCCGCGCTACCCGTCCCTCAAGGGGATCATGGGCGCGAAGAAGAAGCCGTACGACACGGTCTCGGCCGGCGACCTCGGTCTCTCCGCCGACGAGATCGGCGAGGCCGGATCGCAGACCGTCGTCCTCGCGCTGGCCGACCCGCCCGCGCGCGGCGACTCCGTGAAGATCGAGGACGAGGGCGACGCGGCGGACAAGATCCTCGCGTACCTCGCCGAGAGGAAGCTCGTCTAGTGGCGACCCTCGTCTATCTGGAGGACCACGAGGGCGAGCTCGTCAAGGGCTCGCTCGGCGTCCTCTCCAAGGCCGCGCAGCTCGGCGACGACGTCGCCGCCGTCGTGGCCGGCTCGGGCGTGAAGGAGCTCGCCCCGCAGGCGGGCCGCTACGGCGCGAAGCGGGTCTTCGCCGCCGACGACGCGGCGCTAGCCGCTCGCCGCTCCCGCAGCCGCGCGTCGACGTGCTCGCGAAGCTCGTCGAGGAGCAGGGCTTCGACACGGTCGTCTTCGGCGCCTCCGTGCTCGCGGCGGACGTGGCCGCCGGGCTCGCCGCGCGCCTCGGCGCCGGGCTCAACTGGGACCTCGTCGACCTCGAGCTCCGCGACGGCGAGCTCGTCGGCAAGCGCCCCGCGCTCCAGGACTCCGTCTTCGTCGAGGTCGGCTGGAAGGGCACGCCGCGACTCGCGCTCGTCCGCTCCGGGACCTTCGAGCCGTCCGAGAGCGGCGGCGACGCCGAGGTCGAGGACATGGCCGTCGAGATCCAGGACTTCTCGCGCGGCGCCGAGATGCTCGAGCGCGCGCACGCCGAGAGCGAGGGGCCGTCGATCGAGGACGCCGACGTGATCGTCGCCGGCGGGCGCGGCCTCGGCGACCCGGAGAAGTTCGCGCTGCTCGAGGAGCTCGCCAAGGCCCTCGGCGGCGCGGTGGCCGCGACACGGGCCGTTGTCGACGCGGGCTGGTACCCGTACGCGACGCAGGTGGGGCAGACCGGCAAGACCGTCTCCCCGCGGCTCTACATTGCCGCCGGCATCTCCGGCGCGATCCAGCACAAGGTCGGGATGCAGGCTTCCGGCACCGTCGTCGCCATCAACAAGGACCCGAACGCTCCGATCTTCGAGTACGCCGACCTCGGCGTCGTCGGCGACCTGCACGAGATCGTGCCCAAGCTGACGCAGCTCCTGCGAGACCGCGGATGAGCGCGCGCCCAGCAGACTTTCCGCCGCCGTTCGACTGGCGCGAGTTCGTCGCCGAGCCGACCGACCCGCCGGACGAGCGCATCGACGTCGGCGTCCTCATCGTCGGCGCCGGCCCGGCCGGCCTCTCGGCCGCGATCCGCGTCGGCCAGCTGCTCCAGGAGAACCCGGAGCTGCAGGAGCACCTCGGTGACGTGCCCGTGGCCGTGGTCGAGAAGGGCCGCGCCCCCGGCGCGCACCTGCTCTCCGGCGCGGTCGTCAACCCGCGCGCCTTCCGCGAGCTCTTCCCGGGCATGCTCACGGAGGAGATGCCGTTCCGCGGCGCCGTTGTCCGCGAGGGCGTCTACTACCTGACCCCGAAGCGGCACCTGCGGGTGCCCGCGCCGCCGACGATGTGGAACCACAACCACCACGTCGCCTCGCTCTCGGAGATCGGGCGCTGGCTCGCCGAGCGCGCCGAGGCGCTCGGCGTCACGATCGTCCCCGAGACGAGCGCGCGCCGGCTGCTCGTGAGCGGAGGCCGCCTGGTCGGGATCCGCACAGGCGACAAGGGCCGCGGCAAGGACGGGGAGGAGCTGGCCAACTTCGAGCCGGGCTCCGACATCCGCGCGCGCGTGACGATCCTCGCCGAGGGGACGCAGGGTCACCTGGCCGGGATCGCGTCCTCGTGCTTCGGGCTCACGTCGCAGCCGCAGGTCTACGCGCTCGGCGTCAAGGAGGTCTGGGAGGTCGCCCGACCGCTCGACCGCGTCATCCACACGATGGGCTGGCCGCTGCGCGGCGGGAAGAAGTTCCGCGAGTTCGGCGGGAGCTTCATCTACCCGCTCGGCGACGACAAGGTGGCGATCGGAATGGTCGTGGGCCTCGACTACACGGACGCGACGCTCTCCGTCCACGACCTGCTCCAGGAGCTGAAGACGCACCCGTTCGTGCGCCGCATCCTCGACGGCGGCTCGCGGGTCGCCTGGGGCGCGAAGACGATCCCCGAAGGCGGCTTCCAGGCGCTGCCCGACCGGTTCTCGTTCCCCGGCGGGATGATCGTCGGCGACTCCGCGGGCTTCGTGAACGTGCCGGCGCTCAAGGGCGTCCACTACGCGATGAAGTCCGGGATGCTCGCGGCCGAGGCGGCCTTCGAGGCCGTCAAGCCCGGGCAGACCTCGTGGGCGCCGGGCGCGCTCGACGCGTATGACGAGGGCGTCCGCTCGAGCTACCTCTGGAGCGACCTCGAGCGCGTCCGCAACATGCGGCCCGCGTTCAAGAACGGCTTCGTCCGCGGCGCGCTCATGGCCGGGGTCTCCCTGAACACGCTGGGGAAGCTCCCGCCGGGGACGAAGTCGATCGAGGCCGATGCGGCCAGTGCCCGTCGAGGCGCGCGACGCGCGCTCGCGATACCCGAAGTCCGACGGTCAGCTCGTCTTCGACAAGCTCTCGAGCGTCTACCTGTCCGGGAACAAGACGCGCGACGACGCACCGAGCCACATCCGCGTCGACCCCAAGGTCCGGCGCGAGGTGGCCGAGACCTGGGCGCACATGTGTCCCGCGCAGGTGTACGAGGTCGCGGGCGACGCCAGCCCTGCCGGCAACGTGGTCGACGTCGAGGTGACCGCGTCCAACTGCGTCCAGTGCGGCGCGATCACGGCCAAGGGCGGGCGGCTGACGCCGCCCGAAGGCGGGGACGGGCCCGAATACAGCCTGATGTAGGAGCGGCCGCGGCCGCGATCGGCGGCCGCCTGCACCGGACGCCGACGCTCTCGTCGGAGACCCTCGGGAAGGCGTTCGGCGGCCGCGCGTTCCTGAAGGCCGAGCTCCTCCAGAAGACCGGCAGCTTCAAGCCGCGCGGCGTGCTCACCAAGCTCGCGTCACTCACGGCCGAGGAGCGCGCGCGGGGCGTGATCGCGGCCTCGGCGGGGAACCACGCCGGCGCGCTCGCCTACTGCTGCGCGCTCGAGGGCATCGACTGCCTGGTCGTGATGTGGCAGGGCGCGAGCGAGCAGAAGCGCGCCGCCGCGCTCGGCTACGGAGCCGCGGTCGACCAGGAGGCGGCCGGGCCGACCGTGGTCTTCGAGCGACTCGCCGAGCTGCAGGAGTCGACCGGCCGGGTGCTCGTGCACCCGTTCGACGACCCGCTCGTGATCGCGGGCCAGGGCACGGTCGGCGTCGAGATCGGCGAGGACGTGCCCGGCGTGGACGTGGTCGTCGTCCCCGTGGGCGGCGGCGGGCTCGTGAGCGGGATCGCGACCGCGCTCCCCGGCGGTGCGCGTGGTCGCCGTCGAGCCGGAGATCTCGGCCGCGCTGCACGACGGCCTTGCCGCCGGGAAGTCCGTGCCCGTCGTCCCGCGCTCGATCGCGGACGGCCTCAACGCGCCGTTCGCCGGGGAGCTCAACGTCGAGATCTGCAAGGCGCGCGGGGTGGAGCCCGTGCTCGTGACCGAGGAGGAGATCCACGAGGGATTCCGCTTCGTCTACGAGCGCGCGAAGCTCGCCGCGGAGCCCGCGGGGGCGACCGGAATCGCCGCCCTTCTGGCCGGAAAAGTCGCCGATGTCGAGGGCAAGACCGTCGCCGTCGTCGTCTCCGGCGGCAACGTAGCCGGCGAAACGGCCTCTGGTATCCTCAAGCCCGACCCCGGACAGGCCGAAAGATGAAGAGCGACATCCACCCCGACTACGTCTTCGCGACCGTTCGCTGCTCCTGCGGCAACGAGTTCCAGACCCGCTCCACAAAGGCCGAGCTTCACGTTGAGATCTGCTCCGAGTGCCATCCGTTCTACACGGGCAAGCAGAAGGTCGTTGACACCGGCGGCCGCGTTGCCCGCTTCCAGAAGCGCCTCGAAAAAGCCGGCGTGCAGCGCGGCGACGGCGACGAGTCCTAGGAAGCGTTCTCAGCGGTGAGCGCGCCGATCGGCGGCCAGGCTGTACTGGAAGGCGTGATGATGCGCGGCCCCTCCGCGTGGTCGGTCGCCGTCCGGAAGCCTGACGGCGAGATCGCCGAGGTCAACCGGCCGATCACCTCGTTCCTGCTCAGGCACCGCTGGGCGCGCCTGCCGGTCGTCCGCGGCGTCTTCGCGCTCGGTGAGTCGCTCGCCATCGGCTTCCGCGCCCTCGCCATCTCGGCGAACTACGCGGCGCAGGAGGAGGGGGAAGAGGGCGAGGAAGTCCAGACCGAGCTCTCGCGCGGGCAGCTCCTCTTCGCCTTCGGCATCGCCATCGGCTTCGCGCTCCTGCTCTTCAAGGTCTCGCCGGCGCTGATCACGAACTGGCTGCCGATCGAGTCGACGACCTGGTTCGTCGTCGTCGAGGGGCTCATCCGCGTGTCCGTCTTCATCCTCTACCTGGTGGTCGTGGGCTTCATGCCGGACCTGAAGCGCGTGTTCCAGTACCACGCCGCCGAGCACAAGGCGATCAACGCCTACGAGGCCGGCGACCCGCTCGAGCCCGAGGTCGTCCAGCGCCACAGCCTCATCCACGTGCGCTGCGGCACCGCGTTCCTGCTCTACGTGATGGTCATCGCCATCTTCGTCTTCGCCTTCGTCGGGCAGCCCGGCTGGTTCTGGCTGATCGCCTCTCGGATCCTGCTCCTGCCCGTCATCGCGGGCATCGCCTACGAGGTGATCCGCTTCGCGGGCAAGCACCCGACGAACCCGATCCTGCGGACGGTCCTGGCGCCGGGCCTCTGGCTCCAGCGCCTGACGACGCGGGCTCCCTCGCTCGACCAGATCGAGGTCTCGATCCGCGCGCTCCACGAGGTGCTCCGCCTCGAGGGCCGGCTCACGCCGGAGGAGCGCAAGGTCGAGGTCATGGCCTAGCCAGAAGCCGGTGCCGCCCCGTCCCGGGGCTATTCTGAGCCGGTCATGGCCGCTGCCATCGAGAATCTCGTCGACGAGCTCGAGCGCTCCTACGTCGAGGCGCAGGAGCGCATGAACGACCCTGGGCTCTACTCGGACCGCAACGCCGCGGCCGACGCCGGGCGGCGCCTGAAGGAGCTCGAGGTGCCGCACAAGCTCGCCCTGGAGTGGCGCGAGGCGCGCGAGGACGCGGACGCCGCCCGCTCCGACCCTGACCTCCGGGAGCTCCTGCCCGAGATCGAGGAGCGGCTCGAGCGGCTGGAGGAGGACCTGAAGCTCGCCCTCGTCGAGCGCGACCCGAACGACGCGAAGGACGTCGTCGTCGAGATCCGGCAGGGAGCCGGCGGCGACGAGGCGGCGCTCTGGGCCGGCGACCTCTTCCGCATGCTCACCCGCTACGCGGAGCGGCGCGGATTCAAGTGGGAGACGCTCGCGTCGGGCCCCAACGAGGGCGGCGGCTACAAGGACGTGACCTTCGCGGTCAAGGGCGACGGCGCGTACTCGATCTTCAAGTGGGAGGGCGGCACGCACCGCGTCCAGCGGGTGCCGGAGACGGAGTCGCAGGGGCGCATCCACACCTCGACCGCCACCGTCGCGGTCATGCCCGAGGCGGAGGAGGTCGACGTCGAGGTCGACCAGAACGACCTCAAGATCGACGTCTACCGCTCGACCGGCCCGGGAGGCCAGAGCGTGAACACGACCGACTCGGCCGTGCGCATCACGCACGTGCCGACCGGGATCGTCGTCGCGATGCAGGACGAGAAGTCGCAGCTCCAGAACAAGCAGAAGGCGATGCGCGTGCTGCGGGCGCGGCTCCTCGAGGCGGAGCTGCGGCGCCAGCAGGAGGAGCTCTCCGTGCAGCGCCGCTCGCAGATCGGGAGCGGCGACCGGGCCGAGAAGATCCGCACGTACAACTTCCCGGAGAGCCGGGTCACCGACCACCGCATCAAGCTGACGCTCCACCGGCTCGACGCTGTGCTCGACGGCGACCTGGAGGAGCTCTCGGAGGCGCTCGGAGCGGAAGAGCGCCGGCGCGCGCTCGAGGTAGCGGCGGCATGAGCCCGCTCGCCGCGGTGCACGACGTGGAGCGCGAGCTCCGCGAGGCGGGGGTGCCCTCGCCGCGGGTCGACTCGGAGCATCTCGTCGCGCACGTCCTCGGGCTGACGCGCTCGGGGCTCTACTCGTCGGACCGCCTCCTGTCGGAGGACGACCGTGCGCGGCTGGGGGAGCTCGTCACGCGCCGGCGTGCGCGCGAGCCGCTCGCGTACATCCTCGGCGAGTGGGGCTTCCGGCGGCTCATGCTCAACGTCGACGCGCGGGCGCTCGTCCCGCGGCCGGAGACGGAGGTGGTCGTCGAGCGCTGCCTCGTGCACCTGGAGGGCCTCGCCGAGCCGCGGATCCTCGACGTCGGCACCGGCTCGGGCGCGATCGCGCTCGCGCTCGCGGACGAGGTGCCGGACGCGCGGGTGGTCGCCGTCGACCTCTCCGAGGAGGCGCTCGCCCTCGCGCGCGAGAACCTCGCGCGCGCCGACGTGGACGGCCGCGTCGAGCTCAGGCGCGGCGACCTTCTCGCGGGCGTGGCCGGCCCGTTCGACCTCGTCGTCTCCAACCCGCCGTACGTCCCCGCGGCCGAGTACGACTCCCTCCAGCCGGAGATCCGCCTCTACGAGCCCTACGGCGCCGTCGTCGGCGACCGCGTCTGGGAGCAGATCGCCCGCGAGGCCCGCCGCTCGCTCGCTCCCGGCGGCTGGCTCGTCCTCGAGTGCGGCGACGGCCAGGCGGCGGAGGTCTCCGCCGGCCTCACCGCCCTCGGCTACGAGGACGTCCTGGCCACCCCGGACCTCGCCGGCCGCGACAGGGTCGTCGAGGGCGCGCCGTCCCTAGCAGCCACGTCCGGGGTCTGACCCCAGGACGCGGCCTGCCGCGGGCATGGCTGTGGGTCGTGATCCTGCGCACTTTCGTGGGCGGAGCCGTCAAACTGTCCGCGCGTGAAGATCGGTGGAAACACGATGAGCGTGTGGACACGTCGTCTGCGGACACGCCCGGGGTCAGACCCCGGCCGGGGCTCGGAGGGGAGCAGGCGTGAGCGACGACGCCATCGCGGCCCTGCGGGCCGGGCAGGTCGTGCTGCTGCCGACCGACACCGTCTACGGGCTGGCCGTGGACGCTTGCCGGGAGGCGCCGGCTGCGGCGGTTGCTACCGGCTCAAGAACGCGGCCCGAGACCATCGCCCGTGGCGCTGCTGGCCGCCGACCTCGACGCGATCCTCGACGCCGTGCCCGAGGCGCGCGGGCGCGCCGCCGTTGCGGCGCGCGCGCTCCTGCCGGGGCCCTACACGCTCGTCCTTCCCAACCCGGCGCGGCGCTTCCGCTGGCTCTGCGGGACGACGCCGGAGGCGATCGGCATCCGCGTGCCCGACCTTCCGCCGGAGGCGCAGTCCGTCGTCGAGCGCCTCGGGTTCGTGGCCGCGACGAGCGCCAACCTCCACGGCGGGCCCGACCCGGCGCGGGTCGAGGATGTCGCCCGCGAGATCCTCGACGGCTGCGGCGCGGTCGTCGACGCGGGCGAGCTCCCGGGCACGCCCTCCACGGTCGTCGACCTGACCGGCCCCGAGCCGGTCGTGCTCCGCGAGGGCGCCGTCAGCGCGCAGGACGCGCTCGACGCCGCGACCGCCGCGCTGGCCTAGGGCTAGCGCCGGGCGCGGGCGGGCTCGACGGCCGCCTCGACCGCGCGCACCGCGAGCGAGTACGCCGCGAGCGAGGCCGCGATCGTCACGCCCCACTGCACGTAGGGCCAGGCCGCCAACGGCAGGGCCACGACGACGCCGATCCCGACCGCGGGGACGACGAGGCCCGTCACCCCGAGCGCGGCGAAGCGCCCGAGCCCCCAGGCTCGGCGGAAGTCCGCGTATTCGCGGAACAGCGGCGCGAGCACCAGGCCCGCGACGGCCAGGATCCCCAAACTCCCCATCCCCACCTCACACGATCACACAGAGTTGCTTGCCCGTCCAGACCGGGTGAGTAAAGTGGGCGGCGATGGCTGTCGCCGTCGAGACCCTCGAAGAGCTCCGTCGGGCGGCGCTCGCCGACATCGACCCCGACCTCGTCGAGCTGCTCGGCCGCGAGCTCGAGCGCCAGCGCGGCCAGATCGAGCTGATCGCCTCCGAGAACTTCACGTGGCCCTCGGTCTTCGAGGCCACCGGCAGCGTGCCCACCAACAAGTACGCGGAGGGCTACCCGGGCCGCCGCTACTACGGCGGCTGCGAGGTCGTGGACGAGATCGAGCAGCTCGCCATCGACCGCGCGAAGGCGCTCTTCGACGCCGAGCACGCGAACGTGCAGCCCCACGCGGGCGCGCAGACGAACATGGCCGTCTACTTCAGCTGCCTCGACCCCGGCGACACGATCCTCGCCATGCGCCTCGACCACGGCGGGCACCTGACGCACGGGCTCAAGGTCAACTTCTCGGGGAAGCTCTACGACGTCGCCGGCTACGGGGTCGACCGCGAGACCGGGCTCGTCGACTTCGACGAGGTGCTCCGCCTGGCGAAGGAGCACCGGCCGAAGCTGATCGTCTGCGGCGCCTCGGCCTACCCGCGCACGATCGAGGCCGACCGCTTCCGCGAGATCGCCGACGAGGTCGGCGCGCGCCTCCTCTGCGACATGGCCCACATCGCCGGGCTGGTCGCCACCGGCCACCACCCGAGCCCGGTGCCGCACTGCGACTACGTCACCTCGACGACGCACAAGACGCTCGCCGGCCCGCGCGCCGGGCTGATCCTCTGCAAGGAGGAGCACGCCCAGGCCGTCGACAAGGCCGTCTTCCCGGGCATGCAGGGCGGTCCGCTCCTGCACGTGATCGCCGCCAAGGCGACGTGCTTCAAGATCGCGGCGACCGACGCGTTCCGCGCCTACCAGGGCCAGATCCGCGCGAACGCGGACGCGCTCGGCGAGTCGCTCATCGACGGCGGGCTCGAGCTCCTCACCGGCGGGACGGACACGCACCTCGTCCAGGTCGACCTCCGCCAGAGCGAGTGGACGGGCAAGGCCGCGGAGGAGCGCCTGCACGAGGTCAAGATCACGGCCAACCGCAACACCGTGCCGTTCGACGAGCGCCCGCCGATGGAGGCCTCCGGCATCCGGCTCGGGACGCCCGCGGTGACGATGCGCGGCTTCGACGAGGACGACCTGCGCGAGGTGGGGGAGATCATCGCCGGCGCGCTCGGCGACGGGGACGTCGACGAGCTGCGCACGAGGAGCGAGGCGCTGTGCGAGCGGCGCCCGCTCTATCCCGGCTACCGGGGGTACCCGGAGTACCGGGCGTGAGCGTCGCGGCCGGGAACGTCACGGTCGTCGACCACCCGCTCGTCCAGCACAAGCTCGGGCTCCTCCGCGATCAGGAGACCCCGACGCAGATGTTCCGGCAGCTCGCCAGGGAGATCACGCTCCTCCTCACGTACGAGGCGACGAAGGACCTCCCCACGGAGGAGGTCGAGATCCAGACGCCGCTCGAGTCGCTCACGGTCCCGCGCATCTCGGGCAAGAAGGTGGCCGTCTGCCCGATCCTGCGCGCGGGCGTCGGGATGCTCGACGGCGTGCTCGAGCTCATCACCGCGGCGCGGGTCGGCTTCATCGGGCTCTACCGCGACGAGGAGACGCTCCAGCCGGTCGAGTACTACGTGAAGCTCCCGGCCGACATCGCGAGCCGCGACGTGATCCTGCTCGACCCGATGCTCGCGACCGGGAACTCGACCGCCTCCGCGGTGGAGACCGTCAAGAAGGCCGGCGCGGAGTCGGTGAGCCTGATCGCGATCATCGCCGCGCCCGAGGGCATCGAGCACCTGCACTCGCTCCATCCCGACCTGCGCGTCTTCGTCGCCTCGGTCGACCGCGGCCTGAACGAGCGCGGGTTCATCGTGCCCGGCCTCGGCGACGCCGGGGACCGGCTCTACGGGACGAAGTAGCCATGTGGGACGACCTGATGGCCCACAAGGACGTGGTGTGGGGCTTCCTGGTCGCGCTCGCGGTCGTGCTCGTCCTCACGCCCGCGGTCGGTCGCGTGGCGCGCGTCCTCGGCGTCGTCGACGAGCCCGACGAGAAGCGCCGGATCCACCTGCGCGCGGTCCCGCGCCTCGGCGGCCTCGCGATCTTCCTGGGCATCTTCGTCCCGGCGCTCGCCTTCATCGACCTCACCCCGGAGTTCCGCGGGATCCTCCTCGGCGCCGCGCTCGCCACCACGATCGGCATGGTCGACGACTTCCGCGGGCTCCCGTGGTGGCTGAAGCTCGCCGGCCAGCTCGGCGCCGCCGGCGTCGCCGTTCAGGCGGGCGTGACGATCGACCGCTTCACGTTCCCGATCGTCGGCATCCACGCATTGCCGGACTGGCTCGGGGTCATCCTCACCCTGGTCTGGATCGTCGCGATCATGAACATGGTCAACTTCCTCGACGGGCTGGACGGTCTGGCCGCCGGGGTCTGCGCGATCTCGGGCATCACCTTCGCGATCATCTCGCTCTCGCTCGGGCGCCCGAACGCCGCCGTGCTCTCGGCGATCGTCGCCGGCGCGTGCCTCGGCTTCCTGCGGCACAACTTCTATCCCGCGCGCATCTTCATGGGGGACTCGGGCTCGCTCTTACTCGGCTTCATCCTGGCCACGGTGGCTATTCAGGGGACGCTGAAAACGGCTGCCACGGTCGCCCTCTTCCTGCCCCTGTTCGTGCTCGCGGTGCCCATCATCGACACGTCCTTCGTGGTCGCCCGCCGGATCAAGCACGGGGAGCGGGTCTTCGCGCCCGACCAGGCGCACCTGCATCACCGCCTCCTGCGGCGCGGCTTCTCGCAGCGGCGGACGGTCGTGTACCTGTGGACGTGGTGCGCGATCCTCGCGTGCGGCGCGCTCGCCACGCGCTTCGTGCCCTTCCGCGAGAACGGCGAGTGGCACCTCTGGCCGACCGTGCTCGCCGTCTCCATCGGGCTGGTGGCGATCGTGGCCTCGCTCTATCTCGTGACGCTGCTCGAGATCCTCAAGCTCCGCCGCCTGCGCGCCTGGGTGGGCCGGCCGCTCGAGGAAGAGGACGAGCCGCGGCTCAAGAGCGCGTGAGCGTCGCTCGCCTTCGGCTCGCTCCCCACGCTCACGCACCGGGGACCGGCGCGTGAGCGCGTCGAACGACGAGACCGCGGCCGCCGCCGCGTTCGCGTACGAGCAGGCCGGCGAGTTCCTGGCCGCGCTCGGCGAGCGGCCGGTGCTGCCGCAGGAGGCCGACGAGGCGGTCGCGCGCTTCGGCGGGCCGTTCCCGGAGGAGGGCTCCGGCGCCGTCGCCGCGCTCGAGGAGCTCCTCACGGGCGTGGACGCCGCGACGGGCTCACCCGGCCCGCGCTTCTTCCATTTCGTCACCGGCGGGGTCACGCCCGCTGCGCTCGGCGCCGACTGGCTGACGACCGCGCTCGACCAGAACGCGTTCAGCTGGGTCGGCTCCCCGCTCGGCACCCGGCTCGAGACCGTCGCGCTCGACTGGCTGAAGGACCTCTTCGCGCTCCCGGCCGAGTGGGGCGGGGCGCTCACGACCGGCGCGACGAGCGCCAACTTCATGGGCCTCGCGGCCGCGCGGCAGTGGTGGGGGGAGCGGCACGGCCGCGACATCGGAACAGACGGGATGGCCGGGCTCCCCGCCGTGCCGGTGCTCTCGAGCGGGTTCATCCACGCGAGCGCGCTCAAGGCGCTGGCCATGACCGGCATCGGGCGCGGCTCCGTGCGGACCTTCTCGCGCGACGCGGCCGGGCGCATGGACCTCCCGGCGCTCGCCTCCGCGCTCCGCGATCTCGGCGGCGCCCCGGCGATCATCGTCGGCAACGCGGGCGACGTGAACGTGGGGGAGTTCGACCCGCTCGCGGAGCTCGCCGACCTCGCCGAGGAGCACGGCGCGTGGCTGCACGTGGACGGCGCCTTCGGGCTCTTCGCGCGCGTCTCCCCGCGCGTGGCCGCCCTGGCGGAGGGCGTCGACCGTGCGCACTCGGTGATCGCCGACGGCCACAAGTGGCTCAACGTGCCGTACGACTGCGGCTTCGCCTTCGTCCGCGACCCGGGCCTGCTCGCCAAGGTCTTCTCGCTGACGGCCGCCTACCTGCCGGAAGACGAGCCCGAGCCGACCTACGGCTACCTGACGCCCGAGTCCTCCCAGCGTGCCCGCTCGCTCACGGTCTGGGCGGCGCTCCGCGCATGGGGCCGGTCGGGCTACCGGGAGATGGTCGAGCGCCACCTCGACCTCGCCCAGCGCCTGGGCCGGCGCGTGGACGAGGCGCCCGACCTCGAGCGCCTCGCCGACGTGCCGCTCAACATCGTCTGCTTCCGCTTCCGGCCGGCCGACGTCCCGGAGGAAGAGCTCGACGCGCTCAACCTGCGCCTCGGGGAGGACGTGCTCGCCGACGGGCGCGTCTACGTCGGCACGACGAGCTTCGCCGGCCAGACCGCATTTCGTCCCGCGATCGTGAACTGGCGCACCCGCGAGGGCGACGTCGACCTGCTCGTGGACGTAGTCCGCGAGCTCGGCAGCAAGCTCCTCACACGCACAAAGTAGGCGGATTACCGCATCAGGACTGCCTTCGCGGTGTCACGATCGCTGACGCCGAACTGATACGCTGCGGGCGAATAAGATGCACTCCGTCGTGGCCGCCGAACGTACGCCGCTCGATCCGATCGGCGCCGGGGCTCTTCTCGCAGGTGTGCTGTTCGCCTGCGTTGGGCTCGGCGCGGCCGTGGGCGTGGCGGCCGGCGCAGTCGGAGCGGGCGTCGCGATCGGTGCCGTGATCGGCGTTCCCGCCTCCATCCTGTCCGTCTACTTCCGCTACGGGAGATCGCTCTAGTGCCCGGCGCCATCCTCACGCCGCGGCCGATGCCCGAGCGCCGCACGCCGATCATGCTCGGCGGCGCCGTCGTCGCGCTCGCGCTCCCCGTCTTCCTGCTCGCGGGCTGGGACGTCCGCGGGTGGGCGCTCGGCGCGCTCCTCTGGGCCGGCAGCCAGATCGTCGGGATCCTCCTGAACAAGGCAGGGATCGGCGATCCGACCCTGCGCGGCTCCGGCATCGCCGCCTTCGGGATGATGGCCCGCGGGATCGTGCTCGTCCTGATCCTCATCGCCGTCGCCGTCGCGAACCCGTCGCTCGCGCTCGCCGGCGCGCTCACCTACGCGGCCGCCTACAGCGTCGAGCTGGCGGCGAGCCTCAGGCTGTACTTCCAGGGAGCGCCGCGCTGATGGGCTTCGTCTTCGCCGCAGAAAGCGACTTCGACCCGCAGCACGAGTTTCTGCTCGAGGAGTGGATCCCGATCCACATCGGGCCGCTCGACATGTCGGTGAACAAGGCGGTCGTCTACCTCTGGATCGGCGGCCTGGCGACGATCTTCGTCGGCATCTGGCTCATGCGCTTCGGCCTCTCTCTGCGGCCGGGCCGGCGTCAGACGGCCGGCGAGGCCATCTACGACCTCGTCCAGTCGCAGATCGCCGAGTCGAGCCTGCCGCACAAGGGACTCACCCGCTGGTTCCCCTACGTCGCGTCGCTGTTCCTCTTCATCTGGGTGCTGAACATCGTGGGCTTCATCCCGCTCCCGATCTCGAACGACACCTACGAGGTCTTCGGCGTCAACGTCCCCACGCTCGGGGTCTACGCGGCGACCGCGAACCTGAGCGTGACGCTCGCCCTGGCGCTGATCACCTTCGTCTCCACCCACGTCGAGGGTGTCCGCCACAACGGGTTCGTCGGCTACCTGAAGAGCTGGATCCCCGAGGGCGTGCCCAAGCCGCTCCTCGCGCTGATCGTGCCGCTCGAGGTCATCTCCCAGTTCATGCGGCTCATCTCGCTCTCCGTCCGACTCTTCGCCAACATGCTCGCGGGCCACATGCTGATCCTCGTCATGCTCGGCCTCATCTTCATCTTCTCGTCCTGGTTCCTGATCCCGATCTCCGTCCTCGCAGGGACGGTCATCTACCTCTTCGAGGTGGGGATCGTGGTCACGATCCAGGCGTTCGTCTTCGCGCTGCTCTCGGCGATTTACATCGGCGCCGCCATCGAACCGGAACACTAAGGAGGAGGAACAGTGGAACTCTTGCTCGCACAGACCACCGACGCAGGTCTCGCCGACCTGGGGAAGGCGATCGCCTTCGGCGTCGGGGTCGGCCTCGGCGCGGTGGGCGCCGGCATCGGACTCGGCACGATCTTCGGCTCCATGATCCAGGCCGTCGCGCGCCAGCCGGAGCTGCGCGGTGAGCTCACCGGCATCCAGTGGCTCGGCTTCGCGCTCGTCGAGGCCGTCGTCTTCTACGCGCTGCTCGGCGCCCTGCTCGCCTTCGTGCTCGTCTAGACGATGAGGGACTCGCTGCTGCAAGCGTTCCTCTTCGCCCAGGAGACGACCACCGGGGCGGAGGAGGAAGAGGGATCGCTGATCGACGTCGTCCCGGGCCTGATGGTCTGGACGATCATCACGTTCCTGATCGTGCTCTGGGTGCTCAAGCGCTTCGCGTTCGGGCCGATCCAGCGCATGATCGACGAGCGGCGCGACCGCATCCGCGAGGCGCTCGACGAGGCCGACAAGGCCCGGAGCGAGGCCCGGGAGCTGCGCGAGCTGACCCAGAAGGAGCGCGAGCAGGCGAAGCTCGAGCGCGAGCAGATCCTCGACGAGGCCCGCCGCCAGTCGCAGCGGTTCGCCGAGCAGGCGCGGGAACGCGCCGACGCCGATCTCAAGGAGGCACTCGAGAAGAACCGCGAGGAGCTCGCCGCCGAGAACCAGCGGCTACGCGAGCAGATCCGCCGTGATGTCATCGAGCTCACGCTCTACGCGTCCGAGAAGGTCACGGGCAAGGTCCTCGACCAGGACGACCAGCGCCGGCTGATCGAGGAGACCATCGAAGAGGCCGACGTGCGCCGGCTCGCCTCGGAGAACTAGGGAGAGCATGGCCGTCGCCCACCGCGTCTACGCCGAGGCCCTCCTCGAGGCCGCCGGCGAGAAGGGCCGCCTCGCCGAGGTGCGCGAGGATCTCGCCGAGTTCGCGGACGCCGTCGCGTCGATGGACGAGTTGCGCTCGTTCCTCCGCAACCCGCAGATCGAGCCGCACGTGAAGCGCGACGCGCTCGCGGCGTTGCTCTCCGACGCGGACGACCTCGTCCGCAACTTCCTCCTGCTGCTGGCCGAGAAGGGCCGGATCGCCGAGATCACCGAGATCCACGCCGAGTTCGAGCGGCTGATCGCGCAGGAGGCCCGCGTCCTCGAGCTCGAGGTGACCACGGCCGTCGAGCTCTCCGACGAGGAGGCGGCGCAGCTCGTGCGCCGGATCGAGGACGCCGCCGGCCGCAGGGTCGAGGCCACGCGCCGCGTCGATCCCGACATCATCGGCGGCATCGTCGTCCAGGCCGGCTCGCGTCGTCTCGACGCGAGCGTGCGCGGACGGCTCGACCGCCTCCGCCAGGAACTCACCGCCCGACGCTAAGGAGCACACACGTTGAAGCTACGCCCCGAAGAGATCACCTCGATTCTCAAGCAGCGCATCGAGGACTACGAAGTCCAGACGGACCTCGCCGAGGTCGGCACCGTCCTGCAGATCGGCGACGGGATCGCCCGCGTCTACGGCCTCGAGAGCTGCCTGTCGTTGGAGATGCTCGAGCTCGAGCACGGCGTCACGGGCATCGCGCTCAACCTCGAGGAGGACAACGTCGGCGTCGCGCTCTTCGGCGACTGGGAGAAGATCGCGGAGGGCGGGACGGTCAAGCGCACGGGGCACGTCGTCAGCATCCCGGTGGGCGACGAGCTCGTCGGCCGTATCGTCAACCCGCTCGGCGAGCCGCTGGACGGCCAGGGTCCCGATCGGTGCGACCGAGACCCGTCTGCTCGAGCACAAGGCTCCCGGCGTCGTCAGCCGGCAGCCGGTGACCGAGCCGCTGCAGACCGGAATCAAGGCGATCGACTCGATGATCCCGATCGGCCGCGGCCAGCGCGAGCTCGTGATCGGCGACCGCTCCACGGGCAAGACCGCGATCCTCGTGGACACGATCCTGAACCAGAAGGGCCAGGACATGATCTGCATCTACGTCGCGATCGGGCAGAAGGCCTCGACCGTGGCGCAGGTGTACGAGCGCCTCAAGGAGGCGGGGGCGATGGAGTACACGATCATCGTCACGGCCTCGGCTACGGAGGCGGCCCCGATCAAGTGGATGGCGCCCTACACGGGCACGGCCATGGGCGAGTACTTCCTCTACAACGGCAAGCACGCCGTCTGCATGTACGACGACCTCTCGAAGCACGCGGACGCGTACCGGCAGATGTCGCTCCTCCTCCGCCGCCCGCCCGGGCGCGAGGCCTTCCCCGGCGACGTCTTCTACCTCCACTCGCGGCTCCTCGAGCGCGCCTGCAAGCTCAACAAGGACCTCGGCGGCGGGTCGCTCACCGCGCTCCCGGTGATCGAGACGCAGGCGGGCGACGTCTCCGCCTACATCCCCACCAACGTCATCTCGATCACGGACGGCCAGATCTTCCTCGAGTCCGACCTCTTCTTCTCGGGCGTGCGGCCCGCGATCAACGTGGGCATCTCGGTGAGCCGCGTGGGCGGGAACGCCCAGACGAAGGCGATGAAGAAGGTCGCGGGACGCCTGCGCCTCGAGCTGGCGCAGTACCGCGAGCTGGAGGCCTTCGCGCAGTTCGGCTCCGAGCTCGACGCGCAGACGCAGCGGACGCTGGCGCTCGGCGAGCGCATGGTGGCGACCCTGAACCAGCCCCAGTACCTTCCGTGGCCGCTCGAGGAGCAGGTCGTCGCGATCTTCGCCGGCATCCAGGGGCTGCTCGACGACATCCCGACCAGCCAGGTGCCGCGCTTCCAGGAGGAGCTGCGGGAGTACCTGCGCACGGAGGGCTCGCTCTACGAGCGCATCCGCAAGGAGCAGGACCTCTCGGAGGAGCTCCAGGACGAGGCCCGCAAGCTGGTCGACGACTTCAAGAAGAAGATGTTCACGACCCACGAGGAGAGCGGGGTGGCGGGCGCCGCCGCCTAGATCTGAATGGCCACCGTCCAGGACATCAAGCGGCGGCTTCGCTCCGTCCGCAACACGCGCAAGATCACCAAGGCGATGGAGCTCGTCGCCGCCGCCAAGCTGCGGCGCGCCGAGGCCAGGATCGAGGCGATGCGCCCGTATGCCGAGCGCATGCGGGAGCTGATGGCCGGCACGGCCCGGGCGACGCCCTCGCGCGGCTTCCCGCTGCTCGAGGAGCGCGAGAACGTGGGCACGATGGCGATCCTCCCGCTGACGGGCGACCGCGGCCTCGCCGGCGCGTTCAACGCCCAGATCATCCGTCGCGCCCTCCAGATCGAGCGCGAGGCGCGCGGCTCCGGCGCAGACGTCCGCTGGGTGGTCGCGGGCAAGAAGGGTCGCTCGACGCTGCGGTTCCGCCGCTACGACATCGAGCAGGCGTGGGTCGACTTCACCGACCTGCCCGCCTACGCGGACGCGGTCGCGATCGCGCACACGCTCGCCAAGCTCTTCACCGAGCGCGAGGTCGACCGCGTCGTGATGGTCTACAACCACTACGTCTCGCCGCTGACGCAGACCGTCTCGGTCGAGGACGTGCTCCCGATCCCGCGCACGCTCCTCGAGGAGGAGGAGAAGAGCGCCTACGAGATCGCGCTCGAGGGCGACTTCATCTACGAGCCGGAGCCCGACCTGATCCTCGAGCGGCTGCTGCCGACGTACCTGGAGACGTCCGTCTACCGGGCGCTGCTCGAGTCGGCGGCGTCCGAGCACGGGGCCCGCATGACGGCCATGCGCAACGCCTCGAAGAACGCCGGCGAGCTGATCGACAAGCTCACCCTGGACATGAACCGCGCGCGCCAGTCGGAGATCACGCAGGAGATCCTCGAGGTCGTCGCGGGCGCGGACGCGCTCACGTCGTAGGAGGGTTTGACGGGATGTTGCTCGCTGCCGGGGTGCGATGGTCGTTCCGAGGCAAGGACGCAGGGAGCGTTCGTATCGAACTAGATACGGGCGCGCCTGAGGACGCCGTCCTCGGGGCGAGCAGCGCGGCCCGGCGGCACCGCCGACATCTCGTCGAACCCTCCTGAGCTAACGGCAGGGTCGCCGCGGTCGTCTGACTCCGTGATGCGGGTCCTGGTCGCAGCCGTCGTCATCGCCCTGCTCGTCGCGCTCGCGGCCGCGCTCGGCACGCTCGGCGACGGCGCCGAGGAGGCGCAGGCCGCTCCCTGGGAGCTCGCCCAGCCGATGTCCCAGCGGCGCAGCTACATCGCCGCGGCCGAGATCGGCGGGCAGATCTACGCGGCCGGCGGCATGGTCGGCGAGACGGGCCGGCCTCTCGACCTCGTCGCACGCTACGACCCGGAGACGGACACGTGGGAGACGCTCCGCCGCCTCCCCGAGCCTCTGCGCGCCGCGGCGGGCGTGGCCGAGGGCGGGCTCTTCTACGTCATCGGCGGGACGACCGCAGACGGGAACACCGCCGACGTGAGCTCCTACGACCCGGAGACGGACGAGTGGACGGCAGCGGGCGCCGCTCCCGGAGCCCCGCTTCAACCACGCTGCGGTCGAGCTCGGCGGGAAGATCTACGTCCTCGGCGGCTACCTCGAGGGGGAGGAGCGTCGCGACGTGTACGTCTACGACCCCGCGACCGACTCGTGGTCGGAGGGCCCCGAGCTGCCGATCGCCAACCACGCGTTCGACGCCGTCGCCGTGGACGGGGAAATCTGGATGATCGGCGGGCGAAACGGCGACGAGATCCTCCGCGACGTGTGGATCCTGAACCCGAAGACCGGCCAGTGGCGGGAGGGCCCGACGATGCCCGAGCCGATGGAGCTCCTCGGCGCGGCCGTCGCGGGCGACGAGATCCATGCCGTGTGGGAGAGCACCTACCAGGTGTACGACAGGTCCACCGGCGAGTGGACGACCGGGCCCCGCTCGCTGGTGACCAGGCACGGCCTGCAGACGTTCTACGTCGACGGCGTGCTCTTCACGGTCGGGGGTTGCACGACCCGGCTGGTGGACAGCCCCATCGTGGAGCGGCGCGTCCTCCGGTCACGCTAACTTCAGGCCGCTGCAAGCGTCTAAGCACGCAGTGGCCGTACGGGTGGAACGCCGTGCGGCCGTTGAATTGGAAACTCAGAGGAGGGCGGAAGTGCGAAGAAAGACATGGCTCCTGCTTCTTGCCTCGCTAGTGGCAGTCCTCTCGCTCGGCGCCGCAGGATGTGGTGGCGACGACGATGACGGCGGCGAAGCAGGACAGGACACCGGGGCGGCGACCGACGGCGGCGGGCAGCCGGCGGCCGAACAGGTCATGACGGTCGCGTGGGGGGCCGACCCGCCGTCCCTCGATCCTGGCGTGGCCGAGGACACCACCTCGTCGAACGTGGTGTCGGCATTGTTCGACCCGCTCGTCAAGCTCAACCCGGACACGCTCGAGGCCGAGCCGGCTCTCGCCGAGTCGTGGGACGTCGAGGGCCCGAAGGTCACCTTCCACCTGCGTGAGGACGGGACGTGGACCAACGGCGACCCGGTCACGGCCGCAGACTACGAGTACGCGTGGAAGCGCGTCCTCGACCCGGAGCTCGCTTCCGGTTACTCGTACCAGCTCGGCGGGATCAAGGGCGCCGCCGAATACAACAGCTGTGAGTCGAACTGCGCCGCGCTCCGCGACAAGGTCGCGGTCACGGCGGTCGACGACTACACCCTCGAGGTCGAGCTGACTTCGGAGCAGCCGTGGTTCATCCAGCAGGCTGCGCACCACGTGTTCCTGCCGGTTCACCAGGCGACCGTCGAGCAGTTCGGCGCGCAGTGGGTCGAGCCGCAGAACATCGTGACCAACGGCGCATTCATGCTCGAGTCGTTCGAGCACGAGGCCAACATCAACCTGGTCAAGAACCCGGACTGGCGTGACGCCGACAGCGTCAGCCTCGAGCGGGTCGACGGCCGGATCATCATCGACGGCGTCACCCGCGTGCAGGCCTTCGAGGCCGGCGAGGTGGACGCTCTCGACGGCGCCGGCCTCCCGCCCGAGGAGATCGAGCGCCTGAAGACGGAGCCGTACTTCGAGCAGTACCCGGCTCTCGGGACGTACTACTACGGCTTCAACACGAAGAACATCTCCGACATCAAGGAGCGTCAGGCGCTCTCGCTTGCGATCAACCGGAAGATCATCACCGACAACATCGACCGGACCGGTCGCGACCAGGCCACGGGCATGACCCCGAAGGGCATGCCGGGCTTCGACGTCATCAACCCGGAGTCGGAATGGCTTCCGCCCGAAGGCGACATCGAGCGGGCGAAGGAGCTGTACGCCGAGGTCGCGAGCCCGCACAGCCAGATCAACCTGTTCCACAACGACGCTCCAGGCCATAAGGAGATCGCGGTGGCCGTGCAGGATCAGTGGGCCGAGCTCGGCGTCGAGACGACGATCAAGGCGCAGGAGTGGGCTCAGTTCCTCGAGTTCCTCGGTCCTCCGCCGAACGACGAGGTCGACGTCTACCGCCTCGGTTGGATCTACGACTTCCCGGATGCCCTCAACGGGCTCGAGGTCTTCATCTGCGACGACCCGCCCGGGAGCACGAACAACAGCACGAACTGGTGTGAGCCCGAGTACGACGCGCTCGTCGACGAGGCAAAGGCAACGCCCGACGAGGAAGCTCGTTGGGAGATCTACGCCCAGCTCGAGGAGCTCATGTTCGGCCCGGACGGCGCCCTGCCGATCACACCGATCATGTGGTACACGTATCCGAACCTCGAGAACGACGCGGTTCGCGACACGTTCTTCATCAGCCCGCTGGATCAGATCGACTTCACGAAGGTCGTCGTCCAGGAGGGCTAGGAGGCAACTCCTTCAAGACGAACAAGGGCGGGGCGCTCCGGCGCCCCGCCCTGTCTTGTTGCCATTCGGCCCGCATCGGGTAGAAAATCAGACGTAGATGGCGGCTTTCATCATCAGGCGGCTCATCTGGACGATTCCGGTGATCCTCCTCGTCATCCTGATGACGTTCGTGATGATGAAGCAGATCGGCGGCAACCCCTTCCGGCGCACCGAGCGCCCCGTGCCGCCGCAGGTCCAGGAGAACCTCGAGCGCAAGTTCGGCCTCGACGAGCCCTGGTACGTGCAGTACCTGACGTACGTGAAGAACACCTTCACGTTCGACTTCGGCCCCTCGCTCTCCGCGCCGGGCCGTGACGTCAACGACTACGTCACCGAGCAGTTCCCGCGCTCGATCAAGCTCGGCATCCTCGCGTTCATCTGGGCGGTCCTCCTCGGTTCCCGGCCGGGGATCATCGCCGCGCTGAGACCGAACTCGTTCTGGGACTACGGGGTGATGTTCTTCTCAAATGTCGGCTTCGCCGTCCCCAGCTTCCTGGTGGCGACGCTGCTCATCTACTACTTCGCCGTCAAGTTTTCGCTCGTGCCGACGAGCGGCTGGCCGCTCGGGGTGTTCGAGTTCGACTCGCGTGTGCTGCTGCCGTCGTTCGCCCTCGGGCTCCTCCCGATGGCGTACTTCGCGCGCCTCGTGCGCGGATCCATGCTCGAGACCTTCCAGCAGGACTACGTCCGCACGGCCCGGGCCAAGGGCCTTCGCTACCGCCGCGTCGTCGGCGTCCACGTCCTGCGCAACTCGCTGATCCCGGTGGTCACGGCCGCCGGCCCGCTGCTCGGGTTCCTGGTCACGGGCGCCTTCGTGATCGAGTTCATCTTCGGGATCCCGGGGATCGGCAAGGGCTTCATCGACGGCGTCCGTAACCGCGACTACGCGCTCGTGATGGCGCTGACGGTCCTGCTCTCGGTCGTCATCATCTTCGCCAACCTGATCGTGGACATCCTCTACGGGATCCTCGACCCGCGGACGAGGGTCCGCACCTGATGGTCGTCGACCGCCGAGAGGCTCTCACGGTCGCACCTGCGCCGACCGTCCCGCTTCCCGAGGGCGAGGTCGCCGGCGCGCCGGTCCGCCAGTCGAGCCTCTGGCGCGACGGCTACGCCCGGTACATCCGCAACAAGGGCGCCGTCGGCGCGGCGATCCTCTTCTTCATCATCGTCCTCTACTGCCTCCTGATCCCGGGCTTCTGGAAGATCCCGGGCATCTGGACGTCGATCTTCGACATCGACCCGAACGACGCGAACTTCGCCGAGACCTACCTGCCGCCGAGCCTCGAGCACCCGTTCGGCACCGACGGCTTCGGCCGCGACCTTTTCACCCGCACGGCGCTCGGCGGCCAGATCTCGATCGGCATCGGCTTCGCCGCCACGTTCGCGATCCTCGTCATCGGGGTCACGTACGGCGCCATCTCCGGCTTCGTCGGCGGCTGGCTCGACAACGGGATGATGCGGTTTCTCGACGCTCTCTACGGCCTGCCCTACCTGCCGTTCGCGATCCTCACCATCCAGATCCTCTCCAACTCGGGCGCGGTCGACTTCACGACGATGGTGATCGCCCTGGCGATCGCGAGCTGGTTCACGACCGCCCGCATCGTCCGCGGCCAGATCATCACGCTGAAACAGAACGACTACGTGCGCGCGGCCAAGGCGGTCGGCGCGCGCTGGTACCGGATCCTGGTGCGCCACCTGCTCCCGAACACGCTCGGCGTGCTCATCATCGCCGTGTTCCTCGAGCTCCCCGGCGTCGTCCTCGGCGAGGCGATCCTGTCCTTCATCGGGCTCGGCATCAACCCGCCCGACGCCTCCTGGGGCTCGATGGCCCAGGACGGCCGCGAGGCCTACCGGCTGCACCCCTCGGAGATCATCATCCCCAGCGTCGCCATCGCCTCGCTCGTCCTCTGCGCGAACTTCATCGCGGACGGCCTCCGCGACGCACTCGACCCGCGTACCCGGGAGACCTAAGCGTGGCGCTCCTCGAGGTCAACGACCTCAAGACGCACTTCTTCACGCGGGAAGGCGTCGTCCAGGCGGTCGACGGGGTCTCCTTCCAGATCGAGAAAGGGAGGACGCTCGGCATCGTCGGCGAGTCCGGCTGCGGCAAGTCCGTGACCGCGCTCTCGATCATGGGCCTCATCCCCAAGCCGCCCGCGAAGATCGTCGACGGCTCGGTCGTCTTCGACGGGCAGGACCTCACGAAGCTCAACGACCGCCAGCTCGAGGACGTGCGCGGCCGCCAGGTGGCGATGATCTTCCAGGACCCGATGACGTCGCTGAACCCGACGTTCAGGATCGGGTCGCAGATCACGGAGACGCTCAAGCGCCACTTCGACATGCCCAGGGACGCCGCCCGCAGGCGGGCGGTCGAGCTCCTCGAGGAGGTCGGCATCCCGAACGCGGCGGAGCGCCTGGACGACTACCCGCACCAGTTCTCCGGCGGCATGCGCCAGCGCGTGATGATCGCCATCGCGCTCTCCTGCAACCCGGCGCTCCTGATCGCCGACGAGCCGACCACCGCGCTCGACGTGACGATCCAGGCGCAGATCCTCGACCTGCTCGAGCGCCTGCGCGAGGAGCACGAGATGGCGATGATCATCATCACCCACGACATGGGCGTGGTCGCCGAGGCCGCGGACGACGTCGCCGTCATGTACGCGGGCCAGATCGTCGAGCAGGCCTCCGTGCTCGAGCTCTTCGAGAACCCGGAGCACCCGTACACCGAGGCGCTCCTGGGCGCGCTGCCCCAGCTCGAGGGCGAGGGCATCCGGGAGGGCCGCCTCACGGCGATCCCGGGTCGCCCGCCCGACCTGGTCAACCCGCCCGAAGGCTGCCGCTTCGCGGCGCGCTGCGCCTATCGTGAGCTCGACAACTGCGAGAACGAGCCGCAGGAGCTGCGCGAGATCCGGCAGGGCCACCTCGTCCGCTCCGCGCATCCGACGAGCGAGCGCGCGGCAACGCGCCAGCCGGTGACCTCGGCATGAGCGTCCCGGCGCAGGCGGGGAACGGCGCCTTCGCTTCAGGACGGCGCGCTCCTCACCGTCACCGATCTCCAGAAGCACTTCCCGGTGCGCAAGGGGCTGATCATCGAGCGCACGGTCGGCCACGTGAAGGCCGTGGACGGGGTCTCGTTTTCGATCCCGGCGGGCAAGACGCTCGGCCTCGTGGGCGAGTCCGGCTCCGGGAAGTCCACGACCGGCTACTGCATCCTCCAGCTCATCAAGCCGACCGCCGGCTCGATCCTGTTCGACGGCAAGGAGCTGACGCAAATGGGCGGGGAGCAGCTCCGCAAGGTCCGGCAGGACATGCAGATCGTCTTCCAGGACCCGTACTCCTCGCTCGACCCGAGGATGACGGTCGGGAACATCGTCTCCGAGCCGCTCGAGGTGCACGGCATGGGCACCCGCAAGAGCCGGCGCGAGACCGTCCGGCGCCTGCTCGAGGTCGTCGGCTTCAACCCGAACTTCACGAACCGGTACCCGCACGAGTTCTCGGGCGGCCAGCGCCAGCGGATCGGCATCGCGCGCGCGCTCGCGCTCAGCCCGAAGCTGATCGTGTGCGACGAGCCGGTCTCGGCGCTCGACGTCTCCATCCAGGCCCAGATCCTCAACCTGCTCAAGGACCTCCAGCGCGACTTCGGGCTGACCTACCTCTTCATCTCGCACGACCTCGCGGTCGTGCGAACGATGGCCGACGAGATCGCGGTCATGAACCGCGGGAAGCTCGTCGAGGTCGGGCCGGCCGAAGACGTGTACTTGAACCCCAAGGACGAGTACACGAAAGCGCTCTTCACCGCGGTCCCCGTTCCGGACCCGCGGCGCCAGCGCGAGCGGAAGGCAGAGCGGGCCCGTCTGCGCCTCGAGCGCATCCGCATGTAGCCACGCTGCAGGTAGGGCTCAGCCCTAACCTCCAGCGGCCGATATCGTCAGAGTGAAGTAATGGCCGGCAGTGATCCACTGATGATGGGCGGCGCGTGCGAACGTGCACGCGAGTGGGCGTCGCTGCGCCTGGACGACGAGCTCTCCGTGCTCGAGGAGGAGATCCTCGAGCGCCACCTCGACTTCTGCGACGCCTGTCGCCGGTTCGAGGAAGGCATGCGCCTCTCCACCGCCCGGATCCGCTCGACGCCGCTCGAGACGCCGACGCGCCCCGTGCCGGTGCCCGCGCGCACGGGTGCCGTCACGCAGTACCGCAGGCGGACGGCGCTCGTCGCCGCCGCGGCGCTCGCGATCGGCGCGCTGGTCGGCTCGCTCGTGGAGCGTCCGGGGCAGCCGGTTCCCAGCAACGGCCCGTCGGAGATCAGTTTCCTCTCGCGTGACGCCAACAACCTTCGCGACATCCCCCGGGCCCGCTTCATGACGCCGGTGCCTTCGCCGGCGACGCCGCGGAACCCGCCCGAAGGCGTCATCTAGACCCCGCTAGCCCGGCAGCGGGCCTTGGATAGACTTGCGTTGGCCGAGCGATCGGCCGTCCTTTCACGCGATCATCCAGGAGATACATGGCCAGGAACACGGACTCGAAGAACGTCGGCAAGGTCGTCGAGATCAAGGGCGTCGTCGTCGACGCGGTCTTCCAGGGCGAGTTGCCCGCCATCTACAACGCGCTGCGCATCGAGGTCGCGGAGACCGACGAGCACGCCGCGGGCTTCCTCGTCGCCGAGGTGCAGCAGCACCTCGGGAACGACCGGGTGCGCGCCGTGGCCATGGACTCGACCGACGGCATCCCGCGCGGCGCCGAGGTGCAGGACACCGGCGCGCCGATCTCGGTGCCCGTCGGCGAGGTGACGCTCGGCCGGATCTTCAACGTGCTCGGTGAGCCGATCGACGATGCCGGGGCCGTCAAGTCCGACCGCTGGCCGATCCACCGGCCCGCGCCCGAGCTTCGACCAGCTCGAGCCGACTGTGGAGATCTTCGAGACCGGGATCAAGGTCATCGACCTGCTCGCCCCGTACGTGAAGGGCGGCAAGGTCGGCCTCTTCGGCGGCGCCGGCGTGGGCAAGACGGTGCTCATCCAGGAGCTGATCCGCAACATCGCGGCCGAGCACGAGGGGCTGTCGGTGTTCGCGGGCGTCGGCGAGCGCTCGCGCGAGGGCAACGACCTCTGGCTCGAGATGACCGAGTCGGGCGTGATCGAGAAGACCGCGCTCGTCTTCGGCCAGATGAACGAGCCGCCGGGCGCGCGCCTGCGCGTCGCCCTGGCCGGGCTGACCATGGCCGAGTACTTCCGCGAGGAGGGCCAGGACGTCCTCCTCTTCATCGACAACATCTTCCGCTTCGTGCAGGCGGGCTCCGAGGTCTCGGCGCTCCTCGGCCGCATGCCCTCCGCGGTGGGCTACCAGCCGACGCTGGCCACCGAGATGGGGCAGCTCCAGGAGCGGATCACCTCGACGCGCCAGGGCTCGGTCACATCGGTGCAGGCGATCTACGTCCCGGCCGACGACCTCACCGACCCCGCGCCCGCGAACACATTCGCGCATCTCGACGCGACGACCGTGCTCTCGCGCTCGATCGCCGAGCAGGCGATCTACCCGGCCGTCGACCCGCTCGACTCCTTCTCGCGCGCGCTCCAGCCCGACATCGTCGGCGAGGAGCACTACGGGACGACCACGCGCGTCCAGGAGATCCTGCAGCGCTACCGCGAGCTCCAGGACATCATCGCCATCCTCGGCATGGACGAGCTCTCCGACGAGGACAAGCTCACCGTGCAGCGCGCCCGCAAGGTGCAGCGCTTCCTCTCCCAGCCGTTCTTCGTCGCCGAGGCCTTCACGGGCTCCCCGGGCACGTATGTCCAGCTCGAGGACACGATCAAGGGCTTCAAGGAGATCATCGAGGGCAAGCACGACGACCTCCCGGAGCAGGCCTTCTACATGGTCGGCACCATCGAGGAGGCGGTCGAGAAGGCCCGCGGGATGTCCGGCGAGGAGAAGGCCGAGGAAGAGCCGCCGGACGAGCCGGAGGCCTCGGAAGAGCGCGAGCCCGAGCCGGCCGCCGTCTGAGCTGAGACATGGCCGAAGGAGGCGCGCAGAGGACGTTCGACCTCTCGCTCGTCACGCCCGAGGGTGCGGCGTTCGAGGGGGAGGCGGAGATGCTGGTCGTGCCGGGCGCCGACGGTGAGATCGGCGTGCTCGCGCGCCACGCGCCGCTCGTGGCGATGCTGAAGGCGGGCGAGATTCGCGTGAAGTCGCAGGGCGAATGGCAGGCGTACGCGGCCGGGCCCGGCTATTTCAAGGTGCAGCAGGACCGCGCGCTCGTGCTCGTCGACGACGCCGTTCGCGCCGATGAGATCGACGTCGAGGAGGCGCGCCGCGAGATCGAGGAGGCCAAGGAGCTCCTGGCGCGCATCGACGCCGGCGAGGAGGAGTACGACCGCTGGAAGGCCGAGCAGCGGCTCCGCCACGCCGAGAACAAGCTCGACGTCGCCGGCCAGGCGTAGCCGACAGGGCGTAGGCACCAGCGGCCCGTCTATTCCAAGTAACACTTTGTTACTTGAGCGGGCTTCGCGCCGTCCCTCGCTCTGAGCGGCACAATTGAGGCATGGCGACAACCGTGGCCTCCCCGACCGCAGCGCTCCGCGATCTACTCGCGCAGCGGATCCTCGTGCTCGACGGGGCGTGGGGGACGATGCTGCAGGGCGCCGGCCTGGGAGCCGACGACTACCGCGGTGAGCGCTTCAAGGATCATCCGCGCGAGGTCGCGGGCGACCCCGATCTCCTCAATCTGACGCGGCCCGACGTCGTCCTCGACATCCACCGCGCCTACCTCGAGGCGGGCGCGGACATCACGACGACGAACACCTTCACGGCCACGTCCATTGGGCAGGCCGACTACGGGCTCGAGGACGTCGTCTACGAGATGAACGTCGAGGGGGCGAAGCTCGCGCGGCAAGCCTGCGACGAGCGCACGGACGGCCGCCGGTTCGTCGCGGGCTCCATGGGGCCGCTGAACCAGACGCTGTCGCTCTCGCCGAAGGTCGACGACCCCGCTTATCGCGCGGTCACGTTCGACCAGGTGCGCGAGAGCTACGCAGAGCAGGCGCGCGGGCTGATCGACGGCGGCGTCGACCTGCTCCTGATCGAGACGATCTTCGACACGCTCAACTCGAAGGCGGCCATCGCGGCCTGCCGCGACGTCCTCGACGAGAAGGGCGTCGACCTCCCGCTCTGGATCTCGGTCACGATCGTCGACCTCTCGGGGCGGACGCTCTCGGGCCAGACGCTCGAGGCGTTCTGGGCCTCGATCGAGCACGCGGACCCGTTCATCGTCGGCGTCAACTGCTCGCTCGGCGCGAAGGAGATCCGCCAGCACGTGGAGGAGCTCGCACGGCTCGCCGACTGCTACACGAGCGTCCACCCGAACGCCGGCCTCCCGAACGCCTTCGGGGGCTACGACGAGGGGCCCGAGACGACGAGCTCGCTCCTGCGCGAGTTCGCCCAGAGCGGCCTCGTCAACGTCGTCGGCGGCTGCTGCGGGACGACGCCCGACCACACGAAGGCGATCGCCGACGCCGTCACGGGCCTTCCGCCGCGAGACGTGCCCGAGCACCGCCCGCTGACGCGCTTCAGCGGCCTCGAGCCGTTCGCCTTCGCCGAGGACACGAACTTCGTCATGGTCGGCGAGCGCACGAACGTCACAGGCTCGGCCCGCTTCCGACGCCTGATCGAGGCCGACGACTTCCAGGGCGCGCTCGACGTCGCGCTCGACCAGGTGCGCGGCGGCGCGAACCTCCTCGACGTCAACATGGACGCCGACCTGCTCGACTCCGAAGCGGCCATGACGCGGTTCCTGAACCTCGTGGCCACCGAGCCGGAGGTCGCGCGCCTGCCGATCGTGGTCGACAGCTCGCGCTGGTCGGTGATCGAGGCCGGGCTCAAGTGCGTGCAGGGCAAGGGCGTCGTGAACTCACTCAGCCTCAAGGAGGGCGAGGAGGACTTCCTGGCCAAGGCTCGCACCGTCCGCCGCTACGGCGCCGGCGTCGTCGTCATGGCCTTCGACGAGCAGGGCCAGGCCGAGACCGCCGACCGCAAGGTCGAGATCTGCGAGCGCGCCTACCGCCTGCTCGTGGACAAGGTCGGCTTCAAGCCCGAGGACATCGTCTTCGACCCCAACATCCTCGCCGTCGCCACCGGCATGGAGGAGCACGCCGACTTCGCCAAGGGCTTCATCGAGGCGATCCCGCGGATCAAGGAGCGCTGCCCGGGCTCGAAGATCTCGGGCGGCGTCTCGAACCTCTCCTTCTCGTTCCGCGGCAACGAGGTCGTCCGCGAGGCGATCCACTCGGTCTTCCTCTACCACGCGATCCAGGCCGGGCTCGACATGGGGATCGTCAACGCCGGCCAGCTCGCGGTCTACGAGGACATCCCGCCGGACCTCCTCGAGCACGTCGAGGACATCGTCTTCAACCGTCGCGAGGACGCGACGGAGCGCATGGTCACCTTCGCAGGCACGGTGAAGGGCGAGGCGACGAAGCGCGAGGTCGACCTCTCCTGGCGCGAGGCGCCCGTCGGGGAGCGCCTCTCGCACGCGCTCGTCCACGGCATCGTCGACTTCATCGAGGAGGACACCGAGGAGGCGCGGCAGCAGCTGCCGCGGCCGCTCGACGTGATCGAGGGCCCGCTCATGGACGGAATGTCGATCGTCGGCGACCTCTTCGGCTCCGGGCGCATGTTCCTCCCGCAGGTGGTGAAGAGCGCGCGCGCGATGAAGCGCGCCGTCGCATACCTCGAGCCGTACATGGAGGCCGAGAAGGCCGGGGGGAACGGCCGCGCGCGCGGCAAGATCGTGCTCGCCACCGTCAAGGGCGACGTCCACGACATCGGCAAGAACATCGTCGGAGTCGTCCTCGGCTGCAACAACTACGAGGTCATCGACCTCGGCGTGATGGTGCCGGCCGAGCGGATCCTCGACACCGCCGTGGAGGAGGGCTGCAACGTCGTCGGCCTCTCCGGGCTGATCACGCCCTCGCTCGACGAGATGGTGCACGTCGCCAAGGAGATGGAGCGGCGCGGGCTCGACCTGCCGCTCCTCATCGGCGGCGCAACGACTTCGCGCCAGCACACGGCGGTGAGGATCGCTCCCGCCTACAGCCAGCCGACGCTTCACGTCCTCGACGCCTCGCGCGTGGTCCGGATCGTCTCCGACCTGCTCGAGCCCGAGCGCCGGACGCGCCTCGACGGCGAGAACCGCGAAGAGCAGGACCGCCTGCGGACGCTGCACGGCGAGAAGGAGCGCAAGCCGCTCCTGCCGCTGGTCGCCGCGCGCAAGAACCGCGAGCAGGTGGAGTTCGAGGCCCCACCGGAGCCGGCGTTCCTCGGGACGCGCACCGTCGAGGTCGACGTCGAGACGCTCCGCCCATACATCGACTGGCAGTTCTTCTTCCACGCGTGGGAGCTGAAGGGGAAGTTCCCCAAGCTGCTCCAGGACCCGGAGAAGGGCGCCGCTGCGACCGAGCTCTACGAGCATGCGAACGAGCTCCTCGACGAGATCTCCAAGGGAGGCCTGCTCACGCCGCGCGGCGTCCACGGCTTCTGGCGGGCGCACTCCGAGGGGGACGACATCCTCCTCGAGGACGGGATGCGCTTCTCGATGCTTCGCCAGCAGGCCGACCACAAGGACGGACGGCCGAACCGCTCGCTGGCGGACTACGTCTCGCCTGACGACGACCGCCTGGGCGCCTTCGCCGTCACGGTGCACGGCGGCGACGAGCTCTCCGGGCGCTTCGACGCCGAGAACGACCCGTACCGCTCGATCATGGTCAAGGCGCTGGCCGACCGGCTCGCCGAGGCGTTCGCCGAGCTCCTGCACGAGCGCACGCGGCGCGAGTGGTACGAAACCGGCCCGCCCTTGTCGAGCGAGGACCTGATCGCCGAGCGCTTCCGCGGCATCCGGCCCGCCTTCGGCTATCCGGCCTGCCCCGACCACTCCGAGAAGGGGAAGCTCTTCGACCTCCTCGGCGCCTCCGAGATCGGGCTCGAGCTGACCGAGACGTTCGCCATGATGCCGGGCGCCGCCGTCAGCGGCCTCTACCTCCACCATCCCGCCTCGCGCTACTTCGCCATCGGCCGAGTCGGCCGCGACCAGGTCGAGGACTACGCCGAGCGGAAGGGGATGCCGGTGCGTGAGATGGAGCGCTGGCTCTCGCCCAACCTCGCTTACGATCCGGGCTAGCCGGGTACAGGCCCGCTCCGTGGAGCACCACTTCGGCAGGGGCCGTCCCTACAGCCTGGGTGTGGAGGAGGAATTCCAGCTCGTCAGCCGCGAGAGCTTCGAGCTCGTCTCGCGCGTCGACGAGATCCTCTCCGAGGTCGAGGACGAGGAGGAGCACGAGGGCCGCGTGAAGCACGAGCTCCTCCAGTCCGTGGTCGAGGTGGCCACGCACGTCGCGGGCTCGGTCGACGAGGCCATGGAGGACCTCAGAGGCCTGCGGGCCAGGCTGCGCGACGCCGCCGAGGCGCGCGACTCGCTCATCGCCTCCTCGGGGACGCATCCCTTCTCGCTCTACGAGCACCAGGAGGTGACGGACCGCCCGCGCTACCAGGAGCTGGCCGAGGACATCCGCTGGGTGGCCGAGCGCGAGCTCATCTTCGGCCTCCACGTGCACGTGGGGCTCGACTCGCCGGAGACGGCGATCGCCTGCACCAACGGGGTGCGGACGTTTCTCCCCGAGCTGCTCGCGCTTTCGGCCAACTCGCCGTTCTGGCAGGCGCGCCCGACCGGCCTCGCGTCCACGCGCGTGAAGATCTTCGACATGTTCCCGCGCTCCGGCCTCCCGCCCTCGTTCTCCTCGTGGGCGGAGTTCGAGCGCATGGTCGAGCGCGCGATGGCGACGAACGCCTTCGAGGATGCGACCTACATCTGGTGGGACGCCCGCCCGCACCCCAAGCTCGGGACGATCGAGATCCGCATGCCCGACGCCCAGACGCGGCTCGAGTCCGTCCGGGGGCTGGTCGCGCTCTCGCAGAGCCTCGTCGCCACGGTCGCCGAGCGCCATGCGGCAGGCAACCCGATCCCGATACAGCCCTTCACGCTCGTCGACGAGAACAAGTGGCGCGCAGCCCGCGACGGGCTCGACGCGACACTCATCGACCTCGAGCACGACACCGAGCGCCCGGCGCGCGAGGCCCTTCGCGCCCTGGTCGAGCGCTGCGAGCCCGCCGCGCGGAGGCTCGGCTGCGCCGACGACCTCGCCACGGTGGAGGACGTGCTCGAGCGCGGCAACGGCGCCGACGAGCAGCGCAGGATCTACGAGGGGACCGACAGCCTGCTGGCCGTTGCGCAGTGGATCGCGGAGGAGACCGTCCGCGGTCTGTAGAACGGGGACCTACGACCGTGAGCTTCGCTATCCTCAACCGGTCGCCCAAGGGCGACTTTTCATAGATGCGGACGACCCTGAAGAAAGGCACCAGGGGCTCGGCCAACGGAAACGGCCGTGTCACGGGCCCTGAGCCTCCGTTCTCGCCCGAGCTCGGTCCCGAGCCCGAGCTGGCTCCGCCTCCCGAGCCACCGCTCAGGGTCGCGGCCCCTCCCGTGCTTCCGCCGGGGCCGTCGCCGCGCTCGCACTACCGCGTGCGGCGCAACCCGCTGAAGCTCCTCGCCAAGTTCGTCGTCTGGATGATCGTGCTCGTGCTCGTCGCCGCGGGCGCGCTCGCAGGCGGCGCGAAGCTCTACTTCGACTACAGCGTCGCCGCGGTGCGCGCGCACTCGCCCGAGGTGGTCGCGGCCGCGAAGGACCTGGACGCCGCCCCGGCCGCCGGGCAGCCCGCGACGGCGATCGTGATCGGCTACGACCAGCGCGCCGGCGAGTCCGGCACCGGGTCGCGCTCCGACACCGTCATGCTCCTGCGCGCCGACCCGAAGCGGGACACGGTCACGCTCCTCTCCTTCCCGCGCGACCTCGTCGTCGATATCCCGGGCTGCGAGGGCCACCCGGCCTGGACCGGGAAGATCAACGAGGCGTACGCCTACTGCGGCCCGCGCGGCACGCTCACGACCGTCAAGGAGCTCACAGGCGTCTCGATCAACTACATGATCACGGTCAACTTCAACGCGTTCATCGCCATCGTCAACAAGCTCAACGGCGTCAGTCTCGACGTCGATCGCCGCTACTTCAACGACAACTCGGGCGCCGGCTACGGAGGGTCGTACGCGAGGATCAACCTGCAGCCGGGATACCAGAAGCTCGACGGCAAGCGTGCGCTCGACTTCGTCCGCTTCCGGCACACCGACTCGGACCTCTACCGCGTCGTCCGCCAGCAGGAGTTCGTGAAGTCCTTCAAGCAGCAGATCTCCAACGAGTGGTCGCTCTTCCAGCTGCCCGGCATCGTCCGCGCGGTCACGGACAACGTCGAGGTCGCGAAGGGCGGCGGGAAGCCGATCGACGCGGGCGAGGTGCTGAGCTACGCGCGGCTCGTCTACGAGCTCCCGGCCGGAAACTTCCAGCAGGTGAACCTCGAGGAGGTCTCCGGCTACAGCGAGCTGACCACCTCCGAGACCGCGATCCGGCAGGCCGTGCAGCGCTTCGTCAACCCGGACGTGAAGGCGCCCGAGAACGCGATCACCGTCGCCACCGGCGGCAAGCCGAAGGAGGACACGGGCCCGCCGCCCTCGCAGGTCTCCATCGAGGTGCAGAACGGGAACGCCGTCGCCGGCGCAGCCGACGACGCCGCGTACCTCCTGGGCCAGATCGGCTACCAGTCGGCCAACGGCGGCAATGCCGCGAACTTCGACTACTTCCGCACCAACGTGCTCTACGACCCGGCGGTCGAGGGCTCCGAGGCCGCCGCCAACTCCGTCGGCAAGCTCTTCGGCGACGCCGAGGTGACCGAGGTGCCGGCCGGCACGCAGCTCAGCACGATGCTCCGGGTCATCGTCGGCAAGACCTTCGCCGGATCCCTCGGCCCGGCGCCGCGCGACGAGACGCCCGAGCGCCAGCCGCCCGCGGTCGTCAACGACCCGGCCTCGATCGCGCCCCAGCTCAGGCAGAAGCGCGGCAAGGTGGACTTCCCGATCATGGTTCCGGCCGTGCGCGAGCAGAACTCGTCGGTCACCGAGGAGTCGGGGATCCGCGCCTACCGGATCAACGGCGACGACACCGCCCTGCGGATCACCTACGACACCGGGGCCAACGAGTACTGGGGCATCCAGCAGACCAGCTGGACCGATGCGCCCATCCTCTCCTCCCCGACGCTGACGCGGACGATCAAGGGCCGCGAGTACAAGCTCTTCTTCAGCGGCTCCAAGCTCCACATGATCGCGTTCGAGCAGAACGGCGCCGTCTACTGGGTCGTGAACACGCTCCTGAACCGGCTCTCGAACGAGACGATGATCGCCATCGCCAAGGGCCTCAGGCCCCTCGGCCGAGCGCAGTAAATGGCCAAGGAGCCGCTCGGCGTCGTCGGCGCCGGCTGGGTCGGCCTCGTCACCGCGGCCTCCTTCGCGGAGCTGGGCCATGAAGTCGTCGTCCGCGACGTCCTGCCCGAGCGCATCGAGGCGCTCGAGGCCGGTGACGTGCCCATCTACGAGCCGGGGCTCACGGAGGCGATCGCGCGCAACCGCGACCGGCTCCGTTTCACGCTCGACCTGAGTGAGCTCCTCGGCTCGGTCACCGCCGCGTTCGTCTGCGTCGGCACGCCCTCCACGTACTCGGGTGACGCCGACCTCTCGGCCGTCTGGCAGGTCGTCGACGAGCTCCCCGAGCCCGGCGACCCGCTCGTCCTCGTCATGAAGAGCACGGTCCCGGTCGGCACGGGCGAGCGGGTTCGCGCCCGTCTCGACGCTCGCGGGCTTGCGCACGTCGGCTACGTGTCGAACCCCGAGTTCCTCGCGGAGGGCAACGCGCTCGCGAACTTCATGGAGCCAGACCGGGTCGTCGTCGGGGGCTTCTCGCAGGCCGACGCCGACCGTGTCGCTGCCCTGTACGAGCCGCTCGACGCGCCCGTCGTGCGGACGGACGTCGCCTCGGCGGAGATGATCAAGCTCGCCTCGAACGCCGCGCTCATGACGCGGATCAGCTTCATCAACGAGATCGCGAACGTCTGCGAGCTCGTCGGCGCGGACGTGGAGGAGGTCGCGCGCGGAGTAGGCCTCGACCGCCGCCTCGGCCCGCACTTCCTGCGCGCCGGCATCGGCTACGGCGGCTCGTGCTTCCCCAAGGACGCCTCCGCGCTCAAGCAGCTGGCCGCCAACTCCGGCTACCACTTCCAGCTCCTCACGGCCGTCATCGAGGTCAACGAGCTCCAGAAGCGCCGCGTCGTCCAGAAGCTCCAGAACCACCTCGGGCCGCTGCGCGGGAAGACCGTGGCCCTGCTCGGGCTCGCGTTCAAGCCGCACACGAACGACATGCGGGAGGCGCCGAGCCTCGTCCTCGCGCCGCGTCTGCTCGCGGAAGGCGCCGAGGTGCGCGCGTGGGATCCCGTCGCGCTCGACGAGGCGCGCCGGCTCCTCGGCGGCGTCACCTTCGCGGAGACCGTGCTCGAGGCGGTGCGCGACGCCGACGCCGCGGTGATCGTGACCGAGTGGCCCGAGCTGGCCGACCTGGCCACGTCCGAGGTGCGCGACGCGATGCGCGTGCCGCTGATCGTCGACGGCCGCAACATCCTCGACCCGGCGGCCGCGCGGGCGGCCGGCTTCACCTACGCGGCGATCGGGCGTCCGGACGCCTTCGTCTCCGGCCTGCCGGAGACCGAGGAGCCCGACACGACGCTCCAGTCCTAGCGATGGAAGCCATCATCCTCGCCGGCGGCAAGGCCGAGCGTCTCGGCGCGGCCGCCGAGGGCCGCCCGAAGGCGCTCGTCGAGCTTGCCGGGAAGCCGCTCGCCGCCTACCAGGTCACGCTTCTGGCCCAGGCGGGCGTCGACCGGGTCATCGTCAGCTGCTCGGCGGGGAGCGAGGAGCTCTTCGAGGCCGCGCTGGCCGGCCTCGGGCCCGAGATCGTCGCCGTCGGCGAGCCCGAGCCGCTGGGGCGGGGTGGAGGCCTGCGCTTCGCGGCCGCCGCCCGCCGGGAGGAAGGAGACGTCTTCGCGCTCAACGGCGACGAGCTGGTCGACGTCGACCTCGCGGAGCTGCTGGCGCGCCACCGGGAAACGGGTGCCGCCGCCACGATCGTCGTCACGCACCCGCGCTCCCCGTTCGGCCTCGTCGAGCTGGGCGAGGACGATCTCGTCACGGGCTTCCAGGAGGCCGCGGAGCTCCCGGTGTGGGTCAGCTGCGGGGTCTACGCGCTCGGCGAGGAGGCCCTGGCGGCGCTCCCCGAGCTCGGCGACCACGAGACGACGACCTTCCCCGACCTGGCCGGAAAGGGCCGCCTGCGGGCGTTCCGCCACGACGGGCTCTGGCTGACGATCAACACGCCCAAGGACCTCCGCGTCGCCCGCGAGCACCTGGAGGCCCATTCAGGCTGGCTTGACTCCCGCTACGGAGCTGGGTTATGACCGCGCGGTGGGCGAGCTGACTCCGAACCTCCTCGACCTCGACCGCTTCGCCGTGCCCGTGGAACGGGTGGAGAAGCCGTGGGGCTACGAGATCGTCTACGCGGCGACCGAGCACTACGTCGGCAAGGTGCTCTTCATCCGCGCCGGCGAGCAGCTCAGCCTCCAGTTCCACCGGCGCAAGGACGAGGTCATCTACGTCCATTCCGGGCGCATCGAGCTCGAGGTGGGCGAGCCCGGGCGCACGCCGGACGTGGAGGTCGTCGGCCCCGGCCGCGCGTTCCGCTTCGCGCCGGGAGTCGTGCACCGGTGGCGCGCGCTCGAAGACTCGTTCGTGCTCGAGTCCTCGACGCCGGAGCTGGACGACGTCGTCCGGCTCGAGGACCGCTACGGCCGCGCGGACCCTTGATCTCCGGCCCTTCTGGGCTCTTTCATTAGACTGACCCGCGGCCATGGCCACGACTGCACCCAGCCACGACGTCAAGGATCTCGGGCTCGCTCCCGCGGGCGTCACCCGCGTCGAGTGGGCCGATCGGCACATGCCGGTTCTCGCCGCGATCCGCGAGCGCTTCGAGCAGGAGCGGCCGCTGGACGGCATCCGCATCTCGGCGTGCCTCCACGTCACGACGGAGACGGCGAACCTCGCCCGCACGCTGAAGGCGGGAGGCGCCGACGTCGTGCTCTGCGCCTCGAACCCGCTCTCCACGCAGGACGACGTGGCCGCGGCGCTCGTCGCCGAGTACGGCATCCCCGTCTTCGCCATCCGCGGCGAGGACGACCAGACGTACTACTCGCACATCTCGGCCGCGGTCGACCACCGGCCACAGCTGACCATGGACGACGGGGCCGACGTGATCGGCGTTCTGCACAAGGATCGCCGCGACCAGCTGGGCGACATCCTCGGCGGCACCGAGGAGACGACGACGGGCGTCATCCGGCTGAAGGCGCTCGAGGCCGAGGGCCAGCTCGCGTTCCCGATCGTCGCGGTCAACGAGGCCCAGACCAAGCATCTCTTCGACAACCGCTACGGCACCGGCCAGTCGACGATCGACGGGATCATCCGCGCCACCAACTTCCTCCTCGCCGGCCGGCGCTTCGTCGTCGCCGGCTACGGCTGGACAGGGCGCGGGGTGGCGATGCGCGCGCGGGGGATGGGCGCGCACGTGATCGTCACGGAGGTCGATCCAGTGCGGGCGCTCGAGGCGCTCATGGACGGCTACGAGGTGATGCCGATCGAGCGCGCGGCCGAGGTCGGCGACGTCTTCTGCACGGCCACCGGCGACAAGCACGTCATCGCGCGCAGCGCGATCGAGCGCCTGAAGGACGGCGCCATCCTCGCCAACACCGGCCACTTCAACGTCGAGATCGAGATCCCGGCGCTTCGGGAGCTCGCCGTCGCCACCCGCGAGGCGCGCCCGGACGTCGAGGAGTTCGAGTTCGCCGACGGACGGAAGGTGTACCTCATCGGGGAGGGCCGCCTCGTCAACCTCGCCACGGCGGAGGGGCACCCCGCCGCCGTCATGGATATGAGCTTTGCGAACCAGGCCCTCTCGGCCGAACACATGGTCGCGCACGCGAGCGAGCTGGAGCCGCGGGTCTACGTCGTCCCGGAAGAGATCGATCGCGAGATCGCGCGCCTCAAGCTCGAGAGCATGGGCGCCGAGATCGACCAGCTCACCGAGGAGCAGGCGAGGTACCTGGCGTCCTGGGACGAGGGCACTTAGAGCCCGAGGAGATCGCCCGGCTCGAAGCCGACGCGGTCGTCGTCCTCGACCAGCGTCGCCTTCCGGACGAGGCAATCGAGCTCCGCTGTGAGACGGCCGCCGAGGTGGCCGAGGCCATCCGCACGCTGGCCGTGCGCGGCGCGCCCGCGATCGGCGTCGCCGCGGCGTACGGGTACGCGCTGGCCGCCGGGCGCGGGGAGGATCTCGACGAGGCCGCGGCCGTGCTTCTCGCCTCCCGGCCCACCGCCGTGAACCTGCCCTGGGCGATCGCCGAGATGCGCGCGGGCGACCAGGACCCCGCGGCGCTCGCCGCGCGGGCGCGCGGGATCCACGAAGCCGAGGTCGAGCGCTGCCGGCGCATGGCCGAGCACGGGGCCGCCCTGATCGCCCCGGGCTCGCGGGCCCTGACGCACTGCAACACCGGGCCGCTCGCCACCGGAGGCGTGGGCACCGCGCTGGGCGCGATCTGCGAGGCCCACGCGCGCGGGCTCGTCGAGCATGTGCTCGTGGACGAGACGCGGCCGCTCCTCCAGGGAGCACGGCTCACCGCCTGGGAGCTGGAGCGGGCGGGCGTGCCGGCGAGCGTCGTGGCCGACGCGGCCGCGGGCTCGCTCATCGCACGCGGCGAAGTGGACGTCGTCCTGACCGGCGCCGACCGCATCGCGGCCAACGGCGACACGGCCAACAAGATCGGCACGTACCCGCTCGCCGTCCTCGCCGCCCACCACGAGATCCCGTTCTACGTCGTCGCGCCGAGCTCGACCGTCGACCTCGCCGCCTCGAGCGGCGCCGACATTCCGATCGAGGAGCGCGACCCGGCCGAGGTGAGCAGCCGCTTTGCGGCGCGCAACCCCGCGTTCGACGTGACGCCGGCGGCGCTCGTGACGGCGATCGTGACCGAGCAGGGCGTGCACCGCCCGCCCTACGAGGAGTCCCTCGCCGCGCTGCGGCCCGAAGCCACGGAGGTGGCGCGATGAAGGCGATGGTGATGGCGGCCGGTCTGGGCACGCGCCTGCGGCCGCTGACGGACTTCCTGCCCAAGCCGATGATGCCGGTGGCCAACCGGCCCGTCCTCCACCACCTGCTCAACCTCCTGAAGCGCCACGACGTCACCGACGTCGGCATCAACCTCCACGCCTTCCCGGAGATGATCCAGCGCTACTTCGGCGACGGCTCCGCGCTCGGCATGAACATCCGCTGGTCGTACGAGCAGGAGCTCCTCGGGACCGCGGGCGGGACGAAGAAGCTCGAGGACCACTGGGGCGACGAGGCGATCCTGATCACCTCGGGCGACGGCCTCCACGACGTGGACATCACGGCGCTGCTCGGGCACCACCAGCGCACCGGGGCGCTCGCGACGCTGACCGTGAAGCCCGTGGGCGACCCGTCCTCGTACGGCGTCGTCATCCTCGACCGCGACACGCGCGTGCGCGGCTTCCAGGAGAAGCCACGGCGCGACGAGGCCCGCAGCGACCTCGCCAACTGCGGCATCTACGTGATCGAGCCCGAGCTCCTCGAGCGCATTCCGCCCGACACGTTCTACGACTTCGGCGAGGACGTCTGGCCCAACCTCGTCGCGGCCGGCGAGGAGGTCTACGCCTACACGACGATGGCCTACTGGAACGACGTCGGCGACCTGGACGAGCTGCGCAACACGATCCTCGACGCCGTCCTGGGACACGTCCGCGTGGACATCCCCGGCACGGAGATCTCGCCGGGCGTCTGGGCCGAGGACGGGTGCAGGATCGACGCCACGTCGACCATCGACGGCCCCGTCGTCCTCGGGCCCAACGTGACGGTCGAGGCCGGCGCGCAGATCCGCGGGCCCGCCGCGATCGGCGCCGACTGCCACGTCGGCCAGGCAGCCGCCATCCGCCGCGCCGCGCTCCTTCCGGGCAGCGTCGTGCCCGACGAGGGTCTCGCGATCGCGGGGATCTTCGGCGACGCGTCGAAGCTCGCCGACAGCATCCTGCGCTATCCCTCCGCGCCGGCGGGCTAACGGACGGCGCCGGAGCGCAGCGGCGCCAGGCCCGCGGAGCGGAGCCTGTCGGTGTCCGCGATCACGACCGCGAGGGCGCCCAGCACCTCGGCCCGCTCGCCGAGCACGCCCGGCCTGACCTCGACGGCCTGCGCGGCACCCGGCAGCGCGTAGCGGTCGATCGCCGCGCGGATCCCGTCGAGGAGCGGTTCGCCTGCCCCGCTCAGGTCGCCCCCGACGACGATGGCGGCGGGGTTGAGGTGGTTGCAGAGGTCGGCGAGCGTGCGGCCCACGGCCCGGCCTGCGTCGTTGACGACGCGGGTGGCGGCCAGGTCGCCGTCGGCCACGAGCTCGATCACCCCGCGCAGCGTCAGCTGATTGCCGTGCGCGGGGCGGAGGAGGTCGACGATCGCCTCGGTCGAGGCCACGGTCTCGAGGCAGCCGCGGTTCCCGCAGCGGCAGACCGCGCCGTCGACGCGCACCTGGACGTGCCCGAGCTCGCCCGCGATGCCGGTCGACCCGTGGTGGAGGCGCCCGCCGAGGACGAGCCCGGCGCCGACGCCGGCGGACATCATCACGTAGATCACGTCCGCGAGCCCGCGGCCCGCTCCGAAGGAGACCTCTGCGAGGGCGCCGAGGTTGGCGTCGTTGTCGACCTCGACCTGGACGCCCAGCCGGCGCGAGAGCTCCTCGCCCGCGTTGACGCCGGCCCAGCCCGGGACGACGGTCGAGGCCACCGTCCCGGTCAGGCGGTCGATCGGGCCCGAGAGCGCCATGCCGGCGCCGATGAGGCGGCTGCGGTCCGTCTCGGCCTCCGCAAGCACCTCCGCGGCCAGGTCGGCGGCGGCGTCGAGCGCCGTGGCGGCGTCGTCGTCCACCTCGAGCGCGATGAGGCGCTCCGCCAGCACGGTGGAGGAGAGGTCTGCGACAGCCACGCGGACGTGCCGGTGGCCGAAGTCGATGCCGAGCGCGGCGCCGACGGAGGCGTCGAGCCGCAGGAGGACGGGCGGGCGGCCGCGGCCGGACGGGCCCGTGCGGCCGGCCTCCTGCTCGGCGATCATCCCGCGGCCCTGGAGATCGGCCACGAGCGTCGTCACGGTCGTGCGCGAGAGCCCGGTCAGGCGGGCGAGCTCACTCCTGCTGGCCGTGCCCTGGCGGCGCAGCGCGTCCACGACGCGGAGCCGGTTCAGCTCCCGCAGGCTGCCAAAAGTCCCTGGTTCCACCGTCATTCCCAACACTTTCGCAGGATCGCGGTCGAATTTCACCCGCTCCGCCTCGAATTAAGACAGGACTCGACAAAAAGAATGCGGTTGCGAACTGGTGGACATTGGGTGGCCGCTCCTCCCAAGTCGGCTTGAAATCGGCCCCTGCGCCCCGTAGGGTCTCCGCGTCAAGGCCTGCGGGGGTCAGTCTCAAGGGAGGCGTAGCGTGAGGAGAATTTCGTTCAAGGACAACGATTCGATGACAAAGAGATTTCTGCTGCTCCTGCTCGTCCTCGTCTCCGCGCTGGCGCTGGTCGCCGCGGGATGCGGGGGTGACGACGACGATGACGGTGGCGGAGGAGGAGATGAGACCGCTGCCGAAGGCGACGGCGGCGGCGGAGACGGCGAGGGCAGCATCTGGGTCCTCCTGCCCGACAGCGCCAGCTCGCCGCGTTGGGAGACGGACGATCGCCGCTACTTCGAGGAGGCCTTCGAGGCAGCGGGCGTCGAGTACAACATCGTGAACGCCGAGAACGACGCCGCGCAGCAGCAGTCGCAGGCGGAACAGGCGATCGCGGACGGCGCCAGCGTCATCCTGCTCGTCAGCATCGACACCGGCTCCGGCGGCACCATCATCGACATTGCCAAGGACGCGGGCGTCAAGGTGGTCGAGTACGACCGGTTCAACACCGGCGGATCCGGAGGCGACGCATACGTGAGCTTCGACAACGTCGCGGTGGGCGCGGCGATGGCGGAAGTGCTCGAGCCCGTCATCGACGAGCTCGAAGCGGACCCGAAGCGCGTCGTCATGCTGAACGGCGGCGAGGAGGACAACAACTCCTTCCTCTTCCGCCAGGGCTACGCGGAGACCGTCGAGGCCAAGGCCGAGGCCGGCGAGTGGGAGATCGTCGCCGACCAGCATGTCCCGGGCTGGGACAACCAGCAGGCCCAGACGCTCATGGAGCAGATCCTGACCGACGCGAACAACGACGTCGACGCGGTCTTCGCGGCGAACGACGGCCTGGGCAACTCGGCCGCCAACGCGCTCGAGGCCGCCGGGATCGAGGGTGCTCCCGTCAGCGGCCAGGACGCGACCGTGGCCGGCATCCAGAACATCGCGCTCGGCCGGCAGACGATGAGCGTCTACAAGCCGATCGCGGCCGAGGCCGAGGTCGCCGCGGCCGTGGCCCTCGCCCTGCGAAACGGCGAGGACCCGACGGCGATCGAGACCGAGGCCGAGTTCGAGATCATCGGGATCCAGGCGGAGGACGGCCAGCCGGCCGACTCGCCCGAGGGCGAAGGCGTCGTGCCCTACTACGCGCTGGTGCCGATCCCGGTCGACATCAACAACATCATGGACACGGTCATCGCCGACGGCTTCAGGACGATCGAGGAGATCTGCACCGGAGACGTCGCGCAGACCGACTTCTGCCAGGAGAACAGCTGACCCGCTGAGCGGACCCAAAGGGAGGGGCGTTCGCCCGGTCGCCCCTCCCTTCCGCTCGCACGAACGAGCATGGCCGACGCCGTCCCGCTCCTCGAATGCCGGCAGGTCTCGAAGGCCTTCGGCGCCGTGCAGGCGCTCTCGAACGTCGACTTCGAGATCCGTCCCGGCGAGGTCATGGCGCTCGTCGGCGACAACGGCGCCGGCAAGTCGACCCTGATCAAGGGCATCGCCGGCATCTACCCCTTCGACTCGGGCGAGGTGTCCGTCGAGGGCCGGCGCGTGAACATTCACGGCCCGCGCGACGCCGCGAAGCTGGGCATCGAGATCGTCTACCAGGATCTCGCCCTCGCGGACAACCTCGACGTCGTCGCCAACATGTTCCTGGGCCGCGAACGAATTCGCACGGGCGTCGTCCTCGACGAGTCGAGCATGGAGCGCTCGGCTCGCGAGACGCTCGACGGGCTGTCCGTCACCACGCTCCAGTCGGTCCGTCAGGCGGTCGCCGGCCTCTCCGGCGGCCAGCGTCAGTCCGTCGCCGTCGCCAAGGCCGTGATGTGGAACTCGCGCGTCGTCATCCTCGACGAGCCCACCGCCGCCCTCGGCGTGGCGCAGACGCGCCAGGTGCTGAACCTGGTCAAGCGCCTCGCCGAGCGCGAGCTCGGGGTCGCGATCGTCACCCACAACCTCCACGACGTCTTCGAGGTCGCCGACCGCATCACCGTGCTGCGGCTCGGTCAGCGCGTCGCCCTCTTCGAGCGCGAGAAGACCACCCAGCAGGAGGTCGTCCACGCGATCACCGCCGGCACGCTCGACCACGTGCCCGGAATGGAGGCCGCGGAGGTCGAAGGCATGAGCACCGCGCCGCCCTCGCGAGCCGCCTCCGAGCCTCCCGCCGAGCCCGACGAGAGCATCGACCCGACCGCCGCCCAGGCCCAGTTCGTGCCGGCCGGGCCCACGCTGGACGAGACGGGCGAGTCGCAGACCCTTTCCGGCTACATGCGGCTCTGGTGGCAGGGGGTCCGCGCGGGCGAGCTCGGCTCGCTGCCGATCATCTTCGGGCTGGTCGTCATCTTCATCACGTTCGGGATCCTCGACGACAACTTCCTCACCGAGCGGAACTTCACGAACCTGATCCTCCAGATGGCCGCCGTCGCGACGATCGCGATCGGCGTCGTCTTCGTGCTCCTGATCGGGGAGATCGACCTCTCGGTCGCCTACGTGAGCGCGGTCGGCGGGGTGGTGATGACGCTGCTCCTGCGCCCCGACGACCCGGGGTGGCCGTTCTGGCTTTCGATCGCATTCGCGCTTCTCGTCACGACGACGATCGGGTTCCTGCAGGCGATCGTGATCACGAAGGCCGGCGTGCCCTCGTTCGTCGTCACGCTGGCCGGCTTCCTGATCTGGTCCGGCGTCGTCCTCATCCTCACGACCCAGTACTCGACGGCCGGGACGATCCGGATCCAGGACGACACCGTCGTCGGGATCGCGAACGACTTCCTCAGCGACATCTGGGGTTGGATCCTCGGGATCGGCGTCATCGCGGTGTATGCGCTGGTCCAGCTGCGCACGGCGATCACCCGGCGGGCCCGCCGCCTGGCTGCGAAGCCCGTCATCCTCGTCGCGATCCAGACGGTGCTCCTCGCCGCGGTGACGTTCGCCGCCGTCTGGTACCTGAACAAGGACCGCGGCGTGCCGAAGGTCGCGGTCATCCTCGGGATCCTGCTCGCGTTCTGGACGTTCATCGCCTCGCGCACGCGCTTCGGCCGGCACGTCTACGCCGTGGGCGGCAGCGCGGAGGCCGCCCGGCGCGCGGGCATCAACGTCGACCGCGTGCGCATCGCCGTCTTCATGATCAGCGGCTTCATGGCCGGGGTCGGCGGGATCATGCTCGCCTCGCGGCTGCGCTCCGTCGCCACGAACACGGGCGGCGGGAACCTCCTCCTGCTCATCATCGCCGCGGCGGTCATCGGCGGGACGAGCCTCTTCGGCGGCACCGGCCGCGTGATCTCCGCCCTGCTCGGAGCCCTCGTCATCGCCTCGATCCAGAACGGCATGGACTTGCTCGGCCTGGCGTCCGGCACGAAGTTCGTCATCACCGGCCTCGTGCTGCTGGCGGCGGTGCTCGTGGACGCCTTCTCGAAGCGCCGCCGGGCCGCGCGCGGCGGCGTGTGACGACCCGCGAGAGCATCGGCGTCGGCATGCTCGGATATGCCTTCATGGGCAAGGCCCACACGCGCGCGTTCCGGGAGGCCGATGCCCTCCACTCGCCGCTCTCGCCGCAGCTCGTCTCCCTCTCCGGGCGCACCGCCGACAAGGTCGAGGCCGCGCGCGAGGAGCTGGGGTGGGCCGAAGCGGTCACGGACTGGCGCGAGCAGGTCGCAGACGAGCGCATCGGCCTCTTCGACAACGGCGGGCCGAACGCGCTCCACGCCGAGCCGACCATCGCCGCGGCCCGGAACGGCAAGCACGTCCTCTGCGAGAAGCCGCTCGGCCGCAGTGCCGAGGAATCGCACGAGATCTGGCGCGAGGCCGAGCGGGCGGGCGTCGTGCACATGTGCGGCTTCAACTACCGCTTCGTCCCGGCCGTGCGCCTCGCGCGCGAGATCGTCGAGGCCGGCGACCTCGGCGACCTCTTCCACTTTCGCGCGCGCTACCTCCAGTCGTGGGGCGTCGACGCCCCGCCGAGCTGGCGCTTCGACCGCGAGATCGCAGGCTCGGGCGCACTCGGCGACCTCGGCGCGCACATCGTCGACCTCGCCCGCTATCTCGTGGGCGAGCCGGTCGCCGTCTCGGCCGTCGTCAAGACGTTCATCGAGGGACACGGGGTGGACGACACGTTCGCGGCGACCGTCGAGTTCGAGAACGGCGTCGTCGGGACGCTCGAGGCTTCGCGGCTCGCGCGCGGCCGCATCAACTCGAACGCCTTCGAGGTCAACGGCTCGCGCGGCTCGGTCGCCTTCGACGTCGAGCGGCTGAACGAGCTCCAGGTCGCCGACACGCGCGACTTCCGGCGCGTCCTCGTGACGGAGCCCGAGCATCCGTTCATGTCCTTCTGGTGGCCGCCCGGCCACATCATCGGCTGGGGCGACACGTTCACGCACGAGGTCCACCACCTGCTGACGGCCATCGCAGGCGAGGGGACGGTCGCCCCGCACGGGGCGACCTTCGAGGACGGCTACCGCTGCGCCGAGATCTGCGACGCGATCGTGCGCTCCGCGGAGAGCGGCCGACGCGAGGAGATCACCTACCGGGGAGTGGACGGATGAAGACGAGCCTGGGCATCTGGGCGCTGGGCCCGATGGTCACCCGCTTCGTGCCTGCCGGCTACCAGCCGGAGCACGCGGGCGAATCGACCGCCGAACGCGTGCGCCGCGCGGTCGAGGGCCTCGGCGACCTGATCGACGACTACGAGTTCCACTACCCGCAGGAGATCTCCGAGGAGAACCTGGACGAGGTGCGCGAGGCGCTCGGCGGCCACGGCATCTACTGCGTCGCCACCGGGCTGCACCTCGACCCGATGTTCGGCCGCGGCGGCCTCGTCAATCCCGACCCGGAGCTCCGCGCCGAGGCACGCCGACGCACCGTTGCCGCGGCCGACATGGCCGGGTCGCTCGGCGCCCACTTCATCATCTGGCCGGGGATCGAGGGCTACAACTACCCGTTCCAGACGCCGTACGCGGAGAGCTGGGAGTGGCTCATCGACGGGATCGGAGAGGCCGCGGAGCGCTGCGCCGAGCACGGCGTGAACCTCTTCCTCGAGCACAAGAACTCCGAGCCCGCGATGAAGATCCTCATGCGCAACATCGGCATGACGCTGCACGTGATCCACAAGCTGCGCGGCCGCGGGATCGAGAACGTCAAGGTCAACATGGACTGGCAGCACCTGCTCATGAACGGAGAGAGCCTGGGCGAGTACGCGGCGATGCTGGCCGCGGAGGGTCTGCTCGGGCACCAGCACGCGAACTCGGGCTGGGGCATCTTCGACGACGACAACATGGTCGGCGCCACGGCGTTCATGGAGACCCTCGAGCTCGCGGTCGAGTTGCGCCGCGCGGGGTACGGCGAGAACGGCGAGCGGCTCGGGTTCGACCTCTACCCGTACACCGAGGATGCGATCGAGGCCGTCCGCCGCAGCGTGCTCCAGTGGCGCTTCATCGACGGGGTCGCCGGACGAATCGACGACGCGGCCCTGCGCGAGGCGCAGCAGGCGAAGGACGCCGTGCGGGCGTACGAGCTCGTCTACGCGGCGCTGGGCGCATGAAGCTCGCGCAGGCGCAGGCGATCGTCGAGTCCGTGCTCTCGGGCGCGCCCGGCCCGATCTCCGTGTTCGTCGCCGACACGCACGGCGAGCTCGTGGCCGCCGCGACCATGGACGGCGCGGCGCCGGACACGCGCCTGAACGCCCAGCGCAAGGCCTACACCGCCGCGCGCAGCGACGCCCGCTCGACGGGCGAGCTCGCCGACAAGGTGCGCGACGACCCGGTCGAGCGCGCCAGCTTCGACCCCTTCTTCACGTTCTTCCTCGGCGGCGTCGCCGCGTTCGAGGACGGCAGGCGCGTCGGCGCCGTCGGGGTCAGCGGGCTTCCCGGCGAGCAGGACGAAGCGCTCGCGCTCGCGGCGCTTGCAGCCGCCGGGCTCGCGGTCGAGTGACCGCGCTCGTCGGGCTCGACGTCGGCACGAGCGGCGTCAAGGCGCTCGCCGTCGGCACGGACGGCGAGGTGCTCGCCCGCGCCGAGCGCGGCTATCCGCTCTCGACGCCGCAGCCGGGCTGGGCCGAGCAGGATCCGGCCGACTGGGCAAGGGCGGCCGCGGAGGCGCTCGACGAGCTGAATGTCGACGACATCGCCGGGATCGGCCTCTCCGGGCAGATGCACGGCCTGGTCGCCCTCGACGCGGAGGAGCGCGTCCTGCGTCCGGCGATCCTCTGGAACGACCAGCGCACGGCTGCGGAGTGCGCGGAGATCGAGGAGCGGCTCGGGCTGGAGCGCCTCGTCCAGCTGACGCGCAACCGCGCCCTCACCGGTTTCACGGCGCCGAAGCTCCTCTGGCTCCGCCGCCACGAGCCCGACGTCTACGAGCGGATCGCGCACGTCCTGCTCCCGAAGGACTACGTCCGCCTCGCGCTCACGGGCGAGCGGGCGATCGACGTCGCCGATGCCTCCGGGACGCTCCTCTTCGACGTCGCCGCGCGCCGGTGGAGCGACGAGGTGCTGGCCGGGCTCGATCTGCCCGCCGCGTGGCTCCCGCGCGTGCTCGAGTCGCCGGAGGTCTCGGGCGAGACGCGCGACGGGATCCCGGTGGCCGCGGGCGCCGGCGACCAGGCCGCCGGGGCGGTCGGAGTGGGCGTGCACGAGGAAGGGCCTGCCTCCGTCGTCCTCGGCACCTCCGGAGTGGTCTTCGCCACGCTGCCGGAGCCTGCCCTCGACCCGCAGGCGCGCGCGCACGTCTTCTGCCACGCCGTTCCGGAAACGTGGCACGCGATGGGCGTGATGCTCTCCGCCGCGGGCTCGCTCGGCTGGTTCCGGGACGCGGTCGCGCCCGGGGAGCCGTTCGACGCGCTCGTCGCCGAGGCAGAGCGCTGGGAGCCCGGTGCCGAAGGTCTCGCGTTCCTGCCCTACCTCGCGGGCGAGCGGACGCCGCATGCGGATCCCGGTGCCCGGGGCGCCTTCGTCGGCCTCTCGCTGCGCCACGACCGCGGCGCGCTCGTCCGGGCGGTGCTCGAGGGCGTCGCCTACGGCCTGCGCGACTGCCTCGAGGTGCTTCGGGCGCTCGGCTGCACGGTGACGGTCGGCCGCGCCTCCGGTGGCGGCGCACGGAGCGACCTCTGGCTGCGGATCGTCGCCTCCGTCCTCGGCATCCCGCTGGAGCGCACGGCGGTCGAGGAGGGCGCCGCCTACGGAGCCGCATTGCTGGGCGGTGTCGCCGGCGGCGTGTTCGCCGACGTGCCCGAGGCGGTTGCCTCGTGCGTGCGCGTGCGCGAGACGATCGAGCCCGACCCCGAATGGGAGCGTTTCTACGCGGACGGGTACGCCCGCTTCCGCGCCCTCTATCCAGCCCTACGACCAACGGAGGTCCGATGAGCACCAAGTGGGGGGTCATCTCGACGGCCCACATCAACCGCCTCGTCCTGGCGGGCGCGCGCGAGTCCGATCGCGTGAACGTCGTCGCCGTGGCGAGCCGTGACCAGGCTCGCGCGGAGGCCTATGCCAAGGAGTGGGCGATCGAGCGCGCCTACGGGAGCTACGAGGCGATGCTCGCCGACCCCGACGTGGACGCCGTCTACATCTCGCTCCCGAACTCGCTGCACGTCGAGTGGTCGATCCGCTCGCTCGAGGCCGGCAAGCACGTGCTCTGCGAGAAGCCGTTCGACCGCCGCGCGAGCGAGGTCGAGCGGGCGTTCGACGCCGCCGATGCGGCCGGGCGCCTGCTCTCGGAGGCGTTCATGTGGCGCCACAACCCGCAGACCCGTCGCATCCGCGAGCTGCTCGACGAGGGCACGGTCGGCGACGTCAGGCTCGTGCGCTCGGCGTTCTGCTTCAAGCTCGAGGAGCTCGGCAACGTGCGGCTCGCGGCGGACCTCGACGGCGGTGCGCTCATGGACGTGGGCTGCTACTGCGTGAGCGGTTCGCGCTTCGTCGCCGGCGAGCCGGAGGTCGTCTACGGCCAGCAGGTCGTGGGCGAGTCCGGGGTCGACGTGCTCTTCGCGGGGACGATGCGGTTCCCCGGGGACGTCGTCGCCCAGTTCGACTGCAGCTTCGTCTCGCCCGACCGCGACGAGCTCGAGATCGTCGGCGAGGAGGGCTCGCTCTTCCTCGACGACCCGTGGCACGCGCGCGTGCCGGTGATCGAGGTGCGCCGCGGCGAGTTCCGCGAGGAGATCGTCCTCACGCCCGAGGACTCCTACCGGCTCGAGCTCGAGAACGTGAGCGACGCGATCGACGGGAAGGCCGAGCTGCTGCTCGGCCGCGAGGACGCGGTCGCACAGGCGCGGGCGATCGAGGCGCTCTACCGCTCCGCGGGCGAGGGGAAGGCGGTCACGCTCGGCGGCTGACACGCTCCCGGGACGCTTCCGCCGCACCCGCGCGCGCCTGAGCGCGCTATGCAGGTGCCATGGGGGCGATCCTCGACCTGCTCCTCCCGCAGCGCTGCGTTGCCTGCGGCCGCGAGGGCGAGCTCCTCTGCGACGGGTGCCGTGCGCAGCTCGTCCTCCTGCGTGGAACGGTGTGCTCACGGTGCGGGTATCCGACCGCCTGGCCGGTCGAGCGCTGCGGCGAATGTGCCGGCCGCCGGATCTCCTTCGCCTCGGCCAGGGCCGCGGTTGCCTATAACGAGGTCGCACGGGCGCTCGTGGGGGCCTGGAAGGAGCGAGGTCTGCGCCGTCTGGCCGAGCTCGCCGCCGACCTGGTGGTCGACGTCGTCCCGCGGCCTCGAGCCGCGGCGCTCGCGCACGTCCCCGGCGAGCCCGATCGCGTGGGGTGGCGCGGTGTCGACGCGGCGCGCGAGCTCGCCGCGGCCCTCGGCAGGCGGTGGGAGCTGCCCGTCGATCCGCTGCTCGCCCGCACGGGACACGTGCGCCGCCAGCGCGGCCTCTCGGGGACGGAGCGCCGGGCGAACGTGCGCGAGGCGTTCAGCGCCCGCGGCAGGGTGCCCCGGCAGGTGGCGCTCGTCGACGACGTGCACACCACCGGCGCCACCGCGCTGGCCGCCGCGACGGCGCTGCGGCGGGCGGGCGCGACGGAGGTCCACCTCGTCGCATTCGCCCGTGTCGTGCGGCGTTGAGGGGTGTTCGGCAGTTGCATGGCCGCCGACGAGCGGCGTATAGTTGACCACTCGGAATCGCGGGACGGGGCAGGCACTTCGGCCCGCGACGACCAGGTTCGACTAGGGGGATCTGCGACCGCGATCACGAGTTGTTTCAGCCCGGGGAGGTCTCAGGCCCACGCACGAACGCGCGCGAGCTGACCAAGCGCGCCAGACGGCGGTCATCCCATCGGGTAATTCGGGCACCGGGCGCCCGGACACATTGAGCGAAGGAGAGGGGATTTGAGGACATCACGCTCCAATTTCGGGTCGCCGGAGGACCTCCGGTGAGCGCGCGGCGGAAGGCCGAGCGTTCCCGCGGATCCGCCTGGCGTGGACGCGGCATCATCGCGACGCTTTCGCTCGTGGTCCTGCTCGCGGCCGGAATCGCCCCCGTGGGCGCGCAGTCGCCGGTGCTCGACCCGATCGACAGCCAGAACTGGCTCGACCAGGGCCTCCTCACCTGGGACGACTATGTCCCGGTGCCGGACGCCAAGCCGTCGTTCTACGACGTCGACTCGGTCGGGAGCCAGGTGCAGTACCGGACGGCGATCATCCTGGTCGACTATCCCGACCAGCCGTTCCTGATCAGCCAGCCGCCGGGCTCGCACCCGTTCGGCAACCCGCAGCCGGGCTGGACACCCGTCCCGGCCGAGGACGTCAACGAGTGGATGTACGACTACTACGCCGTTCCCAACCAGTACAACGGCTTCAAGACGCTCCACAGCTACTGGATGGAGGACACGCACGGCCGGATCGGCATCGACGTCGAGGTCTTCGGCCCGTACCGGATGCCCGGCAAGCAGTTCGAATACGGGCTGGCCACCGACTTCAACGGCGCCGTCGGCAACCAGGCCAACTCGAGCTGTCCGGCAGGCCACACGTGCAACCGGAACATCCGCAACGACGGCCTCGCAGCCTTCCAGGCCGACACCGGCTGCGCGTCGCTGGCCTCCTGCGGCTACAACAACGGCTTCTACGTGACCGCCGGTCACGACGAGTCGTCCACCTGGCAGGAGTTCGGCGAGATGCTGTGGACCAACCGGGAAGACGTTCCGGCCGAGTTCGGGCCTCCCGGCGCCACGAGCGGCCCGGTGCTGAACAGCGCCGGCAACCCGATCCCGAACTGGGCGCCCACGCGCTACGTCCCGTGGACGTCCTGGCGGGCGGCGGCCAACCACTGGCCGAACGCCGGCGGCGGCACCTCGACGCAGGCAGAGAGCTCCGGGCAGAGCGTGTTCGCCCACGAGTTCAGCCACCTGCGGGGGCTGCCGGACAACTACAACAACCCGTTCGCCGACAACCAGCGGAACTACACCGGGTACTGGGAGATGATGAGCCGCGGGACGTTCAACGGCCCCGGCGGCACCCACAACCGCTGGCAGATCCCGAACGCCGGCGGCTCGGCTCTCGGGCCGCACCACATGCTCCACTACAAGAACCAGCTCGGCGTCCTCGAGGCCGACGAGCAGGTCACCGTGCAGCGCGACGACCTCGCCGGCCAGGGTGCCGCCGTGGTTCGCGTCGTGTCGCGCGAGTCCGTGCCCGAGGGCTCGGACATCGCGGGCATCACGGTCAACTGGGGCAACCCGACCATCACCGGTCAGGTCACGAGCCCGTCGCCGCTGACGTTGAACCCGACGTACTTCACGAGCTCGCTGTTCCTGAACGGCACGCTCACGGCCCCGGCGATCAACGCCGGGAACGGCTCGACTGCCGAGTTCGCCGCCATCGACGCCGCGGGCAAGATCGCGTTCATGCGGCGTGAGGGCACGGGCGGCCTGACCCCGGCGCAGAAGGTGGCCAACGCCGCCGCCGCCGGCGCTGCGGCAGCGATCGTCTACAACAACACGACCGGGACGTTCACCGCGACGGTCGGGGAGAGCATCCCCGCGTTCTCGCTCTCGCAGGCACAGGGCGACGCGGTCATCGCGCTCCTCGCCTCGGGCCCCGTGACCATCGAGCTCGTCGGTCGCGGCGGCGACCTCGCCGGAAGCTGTGCCCGGCAGGGTCTCGACTCGTTCAACTGCGTGGGCACCGGCTACCTCGCGTATCGCCTCGAGGTCGCCGACCGGGTCGGCAACGACTCGTTCGCCCCGGGCCACGGCGTCCTCCTGTCGAAGAGCCGCAACAGCGGCACGCCGACGGTCGCGCTGGTCGACCCGAACCCGCAGGACATCGGGATGATCGACTTCTTCCGGCCGGACGGCACGCCCGTCGCGGTCGTGAGAGGCGACCCGCGTCAGCTCAACGACGCCTCGTTCCATGCAGGCACGCGCTCGGACAGCGAGTACGAGCACGTGGACAACTTCAACCGGCTGCACTTCTACTTCATCGACAAGTTCCGCGATGCGGACGGAGTGCTGTACTACGACCTCGGAGTCCGGCGGCTCGACGGCGCCGGCTCGTTCACGCGCGGCGTCGATCTCGGCACCGCGGTGAAGTCGACGTCCCAGCCGGACGCGGTTGCCTCGTGCACGTTCCCGCTGACGAACACGGGCCAGGCCGGCACCGGCGTCTTCGACTCGGACATCTACCGCCTCTCGGCGACCTCGTCGAGCGGCGACTGGGAGATCACGCTCCCGAACGCCCTCGCCACCGCGAAGGCGGGCGCGACGACCCAGGTCGAGGTGCATGCGACCCGCACCGCCGGTAGCGGCGGGACGACGCTGAGCCTCACCGCGAAGTCGGAGACCGACTCGTCCAAGACGGACACGGCGACGTGCGCCCTGTCCGCCGCGGACGGCGCGGCGGTACACCGGCGGGCCCAGGCCAACGGCCAGCTCGTCCTGGACACGTCGATCGGCGCCTACGCCGGCGACGACGGGACGCGCCTCTACTCGAACGTCGACGTGCGGTCGACCGGCCTCAACGGCGACAACCCGCACGGGACGATCGAGTTCGCGTTCACCTCGGGCGGCAAGTCGTACCGGCTCGAGAGCGACGACATCGCCTCGCTGCGTGTCGCGCTCGACGAGTCGAGCGACAAGGTATGCCGCGGAGCGAGGCCGAGCCAGGCACCGGCGAACTGGTGCACGGGCACGGCCGACATCCAGGCCACGGCAACGCTCTTCGACGACTCGAAGCAGCCGCAGGTCGCCGTCCTGGAGGGGCTCCGCCTCGAAGTGTCGATCACCGACCGGCGCACGCCGGGCGGCGTCGACTCGATCGCCATCACCGCCTGGGACGGGAACAAGCAGGTCTTCTCCTCGTCCTGGAGCGGCTTCGCCGCCGTCGAGCAGGCGCTCGCCAGCGGCACCACGAGGGTCCAGTAACACGCACTGACTCGGAGGGGCGCCGGATTCGTCCGGCGCCCCTCCGCTTGTTCGCCCTCTCGGCGCGCGGCATACTCAGGCACGGGGCACGCGGCCGGGAGACGGCGCAATGCACGCCCGGTCGATGAGAGACGACATGTATCAGCCACTCCGCGCAGCGGCCCGCGCTCTGGCGCTCGGGCTCGTCGTGCTGGTCGCCGCGGTCGCGTGCAGCGGCGGCGGCGGTGACGACGAGGAGTCGTTCGGCGGGGCGGAGGCGGTGCCGGGCCCGGTTCCCGGCGACGTCACATTCGTCGAGGACGTCGAGGGAGGCGTGCCTGCGCCGGACTTCACGGCCGACCTCGTCGACGGGACGCCCCTGACGGCGAGCGACCTGTGGGCCGACCGCCCGGTCGTGGTCCTCTTCACCGCCAGCTGGTGCGAGAAGTGCAAGGCGGAGCACGAGAAGGTGGCCGAGGTGGTCGCCGAGCACGAAGGCGCGGCCATGATCGCGGTCGTTCCCGGCGACGACGCGGAGCCGGCTGCCGAGTACGCGAAGGAGCTCGAGCTCGACCATCCGGTGGCCGTCGGGAACGACGAGATCTGGCTCAACTGGGCCGCCCGCGAGCCACCGCTGGTCGTCCTGGTCGCGCCGGGGGGCAAGGTGATCCGCGGCTGGCCCGGCGGCGTCGAGCGGCAGGTGCTGGCGGAGGAGCTGGACGCGCTCTACGAAGGCGCGACGTCGGGCCGATGACGAGGCCCGGCCTCGCGGTCTGCCTCGCCGCAATCCTCCTCGCCGCTCCGGCGTGCGCGGGCGACGACGACGGCGGCGGCGGCGAAGCCGGGGGCGACGAGCGGGTCATCCGCCTCGTGATCCCCGACAACAACATCCGCGTCGAGGGCGCCGAGTGCGCCGGCGCGCGGCCGTTCGAGGACCTGCACGCCAGCGCGCCCTACACGCTCGAGAGCGCCGACGGGGAGGTCCTCGTCGAGGGCGAGCTTCCCGCCGGGCACGCCGAGAACGCGGAGCCCGGCACCGACTGGGGCGTCGAGGAGATCCCGACCGTCTGCGTCATGCGGCTCGAGTTCGAGGACGTCCCCGCGTCCGAGACATACGTGCTGCGCCTCCCGGAGGCCGAGCCGATCGAGTTCGAGAGCCGCTACCTCACGGCGCGCGAGCCCCTCCAGCTCATCGTCGAGTAACGCGGGCCCGCGCGGCTGGAATTCCTTCCGCCGGTTGGCATATAGTGCCGCCGTCGGAACCGCGGAGCCGGGCTACGAGGACTTCGGCCGCGGGACCGACCAAGGGGGGAACACGAGTCACGCACACGCACGCGGACAGGCTCGCTCGTCGGCAGGCAGGCGCTCTCGCGCTCTCCCGCGCATGGCGGTCATCGATGACGCCCGGGTGGGGAGCCCGGGCGGGAAGGAGAGTGCCTTCATGAGTCACGTCCCACGCCGCCGGCGCGCGGTCATCGGCGTTCTGCTCGCGGTCGGGGTCTTCCTCGCCACGGCAGTCGCCGCGACCGCGGCGCCTCCGGGCTTCAAGCCGATCGACCAGCAGGAGGCCGAGTACCAGGACGACATGACCTGGGAGGACTACAGGACCGTCCCGGGCACGGACTGGGCGAACCCCGCTCTGCAGCCCACGATCGAGAAGTGGAAGGTCGCGATCATCCTCACGGAGTTCGCCGACCAGCCGCTCAACATCACCATGCCGGCAGGCGCAACGGTCTTCGGCAACCCGCAGACCACGGCCAACAGCATCCCGCGGGCGCAGGCGGCGCAGTTCTACGAGGACTTCCTCAACACGCCGAGCCTGCTGAACCACTTCACGACGATGAACAGCTACTGGATGGAGACGTCGCTCGGCCGGTACGGCGTCGAGCTGGAGGCCTACGGCCCGTACACGCTGACGGGCAACCAGTGGGAGTACTGGCTCCGTGACGCCGGCAATGCCGGCTCGGCCTGTCCGACGGGCTTCACCTGCAACCGCAACGCCCGCACCGAGGTGCGCGCGCTGTGGGAGGCCGACGTCGGCCCCGCCGTGGTCGCGAGCTACGACAACATCATCTACCAGCAGGCCGGCCAGGACGAGAGCTCTACCTGGCAGGAGTTCGGCGAGATGATGTTCCAGACCATGAACGACGTCACCGAGGCGTTCGGGAACCCCGATCCGACGAAGCCGAACTGGTCCCCGACGCGTTACATCCCGTGGACGTCGTTCGCAGCCGGCAAGGGCGTGTGGCCGAGCGCGGGCGGTAACACGTTCACGGCGGCCGAGAGCTCGGGCGCGGGCACGTACGCCCACGAGCTGAGCCACAACCTCGGCATCGCGGACAACTACAACAATCCCTACGGGATCCCTCAGCGGCGCGACTACTCGGGCCCATGGGACATGCTGAGCCGCGGCTCGTTCAACGGCCCGGGAGGCCCGCACAGGCGCTGGCTGATCCCATCCACCGAGGGTGGGTCGCTCGGCGCGAGCCAGAACTTCCGGAACCGGATGGAGCTCGACATCATCGACGAGCAGAACATCCTGCGACTCGACCGCAACGCGCTGGACGAGTCCGGCGTGGTCGTCGCACGGGTGACGGCGCGCGTCGCCGACCCGGGGCCCGACGGGCTGACCGGGGTCAACGTCGAGCTCAACCCCTCGCCCGACCTGGCCTTCCCGACGCGGGGAGACCAGTCGCCGGTGTGCAACATCAACACCGACCCGTTCTGCCCGGGGCCGACCGCCAACGCGGCGGGCGTCATCTCGCAGTCGAGTCTCTACAACAACTACACCGTCGAGACCGTCGACCGGCTCGGCGCGGACTCGTTCACGCCAGGCCACGGCGTCCTCTTCTCGAGGACGAAGAACCAGGACAGCCTGCCGTTCGTCTACATCATGGACGCGCATCCCGAGGACATGAACAAGGTCGACTTCCTCCGGCCTGACGGGACGCCCTCGATGGTGACGATCGCGGACTGGCGCCAGCTCAACGACGCCACGTTCCACGCCGGCCTCGAGTCCGGGAGCCAGTACGAGTACGTGGACGAGCCCAACCGGCTCCATTTCTACGTCATCGAGACGTTCCGTACGGGCGGCATCCGCTCGTACCAGGTCGCCGTCCGCTCGCTGGACGGCGACGGCCCGCAGCTTCGCGGCGTCGACCTCGCGAACGGCAAGGTCGGCAACCGGACGCGGGACGGCTGGAACGACTGCACGTTCAACCTGAAGAACACGGGCAGGTTCGCCGCCACAGGCGCGGCTCACCCCGAGGACGTGGACGGCTACCTGCAGAACGACGTCTACCGGCTGTCGGCCTCGGTTTCGGGCGCCGGCTGGGAGGCGCAGCTCTACAACGCGCTCGCGACGGCGAAGTTCCGCCGCGACGTGGACGTGCCGGTCTTCGTGACCCGCACGGGAAGCGGGCCGAGCACGGCCACGGTCACGCTCACGGCGACCTCGGAGAGCGATCCGTCCAAGACGGACACCGCGACCTGCACGGTCAACGCGAGCGACCTGGGCTAGCCGGCTCGCACGAGTCCAAGACCACGGCCCCCGCCGCTCGGCGGGGGCCGTGGCGCTCACGATCGGATCCATGCGCGTGCTCGCACTGCTGCCCGGACGAGGTGAAGGAGGCCGTCCGCGAGGGCTGCCTGGAGGGGTTCCCCACGACCGTCGCCTGCCTGGACTCGTGGAACGCCCCCGGCAACGCAGCTTCCCGGGAGGCGTTGCCGGGGCGCGCCCTCGCCGGCGACGTCTACGTGATCGGTGCGGCTCACACGCCGGCGCTCGACGCCGTGGACGCGTGCGTCCTGGTGTTCGCCGGGTCGAGCGGCGATCCGTTCGCGACCCCCGACTGGCAGCCGGCCGCGATCCGGGTCCGGGCCGGGAGCGAGTGGGTCGGAGCCTCGGCGCTCCTCGGCGACGTCATGAACCCGACGGCTGTCCGGGTCTCGGCCGCGAACGACCTCGAGTCGGTGGTCGTCATCCTCCCGCCCGAGCCTGCGGCGATCGTCCAGCCCGACGGGATGCTGGCGGCCTCCAGCTAGCGACAGCCCGGGTAGGCTGCGGCGACAGACCGACGAGGGAGGCTCCTGTGAGACTTCAGGTCAAGGGCAAGAACGTCGAGGTCAGCGACACCCTCAAGGCCTACGCCGAGGAGAAGGTCGGCAAGCTCGACAAGCACCTGAACGAGTCCGCCCAGCTCGAGGTCGAGCTCGCGGTGGAGAAGAACCCGTCCATCGCCGAGAACCAGATCGCCGAAGGCACGATCTGGACGAAAGGGCCCGTGCTCCGCGCGCGCGAGAGCTCGTCCGACATGCGCGCCTCGATCGACCAGCTCGTCGAGAAGCTCGAGCGGCAGGCCCGGCGGCTGCGCGACAAGCGGCGGCCGAGCTCGCGCCGAGGGAACGCGACCGAGCCCGAGTCCTTCCCGGTCGTCGCCGACGAGGAGGCCCCCTTGATCGTGAAGACGAAGCAGTTCGCCGTGAAGCCGATGACGCCCGAGGAGGCCGTGCTCCAGCTGGAGCTGATCGGCCACGACTTCTTCGTCTTCCAGAACGCGGACACGAACGACGTGAACGTCGTCTACCGCCGGCGCGACGGCAACTACGGGCTGATCGAGCCGCAGATCGCTTGACGGGCGCCGACGACATCCGCGACCCGGGAGTCTTCCGCTGGGTCGAGACCGGCGTCTCCGGGACTCCCACGCGCGCGCGAATGGGACGCGACCGCGCTCGTGCAGGTGCCGTCCCTCCGCGGCTACGAGGCCAACGAGCTCGAGTTCCGCGTCTTCGCGGACGGCACCGTCGTCGGCGACGTGCCTCCCGAGGCCGTCGGCGAGCTGACGCGCGACCTCGGGCTCAAGCCGCCCCTCGTCGTGCAGGCCGTCCGCCAGTGGCGACTCGGAGTGGACGGTGGGCGCCCTTCGGCTCGACTCCGACCTCGTCTCCCTCCCAACCAGCATCGCGGCGACGTCGCTCGAGGTAGCCGTGCCGCCCGACGGCGAAACGATCCTTCTGGTCGACGGCGACATCGCCACCGAGGTCCCGGAGGGGCCCGAGGGCGAGGCGCTCGCGACGCTCGAGAGCCTTGGCGCAGCTCGCTTTCAGGCTTTCGTCGCGCATGCCGATAGGGTGGAGGACGGTCGGTGGGAGCTGACCATCGACCCTCTGTGACGACACCCCTCTCGCTACCCTGAACTGATGCCCCAGAACTACGGCGCCCTTGAAAAGGTCCTGCGCGTCGGCGAGGGCCGGCGTCTCAAGCGCCTGGCCCAGCAGGCCGACTACGTCACGTCCCTCGAGCCCGAGTTCGAGGCCCTCTCCGACGAGGAGCTCGCGGCCAAGACGGTCGAGTTCCGGCAGCGGCTCGAGAACGGCGAGTCGCTCGACGAGCTTTCGTTCGAGGCCTTCGCGGCCGTCCGCGAAGCGGGGAAGCGTTCGCTCGGGATGCGCGCGTTCGACGTCCAGGTGATGGGCGCCATCGTGCTGCACGAGGGCGACATCGCCGAGATGAAGACCGGTGAGGGAAAGACGCTCGTCGCGACGATGCCGCTCTACCTGAACGCGCTCCCGGCCCGCGGCGTCCACCTCGTCACGGTCAACGACTACCTGGCGAAGCGCGACGCCGAATGGATGGGCCCGGTCTACGAGGCGCTCGGCATGCGCGCGTCGTTCATCCGCAACCAGATGCCCTACGCGGAGCGCAAGGAGGCGTACTCGGCCGACATCACCTACGGCACGAACTCCGAGTTCGGCTTCGACTACCTGCGCGACAACATGGCCTCGACGCTGGCCGGCACCGTCCAGCCCAGCCACGCCTACGCGATCGTGGACGAGGTCGACTCGATCCTCATCGACGAGGCGCGCACGCCGCTCATCATCTCGGGCGAGCCCGAGACGGCGGCCTCGACCTACTACGACTTCGCGCGCATCGTCCGCGGCCTCGAGGGAGTCGCGGCCAAGTTCGTCCCCAAGGGCGTCGTCAAGAGCGAGGACGACGCCGACTACGAGTTCGACGAGAAGTTCAAGACCGTCTCGCCGCGGCACACCGCCATCGAGGCGGTCGAGCGCACGCTCCGCATCGAGAACCTCTACGAGCCGCAGCACGCCCAGCTCGTCAACCACCTCATCCAGGCCCTCAAGGCCGAGTCGCTCTACCAGCGCGACGTCGACTACGTCGTGCAGGACGGCGAGGTGAAGATCGTCGACGAGTTCACCGGCCGCATCATGGAAGGGCGCCGCTGGTCCGAGGGCCTCCACCAGGCGGTCGAGGCGAAGGAGGGCGTCGCCATCCGCGAGGAGCACGTCACGCTCGCGACCATCACGCTCCAGAACTACTTCCGCCTCTACGAGAAGCTCGCCGGCATGACCGGCACGGCCAAGACGGAGGAGAAGGAGTTCCAGGAGATCTACAACCTCTCCGTCGTCGAGATCCCGACCAACGTCGACGTCGCGCGCAACGACGAGAACGACTTCATCTACAAGACCGCCGAGGCCAAGTACAACGCCGTGATCGAGGACATCAAGGAGCGCCACGAAGCCGGGCAGCCCGTCCTCGTCGGCACGATCTCCGTCGAGGTCTCCGAGTTCCTCTCGACGATGCTCGAGCGCCAGGGGATCAAGCACAACGTCCTGAACGCGAAGCAGCACGAGCGCGAGGCCGAGATCATCGTCGGCGCCGGCGAGCCGGGCGCCGTCACGATCGCGACCAACATGGCCGGACGCGGCGTCGACATCAAGCTCGGCGAGGGCGTGCGCGAGCGCGGCGGCCTCTACGTGCTCGGCACCGAGCGCCACGAATCGCGCCGCATCGACAACCAGCTCCGCGGCCGCTCGGGCCGCCAGGGAGACCCCGGCGAGTCGCGCTTCTACCTGTCCGCGCAGGACGATCTCGTGCGCCTCTTTGCCGGCGACCGGATCAACAACATCATGGAGCGCTTCAAGCTTCCGGACGACCAGCCCATGGAGGCCTCGATCCTCTCGAAGCAGATCGAGAACGCGCAGAAGAAGGTCGAGGAGCAGAACTTCGTCTCGCGGAAGAACGTCCTCAAGTACGACGACGTCATGAGCGTCCAGCGCATGGTCGTCTACGAGCAGCGCCGCCGCGTCCTCGAGGGTGCCGATCTCAACGAGGAGATCTCGGAATGGCTCGACGACCTCGTCGCGCGCATCGTCTACGAGCACACGCAGGCCGAGTACCAGGAGGAGTGGGATCTCGAGGAGCTCTTCAAGGAGATGCAGACGCTCTACGACACCGAGATCAAGTCGGTCGACGACCTCGGCGAGAGCGCGCTCACGCGCGAGGAGCTGATCGAGGAGTTCCAGGACGACGCTCGCCACGAGTACGAGGAGAAGGAGCGGCTGTACGGCGCCGAGCTCCTCCGTGACGTCGAGCGCTACCTCGTCCTCCAGGTCGTCGACGTGCGCTGGCGCGAGCACCTCGAGTCGATGGAGTACCTCCGCGACGGCATCCACCTCCGCGCCATGGCCCAGAAGGACCCGCTCGCCGAGTACCGCGCCGAGGGCCACACGATGTTCGAGGAGCTGACCGCGGCGATCCAGGAGGAGGTCGTCCGCTACCTCCTGCGCATCCAGATCGAGCACCCCCCCGAGGAGCCGGCCGCGCCGGCGCCGGACGGCAACGGCGCGGGCAACGGCGACCTCGTCTACGAGCACGAGTCGGTCTCGGGCGCGGACGCGATCCGCGCGGCCGGCGGCAGCGTCGGTGGGGCGGCGACCGGTGGGCAGGGAGGCGCGATGGCCGGCGGCGGTGGCGCCGCCGCGACCACGGTCTCCACGGGCCAGCGCGTCGCGACCGAATTCGACCGCGTGGGCCGTAACGACCCGTGCCCGTGCGGCTCGGGCAAGAAGTTCAAGAAGTGCCACGGCGCCTAGCCGCGGCCGCTTCCTCAGCCTCTTTCACGCTCTCGGCACGTTGCGTCACCCACGGGTGCGCCTTTCCTCGCTAGCGTCCAAAGCGGGTGGTGGCCCGGGGTGGCCCCTCGGGCAGGGCCCAACGTGACCGGTCGGAGCCGTTCGACGGGGGCGGTACCATCCACGCATGGCCGAGAGGAGCGCGGTAGAGCGAGAGCTCACAGAGATCGGGACCCAGTTGGCCTGGGTCCGTGATTACCTTTGACCCCGAGGGTCTGAAGGCGCGGCTCGCCGAGCTCGAGGAGGCCATGGGCGCCCCGGGCTTCTGGGACGACCAGCGCAAGGCCGCCCGCATCTCCGCCGAGCACGCGCGGCTCTCACGCCGCCTCGAGCGCTACGACCAGCTCAGCCGTGAGGCCGAGGATCTCGGCGAGCTCGTGACGCTCGTCTCCGACGACGGCGAGCTCGACGAGGTCGAGCAGAGCGCGGTCGCCCTGCGCGGCCAGCTCGACCGCCTCCAGGAGGACTCTCTCTTCAGCGGCGACTACGACGCGGGCGACGCCGTCGTCTCGATCCACGCCGGCACCGGCGGGACGGACGCGCAGGACTGGACGGAGATCCTGCTCCGCATGTACCTCCGCTGGGCCGACGAGCGCGGCTTCAAGACGCAGCTCCTCGAGGTCTCGCCTGGGGAGGAGGCGGGGCTGAAGTCCGCGACCTTCACCGTCGAGGGCGAGAACGCCTACGGGACGCTGAAGGCCGAGCGCGGCGTCCACCGGCTCGTCCGCCTGTCGCCGTTCGACCAGGCGCACCGCCGCCACACCTCGTTCGCGCAGGTGATCGTGAGCCCGCTCGTCGACGACGACGTCGATCTCGAGATCGACGAGTCCGACCTGCGCATCGACACGTACCGCGCGAGCGGCGCCGGCGGCCAGCACGTGAACAAGACGGATTCGGCCGTCCGGATCACGCACCTTCCGACCGGGATCGTCGTCCAGTGCCAGAACGAGCGCTCCCAGCTCTCGAACCGCCAGACCGCGATGCGGATCCTCCGCAGCCGCCTGGCCGAGCACGAGCTCGAGCGCCGCGAGGAGGAGCTCGCCCGCGAGCGCGGGGAGGTGCTGGACACGGGCTTCGGGAGCCAGATCCGCAGCTACGTGCTCCATCCGTACCAGCTCGTGAAGGATCACCGCACGGACGTCGAAGAAGGAAACGCCCAAGCCGTCCTCGACGGGGATCTCGACCGTTTCATACGCGCGTACCTCCTAGCCCACGCCACTGGAGCTGTTGCCTGATGTTGTGCTGTAAGCCCACCGCCTCTTTCGGTACACTCGACTCCTTGCAGAGACCCGACCGGTGCGCCTTCGGGACAGGCGCCCACGTATAGACCGGTGCAGGAAGCCGACCTCAAAGAGCAACTCGAACAGCCGGAAACGCCTGCCGCCGCAGTGAACGGCGAGGCGGCCGAGACCGCCTCGGCGGTCCTTCCGGACGAGCCCACGATGGGGCCCTCCGGCGCGCCGATGATCGTGTTCGAGGGCGTCACGAAGATCTACGACCCGAACGTCGTCGCGCTCCGCGACACGAGCTTCGTGATCGAGAAGGGCGAGTTCGTGTTCCTGGTCGGCCCCTCGGGCTCGGGCAAGTCCACGATCATGCGCCTGCTCCTCAAGGAGCTCGACCCGACCCGGGGGCGGATCATCGTCGGCGGCCGCGAGCTCGCGCGCCTGAAGGGCTCGAAGGTGCCGATGCTGCGGCGCAACCTGGGCTGCGTCTTCCAGGACTTCAAGCTCCTCACCGACCGCACGGCGTACGAGAACGTCGCCTACGCGCTCAAGGTGCAGGGCGATTCCAAGGCCCAGATCCGATCCAAGGTGCCAGAGATCATGGCTCTCGTCGGCCTCGGGGCGAAGATGAACAACCACCCGCACGAGCTGTCGGGCGGCGAACAGCAGCGCGTCTCGATCGCGCGCGCGTTCGTCAACCACCCGCCGCTCCTCATCTGCGACGAGCCGACGGGGAACCTCGACCCCGACACCTCCGTCGGGATCATGCAGCTCCTCTACCGCATCAACCGCACCGGCACCACGGTGGTCATGGCCACGCACGACCGCGAGATGGTCGACAAGATGCGCAAGCGCGTCATCGCCCTCGAGGACGGCGTCGTCATCCGGGACGAGCGTCGAGGTGGGTACGGCTAGGACGTGCGCGCCCGACTCTTCGTCACCGAGGCCTTCCGCTCCATCGCCGGGAACCTCTCCACGACGGTGGCGGCCGTCATGACCGTCCTGATCGGGATGTTCCTGCTCGGGCTCTTCATCGCCCTCGGAAGCTGGGTCATCTCGTGGACGAACCACGTCAAGAAGGACCTGGTCGTCAACGTCTACTTCTGCACCAACGTCATCTGCGGCGAGGAGGCAACCCAGCAGGAGATGGACCAGGTGCGGGCGCAGCTCGCCAACAACCCGGACGTCAAGAGCATCGAGTTCGTCTCCAAGCAGGAGGCGCTCGAGGATATGCAGAAGCGCTTCCCCGAGCTGGCCGGCCAGCTTCCCCGGAACCCGCTGCCCGCCGCGTACAAGGTCATCCCGAACGACGCGGAGACCGTGCAAGACGATCGCGGGCACCCTCGACCCGGCGCCACCAGGGGTCGAGAAGGTCACCTACGGCGAGAAGAAAGCCGAGCGCGTGCTCCAGGTGGCGACGATCATCGGAGCGATCTTCTTAGTGGGGAGCGTGATCCTGCTGATCGCGTCAACCATCCTGATCGCCAACACCATCCGCCTCTCGATCTTCTCGCGAAGACGTGAGATCGAGGTGATGAAGCTCGTCGGCGCGACGAACTGGTTCGTGCGCGCCCCCTTCATGCTCGAGGGCATCCTCTGCGGCCTGGCCGGATCCGTCTTCGCGGTCATTCTCCTGTTGATGGCGAAGGAGCTCGCGCTCCCAGGCATCATGGGTCGGGTGGAGAGCCCGAATGACATCAGCGCCTGGAGCTTCCCGGTCGTGGCCCTCATCCTCGTCGCAGTGAGCCTGCTCGTGGGAGCCGCGGGCTCGGGCATCACCATGCGGCGCTTCCTCAGGATCTGACGCCGGTGCCGGCGGTCGGCCCCGCACGGCGAAGGGCGGGCGGCCTGTGAGACGGGCGGCCGGCTATTTCGCTGCGACCGCGGTCGTCATCGGGGCGTTCTTCCTCGGCTTCGTCCTCACGCAGTCGAGCGGAAACGCGAGCCAGGCAGCGACCCAGGGCAGCACCGACAGATCGGTCCGCCTGATCGACGAGGTGCGCGGCGAGCTGAACGCCTCCTACTACCGCTGGATCCATCCCGAGGTGCTCGCCCGCCCGACGGTGGACGAGATCATCGAAGGGCTCGAGGACCCGCACACCGAGGTGCTCACGGCCTCCGAGTTCGAGAGCCTGCGCGACCGGACGGACGGCACGTACTCGGGCATCGGCCTCACGGTCGGCCCCTCGGCCGGCGGGCTCGTGGTCACGTCGGCCTATCCCGGCCCTGCCAAGTCCGCGGGGATCGAGCCCGGCGACGTCATCGTCCGCATCGACGGCGCAGTCCTCGCCGACAAGCCGTTCGAGAGCGCGCTGACCCTGATCAAGGGGCGGCCGGGAACGGTGGTGAGGCTCCGAGTGCGGCGCCCTCCGAAGAAGGCGGCGTTCGACGTCGAGGTCGTGCGCAAGGAGATCGCAGTGCCGCCGATCAGCGCGCGGCTCCTGCAGGTGAAGAAGCAGAAGGTCGCCTACATCCGCATCTTCTCGTTCTCGGCCGATGCGGCCCACCAGGTGACGACGACCACCTCGCGCCTCGTCGAAAAGGGCGCCACGGGCGCGATCATCGACCTCCGCGACAACCCCGGCGGCCTCCTCTCGCAGGCGGTCGACGTCGCGTCGATCTTCATCGCCGACGGTGCCGTGTGCCGCACGTCGGGCCTGCACGAGGAGGAGCACACGTACCGTGTCACCGGCTTCCCGACGCATCCCGAAGCTCCCGCTCGTCGTCCTCGTGAACGGGGGCAGCGCGAGCGCCGCGGAGATCGTGGCCGGCGCGCTCGTCGACCAGGACCGCGCCACCCTCGTCGGGCAGCGTACGTTCGGCAAGGCCTCGGTGCAGACCGTGGCGCCGCTCCTGAACGGGAGGGCGCTCAAGCTCACGACCGCGAAGTACGTCACGCCGGCGGGCGCGGACATCACGGGTGTGGGCCTGCACCCCTCCGTGGAGGCGGTCGACGATCCGATCACCGCCGAGCGCGACGAGGCGATCCAGATCGCCCGCCAGACGCTCTTCCAGACGCTCCGCGGGGGATAGATGACGGAGCACCTCGTTGCCGAGCTTGCGCGTCGGGGCAAGCTCCTGGTCGGCGAGCCGTACTTCGAGGGTGGCGTGCCGATCGTCGTCGACCGCAAGGGCGCGGGCGACGCCTCGCCGGGCGACCTGGCCGTCCTGCGGCTCGGGCGCGGCCGCGCGCGGGTCGAGGAGGTTCTCGGTGCGGCGAGCAACATCGAGGCGGTGCTCGAAGGTCTCCTGTGGCACCTCGGCGTGCGCAGGCCGCATGCTCCCCTGCCGCCGCTTCCGCCGGAGAACGAGCCCGACCGTGTCGACCTCAGCCACCTCTTCACCTTCACGATCGACCCCGACGAGGCGAAGGACTTCGACGACGCGCTGAGCCTCCAGCGCGACGAGGACGGCGTCCGTGCCTGGGTGCACATCGCGGATGTGTCCGCCTACATCCCCGCCGGCTCTCCGCTCGACCACGACGCGGGCGAGCGCGGCTTCTCCGTCTACGTGCCGGGCCGCGTCGAGCCGATGCTGCCCGAGGAGCTCTCGAACGACGCCTGCAGCCTGCGACCCCACGTCGAGCGGCGCTGCGTCACGGTCGAGATCCCCTTCGACCGTGATCTCGCTCCCCGCGAGGCGCGCTTCTACCGCAGCCGCATCGTCAGCCGGGAGCGCCTGACCTACGGCCACGCCCAGGCGATCCTGGCCGGGCACGAGCGGGCGAGCGACGAGCTGACCGAGTCCCTCACGGCTGGCCGAGGAGGTGACGACGGCGCTTCGCAAGCGCCGCTACGCGCGAGGAGCGCTTCGCATCGAGACGGGCGAGGTCACCTTCGCCTTCGACGGCGAGGGTGGGGTCGAGCGAGCCTGGATGGAGACCGAGCCGCTCGCGCACATGCTCGTCGAGGAGCTCATGATCGCGGCCAACGAGGCCGTCGCGCAGCTGCTCGCAGGCCGCGACCGCGAGGCCGTCTACCGCGTCCACGAGCAGCCCGACCCACAGTCGGTCGAGCTCCTCCTCGCCAAGCTCGCCGAGCTCGAGATCCCGACGCCGCCCGCGCCGGAGAACCTTCGGCCGGGGGACGCCGCCGGGCTCGCTGCGCGGGTGAGCGCGTCGGTCACTCGCTACGTCGAGCAGTCCGGGCGGGGACGCGAGGCCTTCCCGCCGCTCGTCCTCCGCGCGCTCAAGCAGGCGCGCTACGACCCCCGCAATCTCGGCCACTCGGGCCTCGCCAGCCGCGCGTACTGCCATTTCACGTCCCCGATCCGCCGGTACCCGGATCTCCTCTGCCACCGCGCGCTCCTGCGCGAGCTCGGCGTGCTCGACGTCGAGCTGCCGGACGACCTCTCGGAGGTCTCCGAGTGGACGTCGGTCCGCGAGCGCGAGGCCGCGCAGGTCGAGTACACGGCCGACGAGCTCTGCCTGGCATGGCTCCTCGAGCGCCGGCTCTTCGAGGACGGCTGGGAGGCGACCTTCGACGGAGAGATCGTCGGCGCGATCGGCTCGGGCATCTTCGTCCGCTTCGACGGCGTCTTCGAGGGCTACGTGCCCGCGCGGCGCCTCCCGGGCGACTACTTCGAGCTCAACCCCCTCGGCACGGCCCTCGTCGGCCGCCGCGGAGGCTTCTCCTACCGCCTCGGCGACCCGATCGAGGTGCGCGTCGCGGACATCCGCCGGTGGGAGGGCAAGGTCGAGCTCGCACCCGCGTGACCCACTCGGAAATATTTTGCCGCTCTTTGCGAAGAAAGGTTGCTCGAGTCCCTTGCGCAGGGTTGCCTGTCCCTTTAGGTTGCCGCTTGCGCCGAGCACGGAGCGCGAGTAGACCGAAGCTTCACCGGTAGACCGTACGCGGAAGCGGAAGGTTCGCCGGGGAAGTGGACGAAAGCGCAACCGGCTCGGCGAATTTTTTTGGTCCAATGCAGGTGACATGGCCGCAGGGACCAAGCTGATCGCCGAGAACCGTCGTGCCCGGCACGACTACCACCTCCTCGACCGCTACGAGGCGGGCCTTGCGCTGACCGGCACGGAGGTCAAGTCGCTGCGCAACGGGAAGGTCACGATCCAGAGGGCGTTCGGGGACATTCGCGACGGTGAGCTCTTCCTCGTCGGCGCGCACATCGACGAGTACACGCAGGGCAACATCGCGAACCACGATCCCGACCGCGAGCGCAAGCTGCTCCTGCATCGGCGGGAGATCGACCAGCTTCTCGGCAAGATGCAGGAGAAGGGCCTGACCCTCGTCCCGACGAAGATCTACTGGAAGGACGGTCGCGCCAAGGTCGAGCTCGCCCTCGCCCGCGGGAAGGACGTGCGCGACAAGCGGCGCACCATCGCCGACCGCGACGCCAAGCGTCAGATCGAGCGCGCGCTCAAGAGCCGCTCCCGGTAAACCAACCGCGCCAGAGCACGGCCGCGTGGATGATCGCGGCGGCGGCAAGGAACCCCGCCACCGACCAGAGCCCGATCTCGCCGTGGGTGTCGAGCTCCGTGTCGCCGAAGAGGAGCCACACCGCCAGGACGACCGCCGCGATCGTGCTCCCGATCGCCGCCGCGAACGTGACGGCCGCCTCCGCGGGCGAGCCGGCCAGTGCCCACTCGAGGATCGCGAACGCCACGAGCGCCGCGCCGAGCAGCTGCGCGTAGAACGGCGGCTCCGGCACGGGGAGCCCCAGGAGCTCGTAGAGCCGGTCCCAGGTCGCGGCGAGCAGGAACACGGCCAGGGCGGCGTTCGAGAGCGCGTCCACGCGCAGCACGAGCGCCTGGCTGAGCCGGAGATCCCGCATCCCGGAGCATGATTCCAGTCTCGGGGTCGCCGCCTTGCGTCGAGCGGATACCGGCAAGTAGGTTCGCGCCACACCGACCGGAGGAGGCTCTCGCCATGAGAACCGCACGCAAGGCATGGATTTCGGCGTTCGTGGGGGTGGGGGTGCTCCTCCTCGCGGTCCCGGTCGTCTCGGCGCTCGGCGGCGGGGGAGGCCGCGAAGAGTCGCCGCTCGTGATCGGCCACCGCGGCGCGGCCGGCTACCTCCCCGACCACACGCTGGAGGGGTACGAGCTGGCGATCAAGCTCGGCGCCGACTACATCGAGCCGGACCTCGTGGCCACGAAGGACGGGCATCTGATCGCCCGGCACGAGCCGAACATCACCACCACGACCGACGTGCGGAGCCATCCCGAGTTCGCGAGCCGAGAGACGACAAAGGTCGTCGACGGCGTCGCCGAGACCGGCTGGTTCGCCTCCGACTTCACCCTCAAGGAGATCAAGACGCTGCGGGCGATCCAACCTCTCTCCGAGCGGCCGCAGCAGTTCAACGGCCGGTTCGAGATCCCAACACTCGTCGAGGTCATCGACCTGGCCAAGCGCTGGTCGAAGAAGCTCGACCGGCAGATCGGCGTCTACCCCGAGACCAAGCATCCGACATACCACGCCGGCCTCGGTCTCCCGCTCGAGGAGCGGCTCGTGAAGGTGCTGCGACGCGAGGGCTGGAGCAACCGCCGGGCGCCCGTGTTCATCCAGTCCTTCGAGCAGTCGAACCTGAAGCTCCTCAACAAGCTGACGGACGTGCGCCTCGTCCAGCTCGTGGACGCCAACGACGTCGCCCCCGACGGGACGATCACCTACGCGCCGCCGTTCGACCGCCCGTACGACTGGACGGTCTCGGGGAACCCCGTGCTCCAGAGCCGCACCTTCGGCTTCTTCACGACCGACGCCGGCCTCGAGGAGATCAGCAAGTACGCCGACGGCATCGGCCCCTGGAAGCCGTACATCGTCAGCTCGCGGGCGATCGCCCTGAACCCGGACGGAACCGTGGCCGACGCGAACGGCGACGGAGTCGTGGACGAGAGGGACCGCACGCTCCTGCCGCCGACGGACCTCGTCGAGCGCGCCCACGAGCACGGGCTCCTGATCCACACGTGGACGTTCCGGAACGAGCAGCGCCGGCTGACGAGCGACTTCGGCGGCAACCCCGTCAACGAGTACCTGCTCTTCTACCGCCTCGGTGTCGACGGGCTCTTCTCTGACTTCCCGGACACCGCGTTCACGTCGCGCGAGCTGTTCCGGCTGGAGGACTAGCCGTCTCAGCGCTCCCGGGGCGCCGTGGGGGACGGCGCTCCGGGAGCTATAATTCAGATCTCTGGGGGCGATCCGGTTTCGACGGGGTCGGTTCTCCGGAAGAGCTGCAAGCCGAGGTCCCCGGTTGGCCTCGTAAAACAACCGGGAACAAAGTAAGTGCGGATCGCAACGAACTCGCACTGGCTGCCTAACTAGGCAACCCGTCGGCTCCGGTCTCGGCCCGTGGATCGGAAACCCGGCGTCAGAAAACGGGCTCGCTGCCAAAGGAGCGCTGATCGCCCGAGGCGGGACTCTTCAGGATCGGCTAGCCAAGCGGTAGGTTCGCCGGCCCACCGGCCGCGAGGCGAAATCCAAGGGACGGCTGTGCTTGGAGAGGCTCTTCACGGTGCGACTTCGGACGCGGGTTCGATTCCCGCCGCCTCCATACTCCCCGCAAATGCGGGTTTCCGGTCGGAACGATTCCAGGGTGCAATCCGTTAGTCCTCCTCGATCGCTTCGAGCGCGGCCTGAGGTCGGTCGTGTCGAGGTGGGCGTAGATATTCGCGGTCGTGCCGATGTCGGCGTGGCCGGCGAGCATCTGGGCAAGCTTGAGATTGCTGCTGCGGCGCAGGAACTCCGTGATCGTCGTGTGCCTCGCTTGGTGCATCGGCCTGTGCGCGAGGCCTGACCGCTTCATGTAGCTAACCCACATCGGTGCATAGCCGTCGATGCGGGCGCGAACGGTCATCCCAGATCGTTGCGAGCGGCCCGCCGTGACCCACGTTTTCGCCAAGGGCGAGAAGGTGACTGCCGACCATCCCGCCTGTCAGCAACCCACGGGCTCATCACCCCGTTAGCGAGTCTCAAGCATGGTGCGACTCGTTGCCTCAGGCAGCATCGTTCGATGATGTGTCGTCCGTTTCGCGGGGATTCGGAGCGGGGATGCAATCGTCGATGGCAGGCATGGCAGGAGTCGCGGTCGCAATGATGGGATTCGCGGGACTCGGGATTCCTCTCACGATGCTCGAACCGCGTGCAGGCTTCATCGCCGCGGCGGCTGTTGTCGTGCTCGGCGGGGGAGGCGTTGCCTGTCTGCTGTTCGAGCTTGCTACCCGGCGAACGGCAACACGACCAAGGAGGCTACGGTGACGTGCACTACTTACCTGATCACGCCGGTGACGTTCGACGAGTACGTCGATCCAGATCAGGTTGCACAGAGGTTCACGGCGTTCGTCCATCGTGCCTTCCGTGAGGCTCCGGGGATGCTGGACGACGTCGGAGTGACGTTCATCGGGACGAGCGTTGTCCAGCCCGGCGTTGACGACATCGCGCTCAGCTTCTCAAGCCCCCGTATGTAGCTCATCCGTCGCGGCGCTTCCCGTCGAGCGAGGCGAAGGCAACGTGGCACTTCCCGAGCGTTGCCAGCGCGCCAACCCGATCCACTTCGTGATCAAGCCTGGCCATGAGATCGAGGCGATCGAACGCGTGATAGCCGAGAACGGCGGTTACGGCGTCGTGGAAGCACTCGAGACGCTCCGCAAGATGCGGGCCGCCTGCATGGCCGACCCGGCATGTCCGCCCGACGTCCTCCGAGCGTCAACTTAGTGATCGCCGAGTACGAGCGGATAGCCGCCGCTTAGCCTGGGTCCAGGCCGGCCGCCCCGATCGACTTATCTGTCTCTCGATCCGTCGGCTTCACATCGCCCTCTAGAGGTTCCCGCTTCCCCTCGAAGATCTCGAGCTCGCGGTCATCTTCCTCCCACTCGAGATGCTCCCAAAGATCGCTTGCCGCTTCACCCCACATCGTGACCCCCGTCCTCGAATGCCTCGACATTGAGGTACCTCAGCAAGCCGTTAGCGAAACGCTCGCAGCCAGTTCGGGTTTAGCCGCGAGGCCAGCGCGGGAATCTGAGCAGTCAGACGGGCGGCAGGCAGTTGACCGTGGAACCTGGGCCACGGCACTGGGGCCGACACTCTCTTTGTCCTCCCCTCACGCCACCGTCGGCTCAGGGCCGGCTCTGGGGCCCTGGCCCTGAGCCTGTGCCGCGGTTTAGGCCGATGCTCGAGGGGGTTCTCCTCGATGCGAAACAATGCGAGCGAGCCATTCGCCGCTCGCTTGGGCCTAGACTCCGGGTCTGGCATCCCCCTCTCTTGCCTCCGGGTCAGGGGCCTCGGTCAGGGCCGGGCGTGGGGTCACCGGCGCTGGCCTTCCTGATGCGTGGCGTCCCTGACGCACGTTTCTGCGCTTACGGACATCTGTAGAGAGGAGATGCGGCTGGACTCGGCGTGAACACGGCAAGGAGCCTTTGGGCGCTCGTGCAGGGAGACCCAGTCTTCATGCGGCGGATCAACGGCTGGCTGACCCTGTTCTGGATCGTGATGATTCCGATCTCCTACGCGATGGGTTGGCTCAATAGCGTCGTCTATGTCTCGGCGCTCTCCCTTTGGGCTCTCGTTTCCGGGCATTGGGCCGCGTGGCAGGCTGCCCGGGTCGAGGTGGCCCAACAGGAGCAAATCGACCAAGAGCAAGAGGAACCGATCGAGGAGCGTGTCGTTGACCGCTTGGTTGACGAGACCGAGCTGCAACCCGAAGAGAGCTAAGTCACACGACCCGTGAAGACTGTGTGCAGGCTGGCTATGACTATGGACAGCGCCACGTCCGGCGGTTAGGTTCGGGCGGACCAGAATTGACCGAGGACGCCACCGCGATCATCGCACGTGCCTACAAGGCCTTCTCAGCAGGCGACTACGAAACGGCGGCCTCGTTCTACCACCCCGAAGGCGAAATCGTCGCCGGCAACCTCATGGGCCCCGACAAGCACTTCATGGGCGGACCCGCCGCGCTCATGGACGGTGTGGAAAACGCGCACGCCCGCTGGGAGAGCTTCGACGTGCACCCGACCGCCATGCAAACCGGCTCGAGTCCCCACGTCGTCCTCGTCCAAACCAGCATCGTCGCCAAAGCCCACGACCTCTCAGTCCTCACCGCCTGGACCACCTGGGCCGTCATCACGATCCAGGACAGCCTCATCAAGAGCTACCGGGTCTTCTACACAGAGAAAGAGGCGAGACTCGCGGCCGGCTTTGCAACCGAGGATTAACAGCTGCGGGAAATAAGTGAGGGGCCGGCCTTACCCCTCACCACCGCTTGAAGTCCGCTAGTTCTGCTCGATCGTGACCGGACCGGTCGGGAGCTCGCACACCGTGCTCGCATCGCCCGTTCGGTCAACCGCACGACCGAGAACCGCCACAGGTCCCACCTTGACGCCACAGATCTGCGCGGCCACGTTGGCGGCGACGCCGATACGTGCGTCATTCAGAACCTCTACGTCGCCGATTGCGACGTTCACGAGACCGTCCTGGACGGCCACCTGGCCACTCGCAGGCGCCGTGAAACCGACGACCATCAGGCTGACTGCGAACAGCGTTGCGAAGAACCTCTTGGCTCTTAGCATCGTCCCTCCTTGAATGGAATTACGGCCCGTCCCGCGGGCCGCTAGACCCCTTGTCTACGGTTCGGGATTCCCGACGGGCGGACCGAAAAACCAGAGGCCGGACCTCTTTACAGAACCCTTACCTTCGGGTGTTGTCCCCGACGCACTCGCGGTGGCAAGAGACTCAACTGCCAAGGCGTATTCAGGATCAAGCAGCGAACAGGGGCCCTATGACACGCCTCGAGCTCACGCGCGAGACATGCGGCTTGCACATTGTGGATCCGCCTTGTCCGGCCGATGATCGGCCTGTGCGCGCGTGCTGCAAAAGCGAGCTCGGGAAGGCGGAGGTGGAAGGAGGTTCGGGAACGAGGAGCCCCGGGTAGCCCCGACTTGTAGAGCCGGTCATCCCGTGAGACGAACGAAGACAGTCTTTCTCTCGGGTGAGAGCGCCGGCTCTTCGCTTTTCTGGGCTTAGGGAGTGGATGACGGGACTCGAACCACGACCATGGGATGGTGTTTTGCGCACGCTCCGATCAGGTAGAGGAACGCAAGCGAGCTTCGAAAGGGGGTCACTCATGGCGCAAGGACGGGAGCGTACGAAGGAACAGCTCTACCGCGAGGCCAAGCGTCTCGGAGTCAAGGGTCGCTCGAAGATGAACAAGGGTCAGCTCAAGGCCGCCGTCGACCGGCGGCACTAGCACGCCCGGTTTTGGGGGGAGGGCGATCAGTCCTCCCCCTACTTATGCCCGGATCGACCTGGGGTCATAGCGCAGAGCCAGCGCCGAAGGCGCTGCCGCGGGTCCCGAGGGGGTGGAGAGGTCGCTCTGTCCGAGCGCCTGCGAGGCTGCCTGGAGCGGCGTCGCGGTTAGAGCGTCTGTTCGGCGGTGTCATAGGATCGGCACGTGGACGAGTCGGGGATCCGGTCTCAGCTGCGCTTCGCGGAGGAGATCCGCCCGCGTCTTCGCGTCTCCGCGGATTCGGCGACGTTGGCGGAGGTGGAGAACCGTTACGGCGCGCTGACGGAGGCGCTGGAGTGGCTGCTCGATGCCGGACGGACGGACGATGCGCTGCGCCTCGCGTCCACGCTCGTCCCGTTCTGGATGGCGACGAAGCGAATCGACGACGGCGACCAGTGGTTCTCCCGTTGTCTGGATCGCGCGGACGCGTCGGCCGCGACGCGTGCACGCGCGCTGTACGACCACGGTTATCTCGTCTTCTGGGCTGGCAGGTACGACGTCGCCGACGACCGCTTCGCCGAGGCACGCGCACGGGCCGACGAGCTCGCCGACCGTGACCTCGAAGCGCTGGCTCTGGCGGGCTCCGCCCGTGTTGCTCTGAACGCGGCGCCGGAAGAAGCCGTGCGGCTGCTGCGTCGCGCGGTCGAGCTCACGGTGGGCATGCCTGACAGCGCCGGGCGGTCGAGTGCCCTGCACGTGCTCGGGGTTGCGCTGCAGATGTCGGGCGACCTGGAGGGCGCTCGCGAGGTGATGCGCGAGCGGCTCGAGACGGGCCGCGCGGCGAACGACAACTCGATCGTCTTCGTCGAGTCCGCGAACCTGAGCATGGTCGAGCGTCAACTCGGCAACCTCGAGGAGGCCGAGGCGCTGTCGCGAGAGGCCGTGCGGATCACCGTCGAGAGCGGCGACCAGATGGCGCTCCCGTGGGTGCTCAACGGGCTGGCCGCGGTGACCGCGGCGAAAGCGGATCACGAGCGCGCCGCGGTGTTGGTGGGCGCGGCCGAGGGGCTTCTCGACGACGCCGGGGGAGAGTGGCCCCCTGACGAACGTGCGCAGTACGAGGAGACGCTCGTTGCGCTGCGTACGGCGGCGCCGGCCGACGTCGAGCGGTGGCGGCAGATCGGCCGCGCCATGACCGTTCACGACGCCGGCACGTTCGCGCTCGGCTGACCGCCGGCGGAACGTTCGCGGGTCGATTCCCGCCGCCTCCACTCCTCGGTTTCGGGGCTCCCTACGCCTCGGCATTGGCCTGATCGGCCGGTCGTCCGATAGAACACGGAGCGTGACGATCAGCAGGGCGGTGCCAAACATCAAGTCGGAGCGGCCTGCCGAGACACGCGATTTCTTCGTGGAGCTGCTCGGTTTCGAGGTGGCGATGGACATCGGCTGGATCGTGACCGTCGCGTCACCGACCAACCCCTCCGTCCAGGTGTCCATCATCGGCAACGACGACATGGCCGCCCCGGGCATCTCCGTAGGAGTGGATGACGTCGATGCCGTGCACGCCAAGGCCGTGGAGCAGGGCTTCGAGATCGTCTATCCCATCCGGGACGAGGAGTGGGGGGTCCGACGCTTCATGCTCCGCGAGCCGAGCGGCACGGTCGTCAACGTCGTGTCCCACCGCTCCAACTGACGGGCGGCTCCTGACGCGCTAGAGGGCGCTGTCTCGCCCTCGTCTGCGCCTCCAGACCAGAAGGCCGACCACCCCGGCCGCCACCGCGCCCAAGGCGAGAGCTATCCAGCCCCACGGCGTGCTGCTTTCGGACGACGTCGGCTCGGGCGCCACGGTCTCCGTCGGTCGCGTCTCCGTCTCTGCGGTCGTCGTGGTCGCCGCGCCGGTCGTGGTCGAGGCCTCGGTCTCCGTTGTCCCGTCCGCGGCAACGGCGAGCCCGAGTGCCACCCAGCCCCAGATCCCGTCGTCGTCGGATTCTTCGGTCGTGGTGGTGTCCACCGCACCCGAACTGGTCGTGGGCGGCGCGGTGGACGTCGTCGGCTCCGTCTCGGTCTCCGTCGTGGTGGTCGTCGGAGTCGAAGGGACCGTGGGAGCTTCTTCGGTGGTAGTCGGCTCGGGAGAGCGTCGTCGTAGCCTCCTCGGTCGTCTCCGGTTCCGTCTCGGTGCGAATCGGACGAGTCGGCAGCGACCCGGAAGGCAGCTCGGTCACGCCCGACAACCCGGGGAGGCCGCTCGAACCGTCTCCTGCACAGCCTCCCACGACGTAGCCGGCGATCGCAGCGACGACGAGAACCGGGCCTACGCGCAGCGCGTTGCTCCGAACCATCGCCGTGCGAAGGCGACCCGCCCGCCGGCCTGGGGACATGGGGCGAGCCTAACCGACGAGCCGTGTCTAGTCGGCCGGCTCCGCCTGCGGCAGGTCGGCGGGCCGGTAGCGCTTCCACGTCACGCCGGCGAGGAGGCCGATCACCAGCGTGGGCACCATCGTCATCACGCGGTAGACGAGCACCGCCGCGACGACCTCCACCTGGCTGCCCCCGAAGCCCACGAGCGCGGTCGTGAGGCCCAGTTCGACGACGCCGAGGCCGCCCGGGGTGATCGGGATCGAGCCGAGCAGGCGCACGAGCGCCCAGGCGGCGAACGCTTCGACGGTCGTCACCTCGCCGCCTGAGACGCCCAGGACACGCAGAGACACGAGGAGCACGAGGAAGACCGTGAGCTGGCCGGCGAGCGTCGCGAGCGTGAGGACGTGCCATCTGTCCCTGAGGAGCCGGTTCGTCCGGCTACGGAAGCGGACGAACGACTCTCCGTCCCAGGTCACCGGCCCCTTGCGGATCAGCCGCAGGCCCCAGGAGACGAGCTGCGCCGCACGGTCGCCGATCCGGCGCGCGAGCCTCGGCGCGCTCAGGCCGGCGGCGAAGGCCGCCACGACGGTGACGAAGATCGCCAGGCCGATGAGGGCGATCGTGTCCAGCGCGGCGTGCGCGGTGCCGCTCGCTGCCAGGAGCGCCAGGCCGATCGCCGGGAACGCGAGCATCGAAAGCTGGTTCCAGACGCCGGTCACCGCGACGGCCAGTCCGACCGCCGAGCTCGCGAAACCCCAGGCGCGGAGCATCGCGTACGACAGCGCCATGCCGACCGCGACGCCCGCCGGAGCGATGTAGGTCGACGCTGTCGAGGCCTGGGTGACGACGAAGGCCTGGCGGAAGCGGAGGCCGGGAAGCGCCGCCATCCAGGGCGGCGCGAAGGTGGCGAGGTTCAGGAGCGTCGCCCCTGCCAGGAGGGCGCCGTCCTCCCACGAGAGCTCCTTGACGACGCCCCAGACGTCGCGATAGTCCGCGATCGCGAGGAGGCACGAAGACGAACGTCGCGACCACGACTGCGATCGCGACACCGCCTCCGAGCAGGTGTCGTGGAGCGAACCTCTTCCGGCTAGGCGCGGCCACCGTAGGTGATTGTGACCTCCTGCCCTGTCCCGCTGCAGGGCTGCGGCTCGAGCCTGGGTGGGCCCTCCTCGGTCGGCACGGGGCGCGGGCGGAGGAGCACCGCGCCCAGCACCGCCGCTGTCACGGCGAAGAGCGCGCCGACGGCGAAGGCCAGGTGGTAGCCGCCGGTCAGCGCCTCCAGCTGGCCCTCGCCGCTGGCCAGAAGCGTGTCCGTGCGCGAAGCGGCGAGGCTCGCGAGCACCGCCAGGCCCAGGGCGCCGCCCATCATGAACGACGTGTTGACGACGCCGGAGGCGAGGCCCGCGTCCTGGGGCTCGACGTCGTTCATGGCGGCGAGGAGGACCGGGTTGAAGGCCATCCCCGCGCCGAGGCCGAGCAGGATCATCGCGGGCAGCACGTCGACGACGAAGCTGCCGTCGACGGGAGCGCGGGCGAAGAGCGCCAGGCCGAGGCCGGCGAGCAGTAGCCCGACGGCGAGCGGCGGCCTGATCCCGAAGCGCATCACGAGCTTGGCCGAGAGGCCGATCGAGAGGGCGCCCATGATCAGGTTGCCGGGCAGGAACGCGAGGCCGACCTCGAGCGGGCTGTAGCCGAGCACGAGCTGCAGGTACAGCGCCGAGAGAAAGAACCAGGCGAACATCGCGGCGCTCCACAACACGCCCACGACGTTCGCGGTCGAGAGGTTGCGAAGCCGGAAGAGCGAGAGCGGCATGAGGGGCGAGCTGGTGCGTGTCTCGATCACGAGGAAGGCCGCGAACAACGCCCCGGCCAGCGCCAGCAGGCCGAGCGTGCGTCCCGTCAGCCAGCCCACGCCGTTCCCGTTCACGATCGCGTAGACGGCGATCATGAGCGACCCCGTGACGGTGACGGCGCCGGCGACGTCGAGCCGCTTGGCGCCGGTCGGGACGCGCGCAGCGGGGATCATGGCCAGCGAGAGCGCGACGACCGCGATCCCGACCGGGACGTTGACGAGGAAGATCCAGTGCCAGTCGAGGACGTCCGTGAGTATTCCGCCGAGGAGGACGCCGAGCGACCCTCCGCCGGACGCGACGAAGCCGAAGACGCCCATGGCCTTCGCCCGCTCGGCCGGCTCCGTGAAGAGGGTCATCATCAGCGAGAGCGCGACCGCGGAGACGACCGCGCCGCCGAACCCCTGCACGGCCCGGCGACGACGAGCATCTCCTGCGAGGTCGCGAAGCCGCACAGGGCGGAGGCAAGCGTGAAGACGGCGATCCCGATCAGGAAGAGCCGCCGGTGGCCGAAGAGGTCACCCAGCCGTCCCCCGAGCAGGAGGAAGCCGCCGAACGTGATCAGGTACGCGTTGACGACCCAGGCGAGGGAGGCTTCGGAGAAGCCGAGATCCTCCCGGATCGACGGCAAGGCGACGCCCACGATGGTGACGTCGAGAACGATCATCAGGTCACCCAGGCAGAGAACGAAGAGCGCGAGCCAGCGGGCCCGGGAATCCATGGTGTTCATGACCGCCTCCTTTCGTGGGTACGTCGCTTTCCGGAGTTGAGACCGGCGGGAGGCGGAAAGCTCATCGGTCTCGTAGGATCTCGCCGCCGACGCTCCTGCCGGGTGCGGGGGCGCGCACGACCCATGGGGGGTTGACGTGAGAAGGCGCAGGCAGATCATTCCGGCCGCCGCGCTCGTGCTGGCACTCGTGATTTGACGCTGTCAGGGAGCGCGCTCTCGAGCCAGACGGCGGACCGACACCGGCTCGACACTGGACGAGCAGGTCGAGGTGGCGGACAACTTCAAGCTGATCGGGCACAGCCCGCTCCTCAACCGGGGCATGAACTCCGCCCCGGCGATCTACGAGAACTACATCTACATCGGGAGCCGCACCGACGGCTCCGGCACGCACGCGAACGCGGGCGTGTTCGTCGTCGACATCGAGGATCCTTCCGAGCCGAAGGTCGTCCACGAGATCGGCCCGCCGCTGCACGGGATCCCGGGCGAGACCTCGCGCGAGCTCCGCGTCTGGCCCGAGCAGAAGCTCCTGCTGGTGCTCAGCATGAGCTGCGACATCCCGACGCACGGGTGCAGCGGCGCGTCCGTGATGCCGCGCGTCCGCTTCTACGACATCGAGGGCGAGAAGGCCGCGGCGCCCGAGCTCGTCGCCACGTACATGCCGTCGCGCATGCCGCACGAGATGTACCTCTGGACGGACGGCCCCGACCGGGCGCTCCTCTACCTCTCGACCTGGAAGGCGGGGGCGACTGGATCCGACCTGATCGTCACCGACATCAGCCGCGCGCGCCTGGGCGTCACGCCCGAGATCGCGCAGTGGAACGGGAACTCGCTCTTCACGTCGCAGTTCCGCAGCCAGAACGTCGTCCGCCTGCACTCGATGGGCGTCTCCGAGGACGGCAGGCGCACGTACATCGCCTACCAGGGCGCCGGCATGTTCGTCCTCGACTCGAGCCAGCTCGCAGACGGGGTCGAGAACCCGCAGCTCCAGCTGCTCACGCCGATCGGGAGCCAGCCGATCTGGGGCAACCCCGGCGCGCACTCGGCGATCAAGGTGCCGGGCCGCGACCTGGTGGTGGCGACCGACGAGGTCTACGGCAACCGGCCGGGCGGCGGCTTCCAGAGCCGCGGCTGCCCCTGGGGCTGGACGCGGCTGATCGACATCTCGAACGAGGCGGCGCCGCAGATCGTCGGCGAGTACAAGATCCGCCAGAACGAAGCCGACTACTGCTCGACGCCCGACGGCCAGGACCCGCAGAACACCTGGTTCACGAGCTACTCCTCGCACAACCCGACGGTGCTCGAGGACCTCGCGTTCATCACCTGGCACTCGGGTGGGCTGCACGCGATCTCGCTGGAGGATCCGACCGACCCGACGCGCCTCGGGCTCTACCTGCCCGAGCCGCTGGCCGACGTCGTCACCGAGGACCCGGTGCTCAGCTCCGGCCGCCCGAAGGTGGTCATGTGGAGCTACCCGATCATCTACAAGGGCCTGATCTACGTCGTGGACATCCGCAACGGGCTCTACGTGCTCCGCTACACGGGCCCGGGCGCCAAGACGGTGCGGGACGTCGAGTTCCTGGAGGGGAGCTCGAACGTCGTCCTCTTCCGGTGGAGCGGCTTCCTCGCCACCTTCAAGGATGCACCCTTCCTGAACGAGGCGCACGCCGACGGCATCCAGCGCTTCTGGTTCCGCCTGGGCGGCGACTACGGGCTGGACGTCCTCCACGGCACGCCGTCGTCGCGGCGGATCGACTGCACGACGTTCGCTCCGCTCGGGCCGTACGAGGCCGCCGAGACGCCGAGCTGGGACGGGCTCAGCTACCAGGCCCACACCGGCCGCTACTCGTTCCCCTGGCGGACGACGAGCGACTACGCGGGAACGTGCCGCGAGTTCGTCCTCACGCTGCGGGACGGCTCGTCGCACTCGGCCTACCTCGAGTTCGTCAAGTAGCGCTGCGGAGGGAGCGCCCGGCCGGCCGGGCGCTCCCTTCAAGCCAGGCGTGGCTGGAGGTCGACCAGGACGAAGCGCTCGGTCCGCTCGATGACGTCACCGTGGGACTCGTGTCCCTGGCAAACGACGACGACATCGGGCTGGGAGCGGGCGTACTCGTACTCGGCGGGGGTGAGGTCGATCGTCTCGAGACATCCGTCCTGCCGGCACTCGCACAGGTACCTCGTCCGGTCGGTCCAGGGAACCTGCACCTGGCTGATCGAGAGGTCCCGGAGATGTTGGTTGACCTCTCGGAAGAGAAGCTGATTCCGGCTGAGACGCTCGTTAGAGGTCATGTTGGCTCACCTCCGGGTGGTTCGCGGTGGTAACCTATGCTGAAACGCCGACAGTAAAATCACGACAGATAATAACCGAAACGCAATATACGAAACCTAGGTCGTCTATGTCAACAACCGAGAAGTCCTGGAAGTTCGTCACCAACCACACGCAGGTGCTCCTCTCGATCGCCAGGGACCGGGACGTCCGCATGCGCGACATCGCCGAGACCGTGGGAATCACCGAGCGGGCCGCCCAGCGGATCGTGTCCGAGCTCATCGACGCGGGCTACGTGTCTCGCGAGCGTGTCGGGCGGCGCAACCACTATGTGGTCAACCCGGAGCTCAAGATGCGCCATCCGTCGCAGCGAGATCACGAGGTGGGTGGATTGTTGGAGCTCCTGCAGCTGCCCGACCGGCCCGGGTCACCGGGTCAGTAGCGCGCTCAGAATCCCTCGTCGGCAGTCGAAGACCGACGCGCCGCAGCGCCATCCCAAACCGGCCGCGCGGCGCCCCAGATCCTGGGTGTTTCCCGTCCGTCAGCCCGGGAAAAACGAGGCTTCCGCGGTGTTGAGAGGACGGCCGTTCCTCTTGCAGCGATGGAGGGGCGGCACTGCCGTGCTGCTCGTTTTCGGCACAAGACAGGAGGAGACACATGACCAGCATCGACATCTGGACGTATCGCGAGTCCGGCGCCCTGGGCGTCGACGCGACGGGGGGCATCGACCTGAGCGGCTACGGGGTCGAAGCCATCGACGGGAGCATCGGCAAGGTCGACGAGGCGACCTACGAGGTCGGCTCGAGCTACATCGTCGTGGACACGGGCCCCTGGATCTTCGGGAAGAAGGTTCTGCTTCCCGCAGGCGTGATCGATCGCATCGATCCCGCGGACGAGAAGGTCTACGTGAACCGGACGAAGGATCAGATCAAGGACTCGCCCGAGTTCGACGAGTCGACGTACGCCGACCCGGGCTACCGCTCGGAGGTCGGAAGCTACTACGGCCCCGAGGGCCGCGGCTACAACTCGTAGCCGAACCGGAGTGGGGCGGGCCGGCGGCTAACGACTCGCCGCCGGCCTGCCGATGCTCCGTTCGTGGCCACGGTCGACTGGGACGCCTTCGACTTCGACCCGCTCGTGCGCGAGCTGCGTGAGCGTGTCGGCGGCCCGGACGGCGAGAGGATGATCTGGGCGCTCGAGCAGGCCGTGGGCGTCGCCAGGATCGATCCCGAGCTCCTCGACTACATGCTGGCCGCCGTGACCTGCCTGCTGGCGCGCGCGACGGATCGGTCGCCGCGCGACGTGCTCGAGGCGTACGCGCGCCGCTCCATCTCGGACGAGGAGTGGCACGGGCGCTACAGCGAGCTCTTTCCAGCCCTGCCCTAGTCCGCTCTGGACAAGCAGCGGCCGGGAAACGATGATCGAAGCATGGGGACTCAGGTTTGCGGCCGCCCCACAATGCGGCTTCTGCTCGTCGGCGTCGTCCTGACGGCTGCCCTCTGGCTCACGGCCCAGTCGCAGGCGGCGGTCACGGCGTCGGTCTCCGGTGGAACGCTGAACGTCAGGGGCGGCTCGCCCGGCGAGCGGATCGCCCTCCGCGCGGCCTCCGGCGGGCGCCTCGTCGTCGACGTCGGCGACAACGGCAGCCCGAACTTCACCTTCCTGCGGAGCAGCTTCAGCCGGATCGTCGTATCGGGCGGTCTGCGGTAACGACAGGCTGCGGATCGACGAGTCGAAGGGCGCATTCACGAACACCGAGCGCACGACGCTGAACGGCGGGCCCGGCAACGACACGCTGATCGGCGGGCGCTTCGCGGAGACTCTGAACGGCTTCACCGGGGTCGACACGGCCGAAGGGAACGCGGGCGCGGACACCGTCGTCCTCGGATCGGGCGCCGACCTCGCCGTCTGGGATCCCGGCGACGGCAACGACAACGTCCAGGGAGGCAGTGAGCTCGACACGCTGCGCTTCAACGGCTCGGCTGCCGCAGAGGTCTTCGCTGCGACCGCCATGGGCTCCCAGCTGAGGCTGACCCGCAACGTCGGCGCCGTGGTCATGCGATCGCAGGACGTCGAGACGCTGGCCCTCAACGCACTTGCCGGCGTGGACACGGTGACCGTCAACGACCTGGATGCCACGGACATCACCACGCTGAACCTGAGTCTCGCCGTGGGCGGGACCGGAGACCTCTCCGCGGACACGGTCACCGTCAACGGAAGCGCGGGAGCAGACGTCGTCCAGGCCGTCGCGTCCGGGACGACCGTGCAGGTGACCGGGCTCGACCCGCAGGTCAATGTGACCGGTTCCGAGCCCGTCAGCGACCGTCTGACTGTCAACGGCCTCGGTGGCAGCGACAGCCTGAGCGGCGGCGCGCTCGCCGCGCTCATGCTGCTCACCGTCGACGGCGGGGAAGGGAACGACACGCTCAACGGCGGGAACGGCGCCGACTTGCTGCTCGGCGGGAGCGGGAACGACACGATCGACGGCAATCAGGGCAACGAAACGGCCCTCATGGGCGAGGGCAACGACACCTTCGTCTGGGATCCCGGAGACGGGAGCGACATCGTGGAAGGCCAGAGCGGCGTCGACACCCTGCTCTTCAACGGGTCCGCGGGCGCCGAGATCTTCACTGCCTCGTCAAACGGCGGGAGGCTGCTCTTCACGCGGAACGTCGGCAACATCATCATGGACACCGACGACGTCGAGGTTCTGACCATGAACGCGCTCGGCGGCACGGACACCGTGACCGTCAACGACCTCGCGTCGACCGACATCACGAACGTGAACCAGAATCTCGGAGTGATCGGCGCGGGCGACGCGGCGATCGACGCGCTGACCGTCAACGGGACTGTGGGCGTGGACGTCATCAGCGTGTCCGGCAGCGCAGGCTCGGTGACCGTTGCGAGCACCGCCTACACGATCGCGATCACGAACGCTGAGCCTGCGAACGACACGTTGACGTTCAATCTCTCCAGCGGCGATGACCTCCTAGCGCGTCGGGCCTCGCCAGCCCAGCGTCGTCCTCACGATCAACGGCGGCAACGACAAGGACGTGCTGGTGGCCAGCGCCGGAGCCGACACGTCAACTGCGACGCCGGTACGGACTACGCCGACGGCGGCCCGGGCGATCGACGCCCGTCGGGCTGCGAAACAGTCGTCAACATTCCGTAGTGCGCTTCGGCTGAGCCGCGCGAGGTTTATCCTCCGCAGCCATGAGCGTCGCTCGCCTTCGGCTCGCTCCCGTGGGTGAAACCATGTTTCCCCCACGTCCCCCCTTCTTTGATGCAGTGAGGGAACCTACCGGTTCCCTCACACACCCTCCCCGTGCTCCCGGCCCGGAGGCCGGGCCATGAGCGTCGCCGAGCAACCCGCCTTCCTGCGCCAGGACGGCAAGGAGAAGGTCACCGGCGCGGGGCGGTACACGGCCGACCTCAACCTGACCGGCCAGCTGCACGCGAAGTTCCGCTACGCCGACCACACGCACGCCCGCATCCTCTCGATCGACACGACGCGCGCGAAGGCCATGCCCGGCGTGTTCGCCGTCCTCACGCACGAGGACGTGCCGGACGTGCTCTACGGCGACGCGGCCAAGGATCGCCGCCTTTTCGCCCGCGAGAAGGTGCGCTTCGAGGCCGACATCGTCGCCGCCGTCGCCGCCTCGAGCCCCGAGATCGCGGCCGCCGCGGCCGCCGCGATCGAGGTCGAGTACGAGCCGCTCCCGGCGGTGAGCGACATCGAGTCCGCGATCGCAGACGGCGCGCCGCTCGTCCACGAGGACTGGGAGTCGTACGAGGCCGACGAGGAGCTCGGCCTGAAGGGCAACGTCCTCGGCTTCTCCACCATCGTGAAGGGCGACGCCGACGGGGCGATCGAGGGCGCCGACGTCGTCGCCGTCGTGAAGGGCCGCTACGTGACCGAGTCGTCGCAGGGCGCGCCGATCGAGCCGCGGGCGATCCTCGCCGAATGGCACGGCGACCGGGTGACCGTCTGGAGCTCGACTCAGGTTCCCTACGCCGCGCGGGCCGGCGTCGCGCGCGTCCTCGAGCTCCCCGAGGCGCACGTGCGCATCGTCGTCCCGTTGCTCGGCGGCGGCTTCGGCTCCAAGTGCGACTTCCACTTCGAGGGCCACGTGGCCGCACTCGCGCGCGCGGCCGGCCGGCCCGTGAAGCTCGTCTTCTCGCGCGAGGAGGAGTTCGTCGCGCCCGACCACCGCCGTGAGGGGATGGTGATCGAGCTCGAGACGGGCGCCCGGCGTGACGGCAGCCTCGTGGCCCGCCGCGGCCGCCTCGTCCTCGACGGCGGCGCCTACTGCGGCGAGGGCGGCTTCTTCGCGCAGATGGCGGCGATGCATGCCGTGGGCCCGTACGTGGTCGAGAACGTGAACGTCGAGTCGACGCTCGCGTACACGAACAACCAGCCTTCCGGCTCGATCCGCGCGCCGACGGCGCCGCAGGTCTGCTGGGCGGTCGAACAGCACATGGACGAGCTCGCCGAGGCGCTCGGGCTCGACCCCGTCGAACTGCGCCGACGCACGCTCGTGCGGGAGGGCGACGAAGGGCCCAACGCGCCAGGTCTTCGGGCCGATCTCGCTGCGGGAGACGCTCGACCGGGCCGTAGAGATGATCGCCCCCGACGGAGACCTTCCCGACGACGAGGCGATCGGGGTCTCGTGCGGGTGGTGGCCGTCCTTCGCCAACGCGGCGGGCGCCTACGTGAAGCTGAACGCCGACGGCTCGGGCACGATCGTGACCGGGGCGCAGGAGAACGGCAGCGGCGCCGTCATGGCGCTCCCGCTCCTGGTGGCGGAGGTGCTCGGCATGGAGCCGTCCGCTTTCTCGCTCCTCTACCAGGACACGGACGCGGCGCCCTGGGACGCCGGCTCGTCGGGCTCCCAGACGACGATGAACAGCGGACGCGCTGCCGTCGCCGCCGCCGTCGAGGTGCGCGAGCAGCTGCTCGACATGGCGGCGGAGAGGCTCGAGGTCGCCCGCGAAGACCTGGAGCTCACCGGCGGCCGCGTGCAGGTGATCGGCTCACCGGCCAGGTCGGTCGAGATCAACGAGCTGGCCGAGTCCGGCGACGCGCTCATCGGCAAGGGCTCCGGGCCCGTTCCGGAAGACCCGCCCTGCGACGCGGAGGGCTGCCTCGGCCGTATGGGCAGCGAGTCCTTCCTCGAGCCGCAGGTCTTCACGCACGCCGTGCGGGTCAAGGTCGACCGCGAGACGGGCGTCGTGCGCGTCCTCCAGGTTGCGGCGGTGCACGACTCGGGGACGATCATCAACCGCATGGGCGCGACCGGGCAGGTCTACGGCGGCATCGTGATGGGGATCGGGCAGGCGCTGCTCGAGGCCTCGCAGCTCGACGAGGACGGGCGCCAGCGCAACCCGGGCCTGCTCGACTACAAGCTCGTCACCGCTGCGGACGGGCCGCGCATCGACGTCGAGTGGATCGAGACGCCGGCCGAGAACGGCGGGCCGAACGGGACGCGGGGAGTGGGGGAGCCGCCCACCGTGCCGACGCCCGGCGCGATCGCCAACGCAATTGCGAAGGTGGTCGGGGGCCGCGTCCGGGAGCTTCCGATGACGCCCGAGCGAGTCTGGGCGGCCGCGGCAGAGAACGGCCGGTGACGACCGCGTACGTCTCGGCGCAGACCCTCGACGAGGCCCTCTCGGCCTTGGGGGACGGCGCACGTCCCGTCGCGGGCGGGACAGACCTCGTCGTCGGCGCCCGGCAGGGCAAGAGCCCGCTGCCCGAGAGCATCGTCGCCATCCACGGCCTCGACGAGCTGCGCGGACTGGCTTCCGAAGACGGACGACTCCGGCTCGGCGCGCTCGTCACGCACGAGGAGATCGCGAACGCCGCGGTCGTCCGCGAGCGGCTGACGGCCCTTGCGGACGCGTCCGCCATCGTCGGGTCGCGCGCCACGCGGGCACAGGGAACCGTCGGTGGGAACGTCATGAACGCGTCGCCGGCCATGGAGATCGGCGGCCCGCTCATGGTCTTCGGCGCCGAGGTGACGCTGCGCTCCACGTCGGGCGAGCGCCGGGTGCCGGTGGCCGAGCTCCTGACGGGGCCGGGAGAGACTTCCGCGGCCGTCGGCGAGCTCCTCACCCAGGTCGAGGTCCCGCTTCCGCCCGAGGGCACAGGCAGCTGCTACGCGCGGCTCGAGTACCGCCGCCAGATGGAGATCGCGGTCGTCGGCGCGACCGCCCACGTCACCCTCGTCAACGGCGCCGTAGAGCAGGCTCGCGTGGCCATCACGGCGCTCGCGCCCACGATCCGGCTCGTGCCCGAGTCCGAGCAGGCGCTGGTGGGCACCGACGGCGGCGCCGAGGCGGTGCAGGCCGCGGCGCAGGCAGCGGCCGGCGCAGCCGAGCCGATCTCCGACGTCCGCGCGTCGGCCGACTACCGCCGCGCCATGGCGGAGGTGCTGACGCGCCGCGTCCTCACGGCCGCGATCGCGCGCGCCCGCGGCGACGAGGTCGCGGTGCCGGCGAGCACCGCGCTCTTCGGGATGGGGACGTCGTGAAGGTTCCGGTGACGCTGAACGTGAACGGGATCGCCTACGAGCTCGAGCTCGCCCCGTCCATGACCCTCCTGTACGCCGTCCGCGACGCCGTCGGCCTCACGGGCGCCAAGGAAGGCTGTGACGACTCCGAGTGCGGCGCCTGCATGATGCTGCTCGACGGGAAGCCCGTGAACTCGTGCTCCTACCTCGCCGTGCAGGCGGACGGGCGCGAGGTGACGACCGTCGAGGGGCTCGCCAACGGGTCGGAGCTCGCACCGCTCCAGCGCACGTTCCTCGAGCACGGCGGCGTCCAATGCGGCTTCTGCACGCCCGGCATGCTCATCTCGGCCACGGCGCTCCTCGAGTCGACGCCGAGCCCGAGCGAGGAGGAGATCAGGATCGCGCTCTCGGGGAACCTGTGCCGCTGCACGGGCTACGACGGCATCGTCAAGGCCGTCCTGGAGGTCTCGCAGGCCCGCAGTTGACATGTAACCGTTCGGTTACATAACATCTCGGCATGGACGAGGTGTTCAAGGCGCTCGCAGACCCCACGCGCCGGGGCCTCCTGGACGAGCTCTACCGGGAGGACGGGCAGTCGCTGACCGCGCTCGAGCGGCGCCTGCCCATGACGCGCATCGCGGTCATGAAGCACCTGAAGGTCCTGGAGGCAGCCGGCCTGGTGACCACGAGGCGCCGCGGCCGCGAGAAGCTCCACTTCCTGAACCCCGTCCCGATCCGGCTCGTCCACGACCGGTGGGTGAGCAAGTACGCCGAGCCCTGGGCGGCGACGCTCACCGGGCTCAAGAAGACACTGGAGGCTCAGATGGAGAAGGTGTTCGAGATCTACATCAAGACCACGCCCGAGCGCCTGTGGGAGGCGATCACCGATCCCGACCAGCGTGCGCGCTACTCGTTCGGCGTGCGGGTCGAGTCCGACTGGACGAACGGCTCCACGTACAGCTCGACCGCGGGCGAGTACGCAATCGCGGCAGGCGAGAACCTCGAGGTCGATCCGCCAAAGAGGCTTGTACAGAGCTTCAACGCGCTCTGGAGCGACGACGTCAAGGCGGAGGGGACGTCCCGCGTCACGTGGGACATCGAGCCGGTGGGCGACTCCTGCCGGTTGACAGTCACCCACGATCAGCTGCGCGAGGGCGCGCACGACGAGGTCTACGGCGGCTGGCCGCAGATCCTCTCGGGCCTGAAGACGCTGCTCGAGACCGGCGAGAACCTGACGACGCACGGCTCGCTCCTCTACACGGAGGCCGGATCCGGCTAGCGGCGGCCGCCCGTCAGCCGGCCGCCGCCGGCACGGAGGACGCCAGGCGGTAGGCCGGCTGCGGGCCGGAGAAGCCCTTGAGCTCGAGCTCCTCCCGCTCGACCGCGAGGCCGCGGTCGGCGAGCCACTCGCCGACCCGGCGGAACGCCTCGTCGCTGAGGAGGATCTCCCCGCCGCCCGCTGCGCCCTCGAGCCGGGCGGCCAATCACCCTGCTTCTCGCCAGCCGTCGCGCGGCGTAGTCGAGCAGCTCGCGGGTCGAGCCGTCGGCCCAGTGGACGTCGTCGAGGACGAGCAGGAGCCCGCGGTCCTGGGACCAGAGCTCGAGGAGCGTGACGACCGACTCGAAGAGGCGCAGCTTCGCCTGCGCGGGGTCGCCCTCCGGGGCGCTCGGTGGCCCTTCCGCGAGCCGGGGAAAGAGCTGCGCCAGCTCGTCCGCCGTCGGCCCGAGCGCCGCCCGGAGCTCCGCGGGGTCCTGGGCGTCGAGGTGGTTCCCGACCGCCTCGACGAAGGGGAGGTAGGGCAGCGCGAGCTCGGCCTCCGAGCAGCTGCCCCAGAGGACGTCGCACCCCAGCTTGTGCGCGCGGCGTCTCAGCTCGGTCGCAAGCCGCGTCTTGCCGATCCCGGCCTCGCCTGCGAGCAGCACGAAGCGACCGTCTCCGCGGTTGGCGGAGAGGAGGGCATCTTCGAGCTCCGAGAGCTCCTCCTGCCGCCCGACGAGGACCGGGGAGAAAACGCGTTGAAGCATGCCGGGATTCTCCCAGGACCTCGGTAGGCTCCCGGCATGACGCAGACGACGAAGGCCGAGCGGTTCCGCGACCTCCACGCCGGTGAGCCGTTCGTGATCCCGAACCCGTGGGATGCCGGCTCGGCTCGCGTCATGGAGGCACTCGGCTTCCAGGCGCTCGCGAGCACGAGCTCGGGCTTCGCGTTCACGCTGGGCCGCCTCGACGGCGGCGCCGGGCTCGACGAGGTGGTCGCACACGCCGCGGCGCTCGACCGGGCGACCGGCCTCCCGGTGTCGGTCGACCTCGAGAACGGCTACGGGGCGGCTCCCGAGGACGCCGCCAGGGCGATCACCCGAGTGGCTGAAGCGGGCGCCGTGGGCGGGTCGATCGAGGACTACGACCCCGACGGGCGCCTCTACGAGCTCGACCACGCGGTGGAGCGGGTGCAGGCGGCCGCCGAGGCCGCCCGCGCGCTGGACTTCCCGTTCACGCTTCACGGCGCGCGCGGAGAACCACATCCGCGACAACCCCGACCTCGACGACACGATCGCGCGGCTCCAGGCCTTCGAGCGCGCGGGCGCCGACGTGCTCTACGCGCCCGGCCTGCGGACGGCGGACGAGATCCGTGCGGTCTGCCAGGCGGTTTCCAGGCCGGTGAACGTCCTCGCGCTGCCCAGCCTGACGGTGCCCGAGATCGTCGAGGCCGGCGGACAGCGCATCAGCGTGGGAGGCAGCCTGACCTGGGTGGCGGTGAAGGCGATGGCCGACGCGGCCGCCGAGATCCGCGACACGGGCGACCTCTCGTCGCTCTCTGCGCGCCTTCCGCTCGGCGAGTGGCTCGCCTGAGTCCGTCACTCATACCGAATCCCGCTTGAAAGGAAACGCGGCCCGCTTGTAGGAAAACGTCCTCATGCGGGCACGAACGGCTCTCGTCACCGCCCTCCTCGCGCTGTGCGTCGCGGCGCCTGCGGCGGGTCAGCAGCGGTACGCGCCGGCGGTCGCCTTCGACGGGACGACCTACCTCGTCGTCTGGCAGGAGCAGCGTCCTGGGGTGAGCAGGGACATCTACGCGGCGCGGGTCTCCGAGGCGGGCGTCGTCCTCGACCCGCTCGGCATCCCGATCTCGAAGGCCGCCGGGAACCAGTGGGCGCCGGCGGTGGCGTTCGACGGCTCGAGCTTCGTGGTCGTCTGGCAGGACGACCGCTCCGCCTCGACCAGGCCGGACGTGTACGGCTCGCGTGTCAGCGCGGCGGGCGTCCTCCTCGACCCGGGCGGGATCCCGATCTCGTCGGGGCCCGGCGCGCAGCTCATGCCGGCGGTCGTAGGCACCGGGGCGGGCTCGCTCGTCGTCTGGACGGAGGGCGGCACCGGGTCCGACATCCGCGGCGCGCGAGTCAGCTCGGCCGGCGCGGTGCTCGACCCCGCGGGCCTGACCGTCTCCGCGGCCGCCGGAGCCCAGCTCGACCCTGCCGTGGCCTTCGGCGGCGCGGGCTCACTCGTCGTCTGGGAGGACCACCGAAGCGGCGTGGGAGCGGATCTCTACGGCGCGCGCGTGTCTGCCGCCGGCGCCGTCCTCGACCCGGCCGGCTTCGCCCTGGCCGCGGACGCAGGCGACGAGCGAAACGCGGCGGTGGCCTACGACGGCGCCGCCTTCCTCGCGGCCTGGGACGCGGTGTCCGACGTGCACGCGAGGCGGGTCAGCGCGGCCGGGGCGCTGCTCGGGCCCGGGCCGGTCGCGCTCGCCGCGACACCAGGGAGCCAGACGCGTCCGGCACTCGCCTTCGACGGGGCGAACTACCTCTCGGCGTGGCAGGACGACCTCGACCTCGACAGCGTCCGTATGAGCCCAGCAGGCGTCGTCCTGGGGCCTGTCGCGGCGATCTCTGCCGCGGCGCAGGCCCAGGTGGGCCCGGTGATCGCCCGCGGGACGTCGGGTGCGCTCGTGGTCTGGGAGGACAGGCGCGCGGGCGCCGGCAGATCGGACGTCTTCGGTGCGCGCGTCTCGTCCGGCGCCGTGCTCGACGCGGCCGGGATCGCGATCCCGCGGGCTCGCGACCTGCGGCCGCCGCAGACGCGCATCACGCGCGGCCCGCGGGGCCGCCAGACCGTCCGGGCAGCCACCTTCCGGTTCCGCTCGAGCGAGGCGGGCTCGACGTTCCAGTGCCGGCTCGACCGCGGGCGCTGGCGGGCCTGCCGCTCGCCGAAGACCTATCGCGGCCTCAACCTGCGGACGCACAGATTCCAGGTGCGCGGGCGCGACCGCGCGGGGAACGTCGACCGCTCCCCGGCGAGCAGGCAGTGGCTGGTCGACAACCCAATTCCGGGGCTCCTGCACGTCGTCGGGGGCCATAGCCGACGCTCCGGGCCGGGGCCGCTGCGCCGCTACACGGTCCAGATCGAGGACGGCATCCAGGTCGACCGCCGCAGGGTCGCCGACACGATCGCAAGCATTCTCGGCGACCGGCGCGGGTGGGGCGGTACCGGCCGTCTCTCGTTCCAGCGCGTCTCGTCCGGGCCCGTGAGCTTCCGGGTCGTGCTGGCCAACCCGACCACCGTCAACCGAATGTGCGCGCCGCTGATCACCGGCGGTATCTACTCGTGCGGAATGTACGGGCGCGCGGTCCTCAACCTCATGCGCTGGCGGCACGGCGCGCCCGCCTTCCACGGGAACATGACGATGTACCGGCGCTACCTCGTCAACCACGAGGTCGGCCATGTGCTCGGCCACTCGCACAGGTCGTGCCATGCCTCGGGCGCGAGGGCGCCCGTGATGATGCAGCAGACGAAGGGTGTCGGATCTTGCCGCGCGAACGGATGGCCGCTCGCGTGGGAGCGCGGCTAGTTAGCCCGAGTTGCCCTTGGCGGGCTTGTCCTTGCCGAACCCGATCGCCTTCGCCTGCTCCGGGGGCGCGGGCGGTGGGGCCGGCTCGCTCTGCCTGGCCTGCCCCGGAGCCGTGGTCTTCCCGCCCGCAGGCGTGCCCTGACCCTGGGCGGGCGGTGGGAGGGTCGGCGGCTGATTCGTCTTCCCGAGTGCCTTGCCGTTGTTGCTCCCCGGGCCGTTGCCGTTCGCGTTCCCCTGGCCGTTGGCGGCGCCGTTCGGCCCGTTGGCCGTTCGGATTGCCCTTCTCCGGCTTCGCCTGGCGCTGAGCGCGACCGTGGTCGGGGCGGTTCGACGCCGGCCCGTCCGCGGCTCCCGGCAGTGCCGTGACGGACCCGCCGGGTGCGGCAGCGACCGGCACGCTCGCAGCGGCCGACCGGGCCTTCACAGCCGATGTGTCGGCGGGCTCGCGCCCGAGCCCCGGGATGGGCGGATCGGTCGCGACCAGCGTGACGGTCGTCAGAGCGGCGACGGTGACCGCCGTCGCGGCTTTGACGCCCGCCCCTCCGGCAAGGAGGCCCTTGAGCGGGCCCAGGAGGGCGCCCAGGTCGAGGACGTGCAGCGCCCTGAAGCGGCTCCGCTTGCCCGGGTTCTCGAGCGCGTCGGCCAGCGAGCGCCGTGCCCGGAAGATCAATGTCTCGGCGGCGGAGTGCGAGATTTCCAGGCGCTCGGCGATCTCGCCGTGCGACATCCCCTGCCACTCGCGGAGAAGGATCGCCTCGCGCTGGCGCTCGGGGAGCGCCAGCAGGGCGTCCGTGAGCCCGACGAGCGAGTCGTACGACCGATCTGGGGCCGCCACCGTCTCCTCGAGCACGGTGATGTCGCCGATGCGCTCGACGCCGTCCCGCCGCCGCGCCGAGCGGATGCGCGTGAAGCAGACGTTGCGGGCGATGTGGAGGAGCCACGCGGACCCGGCTCGCGGCCGGGTGCCGTTGCCGAGGCTCCGGCAGGCGTTGAGATAGGTCGCCTGGACGGCGTCCTCGGCCTCCTCCGGCGAGCGGAGCAGTCGCAAGCAGTAGCCGTACAGCCAGCCCGAGTGCTCGTGGAAGAGCTGCTCTGCAGCTCTCGAGACCGTGGGGGACAGTCCGGCGCCGCTCGCTTCCTGCGCGACGGTCATGAGGGCATTGTGACGGACCTGGCCAAAGCTTCAACACCCGAAAGGTCAAACCGCATGATTCGGCGGCCTGCGGAGTCTGTGCACTTAACCGACGGACTCGGACCGAGGGGAGCCAGTTGTTCAAAGCCAAGATCCTTGCCGCCGCGCTTGTAGCGCTGCTGCTCACAGCGACCGCGAGCGCGTCTCCTGGGAATGGGAACGGCAACGGCAAGGGGAACAGCAACGGTTCTCCCGCGTCCGTCGGAGGCGGCAGCGGGGAGGCGAAGGCCAAGGGCTCGCCTCCCCAAGCCGCGCGGGGCCAGGCAAAAAAGGCGGAAAACGCCGTGCGGAACGCGGAGCGGCGCGCTGCCCGCGAGGCAGCTCGAGGGGACGCTCCGGACGGGCCGGCGCGCCTCAACCCCGCCCGCGCGTGCAAGGCGGAGCTCGAGGAGCTCGGCGAGGCCGCCTTCGCGGACGAGCACGGAACCAACGAGAACGGCGCCAACGCCTTCGGGAAATGCGTCTCCGAGCAGGCCAAGGAGCTGAGCGCCGACGACCCGGGCGACGAAGGGGCGGAGCCCGGGACCGGTGAGCCGACAGACGCCGACTTGGCCAAGAGGGCGTCTGCTTTCGCCGAGGTCATCGCGTTCGTCCGCACGTTTCTGCAGTCGATGAGGGAGTCGCTCTAACCCCGGGACACGATGTGCGACGGGCACTGCGGCGCCGGGCGAGTCCGTCCGAAGCGCGCGTCCACGCGAAAGAGTCGCCCTCGGCTACGGCCGCCGAGGGCGACCGTTTTTTCTAGGCGCGCGGCTGCATGCCTCACGGTTTCAGGGCTCGCCCCCCTTCCGGCTAGTCCTGCTTGACAGGAATTGGGCTGCGAGATATTCGATGAGAGACAGGGTGACCCGAAAGGGGGAGCGTTGCGAGGCGGTGGCCGTACTCCTCGCAGAAAGCTCCGACACACCCGCGGCAACGGAAGGCTGAAAGGAGCTCGTATGAAACGACCCCCTGGGCGGAAGCTATGGCTTCTCGCGGTTGCGGCCATCGCGGTTGGCGTCATGGCGCCCACCGCGAGCGCGACGTCTCCGATCAATGCGTTCAAGACAGCGGAGGCGCACTGGGACAGGACGTTCGACTGGACGATCGAGAAGACCGTTTCGCCGGCATCGTGGGACCTCCTGACCGGGCAGTCCGGCACCAGCACGTACACCGTGTCGGTGACGAAGAGCGCCCCGAAGGACTCCATCTACGTCGACGGCAAGGTGTGCGTGGAGAACGTGAGCCAGGCGCCGACGGAGAACCTCAAGGTCGTCGACCGCCTTCAGGCGCTCGTCGGCGACGACGTCATCACGCTCGCGTCGGTTCCGCTGGACATGAGCCTGAACCCGGTGCTCGATCCGGGCGAGTCGCAGTGCTACCCGTACTCGATCCCGTTCGAGCCCGTTGCGGGCGCGACGTACCGGAACAACGCACGGGTCACGGTCACGAACGACCCGCGCGACCCGGGCGAGGAGATGGGCCCGAACGAGAAGGTCGACTTCACACTGCCTGACCCGAAGGTCGTGAACGGCTCGGTCAACGTGGACGACACAAACGGCCTGTCGTGGCAGTTCTCCGGCATCCGGTTCGCGAGACCTACACGAAGACGTTCACCTGCGACCGTGACGAGGGCAACCACGACAACACGGCGACGATCCGCGAGACCGGGCAGAGCGACGACGCTCGCGTCACGGTCACGTGCACGCCGCCCGACGAGGGCTGCTCGCTCACACAGGGCTACTGGAAGACCCACTCGAAGTACGGCCCCGCGCCGTACGACGCGACGTGGGCCCTGATCGGCGAGGACACCGCCTTCTTCATCAGCGGCAAGACCTGGTACCAGGTCATCAAGCAGCCCCCCGCGGGCGGCAACGCCTACTACATCCTCGCGCACCAGTACATCGCGGCGAGGCTCAACATCGCAGGCGGCACCGGCTCGACGTCGGCTGTGAACGCGGCGCTGGCGGGTGCTACGGCGTTCTTTGGCACCTACACGCCGAGCTCGACGCTGTCGGCCACCGTGCGTGCGCAGGCGATCGCCTACGCCGGCACGCTGGCGGACTACAACGAAGGCGACATCGGTCCGGGGCACTGCCCGGGCTAGCGAGGACTCTCCTCGCAAACGCAGGTCGGCGGATGGGGCCCTTCGGGGCCCCGTTCGCTGCCCCCTCGGTGTTCTCCCTGACGCTTGAAACTCCGAGCGCGGTCGAGAATACTCACCGGAACTCGGGCGAGCTGGGCTTGAGAAGCCCTGCACGGGACTCGGGGAAACCAAGCAGGGGGAGCAATGAGACAGAGAACTCCGTCCGTGCGACGCAGGGCTGCCGTGCTCGTGGCGCTGACCGCTGCGTTCCTCGTGACGCTGGTCGCCGCGCCGTCGGCAAGCGCGCAGGCGCCCTTCAGCGCCCGCGTGATCGAGCACCAGATCACAGGCCCGCCGGCGTTGCGGATGAACCTCGTCATCATGGCCGACGGGTACACGGCCGACGAGCTGTGGAAGTTCCAGCGCGACGTCGACCGCAACCTGAACATGATGTGGAGCGTCGACCCGTTCCGCAGCTACCGGAACTACTTCAACATCTACCTGCTGGAGATCGTCTCTCCGGAGTCCGGCGTCCGCTGTGACCCGGATGCGAGCCCGCCGAACCCGAACCTGGTGACGGCGCTCCGGCTCCACTACTCGGACGGGTGCACGAACCCGCTCGCCCGCGGGATCACCTACGGGCCCGCGCCACAGGCAGGCGGCGGGTGTCCGAATGTTCCGGGCGACCCTGCGGCCGGCCTGGGCGACCCGCGCTGCACCGGGAACCAGCAGCACGCGAAGTACCTGGCCATCTACCTGGCGCCGCTCGGCGTCGCCGGCCAGAACGTGCAGACGCTGGCCATCTCCAACACGTTCACGTACGGAGGGATCGGCGGAACCCAGGCGACCACGTCGGGTGGAAGCCCGCAGGGCCCGCTGATCTCGACGCACGAGCTCGGCCACTCGCTGGGCACGCTGGCGGACGAGTACCCGTACTCGAGCCGCGACATCCCCGGCGGCGCCCATCCGAACACGGAGCCCGGCTCCTTCCACCACAGCCGCTTCACCCACGACGAGATGGTCAACGGCCAGCTCAAGTGGTTCCGCTGGCTGTGCGAGGAAAGCCTCTCCGGCGGCATCATCACCGCCCGCGGCAGCACCTGCGGCCCGCCCCACGAGGGCGGCGCCCAGCGGACGACGAACGTCTGGCGTCCGAGCGAGCACTCGATGATGCGGTGGATCGGGTTCCACTTCGACCAGATCGGCCGCGAGAACATGACCTACCGGATCACCGGCCGTCGGACCGCCAACTCCATGGCGCTCGGGCACACGCCGACCGGCGAGGTCGGCCCGCAGGACGTGATCTGGGTCGAGACCGGCCATCCGAAGTACCACGAGCTGGACGTCACGTGGAGCATCAACGGCGTCGTCGTCCCGGGTACGAACAACAGCCGGAACCTCGACCTCGGCGACCGGACCGTCGCGGCAGGCGACACCGTCTCGGTCACGGTTCAGGACAAGACCGACTTCGTACGCGACCCGACCATCCTCAACGGCCCGCGGATGACCCAGACGCGCCAGTGGACGGTGGGTGCCCCGCTACCGGTCACGCCGGTTGACGTGGCGATCACCCTCTCGACCGAGACCAGCCGCGCGGTCGGCGGCAAGGACATCGTCTACGTCGAGACCACGCACCCCAACGACCGCGTCCTGGACGTCACCTGGCGCCTCAACGGCGTGGAAGTGCCGAACGGCAACAGGCGTAACTTCAACCTCGCCGCGCAGAACCTGGCGTCGGGGGCGTACACGCTCAGCGCCACCGTGACCGACCCGGCGAATCCGAGCGGTCCCTCCGCGTCGCGCACGTGGACGGTGGACAACGTCCTGCCGACGGCTCCACGTGAGCTGTCCCCTGCCGTGTACACGGTGAACCGGCCGGCGCAGCCGACCGAGTACATCTACACGGGCGACGGCGTGTTCACGATGGGCCTGAACCCGGTGGACGACCAGCCCGGGTTCGTGGTCAGCGAGTTCCGCCTCGACCGCGACGGCTGGTTCAACTACTTCGGCTTCCCCGAGCAGCCGTTCGGGACGCCGATGAAGTTCGGACCGTCGGGCTTCAACGTCAAGGCGCTCACGTACGGCAACCTCGGCACCGGCGGCCTCTCGAAGGCGACCTTCGAGCAGTCGTTCCCGGACTTCGTTCCGGGCTGGGGGAGGCACACGCTCGAGCACCGGGCGATCGACGCGGCCGGCAACATCGGCAACGCCGAGGAGTTCAAGGCCACGGTGCTGCCCCTCGCGGTCGCTCCGACCGAGATCTCGGAGGAGCTGGTCGAGGGCGACTCGACCTCGACGTCGTTCACGATCACGAACACGCTCGAGTCGGGACGCTCGTTCGACTGGACGATCCGCGAGGCGCCGAGCAGCTGCCTCGCGCCGTCCGACGTCAGCTGGCTCAGCGCCACGTCGGGGGTGACCACGGCCGCCAACTCGTCGGCGGACGTCAACGTGACCCTCGACGCCGACGGCCTGACCGCACCGACCGTCTACACCGCGAAGCTCTGCATCGAGTTCGAGGGCGGGCCGGTGTACGAGGTTCCGGTCTCGCTGCAGGCGCAGTATCCGTTCGACGGCTTCCTGGCCACGTTCGAGAACCCGCCGACGCTCAACTCGGCGCACTCGAACGCGGTGCAGACGTTCTGGTTCCGCCTCGGCGGCAACCGCGGTCTCGACATCGTCGAGGACGCCTCCTCGCGCCGGATCGACTGCGCGACGAAGGCGCCCATCGGCGGCACCGAGCCGGCACCGAACCCGAGCTGGGACAGCCTCTTCTACCAGGCGCACACGGGCCGCTACTCGTACCCGTGGAAGACGACGACCGCGTACAGGGGCACCTGTCGCGAGTTCATCCTGACGCTCGACGACCAGAGCGTGCACACCGCCTGGCTCCAGTTCGTGAGGTAGCACGTAGGCAGGCAGCGGGGAGTGCCCGGCGACGGGCGCTCCCCGCATCTCTTTGCGGATCTAGGCGATCGAGAGCGGCGTGTGGAGCGGGACGCGGTCGTAGAGGTCGATCACGTCCGGGATCAGCATGCGGATGCAGCCGTGTGAGGCCGCCCCGCCGATCGAGGCCGCGTCCGCGGTTCCGTGGATGCCCGCGCCGTCGTAGAAGCCCATCCAGCGCGCCTTGATCGGGTTCGAGGGGTCGTTCCCGGGGATGACCTTGCCGGCCAGATCGCCCGCCCAGTCGCTGTTCGGGACGTACCAGGCTGGGTTGGCCGCCATGCTCTCGATCTCGTACTGGCCGGCGGGCGTGTCGAACCCGGCTGCCCCGATGCCGACGCGGTAGGTCTTGACGAGCCGCTGGTTGACGAAGAGGCGCAGCTCGCGCCGAGAGCGGCTGATCGCGATGAAGTGGCCGTAGCGCGCCTTCAGCTTCTTGGTCGTCACCTTCGGCCGGACGAGCTTGACCGGCACCGCGAACGCGCGGCTCGACTCCGGGCTGACGAGGTGGTCGACGATCTCGTTGCGGAGCAGGCGGGGGCGGACGGCGACGCCGACCTGCGACGGCGTGATCCAGACGCCGGCGAAGGAGGCGGAGCTCGTCGCGTCGCGCGCGGGCTGCTGGACCTCGCGGCGGATGCCCGCGACGACCCGCGCGACCGCTTCCTTCGAGTAGTCGACCTGGAGTGCGAGCTCGGTGTCCTCCGTCCCGCCGGTCAGGTCCCGGAAAGACCGGGTGAGGAAGTTCCCCTCGCGGCTCTTCGCCATCGCTGTGCGAAGCAGCGCGTCCGCGTTCGTCTGCACGTCGACGAGCGCCGGGTCGATCGTGAACGTGCGCTTGCGGTACGCGATGCGCAGCGGCTCGTCGAGGCGGTGGGCGACTTCCCGGCGTACAGCCGTCCTCGCCTCCGCCAGCGTCATCCCGCCGACGTCGACGCCGGCAACGCTGATTCCCTCCGCGATCTGGTCCGATCGCGAAGTGTCGTAGCGGTGCAGAGCAGCGGTGGCCGATCCCGCCAGCACGACAACGGCCAGCACTGTGATGACGAGTGCCTTTCGCACTGGGACCCTCACTACCTTAGCGAGGGTTACGAAAAGTGCCCGCAATTTCCAGAAAGTTCTAGGCAGCTACGACGGCGTCGTCCTCGGCTTCGGTGCGTGTGCGCGCCTCGCCGACGAGTTGCCCGAGGACGGCCTCCAGCTGGGCGCAGAGCTCGTCGTCGACGAGCTTCCCGTCCTCGTCGAAGCGGCTCGGCGCGCCCGTGACGGCGACGCCGTCCTCGACGACCCGCGCGCCCATGGTCTTCAGCACCTTGCGCAGCTCGGCCTGCGACCAGACGGCGCCGAACATGCCGGTGGACGCGCCGATCACCGCGACCGGCTTGTTGCGGAGCTCGTTCGTCGCGAGCGGCCGCGAGACCCAGTCGAGGGCGTTCTTGAGCTGGCCGGGGATCGACGCGTTGTACTCGGGCGTGGCGAAGAGGACCGCGTCAGCGCCGGCGATCGCGGAGCGGAGCTCCGCGACGGCCGCCGGCGCCGTCGGGCCGTCGTCGTCCTCGTCGTAGGGCGGGATCGCCTTCAGGCCCTCCCAGACCTCCAGCGCGACGCCGTCGCCGACGTAGTCGGCGGCCGCGCGCAGGGCGCGCGTGTTGTGGGAGTCGCGGCGGAGGCTGCCCGAGATGCCGAGGATCGTCATCGCTAGTCGGCCTTCACGAACTGGAGCTCGGCGACGATCGTCACCTCGTCGGCGAGCGCGGGGCCGCCGGTGGGGAGGGGCAGGTTCCAGTCGATGCCGAAGTCCGTGCGGTCGACGGTCGCACCGAGCGCGAAGCCGACGCGCTCGTTGCCGTACGGGTCGTCGAGGGCGGGGGTGGCGGTGCCGGTCACGGTGACGGGCTTCGTCACGCCCTTGATCGTGATCTCTCCGTCGACGCTCGACCGTCTCGCCGTCGAGGGCGATCCGCTCGGCTGCGAAGCGCAGCTCGGGGTGCCGCTCGGCGTCGAAGAAGTCGGGCGACTGGAGGTGCGCGGCGAGGTTCTCGTCCTTGACGTCGACGCTCGCGACCCTGGCCGCGCCGGAGAGGCTCGCGCCGTCATCGACGACCTCGAGCGTGGACTCGACCTCGCGGAACTCGCCCTTGAAGGTGCCGGCCAGGTACGCGATCTCGAAGCCGATCGTCGAGTGGACCGGGTCGAGGCGCCATGTACCGGCGGGGGCGAGTGTGGTGATTTCCTTTGTGCTCACTGGGCTTTCCTCCTAGTGCTTGCGTGGTACACTATTGCGTACGCAAGCAAAGGTAGCAGCAATATGTTGAGTCCGCAAGTAACCCATCGAACCCAGACGGCATCCGCTCCTGCGGTGCGGGCGTGGACGCGCCTTCTGCGCGCCTACTCGGCGACCGCGCGCTGCCTCAGCCCGGCGCTGCTCGAGGAGCACGGCCTCACGCTCAACGACTACGAGGCGCTCAAGCTGCTCGCCGACGCAGAGGAGAGGCGCATGCGGCGCGTCGACCTGGCCGCCGCGCTCTCGCTCTCGGCCTCCGGCGTCACGAGGCTCCTCGAGGGGCTCGAGGAGGACGGCCTCGTCGAGCGGGCCACGTGCCCGCACGACCGCCGCGTCGCCTACGCGCAGCTGACCGACGAGGGCGCCTCGAGGCTCCAGGCGGCCTCGTGCGGCCATGCCGCGTCGATCCGCGACCTGCTCGAGGAGTCGCTGACCGAGGCCGAGCTCGAGGAGCTCGCCGAGCTGCTCGGCAAGGTCGCCGGTGACGAGGCCGTCTAGCTAGTACGGCAGCTCGACGTCGCTGACGTCGAGGCCGAGCGAGTTCGCGAGCCGGACCCCGTCGTCGAGGTCCTCGCGAAGGCGCTGGACGTCGCGGCTGTGCATGGCGCGCCCGATCCAGGCGCGCTCCGGGGGCCGCCAGAGAGCGTGGTCGACGAAGATCGGAAGCATCCGGTTCGCCGCCTTGACGAGCTTCTGCTTCGTCCGCTTGGTGGCGTTCTCGAGCAGGACACGCTCGTACGCCATGCCGGCGCCGTGGTGGATCCCGTCGTCGATCGTCAGCCGGTTGCAGAGGTCCTCGAGCACCGTTCCGCGCGAGGAGCGGGCGATCAGGCGGAACCTGGGGATGATCAGGCGCTCGAAGAAGACCTGCATGAGGAAGACCTTCTCCTCGAGCAGGTCGAGGTCGTCCAGGAACATGCGGGCCAGCTCGTCGAGATAGGGATCTCGGGCGCCCGGTCCGCCGACCTCGCCGAGGAGCTTGAGCCAGGCCTCGACGTGGCGAGCCTCGTCCTGGGCCATCGTCGTGTAGTAGAGCCGGGCCTCGTGGTGCTCCGCGAGATTCAGGAGCTGGGCGGCCATCTTCACGGCGAGGATGTCTGCCTGGTACTGCTGCGTGATGACCGAGCGCCAGACGTCCTTGCGGCGGGCCTGCTTCTGCGCCGACCCGCGGGCTTCGGGAATCGGCGGAAGCTCGTTCCAGGGCATGTCGTGCGTCTGCCACTCGGCTCGCTTGGCGAGCTCGTAGTAGCGCAGGACGCCGCGCGTTTCCCCGGACGGCTCCGGGCCAACGCCGTGCTGAAGCTCTTCGACGGCCATCGCGGGGAGCTTAGCGCCGGTCTCGTGAGGCCGGGCGGCAGGCCGCTAGCTGACGGCGACCTTGAGGGCGACGATCAGGAGCCCGAGCGCGAGGTTCGTTCCGATGACGGCGAGCGTCGCCAGGCCGCCAAGCTGCTCGATCCGGGCGTAGCGGAGGCCCTGCACCGCCAGCGTGCCCACGCCGAGCCAGACGGCGAGCCACACGGCCGTCGAGTCCTTCAGGACGTCGAGCGCGCCGAGAACGACCGCCGCGCAGGGGGCGACGGCCGCGAGGACGATCGTCGCCTCGCGACGCCCGACGTCAACGAGCCGGCCGGCGCGCATCGGCTGCTCCTCGCTGACGCTCTCGGCCAGCGCGTGCGCGTAGACGTGTGCGAGCCACAGGACGACGGAGGTCGTTGCGACGACGGCCGCGAGGTGCCACATCCTGCCCTGCGTGTTGGCCGCCCCGGCCACGAGCGCCGCCAGGACGACGATCGTTCCGTAGACCGTCCCGGCGATCGTCTCGCCGGTGCCGAAGACGACGTGCCGCGTCCGGCTCATGCCGCTGTGGCTCGCTCGTCGGCCGCCCACTCGGCCGTCAGGCGCCGGCACCGCTCGATCATCTCGTCCTGCCTTTCGGGCTCGACCTCGAGCCGGATCGCGCGCACGACGAGGTCGTCGAACTCGGGGCTCTCGACGTACTCCACGGTCAGCTCGTCGAGGTGAGGGAGGGCCGTCGCGCGGAAGTCCTCGAAGCGGTCGGCCTGGTAGTAGGCATCGGCGAGCGCCGCATAGCGGTCGAGCTTCTCCTCGTAGGTGAGGTCGGGGTCGTCGCCGATCTGGAAGTACTCGCGCGTCCGCTGGTTGAGGCGCATCGAGCTCCCGGTCGCGACGCAGAAGGCACACCACGCGAGCAGCGACTTGATCGCCCAGGGGAAGTGGTAGTGCAGGCTGACGAGGGCGATGTCCGGGGACGCGTTCGCGTAGTCGATCGGGTGCGCGTGCCCGTCCTTGACGATCGTCTCGCACGAGTTGAACTCCCAGCGGAAGAACGCGTTGACGAGCCGGCTGATCGACGGCGACCTCGCGCGTGAGGTCGGGCGGGAGGATGTCGAGCTCGACGTCGTAGCGGTAATGCCCGTGCGCGCCGGGGTCGTAGCGCATGACGCGGGTCTGCGGCCCGATCGAGAGGCTGCGGGTGAAGACGTCGTAGTCCTCGACGCTCGCCTGCAGGTGCATCATCCGCTCGCCGGAGTCGTCGTAGGCGGCGTGCAGCTCCTCGGGGCCGGCGATCCGCGTGACGCCGACCCACATGCCGCCGTCGAACGGCTTCATGTAGAGCGGGTAGCCGACCCGGGCTGCGACCGCGTCGAGGTCGAAGTCCGGGTTGTAGCGCTCGGCCATCGGCACGTAGCGCGGGTTGTCCGGCGGCAGTTTGTGCGGGAGGAGCCAGGTCTCCGGCACCTTCAGGCCGAGCCGCATCATCGCGCAGTACGCCGCGTGCTTCTCCATTGCCTGGAACGTGAACGGGTTGTTCAGGAGGTAGGCCTCGTCCATCAGGGCGATCTTCTTCAGCCACTCGCGCGGGAGGTCGTACCACCAGGAGAGCCGGTCGATGACGAGCGACCAGCGCGGCTCGTGCCGCAGGTCGAAGGGCTCGTTGCGGATCCGCTGCGAGGTCAGCACGTGGGTCTCGCCCCGGTAGTGGACGGGCCCTACGCGGTCGAGGAGCGCCTCGAAGGCGGTGGGCCAGTCCTCTTCGGTGGCGAGCAGCAAGCCGATCGGGTGCTGGCTGCCCATGTCGTTCGGAAGCGCGATGCTACGGGGTCCGAGGTCACCCGTGAAGGAGGCGCGATGGTGCAGGAGGCACGTCTGGTCAGGACCGAGAACGGGCTCGAGCCCGAGGGCGAGGGCTGGTACGTGCTCAACGCGCGCGAGGCGAGGTGGTACGAGAATCCCGAGTACGGCGGCTACGTCAACTTCCAGGGCGACGTGCGCTTCGCCCAGGTCGGCTTCAACGTCGCCGTGCTCGCGCCGGGCCAGCCCGCGTGCATGTACCACGGCGAGGAGGACCAGGAGGCGTTCCTCATGCTCGCCGGGGAGGCGCTGCTCCTGGTCGAGGGCGAAGAGCGGCCGCTCAAGCAGTGGGACTTCTTTCACTGCCCGCCCTGGACCGAGCACGTGATCGTCGGCGCGGGCGAGGGCCCCTGCGTCTTCGTCGCGGTGGGCGCGCGGACGCCCGGCTCGAACGTCGTCTATCCACGGACGGACGTGGCGCTCCGGCACGGGGCCGGGGTGGAGGAGGAGACGGACTCCGGGGCCGTGGCGTATGCAGACGTGTCCGAGCCGCAGGCCCGCCCGTACCGCGAAGGCGATCTGCCCGGGTGGGAGTAGACTCGGCCGCGGGGTCGTCTGTCAGCAGGAGGTATCGAATGGCCAGAGCCAGAAGAGCGCCGAAGCCGAAGCCAGCAGCGAAGCCGCGGAGGCGGGCGGCGAAGAAGCGCCAGCCGAAGCGGATCCTGAACGTCATTCCGTCGCCCGAGAGGGACGAGGACTGGACGTTCCGAAACGCGCAGGAGGCGGACATGATCGCCACCGCCCCGCGCGTCCCCTCGACCAAAGACCTACGCGCCGACTGGTGGAGGATCAACGACCAGAAGTCGACGGGCTCCTGCGTCGGCTGGGCGACCGCCGACTCGGTCCTCCGCTGGCACTTCGTCAAGTCAGGGAGGCTCCCGCAGTCGACGCTCCTCTCGCCGCGCTTCATCTGGATGGCGTCGAAGGAGACCGACCAGTTCACCTCGCGGCCGACGACCTTCGTCGATGCCGAGGGCACGAGCCTGAAGTCGGCGCTCGACATCGCGCGCAAGTACGGCTCCGTGCGTGACTCGGCCCTGCCGTGGGCGACCGGCAAGCTCTACGGCGGGTCGGCGAACACGCTCTACGCGCTCGCTGCGCAGTTCAAGATCCTCTCCTACTTCAACCTGGGCGTGACCCCGTCGAACTGGCGGACGTGGCTGGCGACGAACGGGCCGATCCTCACCCGGCTGGACGTCGACGCGACCTGGGATGCCGCGACCGAGAACAAGGGCGTCCTCGCCGATTACAAGCCGAGGACGGCACGCGGCGGCCACGCCGTGGCGATCGTCGGCTACCGGCCCGGAGAGTTCATCGTCAGGAACAGCTGGGGCACCGGCTGGGGCGACAAGGGCTTCGCGTACGCCTCGGACTCGTACGCCGAGAACGCGTTCACCGAGGCCTACGGCGTCAGCGTGTAGCGGAGGCGCGGTAGCCGAACAGGCGCCCGATCGGCGCCAGCAGCGCGAAGAGGAGCTTCTGGACGCCGTAGGTCGGGCGCGCGAGCGCGAAGTCGTCCAGGTGCTTGCGGCCGATGACGGCCATGTGCAGGAGGTTCGGGCGGCCCTGCTCGTCCGTCTTGCCGTCCTCGGCGAGGCGGTACATCGTCTCCAGGAAGCCCTCGTACGTTCCCGCCGGGACGAAGTCGACGACCATCCGCACGGGCGCGTCGCCCTCGACCTTGAAGGTGTGCGGCTCTCCGCGCGGGATCTCCAGCTTGTCGCCGGGCTCGAGGATCCGGATCGTCCCGTGCAGCGCAATCGCCACGCGGCCCTCCTTGATGTCGTACCGCTCGACGAAGCGCCGGTGCACGTGGAGCGGCGGGCCCTCCTTGTGCGGGGCCGCGACGACGTCGACCTGGAGGAGCTCGCCGTTCGAGTCGGCGGTCGTCACGACGAAGGTGAGCGTCTCGCCCGTCGCCGGGTTGCGGATCACGTCGCCTGCGTTGGCCACGGCGGCACACTAGCCAGCTTGGCCGCCGCTCGTCTAACTGAATATGAGCGCGGATCCGGCTGTCGGCGTGGTCTTCGAGGGCGACCGCATCGTCCTCGGCGAGTTCCACTGCTGGCCGGGCGACCCACGCTGGACTCGGGAGAACTGCGCGGAGGAGGGCCACTTCGTCGTCTTCCCCGGCACGAGCGTCGTGATCGAGCACGACGGCAAGCCCGGTGGTCGCGACCCCGAACCACGTGATGTTCTACAACCCGAAGCAGAGCTACCGCCGCCGTCTCCTGCATCCGAAGGGCGATCACTGCGCCTTCCTGCTCGTCGAGGCCGGCCTGCTGGCCGAGATCGCCGCGCCGCACCTCTCGGCGACTCGCTTTCCCGTCAGCCACGGGCCGCTCGAGCCGGCGACCTACCTCCGGCACCGCCTGCTCTTGCGCGCCGTCGCGGCGCGGGCCGCCGACCGCCTGATCGTCGAGGAGACGCTGTGCCGCCTGCTCGCCGAGGCCGTGGCGAGCGGGCTGCGGCTGGCAGCGACGGCCGCCGGGAGCGCCGGTCGACGGCGGCGGGCCACTCCGAGCTCGTCGAAGCGACGAAGGAGCTTCTTGCGCGGCGGCTCGGTGACCGGCTGACGCTCGCGGACATCGCGCGCTCCGTGCACAGCTCGCCGTTTCACCTGGCCCGCGTGTTCCGCGCCCACACCGGATTCAGCATCCACGGCTATCGCAATCAGCTGCGCCTCCGCTCGTCGCTCGAGAGCCTCTTCGACCCCGGCGTCGACCTCGCTCTGCTCGCGCGACGGCTCGGATTCGCGAGCCACAGCCACTTCACGGACAGCTTCCACCGGGTCTTCGGCCGGCCGCCCTCGGCGGTGCGCCGGGCAGGGCGGGCGGTCGGACGTCGCGGAACTGCGCACGATCGTGGAAGCGCCGCTCGTCGCCGCCTCCTAGCCTCGGTCGAAAGACCGAAGGGGGAGCGATGCGCTGGAACCGTTGGCTGCCTGCCGGCCTCGCCGTTTTCGTCGCGGCGCTGGCGCCGAGCGCGGGCGCGACCAAGGACGACGGGTTCGTCGAGCCCGTCAAGGTGCTGTACGAGCTGGCGGGCGACACGCCGGGAGCGAACTTCGGCTGGGCCGTGAGCGAGCTCGGCGACGTCGATCGCGACAGGCGGATGGATTTGATCGTCGGGGCGCCGTTCTCGAGCACAGGTTCGACGTTCGTGTACTCGGGACGGGACGGAGAGCTGCTCTACCGGCTCGACGGGGCAGCGGGCGACCAGCAGGGCTATGCGATCGCGGACGCGGGGGACACCAGCGGAGACGGCGTGCCCGACCTCGTCAGCGGGGCGCCCGGCGTCGGGCCCGGGCACGCGTACCTCTACTCGGGCCGCACCGGGCGGCTGTTGCACACGTTCGCGGGCCTCGGGGCTGGACGACTTCTTCGGTTCTGCCGTTGCCGGCGCCGGCGATGTCGACCGTGACGGCCGGGACGACATCTTCGTCGGAGCGGAGCTCGCCGACGCGCGCGGGCCCGACTCGGGCCAGGCGTACGTGTTCTCGGGCCGGACGTACGAGCTGCTTCTCACGCTCGACGCGGGCGACGACGGCGACCACTTCGGCTCGGCAACCGACTGGACCGAGGACCTGAACCGGGACCGCGTGCCGGACCTGATCGTCGGGGCGAGGGACGCCGGCGCCGAGGCGAGAGGGCGCGCGTACGTCTTCTCGGGCCGCAGCGGCAAGCTGCTCTACCGGATCGAGGCGCCGGCGAGCGGCGGTGACGTCGGCTACTTCTTCGTCGCGGGCGTCGGAGACGTGAATGACGACGGCCGGCCGGACGTCTACGCGGCCGACTTCAGCGACAGCTCGCTCGGGCCGGCGACCGGACGTGCGGCCGTGTACTCAGGGAAGAACGGGCGCGAGCTCCTGAGCTGGACCGGCTCCGCGGCAGGCGAGGGTCTCGGCCCGGGCCGCGAGGCAGGCGACGTCAATCGCGACGGCCACGTCGATCTCGCGATCGGCTCGTGGATCTCCAACGACGGCGCGCCCACGGCGGGCCAGGTCGAGATCTACTCCGGCAGGGACGGATCGCTCCTCCGTCGCATCACGAGCACGACGGCCGGCGAGAACTTCGGGTTCGACACGGTCGGGCTCGGCGATCTCAACCGCGACCGCATCCCGGATCTCGTGGTCTCCGCGGCGACCGGGGAGACGGTCTACGTGATCGCCGGCAGGAAGCGCTAACCAGGTTCGCCCGAAGACGGCCCGGGGCCTTGACTGCCTCTCGGCTCCGGGCCGCTCTCTTCCGGCGAAGCCCGGGGTCGGATCTCGCATCGTGCATGCCCGGCAACGCTGCACAGCAGGATCCGGCCCCGGTGCGCTACTCGGCCGTCGAGCCTCCGGCGGCGTCGTCGAGGCGGTAGATGCGCGCCTCGCGGCGGCCGTTGCGGCCTGCCTCGATGCGGGCGACGATCTGCTCCAGGCGCGCGAGGCGCCGGTCGACCGAGCGCCAGCCGTTCGTCACGAGCTCGGTCAGCAGTGCCACGTCGTCGAGGCGGTCGCGGCGCTCGTCCTGGACGCCGGCCGAAACGTCCTCGAGCCGGGCCAGCATCCGCTCGAAGAGCGCGCCGAGCTCGGCGACGTGCTGGGCGACGGGGCGGACCTCGACCCGCAGCGCCTCGTAGACGACCGATCCGACTCCCTGGGGGAGCGTCGTCTCGAGCTCGGCCGCGGTGGCGCGGAAGCGCTCGAGGATCTCCTCGCGCTCCGGCCCTTCCGGCAGAGCCGGCAGAACCTCGACGCGGAGCGGGTACGGAGGCTCGCCGAGAGCCTCGATCGCCTCGTGCACCCGCAGCTCGACCTCCTCGCTCACGGGCTCTCCGTGAACGACTCGCAGAACGTTCTCCGCGGAGACGTCCGCATGTGCCGCAAGCTCGAGAATCGTCGCCACAGTACGCCTTTACAAAACCTAAACCTCTTAGCCGCCCGGTTCAACAGCGGCGGACCAGGAACTTCCAGCGCCGGTCTCGACCTTTGCCTGTGCCAGTGCGGCTTCAGCGCGCGCGAGCACGGACACGGCGTCGTCCTCGAAGCGGAGCTCGACGGCCGCGGTCGGCACCTGTCCGTCGATCACGCCGGCCTCCTTCGCGCCCAGCGCGAAGCGCAGGCGGCGGGAGAGCCGGTCGGCGTCGCGCCGCGACGACTCGGGGAGGAGGACGGCGAACCGGCCGCCCGCGAGGTGGTAGACGAGGTCGGTCGACCTGACGGCGCCCTCGAGGCGCTCGCCGGCCGTGCCGAGCCGCTCCTCGGGCGCCTCCACGCCCAGGAGCAGCAGGCTCAGCGGGTGGGTGTAGCGCCGCGCCCGCGCGCACTCCACGTCGAGCGCCGCCTGGAGCGAGCGGCGGCCGCGCAGGCCGGTCGCCGCGTCGACGTCGAGCTCGCGCCGCAGCTCCTCGAAGCGGAAGGCGTTCGTCAGCGCGGGGCCGAGGGCCGCCGCGAGGCCCTCGAGCTGCTCGAGCTCCTCCTCGGTCACCTCGCGCTCGACGCGCCGCCAGAAGATGCCGAGGGTGCCGATGCGGGCGCCGGACGAGTCGGGCACCGGCAGCGCCAGCCCGCCGCTCAGGCGGAACGCGTCGCGTTCGACCTCCTCCTCGCCGTAGCGGTAGCTGAGCGTGACCGCGCGGGCCTCCTCGCCGCCCGGCGGCAGGCCGAGCAGCTCGCGCGACGACTCGTCGGCGTTGAGGCCGAACGTCGCGACGAGCGGGTCTGCCTCCTCCTGGGGCAGGACGAGCATCGACGCGGCCGCGTTCGCGAGGCCCGAGGCCGACTCGAGCACGCGCCGAAGCGTGGTCTCGAGCGTGTCCTGGGCGCCGACGTCCCCGAGGTGGCGGAGCCAGCGAAGCTCGCTGCGCGCCTTCGTCGACTGCGCTCGCTCGCGCCTGACCTCCTCCCAGGCCCGCTCGGAGTGGTCGGGTGCCGGCTCGGCGGGCGGCTCCTGTCTCGCGCGCCGGAGCTTGGCCGCGAGGACGAGGCTGGTCAGGAGCAGGATGGCTGCAAGCGCGGATGCACCGACGGCGATCCAGGTCGTGATCTCCCACGTTGACAAAGCGCTCCTCCCCTCACCGGCCGCAAAGCGAGCGCGGGTACTTCTCTCCCTACTCGGACTGTAGGAACTTTTCGGGAGATTTCCAGGCTCGTCAGCGGGCGCGCGCGAGCTTGAAGAGCAGGCGCTCCGTCCAGGAGGGACGGCCTGGATCGAAATGGCCCGTCGCCGCGCGGGCGTAGGGCGCGCCGACGCGCCGCGCGTAGTCGACGAAGCCCTCGCGTCGCAGCGGCGCCCAGTCCTCGCGATACGGGACGACGACGTCGCGTCCCGCGACCTTCTTCGCGGAGAGGAGGAAGGCGATCCCCATCCCGACGGAGACCTCGAGGAGCGAGCCTCGCTCGCGCGCAGCCTCCTCGCGCAGGCCCCGGTAGAGGGCGGCCATCTCGTCCGGCCCAGGGAGGCCGGATGCGTCCTTCCGGAACTCGCCCAGCGTGGCGCGGAGCTCGGCGAGCTCGAGCGGCGGGATGTCGATCAGCCTCGCGGTGCGCCCCGACGTGCTCTCGAGCGCCTCCAGGAGCTCGTCGACCGTGCCGATCTCGCGCTCCTCCGCGAGCACGCCGGCAGCCTTCAGCTCGTCGACGAACGCGGTCAGGTAGACCCGCGAGCCGTGGACGACGTCGGAGGCCGCCGCGAGCAGCCAGAGCGGCGAGAAGCCGAAGGCCGCGATCGACCCGAGCTCGACGACGTTCCCGGCGGCCTTGCGCTTCGTGATCTCCTTGGCCGAGACCTCCGGCGGCTCACCGGGCTCGACGCGCCCGACGGCCTCGATGGCGATCCGCAACGCGTTTTTCGCGGTGGCCTCGTAGAGGCGCGACTGCCTCACGAAGCGCGGCAGGAGGACGAGCGCGCTCTCGTGCACGACGCCGCCGAGCGTCCCGATCAGCGCCCGCAGGGCCCGCTCCGGGAGCGAGAGCGCGTACCAGAGCCGCTTAGCCGGATTTCGGTACGGTGCCGCCATGACTCACGCCACGATTCACACTACACAGGGCGCCCTCGCCGTCGAGCTCTTCGACGAGGACGCTCCCAAGACGGTCGAGAACTTCACGAAGCTCGCCGGAGACGGCTTCTACGACGGCATCACGTTCCACCGCGTCATCCCCGACTTCATGATCCAGGGCGGCTGCCCGCGCGGGGACGGCACCGGCGGCCCCGGCTACCAGTTCGAGGACGAGGAGAACGAGCACCGCGTCGTCAGGGGCGCCCTCGCGATGGCGAACGCGGGGCCGAACACCAACGGCAGCCAGTTCTTCATCGTCACCACCGAAGCCGCGCCCTGGCTCGACGGCAAGCACACGGTCTTCGGTCGCGTCACCGAAGGCATGGACGTCGTCGACGCGATCTCCCAGGCCCCGCGCGACGCGAACGACCGCCCGCGCGAGCAGATCAACATCGAGCGGATCGACCTGCCGCAGGGCTAGTAGGGCTAGGCGGCGCGGCCGTCGACGGCCGCCTCGTCGAGCGCCAGGAAGACCTCGACGATCTTCGGGTCGAACTGCGTGCCGGCTGCCTCGGCGAGGCGCCGGCGCGCTTCCTTCTCGGGCAGCCGCTTCCGGTACGCACGGTCGCTCGTCATCGCGTGGTAGGCGTCGCAGACGAGGATGACGCGCGCCTCGAGCGGGATGTCCTCGCCGGCGAGGCCGTTGGGATAGCCGCTCCCGTCCCAGTGCTCGTGGCAGTGGAGGACGATCTCGCAGACCTCCTCCAGCCGCTCGATGGGAGCGAGGATGCGCGCGCCGAGCTCGGGGTGCAGGCGGACGACCTTCCACTCGTCGTCGTCGAGCGGGCCCGGCTTGGCGAGGATGGCCTCGGGGATCCCGATCTTCCCGATGTCGTGGAAGAGGGCGCCGAGCTCGAGGCGCTTCAGCGTCCTGGCATCGAGGCCGAGCGCGCGGCCGACGTGCAGCGAGAGGTCGGTGATCCAGCGGGCGTGCGAAGAGGTGTACTCGTCGTTCGCCTCGAGGGCGTTCGCGAGCGCCTCGACCGTGGAGAGGAACGTGCGCTCGAGGCTCTCGAAGTTCGAGACGTTCGCGATGGCGAGCTTGACCTGGTGCGCGACGCCGGCGAGGAGCCGCATGCTGCGCTCGTCGAACGTGTCGTCGGGCCCTTCGCCGCGGACGATGACGCAGCCGAGCCTGCCCGAGTCGATCTCGATCGGCGCGATCGCGATGGCGGCCTTGCCCAGGTCGGGGCTTCCGCCCGCGACCGGGGTGGACAGCGTCTGGAAGGGCTCGCGGCTCGCGAGGATCTCGCGGGCGCGCTCGTGCGGGAACGGGATCGACCACAGAAGGGTGGCGTCGTCCGGCTGGAAGCCGACGAGGGCGCGGAGGCGAAGCTCCTCGCCCGGCCCCTCCGGAAGCCAGAGCGACGACCGCGGCCGGTGGAGCAGGCGCGCGGATTGCTCGACCGCGCGCTCGAGCACCTCGTCCAGCGAGTCGGCGGCCGCCAGCTGCCTGCTGAAGTCGAGCAGCGAGTTGGCGATCTCGAGCGAGTCCTTGGCCCGCTCGGCCTCCAGCCGCTCCGCCTCGTAAAGCCGCGCGTTCTCGACCGCGACCGAGGCGTGGCCGCCCAGCACCTCGAGGAGACGGACGTCGTCCTCGTCGAACTGGGCCACGCCGAGCTTGGAGATGACGACCGCGCCGATCACGCGCGCGCCGTACCGGAGCGGGACGGCGACCATCGACTCGTCGACGTCGTCCGTGCCGGGGATCGTCTCGGCGAAGTCGCAGTCGAGGGCGTTGTCGAGGAGGATCGACTCGCCGGTGCTCGCGGCGCGGCCGGTGATGCCTTCGCCGATCTTGCAGCGCAGCGCCTCGACGCTCTCCTCGGCGTCCGGGTCGAGGTCGCCGCGCCAGGCCACCGGGATGAGGTCGTCGCCGTCGACGACGTAGAGGCGGCAGCTGTGGTAGTCGACGAGCATCCGGAGCTCGTCGACGATCGTCTCGCCGATCTGGCGGACGTCGTTCAGCCGGTTCAGCTTCCCGGCGAGGCTCTGGAGCATCTTCAGGTGCGCGATCGAGCGCACGTCGCGGCGCGCCGACCCCGGCTCGGGGCGCTCGCCGCCGTCCTCCTCGAAGAGCACTGCCTGGTTCTTGCCGCGCGCCTTGGCCGTCATCATCGCGATCTCCGCGCAGGCGACGAGCTCGCGCGGGTTCATCGCGTGCTCGGGCCCCTGGGCGATCCCGACGGAGACCGAGAGGCGCCCTGCGGGCTCGATGTCGGTCTCGGCCAGGCGGTCGGTGATCCTGCGGGCGAGGCCGAGGGCGTCGCCGGCGTCGCAGGACGCCATGATCACGCCGAACTCTTCGCCGCCCAGGCGGCAGACGACGTCGGAGACGCGGACGGTGCTCTGGAGCACGTCGGCGAGCCCGAGCAGCACCTGGTCGCCGATGCCGTGCCCGTGGACGTCGTTGACGCGCTTGAAGTCGTCGATGTCGAGCATCAGGACCGCGATCGGGTCGTGGGTCCTGCTCGCGCGGTTCAGCTCGGCGCGGAGGCGCTCGTGGAAGTAGCGGTGGTTGTAGAGGCCGGTGAGCGAGTCGGTCTGCGCCTGCAGCTCGAGGACGGCGCGCACCTGCGCGTTGTCCAGCGCGAGCGCCGCCGCGTCGCCGAAGCGCTTGGCGAGCTCGAACTCCTCCTCCGTGAACGCCGCGCCGGCGCCGATCCGGTAGACGTTGAGCGCGCCCATGACACTCCCGCGGGCGACGAGAGGCACCGAGATGAGGGCTTCCTGCTCGTCTACGGGGGTCCCGGGGACGGTCTTCACGCGCGGGTCGCTGTGGGCGTCGTTGACGAGCTGGGGCTCGAGGTGGTCGATCGCCCAGCCGGTGATTCCCTCGCCGAGGAGCGGCCGGGAGCTCATGACTTCCTCGGCCCAGCGGTCGCGCGCCATCACCGGGATGAGGACGCGCCTCGCCTCGTCCGCCTGGTAGATCGTGAACGCGTCGTAGGGGATGACGTCGGCCAGGCTGTCGGCGATGCGCTCGAGCACGGTCGTGTGCGTCTGCTCCGAGAGCACCTCGTGGAAGACCTCCGCGAGACGCCGGTACGAGTCGACGAGCGCGTCCGGGCGCGCGGGCGACCCCGGGTCGGTCGCCTCGACCGCCTCGAACAACGAGCCGTTCACCTCTCTGAGTTCCACGCGGCCGCAGGTACCTCCTCTTCGCGGCCCCGCCGCCAGGGGGCCAGGGACAAATTCAACTCCTCTCGCATGGCGGCGAACCTCCCTCCGAAGGGTGATTCGTGCCAACGCGTCTCGAGGGCGACTTGCCAGCCCCGGCAGGGTCGAGGATGATTGCCCTTCCCCAGCAAGGGCGTCGAAGGAGGTCTTTTTGCCCCACCACTGGTGGCTGATCGAGGGAGACAACCCGGGGCCGAAGCAGCGTGCTGCGAGCGTGCTGAAGGCGGTCGACGACCTGCCCAACGTCGAGTGCCTCTTCGTTGGACGCGAGGAGCCGGCCAGCTCCGGGCGGTGGTACGCGCTCGTTTGGGTCGACCCGAAGGCCGATCCGGACGAGATCGAAGCGCGCGAAAGCCAGCATCAAGGTGCGGCGGTCGGTGAAGCAGCTGACCCGCTTCGACGGCTAGCCGTCCAGGGAGGTTCTGCATGCCCCACCACTGGTGGTTGATCGACCCTGACAACCCGGGCCCCAAGCAGCGGGCCAAGGCGGTTCGCAAGGCCGCCCGCGAGTACGGGACCGAGGTGCTCTTCGTCGGCCGCACGAAGAAGAACGCCTGGTTCGCCCTGGTCTACATCGAAGACCCGGAGCGCGAGGACGAGGTCTACAAGGCGGTCGGCGGGCGCGGCAAGCTCTTCGACCTCGAGGGCTTCGAGGCCGAGAGCAAGGAGCGCCGCGAGAAGGGCGACAAGAGCTAGCTAGTCCGCAACGCTGACATACGAGACGGCGCCGACGTCGCGGTAGAAGCTGTTCGCCTTCCGCCGCTCGCGCTCGGCGTCGTCTCCGTACCCGTCCGCGGCCAGGTCGGCGGCGGCGCGCAGGCGCGCGAACGCCTCGTCCGGCAGCGAGCCGATGTGCGAGAAGGCCTCGGCGGCCTGGCGCCAGTCGCCCGTCGCCGCGGCCCGGGCGGCCTCGAGCCACCGCGTCGTGGTCGGCGCGCGATGCGCGGCGTCGACGAGCTCGTCGCCCCGGTTCAGCTCGACGAGCGCGAACGCGAGGTCGGGGATCCAGAACGATCCGAGCGAGTGCCCGCGGCCCTCGTCGAGCCACAGCCCGAGGAGCTCGTCGGCTGCATCCGAGGCGTCATCGCCCCTCCCGGCGGCGGCGAGCGCGTGCGCGTCGAAGGCGAGCACGGGGAAGAGGAGCTGGGGAGCGCCGACCGACCGGGCGGCGCGCGAGCGCCCGCTCGACGCTCTCGATGGCCGGGTGAGGGCCCTCCCTGGCGAGCTGGACCTTCGCGCGGACGAGTAGGACGTCCACCTCGTGGAGCGAGCCGTTGCCCTCCGCGGCCTGGGCGAGCAGCCCGTCGCCGATCTCGAGCGCTCGCGTCCAGTTCCCGCGCCAGTACGCCTCGAAGACGCGCTCGACCTCGAGCCAGCGGAGCGCCAGCGCGTCGCCGAAGCGCTCGGCCGCGCGGCGGGCCTCGGCGTACAGCTCGAACGCGCGCGTCAGGTCGCCGAGGTCGGCCGTGATCGAAGCGAGGTTGTTGTAGCCGCGCGCGGCCTGCGGCGAGTTGGCGAGCGCGGCGACCTGGACGCTCTCGCGCAGGTCGTCCAGGCCGTCGAGGTCTCCCGTCATGACGCGCGAGAACCCGCGCGTGCTGAGCGTGTGCGCGCGGAAGTCGTCCAGCTTCAGCTCGTCGGCCATGCGGAGCGCCTCGCCGGCGGCGCTCGCGCGTCCTCGGCCTCGTCGGCTGCGAGATGGAAGTGCGCGCGGCTCGCGAGCACGCGGACCTTCGACCGCGACGGGGGCCGTTCGGCGAGGAGGGCCACCGCCTGCCTCAGGTGCGAGTCGGCCTCCTCCCGGCGTCCCTGGGTGATCATCAGGAGGTCGGCGAGCAGCACCTCCGCCTCGGCCGCGAGCTCGAGCTCGCCGGCTTCGAGGAGCGCGCGGGCTGCCTCCTCCAGCACGTCGGCGCCCGTCTGCTCGGCGCGGAAGAGCGCCTGTCCGTAGCGCAGGAGGAGCGGCGGCCGCTCGGGGTCGTCCTCGGGCCAGGAGGCCAGCGCCTCGCGGTAGAAGCGCACCGCGGGCGCGTAGGCGGAGAGCGCGAGCGCGCGGTCTCCCGCCTCCGCCAGGGCGAGGCGCGCGCGCTCGGGAAGGTCGTCGATGCCGCGATTGGCTGCCCGTGCGAACTGGAGGGCGCTGAGGTAGTGGTGCGCGATCAGGTCGGCGATGTCCTCGGCGCGGTCGCCGGCCAGCGACTCGAGCCACTCCGCCGTGCGCCGGTGCAGCTCGGCGCGCCGCGGCCGGGGGATCTGCCCGTAGGCGACGTCGCGCACGAGCACGTGCCGGAAGACGAACGCAGTCTCACCGGCGACCGAGGAGCGGCGCTCGCGCCGGACGAACTCCTTGCGCTCGAGCCGCTGGAGGCCCTGCTCGACCTCGGGCGTCGGCCGGTCGCTGACCGAGGCGAGGGCGCCGACCCAGAAGACCTTCCCGACGACCGCCGCGTCCTGCACGAGCGCCTTCTCCTCGCCCGCGAGCGTGTCGAGGCGCGCCGCGATGATCCCCTGAACCGTCTCCGGGAGCGGCGGGCCGGCATCCGTGCCGCTCTCGGCCAGCATGCGCACGAACTCCTCTGCGTACAGCGGGTTACCGCCCGCGTGCGCGAGCAGGTCGTCCACCCGCTCCTGCGGCACGGAGCGCTCGGCCAGGAGCGACTGGAGCAGTCGCTCGATGTCGGTCGTCCGAGAGCGGCGAGAGCGAGACGGTGAGCGCGCTGCGCTTGCCGCCGCCCCAGCCGGGCCGGCGCTCGAGCAGCTCGGGCCGCGCGGTGCAGACGACGAGGATGGGCACGTCGGTGGCCCAGTCGACGAGGTGGTCGACGAAGTCGAGGAGGCCTTCGTCGGCCCAGTGGAGGTCCTCGAAGACGAGCACGAGCGGCCGCGTCTCCGCGAGCGCCTCGAAGAAGCGGCGCCAGGCCGCGAAGGCCTCGCGGCGCAGGTCGCCGCCGGCCTCTTCGGGCCCCTCGAGACCGACGAGCGGGCCGAGGTGCTCGTCCACCCAGGCGGCCTCGACCTCGTCGTGCACGACGCTCGTCACGGCGACCATGAGCTTGACCGCCGCCTCGTCGGAGGAGTCGGACTCGAGGATCCCGGCCTGCGCCTTGACCATCTCGCCGAGGGCCCAGAAGCTCACGCCCTCGCCGTAGGGGAGCGAGCGCCCCTGGCGCCAGTTGGCGAAGACCTCGGGATCGTCGTCGAGGGCTGCGTAGAGCTCGAAGAGGAGGCGGCTCTTTCCGATGCCCGGCGCGCCCACGAGGGTCACGAGCTGCGGCGCCCGCTCGCGCTCGGAGCGTGCGAGCGCGTCGCGCAGCAGGCGCAGCTCCTGCTCGCGCCCGATCAGCTCTGCGCCGCCGCGGAAGGCGATGTCGACGCCGAGGCGCGTGCGGGGAGCGACGACCTCCCAGACCCGGATCGGCTCGGTCTTGCCCTTGGCGGCCACCGGCTCCGCGTCGCGGTACTCGATCACCGTGGACGTCGCCCGGAACGTCGTCTCGTCGACGAGGATCCCGTCGACCGGAGCCGCGGACTGGAGCCGCGAGCAGGTGTTGATGATGTCGCCCGCGGCCATGCCCTCGCCCTCGCTGGGGCGGGCCGAGAGCGCGATCATCGCCTCGCCTGTCGTGACGCCGATGCGCACGTGCAGGCCGAGGGTGGGATCGGCGGCGTTCATCTCGCCGATCGCCTCGCGGACGGCGAGCGCGGCGCGCACGCCGCGCTCGGGGTCGTCCTCGTGGGCGAGCGGCGCGCCGAAGAGGGCGACGACAGCGTCGCCGATGAACTTCTCCACGGTGCCGCCGTAGCTCTCGAGCTCGGTCTTCACGCGGGCGTGGTACGGGGCGAGCATCCGGCGCACGTCCTCGGGGTCGAGCTGCTCGGCGCGGCCGGTGAAGCCGACCAGGTCGGCGAAGAGCGCGGTGACGATCTTGCGCTCCTCGAGGATCGGCGGCTGCGCCTCGCTCGGCTCGAAGGGCGCTCCGCAGGCGGTGCAGAAGGGAAGGCCGAGCGTGACGACCTCGCCGCAGCTCCCGCACGCGCGCCCGAGCTGGACGCCGCAGCTTCCGCAGAACAGCGCCCCTGGGCGGTTCTCGAAGCTACAAGACGCACATTCGGCCATGACGCGAACTAGTGTAGGGAGGTTGCAGGCCGAGAACGCGCCGCGCCCCGGTCTCGCCGAGGTCATCGCCGTGTGGACGGTCTTCGGCCTCGTCGGCTTGGCCATCCTGGTCACGTACGCGCGCCTGCCGCTCGACGAGCTGTACAACGTGAGCGGGACCGGGCTCGAGGGCGGCGCGAGCCGCCTGCTGGTCTTCGCCGGCTATCCGACGGCGCTCGTGTCCATCGCGGTCCTGGCCGTCCTGGTCGACCGGCTGCGCACGCGGTGGGTGTCCGTTCTGGCCGTGATTGCGGCGCTCATGTGCGTGACGGTGGCCTGGCCGGGCGTCATCGAGCAGAGCGACCTCGACGCCAAGCCCTCCAACCTGCCCGCCGCCGCCGGCACGTTGATCGCCCTGGCGCTGACCTTCTACGCGCTCAGCAAAGGCGGCATCGGCTACCGGCGGCCGTTCGGGGGCGGCTGGGACGTCGCCCGCCTCGTCCTGGCGATCGTCGTCGTACTCGCCGCGATCCCCTGGTTCGGCGCGACGCTCGGCTTCTACCTCGACGACGTGCCCGGCCTCGGCTCGCTCTTCCTCTCGGGAGAACCGCGGCCGGAGCCCGGCCATCCGACGCTCACGGCCGTCCATCTGGGGCACCACCACGGCTTCGACGGGACCCTGCTCGCGCTCGCCGCGATCGCGCTCTCACGCACGGTTTGCATGCTGCGTTCCGGCTTCCTGCGCACCGGGTATCGCTTCTACGTGTCGCTGATGCTCGTCTACGGCCTCGCGAACGCCCTTCAGGACTTCTGGCTCGAGCAGATCGTGAAGCGCGGCACGACCTCGCTCGAGATCCCGACGCTCACCGTTCCGAAGGCATCCGTGGCCTGGGCTGCGTTGCTGGCGGCGGCTCTACTCATCCACTTGGCAGCCGGGCGCGTAAGACAGACGGAACCCTTATCCCAGGAAGGAGTCCCATGACACGTCGCTTACTGCTGCTCTTCATGACAACCCTCGCGCTGGTCGTCGCCGTGGCGGCCTGCGGAGGAGACGACGACGACGAAGGCTCGGAGGAGCCGGCCGCCGAAGAGACCACCACCGAGGACACCGGCGGTGGAGGCGGGGATACGGCCACGATCATGCTCGTCGCCGATCCGAACGGTGACCTCTCGTTCGACCAGACCGAGCTGACCGCTGCGGCGGGCGAGGTCACGGTCGAGCTCATGAACGACTCCGGCATTCCTCACAACGTCGAGATCGAGGGGAACGGCGTCGAGGAGGTCAGCGAGACAATCAGCGAAGGCTCCACCTCGATGACGCTGACCCTGGAGCCCGGCGAGTACGAGTTCTACTGCGCCGTGCCCGGTCACCGCGAAGGCGGCATGGAGGGAACGCTCACGGTCGAGTAGGTAGCGTCCCGCTGAGTGCAGCTCCTCGACCTCGAGCATCTCGGTCGCAAGCGTGTCATCGCCTCGTACCTCGACGCGGGTGACGAGCCCGCGCTGGTCGACTGCGGGCCCGCGAGCTGCCTGGATGCGCTCCGCGCCGGCCTGGCGGAGCACGGGCTCGAGGTCGGGGACCTGCGCCACCTCGTGCTCACCCACATCCACCTCGACCATGCGGGCGCGGCGGGATCGCTCGTCCGCGAGAACCCCGGCCTCACGGTGCACGTCAGTGAGGTCGGGGCACCGCACCTGGTCGAGCCCGAGCGCCTCGAGCGCAGCGCCCGCCGCCTCTACGGCGAGGACTTCGACCGCCTCTGGGGCCCGCTCCTGCCGGTCCCGGCCGAGAACGTGAAGGTCGTCGGCGACCGGGTGCTCGACCTCGAGGCGTTCCCGACGCCGGGCCATGCGTCACACCACGTGTCCTTCCTCGCCCCGGACGGCTCCTGCCTCGTCGGGGACGCGGCGGGCGTGCGCATCCCGCCGGCGCGCTGGCTCGCCCCGGTCTCGCCGCCGCCCGACATCGACGTCGAGGCGTGGGAGGAGACGCTCGATGCCATCGAGGAGCGCAAGCCCGCGCTCCTCCTGCTCCCGCACTTCGGGGTGGCCGACGACCCCGAGCGGCACCTCGCTGACCTGCGCGTCGCTCTGAGGACGTGGGCCGAGCGCGCCCGCGAGGGCACCGAGGAGGAGTTCGTACGCGCTGCCGAGGAGGAGCTCCTGGCCGAGGCGGATCCCGAGACGGCGGCAGTCTTCCAGCAGGCGGGGCCGTTCTGGCAGTCCTACGCGGGCCTGCGGCGCTACTGGGACAAGCGGGCGGAGACCGCAGCCGCATGATCGGCTACGGTGTGAGCCAGATGCGCCGTCGGGCCATCCTAGGGGTCCTGTTCGTCACGCTCACGATCGCTCTCGCCTTCCCCGGCGTCGCGTCGTCCGTGCGCCTGACGCTGATCGCGAGCGGGTTCGACGACATCACGCAGGTGACCGCGCCCCGCCGCGGCGATCCGGCGCGGACGCTCTACGTCGTCGAGCAGGAAGGCCAGATCTGGAAGCTCAACGGCGGCACCCGCACGCTCTTCCTCGACATCACCAATCTGACCGACGACGACGGAGAGCGAGGGCTGCTCGGGCTTGCGTTCGACCCGCAGTACCAGTCGAACCACATGATCTACATCAACTACACGAACAACAACGGGGACACGCGTGTCGCGCGCTACACGGCCAACGCGGCCCATACAGCGGTGAACGAGAGCACGCGGCGCCAGCTCCTCTCGATCGACCAGCCCGCGGGGAACCACAACGGGGGGCGCCTGGTCTTCACGCCGGGCGGCCGGCTCATCACCGCGCAGGGCGACGGCGGCGGAAGCTGCGATCCCGGCGGGCGCGCCCAGAACCTGGCGAGTCGCCACGGCAAGCTCCTGAGCCTCAACCCGCGCGCGATCTCGTCCGGCTGGCGCATCGACGCGTACGGCCTGCGGAACCCGTGGGGCGTCTCCTTCGACCGCCAGACGAACCGCATGTACATCGCGGACGTGGGCCAGGGGCGCTACGAGGAGATCAACACGCTTCGGCCCACGGCGCTGGGCGGGACGCCCGAGAACTTCCTCTGGGACGTCTGGGAGGGCCGCTCCCGCAGCGGGTGCGCGAACAACGGCCTCCGGGGCCGTGGCGCCCGGATCTTCCCGATCTCGGTCTACAGCCACTCGCTCGGGTGCTCGGTGACCGGCGGCTACGCCTATCGCGGCGGGGTCCTCCCGTCGCTGCGCGGCTGGTACGTCTTCGGCGACTACTGCAGCGGCCGCATCTGGCGGGTCAAGTACATGAACGGCAGGGTCGTCGGTGCCCGCACGCTCATGCTGGACACGAGTATGAACATCACGTCCTTCGGCGAGGGCGTGCAGGGCGAGCTCTACGTCACGCACCAGCCCGGCCAGGTCTGGCGCATCGTTCGCTAGCGACTCGAGCGTGCGCTACCAGTTCGTCGACTGCCGCTGGGAGCTGGGAAACCCCGGCCGCGGGCGCGAGCTCTACCTCGAGGGCCACATCCCCGGAGCGTCCTTCCTCGACGTGGAGACGCAGCTGTCGGCGCCACCGTCGACGCCGGGCGGGAGGCATCCGCTCCCGGCCGCCGAGGACTTCGCTCGCGCGGCCGGCGCGGCCGGCATCGGGCCCGGAGTCTTCGTCGTCGCCTACGACCAGGGGATGAACGGCGGCGCGGCGCGGCTCTGGTGGCTCCTGCGCCACTGGGGCCACGATGACGTTGCCGTGCTGGACGGCGGGATGGGGACGTGGATGGGGCCGCTCCGCGCAGGCGAGGAGGCGATCGAGGCCGCGGAGTTCGCGCTCGAAGCCCGAGAGGGCGACACGATCGAGGCCGCCGAGCTCGAGTCCCGCCTCGAGGACGACCGACTGACGATCGTGGACGCCCGCGTTCCCGAGCGCTATCGCGGCGAGGTCGAGCCCATCGACCCGGTCGCCGGGCACATCCCCGGCGCGCGCAACGCGCCCTTCGCCGACGACGTCCCGGCCGACCTCATCGAGGCCGACGAGCTCGTCGCCTACTGCGGCTCGGGGATCACGGCAGCCGTCGTCCTCCTGCGCCTCGCGCAGGCGGGCCGGGACGACGCGAAGCTCTATCCCGGCTCGTGGAGCGACTGGGTCGGCCGCGGGCTCCCCGTCGAGACGGCTGACGCTACCGCTGCAGGTCGACCGTGACGACGCCGTCGAAAGCTTGGGCGCCGGGGTCGTCGCGGTAGCGCTCCCACACGAGCGACGCAACTGCGAGGTCCTGCACGGCGAGACCGGTGGAGTCGAAGACCGTGATCTCATCGTCGCTCTCGCGCCCCGCCGCGTCCCCGAGCAGGATGGCGCCGAGCTCCGTCACGCCGTCGCGGGCGATCGAACCGGCGTCCACGGCGCGTCCGATGTCGCCGTTGTGGCTCGCCTGCTCCCATTCGTCCACGACGACGCGGGCGCGTAGGAGCTCCTCCACGGCGATCTCGGCCTTGCCGGGGCCGTCGGCGCCCACGAGGGAGACGTGCTGGCCCGGGCGAAGGCTCCCGAACGGGTAGACGATCTCGCGTCCAGGGGTGACCGTGGCGACCACGCCTGCGCCGAGTGCGTCTTCGCGCGCCGCCGCCGTCGCGCCGAGCTCGGCGGCGACCTCGGCCGCCCGGCCCGCGTCGACGTCCCAGAGGAGGACGTCCCGGCCGCGCGCCAGGAACGTCCGCGCGACCGCGCGTCCGTTCACGCCGCAGCCGATCACGGCCGCCGGCCCGTCGCCGCCCGCGAGCGTCTCGGCGGCGAGGACTGCCGCCGCGCCCGTGCGCAGGGCCGTGAGGGCGCCGGCGTCGAGCTCGGCCAGCAGGCGGCCGTCGGAGGCGTCGGAGAGCAGGACGATGCCGCTCACCGTCGGCAGGCCGCGCTCCGGGTTCCGCGGGAAGGACGTCACCCACTTGACCGCGGCGTAGCCGCCGCCGCGGGCCGGCATGGCGCGGAAGTCGCCGTCGGGCGGCGCGTCGACGTAGACCTTCGAGGGCATCAGCCAGTCGCCGCGAGCGTGCGCGACGAACGCCTCGCGAACGGCCTCGACCGCGGCGCCGGGGTCGACGGCGGCGTAGACATGCCTGGCGGAGAAGACCGGGATGCTCATGGCGGAAGCGCGCGTATCCTAGGCCTCCATGCAGGTCACCGTCTGTGACGTGGGCCCGCGCGACGGCCTCCAGAACGAGCAGACGGTCCTGGAGCCGCCCGTGCGCGCAGAGCTCGTGAACCGCCTCGCGGCCGCGGGCCTCCCGGCCGTGGAGGCCGTCAGCTTCGTCCACCCCGAGCGCGTGCCCCAGATGGCGGGCGCCGAGGAGGTCGTGGCCGGTATCGAGCGGCGCTCAGGGTGTCGTCTACTCGGGGCTCGTGCTGAACGCGAAGGGCGCCGAGCGCTTCGCCGCGACCGGCCTCGACTCGCTCCACTTCAACCTCGCGGCCACCGAGAGCTTCGGCCGCAAGAACCAGAACGCGACTCCCGAGGAGGCCCTCGCGGTGCTCGCGGGCATCGAGACGGACAAGCCGGTGAGCGTCTCGGTCAGCGTCGCCTTCGGGTGCCCGTTCGAGGGCGCCGTCGACCCGGCCCGCGTCCTCGAGATCGTCGACCGCACAGTCGAGCTCGGGGTCGAGGAGGTCGTCCTCGCGGACACGATCGGTGTCGCGGTGCCGCGCCAGGTGAAGGAGCTCGTCTCCGCCACCGCCGGCCGCGCGTCCCGCACCGGGATCCACCTCCACAACACCCGCAACACGGGCTTCGCCGCCGCCTACGCGGCGCTCGAGGCCGGCGCGACCGTCTTCGAGGCCTCGGTCGGCGGTCTCGGCGGCTGCCCGTTCGCGCCGCGAGCCACGGGCAACGTCGCCACCGAGGACCTCGTCTACCTCCTGCACGGGGAGGGGGTGGAAACGGGTGTCGACCTCGACGCGCTCATCGGCGTCTCCGAGTGGCTCGAGTCCCTCCTCGGACGGGAGCTCCCCGGCCAGGTCTACCGGGCCGGGGCCTTCGCGCCGGTCTCGGGCTGACGCCTTCCCGCTCGTCCTCGCGCTCGGCTCGCTGCTCGCCGGGGCCGGGATCCTGCTCGCTCGGATCGTCGAGGACGTCCACGACAAGCCGCTCTTCGAGGACGAGGCGGTCAGCGGGCTGATCGCCGCACGGCCGCTGGGCGAGGTCGTCCAGACGGTCATGTGGGAGCGCGGCGGCGGGCCGCTGCACTTCGTCCTCTCGCACATCGCGCTCGCCTTCGACTCGTCGCCGTACGCGATGCGGTGGCTCTCGCTGGTCTTCGCGCTCGCGGCGCTCCCGCTCTGCTGGGACGTCGGCCGGCGGCTCGGCGGGCCCGTCGCGGGAGCGGTCGCCGCGCTCGTCGCCGCCACGTCCTCGTTCCTGCTCGTCTACGCCACCTTCGCGCGGATGTACACGCTCTACGTCTTCGCCGCCGCGCTCGCCGTCGACCTCTTCCTCGTCGCCGTCCAGAAGCGCACGGGGCGCTGGGCGTTCGCGGCCGCCTGCGCGGCGTGGCTGCTGCCCGCGATCCATCCGTACGGCGCGTTCCTCGTCATGGCGGAGGCCGCCGTGGCGCTCTGGCTCTGGCGTGGCCGTCCCTTCCGGCCGGCGTTGCCGACGCTCGCCGTCGGCGTCGCGATGATCCCCTTCGCGGTCGCCGACCTGCGCCTGGCCGACCGTTTCGCCGTCGGCCTGGACGGCGAGGCGTCGATCGCCGCGCCGACCGACGCCTGGGGGCAGCTCGGGCGCGCCTTCTCGGCCACGGCCGGAGGCGCCGGGATCTGGGCCGGGCTCTTCATCGCCGCGATGACCGCGGGCCTGGTTCTGCTCGTCCGCCGGCACGGCGCGTTCGTCGCGCTCTGCCTGATCGCCTTCCTGCTTCCGCCGCTTCTGCTGCTCCTCGGCCGCTCGGGCACCGAGCCCGGCCTCTCGCCGCGCCACCTGGTCTACGTCGTCCCGCTCGTCGCGGCGCTCGTAGGCGTTGCGGTCGCGCGGGCCGTCCAGGGACGCGGGGAGCTCGTGTCCGCGGGTGCGGTCGTGCTGACCGGCGTCCTGCTCGTCGCCGCGCCCTTCGGTGGCATCCGCGACCCGCGCGACTGGCAGAACGACGTCCTCGGCGGCGGGCCGCCCGAGACCGCCCTCGGCGCCGAGGGGCAGGTCGCCGCTCCCGCCGCGTGGCTCAACGACAACGTCGAGGAGGGCGACGTCCTCTATCCCTACTCGGCCGTCTACTGGGCCGGCCTGCCCGCCACCGGCGACGCCGAGGTGCTGCCGTACTCGCAGGGGGAGCTGATCCTGCGCGCCGTCGATCGGATCGAGCCTCCGGTCGAGCGGGTCGTCGTCTCCGTCCCGCTCGGGGACGGGACACTCGACCGTGAGCGCCTCGACGAGCTGCTCGGCGACGGCTTCACCGTGCACGACTTCGGCGGCTGGGTCCTCATCGAGGGGACCGGGCCGTACGAGGACGAGCTCGACGTCCTGCTCGTCATCACGCACGCCCTGCGCTCGGCGCGCGACTCGATCGAGGACAAGTCGAGCGCGCTCGGCTGGTACTTCAACGTCACGCTCGCGACCCTGTGCGGCGCGGCGCGGGAGGGCTGGAGCCAGAAGTGCCCGCTCCCGCCGCCGGCCGTCCGCTAGTCGTCGGCGGGCTCGAAGAGGAAGCCGCCGTGCCGGCGCATGAACCGGGGGAGATCGTTCTCCACGGCGGGGCAGTTGAACTGGTTGAGCGCGAGGCCGGCTTCCACCTCGCCGATCAGGTAGACGTCCTCGGAGGGCGGATCGGGGCTGCCGACCCCGAGCGTCGACTCGCAGTCCCCGCCCTCGGAGAGCACGAGCTGCGGATGGCCGGGCAGGTACCAGCCGACGGGCCCGCGAACGGCGTAGGCGCTGCCCAGGTACGAGAGCTCGTGGACGCCGCCGAAGATCGCGACGGGGTCGTCGTCCCAGCCGAACTCGACGAGCTCGTCGGCGACCTCGTCGTAGGGCGGCGGCGCAAGCTCGATCTCGCGCGCCAGGCCGGCGGCGACGACCAGCACGCACGCGGCGGCGGCGAGGCGCCCCCAGCGCTGCGGTAGCGCAGCCGCGAGCGCGGCGATCGCGACGGCCGCGAACGGGGCGCACGCGAGGACGTTCCGCGCCGTGAAGAGGTTCTCACCGGCGAGCCAGAGGAGCGTGACCATCCCGACCGGCGCGAGCGCGAGGATCGCCGTCAGGCGCCCACGCGGGCCCAGCCGCCAGGCGACGACGCAGCCCGCGACCACCGCGAGGAAGACACCGACGCGCAGGATCCCTTCGAGCGGGCCGACCTCGACGAGGTCGCGGACGTACAGCGGCCCAGCGTTCCAGCCGAACGCCGAGTACACGGCCACGGACTTGAGAAGCGAGAAGTCGCCGATCCAGGAGAAGCGCTGGTTCTCGACCTGGTCGACGAGCGACGGCAGCCAGAGGAGGAAGGGGAGGACGGCCGCGGCGAGCGACACGGAGACCGGTAGGCGCGAACGGCGGAACTCCGGCGTCGTCCAGAGCCAGGCCACGGCGGCGAGCGCCACGAAGGCGAAGAAGTAGTGCGTCAGGAGCCCCGCCGCGGTCACGCCGGCCAGCGCGGCGAGCCTTCCCCACGAGGCCTTCTCGGCGGCGCGTTCGAGGAGCCACGCGAACGCGAGCGCGAGCAGCGCGTAGAGCGCGTAGGCGCGCAGCTCCGCGCCGCGCAGGACGAGCTGGCTCGCGAGCGCCACGAGGAAGCCGGCGAGCCCGGCCGCCCAGAGCGGGAGCAGCCGCCGCGCGTAGACGACGAGGAGGCCGGCGATCAGCGCGCTCGCCACGAGGCCGATGCCGCGCGCCGCCTCGACCGGAAAGCCGGCCTGCTCGATCATCCAGGCGAGCCCGTACCAGAGCGGCGGCGTCGACTCCGTGTTCTCGACGCGGCCGAGGGCGGCGCCGATCGTCGGCTCGATCATGATCCGCGCCGAGGCGACTTCGTCCTGCCAGAGCGGGTAGCCGGCGGCGGGAGGGATGCGAACGACGACGGCCGTCGCCGCCGCGAGGAACGCGACGACAGTCGTCGCGCGGTCGAGCCCGGGCCGAGCGCTGATAGCGGCCGATCGTAACCGCGCCGTGCATCATCCCGGCGTGCGCTCCCGCCTCCTCGTGATCGCGCTCTTCGCCCTCGCGGCCGTCGTCTCGGCGCTCCCGGCCGTGGGGAGCTTCCGCTCGGAGTTCATCTCCACCGGCCTGCCCGGCTACGGCGAGGCGGCGTCGGGCGACCACCTCCAGACCTCGTACCGCTTCTGGCTCGTCGGGCACCAGCTCGAATCGGGCGCCGAGCCGTGGCGCGACCCGTACAGCTTCCAGCCCCTCGTGGAGCCGCAAGTCGTGCTCGGCGGGTGGCCCTACGGCTTCCCGTACTGGCCGCTCGAGGCGCTCTTCGGGCCTGTCGTCGCCTGGAACCTGCTCGTGCTCGCCGTGACCTTCGCCGCGAGCCTGCTCGCGTATCTCTGGCTCCGGGAGCTCGAGCTGCCGGTGATCGCCGCCGCGCTCGGCGGCCTCGCGTTCGGGATCGCGCCGTACCGCCTCGTCCAGAGCGGCGGGCACCTGCTCGGTTGGATCGCCGTGCTCGTGCCGCTGGCGCTCTGGGCCTTCGAGCGGTCACGGCGCGCGGAAACGAGCGCGCGGGGCGCACGCGTGGGGCGCGCTCGCGGCCGCTGCGGTCGTCTCGATCCCGCTCTCGGGGCAGCTCCACCTCGCGCTCGGGGCGCTGCCGCTCGTCGCCGTGTACGCCGCCGTGCGCTACCGCCTCGTCCCGGCGGTGTGGATGTGGGGAGGCGCCGCGGTCGCCGTCGCGGTCGGGCTCATCGCGGAGGCGGTCGTGATCGAGGGGACGACGGCCTCGGAAGGCCGGGAGCTTCAGGAGGTGGCGGCCTACTCGGCCGACCCGGTCGACTTCCTCAGCCGCTGGCGGCTCGACGGGCTCGAGCAGTTCGTCTACCTCGGCTGGCTGCTTCCCGTGCTCGCCGTGGCCGGCCTCGTCGTGCTCGCCCGCCGGCAGCGCGGCCTTGCGATCGTGCTCGGGATCGCCGCCCTCGTCCCCGCGCTCCTGGCGCTCGGGACGAACCTGCCGCTCTACGAGACGCTGCGCGACGTCTTCCCGCCGCTGCGCTATCCGCGGGTGCCGGGCCGCTTCCTCCCGCTCGCGGCGCTCGCGCTGGCCGCGCTCGCCGCCTTCGCGTGCGCCTGGCTGCTCACCCGCGTCCGCCCGGCGCGCAGGGCTCTCCTCGGCGTGGCCCTCGTCGCGCTCGTCGCCGCCGACCTGCTCGTCTTTCCCCTGAAGTCGAGCGCCGCCGACCCAAACAACTTCACCTACGCCGGGCTGCGGGGCCCGCAGCCGGGGCGCGTCCTCGAGCTGCCCATCTTCGAGCGCGGCAAGGGCCAGTTCGGGAGCGTGTACCAGTACTACGCCATGCAGGCGCCCCGGGAGCGCCCGACCGGGTACGCGCTCGCGCCCGAGGAGGCGTTCGAGTTCACCGACCGCTTCAACCGCCTCGACTGCGGCGCCTGGCTCCCCGGCGATCGCGAGGAGCTCGAGCGCCTCGGGATCCGCTTCTACGTCCAGCACCTAGGCCTCTACGAGCAGTCGCGGACGCCGGGTGCCTGGCACGCCTGGGAGGGGCTCTTCCGCGAAGGGCTCGGGCTCGAGCGCGGGAACGGCGTGAGCTTTCTCTGGCAGGAGGGCCCGGACGCGGCGCCGCCCTCGTTCGACGTCGGAGAGCCGAGCCGTGACGAGCCGCTCCTGTGCGACGGCTGGCAGGACGGCGCGCTCGAGCTGGACGAGGGCGCGCTCTGGCTCCACGGCAGCGGCAGCGCGGAGCTCGTGCTCGAGGCGGACGCGCCGACGCGCGTGAGTGTCTTCGCCGACGGGCGTCCGCTGGAGCCAGAGCTCGTCGACGGAAGGGCGACGATCGAGGTCGACCTGGACGAGGAGGACTGGCACGCATTCGTCGTGCGAGGCGCGCCGGGGCTCCGGCTCGTGGACGCGCGCTTTCGCTAAGTCCTGCTGATGTGTTAACCCTGCGGGATGCTGCGCAAGGTTCTCGTGTTCGTGGCGGTGGCGGTTGGGCTCGTCGCGCTCTACGAGGGCTACAAGTGGATCTGGGAGACGGCGGGGCTCACCTGGCCGTTCGAGGTGAACGACCGGACGATGCCCCACACCTGGGACATCATCGGGCAGCTCTTCGAGCCCTCGCGGACGAACGGGCCGTTGCTGATCGAGGTGCTGTGGGACTCCGCCCTCTTCACGGCGAAGGAGGCGGTCGTCGGCTTCGCGATCGGCGCGATCGGCGGCTTCTTCATCGCCGTCGTCCTCGTCCACTGGACCTTTCTCCGCCGCGGGCTGCTCCCGTACATCGTCGCCTCGCAGACGATCCCGATCCTCGCGATCGCGCCGATGGTCGTCATCTGGCTGGGCGGCCGCGGGCTGCCGGCCTGGTTCCCGGTCTCGGTGATCGCCGCCTACCTGACGTTCTTCCCCGTGACGATCAACGCGATCCGCGGTCTCGAGTCGGCCGACCCGCGCGCGCTCGAGCTGATGAGCTCGTACGCGGCCGGGCGCTGGGCCGTCCTCTGGAAGCTGCGCGTCCCCGCCTCGCTGCCGTATCTCTTCGCGGCGTTCAAGATCTCGGCGACGGCGTGCGTCGTCGGCGCGATCATCGGTGAGCTGCCCGCGTCGATCCAGGACGGGCTCGGCGGCGCGATCCTCAACTTCAACCAGTACTACGCCTCGTCGCCGGAGAGCCTCTGGGCGACGAACCTCATCGCGGCCGCGCTCGGCATCTCGTTCTTCCTCGTCGTCGTCCTCGTCGAGAAGCTCGTCGTCAGGGCCGCTCCGGAGCGCCTCGTATGAACGTCGTTCGCCTTCGGCTCGCTCCCGTGGGGGAAACCATGTTTCCCCCACGTACCCCCTTCTTTGATGCAGTGAGGGAACCTCCCGGTTCCCTCACACACCCTCCCCTCGCTCATGAGCCGGTGACCGGCCCATGAGCGCGCGCGCCCGTGGTCTCGCTCCGGAACGTGCGCAAGCAGTTCGGGCAGGGCGGCGTGGTCGCGCTCGAGGGCATCGACCTCGAGGTGGAGGCCGGCGAGTTCATCTCCCTGATCGGGCCGTCCGGCTGCGGCAAGTCCACGCTGCTGCGGGTGGTCGGCGACCTGACCGACCCGAGCGCCGGCGAGGTCGTCGTCAACGGCAAGCCTGCCCGGAAGGCGCGGATCGACCGCGACTACGGGATCGTCTTCCAGGACGCGGTGCTCTACGACTGGCGCACGGTCGCGAAGAACATCGCGCTCCCGCTCGAGATGCTCGGCTGGGACCGCAAGCGTCGCGCCGAGCGCGTCGAGGAGATGCTGGAGCTCGTCGAGCTCTCGGGCTTCGCGGGGCACCACCCGTGGCAGCTCTCGGGCGGGATGCAGCAGCGCGTCTCGATCGCGCGGGCGCTCTCGTTCGACCCCGCGCTCCTGCTGATGGACGAGCCCTTCGGCGCGCTCGACGAGATGACGAGGGAGCGTCTCAACATGGAGCTCCTGCGGATCTGGGAGCAGGCGCAGAGCACGATCCTCTTCGTCACGCACTCGATCGCCGAGGCGGTCTTCCTCTCGACGCGGATCGTCGTCATGTCGCCGCGGCCGGGCCGGATCACCGACATCGTGGCGGTCGACCTGCCGCGGCCGCGGACGGTCGAGACGCGCGAGGAGCCGCGCTTCTTCGAGCTCGTGACGCAGGTGCGCGAGATCCTGCGGGCCGGCGGAGCCGACCTCACAGTCGCGGAGGAGGTGGAGGCAGAAGCGTGAGCACCGCCCCGACGGCCGTCCAGCCCCTCCCGCGCGGGTCGCTTGCACGTAGCGTCGGCCGGCGCGCCCGCGACTGGGTACCGGCGGTGATCGTGTTCGTGGTCGGCATCGCCCTGTGGGAGGGCCTCGTGCGCGGCCTCGACGTGGAGCGCTTCCTCCTGCCGCCGCTCTCGGACATCCTCCAGACCTTCTGGGACAGTCGGGACACGTTCGTCTCGGCCGGATGGTTCACGTTCAAGGAGGCGTTCGGCGGCTTCGTGCTCGGCTCGCTCGCCGGCATCGCCGCCGCGCTCGTCCTCGCCCGCTGGCGGCCGCTCGGCTCGGCGCTCATGCCCTACGCCATCGCCGCGAACGCGATCCCGATCATCGCCTTCGCGCCGATCACGAACAACTGGTTCGGGATCCTCTCGCCGGCCTCGAAGATCGTGATCGCCGCGGTCATCTGCTTCTTCCCGGTGATGATCAACACGCTCCGAGGCCTGACCTCGGTTCCGCCCGAGGCTGTCGAGCTGATGCGCTCGTACGCCGCCCGGGAGCGGGACATCTTCCGGCGGGTGCGCTTTCCGCACGCGCTCCCGTTCATCTTCTCGGCGCTGAAGGTGGCGACGGTGCTGGCCATGATCGGCGCCATCGTCGGCGACTACTTCGGCGGCTCCGACCAGGCGCTGGGGATCCTCATCCGCCGGTCGGCCGGGATCTTCGCGTTCGAGGAGGCCTGGGCGGCCATCCTCGTCGCGTGTGTGCTCGGCATCGCCTTCTACGGGGTGGTCGCCCTCGTCGAGCGGCTGACGATGGGCTGGCACGTGTCGAGCTCGGGCGAAGGAATAGGAGGGGGCAAAACGGAGGACAGAAAGGGGTATCGATGAGGAAGGCTCGATGGTGGCGCCTGACGGCGCTGGTCGCGGCCATGCTCCTGGCGCTGGCCGCGTGCGGCGGTGACGACGAAGGAGGCGACGCCGGTGGCGGCGGAGGGGGCGGGGAGAGCGAGGAAGCCGGCGAGCTCCAGCCGGTCACGGTCCAGCTCAAGTGGGTGACCCAGGCCCAGTTCGCCGGCTACTACGCGGCGCTCGAGGAGGGCTTCTACGAGGACGAGGGGCTCGACGTCACGATCAGGCCCGGCGGGCCGGACATCGTCCCGGAGCAGGTCGTGCTCGGCGGCCAGGCCGAGTTCGGGCTCAACTGGCTCGACAACACGCTCGCGACGCGAGACCAGGGCGGCCAGATCGTCAACATCGCGCAGGTCTTCGCGCGCTCGGGCATGACCGAGATCACCTGGGCCGACAGCGGCCTCGAGGAGATCGGCGACCTCGAGGGCAAGAAGGTCGGCGTGTGGCTCGGCGGCAACGAGCACAAGCTCTTCGCCGCGTTGACGAAGAACGACCTCGACCCGGAGTCCGACGTCGAGATCGTCGCCCAGCCGTTCGACATGAACCTCTTCCTCAACCGTGAGGTCGACGCGGCTGCCGCGATGACCTACAACGAGCTCGCCCAGGTGCTCGAGCAGGAGAACCCGGACACCGGCGAGCTCTACACGCTCGAAGACCTCAACGTGATGCTCATGTCGGACCTCGGCACGGGCGCGCTCGAGGACGGCGTCTTCGTCCAGTCGGAGTGGATCGAGGACGAGGAGAACCAGGACATCGCCACGCGGTTCCTGAAGGCCAGCTTCAAGGGCTGGGCCTTCTGCCGCGACAACTTCGAGGAGTGCCTCCAGCACGTCCTCGACAACGGCCCGACGCTCGGCGAGGGCCACCAGCGCTGGCAGCTGAACGAGATCAACAAGCTGATCTGGCCGAACGACCTCGGCATCGGGATCATGGATCCCGAGTCGTGGGAGATCACGAAGCAGATCGCCGTCGACTTCGGGATCGTCGAGAACGAGCCCGACGCGGAGGCGACCTACCGGACCGATCTCGCGCACGACGCCGCCGGGGCGCTTGAGGAGGAGGGCGTCGACATCCTCGGCGAGGACTACGAGCCCGAGGAGGTCGAGGTCACGCCCGGCGGCAACTAGAGAACGACGAACCCTGACACGGTGGCCGCCGGAGGCGATACTTCCGGCGGCCACGTTTTTCGAGGAGGCGAGAGCTCATGTCGGTTCTGATCAAGGGAGGACGGGTCGTCACGGCGGCCGACGACTACGTCGCCGACGTCTTCGTCGACGACGAGACCGTGACGCTGATCGGGGAGTCCCTCGACGTGCAGGCCGACAAGGTGATCGACGCGACCGGGAAGATCGTGCTCCCGGGCTGCATCGATCCCCACACGCACCTGGACATGCCGTTCGGGGGCACGACCTCGTGCGACGACTTCACGTCGGGCACAACCTCGGCCGCGTTCGGCGGGACGACGTGCCACGTCGACTTCTGCATCCAGGGCAAGGGCCAGACCTTCGCCGAGGCGCTCGAGACCTGGCACGGGAAGATCGAGTCCGCGAAGCCGGTCATCGACGTCGGCTTCCACCTCGCGGTCACCGACCTGCACGAGGGCGGCACGCTCGAGGAGCTCGCCCGCATGCCCGACGAGGGCGTGACGAGCTACAAGCTCTTCATGGCCTACAAGGGCGCGATCATGGTCGACGACGAGACCCTGTTCCGCGTCATGCAGACGGCCGCCGACACGGGCGCGCTCGTGATGGTGCACGCCGAGCACGGCGACTCCATCGACGTCCTCGTCAAGCAGGCGCTGGCCGAGGGCAAGACCGACCCGATCTGGCACGCGCGCACGCGCCCTCCCGAGACCGAGGGCGAGGCGACCAACCGCGCCGTCCAGCTCGCGCACGTGGCCGGCTGCAACCTCTACGTCGTCCACGTCTCCTGCAAGGAGTCGATCGACCCCATCGCCCGCGCCAAGGAGCTCGGCTGGGCCTCGCACGGCGAGACCTGCACGCAGTACCTCTTCGTGGACGAGACCTTCCTCGAGCGGCCCGACTTCGAGGGCGCGAAGTACGTCTACACGCCGCCTCCGCGCGCGAAGGAGAACCAGGAGCACCTCTGGCACGCGGTCGCGACGGACATCCTCTCCGTCATCTCGACCGACCACTGCCCGTTCCGCTGGGCCGACCAGAAGTCGCTCGGCCGCGACGACTTCTCCAAGATCCCGAACGGCGGGCCGGGGCTCGAGGACCGGCTGATGATGATCCACGAGTTCGGCGTGCGCGGCGGGCGCATCTCGCTCAACCGCATGGTCGAGCTGCTCTCGACGAACCCGGCCAAGTACTTCGGCCTCTACCCGCGCAAGGGCACGATCGCGGTCGGCTCCGACGCGGACATCGTCGTCTTCGACCCCGAGAAGCGCGTCACGCTCTCCGCCGAGCGCAGCCACTCGCGGGTCGACTACAACCTCTACGAGGGCACCGAGGTCACGGGTGCGCCGGAGACCGTCCTCGTCAGGGGCAAGGTGATCGTCGACGCCGGCGAGCTCGTCGGCCAGCCCGGAGACGGAAGGTTCGTGAAGCGCGCGCGCTTCGGCGAGCAGCTGACCACGGCCGCGGGCGCGGCCGCCTAGGAAGGAGGACCCATGGCAGCCCCGGAACGGAGGTTCGGCCGCGGTGGGATCACGGTGGGCGGGATCGTCGTCGTCCTCGGGATCCTGATCGCGCTCATCTGGAGCTGTGCTCGTCGGGATCATCGTGATCCTCCTCGGCCTGATCGCCTTCGGCGGCTTCGTGCGCGGCCGCTGGTACTAGCGCGGCAGGCGGGCGCGTCCAGCGGTTCGACCGCACCACGGAGATTGTGCGCCGGCGCGACTCGCGTAGCGCAGCGGCCTCGGCCGAGCCGCTCCGGCCCGCGCGCGCGAGCTGCCTGAGGCGGGCGCCGACGGGCACGACGACGAAGTCGGGCCGGCGGACGTAGATCGGCACGTAGTCGACCCGCCGGACCGTCACCTTCGCCCCGACGACGCGCACGCGCGCCACGGCGACGAGGCCGTCCTGGGTCGGCCCCGGGCAGCACTGCGAGGTCTGGGCGGAGAGGAAGTTGCCCTCGCCGTAGACGACGAACCTGCCCCAGAAGCGCCGGATCGGCTGCACGACGTGTGCGTGCTGCCCGACGATCAGGTCGATCGCGCCGCTGCGGCGCAGCTGCCGCGCGACCCGCACCTGGTCGGTGGTCGGCTCGTGGACGTACTCGACGCCCCAGTGGAGGTTCACGATCACGAGCTCGGCCCCCAGGCGCCGCGCGCGGCGGGCGTCGCGGATGATCTGCGCCGGGCGGATGAGCTTCACCGACCACGGATCGGGGAGCGGAAGGCCGTTCGTGGAGTACGTCGCGGCCAGGATCGCCACCCGCAGGCCCTCCACGTCCATGAACAGGATCCGTTGCGCCTCCCGGCGGCTGCGCGCCGTGCCCGTGTGCCGCAGGCCGGCGCGCCGGAGCGCGAGGATCGTCGAGCGAACGCCCGCGCGGCCCTGGTCGACGGAGTGGTTGGACGCCGTCGTGCACGCGTCGAAGCCGGCCCACTTGACCGCGTAGGCGAGCGCGGGGGGCGTGTTGAAGATCGGGAAGCCGCTCGGCCGGCCCGGCCCGAGGGGCGTCTCCATGTGGCAGAGGGCCAGGTCGGCGCCGCGGATCGTCGGCCGGATCGCGGCGAACATGGGCCGGAAGCGGTAGACGCCGTTTCCGTTCGCCAGCGCGCGGTCCCACACCGGCTGGTGGATCGAGCAGGTCGCCGGTGGCCACGATCGTCAGGTCCTGCACGGGAGCCGCGTCCTCGGCGGCGATCGCGCGGGCGCTGGCCGGCGCGAGGGCTGCGAACGCCGCGCACAGGAGCCACACGGCCGGTCTCCGAAGGCGCACGCTGCGTTCTTCCAGGCGAGAGGCCACTCTCCCGCCATTGTCCGCCTCCGACCGGTCGCGGAAAAGGCGGAGGCCCCGCCGAAGCGGGGCCTCCAGGGACTTGCGTCTGCTCGTGTTCTAGCGGCTGTGCCGCTCGAGCATGGGCGCAGTCGGTTCAGTCGTCGGGGGCGGGCAGGGCTTGAGGTTGACGCCCCGTCCGTTCTTCACGTTGCCCGACGCCTTGTAGCCGTTCGAGAGCTCGATCGCGAAGGTGTCGGGAGACCCGTCCTTCGCGACGACCTTGAAGGTCACGTCGACGCCGTTTACCTTGCCGCTGCCGGTGATCGTCGCCGTGTCGCCCGAGATCAGGATGCTGTCGATCTTGGTCGAGACGAAGTTCACCTTCGCGCGCAGGTTCTTCAGGTCGGTGAACGAGATCTCCCCGGTCGCCGCCTTGCCCTCCTCCTGCTTCACGTTGTAGAAGACGAAGCGGAAGTCCGGGTTCGTGGTGAGGCGCCCGTCGCCGCGGACCTCGCCGCAGCCGCCGCCGATGGGAACGAGCCCCTCGCCGCGGGCCAGGATGTAGGGCACGCCGAACGTTCCGTCCGGGTACGTCCGCGAGAACGGCCCGGTGATGTTCTCCGCGATCGCGAGCGTCAGGAAGCTGCTCGGGAAGGCCGCGAAGGCCTCGTGCACCGAGCACGACCAGTTCGACAGGCTCGCATCGGTCAGGCCGGCGAGAGCCGGGTGCGTCGCGACGATGTGCGCGTCGTTGTAGCAGTCGACTCCGACGCTCGTGAACGTCCCGAACTGGTCGAGCACCGGGATGTTGTGCGTCACGCCCGAGGAGTCGTGGTAGTAGCACGAGAGCGACATCATGAGGCCGGTCTTGCCCGCCGCGTCCCCGGCGAACTTGACCGCCGAGTTCGTCAGCTGCAGACCGCCCTGCCCGCGATGGAACACCTCGTCGGTCCCGATGATGACGATGTTCCCGTCGATCGTCGGGCTCCACGTGGTCCGGTTGGCCTCGGCCGCGGCGATGCTCGTCGCCGAACCGCCGCCGCCGGTGCAGGTCGGGTCGCCCATGATGAGCGCGTCGTACGCGCCGAATTCGGCCGCTGTCTTGGCCGCCCACTGGGCGTCCGACGCGAGCTCGACGGTCTTGCCGGCCGCGATGGCCGCCAGCGCCTCGTCGCTCGCCATGCCGCCCGTGACGGATGAGTTGAGGATGAGGACGGGTCCCGCCGCCGCCGTGCCGGCGCTGAAGGCCGCGACCGCCGCGACCGCGCCGAGCATGACCGCAATGCGGCGAGCCCTTAGCCCAAGGGACTTCTTCATACGTTTCCTCCTAGGTTCTCCCGGCTTGATGGAGGCCAACGCTATGACGCGGCGGCCAGGGGGCCTAGACGGCGACAACCCGTTTCCGGTAGGGCATTCGACCCGGGGCGAAGGCCTTAGGACCCGCCGAAGGTCTAGGGCGTTCGTGGAATCGACCTCTTGTATCCATCGAAGCGATGTAGGACACTGCCGGTGGGAATTCGGTGGGTTGCGGCGGCAGGATCCTGGTAGTCGATTGGGACGCGCGGTTTCGGGCATCCCTGCTTGCGCTCGTCCAGAACGCGGGCTACGAGGCGTCAGCCGTGGAGTGTGGGGACGACGCGGTCACGCGGGCGCTTGCCGAGCCCCCGGACGTGGCCATCGTGGCCGTCGAGCTCGCAGGCATCTCGGGCTTCGAGGTCTGCCGCCGACTCCGCGCAGCGCTGCCGGGGATCGGGATCATCCTCGTGTCGGAGACTCGGACGGAATCGCTCGACCGCTCGACGGGCCTCCTCATCGGCGCCGACGACTACCTCGCGAGGACGTTCGCCCCCGACGAGCTCCTCGCCAGCATCCTCGCGCTCACCCGGCGCGTGAACGGGCGCCCCGCGGCCCTCCGGCGCCGGCGGCGCTCCGGGCCGGGTTGACGGCCCGCGAGCAACAGGTGCTGACACTCCTGGCCGGCGGTGCCTCGCAAGCGGACATCGCCGAGATGCTCGTCATCAGCGCAAAGACCGTGGCGGCTCACATCGACCACATCCTCCAGAAGCTCGGCGTGCACAGCCGCGCCCAGGCCGTCGCCGTCGCCTACCGCGACGGGCACGTCACGGCGTAGCTCTAGCCGGTCGCGGCCAGCCCGGGGCGGACGAGGCGCGACGGCCGCCGCAGCCCGGCGTCGTTCACGCTCGGATTGAGCGGCTCCGCGAGCGGCGCCGCGCCGTAGGAGAGCCGCGTACGCTCGGCGACGGGTATCCCGTAGAGCGTCGTGCGCTGGCGGGGCGTCCTGCCGGCGGCGCGAATCGCGTCCTCCATGCGCTCCGGCGGCATCTCCTGGCCGTGGGCGGCGCCCGCCGCGCGTGAGATCGACTCGTTCATCAGCGTTCCGCCCAGATCGTTGGCCCCCGCCCGGAGCGCTGCCTGCGCGCCGTCGAGCCCCAGCTTCACCCACGAGGCCTGCACGTTCGTGATCCATGGATGCAGGGCGAGGCGTCCGACGGCGTGCATGAGCACCGCCTCGCGGAAGGTCGGGCCGGGCCGCGCGTTTCCCTTCAGGTAGATCGGGGCCTCCATGTGCACGAACGGGAGCGGCACGAACTCGGTGAAGCCGCCGGTCTCGCGCTGCTGGTCGCGGAGGGCGAGCAGGTGGCGTGCCCAGCTCCGCGGCCCCTCGACGGCGCCGAACATGACTGTCGTCGTCGAGCGCAGGCCGACGCGGTGGGCTGCCGAGTGCACCTCGAGCCATTGCCCCGTGCTGACCTTGTCCGGGCAGAGGACGCGCCTGACCTCGTCGTCGAGGATCTCCGCGGCGGTGCCCGGCAGAGATGCGAGGCCGACGTCGCGGAGCCGGCCGAGATAGTCGTCGAGCGGCAGGCCGAGCGTCGCCGCGCCCTGCCAGACCTCGAGCGCGGAGAACGCGTGCACGTGCAGGTCGGGGAGCGCGTCCTTGACGGCCGCGCAGATCTCCAGGTACGTCTCGCCGGTGAACGCGGGGTGGATGCCGCCCTGGAGGCAGATCTCGACGGCGCCGCGGTCCCAGGCCTCGCGCGCGCGGCGCACGATCTCCTCGACCGGGACGAGGTAGGGCTTTCCGCGCAGGTTGGCGGCGAGCTTGCCCTTGGAGAAGGCGCAGAACCCGCAGCGGAAGTAGCAGACGTTCGTGTAGTTGACGTTGCGCGTGACGACGTAGGTGACCTCGTCTCCGCACACGTCTCGGCGCAGGTCGTCGGCCGCCGTGAGGACGGCGCCGAGGTCGGTGCCGCGGGCCTCGAAGAGGGCGGTGACGTCGTTCTCGTCGAGCCCGGGGTCGCCGACCCGTCCGAGCGCCGCCGCGACGCGCTCCGAGGGGCCGTGTCCGTTCCCGAGATGGAGCTGCGGCATCCGCCCCGGTGCGCCCGCAGCCCAGCGGTCATCGCGCGCAAGCCCGTCCGCGTCGGCGTGGCGGCGGATCTCGCCGGCGATGGACGGGTCGGCCCAGCGGTCGAGGTCGGCCACGAACTCCGGGTAGATGGGCAGCCGGGCGGCCAGGTCGTGTCCGTGCGCCTCGGTGCCGGCGCGCAGCCGCTCGATCTCGGGCCACGGCGCCTCCGGGTTGACGTGGTCGATCGTGACCGGCGAAACGCCGCCCCAGTCGTCGATCCCGGCCTCGAGCAGGCGCGGGAAATCGTCGTAGGAGAGGTTCGGCGGCACCTGGAGGTGCACGTCGGGCGGGAGCACCTCGCGTGCTGTTCGTGCCGTCCAGAGGAGCTCGTCGAGCGACGGCTCCGGGTGCTCCACCATCTTCGTCCCCGGCTTGGCGCGGAAGTTCTGGACGATCACCTCCTGGACGTGCCCGTAGCGCTCGTGGAGCGCGGCGATCTTCTCGAGCGCGTCCACGCGCTCCTCGCGCGTCTCGCCGATCCCGATCAGGATCCCGGTGGTGAACGGGACGGCGAGCTCTCCGGCGAGCCTGATGGTCTCCAGGCGGGCCTCTGGGAGCTTGTCGGGCGAGCCGAAGTGCGGGCCGCCGCGCTCGGCCAGCCGCGGCGACGTCCCCTCCAGCATCAGCCCCATGGAGGCGGACACCGGGCGCAGCAGCGCGATGTCCTCGCGCGTCATCACGCCCGGGTTGACGTGGGGGAGGAGCCCGGTCTCCGCCAGCACGAGCTCGCACATGCGCGCCAGGTACTCGATCGTCGTCTCGCAACCGAGCTCGGCCAGCTCCTCGCGCGCGGCCCGGTAGCGGAGCTCGGGCTTGTCGCCGAGGGTGAAGAGCGCCTCGTGGCACCCGGCCCCGGCGCCCGCCCGCGCGACGTCCAGCACCTCCTCCGCGGACATGTACGCGCGCTCGCCCCGACGCGGCGGCCGCGCGAACGTGCAGTAGTGGCAGACGTCCCGGCAGAGCTTCGTGAGCGGGATGAAGACCTTGGGCGAGTAGGTGACGAGGCTCATGGTGAGGCGAGGAGAAGCTCGTAGTCCTCGGGCCGGTCGACGTCGAGCGCGAGCGCGGGGTCGTCGACGACGACGGGCTCGAGCCCGGCCGCGCGACCCGCCTCGAGCATGACCTCCACCGGCACGCCGAAGCGCGGCCGGTAGCCGTTCACGGCCCGCAGCGCGACCGCGTTGACGCCGCCGTCGCGGGATGGCGCCAGGGCGAGCGGCCGGGCGGCGGCCGCCAGAGCGTCCAGCGACTCGGCCGGTCACGAGCGGGCAGTCGGCCATGACGACCAGCGCGCCTCCGGCGGCCCGCTCGTCCGCGAGCGCGACCTCGATCGCGTCGGCGTGGCCGCGCCCCGCGTCGACGAGCACCTCGACGCCCTCGGGTGCGAGGCTCGGATCTGGCGTGACGAGTAGCGTTCGCGCGATGGCGCTCGCCTCTCCGCACGCGGCCAGCACGCGTCCGAGCATCTCCTCGACGAGCCGCGCCCGCGCGTCGTCCGAGAGGATCGGCGCGAGCCTCGTCTTCGCGCCGCCGAGATCCTTGACCGGCACGATGGCGAGCACGGCGTGAGCATACCGCCGCACTACGCCGTTCTCTGCGGCGGCCTCGGCGGCTCGCGCTTCGTGGACGCGCTCACGCAGGCGGCCGGAGGCGAGCGCGTAACGGCGATCGTGAACGTCGGCCGACGACCTCGAGATCCTCGGGCTGCGCGTCTCGCCCGACCTCGACACGGTGCTCTACACGCTTGCCGGCCTGCTCGACGAGGAGCGCGGCTGGGGCGTGAAGGACGAGACGACGAACGCGCTCCAGCTCGCGGGCCGGCTCGGCGGTGAGGACTGGTTCACGCTCGGCGACCGCGACATCGGGCTCCACCTCGTGCGCACGAAGCTCCTGCGCGAGGGCGTCCCGCTCTCGGAGGCGACGCGGCGGCTGTGCGAGCGGCTCGGTGTCACGACGACGCTGCTTCCCGCCTCCGATGACCCCGTCCGCACCTTTCTGACGACGCCCGCCGGCGAGCTCGACTTCCAGACCTGGTTCGTCGGCCGTCGCCACGCGGACGAGGTGCTCGGGCTGCGCTACGAGGGCGCCGAGAGCGCGGCGCCCGCGCCGGGGGTGCTCGAGGCGGTCGCCGCCGCCGACACGGTCTTTCTCGCGCCCTCGAACCCGTTCGTGTCCATCCGGCCGATCCTCGCCGTGCCGGGGATCCGCGAGGCCCTCGCCGGGAAGCGCGTCGTCGCCGTCTCGCCGCTCGTGGGCGGCAAGGCGCTGCGGGGGCCGCTCGCCGAGATGATGGTCTCGCTCGGTCACGAACCGGGGGTGCGGGGGATCGCGGCGCTCTACGAGGGCCTGGCCACCGACGTGCTCGTCGACCCTGCCGACGCCGGCGAGCTCCCGGGGGCGCTCGTGGCGCCCATCGTTATGGTTGACCCCCTGTCGCGGGCGGAGGTCGGGAGGGGCGTGTTGGAGGCAGTCGCGTGATCGGGATCGTCGGTGGGAGCGGAGACTTCGGCCGGGGCCTGGCCGAGCGGCTGCGCCGGATCGGCGAGGAGGTCGTGATCGGCTCGCGCACGCCGCGCGACGACTTCGTCTCGAACGTCGAGGCGTGCATCCGCTCCGAGGTGATCTTCCTGTCGGTGCCGCCGGGCGGGGTCGAGAAGACCTCGGTCGAGCTTGCACGCGACCTCGCCGGAAAGGTCGTCGTCAGCGTGGCGAGCCCGGTCGTCTTCACCGAAGGGAAGCCGGGCGCCGCGCCGGAGGAGCTCTCGCTCGCCGAGGTCACGGCGGCCGCGGCCCCGAAGGCGCGCGTCGTCGCCGGGTTCCACACGGTCAGCGCGAAGCTCCTGGCCGACCCGGACAAGGCCCTCGACGAGGACGTCCTCGTCTGCGGCGACGACGCCGAGGCGAAGGAGGTCGTCTGCGGTCTTGCCGACCGCCTCGTCGAGGGGCGCGCCGTCGACTGCGGGCGCCTCGAGGTCGCGCGCTGGCTCGAGCCGCTCACTGCGGTGCTCCTGAACGTCAACCGCCAGTACCGCACGAACGCGGGCATCCGCGTCACCGGCCTGCCCGAGTGAGCGGCGTCCAGGTCCTGCCGCTGGAGGGCATGCCCGAGCTTCGGCCCGGCGACGACCTGGCGGCGCATCTCGGCGACGCCGTCGAGCGCGCAGGCGGCCTGGAGGACGGCGACGTCGTCGTCGTCGCACAGAAGGCGGTCTCCAAGGCCGAAGGGCGCGTGGAGCAGGCCGACGACTACGTCGAGGTGATCCTCCGCGAGGCGCGCGCGGTGCGCCGCCGCCGCGACGACCTCATCATCGCCGAGACCGAGCACGGCTTCGTCTGCGCGAGCGCGGGCGTCGACCGCTCCAACACGCCGGGCGAGGGCTGGGTCGTGCTCCTGCCCAGGGATCCGGACGCGTCGGCGGCCGGCATCCGCGACCGTCTGGCCGAGCGGTTCGGGCACGCGCCCGCGGTGATCGTCAGCGACTCGTTCGGCCGCGCGTGGCGGCAGGGGACGACGGACGTGGCGCTCGGCGTCGCCGGCATGCGCCCGCTCCTCGACCTGCGCGGCACGCGCGACGGGCGCGGCTACGAGCTCCAGACGACGTTGATCGCGGTCGCCGACGAGCTCGCCGGCGCGGCCGAGCTGGTCATGGGCAAGGCGGACGGGGTGCCCGCGGCGCTGATCCGCGGCTACCGCGCCCCGCCGGGCGACGGGAACGCGCGCGAGCTCGTCATGCCGCCGGAGCGGGATCTGTTCCCGTAGGGACGATCCAGGTCGAGCGCGAGCGCGCCAGCACCTCGCCGTCCGCGGTCAGAAGGGCCGAGCCCGCAAAGCGCTTCCGCCCCTCCTCGCCGATGCGCCAGCCGATGACCACGTGCGGCTCGCCGGGCGTCGGCAGCCGGTCGATCTCCGTGGCCATGCGCCCGAGCAGGACGCCTTCGCGCTGGAAGTCGTCGACCGCCCAGCCGCTGGGGCAGTCGAGCGCCGCCCAGACGAGCTCCGGGGTCACGTCGTCGGGCGGCGTCCAGGGCGAGGCGACGACCCCCTCGCGGCCCTCGACCGGGCCCGCGTAGACGCGCAGGCCGTCCGTCCGGTTCGGGCCGCAGACGAAGCACGTGTTGTAGGCGTGGTGCTCGAAGCCCGAGTAGCGCTCCGAGGCGCGCTCGGCCTCCTCGACCGAGACAGGCGCCGGCACCTCGACGTCGAGCGCGACCGGCTCGGCCTCCGCGACGAGACGCTCGCCGTCGCGGATCTCGAGCCGCCCATCGTCGCGCACGACCTCGAGCTCCCGGTCGAGCGGGGGAGGGAGGCGCAGCGTCACCTCGGCCGCGCCGCCGAGAAGCCCGGCGACGAGCCCGCAGGTGTAGCCGCCGTTCCCCGAGTCCGGCGGGCCGTTGAACCGGCCGGGGACGATCACCGGCCGAGCGTCAGCTCGATGCGCCCGTACGGCGGCCGCGGGTCGGTGTAGACGCGCACGCGCTCGTCCGCCTCGGACACCTGCGCCGTGTCCCAGAGCCTGTTCTGGCCGACGAACGAGATCTCGGCCAGCTCGGGGAACGCGTCGAGCACCTTGACGCCCATCTCGTGGACGAGCTCCTGGATCGACGCCGAGTCGAACGCCGCGAACGTCGCGGCGAGCGAGTCGCGGATCGCCTCGCCGTCCGCACGCGCGGCGAAGTCCGCGTTGCGCCAGTGGACGTCCAGGTGGACGAAGAGCGGCCGGTCGCGCAACTCGGGGAGCGTCGTGTACTCGTCCCGGACAAAGCCCTCGAACGAGCTTCCGGTGAGCTTCATCAGCTTGAGCCCTTCGCGGCCCGAGCGGTGCTCGAGCGTCCCGTCGCGGTCGAGCGCGAGCTCGGCGACGCCGTAGTCGCCGCCGACGCGCTGGAACGACTGCTCCGAGCGTCGTGCGAAGGGGGCCTCACGTCCGTGCAGCTCGATGCGCTCGGCTTGCTCGTACAGGGCCATGAAGCGGCGGGCGAGGAGCTCGAGGAAGCCCTCGAGCGAGCCCTCGTCGTACTCGAGCGCGTTCATGTGGATGAAGTTCTTCATCGAGTCGGTCGCGACCACGACCGTGTTGTCGCCCTCGGTGTAGGAGGGGACGAAGGCCGGGCCGCGCGCGACCATCCCGACCTCGGCGGCGAAGAGCGTGCTGACGCCGTCCGTCCGGTAGACGGACACGTCCTCCTTGCCGTAGCCGATCCTCAGGAGCTCCGCCATCGGTCCACGGCGATCGCGACGAGCTCGTCGCAGCCGGTCTCGAGCTCCTCCGTGCGCGTGCGCTCGATCCGCTCGCGCAGCACGGGGACGATCTCGGCGCGCGGGCGGCGGTTGACGAAGACGACGAAGCGGAAGCCGAAGCGCTCCTCGTACGCGGCGTTCAGCTCGGCCAGCTCGGCCATGACCTCGGGATCCTCCTGCGCGGGCTCGCCCTGTTCCGCAGCGGAGCGCCCCGCCAGCTTGCGCTCGCCGATCCGCGGGTGGTGCGCGAGGGCCTCGACCCGCTGCTCCTCGGGAGGCCTGGCGAGCACTTCGCGCGCGCGGCCGAGCGGGTCCTCCACCTCCGCCAGCGCCTCCACGAAGCGGCTGCGGGCCTGGAAGAGGTCGGCCAGCTCGTCCACGGTCAGCTTCCGCGGTAGATCGCGCACGAGTACGGGGAGAGGAGGAGGGGGACGTGGTAGTGGCCGGGCCCGAGCTCGACCTCGACCTCGACGCGCCGGAAGAACGGCGAGCTGGGGTGGAAGACGATCCGGTACGCGCCCGGGCCGACGTCGTCGCCGGCGAGCTCCGCGATGCGCCCGTCGTCGTCGGTCGTGCCCGAGCCGATCAGGTCGGCGCCGCGGAAGAGCTCCACGGTGACGCCGCGGGCGGGCTCGCCTCGGCCGGTGTCCAGGACGTGGGTGGAGATGCTCACCTGGCGGGCATCGTATTCTTGCCCGGTGGACGAGCGCGAGCGGTTCCTGATCCGCTACGCGGGGTCATTCGCCCCGGAGCCGATCGCGCGGGCGGAGGGCGCCTGGGTCGAGACCGCCTCGGGCAAGCGGATCCTGGACTTCACGTCGGGCCAGATCTGCTCGACGCTGGGGCACAACCACCCGCGCATCGCCGCCGCCGTGCGCTCGGCGCTCGACGAGGTCGTCCACCTCAACTCCTGGATGCTCTCCGAGCCCGTGCTCGCGCTCGGCGAGCGGCTGGTCGGGCTCTTCCCGGAGCCGCTCGACCGCGTGCTGCTCCTGAACACGGGCACGGAGGCGAACGAGGTCGCGCTGAAGATGGCCAAGATGCACACCGGCCGCTGGGAGGTCGTCGGCCTCACGCGCAGCTTCCACGGCCTGCTCTCCGGCATCGCCTCGGTGAACTTCTCCATGGCGCACGCGGGCTACGGGCCGGTGCTGCCCGGCTCGTACGCGATTCCCGGCGCCGTACGCCTATCGCTGCCCGGTACGGCACTGCGACGGCGCCTGCGACTGCACGTGCCTCGAGGTCGGCTTCGAGCTCGTCGACCAGCAGTCGGTCGGCTCGCTCTGCGCGCTCGTCGTCGAGCCCGTGCTCTCGGCCGGCGGGATCATCGTGCCGCCGGACGGCTACTTCCGCCGCGTCCGCGAGCTGCTCGACGAGCGCGGGATGCTGCTCCTGATGGACGAGGCCCAGACGGGCTTCGGGCGCCTCGGGACGATGTTCGGCTTCGAGCGAGACGGCGTCGTGCCGGATCTCGTCGGCGTCTCCAAGACCCTCGGCGGCGGCCTGCCGCTCGCGGCGACGATCACGTCGAGCGCGATCGAGCAGGACTGCTACGACAAGGGCTTCCTCCACGTCACGTCGCACGTCTCCGACCCGTTGCCCGCCGCGGCGGGGCTGGCGGTGCTGGACGTGATCGCGGAGGAGGGGCTGGTCGAGCGTTCCGCCGCCCGCGGCGAGTACATGCTCGAGCGGCTCCGCGAGCTCCAGGCCCAGCACGAGCCGATCGGCGACGTCCGCGGCCGCGGCCTCCTCGTCGGCCTCGAGCTGGTCGAGGACCGCGAGACGCGCGCGCCGGCGGACGCGCTCGGCGCCGCGGTCACCCGCGAGTGCTACGAGCGCGGGCTCTCCATGAACATCGTCCGCTCGCAGCAGCACGCGAACTGCTTCCGCATCGCCCCGCCGCTGACGGTGACGGAGGACGAGATCGACCTCGCGGTCGAGATCATGGACGCGTCACTGCGCGCTGTGCGCGAGCCTGCGGCCGCCTGAGAAACCCGGCTAATCCGGCGTCGCGGGTACCCTGTATGCCCCGAGACACGTCACGGGGCCTCCTAGGGAAGGATCTGCGGATGGGGTCGAGCTCCAAGCGACAGACGACGATGGCGAAGATGGCGCGCGAGCGCAGGCTGCAGGAGAAGCGCGAGCGCAAGGCGGAGAAGAAGGAAGCGCGGAAGCTGGCGGCCGCCCAAGGTCTGGATCCGGACGCGCCGATCGACGAGACCGCAACGGGCGAGCCGGCCGAGGGCGACGTGGCCGAGGGCGACGTGACGCCCGAAGCGGGCTCCGAGCCCCAGGCCTCCTAGTTCAGAAAGCGCGCGGCCTGCACGCGATGCGCGGCCGCGATCTCGCGCTCGTCCGCGCGCGCGAGCTGCCCATTTAGCACGGCGGCCTCGCCGCCCACGTAGACGCGCTCGGCACGGTGCGGGCCGGAGAGAACCAGGGCGGCAACCGGATCGTCGGCGCCCCCGAACTGAAGGCCGTCCATGCTCCAGACGGCGAAGTCGGCGCACTTGCCGGGCTCGAGCGAGCCGAGGTCCTTGCGGCCCAGCACCTGCGCGCCGCCGCGCGTGCCGAGCCAGAGCGCTTCCCGCACCGTCATCGTCTCGGGCCCGCCGCGGCCGCGCGCGACGAGCAGCGCCTGCTTCACGTCGGCCACGAGGTCGCTGCGCTCGTTCGACGCCGAACCGTCCACGCCGAGCCCGACCGGAACGCCGGCGTCGATCATCGCCCGCACCGGCGCGACGCCGGCGCCGAGGCGGAGGTTCGAGGTCGGACAGTGCGCGACTCCGGTCCCAGTCGAGGCGAACGCCTGAATGTCGGCCGGGGAGAGGTGGACGCAGTGGGCGCACCAGACGTCGCTCGCGAGCCACCCGAGCTGCTCCAGGTACTCGACCGGCCGGCAGCCGAAGAGGCCCTTGCAGTACTCCTCCTCCTCGACGGTCTCGGCGAGGTGCGTGTGCAGGCGCAGCTCGAGCTTGCGCGCGAGCGCGGCCGACTCGGTCATCAACCGCTTGGAGACCGAGAACGGCGAGCACGGCGCGACCGTGATCTGCGTCCAGGCCCCGGGGCCCTCCTCGTGGAGCGCGTGCAGGCCCTCGGTGTCGGCGAGCACGGCGTCCATGTCCTCGACGAGGTCGTCCGGCGGTAGCCCGCCCTCGGACTCGCCCACGTCCATGGAGCCGCGCGAGGCGACGATGCGAACGCCCAGCTCGCGAGCCGCCTGGATCTCCGCCTCGACGAGGCCCGTCTTTCCTGGCGGGAACACGTAGTGGTGGTCGAACACGGTCGTGCACCCGCCGAGGACGAGCTCCGCGAGCCCGGTACGCGCGGCCGCATACTCGGCCTCGGCGTCCACGCGGGCCCAGAGCGGGTAGAGCGTCTTGAGCCACGTGAAGAGGTCGGCCTCCTGCGCCCGCGTGCGCGTGAGGGTTTGGTACAGGTGGTGGTGCGCGTTGACGAGCCCCGGCGTGACGAGCGCGCCGGCGAGGTTCTCGAAGTGCTCCGCGAACGGGGGCGGGCCGTCGCCGATCTCGACCACGAACCCGTCCTCCGCCAGGATCCACGCGCCGTCGATCTCGGTGCCCGCGTCGTCCATCGTCACGACGTAGGCGTTCGAAAACAGCGTCCGCACGGGCCGTAATCTGTCAGGTCATGGCGACCGACGCGCCGCTCCGCCGGGACGTGCGCCTCCTGGGCGACCTGCTCGGCCGCGTCATGGTCGAGCAGGAGGGGGATGCGCTGCTCGCGCGCGAGGAGGAGATCCGGCACGTGTCCAGGCGGGCGCGCGAGACCGGGGATCCCGAGGTCCGCGCCGAGCTGGCGCGGGCGGTGGGCGCGCTCGACCTCGACGAGCAGACCAGGATCCTCCGCGCGTTCACGCTCTACTTCCAGCTGGCGAACATCGCCGAGCAGCACCACCGGATCCGCCGGCGACGGGACGTCGGGCGCGCGGACGGTGCGCAGCGCGAGTCGCTGGCGGAGGCGATCGCGCGGCTGCGGGAGGCGGGCGTCGACGACGAGGCGCTCGCCGCGGCCTCGGCCCACGTGTCGCTCGAGCTCGTCCTCACGGCGCATCCGACCGAGGCCACGCGGCGGACGATCCTCCAGTCGCAGGCGCGCCTCGGTGCGCTGCTCGCCGAGCTGGACGCCGGCGAGGAGGTCGAGGAGCGCGCCGCCGAGGAGATCACCGTGCTCTGGCAGACGGACGAGGTGCGCCCGCAGCGGCCGCGCGTCGTCGACGAGATCCGCCACGGCCTCTGGTTCTTCGAGCAGTCTCTCCTGGACGCGGCCGAAGAGCTTCTCGCCGCGTACCGCGACGCGGTTCCGGGCGCGTCGCTGCCGTTCTCCTTCGGCACCTGGATCGGCGGCGACATGGACGGGAACCCGAGCGCCGGGCCGGACACGATCCGCGAGGCGCTCGCACGGGCGTGGACGCTCGGGCTGGGGCGCTACCGCGTCGAGGTGCGCGACCTGGCTGCGGCGCTCGGCCTGACGACGACGCTCGTCAGCGTGTCCGACGAGCTGCTCGAATCGATCGCCCGCGACGAGCGCGAGCTGCCGGAGTACGCCGAGGCGATCGGTGAGCAGAACCGCGACGAGCCGTACCGGCGCAAGCTCTCGTTCGTCTGGTGGCGGCTCGGCAACGAGAGGTACGGACGGGCGGAGGACCTGCTCGCCGACCTCGACGTCGTCGACCGGAGCCTGCGCGCGAACGAAGGAGAGCGAATCGCCGACGGCCGCCTCGCCGCGCTCCGCCGCCGCGTCGAGCTCTTCGGCTTCCACGTGGCGAAGCTCGACGTCCGCTTCCACGCGGCCGAGCTCGCCGAGGGCTCACCCCGGGTCGGAGAGGCCCTCGGCGCGGTCGCCGACGCGCAGGCTCAGCTCGGCGAACGCGCGGTCGACACCGCGATCGTCTCGGGCACGGAGTCCGCGGCGGACGTGCTGGCCGTCGTCGATGCGGCCGCAGAGGCCGGCGCGCGGATCTCGCCCGTGCCGCTCTTCGAGACGATCCGCGACCTCGGCGAGGCCCCCGCGATCGTCGAGTCGCTCCTGGACGAGCCGCGCTTCGCCTCCCTGGTGGAAGCGCGCGGACGGCGGCTCGAGGTGATGGTCGGCTACTCCGACTCGGGCAAGGACGGCGGCTACCTGACGGCGCAGTGGGAGATCTTCCGCGCGCAGGAGCGGCTCGCAGCCCTGGCGGAGGAACGAGATATCGAGCTGACGATCTTCCACGGCCGCGGCGGCAGCACGGGGCGTGGGGGAGGCCCCACGCACGCGGCGATCCTCGCGCAGCCGGCGGGGCATCCGCCCGGGCGGTTGAAGCTCACGGAGCAGGGCGAGACGGTCTCCTTCAAGTACGGGCTGCCTGGGCTGGCCTACCGGAACCTGGAGGCCGCGCTGGCCGCCACGCTCCTCGCCGCGTTCCCGGAGGTCGCCGGCTCGCGGCCGCCCGACGGCGCGCGCGAGACCGTCCAGGGTCTGTCGGAGGCTGCGTTCCGCGCCTACCGCTCGCTCGTGTGGGAGGACGAGCGCTTCGAGGAGTTCTTCCGCCGGTTCACGCCGATCGAGGAGCTCGGGCTCCTGGAAATCGGCTCGCGGCCGGCGCGGCGGCCCGAGGGTGGGGAGCTGCTGGCCTCGCTCCGCGCCATCCCGTGGGTGTTCGCCTGGACGCAGAACCGCTGCATCCTTCCGGCCTGGTACGGGTGCGGCACGGCCTTCGCCGGCGCCGAGATCGCCGAGCTGCGCCGCCTCTATCGCGGCTGGGCGTTCTTCCGCTCGCTGGTCGAGAACCTCGAGATGACGCTGGCCAAGTCGAGCCTCGAAATCGCGGCCGGCTATCTCGACCTGGTCGACGACGTGAGCCTCTGGGAGCCCATCCGCGCCGAGCACGAGCGGACGGTCGCGGCGGTGAAGGAGATCGTCGAGACCGAGGAGTTCCTCGACCGCCACCCGGTGATCCAGCGCTCCATTCGCCTGCGCAACCCGTACGTCGACCCGATGAACGCCATCCAGGTCGAGCTCCTCCGCCGCTGGCGCGAGACCGGCGACGAGGAGGTCAAGCGCCCGCTGCTCCGCTCGATCGCGGGCATCGCGGCCGCCCTCCGCAACACGGGCTAGTCCAGCAGACCCGCTCGGCAGAATGCGGGCTCTGTGAGCCCGTCCTCGCAGCCCAACCTCGCGGCGCGGGCCGTCGACTCACCCGCGTTCACGGCCGTCGTCGTCGCCACGATCGCGGTGAACGCCGTCGTGCTCGGCCTTCAGACCTATGACGAGGTCGTCCGCCGCTGGGGCGACGCGCTCGACCTCGTGAACGCCGTCTGCCTAGGTGTCTTCATCGTAGAGCTGGCGGTGCGGATCGCCGGCTACTGGCCGCGGCCCTGGCTGTTCTTCCGTTCGGGCTGGAACGTGTTCGACTTCGTCGTCATCGGCGCGGCCTTCGTTCCGGGGATCCGCCAGAACTCCACCCTCCTCCGGCTCGCACGGTTGCTCCGAGTCGTCCGCCTCGTGCGGGTGCTTCCCGATCTGCGCATCCTGCTGCTCGGCATCTGGCGGAGCGTCCCGCCGCTCGCGTCGATCGCCGCCGTCACCGCGATGATCCTCTTCGTCTACGGGATGGTGGGCTGGATCCTGTTCGGCGACGAGATCCCCGCGCAGTGGGGAGACATCGGCCGGGCGATGCTGACGCTCTTCGTGATGCTCACGCTCGAGAACTTCCCCGTGTACATGGAGGCTGCGATGGAGGTGGAGCCGTGGGCGTGGATCTACTTCGTCAGCTTCATCCTGCTCGCCGCCTTCATCGTCGTGAACGTGCTCATCGGGATCGTGCTCAACTCGATGGAGGAGGCACGGGAGATCGATCGCCGCCAGGCCCTCCGCGACCGCCACGGCGTCTCCGGTCCCTCCCCGGTCGACCCGGAGGCGCATGCCCACGTCGCGCAGCGGATCGCCATCCTCCGTCGCGCTCTCGAGGACCTCGAGCTCCAGCTCGCCGTCGGCGACCTGCCCGACCGTCGGTCTACCAGCGAGTGAGCGCCGCGGCCACGTCCTCGAGGCTGGCCAGGCTGTGGCCGCTCCAGAAGTGGTCGACGTGGGGGAGCGCGGCCTTCATGCCGCGGGCGAGCGGCTCGTAGGCCGGATCCTCCTTGAGCGGGTTCAGCCAGACGACGCGGTAGGCGAGGCGCGAGAGGCGGGCCATCTGGTCCGAGAGCAGGTCCGGGTCTCCGACCTCGAGGCCGTCGGAGCAGATGACGACGACTGCGCCGCGCGCGAGGCCGCCGTGGCCGTACTCGTCGAGGAAGCGCTTGAGCGACTCGCCGATCCGCGTCCCGCCGTCCCAGTCGACCACCTCGGCGGCTGCGCGCGAGAGCGCCTCGTCGGGGTCGGACCCCTCGAGCTGGCGCGTCACGCGGGTGAGCCGGGTGCCGAAGCAGAACGCCTCCCAGCGCCGGTCCGAGCGCAGCGCCGCGTGCGCGAACATGACGAGCGCGCGCGAGTAGGCGTCCATCGAGCCGGAGACGTCGAGGAGCAGGATCAGCCGCCGGGAGCGCTTCCGCCGGCGCCGCCAGGCGCGCTCGAGCGGCTCGCCGCCGGTGCGGAACGAGCGCCGGATCGTCTTGCGCAGATCCGGAGACCCGGCACGGGCCGGCTCACGGCGTCGCGTCCGCCGCCGCGGCACGGCGAGGTCGATCCTGTTCATCAGCTCGGCGAGCTGGGAGAGCTCGTCCTTCGAGCAGCGCGAGAAGCTCTTCTCCCGCAGCAGCTCGACCGGGCTCGCGAGCCCCACGTCCGCCTCCGCCTCGACCTGGACGCGGATGCGGATGGGCGGCCCCTGCGAGGGCTGCGGCGGCCCGAAGAAGACGCTGAAGATCGCGTCGTAGGTCGGGATCTGCTCGGGCCGCGAGAGCAGCGTGGCCCGTCCCGCCCAGTAGAGCTCGCCGGGCTGGAGGAGCGCCGCCGCCTGCGAGAGCGAGGCGACGCGGTCGGGCCCCACCGGCAGGCCGGCGTCCCGCAACGCCCGCCCGAAGCGCACGAGTGTCGCGACGGAGTCGCCCTGGGGAGGCTCGACGCCCATCCCGGCATTCTCGCAACGGGGCTCGGGGGCTGGCGTCGCCTGACTTCGCGCCATACGATACGAAGCCGTGCGGAGGCTCACGGTGATGGTGTTGGTCTGTTGCGCGCTGGTCGTGGGCTGTGGCGGCGGAGGCTCGGGCGGAAGCGAGGCGCAGACGGTCATCGAGGACGAGGACCAGCGCCGTGCGGAAGGTGCCCTACTCACGTTGGACGACGTCCCGTCCGGCTGGACGGCAGAGGCCGATGACGACGACGCAGGATGTAAGCGAGTCCGCCTGCTTCGAGGACATCCAGCCCGACCTCTCGGAGTTGACCGTGACCGGGCACGCCGAAAGCGAGACCTTCGAGACCGACTCCGCGTGGGTCAGCTCCGAGGCGAGCGTCTACCGAACCGAGGAGGAGGCCCGAGAGGCGTTCGAAGGCGGCCGTGAGGCGCTCCTGAGCGACGAGCTCCCCGCCTGCTTCGGAGACGTCTTCGCGGAGGGGCTGGCCGAGGAGGAGAACGACGTCGAGATCGAGGTCGGGGAGGTCTCCGCAGAAGAGGTCTCCCTTGAGGATCCAGCGGCCGAGGGGAACGCCGCGTTCCGCTTCGAGATCCCCCTCGAGGTCGACGGGGAGCCGGTGTCCGCCTTCACGGAGTTCATCGGCCTGGTGGAGGGGCGAACCATCGGCAGCCTGACCACCTTCAGCTTCGTGACGCCGTTCCCGGCCGACGAGACCGAGCGACTCGTCGGGACCGTCGCCGACCGGCTCGAGGGCTAGTCGATGCGCGGTGCGCGCGCGTTCGCGATCGCGTTCGTCGTCCTGGCCGGCGGCGCGGCCGAGGTGGGCGCGCAGGTGGACGACCGGATCGTGTTCGTCGCCAACCGCCCGGCATCCGAGATCCACGTCATGGACGCCGACGGCGCCAGCCGAACGGCTGTTACGCGTCGCGCGCCGGCCGGGTTCAACGCGGCGTGGTCGCCTGACGGGGCCCGCCTCGCGTTCAACGGCTCATCCGGAACCTCGTTCGGGCTTTGGGTGATGGACCGAGACGGCGGAAACCTTCGCTGGCTGGGCTTCGCGTCGGCTCATCCGGAGCGGAAGTCCGCTCTTCGATCCCGACTGGGCTCCCGGGGGCCGTCGCCTGGCGGTCTCGCACCAGCGTGACATCTTACGTCGTCAACCGGGACGGGACCGGCCGCAGGCGGCTCACCGGCGGCTATGCAGGCGACTGGAGCCCGGCCTGGTCACCGGACGGCAGCGTGGATCGTCTTCACCCGGGACTCGCGCCTCTTCCGCGTACGCACCGACGGGACCGGGCTCCAGCTCCTGGGCCGAGGTGACGAGGCCGACTGGTCGCCGAACGGAAAGCGGATCGTCTTCACCGCTCATGCTGCCTTCGGCGGCCGCGACATCTACTCGATGCGTGCCGATGGGACCGACCGGCGCCGGCTGACGGAGTCGAGGGTCGACGAGTACGCGCCGGCGTGGTCTCCGGGCGGCACCAGGATCGCGTACACGCGCGGCTTCGAAGGCGACGTCTGGGTGATGGACGCCGACGGGCGCAACGAGCGTCCGTCTCGATTCCTGACGCGGCAGCTCCTTCGTGGTCGCCGCACGGAGCGTTCGTCTCGTTCACGAGGACGCGAACCGCGGCTTTCCCCGGCGGCGATGCGCGGGAGGTGACCGACGATCTACTCGAGACCCGCCGACGGCTCGGCGCCGCGCGAGGCGGCTGCTGACGCCAGAGTTCGACCTGGACGTCGAGGCGTCGCCGGACGGCACGAAGATCGCGTACACGAGCGTCAGGCCGTTCTCGACGAGCGGCGTCTACGTCGCGGACGCGACGGGGGCAACGAGGCGTTCCTGCACGCTGGCGAGGGACCGGACTGGTCGCCCGACGGAACGAGGATCCTCCTTAGTTCGGGAGGCACGCTCTACGTCGTCAACGCGGACGGGTCGCTGCCGACGCAGGTGCCCGACGCCGGGGTCGTCGCGATCGAGAGCTTGGAGATGGCATCCCGACGGCAGCCGGGTTTCCGTCGTGTCGTACGGCGCCTCTGCAGTGTCGCGACGTCTACGCCATGAACCTGGACGGCACCAACGTGACGCGGATGACGCGCGCCGACTGCCTCCCGGACGTCGTCGACTTCGACTGGGCGCCGAGCGGGAGCAGCCTCGTCTTCGCGGGCTTCACGTGCGAGTTCCACGACTGTGGCACCCAGATCTTCGGCGCGTCCGTCCCCGATGGAGCCCCGACCCTGCTGGCGGAAGCGTTCCTCGAGCTCGATCTACCTGGCTCGCCCGCGCGTGTCAGCCGACGGCGTGAAGAGTCGTCTACGTCCGCTCCGACGACCTGGCCCAGCCCGGGCTCTGGTCGATGAACATCGACGGCAGCGGCAAGACTGCAACTGACCTCCACGGGCAGAGGCGCGGCGCCCGCCTGGCTGCCCGTCCCCTAGTCGGCGAGCTCGGCCCAGGAGGCTTCCACGCGGGCCTGGTCCTCGCGGTTCTTCACCGCGGCGCCGAGCGTCTCGCGACCGGCATCTCCGTCGACGTTCGTCGCGCCGAGCAGGGAGAGCGCCTGTGCCCAGTCGATCGCCTCCGCCGCGCCCGGGCGCTTGACGAGATCGAGCGCGCGCAGGCGCGACACGGTCTCGGCGACGGAGCGCGCGAGCGCCTCTTCGACGCCGGGGGCGCGGAGCCGGATGATCTCCACCTCCCGCTCGACGTCGGGGAAGTCGATCCAGTGGTAGAGGCAGCGGCGCTTGAGCGCGTCGTGGAGCTCGCGGGTGCGGTTGGACGTGATCACGACCGCCGGCGGCTCCTCGGCCGCGATGGTCGCGAGCTCGGGAACGGTGACCGTGAAGTCCGAGAGCACCTCCAGGAGGAACGCCTCGAACTCGTCGTCGGCGCGGTCGAGCTCGTCCACCAGGAGCACGGCCTTCGAGCCGGCCCGGATCGCCCGCAGCAGCGGACGCTCCACCAGGAACTCGGGCCCGTAGAGCTCGGCGACCCGCTCGCCCGGCGGTCACCTCGCCCTCCTGCAGCGCCCGCGCGTAGAGGAGCTGGCGGGCGTAGTCCCATTCGTAGAGCGCCTGCGAGGCGTCGATGCCCTCGTAGCACTGGAGGCGGATCAGGTCGGCGTCGAGGATGCGCGCGAGCGTCTTCCCGACCTCGGTCTTGCCGACGCCGGCCTCGCCCTCGAGGAGCAGCGGGCGTCCCATCGACACGGCGAGGAAGACGGACGTCGCGAGTCCGCGGTCCGGCAGGTACGACTCGGCCCGGAGGGCCTTCTCGACTTCGGCGACGGATCCGAAAGGCACGGGTGAAGCGTACGTAAGGTTGACCTGGAAACAACTAGGAGCGTAGGAGTATTCTCGCTCCGCACGGACCGCACCTGGCTCCGGGGTTACGGAAGGAGGCCCAACCGCATGTACCCCGCGAGGTTCGAGTACCACGCGCCGCAGAGCGTCGACGAGGCGCTCACCGTCCTGGAGCGCTACGGGGACGAAGGGAAGGTGCTCGCGGGCGGGCAGAGCTTGATCCCGCTGATGAAGCTCCGCTTCGCCTCCCCGAAGGCGCTCGTCGACATCAACCGCATCGAAGGGCTCGACACGATTCAGGAGGACAACGGCTTCCTGTCGATCGGCGCCCTCGTCCGCCACAAGGATTGCGAGCGCTCCGACGCGCTCAAGGGTCGGTTCGGCGTCCTCGGGGACGCCGCGCCGCAGATCTCCGACCCGATCGTGCGCAACCTCGGCACGGTCGTCGGCTCGCTCGCGCACGCCGACCCGCAGGGAGACTGGGGCTCGGCGCTGATGGCCGCGGGCGCCCAGCTCGAGGTCGTCTCCTCGGGCGGTAGCCGCACGATCCCGCTGGACGAGCTCTTCCAGGGCCCGTTCATGACGGGCCTGGAGCCGAACGAGATCGCGACCGCGGTCCGGGTGCCCGATCCCGGGCCCGAGCGCCGGCGGGACGTACCTCAAGCTCGAGCGCAAGGTCGGCGACTATGCCACCGTTGGCGTTGCCGTCCATCTCTCGTTCGACAACGGCACCGTCGGCCGCGCGGGGATCGCGCTGACCGCGGTCGGCCCACGGAACCTGCGGGCCGAGGCCGCCGAGGCGGCGCTCGCCGGCGCCGAGCTGAACGACGACACGATCAAGGCGGCGGCGGAGCTCGCCGCCGAGGCCGCGCAGCCGCGGAGCGACGAGCGCGGGAGCGCCGACTACAAGCGGAGCGTCGTCCGCGTCTTCACGGAGCGAGGGCTCCGGAAGGCCGCCGAGACGGCGCAGGCCGCCCGAGGGGAGGAGAGATGACCGAAGCAGCTGTCGAGACCGGCGCGTTCACCCGCACGGTCACCGCGACGGTGAACGGCACCGCGCGCTCGGCCGACGTCGAGACGCGGCTCCTGCTCGTGCACTTCCTCCGCGAGACGCTCGGGGCTGACCGGCACGCACATCGGCTGCGACACGTCGAGCTGCGGCGCGTGCACGGTGCTCCTGGACGGGACGCCCGTGAAGTCGTGCACCGTCCTCGCCGTGCAGGCCGACGGGCCGCGAGATCACGACGGTCGAGGGCCTCGCCGGCGCCGACGGGCTGAGCGCGGTGCAGGAGGGCTTCCACGAGGAGCACGGGCTCCAGTGCGGCTTCTGCACGCCGGGGATGATGCTGACCGCGACCGCGCTCCTGACCGAGAACCCGGATCCGAGCGAGGAGGAGATCCGCTGGGCCATCAGCGGCCAGATCTGCCGCTGCACCGGGTACCAGAACATCGTCAAGGCGGTCCAGTACGCGGCCGCCAAGGGAAAGGAGGGCTAGATGGCCGTCAGCGAAGAGCAGGTCATCCGCGGCATCGGCCACTCCGTCAAGCGCTTCGAGGACGCCCGCTTCCTGCGCGGCAAGGGCAACTACTTCGACGACATCACGCTCCCCGGGATGCTGCACCTCGAGTTCCTGCGGAGCCCGTACGCGCACGCCCGCATCACGTCGATCGACACCTCGGCGGCCGCCGCAGTCGAGGGCGTGGTCGCCGTTGTGACCGGGGAGCTGCTCGCGCAGCACAACCTCGCCTGGATGCCCACCCTCTCGGGCGACACGCAGGCTGTGCTCGCCACGGACAAGGTGCGCTTCCAGGGCCAGGAGGTCGCGGCCGTCATTGCCGAGTCCCCGTACATCGCCAAGGACGCGTGCGAGCTGATCGACGTCGACTACGAGCCGCTCGAGGCGATCACGACTCCGCAGCGGGCGCTCGAGGCCGACGCGCCCGTCATCCGCGACGAGAAGGAAGGGCAGACCGACAACCACATCTACGACTGGGAGGCGGGCGACAAGGAGGCGACCGACAAGGCGTTCGCCGAGGCCGACAAGGTCGTCGAGCTCGACACCTTCTACCCGCGCTGCCATCCGGCCCCGCTCGAGTGCTGCGGCTGCGTCGCCGACGTCAACCCGGCGACGGGCAAGGCGACGATCTACATGACCTCGCAGGCCCCGCACGCCCACCGCACGCTCTTCGCCCTCGTGGCCGGCCTGCCCGAGCACAAGATCCGGATCATCTCGCCCGACCTGGGAGGCGGCTTCGGCAACAAGGTGCCGATCTACCCCGGCTACGTGTGCGCCACGGCGGCCTCGCTGCTGATCGGCCGTCCCGTGAAGTGGGTCGAGGACCGCACCGGGAACCTCATCTCCACGGGCTTCGCCCGCGACTACCACATGCACGGCGAGCTGGCCCTGAAGGACGGGAAGATCACCGGCCTGCGCGTGAAGATGCTCTCCGACAACGGGGCGTTCTTCTCCGACGCGCAGCCGACGAAGTGCAAGGCCGGGCTCTTCCACATCGTCACCGGCTCCTACGACATCCCGGCTGCACACGTCGAGACGGAGGGCGCGTACACGAACAAGGCGCCGGGCGGCGTCGCCTACCGGTGCTCGTTCCGCGTCACCGAGGCCTCGTACCTGATCGAGCGCCTCGTCCAGACCGCGGCGTACGAGACGGGCGTCGACCCGGTCGACTTCCGCAAGCAGAACTTCATCAAGCCGGAGCAGTTCCCGTACAAGTCGGCCACCGGGTTCGAGTACGACTCGGGCGACTACGGGGCGGCGATGGACCTCGCGCTCGAGAAGCTCGGCTACGCCGACCTCCGCCGCGAGCAGGAGGAGGCGCGAGCCGAGGGCAGGCTGATCGGCATCGGCGTCGCCTCGTTCACCGAGGTCGTCGGCGCCGGGCACGGAGCGGACTACGACATCGCCGGCCTGCGCATGAACGACGGCGCCGAGCTGCGGATCCATCCGACGGGCAAGGCCGTGCTCAAGCTCAGCGTCAAGTCGCAGGGCCAGGGCCACGAGACGACCTTCGCGCAGATCGTCGCCGAGGAGCTCGGGCTCCAGCCCGAGGACGTCGAGGTGCAGGAGGGTGACACGGACCACACGCCCTACGGGCTCGGCACGTACGCGAGCCGCTCGACACCGGTGTCCGGTGCCGCGACCTCGATGGTCTCGCGCCGGATCCGCGCCAAGGCGCAGAAGATCGCCGCGCACCTGCTGGAGGCGTCCGAGGACGACCTCGAGTGGGAGAAGGGCCGCTTCGTCGTCAAGGGCGCGCCCGAGAAGTCGAAGACGATCCAGGACGTCGCCTTCGCCGCCTACACGAACATCCCGGAGGGCATGGAGGGCGGCCTCGAGGGCGTCTACTACTACGACCCGCCGAACATGACGTACCCGTTCGGGACGTACGCGGTCGTCGTCGAGATCGACCGCGGCACGGGCGCTTGGAAAGTGCTCCGCTGCGTCGCTGTCGACGACTGCGGCGTCCGCATCAACCCGATGGTCGTCGCGGGCCAGATCCACGGCGGCCTCACGGAGGGCTTCGCAATCTCCGCCATGCAGCTGATCGACTTCGACGAGGACGGCAACTGCATCGGCTCGAACTTCATGGACTACCTGATCCCGACCGCCTGGGAAACGCCGAAGTTCGAGCTCGGCGAGACCGTGACGCCGTCGCCGCACCATCCGCTCGGCGCCAAGGGCATCGGCGAGTCGGCGACGGTCGGCGCACCGGCGGCCTTCGTCAACGCGGTGGTCGACGCGCTGGCCCACGCCGGCGTCCGCAACCTGGAGATGCCGGTCACCTCGAACCGCGTCTGGGAGGCTCTGCAGGAGGCTAAGTCTGGCTGAGTGAGGTCTGCGGACGTCATCGTCGAGGCCGGCCGGCTCGCCGCGGAAGGGAAGCCCTACGCGCTCGCCACGGTCGTCAACGTCGTCCGCCCGGCGTCAGCGCGGCGAGGTGACCGTGCGATCGTCACGCCGGACGGCCGCGTCACCGGCTGGGTCGGGGGCGCCTGCTCGGAGCCGTCGGTCGTCCGCGAGGCGCTGCGGGCGCTGGCCGACGGCGAGGTGCGCGTCGCGCGCATGGACGGCGAGTGCGCCTCCGAGGGGGTCGTCGAGGTCTTGATCGAGCCCGTGCTGCCCGCGCCGCTCCTGGCGATCGTGGGCGAGAGCCCGGCCGCGCGCACGCTCGCGGAGCTCGCGCGGACCGTCGGCTGGCGCGTCACCGACGACAAGGTGCAAGGCGCGGACGCCGTCGTGGTCGCCACGATGGGGCACGGCGACGAGGACCTGCTCGCCGCGGCCCTCCGCGCCGGTGCCGGCTACGTCGGGCTCGTGGCGAGCTCGCGTCGCGCCACAAGCGTCCTCGCCGGCCTGCGCGAGCAGGGACTGGAGGAGGAAGAGGTCCTGCGCGTCCGCGCGCCCGCGGGGCTCGACCTGGGGCCCTCCACGCAGGACGAGATCGCCGTCGCGATCCTCGCCGAGCTCGTCGCCTGGCGGCATACGCGCCCCGGCGAGAGCCCGGTGCCCGTCGAGGCCGTGGATCCGGTCTGCGGGATGACCGTCTCCGCCGAGAGCGCCGAGCGCGTCGAGCACGAGGGGGCGACCGTCGTCTTCTGCTCGGCGCACTGCCGCGCGCGTTTCGAAGCAGAGCCCGAGCGGTACCGCGTAGGCACGTCGTGAGAGACGTCCTCGAGACACTCGAGCGTTGGGCGGCTACCGGAGCGCCGGTCGCGATCGCGACCGTCGTCGACACGGAGCGCTCGGCCCCGCGCGACCCGGGCGCCGTGCTCGCCGTCTCCGAGAGCGGCGACGTGGCCGGCTCGGTCACGGGCGGCTGCGTCGAGCCCGCCGTCTACGGCGAGGCCCGCGAGGTGCTCGCCGGCGGCGCGCCGCGGCTCAAGACCTACGGGATCGCCGACGAGGAGGCCTTCGAGGTCGGGCTCCCGTGCGGCGGCACCGTCCACATCTTCGTCGACCGCCTCGACCCCGAGCTCGTCACGCCGATCGCCGACGCCGTGCGCGAGGAGCGGCCGATCGCGCTCGAGATCAGGATCACGGGCGACGACGCCGGCGCGAAGCGGCTCGTCACCCTCGACGACGAGGGCCCCGCCGCCGAGCTGCTCGCGCGGGGCGACAACGGGATCGTCGAGACGCCCGAGGGGCAGATCTTCGTCTCCTCGTTCGCGCCCAGGCCGAACATGTACGTCTTCGGCGCCGTCGACCACGCGGCCGCCGTCGCGTCCATCGGCCGCTACCTCGGCTACCGCGTGACCGTCTGCGACGCGCGCGCGAAGTTCGTGACACCCGACCGCTTCCCGAACGTGGACGAGCTCGTCGTCGAGTGGCCGGACAAGTTCCTCGCGGGCGCGCCGGTGGACGAGCGCACCGTCATCTGCGTCCTCACCCACGACCACAAGTTCGACATCCCCACCCTCAAGGTCGCGCTCGAGACGAACGCCGGCTACATCGGCGCGATGGGCAGCCGGCGGACGAACGAGAGCCGCAACGAGGGCCTGCGCGCCGTGGGCGTGACCGACGAGGAGATCGCGCGCATCCACGCGCCCATCGGCCTCAAGATCGGCTCGCGCACCCCGGAGGAGGTCGCCGTCGCCATCGCCGCCCAGATCGTCCAGGTCATGCGCTCCCCCAAGCCCCAGGCCCAGGAGGTCACCGCGTGAAGCTCGAGAACACGTTCCACGTCGACGCCCCGGCCGAGAAGGCGTGGGACCTCCTCATGGACGTCCCGCGCATCGTCCCCTGCATGCCCGGGGCGAAGCTCGACGAGGTCGTCGACGACTCGCACTGGAAGGCCACCATGGCGGTCAAGCTCGGGCCGATCAGCCTGACGTTCGCCACCGACGTCGAGCGAAAGGAGGTGGATGAAGCAGCCAAGCGCGTCACGCTCGGAGCGAACGCCCGCGAGACCCGCAACCGCGGGCGTGCGAGCGCGACGATCGAGTCGTCGCTCGCGTCCGAGAACGGCGGCACGCGCGTCGACATCGTCACCGACCTCTCGCTCTCGGGAACGGTGGCGCAGTACGGACGGGGGATGATCGAGGACATCTCCTCCCAGATGGTCACGAGCTTTGCGCAGTGTCTTCAGGCCCAGCTCGGAGACTCCGCCGAGGAGGCGGAGCAGGCGGTCGCCTCGCAGGCGAAGCCGGTCTCCGGGCTCTCGCTCTTCTTCGGCAGCCTTGGGCGCCGCATCAGGCGCCTCTTCGGAAGGAGGTCGTCGCAGTGAGACAGATCGGGATCACCGTCAACGGAGAGAGCCACTCGGCCGAGGTCGAGCCGAGGCAGCTCCTCGTCTACTTCCTGCGCGAGCAGCTCGGGCTGACCGGCACCGTGGTCGGCTGCGACACCTCCTCGTGCGGCGCGTGCACCGTGCTCGTGGACGGCGAGTCGGTGAAGTCCTGCACGATGCTGGCCGTCCAGGCCGACGGGCACGAGGTCACGACGATCGAGGGCATCGGCACGCCCGGCGACCTTCACCCGGTGCAGCAGGCCTTCCACGAGCAGCACGGTCTCCAGTGCGGCTTCTGCACGCCGGGGATGGTGATGGCGACCATCAGCCTCCTCGAGGAGAGCCCCAGCCCGAACGACGAGGAGATCCGGCACGCCCTGGAGGGCAACCTCTGCCGCTGCACGGGCTACGTCAACATCGTCAAGGCGGTCAAGGCCGCCTCGGCGGCCTGAGGGGAGGGGAGATGGCAACCACCGAGGCCGAGACCTACATCGGCAAGCCCGTTCCCCGCAAGGAGGACGCGAAGCTCCTCACCGGCCAGTCCAGGTTCATCGACGACCTGAACATGACCGGGATGGTGTGGGCGTCGCTCGTCCGCAGTCCCTACGCGCACGCGAAGATCACACGCGTCGACGTCACCGCGGCCCGCGAGGCCGAGGGCGTCGTGGCGGTCTTCTCCGGCGCCGACCTCGCCGACGACTGGGCGGCCACGCTTCCGTGCGTCTGGCTCGTCACCGAGGACACCAAGCAGCCGATGCACCGCCCGCTCGCCACCGACAAGGTGCGCTACCAGGGCGACGGCGTCGCGGTCGTGATCGCCGAGTCGCGCGCGCTGGCGAAGGACGCGGCCGAGCTCGTCGAGGTCGACTACGAGGAGCTGCCGGCGGTGATCGACCCCGAGGCCGCGCTCGCCGACGACGCGCCGATCCTCCACGACGACCTCGGCACGAACCACTGCTTCACGTGGAAGCTCGAGGGCGGCGACGTCGAGGGCGTCTTCGGCAACGCGCCCGTGACCGTGAAGGAGCGCTACCGCCAGCAGCGCCTGATCCCGAATGCGATCGAGCCGCGGGGCGTGATCGCGACCTACGAGCCCTCTCAGGACGAGTACACGCTCTGGTCGGCGACCCAGATCCCGCACATCCTGCGGTTCTGGCTCGCGATCGTTCTCGGCGTGCCGGAGTCGAGGCTCCGCGTGATCGCGCCGGACGTCGGCGGCGGCTTCGGCTCCAAGCTGAACGTCTATGCCGAGGAAGCGCTCGCGCTCGCTCTGGCGAAGCGGATCGGCCGGCCGGTGAAGTGGACGGAGGAGCGCTCGGAGGGCTACCTCGCCACGATCCACGGCCGCGACCAGTGGCAGGAGATGGAGTACGCGGCGGACGAGGACGGCAAGATCCGCGGCGTGCGCGCCAAGCTCGTGGTCGGGCTGGGCGCCTACCTCCAGCTCGTCACCGCCGGCACGCCGATCCTGGGCGGCTGGGTCTACGGCGGGCCCTACGACGTCGAGGCCTACTCGCTCGAGGTGATCGGCGCGTTCACGTCGGCCACCCCGACCGACGCCTACCGCGGCGCGGGCCGGCCGGAGGCGACGTTCCTGATCGAGCGAACGATGGACGCGCTCGCCCGCAAGCTGGAGATGGATCCGGCCGAGCTGCGGCGCAAGAACTTCATCACGGAGTTCCCGTACACGCTCGCCTCCGGGCTCACGATCGACTCCGGCGACTTCGTCGGTGCGCTCGACCGCGCGCTGGAGATGGCCGGCTACGAGGAGCTCCGGAAGGAGCAGGCCGAGCGGCGCGCCAACGGCGACAAGAAGGAGCTCGGGATCGGCTTCTCGACCTACACCGAGATGTGCGGGCTGGCACCGTCGCGGATTCTCGGCGCCATCCTGTACGCCGCCGGCGGCTGGGACGCGGCCACGGTGCGCTGCCTCCCGACCGGGAGCGTGGAGGTCTTCATCGGCACCTCGCCGCACGGGCAGGGGCACGTGACCACGTTCTCGCAGATCGTCGCGGAGCGGCTCGGCGTCCCCATCGACCAGGTCGAGGTGATCCACGGCGACACGACCGCGATGCAGCTCGGCCTCGACACGTACGGGAGCCGGAGCCTCGCCGTCGGCGGGATCGCGCTCTACAACGCCGCCGAGAAGGTGATCGCCAAGGCCCGCGACGTCGTCGCGCACAAGCTCGAGGTCTCGGCAGACGACCTGGAGTACGACATCGGGACGTTCAAGGTCGCGGGCACGGACAAGGCGATGACAGTCCGCGATGCAGCGCTGCACGCGTTCACGGCGCACGACCTGCCCGACGGCATGGAGCCCGGCCTCGAGGCGACCTTCGTCTACGACCCGCCCAACTTCAGCTGGCCGGGCGGCGCGCACATCTGCGTCGTCGAGGTCGACACGGAGACGGGCGCGATCGACCTCCGCCGCTACATCGCGGTGGACGAGATCGGCAACGTCATCAATCCGATGGTCGTGGACGGTCAGATCCACGGCGGCATCACCCAGGGCGTCGCGCAGGCGCTCTGGGAGGAGGCGATCTACGACGAGGACGGCAACCTGACCACGGGGTCGATGCTCTCGTACCTCGTGCCCAGCGCCGCAGAGACGATCGACTACGAGCTCGACCGCGTCAACGCCCCGAGCCCGACGAACCCGCTCGGCGTCAAGGGCGTGGGGGAGACGGGCACGATCGCCTCGACGCCGGCCGTCATCAACGCCGTCGTCGACGCGCTCTCGCCCTACGGCGTCACCGACGTGACCATGCCGGCCAAGCCCGAGAACGTCTGGCGCGCGCTGCAGGAAGGAGGTGCGAAGTGATCCCCGCATCCTTCGACTACGAGCTCGCCGAGTCCGTCGACCACGC
>CAVVIB010000024.1:0-35091 GCA_963748205.1 uncultured Actinomycetes bacterium
CAGGAGCTGATGGCCAGGAGCTCTCGGACCGCTGGCAGGAGGCTCTCGTCCTCAAGGATCATGTGCGCGACATCTGGGCCGATGTCGAGGGGACGCGGCCGGACGGCAAAGCCGTCGTCTAGGCCCCAAGCCAGCCTGGGAGCCCGCGACCCTGTTCCAAAGTCGGGTTTGACTCGGCTGCCCTTGTGAGAAACTGTTTGTCGGAATTGCCACAGACGTCGACACCGCGACTGCGGTATCGGCGTCTCGAGGCCCTTGCGGCAGAAGGTGGGGTTGGATGATGGAGTCTCCTTCCGAACGGCTGATCGAGCTCACCCGGCGGTTGAAGGCGGCAACCGACGCGGGTCAACTGGAATGGGCCGCCGTCGAGGACACGGCGTTCTTGTGGACCGCCTCTCACGGTGCGGTCGGCGTTCGCAGCCGTGACGGTGACGGAGAGGAGCCGTACGAGCTGGACATCTTCGGTTCCGAGCGGCAGAAGGTCGAGACGCTCACCTCCGAGTGGACCGCGGACGAGCAGCCCGCCGCCTGGAACGAGGCGGTGGCGCGTCTCTACCGGGCTGCGCGACGTCAGGCGCTCGGGGTCGACAGGATTCTCGAGGACCTCCTCCGCGAGCTTCCGCGGGTCTCGGAGGAAGCCGCCTCGCCGTCCAAGCGCTAGGGGCGCTCCGGCACAGGCCCGATCGCGCGCTCGAAGCGCTGTCGGTACCACGCGCCTTCGTATCCCGTCGGGCGCCAGCCTGCTCGGAGAAGGGCGTCGACGAGGGTCGCGTGAGCCTCGTACGCCTCGTCCGGGACGTCTCCGGCCGGCCAGAGGAATCGTGGTGAGCGCTCGACGATCCAGTCGCGCCCTTGAAGCCCAAATGCGACCGCGTAGAAGTCCGCAACCTCCCCATCTCGCCATCCGAAGATCGAGCACGTCACCGTCCTCCCGCTCGGCAGCGGGTCGGCGACCAGCGTCGATTGCTCCTCGACAGGGCGCAGCTCGGCGCGATGGCCTGGGCTTCTCGTGCGTCTGCGTGTCGGAGCTTTTGCGGGAGCCTTGACCCGCGCCGACGGCTCGGGCTTGGCCGCAGGCGCCGGCTTGGGGAGCTTGAGGCGTGCCGGCGGTTTCGCCACTTCGGAGGGCTTGCCCGAACGCGGCGGCTTGGAGATTCTCTGCGGCTTGACGGCTCCGGCCGGTTTGGCGGGCTTCCCAGGCGGCTTCTTGGGGATAGGCAGCCTCTTCGCCTTGGCCGGGCTCGACGGCTTCTTCACGACATCGGCTCCTTTTGATCGCTTGGCCCCTGCTGACGCTTTCGAAACGAATCCGGGAGGTGCTCTGCGTCGGGCGTCGGCCGCCGCGTACAGCGGCGACGGTTCCCAAAGCCCGCTCAAACGTTCGCGAAGCCCCTTGGGCATCCGCCAGTCGCGAGGGTGGACGCCCATGCCGAAGGCAAGAACGAGCAGGAGAAGGCCGAGCGTCAGGATGACCCCCAGGAGCGGGGATGAATCCTCGTCTGCGACCGTAGAGTCGCTCTCGTCGCCGGGCGCCGGCGCACCGTCGCCACGCCCTCCTTGTGGCTCCTCGCCGTCGTTGCCGCTCTGAGCCGGTTGCTTCTCGGGTGCGAGCGGGTACTCCTCCCAGAGCTCGGTCGGAGTCTGCGCAGTGGCGAACGCACTGGTGAGCAAGGCCCACGACGCCGCGAGCGCAACCACCACAAGAAACACCCGCCACCGGGAGAGAAGCGGGCTCATGTGATCGTGAGCGGCGTCCCGACCGGCATCAGCCGCTCGAGAGCCAGGATGTCGTCGTTTCGGAGCCGGATGCAACCGTGGGAAACGCGACCGGGCAGGAGGTCAGGCCGGTTGGTCCCGTGGATGCCGACAAATCCGCCTCCCGGCCAGTCCGTCAAGGTCGCGGAACGAGCGCTCGTCCCGAAGGCGACAGGGCCGTAGAAGGCGTTCGCGTACCGCGTGAGCTTGTTGCGGATGTAGAACTCGCCCGTCGGCGTCGGGTTCTCGGGCCGCCCCACGCCGACACGCGCCGCGAATACCTGCTTGCCCTGCCGATAGAGGGTCGCGGTCAGCTTCGCGACGTCGACCACGAGGTGGGTCGAGACCGTTCCGTAACCGCCCAGCGCAGAACGAGGGACCCAGCCGGCGGCGTCGTTCTCGAGGATCGGCAGCCGCGCCATCACCCACAGGGCTCCGCGGGCGTCGCGGCGGCGGTCGAGGACGAGGACGAGGTTCCGCGTGCCCTCCGGCGTACGCGTCGACAGTAGGCCGATTACCGCCGCCGATCGATCGGCACGGGCACGCACGGGAGTCGCACGCTTGACCGGCGACCAGAAAGCGAGATGATCGACGCCCGAGAGCCCTTCGGGCTCGGGCGGTACGAAAGCCGGGGGGACGGGTCGCGGGACCGCGTCGGCAGCATCGGGTCGGCTGTCGGCCGCGAGCGTCGCAGCCGAATCGCGGTCGGCCAGCGTGGCCCAGGTGACAAGGACGGCGAAGGCCCCGCAGGCGACGAGCGCCACGCTCAACGGTTTACGGACCGCGCGTCTCATCCGGTGAAGCGTGGCGCCCTTCGGCCCTGCGCCCTCGGGCGTGAGACGAGGAACCGCGTCGAGCGAATCACCTGGTTGACCTCGGCGAGCGTCTTCGGCTGGTCGAATGCGGAGGCGACGGGGTCGACGCCGACGATCCGCCGCGCCCACGCCGCATGTCTCGCCTCGACGGTCAGGAGCGAGAAGAACGCAGACCGAAGCGCTCGGTCGCTCACCCTGGGCGCCTGCCCACCGAGGAGCGCGACGGTGAGATCCTCCATCGCCACCGCCGTCCGCGTGAACGCTGCGGGATCCTCCGTCACTCCGCGGTAGTCGAAGAACGGCTTGGGCGCGGCGCGCCGGCGGAGAACGCCTTTCAGGATCTTCACGTGCGCTCGCTCGTGCGCGCCGAGCGTCCTCGCCCACCGCTCGCGCTCGGCTTCCATCGCTTTGATGGTTCCGAGCGTTTCGGCCTCTGTGTAGAACCCGGCCTGCAGGTACTCGAAGGCCAGCGCGTAGTTGAGTATCGCGATGTCCTGCTTGGGGCTCGGCGCAGCTTCGGCCGTCTCGGAGAGCCCGGCGACGAGGGCGGCACTTCCGACCGCGACGGAGCGCAGGAACTGGCTGCGCGTCGAGCCGACCGCGGCGTCGAGCGCCTCTTCGATGACGCCGTCTGCGTCGATCTGGGCGAGCGTCGGGAGGCTGTGTTCGTCGGCCATCTCGTCAACTCCCCGGCAGGCCTAGGCCGGCCCGCTCGAGGGCGGACGCGACGCCTGCCGCGCTCGCCGCTGGGTCGGCGGCAAGGGGGGCGGGGTGGCGGCCGGCGATCGCCAGGATCCAGGCCGCATGCCTAGCCTCGACCGAGACGAGCGGCGCGACGGCCGCGAGCGCCTCGACGGTTAGGTTCGCGCCCTGGCCGATGTATGCCGACACTCCCGTGTCCTCGAGAGTGACCGCCGTCTCGATGAAGGCGTCCTCATCCGAGGCGACCTCTTCGAGGTCGAACTCGGGCTCGTCTTGCGCTGCGTCACCGAGCAGTTCGCGCAGCCGCTCGACGTGGCTGCGCTCGTGCTCGCCGCAGACCTTTGCGAACTCCGCCAGCTCTCCGGAAACCGCACCCTGTGAGCCCGCCTCGGCATAGAACGCGCCCTGCAGGTACTCGAGCCCGAGCAGGAAGTTGAGGACGCGCTCGTCTTGCTCGGGAGAGGGAGCCTGCGCGGCCGCCGGACGCCCGAGCCCGCTGATCACTCCCGCTACCGCGGCAGCTCCCACCAGGCCGCCGACGAGTAGGCCGCGCCGGGAACGACCGTCCACCGCTGATTCCATCACAGGTCGCCGCACTTCCAATCCATCCTGTGCCGCCAGGCACGGTCCAACTACCCGTGACGCGAAGAAGTAATCCTCTCTTTGCGCGCGCAACCGCCCGTCCGACGCGGGGCGCATGATCGCGACGTCGTGCGCCATGACGTCCCATCACGGAGTCGAGCGTGTTCTTCCGCCTGAGCAGCGTCGAGCTCTGGCTGATCATCTTCGGGATCGTCCTCGGGACGACGCTCCTCGGCGTCTTCCTCGGCCGCCGGCTGCGCGCGCACGCCGAGACGCTGCGCGAGCCGTTCGGTGTCGTCCAGGCCGCCCTGCTCGGGCTCGTCGCTCTCATCCTGGCCTTCGGCCTGACCATGGCGGTCGGCCGCTACGACCAGCGGCGCGCCGCGGTCGTCGACGACGCGAACGCGATCGGGACGACGTATCTGCGTGCGCAGACGCTGCGCGAGCCGATGCGGACCGAGTCGCTCGACCTGCTCACGCGCTACACCGACACCAGCATCGCGCTCTCGAACGCGAGGCCGGGGAGCACCGCCTCCCGAGCGGCCGTCGCCGAGGGCGGTGAGCTCCACCGGGAGCTCTGGAGCCTGGCCGGGGATGCGCTGGAGGGCTCGCCGCAGGACAGCGCGCCTCGGCTGTACGTCGAGACCCTCAACGAGATGATCGACATGCAGACCGTGCGCGTGGCGGGGCTGAACAACCGCGTCCCTTCCGCCGTGCTGATGATCGAGGTCTTCGGGGCCGCGATCGGGCTCGGCCTGCTCGCCATGTACCTCGCGATCCTCTCGCGCGGCGTCGCCGCGGTCGTGCTGGCGGCCGTGTTCGTCTCCGTGCTCCTTCTGATCACCTTCGATCTCGACCGCCCTACGCGCGGCGTGGTCACCGTCCCTGACGCGCCGCTCGTCGCGTTGCGCGCGTCCATGGAGCTTCCTCCGGCGGCGGAGGGCCCGTAGCGCGTTTGCCGGTCGGCCTCGCGGGTATTCGACGGCCGTGGCGAAGCTGATCTACCGGCCCTTCGGACTGATCTTCAGCATTCTCGGCGGCGTGCTCGCCAGCATGCTCTTCAAACGGCTCTGGCAGGTCTGGTCAGACGAGGAGGACCCGCCGAAGCCGAAGGAAAGCGAATACGGCTGGCGGGAGCTCCTGCCGGCCGCGATGCTCCAGGGCGCGATCTTCGGCCTCGTGAAGGCGGCCATCGACAGGGGCGGGGCGCGCGCCTTCGAGAGGCTGACGGGTACGTGGCCGGGCGACTAGTCGCCGACCCGCCCGGCCAGGAGCAGCGGAACGGCCAGGCGCCCACGGGCTCCTACACGGCGTTCGTCGCCGCATACAACCTCGCGTTCGCCGGGGCGCTCCTCGGCGCCCGCCTCACCGGGCGGAAGCTGCCGAAGCCCGGGCTCGACGAGATCGCCCTGTACGGCGTGGCGACGCACAAGCTCAGCCGCCTGCTCACGAAGGAAAGGGTGACCGCGCCGCTGCGGGCACCGTTCGCCGTACACCAGGAGAAGGGAGGCCCGGCCGAGGTCGAAGAGCGGCCCCGCGGCAGCGGCCCGCGGCGCGCGATCGGTGAGCTCGTGACGTGCCCCTACTGCCTCGACCAGTGGGTCGCGAGCGGCTTCGCCGTGGCCTCGATCTTCGCCCCGCGCGCCACCCGTCTGACCGCGGGCGTCTTCGCCACGGTCGCGGTCGCCGACTTCCTGCAGATCGGCTACAGGCTCGGCCAGCGGCAGCTCTAGTCGGCGGCGCGGCTCAGGTGACGAGCTTGCGCTGCATCGCGTAGATCGCCACGCGCCACATGAGCAGGCCGAACAGCACGAGGGCGCCCAGGCGGGCCAGGTCGGTCCAGCCCTCCCAGCCGAAGACGGCGTGGCGCACGAGCTCGACGCACTGGTAGAGCGGGTTGAAGTTGGCGAGCACCTGCGCCCACTCGGGAAGCTGGTCGATGGGGAAGAACGTGCCGGCGACGAGGAACAGCGGCGTCAGCACGGCGCTGATGATGTAGCTGAAGTTCTCGATCGACTTGGCGAAGCCGGACACGGCGATCCCGAAGTTCGCCCAGCCGAAGCCGCAGATGAAAGCGATGAACGGCACCGCGAGCATGCCCCAGGACGGGTCGAGCCCGAAGAACATGGCGACGATCATCGGGACGTTCCCGTAGACGCCGGCACGCGCGGCGATCCACAGCGCCTCCGCCGTGACGAGCTCCTCGGTGTCGACCGGAGCCGCGAGGATCGCGTCGTACGTGCGCTGGAACTGGTACTTGACGAACGTCCCGAACATGGCCGGGAACGCGCTCGAGAAGAGCACCGCGGTCGCCACCACCCCGGTGCCGACGAAGTCGACGTAGTCGTAGCCGCCGATCGTGCTCACGAGGGATCCGAACCCGAAGCCGAAGGCGAGCAGGTAGACCGTCGGCTCCACGGTCGAGGAGAAGGTCGCGGAGCGCCAGTACGAGGAGAAGTTCACGACCTCGCGCACGAGCACGCCCGTGATCGCCGGGCGCTCGAGACGTCCGAGCTTGACCTTGCTGGCGACGGTTCGCGTGGCCATCACTCGATCTCCTCGCCCGTGAGCAGCACGAAGACGTCCTCGAGGTTGGCCGCGCGGCGCTCGCCCTCGGGCGCGCGCCCGTCGGCGCCGTCCACGCCCAGCACCGAGATGCTCGTCCCCGTGCGGCGCGTCTGGAACCCGGCTGCGCGCGCGTCGCGCTCGGCCTCGGCAAGCTTCGCCGGCGATCCGTAGACCTCGATCGCCTCGCGGCCCGCGTGCTCGACGACGAGCTCGGCCGGAGACCCTGCGGCGACGGCGCTCCCGTGGGACATGATCATCACGGTGTCGGCGAGGCGCTGCGCCTCCTCGATGTAGTGCGTCGACATGAGGATCGTGGTGCCCTCGGCCCGCAGCGCATCGATGAGCGCCCAGAGCTCCTGGCGGACCTGCGGGTCGAGCCCGACGGTCGGCTCGTCGAGGAGAACGAGGCGGGGCCGGTGGACGAGTGCGCGGGCGATCAGGAGCCGCCGCCGCATCCCGCCGGAGAGCTTGTCGACGCGGCTGTCGCGCCGGTCGACGAGGTTCGCCATCTCGAGCGCGCTCTCGATGGCGGCGTGCCGCTCGTGCCGCGCGATCCGGTAGAGATGCGAGAAGACGAGCAGGTTCTGCTCGACCGTCAGCGTCACGTCGAGGTTGTCGAGCTGCGGCACCACGCCGCACTCCGCGCGCGCCGGCTTCGACTCCTCCGGCAGGCGGTAGCCGAGCACCTCGAGCTCGCCCTCGTCGGCGATCGCCTGGGCGGTGAGGAGCCGCATCGTCGTCGACTTCCCCGCGCCGTTCGGCCCGAGCAGGCCGACGCACGTCCCCTCCGGGACGTCGAGGTCGAGGCCGTTGACCGCGGTGATCGGCCCGTAGCGCTTCACGACTCCGCGCAGCCGGATGGCGAGCTCGCTGCTCACGACCTCCAGCTTGCCAGTCGCGGCGGTGTCGGCGCAGAGACCCCGGGTACGCTGGAGGCGTGAGCGCCGAGCCGAGCCGCAAGCGCCCTGTCCTCTTCGGCGAGGAGCTCGGCGGAGACCCGCCGCTTCCGGAGCTGCTCGCAGACGCTCAGCGGCATCTGACGGCCCTCGGTGAGCGGTACGAGCAGGGCCTCCCGACCGGCGAGCGCGTCGAGGTGCTCGACGAGGCCCTCGACGAGCTCGACGCCGCCCTCGAGCGCGTGCGCGACGCGCGCGCGAAGCTGACCCGGATCGAGGTGCGGCTGGCCGCGGCCTACGAGAGCGCGGTCGCGCGGGTTCGACAGGCCGAGCGCGACGGCGACAGCTAGCGCCCGGCCGCCCAGTCGGCGGGGACGTCGCCTCCGCCTTCCTCGCTGACGCGCGCGCCGAAGCGGATCAGCGCCGGGTGCGGCGAGATCTTGCCGGCCGCCAGCGACTCGCCCTGCCGGAAGTCCGTCGCCCGCTCGAGCAGGCTCCGCGGAACGAACGAGAAGACATCGCCGACGAAGCCGAGGTCGGCGGTCGAATTCATGCGCATCAGCAGCAGGTTGTCGCACTGGGAGAGCACGTTCTCGTGCACCTTCTGCGGCCGCTGCGTCGACACCAGCAGGTAGAGGCCGAACTTGCGGCCCTCGCCGGCGATCCGCACGGCGTGCTCGGTCGCGAGCGCGGTCAGCGGGTCCTCCGGCTCCTGCGGGCAGACGTTGTGCGCCTCGTCGACGACGATCAGCACGGGCGTCCTGTCGGTGCGCCGCTCCCAGAGCCGTCCGAGCACCGCCTCGGCGACGAGCGCCTGCTCCTCGCGCGTCTCCAGCGAGCCCAGGTCGACGACGAGGCAGCGCACGCTCGGGTCGACCACGTCCTCGAGGATCGAGCCCTCGTCGCCGCGCGACCACACGCCCCAACGGAGGACGCCGAGGTTCTGCGCACGGAGGAGCAGATTGCGCGCGCCGGGAGCGTCCGACTCGGCCAGGTCCTCGATCTGCGACGGACGCCAGTCCGCGAGCGCCTGGCTGAGGACGGAGTACTCGTCGCGGTCCGCGATCGGATCGAGCCGCAGGACACCGGCCTGCGCCGCGGGTCCGAGCTCGGGAAACGCGAGGCGGAGCCTCTCCTCCGCCTCGGCGGATCGCACCGCCACGCCGCTCGCGGGCTCGCGGTAGCGCGCGGCCAGGTCGGCGTCCGCTCCGTCGCGCACGGAGCCGAGCCGGACGTAGTCCGAGTTCGGGTCGAGGATGACGATGCGCAGGTCGGTCTCCAGGAGCAGCCGCTCGAGCACGAGCCCGAGGGAGTAGGTCTTGCCGGAGCCCGACTGGCCGCAGAGGAACGTGTGCCGGTCGAACCCGCCGGCATCGAGCGAGAAGCCGACGCCGTCGGCGAGGACGAGCTCGCCGACCTCGAGGCCCGCCCGGTCCGGCCGCGTGTGGTCGAGCCAGGCGGCGACCTCCGCGGGCGACGCCGGGCGAACGGGAGCGTCGTGGAACGCCGTGCCGCCACCCTGGAGCACGACGCCTTCGCCGCGCGCGTAGCGCAGCGTGATCCGGCTGCGTGTCTCGGAGCCCTCGTCCAGCGAGACGGCGAGATCCGGTCCCTCGGACGTGGCGGCTTCGAGCGTGATGATCTGGCCGAGCCGTTCGTCGCCGAGTCGGACGTACCCGCCGGCTTGAAGAGCCAGGTCGTGCAGCGAGGCCTGGAACTCGAACCGCCGGCCGTCGACCGAGGTGGCCATCGGCGCGATCGCCTGCTCGAGGTCCTGCCGCAGGCTCCGATACTCCTCGAGCCCCCGGCCGACCCCGCCGTCCTCAGCGCTCACGCGCGACCTCGCGGCACTCGTCGATCGGGACGTCCAGGCCGGCGGCGCCCTCCTCGATCTCGACTGTGCAGGCGTCGTCGAGCACCTTGTAGCCGGTCACGAGGCCCTCGCCGTGCGGCGTCGTCACGCGGCGCCCGACCCGCGGCGCGCGGTCGCGGAAGCTCTTGTACATGGGATGCTCGAACGCGAGGCAGCACCGGAGCCGCCCGCACAGGCCCGTGATCCGGCCCGAGCTCATCGGCAGGTCCTGATCCTTCGCCATGCGCAGCGTGATCGGCTGCTCGTGCGTCGGGAAGCGCCGCGAGCACTGCATCCCGCCGCAGAGGCCGTGGTCGCCGCAGAGGCGCGCGCACTCGCGCGGGCCCACCGAGCGGAGCTCGACGCGGCGGTGGAGCCGCTCGCGGAGCGCGCTCTGCAGGCGCGGTGCGTTGGGACGCTGCTCCGCCTCGTAGGAGAAGACCAGCCGCGAGCCGTCGAAGACGAGCTCGGCCGAGACGGCCTTGAGCGCCACTCCCTGCTCGCGGACCACCTCGCGGAAGACGCGCATCGCGCGGCGGGCCTCTTCGCGGTTGGTCTCGGCCGTCTCGCGGTCGATCTCGGTCGCCCGGCGCACGACGCGCTTGAGCGGCACCTCGGGCTCGCCGTCGAGCTCGTGGTTCGCCTGGACGACGCGCCCGAGCTCCTGGCCCCGCGAGGTCTGGCACACGACCTTCTCGTTCCACGCGAGCTCGAGGCCGCCCGGGTCGAAGGAGTAGACCTTGCCGCCCGGGGAGAACACCACGCCGACCGCGACCGTCATGCCGGAAGTGTGCCTCCCAGGTCACGTCGTAGGCGTACGAAGAGGGCTTCGAGCGCCAGGCCGGGCTGGACGTTGAACTCGAACGAGCGCCAGACGTCACGCACGGTGGCGGCGGCGCGCTCGGCGGCCGGGCCGCGCTCGGGTATCACGTCGGAGGAGAGCTCGGTGAGGCGGTCCGAGTTGAGAACTGCGCCGTCGGCCCCGGCCGCGACGACCATCAGGTCGCGGTACCAGCCGGTGAGCAGGTCGAGCGCGTCGAGAATCTCCTCGCGCTCGGCGCCGCGGCCCGCTCGCCTGCTGCGCTGCTCGGCCTCGCGCGCGGTCTCCTCGACGCCGCGGTTCTCCTCGGCGGCGGCACGGGCCTTCGCGCCCCGCTCGTGCGCGATGTCGGTCACGCTCCGCGACGCACGGCCCGGGTCGAACTGCGGGTCGAGGTAGACGGAGCGCGCGAGCTCGATCAGGCTCGCGCGCCGCTCGCCCGCGTCGGGGTCGAGCAGCCGCTCCGCCCGGTCGAGCCGGCCGGCCGCCACGCGCGCGAACGCCTCGAGCGGCTCGCCCTGAAGCCCGCGCGAGGAGAGGAACGCCTTGATCGCGCGCTGCGAGAGCCGGCGGAACGGGACGAGCTGGCAGCGGGAGCGGATCGTGGGCGGCAGGAGCCCGAGCTCGTCGGCGACGAGGACGATGATCGCGTAGGGCGGCGGCTCCTCGAGGTCCTTGAGGAGCGCGTCGGCGGCGTCCTCGTTCATGAGGTGCGCTCGCAGGACGAGATAAACGCGGCGCTCCGCCTCGAACGGGCGCATGTGCAGGTCACGCCGCAGGGCGCGGATCGGGTCGATGCGGATCTGGTCGCCGAGCGGCTCGAGGACGTAGAGGTCGGGGTGGATGTTCCGGGCCACGCGATCCGGGTCGCCGAGCAGCTCGCCCGCGAAGGCGAGCGCGGCCCGGCGCTTGCCGACCCCGCGGGGGCCGTGGAAGAGATACGCGTGCGCCGGCCCCTCGGCGACCGCGGCGCGGAGGAGGCGCTTCGCCTCGTCCTGCTCAGGAAACGTCTCGAAGCTGTCCATTGATGACCTCGGCGATATCTTCCGCGTTCTGGGTCCCGTCGACCACGACGACCCGCTGCGCGAAGATGCGCGCGAGCTCGCGGTAGGCGCGGTCGACCTCGGCGGCGAACTCCGGGCCTTCGCGCTCGATCCGGTCGGGCTCGCCCTCCTTGCGCGCCGCGGCGTCCTCCGGCGGCACCGCGATGAGAAACGTGCGGTCGGGCAGAAGGCCGCTCGTTGCCAGGAGGTTCAGCTCGAGGACGCGCTCGACGCCCAGGCCGCGCGCGAGCCCCTGGTAGGCGAGCGACGAGTCGAGGTAGCGGTCGGAGACCACGTCGGCGCCACGCGCGAGCGCCGGGCGGATCACCTCGTCGACGAGCTGCGCGCGGGCCGCCGCGAAGAGCGCGGCCTCCGCCCACGGCGCCACGCGCTCGCCGTGGAGGAGGATCCCGCGGATCTGCTCGCCGAGCTCCGTGCCGCCGGGCTCGCGTGTGAGGACGACGTCGCGGCCCGCTGAGCGGAGCCGCTCGGCGAGGAGGCGCGCCTGGGTCGATTTCCCGGAGCCGTCGACTCCCTCGAACGTCACGAACATGCGAGCGCCGTAGGATACGCGGGTGCGGGCGATCGTCACAGGGGGCGCGGGCTTCATCGGCTCGCACGTCGTCGACGCGCTGGTCTCTCGAGGCGACGAGGTCGTCGTTTTCGACAACCTCTCGAGCGGCAGGCGCGAGAACGTGAATGCCGGCTGCGAGCCTCGTCGAGGCCGACATCCGCGACGAGGACGCGGTCGGCAAAGCCTTCGCCGACCTGCGCCCGGAGGCGTGCCTCCATCTCGCTGCGCAGGCGGACGTCCGCGTCTCGGTCACGCGCCCCGCGTTCGACGCCGAGGTCAACGTGCTCGGGACGATTCGCCTGCTCGAGGCGGCGCGCGAGCACGAGGCGCGCATGGTCTTCGCCTCCACGGGCGGGGCCATCTACGGCGAGTGCGAGGAGCCGGCGACCGAGGAGTCCGTGCGCGCGCCGCTCTCCCCGTACGGCGCGTCGAAGCTCGCGGGCGAGGAGTACCTGGCGACGTACAACCGCCTGTACGGGAGCGGGCACACCGCGCTTCGCTTCGGCAACGTCTACGGGCCGCGGCAGGACCCGCACGGCGAGGCCGGGGTCGTCGCGATCTTCCTCGGGCGGCTCGCGCGCGGCGAGGTGCCGCACATCTTCGGCGACGGGACGCAGCAGCGCGACTACGTCTTCGTCGGCGACGTGGCAAGGGTGGTGCTCGCGGCCCTCGAGCGCCCGGCCGGAGTGTTCAACGTCGGAACCGGCGCGGCCACGTCGGTGCTCGACCTCTTCGAGGAGTGCAGGAACGCCGCCGGCTCCGACGTGGAGGCGATCTTCGACCCTCCGCGGCTGGGGGAGCTCCAGCGCAGCGTCCTCGACACGGAGCTGACCGAACGGGAGCTGGGCTTCCGCGCGGAGACCTCCTTCGCGGACGGAATTGCCATGACCTGGGAATCGATTCGCGCGGAAGGAGAGGCCGGCCCAGGGGCGAACTAGTCCGCCCCGTGGATCATCTCTCCGACCTCCCGGCACAGCAGCCCTGGCGCAACGCGGCGTTCATCGCCGCCACAGTCGCCACCGTCGAGCTCGCAATCCTGCTCATCGTCGGCATCGTCGTCTTCGGCAAGTTCTTCGCCGGCGAGGTCGAGAAGGCGAGCGACCCGATCGCCGTCACGCAGGCCGCCGTCGAGCGCGAGAAGGCCGCGGCACCGAGCAACGACAACGGCCAGCCGCGCGAGAAGCCTCTGCTCCAGCGCGGCAAGACCTCGGTCATCGTCCTGAACGGAAACGGGATCAGCGGCGCCGCCGCGACGGCCGCCGACGGCATCCGTGCCAAGAACTACCTCATCGCGGGAACCGGCAACGCGCCGCGGACGGACTTCACCCGCTCGGTCGTCATGTACCGCCCCGCCTTCGAGGGCGAGGCGCGGCGGCTCGCACGCGATCTCGGCGTGCGGCGCGTGTCGCCGCTCGACGGGATCCGCAGGCGCGACCTGCAGGGCGCTCACATCGCGCTCATCATCGGCGGGTAGCCGACCGGGCGCCCAGGCGTGGGCGGCTAGATTTAGCGGCGTGGCCGACCCTTTGATCACGCGCGCCTGCCGGCGCGAGCACGTTGAACGCACCCCCGTCTGGTTCATGCGCCAGGCGGGCCGCTCGCTGCCCGAGTACCGCGAGATCCGCAAGCAGCACAACCTCTTCGAGGTCTGCAACCAGCCCGAGCTCTGCGCCGAGGTGACGCTCCAGCCGGTGCGCCGCCACCGCGTGGACGCGGCGGTGATGTTCGCGGACATCATGCTTCCGGTCGTCGGCATGGGCATCGACGTCGAGCTCGTGGAGAACGTCGGGCCGGTGATCGCGCATCCGATCGCGAGCGCGGCCGACGTCGAGCGCCTTCGCGTGCCGGATCCGGAGGAGGCGGTGCCCTTCGTCCTCGAAGCGGTGCGCCTCGTGCGCGCCGAGCTGAGCCCCGACCAGGGCCTCGTCGGGTTCGCCGGCGGGCCGTTCACGGTCGCCGGCTACCTCGTCGAGGGCAAGCCGACGCGCGACTTCCAGCGGACGAAGACGTGCATGTACGGCTCGCCGGAGGTCTGGCACGCCCTCATGGAGAAGCTCGCCGACACGTTCGCGACGTACCTGCAGGCCAAGGTGCGCGCGGGCGCCGACGTCATCCAGCTCTTCGACTCCTGGGTCGGCGCGCTCTCGCCCGAGGACTACCGCGAGTTCGTCGCGCCGTACTCGGCGCGCATCCTCGACGCCGTCGACGTGCCGACCATCCACTTCGGGACGGGAACGGCCCATCTCCTCCGCGACATGAAGGCGGTCGGCGGAGACGTGATCGGCCTCGACTGGCGCGTGCCGATCGACCGGGGCTGGGAGTACCTCGGCTCGGGGCGCGGCGTGCAGGGCAACCTCGACCCGGCCACGCTGCTCGGCCCGTGGGAGCGGGTCGAGGAGTCCACGGACCGGATCCTCGACGCGGTCGCCGGCCGCCGCGGCCACATCTTCAACCTCGGCCACGGCGTCCTCCCGGACACCGATCCCGACCTGCTGGGCCGCCTGGTCGAGCACGTGCACGAGCGAACGACGGTCGAGGTGACGGCGTGATTCTCGACGCGTCTATGTCGGGGGCCCCCCCGATTCGAGCCTATGAAAGAAATTCGCGCGCGTGGTGCGCGCGCTGACCCGAAAGCCGGGCTGAAGTGTGACGAAGGACGCGCGGACAGCGGTCATCCTCATGGCCTACGGGAGCCCTGAGCACCCCGAGGACATCCCCGCCTACTTCCAGGACATCCGCGGAGGCAGGCCGGTGCGGCCCGAGGCCGTCGCCGAGCTGACCGAGCGCTACCGGCGCATCGGCGGGCGTTCGCCGCTCAACGAGATCACCGAGGCGCAGCGCGCCGCGCTCGAAGAGGAGATCGGCCTCCCGGTGTTCGTCGGCATGAAGCACTGGTCGCCCTGGATCGCGGACGCGGTCGACGCGGCGCTCGCAGGCGGCGCCGAGCGCATCGTGGCGCTCGTGCTCGCCCCCCACTACTCGCGCATGTCGATCGGCGGCTACCGGGACCGCCTCGAGGCCGCGCTCGACGGCCGCGCCGAGCTCGACTTCGTGGAGAGCTGGCACGTCCACGAGCCGTACATCGAGCTCCTGGCCGAGCGCGTGCGCGGCACCGACGGACACGTCGTCTTCACGGCGCACAGCCTCCCCGAGCGCATCCTCGCCGACGGCGACCCGTACCGCGACCAGCTCCTCGAGACCTCGCAGCTGATCGCGGAGCGCGCCGGCGTGGAGCGGTGGTCGTTCGCCTTCCAGAGCGAGAGCGCGACCGGCGAGCCCTGGCTGGGCCCCGACATCCTCGACGAGCTCGACACCCTGTACGACGGCGGCGTCCGCAAGGTGCTCGTCGCGCCCGTCGGGTTCGTCAGCGACCACCTCGAGATCCTCTGGGACATCGACGTCGAGGCCCGCGAGAAGGCCGCAGAGCTCGGCCTCGAGCTCGACCGGATCGAGTCCCTGAACGTCGACCCGGCCTTCATCCGCGCACTCGCGGACCTCGTGAAGAAGGCCTCTCGTGCCGAAGGACGAATCGAAGCCCGATGAGCGCCACACGCAGCTGCCCCGACTGGCCCGTCCTCCTCGAGGTCGCCCCCGACCTCCACTTCAAGCACTACACGCTTGCCGAGGCGCGCCTCCCGGCCGAGGTGCTCGTGAACCTGCCGGACGTTCCCCAGGAAGCGGTCGCGATCTGCGCCGACCTCGACCACAACGTGTTCAACCCGAGCCACACCGACCCGAAGGTCGTGGCCGCGCTCCAGGACACGTACTGGTACCCGCTCGCCGAGTGGACGCGCCGCGCGCCGCGGCCGTAGCGCCCGGCTCGGCGTACCATTCGACCGTGGGCAAGGGATACGCAGAAGGGCCGGCGGCCGAGGAGCGTTTCGCGGACCTCGAGCGCGCCGAGCGCGGCGAGACGACCGACACCTCGCCCGACCGCCCAGCCGTCTACGGCTCGACCGACGACGACCCGGAGCGGCACTTCCTCGGCTGGGCCGACGAGGTCGACCCGGACGCGCTCTTCGCCTCGGGTGAGGCCTGGGGCATCACGGTCGTTCGCCAGCGCGACGCGTAGTCCAGTACACCTCGGTTCGGTACGGAAGCTCGACCGTCGACGCGTCGACCAGCTCCCGCACGTCGGCGAGCACCTGCGCCCGGCGCGACTCCGGCAGCGCCGCGATGAAGCTCACGGACGCGACGCGGGCCACGACGCCCTCGGCGGTGAGCTCGTGCACGTGGTGGAACGTCGCCGCCTCGAGCGGCTCGAACAGGGCCGTCCGCTCGAAGGCTTCGCGCCACGCGCCTGACGCAGCCCTCGGCGCGTCGCCGCGGTGCGGCTCCATGATCCGTGTCAGCTCGGCAACCCACGGGACGGTCTCGTCGCGAAGGTTCCAGACGAGCCCGAGCCGGCCGCCGGGACGCAGAACCCGATGGATCTCCGCGAGCGCCTCGTCGCCGCGGAACCAGTGGAACGCCTGGCCGACGGCGACAGCATCGACCGACCCGTCGTCGAGCGGGATGGCCTCGGCCGTGCCAGCGTGTGCCGCCACGCCCGGCAGCTTTCGCTCCAGGGCGGCCCGCATCTCGTCAACGGGCTCCACCGCGATCACGGTTGCCCCCGACGTGACGAGGAGCGCGGTCAGCTTTCCGGTTCCCGCCGCGAGGTCGAGCACCGTGCGCCCCGGCTTCAGCTCGAGCTCGCGCCGCAGGCGCGTGACCGCCTCGGGAGGGTACGTGGGCCGGCCCAGCTCGTACGGCTCCGGCGCGCGTGCATAGCCCTGGGCTGCCGCCTGCTCGATCTCCATGTCCATCCAGGCAGCGTAAGCGCAGCGGCCGGAATCGACCTTGACCTTCGCGGCGGTCGGTGCAACTCTACTCGCGCGTGTAAACGCTTTCACGCGCCCAGTCTGCAGAAGGAGGGAAGCCGTGCAGTCCCACCGGATCACCCGCCTACTCGCCTGCGCCGTGCTCGGCGTCGGCCTCGTCGCAACCCTGCCGGTCGCGGCCGCGGCCAACGGCGGCGGCTCGAGCGGCGGGCTCTCGCCGAAGACGCGCTTCTACGCCCCCGGACCAACCCCGGGCGCCACGCAGCAGGCAATTGACCTTCTCCGCCAGGGTCGGTTCCGCGACGCGCTCCTGATCGCCTCGATGTCCGTGCAGCCGACGGCCGTCTGGATCACGCAGGGGACTCCGGCCGAGACGCGCGCCGAGGTCAGGAAGGTCGTCAAGCGGGCACGGAATCGGGACGCCGTCCCGGTGCTCGTCGCCTACAACATCCCCGGGCGGGACTGCGCCGGCCTGTCGGCCGGAGGCGCAACGACGACCGCCGCCTACAAGGCGTGGATCGACGGCTTTGCCGAAGGCCTCGGCAAGGGCACGGCGGTCGTGATCCTCGAGCCCGACGGGCTCGGGCTCCTGCCGTCGAACTGCGGCGGGCCCAACCCGAGCTATCCGTTCACGGACGCGCAGCGCTACGAGGAGCTCAACTACGCCGTCGACCGCCTCGGGCAGCAGCGCGGGACGCAGGTCTACCTCGACGGGACGCACAGCCGTTGGCTGTCCGTCGGCGACATCTCGCTCCGGCTCGTCACCGCCGGCGTGGAGCGCGCGCGCGGCTTCTTCGTCAACGTCTCCAACTTCCAGCCCACCGAGCACCTCGTCAAGTACGGCACCTGGATCTCGAAGTGCATCTACTGGGGCACGGTCATCCGGCCGCCGTGGGCCTTCGACGGCGACAGGTTCCGGTGGGAGTGGTGCGGAAGCCAGTACTTCCCGGCGAACGTCGACGACTTCGCGACCTGGGGCCTGACCGACGCCTGGTACGACGAGCAGGTCGGCAATCCCGACCCCGCACTCCTCACGCGCTTCGTGATCGACACGAGCCGGAACGGACAGGGCCGCTGGATCCCGCCGGCCGGGAAGTACACGGGCGACCCGCTCGACTGGTGCAACCCGCCGGGCCGCGGCCTCGGCGAGCGTGCGACGACGAAGACCGGGTCGCCCCTCGCCGACGCGCTGCTCTGGGTGAAGGTTCCCGGCGAGTCCGACGGAACGTGTGCCCGCGGCGGCGCACCGCCCGGGTCCATCGACCCCGAGTGGGGAGTGGTCGACCCGGCCGCGGGGCAGTGGTTCCCGCAGCAGGCTCTGGAGCTCGCGCGCCTGGCAAGGCCACCGCTGTTCTGAGCGGGCGCGGGCTGCGCTGCGCGCTGGAATGATCGGCGCGTGGAGCAGCCCGAGCTTCGCTCCCGACGAGCCGCCGCACAGCTGCTCGACGCCGCCCGGCCGCGATCCGCGCCGGAGGTCGTCGGGCGGCTGCTCGCTGTCCAGGCCCAGGAGCTCCGCTCGGCGCGGCTCGCCGTCCGCGCCCGCTCCTCCGGGCTGACCGCGGCCGACGTCGACCGCGAGCTGACGAAGGAGCGATCGCTCGTCGTCGGCTGGCTCCTGCGGGGGACGCTGCACATGGTCCGCCGCGAGGACTACGCCTGGCTCCACGCGCTGACGGCGCCGAGGCAGACTGACCGGGAGCCTCCGGCGCCTGGGCGAGGAAGGCGTCTCCCCACCCGACGCCGAGCGCGCCGTCGGGCTCGTCGAGTCGGCGCTCGCGACGGAGGGGCCGCTCACGCGCTCGGAGCTGGCCGAGCGGCTCGCGGCCAGCGGGATCCGCACGGAGGGTCAGGCGACTCCGCACCTCCTGCGGCTCGCCGCGCTCGAGGGCGTGGCCGTCCTGGGGCCGGTGCGCGACGGCGTCCAGGCGTACGCGCTCGCGCGGGAGTGGCTGGGCGAGGCGCTTCCCGCCGTCGACCGCGACACCGCGCTCGCTGACCCTGGCCGCGCGCTACCTCGCAGGCCACGCGCCGGCCACTGCGGAGGATCTCGCCGCCTGGGCGGGACTGCCGCTGCGCGATGCCCGCACGGCCCTGGCCGAGATCGAGCCCGACCTCCCTCCGGCCGCCGAGCCACCACCGCGGCTCCTCCCGTCCTTCGACCCCTACCTCCTGGGCTGGAAGGACAGATCCTTCGCGGTCCCGCCGGAGCACGCCCGCCGCGTCCACCCCGGCGGCGGCGTTCTCCGCGCAACGGCGACGGTGGACGGCCTCGCCGTCGGGACGTGGAGCCTGCGAGGCGGCCGGGTCGAGCTCGACCTCTTCACGCCCGAGCACGCGGCCGCCCTGGAGGAAGAGGCGGCGGACGTCGAGCGCTTCGAGCGCCGCTAGCCGGCGGCGAGCTTGCGCAGCGCGTAGAGCAGGATCCCGCCGTGGCGCAGGTAGTCCCGCTCGCGGGGCGTGTCGAGCCGCACCCTCGCCGTGAACACGATCGGCTCGCCGTCGTCCGGCGTCGCGGTCACCTTCACCTCGGACGCCTCGCCGTTCTCGAGGCCCTCGACCGCGAACTCCTCGCGCCCGGTGAGGCCGAGGCTCTCGGCGCTCTCGCCGTCGGGGTACTGGAGCGGGACGATGCCCATCCCGATCAGGTTCGAACGGTGGATGCGCTCGTAGGTCTCGGCGATCGCGGCCCGCACGCCGAGGAGGTTCGGGCCCTTGGCCGCCCAGTCGCGCGACGAGCCTGACCCGTACTCCTTCCCGGCGAGGACGACGAGCGGCACGCCCTCGTCCTGGTAGCGCGCGGCGGCGTCGAAGATCGTCATCTCCTCGCCGTCCGGGAGGTGAGCCGTCCACGTTCCCTCACTGCCGGGCACGAGCAGGTTCCGCAGGCGCACGTTGGCGAAGGTGCCGCGCACCATCACCTCGTGGTTCCCGCGGCGCGAGCCGTAGGAGTTGAAGTCCTTGCGCTCGACGCCGTGCTCGATGAGGTACTTCCCGGCCGGGCTGTCCTGCCGGATGGCTCCGGCGGGCGAGATGTGGTCGGTCGTGACGCTGTCGCCGACCATGACCAGGCAGCGTGCGCCGGCGATGTCCTCGACCGTGCCCGGTTCCTGCGACATCCCGTCGAAGTACGGCGGCTTGCGCACGTAGGTCGAGTCGGGATCCCAGGCGAAAATGTCGCCCTCGGGCACGTCCAGCGCGGCCCAGTGCTCGTCTCCCGTGAACACGTCCGCGTAGGTTCGCTCGTACATCTCCACGGAGAGCGCGCGAGCGATCGTCTCCTTGACCTGCTCGGGGCTGGGCCAGAGGTCGCGGAGGAAGACGTCGTGGCCGTCCTGGTCCTGGCCGATCGGCTCGGTGGTCAGGTCGAGGTCGAGCCGGCCGGCGAGCGCGTAGGCGACGACGAGCGGCGGCGAGGCGAGGTAGTTCGCCTTCACTTCCGGGTGGATGCGCGCCTCGAAGTTGCGGTTCCCCGAGAGAACGGAGCAGACGACGAGGTCGCCCGCTTCGACGGCCTCCGAGATCTCGGGCGGGAGCGGCCCCGAATTCCCGATGCACGTCGTGCAGCCGTAGCCGACCGTGTGGAAGCCGAGCGCCTCGAGGAAGGGCGTGAGTCCCGCCTTGTCGTAGTACTCGGTCACAACCTTGGAGCCGGGCGCGAGGCTCGACTTCACCCACGGCTTGCGGGCGAGGCCGCGCTCGACGGCGTTCTTCGCCAGGAGCCCGGCGGCGACCATCACCGACGGGTTCGACGTGTTCGTGCAGCTCGTGATCGCCGCGATGACGACGGAGCCGTGCTCGAGGTCGAACGTCTCGCCGCCCATGGAGACCGGGACAGCCGACTGGTCCGGCTCGGCGAGGGCGACAGCGACCGGCTCTGGGTGCTTCTCCGCCTCGGTCTCGCTCGCCGCCTCGTGCCCGGGGGCGCTGGTTGACGCCGGGTCGCTCGCGGGGAACGTGTCGGCGATCTCCTTGTCCGGCGAGCCGTTGCGGTACGGGACGCCGAAGCTCGACAGCGACTCGAGGAAGGATGACTTCGCCTCGGTCAACGGCACGCGGTCCTGCGGCCGGCGCGGCCCGGCGAGGCTCGGCTCGACGTCGCCGAGGTCGAGCTCGATCACCTGCGAGTACTCGGGCGTGTGGTCGGGGTCGTGGAAGAGGCCCTGGGCGCGGCAGTACGCCTCCACCAGCTCGACCTGCTCCGCGCTTCGCCCCGTGAGCCGCAGGTAACGGAGCGTCTCCTCGTCCACCGGGAAGAAGCCGCACGTCGCGCCGTACTCCGGCGACATGTTCCCGATGGTCGCGCGATCGGCCAGTGGGAGGCCGACGAGGCCGTGGCCGAAATACTCGACGAACTTGCCGACGACGCCGGCGGCGCGGAGGATCTGCGTCACCGAGAGGACGAGGTCGGTCGCGGTCGCGCCCTCGGGCAACTCGCCGGAAAGCCGGAAGCCGACAACGCGCGGGACCAGCATGGAAACCGGCTCGCCGAGGAGCACGGCCTCGGCCTCGATCCCGCCGACGCCCCACCCGAGGACGCCGAGCCCGTTGATCATCGTCGTATGCGAGTCCGTCCCGATCAGCGTGTCCGGGAACGCGAACGGGCGGCCGCCCTCGTCGCGCGCCTCGACGACGCGCGCGAGGTACTCGAGGTTGACCTGGTGGACGATGCCGGTGTTCGGCGGGACGACGCTGAAGTTGTCGAACGCGGTCTGGCCCCAGCGCAGGAAGGCGTACCGCTCGCGGTTCCGCTGGAACTCGCGCTCGGTGTTCTTGAACATGGCCATGCGCGAGCCGAACTCGTCCACCTGCACCGAGTGGTCGATGACGAGCTCGGCAGGGATCTGCGGGTTGATCGTCGCGGCATCGCCGCCGAGGTCGACCATCGCCTCGCGCATCGCCGCGAGGTCGACGATCGCCGGGACGCCCGTGAAGTCCTGGAGCAGGACTCGTGCCGGGCGGAAGGAGATCTCGTCCTTGGGGTCCGCCTGCGCGTCCCAGCCGGCGACGGCGCGCACCTCGTCGGCGCTGCCGTGCCCGAGCGCCTCGGAGCGCAGGACGTTCTCGAGGAGCACGCGGAGCGTGTAGGGCAGGCGCATGACGTCCGTCTCGCCCGAGAGCGCGTCCAGACGTGCGATCGCGAGCGAGCGCCCGCCGACGTCGATCTCTCCGAGTGCGCCGAAGCTGTCAGCCATTTCCACCCTCGATTCTAGGGTCCAGTGTCCTTCTGACCGCGACCGGCGAGGGCGAAACGGGCTAGCAGGGGTCGAGCGGGAGCCCGGCCTCGCGCCACGCGTCGATGCCGCCGATCACGTCGGTCGCGCGCGGGAACCCGATTGCGCGTAGGAGCGCGGCGGCGAGGCTCGACGAGTAGCCCTCACGGCAGAGCAGGATCACGTGCGCATCGAGTGGGAGCTTCGGGTTGCGCGTGCGCACGCCGGGATCGAGCCGCCAGTGCACCACGGAGAGCGGGTGATGGACGGCGCCGGGCACGACCACGCCCTGACGGCGCCGCTCGTCCTCGGAGCGGACGTCGACGAGCACCGCGCCCCCCGCAGCGGCCTCGTGCGCCTCCGTGGGCGTCAGACGCCGGAGGCCCTCCCGGGCCTCCGCGAGCACGTCGTCGATCGTCCGCCGGCTCGTCATCGCGCGAGTCTAGTTCGCGCGTTAGAGGACGGGCGAAGAGGGAACGCAGCTGTGGGCGGTGCGTGGTCCGAGCCCGCGCCTGGGGTCGGCGCGGGCTCAGGCGACTCACCGTCCCCCAAGGGCACGCCCGGGGTCTGACCCCGGGACACGGCTGCTGAGGACAGTGCGCGAGCTAGTCCGGCTTCGCCGACATCGCCCACGTGGTGATCACGTAGGCGATCGTCACCAGCACGACGAGCACCGTGGCGACGCGGACGAGCGTGGCGCCCTGCTCGCCGTTGCTCCGGCCGAGCCGGCGCGCGCCGATGCCCGCCAGGATGGTCGAGATCAGGATGAGCAGACCGCCGGCCTCGGCCGTGAGGTAGCCGATGTCGAGCCACGCCGGGGCCGGGTCGATGTCGTTCCAGCCCTTCGAGGCGACCCACTCGCCACCGATGCGCATGGCGAACCACGCCGGGATCGCCGCGATGAGGAGGGTGCGGAACGACAGCCGCGCGTACGGGATGACGTCGGCGGGCCCGCGACGCTTCCAGGCGAGCAGCTGCGCGGTCATGGCAGTGATCAGCGCCCCGAGCAGCACCGACGCGCCGAGCACGTGCAGCAGGAGCGGGAAGTTCCAGTCGTCGGGGCGGATGGCGGCGAACATCGCTCAGGCCCCCGGCTTGTAGATCATGACGATGAGAAGGATCAAGGTGATCGTGATCGTGGTGGCGTGGAGCACGAGCCCTCGCGTGGACCGCAGCCCGGCCGCGAGCTCCGGGCTCGGCTCGTTGCGGCCCTCGGCGACCAGGGCGTTCGCCCGGTCGCGCACGCCGTTGTAGTGCTGGCCGCCACGGCCGCCGGTCGCCGCGGCGGCGAGCCAGAGGACGAGGGCGGCGATGATCCAGCCGTCCCAGATCTCGTACTCGTCAAGCGCGAGCCAGACGCCGAAGACGATCGTCCCGATCATCCCGACGGCAATGAGGACGTCGCCCACCTTCGTGGCGCGAAACAGGCGGGCTACGTCGCTCGGGATGCTGGCTCCCCAGGCCGCAGCGAGGACGATCGAGTACAGCACGAGCGCGGAGACCCAGGCGAACGCCGAGAGAACGTGCAATGCCAGCAGCCAGTCGTAAAGGCCCACGCGCCGCGCAAGCTAACGGATCCGCCGGAAGGATGCCCGTGGCTCTAGGGGGCGGATTCCAGGATCAGGAACCACCACGTCCCGTCGGCGAGGATGCCCAGCCGCGGGCCGACGTAGCCGATCTCGTCCTGGAAGGCGTTTCGGAGGCCGTCCTCGCCCAGCAGCGAAACGAGCGCGTCTCTCTCCGGCCCCGACATCTCGTCCGGGTTCGAGTCGGCCGTGAACCGCGGCCAGCGGTAGAGCGTGCCCTCGTTCGTCTCCTCGACGGTGTACGGCAGCCCCAGTAGCACCTCCATCGCCTCGAGCGGGGCCGTTCCCTGAGCGCGCCAGGCCGGCACGGGGTCGACTCCGAACCCGGAGTCCGACAGAAACACCTCGGCGTCGATCAGCTGCTCGAGCGCGTCGTAGTTCCCTGCCTTCGCCGCGGCCAGAATGGCGGCCCGGGTCTGCGCCACCGGGTCCGGGACCTCCTCGATGGTCGGTAGCGGCTGCTCTGCCGGCTCGGTCGGAGCGACACTTTCCGTGGGCTCCTCGCCGCTCGCGGTCGCCGACGCCGGCGACTCGTCGTCACCGCACCCTGCGCCGATGACGAGCACCCCAAGCGCGAGAGCCGCCCAGTACCTTCCGGAACCCCTCTTGCCGGTCACCTCTGGCTCCTTCCTCGTGACGAACGTAACACTCTTCTGACGTCCGCCGCGAGGAAATCCTTCGCTAGCTGTCGAAGCCGAGCCCCAGCCTGTCGAGGGTGCGCAGCCAGAGCCCACGGCGCCCCGCGTTGCGGTCGGCGGCGTCCAGGCGGTTGCGCGTGAGCTGGATGACGCCCGAGCGCAGCGGCTCCGGCGGGAACGGCACGGGCTTCGAGCGCACGTAGCGCAGGCGCGTCGCCTCGGTCTCGCGGCCGTCGAGGAGATCGAGCGCGACCCGCGCGCCGAAGCGCGTCGAGACGACGCCGAGCCCCGTGTACCCGACCGCGTAGGCGACGCGGCCGCGATGCGCCGTCCCGAAGAAGACGGCGAAGCGGCTGCACGTGTCGATCGCCCCGCCCCACCGGTGCGTGAAGCGCACGCCCTCGAGCTGCGGGAACGTCGTGAAGAAGTGCTGCGAGAGCATCCCGAACGCCCGCTCGTCGTCGTCGAGGTCCGCCCGCACGGGCCCGCCGTAGCGGTACACCGCGTCGTAGCCGCCGAAGAGGATCCGCTCGTCCTTCGTGAGCCGGTAGTAGTGGAACTGGTTCGCCATGTCGCTGAGGCCCTGGCGGCGCTTCCACCCGATCGCGTCGCGCTGCTCGGCCGACAGCGGCTCGGTCATGAGCGCGTAGTCGTAGACGGGCGCGACGTAGCGGCGGATCGCGCGCAGGAGCGGCGGGTAGGCGCTCGTCGCCAGCAGGACGCGCTCGGCCCGGACATGGCCGGTCGGGGTCAGGACCCGCACCCCCGCGCCGTCGTCCACGATCTTCGTCGCGCGCGTGCGCTCGTGGACGCGGACGCCCGCCGCGAGCGCCGCCGTCGGCGAGGCCGGCGCAGAGCTTCCCCGGGTCGAGGATCGCGCATTCGCTCTTGGCCCAGAAGCCGCCGAGGTAGGTCGGAGACGCGACCTCCGCCCGGACCTGCTCCTGGTCGAAGACCTCGAACTCGTGGCCGAAGCGCTCGTAGAGCTCGGCCGCCTCCGGGATCCAGTCGAGCTGGTGCGGCTCGAGGGCCATGCCCACGTCGCCGGTGAGCTCGACGTCGCAGTCGATCCCGTGCCGCTCGAGGTCGGCCAGGAAGCCCGCGAAGTTCTCGCGCCCGAGCCGCTCGAGCGCGTCCATCTCGTCCGCGAAACGGGCCAGGCCGTTCTCGATCCCGTGCGTGAGCGAGCCGAGGGCGAAGCCGCCGTTGCGGCCGCTGGCGCCGAAGCCGACCGTCTCCGCCTCGAGGACGACCACGTCGCGTTCCGGATCGTCGGCCTTGGCGTGCAGCGCCGCCCAGAGCCCGGTGAACCCGGCGCCCACGATGCAGAGATCCGCCTCGGCCGGCCCGTCCAGCTGCGGCAGCGGGTCTCGCGCCGGCAGCGCGTCGAGCCAGAACGGCCGCGGGGATGCGTCCGCGAAGGCAGCGCGCTGTGCGTCGGTCGGCGGCGAGTCCGGCCAGGGGAACGTCACGGGCGCGAGTGTAGAGAGGTCTACGGCCCGAAACGGCGTGCGGGGCGGGGGCCGCAGCCCCGCCCCGCGCTACGCCTCAGATTCCGACCAGCTGGCCGCGGAGAGCCCCGCCCGGGAAGTCCGTCGTGTGGTAATTGACGTAGTGCCCTGCGAGGTTGGCGCAGATGGCCTCTGCGTCCTCGGCGTCGATCGTGATGCGGGCCGCCTGGACGAAGAGCTTGCGGTCGTTCGAGCCCGAGAAGAGCGGGACGACGACGGGACCGTTCACGCCGGCCGCGCCGACGTGGATGTGGCCGGCGACGAACGTCTCGCGCTTCGGGTTCGCGATCGTGACGGCGAAGCTGAGCGTCGTGCCGTCGATGTGGATCGCGGCGGCGCCGAGCGTCTTGGACGTCGTCGGCGGCACCTCGTTCCCCGGCTTCAGCACGGCGTACGCGGCGCACTTGGTCGCGTCGCCCGTCGCTGCGGCCGGTGTTGCCGCTGCGAGCGCCGCGAGCACGGCGACGGCGAACAGCACGGCAATGACACGTCGATGGACTGACATGGATACCCCCTCCTGTTGCCGATTTCCTCGCCCTGGACTACGAGGTGGCGCGGGGTCCGGTTTGGAGCGCGTCCGCGACGAGATCCGCGGTTCTCCGCGTGAGGCTCCCGTCCGGGTCCTTCTCCGGATTGACGCAGCCGATGCTCAGGCCGGCGACCGCCGGCGAGGCGCAGAGCGGGCCGAGCAGCTCGGCCAGCTCGTCCCACTCGAGCCCGTCCGGCATCAGGTAGTCGGTGGCGGGCATCGCCCGCTCGTCGAGGATGTCGACGTCCAGGTGGATCCAGAAGCCGTCGGCCAGGTGCTCGGCGGCCTGGGCGCCGGAGGCAGCGAGGCCGCGCCTGCGAAGCGCGTCCGGCGGGACCACGAGCAGGTCGGAGAGCTCGCCGGCGAGAAGGTCGCCGATGTCCTCGGCTTCCTCCGGGTCGCGCGCGCCGAGCGCAACCGCGCGATCGGGCCGGGTGGACGGGCCGCCGCAGGCCTCCACCCAGGCCGCCGGCCCGAATCCGAGTGCGACCGCGAGCGGCATGTCGGCGCCCTCGCCGGTGGGCGACGTCTCGCCGTCGTAGACGTCCACGTGGCCGTCGACGTTGGCGATCCCGACCTCGCCGGCCGCGTCGCGCACGCCCGCGAGGGCTCCGGGAACGAGCGAGCAGCACCCGCCGAGCACGAGCGGCCGCTCGCCGGCGGCCACCATCTCCCGGATCGCCTCCCGCACCGTCCGTGTCATGGCCAGGACGTCGGGCGAGCCGACGATGCCGGTCTCGGGATCGCGCTCCTCGCCGCGGATGCGCACGTCCAGGTCGCCGCGGTCGGCGATCCCGAGCCGCTCGACGAGCCCCGCCTCTCGCAGCGCCGCGGGCGCGTGCTCGGTCCCGCCGGCTCGGCCGACCGAGTCGATCGGGACGCCGACGGCGACCCAGCTCACTTCTCGGAGAACGCGAAGAGCAGGAACTGCGTGAACTGCGCGGGCGCGAAGTTGTTGTCGCTGACGAGGATCAGGGAGCGGCGCCCGTCGGCGAGGTCGGGCCCGAAGGCCATGCCCTCGACGTTGTCGAGCGGGATCCCGAGATCGTCCAGGTCGAGCAGCAGCTCCTTCGTCACCGGCTCCTCCGTCCCGGTGAGCCGCTCGCGGCCGTTGACGTTCCGCGCGCCGGAGATCTCGACCGTGAAGAGCTTGATCGTGTTCCCCGTGTCGGGCGCGCCGACCGAGAACGAGCGCTCCATCGAGAGGAACGAGTGCTTGTCGAGCGGCAGGAGCTCGACGAGGCCGTTGACGGCGAAGTTCGTCGCCGGCACCGGCGGCTCGGCGATCGGCTCGGTCACGTAGACGTACTGCCGGTCGGGCCGGCCCGTCTTCAGGTTGAAGCGGAGCAGCCGCGCGGGGCTCGGGACGCCGAGGCCGGCGGCGGGCCCGTCCTGGACGAGCGCGCCCTCGGAGCCCGTGTAGAAGTACGGGCCGACCGTCGCGGCGCTCTCGAAGCCGAGGTTCTGGCGCACGCCGCGGGTCTGCGGGATCGCGTCCGGGAATGAACGCGAGCGGCACGGGCAGGTCGGCGCGCTGGCGCCCGTCGAGGCCGAAGAGCCGCACCCACGGCGGGATCAGCCGCGTGGCGATGCCCTCGGAGGTGATGACGAGCTCGTCGTCCTTGGTGAGCGCGAGGCCCTCGGGGTCGAACGACGCGGCGGCGAAGGGCAGGCCGGCGGCGTCGAGGAGCGTCGTCACGTCGTCGACGACCACGTCGCCCGGGTCGAGGTTCCCGTCGGCGACGTCGAGCTCGAAGGTGTAGTAGCGGGCGGGGTCGATGACGCTCGCGTCGTCGGCGATCACGTAGTAGAGGTCGCGCTCGGCGTCGTAGGCGATGCTCGAGAGGCCGCCGACCTCGGTGCCCTCGAACTGGAGCCCGGTCGGCAGGATCTCCTCGCCCAGGAACTGGAGCTTCGGCGCCGCGGACGCGGCGGTCGCGCTCAGGAGCAGGACGAGAACGGCAAGGACGGCTCTCCGGGCCATGACGACCTCCCTTGGGTCGAGGAGCCGCGAGCCTATCCGAGTGCAGGTGAAGGGGAGCGGCCGCGTGAGCCGCTCCCCTCTCGTTGCTGGAGCTAGCCGGCCGGGACGGGCTCGGGCTCGGTGCCGACGGCCGGCATGTCCTTCTGGCGGATGATCAGCAGCGTCGTGATCAGCGAGGCGAGCGCGAAGCCGGCGGCGACCCAGAACGCAAGGCTGAAGCCCGAGGTGAGGTCCGCGGCCGACGGTGCGGCGTCGCCTGCGAGATCGGTGGTGCGCGTCGTCGCCACCGTGGTCAGGAGGGCGAGGCCGAGCGCGCCGCCGATCTGCTGGCTCGTGTTGATGAGTCCGGAAGCGAGGCCCGCCTCAGGCCCTTCGACGCCGGCGAGCGCGGCGATCGAGATCGGCACGAACGAGAAGCCCATGCCGACGCCGATGAGGAGGAAGCCGGGCAGGAGGTCGCCGACGTACGAGCCGCCGACCGACACCTGCGTGAAGTAGATGAGCCCGACGAGGAGCAGGGCCATTCCGGTGACGAGCACCGGCTTGACGCCGAGCTTGGTCACGAGGCCCTGCGAGATCGCCGGCCGCGACGACGGCGGTCAGCGCGACGGCGAGGTAGCCGAAGCCGGTCTCCATCGCCGAGAAGCCGAGCACCTGCTGCATGTAGAGCGACAGCAGGAAGAACATGCCGAAGATCATCGTCCCCAGGCCGAAGCCGACGACGTTCGCGCCCGTGAGCGTGCGGCGCTTGAAGATCCCCAGCGGGACGAGCGGCGACTTCGAGCGCGTCTCGTTCCAGAGGAAGACCGCCATCAGGATGGCCGAGCTGATGAAGACGAGGATCGTCTGCGCCGAGCCCCAGCCGACGCGGTTCGCCTGCGTGAGGCCGAAGACGAGGAGCATGAGGCTCGCCGTCACGGTGACCGCGCCGAAGGCGTCGAAGTGCTTGGCGAGCCCCTCGGCCTTGCTCTCGCGCACGTAGCGCGGCACGAGGGCGAGGGCGATCGCGGCGATCGGGATGTTGACGAAGAAGATCCACTCCCAGCTCACGTACTGGGTGAAGACGCCGCCCATGAGCACGCCGATCGCGGCGCCCGACCCGGCGATGCCGCCGAGGATCCCGAGCGCCTTGTTCCGCTCGGCGCCTTCCTCGAAGGTCACGAGGGTGATGGAGAAGACGGACGGGGAGAGAATCGCGCCCGCGGCGCCCTGGAGCAGCCGCGCGGCGATCAGCATCCCGGAGGACGTCGACAACCCCGCCAGGAGCGAGGTCACGAGGAAGAGCCCGAGCCCGATCATGAAGATCAGCCGGCGCCCCAAGAGGTCGCCGGCGCGCCCGCCGAGCAGCAGGAAGCCACCGAAGGTGAGGGCATAGCCGGACACCACCCACTGGAGGTCCTCGGTCGAGAACCCGAGATCGCTCTGAATCGAGGGCAGCGCGACGTTCACGATCGAGATGTCGAGCACGACCATGAGGTACGCGACGCCAAGTACGGCAAGCGCCTTCCAGCGCTTGGGGTCAGCCACGTGTGCGGCGGCTTCAGTCATAGATCCTCCTGCGGCTTCCTGGCTTCTGATCCGTCACTCAACCAGGGAGAGTGCCGAGCCGCGGAATATTTCGTTAGGGGGGAGGCGCTAGGTCTGGGGTGCGGTTAACCGCACTACTGCGCTCACGCAACGCGGTACCGGAGGAAGACCATGCCGCTGCCGAAGCGACGCTCGCCGAGCAGCTCCAGCTGCACGCGGGTACCGTCGGGCGGCGCCTGCTTGCCCGGAACCGACGACGACCGGGGCGAAGAGCACCTGGATCTCGTCGACCAGCGCAGCTCGGAGCGCCTGAGCGGCGAACTCGGCGCCGCCCACGGTGAGGTCGCGGTCGGCGCGCGCTCACGCCAGCGCCTCGGGCTTCCACTCACCTGGGCCACCGGTCTACCGCAGCGCCATCCTCCCGAGCAGCCCGCTGGGGAATGAATAGCCGGCGATTGGCATCTATGTTGAATACCGCCTCGCCATCTCAGGCTATTCTCCGCATCACCGCTCGGCGCACTCTTTCTCTCGCTGACCACCGGAGGCTCACGCGAAAGCCGATGATCGATGGCGTCACTCTCATCGCTTCAAGCAATTCCCAGATAACTTCTTTGCGCTTCGGCCAACCGGCGTCTCGCTCTTAGCTGGTGCCAACAATTCAGGAAGTCCTCGCTGCTTCATGCTCTGGCAATCTGGAAGTTCTGTCGCACTGCCCTGGAGATGGAGAAGGGCGTGTCTGTTTTTTATGCCGGACACACTGGACAAGGGCTCGGATAGGGGATGACCAGTTCTCGCCGGTCGCGGTACCTTCGCTACGGCATCTCTGGACGAATCTAAAGACTCAGAAGAACGAAGAGCCTGACGGATACACACTCAAGATTCGCTGCGAGTGGAGCGTAGATGCCGCTCCAAGGGCTCTTGAGTTTGGAATGTCGCTTGCCAACGACCGACTCTTCATCAAGCCCACCGAGTCGAACCTCGTCCCAGACGATTTAATCCCTCGCATCGCCTACCTACCGCCCTTTGCCGGAATTACGGCTCAAGGATGCGCCTTCCGGGGGCCATTCGGCGCCGCCGGATGGCGAGGGCCTAGCCGTGCGGTGCTACCAACCTTCTTCTGGACATGCTCGAGACGAATGGGCCGAGCGGGAAGCTTCATCGAGGGTCGAAAAGTCGGAACTCGGACCTGCGTCGCCTCCACCAAAACGATCCTTGGGAGTTGCTGCAAAGCACGTTGCGCGAAACGTTCCAGTCCAAACTGGAAATTTGCCGTTTCGCGAGGAGTACCACTCGTACATTCAGGTAGAGATCGCGAAGGTGAGGTGCAGACTCCTACAAGCTAACTCGCTTCCCGAACTTCAAGAAACGAGACTTAATCGTCAAGGGTAGCGGCCTGCTCCAGTGGTTAGCGTCTATCCACTGGCCATAGATCCTTCTATCAATGTCCTTCTGCTGAACAAGCCCGATGCGCATCTCCATACATCTCTTAAGATCACCTGCTACAAAAGCGGTTGAACAGCGGAGCGATCGGCAAGAGTCCTCGTTGCGACACACTCGGCGGAGGTTCTGCGGCAGGCGCCTGCAAACGCATCTTCGAGGTGCGGAAAAGTGGTGCTCGCAGTAGACCTAGCCCTTGACCGACAGGAGATCGGCTTGCTCGCTGGACTAGGCTCGGACTACGCTCCGCGCGTCGATCGCATTCGCCGATCGAAACGGCTGCTCTTTGTCGAGGGGTCGAGCGACATGGAGATCCTGCGCATTCTTGGGAGACAGGCGGAGAGGGAGGTACCAGACGCGTGGGTGGAGTGGCGATCCACATACGGACAGAAGGAGCGCAAGCAGGTCTTTCTTGCGCTCAAGGAGGAGATTCCAGAACTTGTGGCGGTGAGCCTCCGTGACCGAGACGACGAGGCCCTCGAGTCCGTCGGCGCAAACCTTGAGGACACTTACTGCGGCGTGATCGCAGACTTTCATGCCCGGAAGTGGAGACGCCGCTACATCGAGAGCTACCTACTCTGGCCTCCCGCACTGGCTGCCGCGACAGGAATCCCGCAAGAGGAGATCGAAACGCAGCTCCGTGATGATCATGGCCTCGCGGTCTCCGCGGAGAACTTCGTCCGTACCGACGCTCCAGCGGCGCTGCTGGACGTGCGTGCGAAAGAGATTCTCAAGGACGGGGACGAGGCGATCCTTCGGCAGCTATCGGTGACCGCTCAGGATGTCGCGGCGAGGATCGACGCCGAGCGGTCCCCGTGGACATCCTGACCTTCCTCGATAAGCTGATCGGGCTAGCCGACTAGCTCTGTGCGCCGCTGCGGCGACCACGTCAGACGGCCACTAATTAGCTGTGAAACGACAGTTGAGTGGCACCGAAAACGACAGTTCGATGTCACCGCCCGCCCGCGCGCACGGCACAAGCGCCTAGGAAACAGGCCTGACGCCCTTCTAGCAAACAGTTTTGACGGCAGCTCAGGCGCCCTCGGGTGTGGATACCGTGCCAACCGATGCAGGCGTTCGCGTTGCAGTTCCCCCTCCAGCAGGTGCCGGAGTACGCTGCCCGCTACGCCTACGAGGACGATCGGGAGGTCCTGGGCGATCGGTCGGGTCGCCCGCGGTCGCGGTAACTACACCCTGGAGGAGTTCCTCAAGGTGTGTCGGTGGAAGACGTCGAGGAGCGGACGCTTGTCGCGCTGAACAGCGCTGATCCGTCGAGGCCTCGACACGCGTGGCGTTGAGCGAGACCAGCGGCGAGCGCGAGAGGATGGAGGCACTACGGTCGTTGCACGGCGTGGGCTGGCCGACCGCCTCGGTATTCCTGCACCTCGCCTACCCCGAGCGCTATCCGATCCTCGACATGCGAGCTCTGCAAGCGCTCGGAGTGCGCGCGCACTCCAGTACAGCTTCCGGTTCTGGCAGGCATACGTCAACGCGTGCGTCAGCCTGGCCGAGCAGGCCGGCGTGGACGGACGCACGTTCGACCAGGCGCTCTGGCAGTGGTCCAAGGAGCAGGACGTAGTCCCCTACTGACTCCGGCCTGTGGTTAGCGCGGTCGGCGACGCCGCCGGTGCTCCGTGGTCAAGACCTTGGGGGCGGCCTTTCGCCGGAGGGGGTTTACGCTCTCTGAATGCCGTCCTCGACGCTCGGTGCGCGTCTCACCTCGCTCGTCGCTGTCGCGCTGATCGCGGCTGTGGCTGGGTGCGCAGAAGGCTCTTCCGGAAGCGGCGGGACGGACACAGGACCGGGGGAAACCAGTGGCGCTCGAGGGGGGATGGGCTGGGGCGCGGTAATCGCGGTCTTCAGCGACCCGCGCGACGGCGAGCGAACATGCTTCGAGACCAGAAAGCTGACCCAGGATGGGGAAAGCCAGTCAGTGACGGGTCTGCCAGTGACGGTCTGCTACCTGAGAGAGGACCTGTCTGACGTCACCTGTTACGCACAAGACCGTTTCATCGCTCGCAGTGTGACGCCATCTGGAGCGAGCTTGTCCGAGAACTGGGCAACTGTGTGCGATGCCGCAAACATCGCCGCCGTGGTCCCGGCTGGCGAGGTCATCAACGAAGGCAAGGAACCTCCACCCGGCATTACCTACGACGACTCGATGGCGGCCACAACGACGGGAGAAGCGGAGCCGCTGGTGCGGCGCAATTGCCCTGATGCTCCCGAGCTCGATGCGATGGAGATCAGCACTCGAGGGGCATCATGCTTGGCGGCGAGATCGCTCATCCAGGGCTTCCTTGCTCGTGGTGGACCGTGGACTGATTCCGGCTACCGCTGCAAGCAGGTCACGGAGTCCGACATGACGTTCTGGCGGTGTCGCGCTTCCTCGGGCTCGGCCGTGACCTGGTTCTTCTTCAGTGAGGTAAGGCCCGCGTCAGCGGGCGGCGACGTGAGATCACGGCTCACGGAATACCGAGGTGGTCAAGAGCCTCGTGAAACGACTCAGGCTCAGTACCGGGTTTCGCCGAGCGCGCGAGCGAGGGCCGCTTCGATCGTCTCTCCCGCAGCCCGGTTGAATACCGACTGTGCGTCGCGCAAGCGTCGCGATTCGTCGCCTACTGCGCGCCAGTCCGGTGGGTCAGTCCGCAGCTCCTCCAGCAGACCCCGCGCAAGGGAGACGGCGACGCTGGCGGAGATCGCCGGCGTCGATCCCTCGCCGAACAGGAGGGCAACTCGCGGCACGCTGGCTGCAGCGGCATCAATCTCCTCCCCAGCCTTGCTAACCCACTGATCGACGCCACCTCTGCCCCGCGCGCAGGTGTCGCTGGACGCCGGTGAGCGCGATTCGCCCCCTGCCGAGCGGCTTGAGAAATTCGTCTGCGGCCTCGACGAGTCGGTCCCTTTGCTGCTCGTCGCGCTCATGTCGGATTCGAGCCACGGTCGTGAAGTACGACCCAACGAGGCCACCTAGAGCGCTGGCCCCTAACGCCACGAGCACGGTCGCCCACGCAGGAAGCATCAACTGGCGAGTCTAGGCGGTAGGCAACTGCGCGGGCACCCGGCTCTCCACAGTGGCCCCGAGCCCCGAATTCAAGCGCGGGGTGATCAGCGCGCCAGGTCAGCTACGACGAAGTGGGGCAGTTTCTTGGCCTCTGATCCGAAACTTCCGGGGAGAAGCGACAGGATCGCGTTGAGCAGGCCGGACCGGGCAGCGACGAGCCCCGCGCTTGCACCGAACCCCCAGGTCGGATCGTCGCCGCGACTGCTCTCAGCAAACTGGAAGATGCGCTCGAACCAACGCGCCGCGTCGGGATCGCCCCGTCGGCGATCGCCTGCTCGAGATTCATGGCGAGGGCAGAGCTGAAGTCCAGGTCGGTGGACCGATGCGCCGCGTCCCAGGTCGCATTCGTCAGCACCAGATCGGTCCCGCCGCTGTACCGCCACGCCGTCGTACTTTCAAGCTCCGCTCGAAAGTCATTGAACAACCTGTCGCTGTAGAGCCAGTCGGTCCCGTCGATCGTTATCGCCTTCCTGCGCATCGGGGACCATCCCCGGCGGCCAGTACGCGCCGTAGCCGACACAGAAAAAGTGGATGTGCCTTCCCGCTCGGTGATGGAAGTACGGGAGGGCCGGAACGATCTCGCCGCTGGCGAGGGCCGCCTGTGGCCTCGCGAACAGGAGCCCGTCATCATCACGGCGTCTGCCTCGGAACCCATCGCGCTCGAAGCGTCGCTCGAGTTCGCCCGCGGACGTCCGCGAGTGACCATGCTGGGATCACTAGAGCCAGGAAGGCTAGCTCGTGGCCTGTCGAACGCACCCGCCGAGCAGCGAGCGCGCGAGCGCGGAAGCCTCACCTCAGGACGCCCCGCATCCAGGCGACGATGGCGGTCTTGCCGGCGCCGTGGTCAACGCTGTGCACGTCGTTACCCCAGACTCGATCGCCATTGAACAGCTGGTGGTCGCGCGGTTGGGCTCCTCTTCGGTACACCCAGAGGATGCCCACCGGGTCGTCAGGGCCGGTCGCCCAGTCGTCATTGCCGGCGAGCTCATGCGCCTGCTTGCTTGAATCCGCCGCCACGGCGTAGATCGCCCCAGCGTGATCGGCGGTCTGATTCGAGAAGCCGCCGCCGGGCTGGGCATAGAGCTCGTAGACCTTCACGAGTCGCTCACGCGCCGGCGCCAGCGTCGCCTACAAAGGCTCCAGTCCAACCGCGATACCCAGGTCATGGTGACATCGAA
>CAVVIB010000025.1:0-31894 GCA_963748205.1 uncultured Actinomycetes bacterium
CCGTGCCCTCGCGGATGACGCGCACCTGCGCGTTGCGGCGGATGACGCCGCTCGTGACGTAGCAGCCGGCGATCACGCCGAGGCGCGAGGCGCGGAAGATCGCGCGCACCTCGGCCTCGCCGAGGATGTCCTCTCGCGTCTCGGGCGCGAGCATGCCGACGAGCGCCTGGCGGATGTCGTCCGTGAGCTGGTAGATGACCCGGTACGTCCGCAGGTCGACGCCCTCGCGCTCGGCGAGCGAGCGCGCCTCGGCGTTCGGGCGGACGTTGAAGCCGATCACGACTGCGTTCGAGGCGGAGGCGAGCATGATGTCGCCCTCGGTGATCGCGCCGATGCCGGTGTGGATGACGTTGACGCCCACCTCGGGGTGGTCGATCTTCGAGAGCTCGCCGACGACGGCCTCGATCGAGCCCTGGACGTCGGCCTTCACGATGATGTTGAGCTCGCGGATCGCGCCCTCTTCCATCTGCGTGAAGAGGTCGTCGAGGGAGACGCCCTTCTTCGACCCGCGGGCAAGCTGCTCGGCCCGCACGCGCTGGCCGCGCAACTGCGCGAGATGGCGCGCCTGGCGGTCGTTCTCGACCACGTGGCCGTGCTCTCCGGCGGCCGGCGGCTTGTCGAAGCCGAGGATCTCGACCGGCGTGCCGGGGCCCGCCTCCTTGACCTTCTCGCCTCGGAAGTCGAGGAGCGCGCGCACCTTGCCCCAGGCGTCGCCGGCGACGATGGCGTCGCCGACCCTGAGGGTGCCGCGCATCACGAGCATCGTCGCGACCGGGCCGCGGCCGACGTCGAGGCGGCTCTCGATGATCGGCCCGGAGGCCTCCGCCTTGGCGTTCGCCTGCAGCTCCAGCTCGGCGTCGGAGACGAGCAGGATGCGCTCGACGAGGTCGTCGAGCCCCTCCCGGGTCTTCGCCGACACGTCCGCGAACTGCGTCGTGCCTCCCCACTCCTCCGGCTGGAGCCCGTGCGTGGTGAGATCCTGGCGCACCTTCTGCGGGTTCGCGTCCGGCTTGTCGATCTTGTTCACGGCGACGACGATCGGCACCTCGGCGGCGCGGGCGTGGTTGATCGACTCGACCGTCTGCGGCATGACGCTGTCGTCGGCCGCGACCACGAGCACGGCGATGTCCGTCACCTTGGCGCCGCGGGCGCGGAGCGCGGTGAACGCCTCGTGGCCCGGCGTGTCGAGGAACGTCACGCGCCGGCCGTTGTGGTCGACCTGGTAGGCGCCGATGTGCTGCGTGATCCCGCCGGCCTCCGTCTCGACGACGGCGCTTTCCCGGATGGCGTCGAGGAGCGTCGTCTTGCCGTGGTCGACGTGACCCATGATCGTGACGACCGTCGGACGTGCCGTGAGGTCGTCGGGGTCGTCCTCGTAGGTCTCCGGCTCGAGCTCCTCCTCGTCGGCGTGCTTGATCTCGACTTCCTTCTTGGACTCCGTCGCGATCAGCTCGATGGCGTCGTCCGAGAGCGTCTGCGTGATGGTGACCATCTCGCCGACGCCCATCATGATCTTGATGATCTCGGGGACGGACACGCCGAGCGCGGCGGACAGCTCCTTGACCGTCGCGCCCGAGTTGACCTTGACGCGGCCCGGTCGGCGGCGCCGGCGCCTGCTGCGGCTCGCGCGGCGGCTGCTTGACGCCGTCGCGCTGCGGGCGGTCGGGGCGCGGGCGGGCGGCCTGCGTGTCGATGACCACGCGGCGCTTGCGGCGGCCTCCCGGCGCGCCGCCCCGCGGTCTCAATGGTCTCTGGCGATCAGCCACGGCGCGAGCCTAGTCCTCCTGTATAGACGCTTTCAATCCCGAAGGGATGGTGACGGTTCGCCGCAGCGTGCGGGCGAACGCCCGGTGCGCCGCGGCCTTCTCGAAGCACGACGGCCGGGGGCAGGTGTACGCGCCCCTGCCGGGGAGCCTCCGCCCCGCGTCCGCCTCGAGCACGCCCGTCCGGCGCCGCGAAGCGCACGAGCTCGGACTGCGGCGCCTTGCGACCGCACCCGACGCACGTCCTGATGGGCTCGCTCACGACGCAGGCTGCTCTTCCTCCTCGGGCGCGGCGCTTGGCCGCCTCGTCCTGGCGGCTCCGCGGTGTCGTCGCCGTCGGCCGGGACCTCGCCGTCGGCCTCGACCTCGGCCGGCTCCTCGGGCATGCCGCCGATCGGGACGGCCTCGGACGGGTCGAGCTCCTCCCCGGCCTCCTCGCGGGCTGCGAGCTCGCGGTGGGCGGGGATCCCGCAGTAGCGCGAGCCGGGCACCGAGGTGTTCGGGCAGCGCTTGCCGTTGGAGAGCACCGCGGCGCAGCGGCCGGAGAACTCCTCGTCGACGCCGCCGCCGAAGGCCGCCTCGGCCTCGGTGCGGGCGAACTCGGACTCGGAGACGATGTCGATCTTCCAGCCCGTCAGCCGGGCGGCGAGGCGGGCGTTGAGGCCCTCCTTGCCGATGGCGAGCGAGAGCTGGTCGTCGGGGACGACGACGGTCGCCTCCATGGTCTCGTCGTCCACGAGCACCTCGCGGACGCGGGCCGGCGAGAGCGCCTTGGCGACGAACCTCGCGGGCTCCGGGTTCCACGGGATGATGTCGATCTTCTCGCCGCGGAGCTCCGACACGACCATGCGGACGCGCGACCCTCGCGGGCCGACGCAGGCGCCGACCGGGTCGACGCCCTGGACGTGGGACTCGACGGCGATCTTCGAGCGGTAGCCGGGCTCGCGGGCCACGCCGCGGATCTCGACGAGGCCGTCGGCGATCTCGGGGACCTCGAGCTCGAAGAGCGTCTTGATCAGCTCCGGGTCGCGCCGGGAGAGGATGACCTGCGGGCCCTTCGTCCCCGAGCGGACCTCGGTGATCACGGCCTTGATGCGGCTGCCCTGCTCGTAGCGCTCGCCGTCGACCTGCTCGGAGCGCGGCAGGAGCGCCTCGACCTTGCCGAGGTCGACGAGCACGTTGTTGCGGTCGCCGGCCTGCTGGACGATGCCGGTCACGACCTCGCTGACGCGGTCGACGTACTCGTCGTACATCATCTCGCGCTCGGCCTCGCGGATCCGCTGGAGGATCACCTGCTTGGCCGTCTGCGCGGCGATGCGGCCGAAGTTCTCCGGGGTGACGTCGGTGCGCTTCACCTGGTCCTCGGGCACGTCCGACCAGTCGATCGAGAGGTCGTCGTCCGAGAGCAGCGTGTGCGAGCGCTCGCCGTTCTCGGCCTCGGCGGCCTCGAGCTCGGTGAGCGCGCGCTCGCGGGCCTCGTCCAGGAGGCGCTCCTCGACGTCCGCGGGCAGCTCGATCGACCACACGCGGAAGTCGCCGCTGACGCGGTCGAGCTCGACGTGTGCGTGCCGGGCGGCGCCCGGCGTCTTCTTGTACGCGGCGAGGAGAGCGTCTTCGAGGGCGCGGACGAGCGTGTCGTCCTCGATGCCCTTCTCCTTCTCGATCTCTCTGACCGCCTCCAGGATCTCCCGGCTCATGATTCCTTCCTATCCCTCGTCGATGAGATTGCCGCGCGCGATTGCCTCGTACGGGATCTCCACCTGCTGGTCGCCGGCCGCGATCGTCACCTCGCGGTCGCCGGCGCCGACCACCTCGCCGCGGAAGCGCTTGCGCCCCGCGACCTCGCGGGTGGTCCGGATCGCAGCTCGCCTGCCGACGACGCCGGCGAAGTGCTGCGGCGTGCGCAGCGGGCGCTCGAACCCCGGAGAGGACACGTCGAGCGTGTACTGGTTGAGGTAATCCCTGAGGACGTCCGTGACGCGCCCGCAGAGGGCATGGTCGACCCCGTCGGGGTGGTCGACGTAGACGACCAGCCGCTCGGGGCCCGCCAGCTCGACGGCGAGCACCTCGACGCCCGGCAGCCGGTCCTCGACGGTTGCCGCGACGTCGCGATGGAGTTGTCGTTCCTTCTCGTAGACCTGCATCAGACCCTTCTCGTAAAAAATGGGCGCCGCGCGCCCATTTCTCCAAACCTGGGGAAATGTCCGGTGGTCAGGATAGCAGCGGCCCCCCGCCTTCCGTCGCTTTCGTGCCGTCTGCATCGAGGACGATCGTGACCGGCCCGTCGTTCGCGATCTCGACCGTCATCCGTCGCTCCGAAGCGGCCTCGAGCCACCTCGACGCCCTCGGCTGCGAGCGCGTCGCAGAAGGCCTCGTAGAGCGGTTCGGCCGCGTCCGGCGGGGCCGCGGCGGCGAAGCTGGGTCGGTTCCCTTTGGCCGTGTCCGCAATGAGCGTGAACTGGCTGACGACGAGGGCTCCTCCACCCTCGTCCAGAACGCTCCGGTCGAACTTCCCCTCGTCGTTCTCGAAGATCCGCAGGCGGGCGACCTTCCCGGCCAGCCGCCCGGCGACGGCCGCGTCGTCGCCGCCCGCGACGCCGAGGAGCACGCAGAGCCCGCGGCCGATCTCGCCGACCGTCTCGCCGTCCACGAGGACCCGGGCGCCGGCCACCCGCTGCACGACCGCCCGCACGGGTCGCCGCGCTAGCCCTCGAGTCTGGCGAGCGCGCGGCGGTAGTCGCGGCTCTGCGGGCGGAAGAACGTCGCCAGGCGGTAGTGGCCGACGGCCTCGTCCGGACGGCCCTGCTTCTCGAGGCAACGGCCGAGTGCGAAGTGCGCGTAGTGGTCGACGGGCTCGATCTCGAGGATCGTCCGGAACTCCTGCTCCGCCTCGGAAAAGCGGCGGATGCGGTAGTAGGCGATTCCGAGAGCCTCGCGGATCGAGGCCTTGCGCGGCTCGCGCTTCTTCGCCTTCTCGAGTGCGACGGTCGCCTGGGCGGCGAGGCCGGCCGCAAGATGCTCGCGGCCCTGCTGGTAGAGGTCGTAGGTCTCGCTCATCGTCTACTCCCAAGATACGCAAAGCGGCGCGGTCTGCCGACCGCCGGACGGCCAGTTGCCGAAGGTCGGCTAGCCGGTGAGCGAGCGGAGGCTCGCCGCGCCGCGCACCCGGCTGATGAGCCCGAGCCGGCGCCTGAGGTTGCGCCGCAGCTCGCGGAGCTCCCGGCGGGCCCGGCGGAGCGCCGTGGGCGCCACGCTCGGCGGCCCGAAGCGGGCCAGGGTGAGGTCGCGGACGAGCGGCTCGGCGCTGACCGCGTAGTAGCGCTCGAGCGTGTCGCCGATCTCGGGGAGCGTCGCGCTCGGCGAGATCTCGATCCCCTGGTCGGCGAGGTAGCCGACCACGTCCTTGCGGCAGGCGGACGCGAGCTCGCGGGGGTCGCGCGTCGCGAACCGCGCGCTGCGGCGGATCGCCTTGGCGGCGACGATGGCCGCGAACGCGCCGCCGAGGACGACCAGGAGGACGAGGATCAGGCTCGGCCCGCGGTCGCGCACCGTGGCGACGGTGCCGCTGCCGGAGCTCCCCACGGCGGAGTCCTGCCCGCCGGGCCCCTGCTGAGCGGTGCGGAAGCCCTCCTGGAGCGCCGGGTTGAGGCCGCTCAGCGGCTCCGCGAGGCCGATGTTTGCCGCGTCGCCGAAGTTGAACTGGCCCGAGCTCGGCAGGTACGTCGCTCCCAGCTGCCCGCGGCCCGGCGTCGGATCGAAGGGCACCCAGCCGAAGCGCGGGAAGTAGACCTCCACCCAGGCGTGGGCGTTCGAGTCGCTGACGACCCACTCCTTGTCGTCCTCGTCGTAGCTCCCGCTCGAGAACCCGACGGCCACGCGCGCGGGGATGCCGAGCAGCCGCAGCATCAGGGTCATCGCGCCGGCGTAGTGCTGGCAGTAGCCGCGCTTCGTGTTGTTGATGAAGTCGACGAGGGGCGGCTCGCCGCCGATCGGCAGCGGGGGCTGCTCGTCGTAGGTGAACCCGCCGGCCTCGCGGAACCACGTCTCCAGGAGGACGGCTGCCTCGTAGGGCGAGCGATGCCCGGCCGTCACGCCGACCGCCGCCTGGTAGACGGACTCGAGGGCCAGGATCTTCGAGTCGTCCGCGTGCGTCGCGTTGAAGAAGACGCTCATCTGCGTGTCGCGCCCGTCCGCGTTCCAGCCCGGGACGGCCTCGTAGACGACCTCGAGGTAGGGCTCGGCCGCCGCGGGATACTCGCCGTCGAACTCGGCGAGCTCGCTCGGCTGCGCGTCCGGCACGTAGCTCCAAACCGTGTAGCGCTGGTTGCGGCGCAGGGAGTCCGGGACGATCACGACGTCCCCGTCGTCGTCGGCGACGGGCGCCTCGGTTCCGGGACGCCAGCGCACCGGCTGCGCGGAGGCGAGCAGGTGCGTGTCGCGCAGGGCCTCGATGGTGAAGTCCTGCCGGACCCAGTTGTCCTCGTTGGCCGCGGCCCGTGGGAGGAGCGAGTTCTCGCCGATCGCGTCGATCTGCTCGCGCTGCTCGGACTCGCCGAAGTCCTTCGCCTCGTCCCAGATGTCCCCGGTGTAGTCGTCGAGTGTCGTCGCGCGCCAGTACAGCGAGCGCTTGGGGCCCGACGCCTTCACGCGCATGACGACGGTCGGGTCCTCGGGGAAGTCGATCCCCTCGTAGTTCGCGCGCCAGACGTAGTCGACGGAGACGGGCGCGGTCGGGCGGTCGTAGGGATCCCAGGTCTGCCAGGAGAGGAACGCCGGCTTGGCGACCGCGCTGGAGCTCGAGGCGACGAGCGCGACGAGGACGAGCAGAACTCCGACGCCGGCGGCGTGGAGGATTCCCCGCGGCGGCTCGTCGCGCCGCAGGAGGAAGAGGATCGCCAGGACGCCGATCAGGCCCATGACGCCCGCCACCAGCGGGCGCTGGCCCGGGATGAGCGTCGCCGGCCAGCCGATGGCCACGACGAGGCCGAGCGCTGCCGGGATCGGCTTCCGCGCCATCACGAGCATCCCCACGAGCGCCGTGAAGCCGAAGATGGCCAGCAGGACGAGCGAGTGCATGAGCGCGAAGTCGATGCGGTCGAACGGCAGCTGCGTCTCGTAGAAGTCGAGGAACCCCTGCCGGATGCCGTCCAGGACGGGCCCGAAGAAGTCGCGCTGCGGGTCGCGCGGGCGTGCATCCGAGAGCGGGATCTCGTACGCGGCGCTCGCGGCGAAGATCGTGGAGCCGACGAGCACGGCGAAGATCGCCAGCCGGGAGCGCAGGAACGCCACTGCGAGGATCGGGATCAGCGCGAGGAAGAGCATCGGGAGCCACTCGCGCCAGGAGACGCCGATGCTCTCGAGCCGCAGCCACGACACCGTGACGAGCACGGCGACGAGGGCGACGAGGACGGCCCGGCTAGCCAACGGCCGCCTTCACCTCTGAGGCGCCGAGGCGCGCGGCGAGGTCGTCGCCGCGGCGCAGGACGACGACGGGCACGCCGGCGCGCTGGAGGCGCAGGATCAACGAGGCCGCCTCGGGCGGGAGCCGGCGCTCGGTGCCCGTCGGGGCTCCGGCGGCGAAGGTCGAGGAGTCGATGTAGACGAGGCTCGCGCCGTGATGCGCCATCGCACGGTGCGCGAGGCGCTCCGCGAGCCGCGGCGAGAGCGCCGAGGTCACGATGGTCAGCTCGACAGCACGTGCGGCGGGCCCGGCCTCGTCGGTCAGCATGTTCGCCGCGGGCACGTGGCCGTCCGCCTCGACGGCCGCGAGGATGCCGAGCGCGCGGTGCCACTCGCCGTCGAACGAGTGGACGCGCTGGTAGGTCGGGCGGGCGCTGTTGACGAGCAGCGCGGCCCGGCGGCCGCGGCTCGCGTGCGACTTGAGGATGGAGCCCGCGGCGCGCACGGCGAGCTCGAAGCTCGAGTCGGCCGGCTCGCCGACGACCACGCTGCTGTCGGCGTCCAGGAGGACCGCGCTCTCGTCGCGGGGCGAGTCCTCGAGCTCCTTCACCATCAGCTGCCCCCGCTTGGCGGTGGACGGCCAGTGGACTCGGCGCAGCGACTCCCCCTGCTCGTACTCGCGGACGCTGTGCAGGTCGAACCCGGTCGGCCGGCGCATGAGCAGGCGCCGCCCCTCGGGCGTGCGCGCGCCGGACTCCGAGAAGAGGCGGTCGAGGTCGACGAGGCGCGGGTAGACGAGGATCGCGGCGCCGGTCGGAAGGTCGACCGACACGCGTTCGAGGCCGAACGGGTCTTCGATCACGATCTGGGCCTGCTCCACCGCATAGCGCCCGCGCGGAACGCGCCGGAGCGTGTAGCGCCCGCGAAGGCGGCCGTGGCGGCGGACGAGCGGAGTCTCACGCTCGCCCAGCCGTGCGATGCGCTCGCGCAGGACGAGCGCGCCCGACGGGACGACGCCCTCCTCGTCGAGCTCGACCGAGACGGTGACGTCGTCGCCCGCGAGACGCTCTCCCTTGCCGAGCTTGCGCCGGAGCTCCATCGGCCGGCGGAGGTAGCGCACCCACAGGGCAGCCGCAACGACGGCGAGGACGAGGCCGAGGGCGATCGGGTAGAGCGCCTCCGAGCCGAAGGCCCACGCGGCGAGGTAGATCCCGCCTCCGAGGGCGAGGATCCAGCGGCCGCGGTCGGTCAGCACGTGCGCAGTTCCCCTAGACGGGAACCGGCGTGCGCTCGATCACGTCGCGGACGATGTCCTCGGCGTCCATCCCGCCCGAGCGGGCCTCAGGCGAGAGGATCAGCCTGTGCGCGAGCACGGTCGGGGCCACGGCCTTCACGTCGTCCGGCTCGACGAAGTCGCGTGCAGCGACGAGCGCCCGCGCCTTGGCGACGCGGAGGAGCGCGAGGCCCGCGCGCGGGCTGGCGCCCAGGAAGAGGCGGTTGTCCGTGCGCGTGTGGCGCAGGACGGCGACGACGTAGCGGTTGAGGCTCTCCTCCACGAAGACGCTGCGCGTCTCCTCGATCGCGCTCAGCACCTCCTGGTCGGTCGCGACGGACTCGAGGGCGTCGAGCGGGGTCTCCGCCGCGTTCTCCGAGAGCATGCGCGCCTCCTCGGCGTGCGGCGGGTAGCCGATCGCGATCCGCATCGTGAAGCGGTCGAGCTCGGCCTCGGGGAGCGGGTACGTGCCCTCGTACTCGATCGGGTTCTGCGTCGCCATGACCATGAAGGGCGGCGCGAGCTGGTAGGAGACGCCGTCGACCGTGACCTGGTGCTCCTGCATGCACTCGAGCAGGGCCGCCTGCGTCTTGGGGGACGCGCGGTTGATCTCGTCGACGAGCAGGATGTTCGCGAACACCGGTCCGGGCCGGAACTCGAACTCGTTCGAGCGCTGGTTGAAGATGTTGACGCCGGTGATGTCCGACGGGAGGAGGTCGGGCGTGAACTGGAGGCGCGAGAACGAGCAGTCGACCGAGCGGGCGAGCGACTTGGCGAGCGTCGTCTTCCCCACCCCCGGGAAGTCCTCGATGATCAGATGGCCTTCGGAGAGAAGGCAGAGGACGGCGAACTCGAGCGTCTCGTCCGGGGCGTGGATCACCTTCCGGAGGTTGGCGATGATCCGTTGGGCGAGTGACGCCGCGCTCGACGTCTTCACACCCTGCTTCGCTTCGACGGCCTGGTCGTCCATCTAATCCCCTCCCAGCAGGGTCTCGATCTCATCGAGGATAGCCACAGCACATTCCTCCTTGCTCCGCCTGCTCACGGTCCGCTCACCGTCGTGCGTGAGCAGGACCAGCTCGTTCCAGTCCGACTCGAACCCGATGTCAGAACGAGATACGTCGTTGTAGACGAAGAGGTTCCCTCGCTTGTTTGTCAACTTCGTGCGGGCGCGCTCTAACCCGGCCTCGCCCTCGTCCGCGGCGAACCCGACCAGCACCTGGCCGTTGCGGCGGCGGTGCCCCAGCTCGGCGAGCACGTCCTGCGTCGGCTCCAGCTCGATCGTCCATGTGTCTGTGTCCTTCGGCCGTTTGGCGCCGATCGGATCGCTCGGCCGGTAGTCGGCGACCGCGGCGGCCATCACGACCACGTCCGCGTCGGCGCGTTCGAGCACCTCGCGCGCGAGGTCGGCGGCCGACGGTGCCTGGACGACCTCGACGCCGTCCGGAGACGGCACGGCGAGGTTGGAGGCGACGAGCGTCACCTCGGCCCCGCGCCTGCTCGCCTCCCGCGCGAGCGCGACGCCCATCTTCCCCGAGGAGCGGTTGCCGACGAAGCGCACGGAATCGAGCGGCTCGCGCGTCCCGCCGGCGCTGACGAGCAGGCGCTTGCCGCGCAGCGGCCCGGCGGCGCCCAGGAGCTCCAGGCAGCGGGCGAAGATCGCCTCGGGCTCGGCCATGCGGCCCGGCCCGTGCTCGCCCTCGGCCAGCTCGCCGGACTCGGGGCCGATCGTCTCCACCCCGCGCTCACGCAAGAGCGCCACGTTCGCCTGGGTCGCCGGGTGCTCCCACATCCGCATGTTCATCGCGGGCGCGACGAGCAGCGGCCCACGCACCGCGAGCGCGGCCTGCGTGAGCACGTTGTCGGCGAGGCCGTGCGCCAGCTTGGCGAGCGTGTTCGCCGAGAGCGGCGCCACGACCATCAGGTCGGCGTCCGTCAGATGCGGGTAGAGGTCGCGGGCCGCCTCACGGCGGGCCAGCGCCTCGAAGGTGTGCGCCGTGACGAAACGCTCGGCGTCGGGCGTGAGGACCGGCGTGACCTCGTGGCCGTCGGTGACGAGCAGGCGCAGGAGCTCGCACGCCTTGTAGGCGGCGATCCCACCGGTCACACCGAGGAGAACCCGAGCCATTTGGCCCTCGTGCCCGTAGGGCTACGAGTGCGCGACTTTGATCTTGCCCTCGGCGATTTCCTCGAGGGCCATGGTCAGGTAGTTCTTCGAGCGGGACTCGACCAGAGGCGGGGCGAAATCGTCGAACGTGCCCTCACCGAGCTGGTGGTGATAGTTGTTGATCTGCCTCGCCCGCTTGGCGGCGGCGATGACGAGCGCGTAGCGCGAGCCGCCGGTGGAATCGAGGAGATCGTCGAGGCGTGGGTACATCATGGCGCGGAAAGCTTACCTGCAGGATCCGGTCGCCCGGCGATTGCCGCGTCGATGATCGCTTCGAGCTCGCTCACGGCCCGCTCGACGTCGTCGTTCGTGACCACGTAGTCGAAGTCGTCGGCCTCCTCCGCCTGGCGGCGTGCGAGGGCGAGCCGCTCGCCGATTTCCCCCGCGCTTTCGGTGTCGCGCTCGCGCAGCCGCCGCTCGAGCTCGCCGAAGCTCGGGGCCTGCACGAAGATCGTGACGGCGTCCGGCGCCGTCGCCTGCACGTCCTTGGCGCCCTGGGTCTCGAGCTCGAGGATCGGGCTCCGGCCCTCCCCGACGATGCGCTCGACCTCGTCCTTGAGCGTCCCGTAGCGGTGGCCGGACACGTAGGTGACGTGCTCGAGGAAATGGCCGGCCTCCGCGCGGCGCTGGAACTCGTCGTCCGTGAGGAACGTGTACTCGCGGCCGTCAGCCTCGCCGGGCCGGCGTTCGCGGGTCGTGGCCGAGACGGCCACGGCCAGATCGGGGCGTCGGCCGACGAGCGCTCGGATCAACGTGCCCTTGCCGGCGCCGGAAGGCCCGGTGACGACGAAGAGCCTGGGCCGCACGGCTAGCGGCGCAGCAGCGCCACCAGCTCCGCGCGCTGGCGGTCGGAGAGGCCGCCCACGGTCTTCGACTGGCTGATCCGGCACTGGTTCAGGAAGCGGGCGGCCTTCACGCGCCCGAACTTCGGGACGGCCATGAGGATGTCGAAGACCTTTGCGGTCTCCACGTAGGCGGGTGGGTTGCGCAGGATGGTCTCGATCTGCGCCGACCCTGCCTTGAGATCCTTCTTGAGCTTGGCCCGCTTGACGCGGATCTCATTTGCCCGGCGGAGAGCCTCCATCCGCTGATCCAGGGATCGGAGGGGTGCCTGGACCTGCGTCTTGGTGCCTTGCATGGCGCGGCATTCTAACAGCGCCTTTCAGACCTTCAACCCGACCTGTTCCTTCTCTTTCGCAAGCGCGTCGGCAGAACTGGCAACACCGCCGGTGGCTATCCCGCGGGCGGCCGAGGGCTCGGCGAAGCCGTGGCTCGCCGCTTCGGCTGCGAGCTCCCGCCGGATCCGGGCGGGTGCACCGGGGTCGGCGAAGAGCACGGTCCCGAGGGCGACGGCGGACGCTCCGACCGCAATCAATTCCAGCGCGTCGGCGCCCGTTTCGACCCCTCCCATGCCCACGATCGGCAGGCCCGTCGCCCGGTAGCAGGCGTGCACGGCGGCGAGCGCGACCGGCCGCAGGGCCGGTCCGGAGAGCCCTCCCGTGCCGGTCGCGAGACGCGGCCGGAGCGTGCGCGGGTCGAGCGCCATCCCCCGGATCGTGTTCACGAGGGAGAGCCCGTCGGCGCCCGCCTCGGCCGCTGCCAGGGCGACCGCTGGAATGTCCGGCAGGGCCGGCGAGAGCTTGGCGTAGAGCGGCTTGGACGTCGCCGCGCGTGCGGCCGCGACGATGGACGTCGCCTCGTCCTCGGGCTCCGCGACGTTCGGGCAGGAGAGGTTGAGCTCGAGCGCGGCGGCGCCGGTGTCGTCGAGGCGCGCGCACAGGTCGCCGTAGTCCGCGGCGGAGAAGCCGCCGACGGAAACCCATACGGGCAGGCCCGAGCTCGAGGAGCTGCGGCAGGACGTCGTCGACGAACCTGTCGATGCCCGGGTTGGCCAGCCCGATCGAGTTGAGCATCCCCGCGCCGGTCTCGGCGATCCGCTCGGGGGCGTTCCCCTCGCGCGGCAGCGGCGTGACCGTCTTCGTCACGAAGGCGTCGAGCTGCCGCGCCACGTCGGGCGCGGTGAGCGCGTCGAGGCAGCCGGAGGCGTTGAGGATCACGCCGACGGCCCTTTCGGCCACGGCCGGGGTCTGACCCCTGGCATGTCCGCCGAGGACGGGGCCCTCGACGCAGAGGCGCGCCAGGCGCCCTTCGATCTCGACCACGCAGCCGTAGCAGGCCCCGTACCCGCAGGCCATCGGCGCCTCCCAGGCGAGCTGTGCGTCCGGGGCGAGGTCGCGCACTGCCTCGAGCATCGGCTCGGGGCCGCAGGCGAGGACGTCGTGCCCGGCCTCGAGGCGCTCGGTGACATACGTCGGCTCCAGGACGACCTCGGCGTTCGGGACGAGCGCCGCGGCCTCGGCGTGCAGCGCGCTGCGGAAGCCGAGGATCGCCGGCGGGCCGCCGAGCTGCTCGGAGAGATACGGGAACGGGGCGACGCCGATGCCGCCGCCGACGATCAGCGGCCGCGCGACGTCGAGGCGGAAGCCGTTGCCGAGCGGCCCGAGCACGTCGACCTCCTCCCCGCGCTCCAGCTCGGCGAGCGCGCGCGTGCCGGGCCCGATCGGGTCGACGAGGAACGCGAGCTCGCCCGGCGGGGCGAGGCACAGGCTCATGGGCCGCGGGAGCAGCGTCGCGCGCGTGCGGAGCATGAAGAACTGCCCCGGGATGCCCGGATCCACCGCGCCGCGGCGCAGCCGCACGAGCGCGTACGGCCCGACCGCCTCCACGGCGACGACGCTAAGCCGGGCGGGCGACACGTTCCTGGAGGGAGAGGGTCTCGCCGCGTGTGGCGCGCGCGATCGCCTCGACGGCGGCTGACGCGCCGGCGATCGTCGTCACGCAGGGCACGCGGGCGACGAGGGCGGCTTCGCGGATGAGGTAGCCGTCGGAGCGGGCGCCGCGACCGTCAGGCGTGTTGATCACGAGGTCGACGCGCTGGCGGCGGATGAGGTCGACGACCGTCGGCCCGTCGCCGGGCTCCGTCGACCTTGCGGATGCCGTCCACCTTCAGCCCGGCGGCGGCGAGCGCCCAGGCCGTCCCGCCGGTGGCGCAGAGCGAGAAGCCGAGCGCCGCCAGGCCGCGCCCGAGCTCGACCGCGGCGGGCTTGTCGTCGTCGCGGACGGAGAGGAAGGCCGCGCCGCCGGTCGGGAGCGGCCGGCCCGCGGCCCGCTCGGCCTTGGCGAACGCGGTCGGGAAGTCGGCCGCGGTGGCCATGACCTCGCCGGTCGAGCGCATCTCCGGCCCGAGCACCGCGTCCGCGCCGGGGAAGCGGGCGAACGGGAACACGGACGCCTTCACCGAGACATGGCCGGGGGTCTGACCCCGGGACCCGTCCAGGACGGACAGGGGTGCGCCCGCGACGAGCTTGCAGGCGGCCTCCACGAGGTTGACGCCGAGGGCCTTGGACGCGAACGGGATCGTGCGCGAGGCGCGCGGGTTGGCCTCGAGGACGTAGAGCCGGCCCTCGTGCAGGGCGAGCTGCACGTTGATGAGCCCGACGACGCCGAGCGCCGGGGCGAGGTCGCGCACGACCTCGATGCACTCGGCCAGGACCTCCTCCGGGAGCCCGACCGGCGGGAGCGCGCAGGAGGAATCGCCGGAGTGGACGCCCGCCTCCTCGACGTGCTCCATGAGGGCGGCGACCCAGGTGTCCTCGCCGTCGCAGAGCGCGTCGACGTCGATCTCGACCGCTCCCTCGAGGAACCTGTCGACGAGCACCCGTCCGCATCCCTCGGCCGCGGCGGCGACGTCCTCCGGCTCGTAGCAGACGCGCATGCGGCGCCCTCCGAGCACGTAGGACGGGCGCACGAGCACCGGGTAGCCGATCTCCTCGGCGACGTCGACCGCGCTCGCGGGATCATGCGCGACGCCCCAGGGCGGAACGGTCACGTCCAGGCGCCCGCAGAGCTCCGCGAAGCGCTCGCGATCCTCGGCCAGGTCGACCGCGTCCTGCGGCGTCCCGAGGATCCGGTGGCCGGCGTCCTCGAGGGCGCGCGCGAGCTTGAGCGGCGTCTGCCCGCCGAACTGGATCACGACGCCCTCGGGCTGCTCGCGGTCGCAGATCTCGAGCACCTCCTCGGCCCGGAGCGGCTCGAAGTAGAGCCGGTCGGAGGTGTCGTAGTCGGTGGAGACGGTCTCCGGGTTGCAGTTCACCATCACCGTCTCGTAGCCGAGCGCGCGGAACGTGCGCGCCGCGTGGACGCAGCAGTAGTCGAACTCGATCCCCTGGCCGATGCGGTTCGGGCCCGACCCGAGGATGACGACGCGCGGCTTCTCGCCGTCCGGGCGGGCCTCGTCCTCCTCGCCCCAGGTGGAGTAGAGGTAGTTGGAGGCCGCCTCGACCTCGGCGGCGCAGGAATCGACGCGCCGGTAGGTCGGCCGCACGCCCCAGCTTCTGCGCGCCCGCCGAACCTCGTCCTCGCTCGTGTTCAAGGCCGCGGCGAGCTCGGTGTCCGCCCAGCCGAGCCGCTTGAGGCGCAGCCAGTCCTCGGCGACCAGGTCGGCGCTCGACCGCGTCGAGCGCAGGGCCTCGGTGGCCTGCTCGATCTCCGCACGGAACCACGGGTGGACGCCGTCGGGGATGTCCTCGAGCGTCGCCCACGGCGTCGTGGCACCCGTGTCCAGCTCGCGGGAGCGCATCGCCTTCAGGAAGGCCTCGGTGAACGTCCGGCCGATGCCCATCGCCTCGCCGACCGACTTCATCTGCGTCCCGAGCGCGTCGTCCGCCCCCGGGAACTTCTCGAAGGCGAAGCGGGGGAACTTGAGGACGACGTAGTCGAGCGTCGGCTCGAAGCTCGCCGGCGTCGTCCGCGTCAGGTCGTTCGGGATCTCGTCGAGCGTGTAGCCGACTGCGAGCTTGGCGGCGACCTTGGCGATCGGGTAGCCCGTCGCCTTGCTCGCCAGGGCCGACGAGCGGGAGACGCGCGGGTTCATCTCGATCACGCGGAGCTCGCCGGTCTCGCGCTCGCGGGCGAACTGGATGTTGGAGCCGCCGGTCTCGACGCCGACTGCGCGAATGACGCGCGCCGAGGCGTCGCGGAGCTCCTGGAATGCTTCGTCGGGGAGCGTCATCTGGGGCGCGACCGTGACCGAGTCGCCGGTGTGGACGCCCATCGGGTCGAGGTTCTCGATCGAGCAGACGATGACGACGTTGTCGCGGTGGTCGCGCATGACTTCGAGCTCGAACTCGTCCCAGCCGATCAGCGACTCCTCGACGAGCACCTGGCCGACCGGGCTCTCCCCCAGCCCGCGCTCCAGAAGCCGCGCGAGATCCTCGTGCGTCCGGGCGATGCCGCCGCCGTGGCCGCCGAGGGTGAACGCCGGCCGCAGGATGAGCGGGAACGAGAGGTCGGCCGGCAGCTGGTCGGGCGACGTGACGACGACGGATTCGGGCACGCGCAGGCCGACCGCCTCCATGGTCTCGCGGAAGAGGCCGCGGTCCTCCGCGCGGCAGATCGCGTCGAAGCCCGCGCCGATCAGCTCGACTCCGAGCGCCTCGAGGACGCCGTCCTCGGCCAGCCGGCGGGCGAGGTTGAGCGCGGTCTGGCCGCCGAGCGTCGGCAGGAGGGCGTCGGGCCGCTCGCGCTCCAGCACGCCCGTCACTCCCTCGACGTCCAGGGGCTCGAGGTACGTGCGGTCGGCGAACCCGGGGTCGGTCATGATCGTGGCCGGGTTCGAGTTGACGACGATCGTGCGGAAGCCCTCGTCGCGCAGGACCTTGAGCGCCTGGCTCCCGGAGTAGTCGAACTCGCAGGCCTGCCCGATGACGATCGGGCCGGCGCCGATCACGCAGATGGACTCGAGATCAGGCCGCCTGGGCATACCGGACCTCCTCGACCCATTCGGCGATCTCCGGCCAGGCGTCGTGCGGGCCCGGGCCGGCTTCCGGATGGAACTGGAGCGAGCGCGCATGCTCCTGCGGCAGCGCCAGGCCCTCGACGGTGCCGTCGTAGAGCGAGACGTGCGTGATCTCGGGCCCGTCCCCGCGCACCGCGAAGCCGTGGTTCTGGCTCGTGACGAGGACGCGGCTCGACGCGAGCTCGAGCACCGGATGGTTGGCGCCGCGGTGACCGAACGGGAGCTTGAACGTCTCCAGGCCGGCCGCGAGCGCGAGCAGCTGGTGGCCGAGGCAGATCCCGAGGATCGGCACGCGGCCGAGCAGCTCGCGGATGACCTCGACCTGGCCGGGCAGCGCGGACGGGTCGCCGGGGCCGTTGGAGAGGAGCACCCCGGCGGGTCGCGCGGCCAGGATCGTGGCCGCGTCCGTGTCGTGCGGCCAGACCGTCGCACGGACGCCGGCCGTCTTCAGCCGGCGGATGATCGAGTCCTTGCAGCCGTAGTCGAGCACCGCGACCGGCGTCGGGCCGGCGCCGACCTCGTACCGGCCGCTCGTGGAGACGCCGGCGACGAGCGCCTTGCCCTCCATTCCGGCCTGCGCACGGACGTCGGCGAGCACCTCGTCGACCGAGGCCGCGCCTGCGACGGCCGCCGCCCGCATGGCGCCGTGCTCGCGCAGGCGCACGACGAGCGCGCGGGTGTCGATCTCCTCCAGGGCGACGATGCCCTGGCCGTGCAGCCACCGCGGCCAGTCCTCCCCGGTCGCCCGCCGCATGAGCACCGCGCGCGCGTGTGTGCCGGTGGACTCGGAGCGCTGCGGCGAGACGCCGTAGTTCCCGATCATCGGCGCCGTGAAGGCGACGAGCTGCTCGGCGAAGCTCGGGTCCGTGACGACCTCCTGGTAGCCGGTCATCGCGGTCGTGAAGACCGCCTCGCCGTGCGCGATCCCCAGCGCCCCGACGGAGCGGCCGCGGAAGACCGAGCCGTCTTCGAGGACGAGGAAGCCGCTCACGCTGAGTACACCAGCTTCCCTGCCGCGACCGTCTGCAGGACGCGGCCGTGGAGCTTCGAGCCGAGGAGCCACGAGTTGGCCGACTTCGACTTGAACGACTCCTCGTCGACGTGCCAGGCGGCCTCGAGGTCGAGCAGCACGAGGTTCGCCGGCGCCCCGACCTTGATCGTCGGCGGCTCGAGGCCGTAGATGCGCGCCGGCCCTGCGCTCATGCGCTCCAGGAGCGTCGCGAGCGGCAGGACGCCGGGCTCGACGAGCTGCGTGTAGAGCGCCGAGAAGGCCGTCTCGAGGCCGGTGACGCCGAAGGGCGCCTCCTCGAACGGCACCTCCTTCTCGTAGCGGGCGTGCGGCGCGTGGTCGGTCGCGACCGCCTCGATCGTCCCGTCGCGGAGCGCCTCGATCAGCGCGGCGCGGTCGTCGTCGGCCCGCAGCGGCGGGTTCATCTTCACGTTGGGGTCGAGCGAGCGGACCGCGTCCTCCGTGAGGCAGAGGTGGTGCGGCGTGGCCTCGCCCGTCGCGCGGACGCCGGCCGCGCGGGCGCGGCGGAGCGCGTCGACGGACTCACGCGCGGAGAGGTGCAGCAGGTGGAGCGGCCGCTCCTCGTAGGCGGCGAGCGCGAGGTCGCGCTCGACCATGACGCTCTCGGCGACCGACGGGTACCCGCCGAAGCCGAGCTCCGCCGAGACAAGGCCTTCGTGGGCATGGCCGCCGCGCGAGAGCGTCGGCTCCTCGCAGTGGACGGCGATCGGCCTGTCGGCGGCCGCGCTGTACTGGAGCGCCCGCCGGACGAGCCCCGGCGCGACGACCGGGCGGCCGTCGTCGGTGAAGCCGGCCGCGCCGCGCTCGGCGAGCTCGACCATCTCCGTGAGCTCCGCGCCCAGCTGGGCCTTCGTGATGGCGGCGAGGAACCCGACGGGCACCTCGGCCTCTTCGTGGGCGCGCTCGATGAGGGCGCCGAGGACGGCCGCCGAGTCGATGACCGGCTCCGTGTTCGGCATGGCGAGGATGGCGCAGTAGCCGCCTGCGGCCGCCGCGCGCGTCCCGGAGCCGAGATCCTCCTCGTCCTCGCGGCCGGGCGTGCGCAGGTGGACGTGCGGGTCGACGAACGCGGGCGCGAGCACCTTGCCGTTGCCGCCCGAGGCGGGCTCGACGCTCGCGATCACGCCGCGGTCGATCGTGACCGTGAGCGTCTCGTCGATGCCCTGCGTGGGATCGACGACGCGGACGCCCTCGAAGGTCAGCGAGTCCTTTCTGCCGTTCTTGCCGAACAGCATCACGCCACCTCCTCGATCTCGGCGACCTTTACCTCGACGGGGCCCTGCGTGAGCAGGTCGTAGAGGACGGCCATGCGGACGACGAGGCCGCTTCGCACCTGGCGCTCGACGAGCGAGTCGGCGGCGTCGGCCACGGCGGGGTCGATCTCGACGCCGCGGTTCATCGGGCCGGGGTGCATGATCCGCTGGCCCGGGCGGATGCGCTCGGGCGTCACGCCCCACCGCGCCGTGTACTCGCGCAGGCTCGGGACGTAGTTGGCGCCCTCGAGCATGCGCTCGCGCTGCATCCGGAGGACGTAGACGACATCGGCGGCCTTCACGTCGCCGATGTCGTAGGAGACCTCGCAGCCCATCGCCTCGATCCCGCGCGGGATCAGCGGCGGCGGGCCGATGAGCGTCACGCGCGCGCCCATGAGGACGAGCGCCTGGATGTTCGAGCGCGCGACGCGCGAGTGGAGCACGTCGCCCACGATCGCCACGTGGAGGCCCTCGATGCCGCCGAGCTCCTCGTCGAGCGTGTAGAGGTCGAGGAGCGCCTGCGTCGGGTGCTGGTGCTTCCCGTCGCCGGCGTTGACGACGTGCGCGGGCGTGTAGCGCGCCGCGAGGTGCGGGGCGCCGATGTGCGCGTGCCGGATGACGACGACGTCCGGGTCGTACGCGCCGATCGTCAGGAGCGTGTCCTTGAGGGACTCGCCCTTCTCGACCGCCGAGCCAGAGGACTTGATCGACATCACGTCCGCGGACAGGCGCTTGGCGGCGAGCTCGAAGCTCGAGGACGTGCGCGTCGAGGCTTCGAAGAACAGGTTCACGACCGTGCGCCCACGGAGCGTCGGCAGCTTCTTGACGTCGCGCTCGACCGAGCGCGCGAAGGTGCGGGCGAGCGCGAGCAGACGCTCGACGTCCTCGCGCTCCAGGTCGGCGATCGAGATCAGGTGCCGCCTGGCCGGCGGCTTGGGTGGCAGGAGCTCCGAGCGGAGCAGTGGACGGACGTCGGCCATCGGCTTCCTCACTTTCCGGGGGCGGGTACGAGCAGGACGCGGTCGACCTCGTCGACCTCGACGAGCTGCACCTGCACGCGCTCGTCTTGGGACGTCGGCAGGTTCTTGCCGACGTAGTCGGGGCGGATCGGGAGCTCGCGGTGGCCGCGGTCGACGAGCACCGCGAGCTGGACGCGCGCAGGGCGTCCGTAGTCGAACAGGGCGTCGATCGCCGCCCGAATGGTTCGGCCCGTGAAGAGGACGTCGTCACAGAGAACGCACGTCATTCCCTCGAGCGGGAAGTCGAGGCGCGTGGCGCGCACGACAGGCTGCGGGTGGAGTGGAGCGTCGCCGCCGCGCACGTGGACGTCGTCGCGGTGGAACGTGATGTCGAGGGTGCCGAGCGCGATCTCGCGGTCGGTGTACTCCTCGATCAGCCGGCGGATGCGGTGGGCGACGGGGACGCCGCGCGTGTGGATGCCGACGAGGGCGGTGCGCTCGAGGTCGGGGTTCCGCTCGACGATCTCGTGCGCGATGCGGGCGATCGTGCGCCGAAGCGCCTCTCCGTCCAGCAGCAGCTTGTCCGCCTGTGCGGGCGCAGCCAAGAACCACTCCTTTCCGGCCTCACGGGACCGAGTTAAAGGTGCAGGCGGGAGACTAGCCGCCCTTGCGGACGGCGTCCAACTGCGCCAGCAGCCGGCGGTGCAGCTCCTGCGCTGCCGCGCCTGGCGCCGCGCCGAGCTCCTCGCGGAGAAGGACTCGCAGACCGTCGTACACCCGCAGCGCCTCCGCGACGTTGCCCTCGGCGGCGAGCGCCTCCATCAGAAGCCGGTAGCCGCTCTCCCGAAACGGCGCCGCCTCGACGAGCGCGCGGCCCGCGCGTCCGGCCGCCGCGAGCTCGGTGCCGCCCATGCGAAGGCCGACCGCGCCCACGCATTCGAGCGCCCGCAGCCGAACGTCCTCGAGCCACCGGCGGCGCTCGTCGATCCAGGGCGCGTCGTAACCCGGGAGCAGCCCACGGTTGGCGATGTAGAGCGCGGTGCGCGCCGGTGCCCAGGCGCGCTCCCACTCCTCGAGAGCAACGGCCGACTCCGCCCGGTGAACGCCGACCCCGGCCGCCTCGAGGTCGATCCAGGCGTCCCGAGGGAGGTTGAGCCGCAGGTCGGCCTTGCCGTCCAGAACGCCCTCACCGGCGACACGCCTGACCTTCGAGAGGAGCGATGCAAGCGCGGTCTCCGCGGCGTCCGGCGCGCCGCCCGGCCAGAGGACGTCTATGAGCTCAGGACGGGTGACCATGCGCGCCCGGTTCGCCGCGAGGTAGGCGAAGAGCAGCCGGCCCTGCCGTCCGGGGAGGGCCTCCTCGACGCGCTGCCCGGCCACCTCGGCCACGAGGCGCCCGCAAAGCTGGATCTTCGTGCCGCCGCCCGCCAAGGTTCCCCCAAGGTAACGGCAAGCGGTGGGAGCAACAATGGCGGCGTTCACGAGGAAGGAGCAGTCATGGGAAAGGTCGTCAACTGCGAGTGCGGAGAGGTCGTGCGTGCCGAGAGCGACGGCGAGCTGGTCGCCAGCGTGGAGGCTCATGTCGCTCGCAACCATCCAGACCTCGTCGGGAAGCTCTCCCGTGAGGACATTCTCGGCATGGCCGAGGAGGAGTAGGCATGCGGCTGCTGGTCAACGTCGTCACCGGTCCGGAGAACGCCACGCGGGCCGCGCTCGGTCTGCTCGTGGCCCGCACCGCGGCCGCTGAGGGCCACGAGGTTCGCGTGTTCCTGGGCGGCGACGGAGTCGATCTCGCCCGTCCCGAGACGGCGGAGGCAGTCCACGGGATCGGGACAGGTTCGTTGGCCGAGCACTGGGACGCTCTCGTCGCTGCCGGCGTGGAGATCTCGCTCTCGGCGCGGTCGAGCGCGGCGCGCGGCATCGACGCTGGGACGAGAGAGGGCGTCGAGCTGGCGCCGCCGACCCGCATGGTCGAGCTCGCGGAGTGGTCGGAGAAGGCGCTCGTCTACTGAGCCGGGGCGTCGGCGGAGACGACAGCCCACTCGAGCACGGAGTCAATCTCGTCCGGGAGCTCGCGCTCGGCGCGCTCCAGCCCGGCGGCGTAGGTCTCTTCGTCGAGCAGGCGGAGTGTGGAGATGTAGCGGCCCCGGATGCGCTCCAGCGCGTCCGCGCGGGCGATCGACCGGCGCTGGCGGAGCGTCGTCGTGCGCGCCGAGGCGAAGCCGGCGCCGACGAGCTCGGCCTCGAGGGCCTCGGGAGGCGGGAAGCGCTTGCGGTCGATCTCCCCCACCTCCGGGAACACCGAGGTGAGCCAGTACCACTCGAAGTGCCCCTCGGTGAAGGTCGCGATCGTCGCCCGCCCGCCCGGGACGAGGACCCGCGCGAGTTCCGCGAGGGCCGGCTCGCGGTCGACGAGGTGGACGACGAGGCGCATGACCGCCCGCTCGAACCAGGCGTCCTTGAAGGGCAGCTCCTCGGCGCGCCCGCGCTTCAGCCCGATGCGCTTGCCTGCGGCTGAGCGCGCGACAGCGAGCATCTCCTCCGAGGGGTCCACGCCCCAGACCCGCGCTCCGCGGTCGGCGAGCGCCGCGGCCAGCGCGCCCGTCCCGCAGCCGACGTCGAGGACCCGGCGCCCGAGAAGGTCTCCTTCCGCGATCAGGAGCTCGACGAGCTCCCACCAGCTCTCGTCAACCGGGCGGAGCCGGTCGTAGTCCCCTGCGAGGGGCCCGAAGTCGGGCGCGTGCGGCGCTAGCGACCGCCGATGAGCTCGTCGGGATCGGTCATCGACTCGATGGCGTGCTGGGCCTCTTCGAGGGCGCCCTCCGGCACCATGACCTTCTGCGGCGCGTCATCCAGAGCGTCCGGATGCTGTTCCACCGCGGGGTGAAGCTCCGACTGGATCCCCGCCGACTGCAGGATCGTCTGGATCTCCTCCGCTTCCACGAGGTCCCCCGCCACCGCCACCTGAACCATGCTCGTCATGCGGCTCGGCCTCCTCTCGCGTCGGTTTCGCTCCGCCCTTGATGAGTCGGGGGCCGCCCCGCTCCTGAAAGCGGACGTCGATGATATCGAAGTCCCTCGGCACTTCTGTCTCGGGGAAAACCTCGCGTGCCTCGCGCGCGATCTCGGGCCCGAAGTACCGGTTCGACAGGTGCGTCAGGGCAAGCATGCGCACACCCGCGGCGGCTGCGAGCCCGGCCGCGCCGGCGGCCGTCGAGTGAGCCGTCTCGTCGGCCCGCTCGCGCTCCTCCTCGGCGAAGGTCGCCTCATGGACGAGGACGTCGGCGTCCTTGGAGACCTCGAGGACGCTCGCCGCGGGCGCCGTGTCTCCCGCGATCACGATCCTTCGCCCAGGCCGGGGCGGCCCGAGCACCTGCTCGGGACGGACCTCGCCCCCGTCGGGAAGCTGGACGCTCTCGCCCGCCTGGAGGCGGCCGAAGAGCGGGCCCTCCGGGACGCCCAGCGACCGCGCGGTCTCCACGTCGAAGCGGCCCGGCCGAGGGAGCTCCACGAACGCGTAGCCGTTGGCGGTCACACCGTGGGCGACCTTGAACGGGACGATGCGGTAGTCCCCGCGGTCGAGGACGTCGCCGTCGCGGAGCTCGACCAGCTCGACGGGGTAGCTGAGCTTCCCGAAGATCCGCTGGAGGGCGCCGAAGAGGTCGCGAAGCCCCGGGGGCCCGTACACCGTGAGCGGGACCTCGCGGCTTCGGAGCGCGAACGTCTTCAGCATCCCCGGCAGTCCGAGGTAGTGGTCCGCGTGGTAGTGCGTCAGGAACACCTCGGGGAGCTCGATCAGCCCGATCGTCGAGCGGAGAAGCTGGCGCTGGGTGCCCTCGCCGCAGTCGACGAGCATCCGCTCGCCCCCGCGTCGGACCAGCGTCCCGGACAGCCCGCGGCGAGCCGTGGGGACCGAGCCCGAGGTCCCGAGAAACACCAGATCGAGATCCACGGCGCAAGTCTAGGGGCCGCTCGTGCCGCCGGCCCCAGGCTTTCCCGCTCTCCGGGCGCCTGCGCGAACGAGGCGACGCGTATTCAGTTGTTCGGACGCGGCCGACCGGCCGCGAACGCATCGGCGCTAGGCACCACCCGCCCGTGCGGGCAGGTAGAGGATCGTTCCCGGCTGGAGCGCGGTCCCGCCGAGGCCGTTCCGGTCGCGGATGCGCCAGATGCCCTCGCGAGGATCGCCGCCGTAGCGCGACGCGGCGAGCTCCCACAGGGTGTCCCCGGGCTGGACGACGTAGCGCTCCTCGGAGCCCGCGCCGTTGGACGGACGGGGAACCGCCAGAAGCAGCGCGCCGACGAGGGCGCAGAGGATGAGCAGTGACCGCCAGGGGAACATGTGTTCGTATGGTAGCCACCCTGTCGGACGGCGTCCAGTCCCCGCGTGAGCCCGCATGAGACCTTGGACGCCGCACCGGCGCAGAACCTTCAGTCGAGCGCGATGAGGTGCGGTTCGCCGTCCACGAGGACGGCCAGGGAGTGTCCGGGCGCGCGGCGGCGCTCGGTGGGGCTCCCCGGGTTCACGATCCAGACGTCCCCGTGCCGAGCGACCTCCGGCAGGTGCGTGTGGCCGTAGGCGACGACGTCGCAGCCGGGGAACCACTCGACGAGCCGGTCGTGGCGCCCCTGCGCGGGGCCGGGATCGTGGACGAGCCCGATCCGCAGGCCCTCCGCCTCCACGACCGCACGCCCGGGCAGCGCCGCCTTGAGCTCGGGCTCGTCCATGTTCCCGTGGACGGCCTCGACGGGAACGAGCGCCCGCATCTCATCCAGCGCAGCGGCCGAGGTCACGTCCCCGACGTGCAGGGCCACGGACGCCTGCTCCAGCACGCGAACGCACTCGGCCGGCAGCGTCCGGCCGCCACGCGGGAGGTGCGTATCGCCGAAGAGCGCGATCAGAAAAGGCCTTCGACGAAGCGGCCGTCGCGGTAGACCACCTCGCCGTCGGCGTAGACCTCGCTGCCCGACCGCAGGTCGCAGACGAGATCCCAGTGGAGCGCGGACTGCACGGTGCCCCCGGACTCGGGATACGAGGCGCCGAGCGCGAGGTGCATCGTCCCGCCGATCTTCTCGTCGAAGAGCGTGTGCCCCGTGAACTCGGTGATGGCCTCGTTGAGGCCGAAGGCGAACTCGCCCACGTGCCGGGCGCCCTCGTCGAGCTCCAGCATGCGCAGGAGGAGCTCCTCCCCCTCGTCGGCGCTCGCCCGGACGACCTGGCCCTCGCGGAACTCGAGCTCGATGCCGCTCAGGCGCCGTGCCCGAGTACGTGGCCGGGTACGTGAAGCGCACGACGCCGTCGACCTCGGACTCCACCGGGCCCGTGAAGATCTCGCCGTCGGGGAAGTTCTCCTTGCCGTCGCAGGGGATCCACGTTCTCCCGCCCACGCCGAGCGTGAGGTCGGTGCCGTCGCTCACGACGCGGATCGTCTTGCGCTCGCCGAGCCAGCTCCCGAGCTCGGCGTACCCGGTCCCGAGCGCCTGCCAGTCCGCGACGGGGTCGGCGTGATCGAGCAGTCCGGCGCGGAAGACGAAGTCCTCGTACTCGCCGAGGGACATGTTCGCCTCCTGGGCGGTGCCGTTCGTGGGGAAGACGGTGATGACGGCGCGCAGCTCGCCGGCGCTCGCTCGACGGAAATGGATGCGGCGCAAGGGCTCCCGTGCGCGCTCGGCGCGGGCGAGGCGCTCCGGGTCGACGCTCGTGTTCCCGCGCGTGTTGACCTCGGCCTCGATTGCGATGCGGACGTCCGCGCGCTCGACCTCGGCGCGGCGGAGCGGCGTGATCCAGTCGACCTGCGCGTCGCTCCCCTCCCGCAGGAGCATCTCGGCGGCGCCGTCGAGGTCGACGCGGAGATGCGGGTGCGCCCCCGCGGCGAGCACCCGTCGCCAGATCGCCTGGACGAGCGGCTCTGCCGACGGGTCGGTGTCGATGCAGACGAGGTCGCCTTCCTTGACCCCCGTCGAGTAGTCGACCAGGACGCCGGCGAGGCGCTCGAGGCGGTCGTCAGCCACCGACCGCGCTCTCGACGACCTCGAGGGCGGGCTCGGCGAGGAAGCGGCCGTTCTTCCAGATCAGCTCGCCGTCCGCGTAGACCTCTCCCTCCTCGCGGAGGTCGCAGATCATGTCCCAGTGCAGCCCCGAGGTGTTCCGGCCGCCCGTCTGCTGGAAGCCGGAGCCGAGCGCCAGGTGCATCGTCCCGCCGATCTTCTCGTCGAAGAGGATGTTGCGGGTGAAGCGGTCGATCTCGTAGTTCAGGCCGAACGCCACCTCGCCGAGGACGCGGGCGCCGGCGTCCATGTCGAGCAGCGACTGGAGGTAGTCGTTGCCGCGAGAGGCCTCCGCGTGGACGACCCTTCCCTCCTCGAAGCGCAGCCGGATGTCCTCGACCTCGCGCCCGTGGTAGACGGCCGGGAACGTGTAGCGGATCTCGCCCTCGGTCTCCGTCTCGACCGGGCTCGTGAAGACCTCGCCGTCGGGCATGTTGTAGCGCCCGTCGGCGGCGAGCCAGCTGCGGCCGTCCGTGCCGAGCCGCAGGTCGGTGTCGGGACCGACGATGCGCAGCTCACGGACGTTGCCGAGCTCCGACGCGCGGGCGCCGAGGGCGGTCGAGACGTTGCGCCAGTGCGACGCGGCGTCCTCCTCGTGGACGTGGCAGGCGGCGAAGACGAAGTCCTCGTACTCGGCGAGCGACATCTCCGCCTCCTGGGCGTGGCCGTTCGTCGGGAAGAGCGTCCCGCACCAGCCCATCTCGCCTTTCGAGATGCGCTCCCAGCGGCGGTTGGAAAGCTTGCGGTTCGCAGCGATGTGCTGCGCGTGGCGGTCGGGGTCGACCCGGGACAGCGAGCGGGTGTTGACCTCCGACCAGATCGTCACGAGCGCGTCGATCTGCTCGATCTCCTCCCACTGGATCGGCGAGATGTACGTGACCTGCTCCTCGGAGCCGTTGTGGAGGAGCTCCTCGCCGAGGCCCGGCAGGCCGACGTGGGTGTACGGATGCGCGCCGGCGCGGAGCGCGGCGCGGTAGCAGGCGAGGGCGAGCGGAGCGCCGACTTCGAGGGTGTCGATTCGAACGACCTGGCCCTCCTTGAGGGCCAGTGAGTAGTCGACGATGAGGCTGCCGAGGCGCTCGACGCGTGGGTCGGTCACTCGCCCGTTATACCCGACGGCAAGCGCTCCAAGACGGCGTCAAGCAGACCGTCAGGGCCAAAACGGACAGGATCGTAGGCCGGGAGACCGGTCTCCTCGGCGATCGTCTCGACGGCCTTCCGCGCCTCGTCGTCCGAGAGCCGCCCGGTGTTGACCGCGATGGCCGCGACGGGCGCCGGGCGCACCGGCAGCGCGAGCTGCTCGTAGAGCGAGACGAGCTGGGACAGAGGCGGGATCGGGTGGCCGGGAACGCCCTCGATCTCGACGTCGCCGGCGCGGTGCACGAGCACGAGCGCGTGCGGCGCGGCGCCGTGGTAGAGGCCGAGCGTCACGCCCGAGAACTGCGGGTGCAGGATCGCGCCCTGGCCCTCGACGAAGAGGAGGTCGCCGCGCTTCGAGCCCTCGACGACGAGCCGTTCCGCGGCGCCGGCGAGGAAGTCGGAGATGACGGCGTCGACGGCGATGCCCCAGCCCTCGATCATGATCCCCGTCTGGCCCGTGGGCACGAAGACCGAGCGGATGCCGCGCGCGCGGGCCGCGCGGTCGAGCTCGACGGCGACGGTCTTCTTCCCGACCGCGCAGTCGGATCCGACCGTGAGGACGACGCTCGCGCCGTGCGTGAGGTTCTCGCCGGTGGGGACGCTCAGGTCGGCGGGCGGCTTGCGGTAGTCGCGGAGCTCGACGCCGTGCTCCTCCGCGAGGGCCGAGAGCTCGGGGTCGTCGGCGAGGAACTCGTGCATGCCGGCTTCGACGTCGAGGCCCGCCTCGATCGCGTCGCGCAGGATCCCGCGCCAGACCGGCGGCAGGCGCCCGCCGGCCACCGCGACGCCCACGAGCGCCGTCGTGGGCTCGTACGCAAGCGCGTCGGCGACCGTGCCGACGACGGGGACGCCCTCGACCGTCTCCCCCACGCGGCCCGAGTCGAGAACGGCGACGACAGGGTCGGAGCCGTACCGGATGACGCCGTAGGTCGTCTTCCCGTAGTGGTCGTCGCCGGAGTAGCCCTCAGCGAGCGCGAGATAGCGCTTCATGGACTCCCAGTCCTGGCTCGTCGGACGGCACCTGCACGCCGTCGACGAACGCGACTCCGGGCCAGGGGTCGTCGGCCAGGAGCAGGTTGCCGTCGAGGTCGAGGTGGTCGCAGAGGCTGCCGATCTGCGCCGCGGCGCTGATCCCGAGGCCGGACTCGATCATGCAGCCGAGCATGACGCCCAGGCCGAGCGCCCGGGCGGCGTGCGCCATGCGGACGGCTTCCCGGATCCCGCCGCTCTTCGCCAGCTTGATGTTGATGCCGTGCGCCCGCTCGGCGCACTCGGCGACGGTCGGGCAGCATGTGGACGTCCTCGTCGACGTAGATCGGAAGCGGCGACTCGCGCTTCAGCTGCGGCCCGCCGGGGTCGCCCGCCTGGAGCGGCTGCTCCACGTACTGGACGCCGAGGTCGGCGAGCTCGCGCACGGCGTCGAGCGCCTCGTCGAGCTCCCAGTACTCGTTGACGTCGACCTGGAGCGGGACGTCGGTGACGCCGCGGACGGCCCGCACGCGCTCGACGTCGAGCCCGTCGCGGCCTCCGAGCTTCAGCTTCAGGCGGCGGAAGTCGCCGCCGACGGCCTCCGCGCGCCGGGCCATGTCGTCGGGATCGCCGAGCCAGATCGTCCACGAGGTCGGCGGGCCGCCGCGCTCGAGGCCGAGCAGGCGCCACACCGGCTGGCCGACGAGCTTCCCGCAGAGGTCGTGCAGCGCGCCGTCGAGCCCGGCCTTCGCCGCGTGCTGGCCGGGGATCTCGGCCAGGCGGTTCCCGATCGCCTCGAGGGCGAAGGGATCGTCGCCGAGGAGGGGAGCCGCCTCGTCCAGGAACGCCTCGGCGCTCTCGACGGTCTCGCCGTAGTGGTCCTGCGGCTGGGCCTCGCCGAAGCCCGTGACGCCGTCGTGCTCGACCTCGATCCAGAGCACGTCCTCCTCGACGCTGGTCGAGCGGGAGATCGTGAACGGCTGCGCGAGCTGGAGGGTGGCGCGGCGGTGGCTGATCCTCACCCGGGGTACACTAAGCCTCGCCCGCGCCTGTAGCTCAGGGGATAGAGCGCGCGCCTCCGGAGCGCGAGGTCGTAGGTTCGATTCCTACCAGGCGCATGTCCTCGTTCCGACCGGGTTACTCGATCTCGAGGGATTCCTCGACCAGATCGCAGCCCTGGATCATCTCGCGGCCCGGTCAGTCGCGTACCCGCAGTCGAAGACGTACATCGTCGTGGCGTCGAACACGGACGTCACCCGCCGGCCGACCCGGCTGCGGGTGCGCGACGATCCGGAGGGCGGGAAGCCCAGCCACGGTGAGGCGGGTCGGCCCTCGGTCGACTCCTGGATCGCGGCCGCAGCTCCTCTTGAAACGCGTCGATATTGCTCTCGTCGACCTGAGGGCCGCCGTCGTTGATCTCGACGATCAGTCCGTCCAGCCCTTCGCCAGGACCGAGAGCGGTCAGAAAGGTTGCCTCCGGGTTCACCTCGCCGACCTCTCGCTCCTCCCAGTCCGCCGGATACGTGAAGGAAAAGCCGTCGCCTTCGAACGTCGTGTTTTCGCCTTCGCCCTGACCACCGCAGGCTGGAAGCGCGGCGAGGCAGGAGACGAGAAGCATCGTGGCTTTCGACACGAGGCGAAGGTACGCCCTGTATCACCGACGGTCAAACCGGCGGGACGGAGCCGACGCTCGTCGAGCGGGAGATGGTGAACGGCTGCGCGAGCAGAAGCGTGGCGCGGCGATGGCTGAGCCTCACCCCGGGTACACTAAGCCCCGCCCGCGCCTGTAGCTCAGGGGATAGAGCGCGCGCCTCCGGAGCGCGAGGTCGTAGGTTCGATTCCTACCAGGCGCACTCACCCGGCGATCGAGCGGGCGCTACGCGGCGACGGTGCCGGCGGGGATGTCGGCCTGGAGCGGCAGCTCCACGCGGAAGGTCGTGCCCTCGCCCACCTGGCTCTCGAACACGATGCGGCCGCCGTGCCGCTCGGCGATCGCCTTGGCGATCACGAGGCCGAGGCCCGTGCCCTCGATCGACCGCCGGTGCGCGACGCTGGAGCGGAAGAAGCGCTCGAAGAGCTTGTCCTGCTCCTCTGCGGGGATGCCCATGCCGGTGTCCTCGACCTCGAGGACACCGAGGCCGTCCTCTCGTGCCCGTGCGGACGGTGACCGTGCCGCCGTCGGGGGTGAACTTGACGCCGTTCGAGAGCAGGTTGTTGAGGAGCTGCGAGAGGCGCAGCGTGTCGGCGCTCAGCGTGAGCGGCTCGGTGTCGAGCACCAGGCTGACACCGCGGCTCTCCGCGTACGGGGTCACGCTCTGGGCGCAGTCGGCCACGAGCGCGGCGACGTCGACGTCCTCGAAGTTGAGCTCGAGCGTGTGCGACTCGATCCGCGCGGTCAGGAGCAGGTCGTCGACGAGCCGCGTGAGGCGGTTGGCGTTGCGCTCGATCACGGAGACGAACTCGGACTGCTCGGCGCCGAGCTGGCCGAAGTCGCCCGCGTTGAGCGCCTCCGCATAGCCCGACGATGGACGTGAGGGGCGTGCGCAGCTCGTGGGAGACGCTGGCGAGGAACTCGTCCTTCAAGCGCTCGACCTCCCGGTCGCTCGTGGTCTCCCGGAAGACGAACAGGCGGCCGGTCTGGAGATCATGGTCGGCGAGCACCGGGACGCTGTAGGCGAGGAACGAGCGGCCGGAGTCGAGGACGAACTCGGCCGTCCCGCGTTCGAGGGGATGCCGCTGCAGCGTCTGGATGGCTTCGACCACGGATTGCGGCTCCGTGGTGCTCGCCGCGAGCTCGAGGAGGCGCGACCAGACCGATCCGCGGGTCGGGAGCCCGAGCGCATTCCACAGCTCCTCCATCGCCGTGTTGACGTAGCGAACCTGCCCGTCGAGGTCGCTCAGGCAGATGCCCTCGGTCGTGGCGTCGAGGACGGCGTTGAGGTCGGCGAAGCGGTGGGCGAGGGCACGCTCGGCGCGGTCGCGCTCGAGCGCGCGGCCGAGCTGCGCGCCGACCGTGCCCATCGCGTCCACGACGCGCTCGTCGTGCGCAAGCGCTTCGTCGACGAAGAAGCGGAAGAGCGCGACCACCTCACGGCGGATGAGCACGGGCATGACCACCACCGTCCTGAGCCCGGCGCTCTCCGCGGCGCCGTCCGCGAGGCTCTCGAACCACGCGTGCTTGCCGGTCTCGGCGATGCGTGCGAGGAGCTCGTCTGCAGAAGGCCGTCCCGCGGGTTCGATCGTCCGGCGGAACTCGGAGAGGGCGTCCGGATCGTCCGCGTACCAGAGCGGGGCCGTCCCGGGGTGGTCGCCGTCCAGGCGGACCGCCTTGCCGGCGCGCCAGCCCATCCGCGAGCAGACGAGCTCGAGGCAGGCCGCGACCGCCTTGTCGGTGCTCGCGGCGTCGTTGGCCGCGGCGGCCGTCGCGTGAAGGAGCTCGGCGAGCCGCATCTCCTGCTGGAGCATCGCCTGGGACCGCCGTTGCTCGAGCAGGGCGACCGTCTGGCGCGCGAGGGCCTCGAGCGCGCTGCGCTGCTCGTCGGTGAGGTCGCGAGGCTGATGCGGTCCAGGACGCAGAGCGCGCCGAGCGCATGGCCGTCGTCCGGTGACGAGCTGCTTGCCGGCGTAGAAGCGAATCGAAGGATCGGAGACGACGAGTGGGTTATCGGCGAAGCGCTCGTCGGCGGCAGCGTCCGGAACGACGAAGAGCTCGTCCTCGAGGATCGCGTGCGCGCAGAAGGAGACGTCTCGGTCCGTCTCTCGCTCGTCCACGCCGACGGTCGACTTGAACCACTGGCGGTCGGAGTCGACCAGGCTGATCAGCGAGATCGGCGCCCCGCAGATGTTGCGCGGCGAGCGCGGTCAGATCGTCGAAGGCCTGCTCCGTCTCGGTGTCGAGGATCTCGTAGCGGCGGAGCGCTTCGAGGCGGGCAAGCTCGTTCGCAGGGGTTTCCGGGCGCATGGCTCGTGACTCCTATCGGCAGCGCGGAAGCGAGTTATGAGCCGGTGCCGCGCCCCGCGATCCTGCAGCCCGCA
>CAVVIB010000026.1:0-28489 GCA_963748205.1 uncultured Actinomycetes bacterium
CGGGCTCGGAATCCTCATGATCACCCACGACCTCTCCACGGCAGCGCACTTCGCCGACCGGATCGCGGTCATGTACCTGGGCCGGATCGTCGAGGAGGGGCCTGCGCGCGAGGTGATCTCGAACCCGCAGCATCCCTACACCAAGGCGCTCATCTCCGTAGTACCCGAAGCGGGATCCGCACATGACGACGGACCCCCAGATCCTGCGCGGCGAGACGCCGAACCCGACCGCGATTCCGCCCGGGTGCCGCTTCAACCCGCGCTGCCCGATCGCAATTCCGGACTGCCGGACGATCGATCCGGAGTTGCGAGCGCCGGCCGGAGCCACCCCCTCGCACCTCGCAGCCTGCATCCGCGCGTGACGCTTCCCGCCGACCTCGTCCTCACGGGCGGCAGCGTCTTCACCGCTGACACGGCGTCCACGGTCGTCGAGGCCGTCGCCGTCCGCGACGGGCGCATCTCCTGGGTCGGGTCGGCCGACGAGGCCGAGGCTCAGGCAGGCCCCGAGACCCAGGTTCTCGACCTCGAAGGCCGCACGGTCCTCCCGGGCTTCCAGGACGCGCACCTCCACCCGGCCGAGGGCGGCCTCTCGGCGCTGCGCTGCGACCTGCACGGAGCGGACTCGCGCGAGGCCTGTCTCGAGATCATCGCCCGCTACTCCGCCGAGCATCCCGAGCTCGACTGGATCGTGGGCACCGGCTGGTCGATCGACTCCTTCGAGGGCGGTACGCCGAGCCGAGCGGACCTCGACGCCGTCGTCCCCGACCGGCCGGCGTTCTTCGACAACCGCGACGGCCATGACGGGTGGGTGAACACCGTCGCGCTCGCGGCGGCGGGCATCACCCGCGAGACCCCTGACCCGCCGGGCGGGAGGATCGCCCGGCTCGAGTCCGGCGAGCCGCAGGGGACGCTGCACGAGGACGCCAGATTCGTCGTCATGGACCTGCTGCCGCCCACCACGCACGACGAGTGGGAGCGGGCCATCCTCGGCGCGCAGAGAGCACACCACGCGCTCGGGATCACCGCCTGGCAGGAGGCGAGTGTCGAGGCCGAGACGCTCGCCGCCTACCGCTCGCTCGCCGAGCGCAGCGAGCTGACCATGCGCGTCGAGGGCAACCTCCTCTGGAACCGCGAGCGCGGCGACGACCAGCTCGAGGAGCTCGTCGAGCTCCGCTCGGTGGGCTCGGTCGGCCGCCTCCGCATTCGCGGGGCGAAGATCTTCGCGGACGGCGTCCTCGAGAACTTCACGGGCGCCCTGCTCGAGCCCTACGTCGGCACCGACAACTACGGGATCTCGATGGTCGCGCGCGAGGACCTCCAGCGCATCGTCACGCTCCTCGACGCGCGCGACTTCCAGGTGCACATGCACACGATCGGCGACCGGGCCGTCCGCGACGCGCTCGACGCCGTTGAGGCCGCCCAGGAGGCGAACGGCCGCCGGGACATGCGCCACCACCTCGCGCACCTCCAGCTCGTCCACCCGGACGACCTGCCGCGGTTCGCCGAGCTCGGCGTCGCCGCGAACGTCTCGCCCTACTGGGCGTGCCGGAGCGGCTACGTCGAGGAGCTGACGGAGCCGTTCATCGGCCCCGAGCGCTCCGCACGGATGTACCCGTTCGGCAGCCTGGCGCGGGCCGGCGCGCGCCTCGCGTTCGGGAGCGACTGGACGGTGTCGACCGCCAACCCGCTCCTGCAGATCGAGGTCGCAGTCACGCGCATCGCACCCGACACGCGCTGGCTCGAGCCGTTGCTCCCCGAGGAGGGCCTCGACCTGGCGACGGCGCTGACCACCTTCACGGCCGGCTCGGCGTACGTGAACTTCCTCGAGGGCGAGACCGGAACGCTGGAGCCCTCGAAGTCGGCCGACCTGGTCGTCCTCGATCGCGACGTCTTCGACCCCGGCGCCGGGCCGATCGGGGACGCGAGCGTCGTCCTCACCATGCTCGCCGGGGAGACGGTCTTCGCCGATCCCGGGCTCGGCCGGTAGCCGCTACTCGGCCTGCTCGCTCTTCACCCAGTCGGCGAAGAAGGGCTCGATGATCCGGTAGGTGCCGTCGCGGTCGCGGCCGGCGATCTCCTTCGTCACGAGCGCACCGATCGCGCGCTGGAGAGCCGGCTTCGTGGGGAGGTCGCGCCGCTCGGCGTACTCGGCCGCGTAGAGAGAGCGGGTCGGCTCTTCGGCGAGCGCGAGGATCAGAAGCCGCTGCGCGTACGGCGCGTCGTCCCAGAGCTTGGCGAAGTGGTTGTGCTCCGAGCGGAGCGCGCGCTCGAGCGCCTGCTCGACGTCGCCCGCACGGGCGAAGTGGCCTCGCGGCACGAGCTCCCAGAGGAAGTACGCGAGCTCCTGCGTCCCGTAGGGATGGCCGCCCGTGATCTCGAGCACGCGGTTGACGGCCGCATCGTCGATTCCCTTCTCGGTCTCGTCGAAGCGCCGCCGGAGGAAGCGGGCGAAGGCGGCCGCCTCGATCGTCCCGATCTCGAGGCGCTTGGCGCTCCGCCAGAACGGCTCGTTCGCGTCGTCGAAGATGCGCTCGAGGACGTGCCGCTTGCTCCCCAGGTACACATGGCCGACCTCGGGCTGCTCCTGGAACACGGCCCGCATGAGCTTGGGGAAGTGCGGGTCGAGCGCGAGGATCTCCTGGAACTCGTCGAAGACGAGCACCGCCCGGCGCTCTCGCTCCGCCGCGATGCGGCCCGGCAGCTCGAGGAGGCCCTCGATCGTGTCGTCGATCGCGGCGCGGCGACGGCCGGCGTGGAAGACGAAGCGGAGGCTGCCGTCCTGCGGGTCGACCTCCATCGACGGGACGATCCGCAACCCTCGAAAGAGGCGCGAGGCACGCTCGATCGCCTGCCCGGCCGCGCTCTCCAGGTCGCTGTAGATCGTCTTCGCCAGCGCGGCGGCGAAGCGCTCCTTCGTCGGCGTGCGCATGAGGTCGCAGTAGCCGACGAGGACGCCCTTGCGGCTCGCCCGCTGGGCCGCTCTCAGGACGAGGGAGGACTTCCCGTAGCGCCTGGGCGCGTAGACGAGGACGTCCTGGCCGTTCTGCATGTCGGCGACGAGCTCCTTGATCTCGGCCTCCCGGTTGGTGAAGGCCTCGTCGAGGGCGAGAGCGCCGAAGGTGAACGGGTTGGTATGCGGCATTGCCTTATGCAGTATTGCATACGTTTCGTATGCACTCTCGCATAACGCGCCACTGCATACAGGCGCCTACGCCCCGAGCAGGATGCGCCCGTCCTCGACCCTCACGGGGTAGACGGCGGTGCGCAGCGACGGCTCGTCAAGGCACAGCCCGGTCTCGAGGTCGAACTCCCAGCCGTGCCACGGGCAACGCAGCGTCCAGCGCCCGGTGAGCGCGTATACACCGGGATCGCCCCCCACCCGCTCGCCCACGCGGCCGAGGCAGAGCGGTCCGCCGTGGTGCGGGCAGCGGTTGCGGATCCCGCGCAGGACACCCTTGCCGTCCGTGACCACGCCCACCTCGCGCCCGTTCACGCGCGCGACGAGCCGTCCGTCCCGTTCGATGTCGGTGACAGACCCGACGTCGACCCACTCAGGCATCGGCGGGCAGGGCGAGCCGCGCACCGTAGAGCTCGGCCGCGTTCTCGTGGAGCACCTTCCCGCGCCAGGCGTCGGGAAGGCGGTTGAGCATGAAGCCCGGGTCGTCGAAGTCCCAGTGCGGGTGGTCGGAGGCGAAGCAGAGGTTGTCGGGCGCGCCGGCCGCCTCCAGCATCTCGAAGAGCGTCTCGTCGTGGCCGTCGGTGTGCTCGAGCGGCTGCGTCGAGAAGCGCACGTGCTCACGCGCGACCTCGCTCGGCTTGCGGTCGAGCCACGGCACCTCGCTCCGCAGCGCGCGCCAGTTCGTGTCGAGGCGCCAGAGCATGCCGGGGAGCCAGGCGATCCCGCCCTCGATCAGGAGCACCTTGAGGCTCGGGAGCCGCTCGAACGTCCCGTGGCAGAGGAGCGAGACGAGGTGCGACATCGTGCTGCAGGCCGAGCCCAGCGTGTGCCACTCGATGTAGAAGGTGACCGGACCGGCGCCGCCCGGAGGCGCGGCGATGCCCATGCCCTCCCCTCCCGAGTGGATGGCCACGGGCAGCCCGCACTCGGCGGCGGCCTCGAAGATCGGCAGGTAGCGCGGCTCGCCGTACGGGCGATCGGCGCCGCCGCAAAGGAGCACCTGGACGAAGCGCTCGTCCTCGGCGGCCCTCCGGATCTCAGCGGCAGCCGCCTGCGGGTCCTGCGCCGGACAAAGGATCGACGCGCGCAGGCGGGGCTCGGCGTCGAGCCAGCGCTCGCGCAGCCACTCGTTGTGCGCCCGCGCGAGCTCGGCGGCCCGGTACGGGCTCGGCATCAGCGAGACGAGGACGGCGTCGTCTCCGTTCAGGACCCCTACGTCGGTGCCGCTCGGGTCGAGCAGCTCGCGGCGCACCGTGTCGACGTCCGAAGCCGGCGGGTGCCCGTTCTGGTCGATGTCCTGCCGGAACCACGACGACGGATGCGCCCACGAGTACCCGGGTAGGCCCAGCGACGGCCCCTGCGCGCGGAACCACTCGCGTTGGCCCGGGTCGACGTAGGCGAGCAGCTCCTCGGGGTCCGCAATCTGCGGGTGGATGTCGCAGTCGATCACGGAGGAAGCCTACGCCTCCGACTGCTGTTACTACGGCCCCGTCGCGTCCGGATGCTGTGCCCGGATGTCGGTAAGCGCGAGGTTGGCCTCGGTTCGCGGCAGGTGCTCGAACGTCAGGTAGCGCATGACGAGCTGGACTCGCACGACCGGGCGACCAGGTAGGGCGAGGTATCCGGGTCCGCGCGTTTCGACCGGGAGGAACGTCTCCGGGTCCGCGTACCAGTACAGCGGCTCATCCGGACAGGTGGGAAACGCACTGCAGTCGCCGGACGGGGGATCGATGCGGATCCGCTGCACGATCCGCCCGTCGAGCTGGACCTTGCCTTCGTCGTGCGCGCTTCCTGCGGCGAGCCACTCCCGAAGGTCGCCCACCGGGTCCACCGGAAACGCGAACCGGAGGTTCAAGGGGACGATCGTGTTCGGCGGCACAAATCTGAGCGTCTGGCCCGAGTTGAAGGTGCCGCCGAGCTCGGATGCCGTTCCGCTCGAGCAGGCAATCGAACGCGCATCGTCATTCTCGGGATCGGGGACAGGGAGATCGTTCAGGAGGGCGCGGTATCTGTGCGGCGGCGTCTCGTCGACCCAGATCTCGTTGGGACCGCGGGTGACCTTGCATGCGGGGTCGGTCGACGTCACGCTCATCTCCCACTTCTGGTGGAGGATCGTCCCGGCGCGTGGCGTCAGCGCCGCCTCGGCCTTCTCGACGAAGCTGGGCGACGGGCTCCATGTCGCGGCGAAGACGAGCGCGACCAGAGCGGCGGTCAACAGCGCCGCGGCGGCCAGCAGCAGACGCTTGCGTCTCGGATTCGCGCGCAGCGGCCCCCGCTCGGCACGATGCTGGCGCTCGGCGGCAGCGAGCAGCTCCTGCTTCAGGTCGCCGATGGGATCACTCATGAGGCCTCTCCCTTTCGAAGTCGGGCGTTCAGCGCAGCAAGGCCACGACTGACGCGCTTGCGGACGACGCTCTCCGAGCACTGAAGCTCCGCAGCGATCTCCGCGTAGCCGCGCTCCTCGAGGTGGTGGGCCTCGATCGCCTCGCGCTGCGGCGGAGCCAACGTCTCGAGCAGCTCGATCGCCGGAGCGCTCGCGGCCGCCTCGACGATCTCGATTCCCTCGTCATCCAGCTGGATCGGCTGCATCGCGAGCGCACGCCGCGCCTGGTCCTGAACGCGACTGTCGCGCAGCGCCTCGCTCAACTTGTGGCGCGCGATCGCGAACAACCACGCCTGTGGCGGCTCCGGTCCCGGACGGAAGCGGGGCACCGAGGCAAGCGCTGCGGCGAACGTCTCGGCGGCGAGATCGAACGCTTCTTCCGGGCCACGCACGCGGCGCCGAAAGAAGGCGAGCACGGACGCGAAATGTCGCTCGTAGAAGACCCCGAACGGCTCGGAGTGCGAGCGCGCCGCGAGCAAGAGCTCGGTGTCGGAGAGTTGCTCCCTGTCCTGCACGCGTCTTATATGACGATTCCGGACGATTTGTGACGGGCTACGCGTGCCCTAGACGCTGTCGCGCGGAAAGCGGTACGTCCAGCTGCGCGCGAAGACCTGGGCGTCTCCCTCGGTCACCTCGAGCGTCGTGGTCACGTGGAAAGCCTCGAGGTCCGACGTCATCTCGCTCGTGACCTCCGAGAGCATCCGCCAGTCGCCGCGTCCCATGCCGGAGGTGGCGTGGAAGCGCACAGCTGCTGAGAGCGGGTCTCCCTCGACGATCGAGAACACCGTACGGCTCGTGTCGGAGGTGTCCAGATCGATGGCCACGATCCGCCGCGAGCCGCCCAGGTCCCAGTCGAAGACCTGCTCGACGAGCCCCGTCGCGTGGTTGCGCCGAAGCGAGCGTCCCTCCGGAGAGCCGGCGCCGGTCTCGACCTCGATGCTCGCCGCCTGCTCAGCGTCCCCGAACTCGGGCAGGTCGGCGTCTTCCGGACGCGCCGGCCGCTCCGGCAGCTCCACCCTGCCGCCGTGGAGCGTCAGGAGCACGGGCTCCGGCGAGGGCCACGCCCACGGCCAGTAGGTCGGGGAGACCGCGAGGCGCAGCCGGTGCCCGGCCGGCACGGAGTAGGCCATGACGTCGAGGGGAACGCGCGCCTCGTAGCGGCGGCCGGGCTCCAGCGGCTCGGCGTGTTCGTGGCTCTCGCGGTGGGTGAGGTTGAGGACGCCGCGCGTGACGAGCGCCGAGGTCCCGTCCGGGAAGACGTCGCAGAGACGCACCGCCAGGAGCGCGTTCGGCCGGTCGACGGCGACGTCTAGCACCGCTTCCGGAAGGCCGAGGAGCTCGAGCGGCTGCTGGAGCGGCTCCGAGTCGAAGACGAGCGAGAGCGCGTCGTCGGGGCGCTGGTCGCCGGCGAGGTCCGCCGATTGTCCTTCCGAGCACCAGACGCCTGCCTCCGCGCCGCACCACTGGACGCCGAGAAGCTCCCGCGGCCCGCCGGCCGGCAGCTCCCAGACACGGGTCCCGATGCGCGGTGAGGGCCACGCGTCCTCCGCGACCCAACGTCCGGGGCGCACGTCGTACATGGGCCGGGGCTCGACGGACTCCTGCATCCAGACGCGGAGCATCGGCTCGTCCATGGCGCCCGTGTCGACGCCCTTGAGCCAGTGGTCGAACCAGCGCACGGTCTCCTGCAGGAACCCGATCTCCGGGCCGGGCGTCCCGCTCTCCGGGAAGTCGTGCGCCCAGGGCCCGATGATCCCCTTGCGCGGGCAGTCGAGGCCCTCGAGGAGCCGCGGCACCGCGTTCGTGTACCCGTCCGCAAAGCCGCCGACGGCGTAGACGGCGCACTCGATCGCCGAGTAGTCCTCGCAGACCGATCCGTGCTTCCAGTACTCGTCGCGCCGCTGGTGGCCGAGCCAGTGCTCGACCCAGGGCGTCAGGGTCTCCAGGCGGCGCATCCACTCCTCCCGCCAGCCGTCGCCGTACAGCCGCGGGTCGGGGGGCCGCGCGTTCCAGGTCAGCATCGAGGACGACCAGTGGAGCATGTCGAGGCCGAGCACGCAGCCGCCGCGATAGTGGACGTCGTCGGCGTAGCGGTCGTCCGTCGAGCAGAGCGTCATGATCGCGTCGAGCCCCGGCGGCCGGCGCGCGGCGATCTGGAGCGAGTTGAAGCCGCCCCACGAGATCCCCCACATGCCGAGCTTGCCGGTGCACCACGGCTGCTCGGCGATCCAGGCCAGGATCTCGAGCGCGTCGTCCTGCTCCTGCTGGGTGTACTCGTCCGTAAGAACGCCGTCGGACTCCCCGGTACCGCGCATGTCCACGCGCACCGCTGCGTAGCCGTGCCCGGCGAGGTAGGGCTGGCGCTGGAACGTCGCGGAAGACCGTCCCGTCGGTCTTGCGGTAGGGGAGGTACTCAAGGATGGCGGGCACCGGGTCGTCCTCGGCATCCTCCGGAAGCCAGATCCGCGCGCCGAGCCGCGTCCCGTCGGAAAGATGGAGCCAGGTGTGCTCGATCTCGCGGACGCGCCGCGGGAAGTCCGTGCGGACCGTCGGCACTAGGCCGTCGTCACCGAGTCGAGCACGAGCCGCTCGCGTGTGTACGGGAGCGGGATCGCCGGGTGCTCGGAGTCGATCTCGCGCGCGAGCCGGTGCCCGTCGAAGATCGCCTCCGCGATGATCCGCGGCGCGACGCAGTCGCCGATCCGGTAGAGCGCCTCGATGCCCTCGTCGGGGAGCGTGTCCGCGCCGGCTTTGAGCTCGAGGTAGAGCTCCTCGTTCGAACGGCGCTGGGTGACGAGGACGACGGCATCGGCCTCCAGCTCGACGGGCCCGCCGAACTCGTCCGTGCCAGACACGCGGCCCGGCTCGATCGCGGTCACCGTCGTGCCGATGCGGCCGCGCACCCCGACCTCGTGGAGGTGCTGCCGCAGAAGCGGGCCCTCCAGCGTCTCGTCGCACGTCGGCGCGATCCGCTCGTGCGGCGTCACGAGCTCGACCGAATGACCTTCGCCGGCCAGCTTCTCGGCGAGTCCCGCGGCCATGAAGTAGCCGTCGGCGTCGTAGACGAGCACGCGCTCGCCCGGCGGAGTCTTGCCCTCGAGCATCACCTGCTCGGGCGTGAGCACGTGCGGGAGCGAGGCATCCGCGCCCGGGATCGGCTCGTGCGTGACGAAGTTCAGCCCGTCGCCCGGCCCAGCGCGCGCCGGCGGCGACGACGACGATCTCGGCGCCGTACTCGCGCACGTCCTGCGCGGAAAGCCGCACGCCGGTGATGACCTCGACGTTCCCGAGGTTCGAGAGCTGCACGGTGCGCCAGTTGAGGACGCGGCCCCACTCCCCGAGGCCGGGGAGCTTCGGCACCCAGCGCGTGATCCCGCCGATCTCGGCCTCGGCCTCGACGAGGTGGACGCGCCGGAAGCCGCGCTTGCCGAGCACGATCGCGCACTCCATGCCCGCGGGGCCCGAGCCGACGACGAGGACGTCGCGGTCGCGGTTCTCCGCGGGCTCGAACTTCTCGGGATGCCAGCCGCGGCGGTACTCCTCGCCCGCGGTCGCGTTCTGCGTGCAGCCGAGGTGGTTGCCCCACTCGGCCTTCATCACGCAGATGTTGCAGCCGATGCACTCGCGCACCTCGCCGTAGCGCCCCTCCTCGATCTTCTTGGGCAGAAATGGGTCGGCGATGGACGGGCGCGCCGCCCCGATCAGGTCCCACGCGCCCGAGCGGATGATCTCCGCCATGCGGTCGGGGTTGGTCAGGCGGCCGACGCCGACGATCGGCTTCGCGGTCGCCTCCCGTACGTGCTTGGTCCACTCGAGCTGGTAGCCCTCCTGGAAGAAGCGCGACGCGCCCGAGTCCTTCGACCAGTCGAGAATCGAGCCCACGTTGACGTCCCAGAGGTCGACGAGATGGTCGGCGAGGCGGACGAACTCGAGGCCCTCCGCGAGCTCGACGCCCGCCGGCCCGAGGGCCTCGACGCAGAGCCGCACCGCGATCGCGCAGTCGTCGCCGACGGCTTCGCGCACTGCCTCGAGCGTCTCGAGCCAGAAGCGCGCGCGGTTCTCGAGCGAGCCGCCGTAGGAGTCCGTGCGCTTGTTGTAGAAGGGCGAGAGGAACTGAAGCGGCAGGTACGAGTGCCCGCCGTAGACGTAGACGATGTCGAGGCCGGCGTCGCGGACGAGCCTCGCCGCCCGCACCCAGTCGCCCCGGACGCGGTCGATGTCCTCCTGCTCCATCGCCTTGGGGACGACGAACGAGTAGTAGTCGCTCGCGACCTGCGACGGCGCGATCGCCGGCCAGCGCGACTCGCGGTTGGTGCCGTGAGCGCCCCCGTGCGTCAGCTCGACGCCGGCGAGCGAGCCGTGCCGGTGCGCCTCGTCGGCCATCAGCGCGAGGTTGCGCACGTCATCCTCGTCCCAGACCCGTTGGGAGACGACCGGGTGGTAGTCGGTGTCGGGGCTGACGAGAGCCTCCTCGGTGCAGACGGCGGCCCAGCCGCCCTCCGCCTTCACCCCGCGGAAGCGCGCCTGCGTGCCCGGCTTCTCGCTCCCGAAGCCCGAGCAGTGGGGCACCTGGTAGAAGCGGTTTCGCAGCGTCTTCGGGCCGATCTGGACCGGCTCGAAGAGCACGTCATGGCGGGGATCGCGGGACATGCGCCTGGATAGGATCGCGGCTGTGGCGCAGACGGTCAAAGTGCGTACGGGCGGACGGCTCGTCGCGGAGTGCCTCGAGGCCGCCGGCGCCGAGGTCGCTTTCGGCGTGCCCGGGATCCACGCTTTGGCCATCTGGGACGGCCTGCGCACGAGCCCGGTGCGTGCCGTCGGGCTCCGCACCGAGCTCTCCGCGGGCTTCGCCGCAGACGGCTACGCGCGGGTGAGTGGGCGGCCCGCGCCGCTCCTCCTCTCCACCGGCCCGGGCGCGCTCATCTCGCTCGCCGCACTCATGGAGGCAGCGAGCGCGCACGTTCCAGTGGTCGCGATCGCAAGCCAGATTCCGCGCGAGCTGATCGGCGCCGGCCGCGGTTTCCTGCACGAGCTCCCCGACCAGAAGGCGTCGTTCGAGCCCGTGGTCAAGTGGGCCGCACGCGCCGAGTCCGCCGAGCAGATCCCCCGGCTCGTCGCCGAAGCGTTCCGCCGGGCGCTGACCCCGCCGAGCGGGCCGGTCTTTCTCGAGATCCCCGTGGACGTGCTGGCCGGCGAGACGGACGTGCCGGTGGGCGACCTGGACACGGCGCCCGAGCTGCCTCCGCTCCCTGCAGACGCCGACCTGGCCGAGGCGGCGCGCTTCCTGGCCGAGGCCGAACGCCCGATCGTCTGGGCCGGCGCGGGCGTTCTACGCTCCGGCGCCTGGGACGAGCTGCGCACGGTTGCCGAACGGCTGGGCGCGCCCGTCGTGTCGACGTACATGGGCAAGGGCGCGTTCCCCGAGGACCACCCGCTCGCGGTGGGCTCGGCGCACGACGAGCCGGCGGTGCGCGAGCTTCTCGCCGGCGCGGACGCGATCCTCGCGCTCGGCACCGAGCTCGGCGCGGAAACGACCGGCCAGTACTCGCTGGAGCTCCAGGGCGGGCTCGTCCACGTCGACGCCGACCCAGCGCGGATCGGCGCGACCTACGACGCGCTCGGGCTCGTCGGTGACGCGCGCGGCGTGCTCGCGGCGCTCATCGAGCATCTCCCGGGCGGCGAGAGCACAGCCGGCGAGCAGCGGGTCGCCGACGTGCGCAGGCGCATCGAGGCGAGGCTCGACGAACAGGACCGCGGCCTCGAGCGAGACCTCGTGGGCGCCGTCCGCGAGGCGCTCCCGCGCGAGGCGGTGAGCTCCTGGGACATGACGATTTTGGCCTACTGGGCGGCCGCACACTTCCCCGCCTACGAGCCGCGCAGCTTCCTCTACCCGCTCGGCTCGGGGACGCTCGGCTACTCCTGGCCGGCCGCACTCGGCGCCTCGCTCGCCGTGCCGGGTCGCCCCGTGCTCGGCGTGGTCGGCGACGGCGGGTTCAACTACGGCCTCGCCGAGCTCGCGCCCGCGCGGCAGTACGGGCTGAACGCGAAGCTGCTCCTTGTCGACGACGGCGGCTACGGGATCCTGCGCGAGTACCAGCGCGACCAGTTCGGCGAGACCTTCAGCGTCGACCTCGTGGAGCCGGACTTCCGCGCGGCGATCGAGGCTTTCGGCGTGCCGGTCGTTTCCGTCGGGCCCGACGGGGTCGCCGATGCCCTCCGGGCGGCCTTCGCCGAGGACGGGCCGGCGGTCGTCCACGTCCCCGCGTTCCTGGAGATGTGGACGTGACCGACTGGAGCGGCATCGTCAAGCAGTCGCTGATCGGCCTCGAGCCCTACCGCCCGGGTGCGAGCCTCGACGAGCTGAAAGAGGCCTACGGCCTCGACGAGATCGTGAAGCTCAACTGGAACGAGGGCCTGGAAGGCCCGTTCCCGGGCGTCGAGGAGGAGGTCGTCGCCGAGCTCGAGCGAGCCTGGATCTACCCGGCCGAGGCGTACTCCGACCTGCGCGAGAGCGTCGCGGGCTGGCTGGGCACGTCCCCCGAGCGGATCGTGCCGAGCCACGGGATCCAGGCGCTGATCGCGACGGTCGCGCACGCCTTCCTCGATCCCGGCGACTCCGTGGTGCTGACGGCCCCGACCTACGGCCTCTACGCGACGACCTGTGCCGCCGCGGGCGCCCGGGTCGTCGAGGTGCCGAGCCGCGACCTCCGCCACGACGTGGACGCGCTCGCCGCGGCCGCGCGGGAGGCGAACGCCAGGCTGGTCTGGCTCTGCGACCCGAACAACCCCACGGGATCGCTCGTCACGGGCGACGAGTGGCAGCGGCTGCTCGCCGGGCTGCCCGAGCGCTGCGCGGTGATCGTCGACGAGGCCTACACCGAGTACGTCGACCCGGCCGTGCGGGTCGACAGGCTCGCGGACGTCGAAGCCGGCGCGCCGATCGTCCTCATGCGGACGTTCTCGAAGATCTTCGGGCTCGCCGGGCTCCGCCTCGGCTACGCGATCGTCGCGGAGCCGCTCGCGGAGCTCCTCGACGTCGTCCAGGAGCCGTTCAACGTCAACCGGGCGGCGCTCGCCGCGGGCCGGGCGAGCCTGCGGCGAGTCGAGCTCGTGGAGGAGCGCCGGCTGTCGAACGCGGAGGGTCGCGAGCGGCTGGCCGAGGGGCTCCGGGCGGCCGGCGCCACGCCGTACCCGTCCCAGGCGAACTTCCTCCTCGTGGACGTGGGCGTCGACGACGTGGCGCTCACCGACGGGCTCGCGCGCAGGGGCTTCCTCGTCCGCGCGGGCAGCGAGTTCGGCCTCGCGGGCTTCGTGCGCATCACCACCGGGCCGATCCCGCTCATGGAGCGCGTTGCCGCCGAGCTGGCGGAGGCCCGCGCCCGGCTCGCCGGCCCGCTCGGTTCAGTCGCGCCCTGAGGCCTCGGCGAGAGCGGCGTCCTTGGCCGGCCCGGCCTCACCCGCCTCGTCCGCAGCGAGCACGCGCAGGGCCTCGACCGGGAGGTGCACCTGCACCGGTGTCCCCTGCTGGTAGGGGAGCGCCTTGCCGGTATTCGGCACGAGCACCTGCAGCGCTTCGCCGGTGGCGACGCGGACAATGACCTGCACCGCGGAGCCGACGTAGACGAGGCGCTCGACCATGCCTGGGAGGCGGTTGGGGCCGGAGGCGGCCTCGCGGGACTCGAGCTCGATCCGCTCCGGCCTGATCACAATCTTCGCGGGGCCGGTGACGTCGATGGCGCCACTCCCGGCGGCGAGCTCGAACGTGTCGGCCCTGACCCGGCAGCGCCCGTCGTGTGCCCCCTGCGCCGTCGCGTCCATCAGGTTGGAGACGCCGAGGAAGTCGGCGACGAAGAGCGTCTCGGGATCTTCGTAGACGTCCTGCGGAGCGCCTATCTGCTCGACCTGGCCGCCATTCATCACCGCGAGGCGGTCCGACATCGTCAGCGCCTCCTCTTGATCGTGGGTCACGTAGATGAACGTGATCCCGACCTCTCGCTGGAGCGTCTTCAGCTCGATCTGGAGCGTCTTGCGGAGCTTCGCGTCGAGCGCTCCCAGGGGCTCGTCGAGCAGGAGGACGGAGGGATTCAGCACAAGGGCCCGCGCGAGGGCAACGCGCTGCTGCTGGCCTCCCGAGAGCTGCGAGGGCTTCCGGCTCTCGAGGCCGCCGAGCTGCACCAGCTCGAGCGCCTGCAGGGCCCGCTCCTTCACCTCGTTCTTGGGCCGCTTCGCCCGCCGCAGCCCGAAGGCGACGTTGTCGAACACGTCGAGGTGCGGGAAGAGCGCGTAGTTCTGGAAGACGGTGTTGACGTTTCGCTTGTGCGGGGGCGTGTACGCGACGTCAGTGCCGTCGAGAATGATCCGGCCTTCGGTCGGCTGCTCGAACCCGGCGATCATCCGGAGCGTCGTTGTCTTCCCGCAGCCCGACGGCCCGAGCAGGGAGAAGAACTCGCCCGGCGCGACGTCGAGGTCGATGTGGTCGACCGCCGTGACTTCGGCGAACCTTTTGGTCAGACCGATGAGACGTATCTCTCCGCGTGCCATCTCGCCTCCGCAGCCTCAGATCTCCAGGGCGCCCATGTCCTTGACGACCGACTGCCCCGCACGACGCTCGCCGCGGGTGAACGCACGCCAGACAAGGAAGCCGAGCGTGATCGACGCCAGCGTCAACACCATCATGATCGACGCGATGGCGTTCGTGGACGGGAGCGGCGCCGCCCGCGTGGCGCTGTAGATCTTGACCGGCACTGTGTCCGTCTCGCCGCCGCTCGAGAGCCACTGGCTGATCACGAAGTCGTCGATCGAGATCGCGAAGACGACCGCGGCGCTGGCAACGATCGCCGGCATGAGAAGGGGCAGGAGGACGCGGGTGAGCGCCGCGGTCGGCGAGGCGCCGAGGTCGGCAGCCGCTTCTTCGAACTGTCTGCCGATGGAGAAGAGCCGCCCGCGCACGATCACGACGACGTAGGAGATCGAGAACGTGACGTGGCCGAGGATCTGGGCAGTCGTGCCGGTCCCGATGAACGTGAACACCTCGGTGAAGACGAGCAGGAGCGAGACGCCCATGACGATCTCCGGCGTCACCAGCGGGAAGAGCATGAGGAAGTTCGAGGTCCCCGATCCGCGACCATGCCAGCGGGCCAGGCCGATCGCCAGCAGCACCCCGATTGGTGTCGCGATGACGACGTCCGCGACCGCGAGCTTGAGACTCTGGGCGAGCGCGTTGCGAAGGGTGGGGTCGTGCCAGACGGAGTCGACCGGGTCGCCCCAGTACCAGCGGGTCGAGAAGCCCTCCCAATTCGTGCGCGAGCGGGTCGCGTTGAAGGAGAATTGCACCGCGATCAGCACGGGCACGATCGACCAGACCACGTACCCCCAGGTCAAGAGGGGTAGGAAGCGCGGACGGCCCCAGGGGTTCGAGAGCCAGCCGCGAAACCGGCCCCACGCGGAGGCCCGCGGCGCGACCGAGGCGTCGGCTACCGAGCTCATGCCGTGCGGGCCTCCCGCGTCGCCCGGTGGATCGTCCACAAGTAGTAGCCCATGAGGAGGGTGAGGAAGGCGGCGAGGACGATCGTGATCGCCGCGCCGATGGTCGGCTGAGGCCCGCCATGGAAGTACAGGTCGATCTGGTTGCCGATCATCGAGGTCTGGGGCGCCCCGGAGACGATGTTGGGCGTGTAGTAGTCGCCGAACATCGGCAGGGCGATGAGGACGGCCCCGCCGAGAATGCCCACCTTCGACAGGGGCAGGGTCACGTGGACGAACGTGCTGAACCTGCTTGCGCCGAGGTCACGCGCGGCCTCGAGATGACTCTTGTCGATGCGGTCGAGCGCCGCGAAGAGGGGCAGGATGAGGAACGGGATGTACCCGTACACGAGCGCGAGGATCACGGTCGACGGCCGTCCTCCCAGCCAGTCGCGCGGCTCGCTCAGGATGTGCGTGTAGGTGAGGAACCGGTTCACATAGCCGTCCGGGGCGAGCAGGTTCACCCAGGCGAGCATCCGCATCAGGTAGTTGATCCAGAGCGGGGCGATCACGAGGATCAGAAGCAGGGCCTTCGTCCTCCCGGCGAGGCGCGCGATGTAGTAGGCGACCGGGTAGCCGATCAGGAGGCTGAGGCCGAGCGAGATGGCGACGTACTGGAGCGTCCGCAGCGCCACGTCGGTGAGGTTCCCGCCCGGGCCGAGTCGATGGATCACCTCGTTCAACCAGCCGACGTTCCACTCGAGCGGGTTCCAGATCGGAACCGGCTGGAAGAGGATCGGGTCGACCGTGCCCAGCGCGACCGCCACGACCGTGTAGAACGGCACGACGAAGAGGACGATCAGCCAGACGACGCCCGGGAGCGCGAACCCGGGCCAGAGCCAGCGCCGATACACGGCTTCTCTCTAGCTTCCTCCGGCCAGGAAGTCCGAGTAGCCGTCCTGCCAGAGCTTTTGCCCGTTCTGCGTCAGTGTCATGTACTGCAGCGAGTCGGGGCCGAAGTCGTCGTTCGTGAGGACGCAGTTCGCCAGGTTCTCCGGCACTACCCCGTCCGTGACCAGCGTCTCCGGGTCAATCTCGTTCAGCGGAGGCTGGTAGCCGTTGAAGTCGACGAAGTTCTCGTAGGAGACGCCGTTGTCGAGCATGAAGTTGAGGAAGTGGTGCGCGAGCACCGGCTTCTTCGTCGTCGAGCAGATCGAGAAGCAGTCGTTCTGCACGGGCACATTGCCCTTCTCGGCCTTCCAGTACGACAGCACGGAGGCCGGGGTCCCCTTGGGCAGGTAGTAGATGTAGGCGGCGATCATGTCGCCCGACCAAGCCTGGTTCAGCCAGGCTGTCCCCTCGGGGATCGCCTGGTACTGGATGTCGCCGATCTTGATGTTGCAGACGTCGTAAAGCTCTTTCAGGTCGGCCACCGCCTGGTCGATCAGGGCCGGGTCCTCGGTGTTGAGGTCGAGCTCGCCTTTGCGCAGGAGCGCCATCCCGATCGTCTCGCGCTCCTCGCTCAGGAGGGCGGTCTTCCCGGCGTAGGCCTCCGCCTCCCAGAAGATGTCCCACGGCTGCGACATCGCGGCGATGTCCTCGGAGACCTTGTCGTTCCGCCACGCGATTCCGGTCGCGTAGCAGGTGTACGGCACCGTGTAGTGCGAGTCGACGTCGTAGAACGGACTCACGAGCTCGGGCCAGATGTTCTTCGCGAGATTGGGGACGTAGTCGATATTGATCGGCTTGATCAGCTTCCCGGCCACGGCGAGGTCGAGGTTGTCCGGGGTCATCTCCATGACGTCGGGCTGCACCGCGCCCGACGCGAGCCGCTGTATCCCGGAGGCGATGTTGTCGAAGGGCGTGTACTGGACCTTGACCCCGTACTCCTTCCCGAACTGGGTCAGGAGCTTCTTGTAGAAGTAGTCCGGGTAGTTGTAGACCGTGAAGGTCCCGCCCGTCTCGGGCTCGAGGCCAGACTCGATCGGATCCTCCCAGAGAGGCAGCTCGACACGCTTGTGCGGGCGCGCGAGCGGAAGGCCACCGGGACCGAGGGGCTCGGGCTCTCCAGCGCCGGTCGCAGCCGTCTCGCTGCTCCGCCGTGGTCGAGGAGCTGCACGCGGCGAGGAGGCCGCTGGCCCCCGAAAGGGCCGAGGCGGCCACCGCCGAGCGAAGGAGGAAGTCCCTCCTGTTCAGGCCGCCGTACCTCTCTTTCGGGTGATGGGTCATCCTCAAGCCTCCTCGGTGATGTCGATCAAGAGCCGCAGCGAGAACGGCAGGGTTTCACGCTCGGCGCCCGCGTTCAAGTTGATGCGTCCGCCCTCCCCCGCGGGCCCACAGGGCCCTAAAGTTGGCCAAGTGACGGCTCCACGACGAGAACGAATCCCGTCCGCAACGACTGAAGGAAGAACGGTCGCGCATTCCCGGGTGAAAGCGTACGCGTCCGTTCGACGCGCCGTCGAGGATGGGCTCGCGGACACGCTCGACTTCCTGCAGCGCCTCGTGCGGACTCCCAGCCTGCTCGGCAACGAGGAGGAAGCGCAGCACCTCGTCGAGGAGCGGCTCCGAGTGCTCGGATTCGCCGTCCGCTCTCTCGAGCCGAACGCCGACCGGCTTTTCGAGCGGCTGGACAGCGGCATTCCGCTCGCCTCCTACGAGGGACGCCGGTGCCTCATCGGCACGCTCGCCGGCGGTGCCGGGCGCTCCCTGCTCCTGAACGGACACGTCGACGTCGTCAGCGAGGAGCCCGCCGACCGCTGGTCGAAGCCGCCGTTCGGGGCCGAGATCGAGGCCGGCCGCCTGTACGGGCGCGGCGCATGCGACATGAAAGGCGGGATCGCCGCGATGCTACTCGGCGTCGAGGCGGCGCTCGCAGCCGGGCCGCTGCCGGGCGGGATCGTCTACCAGAGCGTGATCGAGGAGGAGTGCGGCGGGAACGGCGCCCTCACCGCCTGTCTCGAAGGCCCGTCGGCGGACGGCGTCGTCATCGCCGAGCCGACGAACGGGAGCCTCGACCTCGTCGCCGTCGGCGTGATCTGGGCACGCATCACAGTCGACGGCAGCGCGCGCCACGCCTCGGCCTCCGACGAGAGCTCCCATCCGATCGAGGACGCCCTGGCCGTGATCGAGGGCCTGCGCGCCCTCGAGGCGGAGCTCAACGACGACCCCGAGCCGGAGTTCGGGAGCGTCGAGCGACCCTACCTCCTCAACGTCGGCGCGCTCCACGCAGGCGACTGGCCCTCGACAACCCCGGGAAGGGCGGTGATCGACGTCCGCCTGGGACTTCCGATCCGCATGGACCCGGCATCCGGCCAGGAGCGGCTGGCGGCCGCGGTGCGCCGCGCCGCTCCCGCCGCGGAGGTGGAGTTCCGCGGCTTCCGAGCGCGCGGGTATGCCTTCGAGGAGACCCCGCTCGTCGACCTCCTCTCCCGCTGCCACGAGGAGGTGCACGGGCGGCGGCCGCGGCCCGAGCCGTCCCGCGCGACGACTGACCTGCGCTACTTTGCGCCTCCGCTCGGGCCCGGGCAGGCCGTCTGCTACGGGCCCACTGGCGGCGGTCTCCACGGCGTCGACGAGTGGGTGGACATCGCCTCGGTGGCCGACGTAGCCACGGTCTTGGCGCTCCTGATCCGGCGCTGGGGCGAGCCCGGCTAGGCGCACCGGCTGGCCGCGCGATTCCCTCGGGCTCTAGAGTACGGCGATGGCAACCGAGGCGACCGTCCTCGAAATCGACCGCGAGCGAATCAAGGAGCTGACCGAGCGCGAGGAGCGCCGGCTCAACGAGCGCACTGGCGGGTCGAGCGCCATGTACGAGCGGGCGCGCAAGACTCTCTCAGGCGGCGTCGCCTCCTCGTACCAGGTGCGCGCCCCGTGGCCGATCTATCTCGAGCGCGGCCAGGGCGCCAAGGTCTGGGACGTCGACGGGAACGAGCTCCTGGACTTCCACAACGGCTTTGGCTCGATGGTGCAGGGCCACGCGCATCCCGCGATCGAGAAGGCGGTGGCCGAGCGCTACCGCCTCGGCACGCACTTCGCGGCGCCGACCGAGGACGGGATCGTGGTCGGCGAGGAGCTCGCCCGCCGCTGGGGCCTCCCGAAGTGGCGGTACACGAACTCGGGCTCCGAGGCGACGATGGACGCGATCCGGATCGCGCGCGCCCTCACCGGCCGCGACACGATCGTGAAGATCTTCGGCTCCTACCACGGCCACCACGACTACGTGATGGTCTCGATCGGCGTCCCGTACGACCAGATCGGCGACCGGGACAACTACGCCTCACTGCCGTACGGCGAGGGCATCCCGCAGTCCGTCGCCGACCTGACGATCGCGGTGCCCTTCAACGACGCCGGCTCGATGGAGCGCCGGATCGAGCGCCTGATCGAGGAGGGCCGCAAGCCCGCCTGCGTGATCATGGAGGCGGCGATGATGAACCTCGGGGTCGTGCTCCCCGAGCCCGGCTACCTCGAGGCCGTGCGCGAGCTCACGCGCAGGCACGAGATCGTCCTCATCTTCGACGAGGTGAAGACCGGCCTCTGCATCGCCGCCGGCGGCGCCACGGAGCGCTTCGGAGTCGAGCCCGACATGGTCACGCTCGCCAAGACGCTGGGCGGCGGCCTCCCATCGGGCGCGATCGGCGGCACCGAGGAGGTCTTCGAGGTCGTCGAGGACGAGCGCGTCTACCAGGTGGGGACCTACAACGGGAACCCGCTCTCGATGGCAGCGGCGCGTGCGAGCCTCCTCGAGGTGATGACGCCGGAGGCCTACGAGCACCTGGACGCCCTCAACGACCGCATCCTCGCCGGGTGCCAGGGCGTGATCGAGCGCTACGGGCTCTCCGGCTACGCGGTCGGCGTTGGCGCCAAGGGCTGCGTCACCTTCGCGCCGACGAAGATCGTCGACTACGAGACCTACAAGGAGCACCAGGACGGCGAGCTCGCCGACCTCGCCTGGCTCTACAACATGAACCGCGGCGTCTTCATGACGCCCGGCCGCGAGGAGGAATGGACGCTCTCGGTCGTGCACTCCTTCGAGGACTGCGACGCCTTCGTCGCCGCCTTCGAGGAGCTGGCGGCGGATCTGACGGCGTAGAATTCGGTCATGAAGACCGATCTCGGAGCCGCTCTGGCGGCCGGCGCGACGCTTCCGGCCGGCTGGTACGCGGACCCGACGATCCAGCGGCTCGAGGGCGAGCGCATCTTCTCGCGCTCGTGGCAGTACGCCGGCCGCGCCGACCGGGTCGAGAATCCGGGCGACTTCTTCACGTGCTTCGCAGGCCAGATCCCCATCGTGGTCGTGCGCGACACGGAGGGCGTCCTGCGCGGGTTCGTGAACGTCTGCCGGCATCGCGGGCACCTGATCGCGCAGGGCGACGGCAACCGCAAGGCGCTCCAGTGCCCGTACCACGCCTGGACGTACGACCTCGACGGGACGCTGCGCAAGGCGCCGCGCTCCGAGCGCGAGCCGGACTTCGACAAGGACGGGTTCTCGATGCTCCCCGTGGCGATCGAGGCCTGGGGGCCGATGGTCTTCGTCAATCCCGACCCCGACGCGGGCCCGCTCGCGGACGCGCTCGGGCCGATGCGCGCGAAGGTGGCGGAGAGCGGGCTCGACCTCGACCGCCTGCGCTTCCGCGTCCGCAACGACTGGGAGATCGAGTGCGACTGGAAGGTCGCGATCGAGAACTACCTCGAGTGCTACCACTGCGCGGTCGCGCACCCGGGCTTCTCCAAGGTGCTCGACGTGGGCGCCGACGAGTACCTCTACGAGGCCGAGGGCCTGGCGCTCATGCAGTTCGCGCACGTTCGTGACTCGGCGAAGGCCAACGGGAAGGTCGCCTACCTCGCCGACGCCGACGTGGAGCAGGCGCAGTACCACATGCTCTTCCCGAACTGCACGATCAACATCGACCCGGGCCCGGGGAACATGTCCGTCGACGTGACGCGGCCGGCCGGCCCTGGGCGCTGCGCCGGCTCGACCGAGTACTTCTACTACGAGGAGGTCCCGGACGAGACCGCGGCGGAGATGATGGCGTTCGCCAACCAGGTGGGGACCGAGGACGCCTCGCTGGTCGCCTCCGTCCAGGTCGGCCTCAACTCCGGGATGATCCCGCACGGGCGGCTGCTGCCCTCGAGCGAGGTCCTGATCCAGCACTTCCAGCGCCTGGTGCACGACGCCCTCAGTGGCGACTGACCCGAAGCACGCGGTCCTCTTCGAGCCGCTCCAGATCGGCCCGAAGACCCTCAGGAACCGCTTCTACCAGGTGCCTCACTGCACGGGCTTCGGCGTCCAGAAGCCGGGCGGCCAGGCGCGGCACCGCTCGACGAAGGCCGAGGGCGGCTGGGCGGCGGTCAACACCGAGTACTGCGCGATCAGCGCCGACTCCGACGAGACTCCCTTCATCTCCGCGCGCCTCTGGGACGACGGCGACCTGCGCGCGCTCTCGCTCATGTGCGACGAGGTGCACGAGCACGACGCGCTCGCCGGCGTCGAGCTCCACCATTCGGGCGTCCATTGCCCGCGCCGCGAGTGGCGGCTGCCGGCGATCGCGCCCTCGCAGCTCGCGAGCGACTACCTGCTCGTGACGCCGAAGGCGATGGAGCGCGACGACATCCGCCGCGTCCAGGAGGACTGGGCGGCCGCAGCCCGGCGGGCGCGCGAGGCGGGGTTCGACATCGTCTACGTCTACGGGGCGCACAGCTACCTGCCCATGCAGTTCCTCTCGCCGTTCTACAACCGGCGCACCGACGAATACGGCGGCTCGCTCGAGAACCGCGCGCGCTTCTGGATGGAGCTCCTCGAGCTGACGCGCGAGGCGACGGAAGGCGAGTGCACGGTCGCCACGCGCATCTCCGTCGCGGCGCTGAGCCCCTACGGCGTCGACCTCGAGGAGGGCCTCGAGTTCATCCGGCTCGCCGACCACCTCGTCGACCTCTGGGACGTGGCGATCGGCTCGGCGACGGAGTGGTCGAAGGACTCGGGCGCCTCGCGCTTCTTCAAGCAGGGCTGGCAGCTCGAGTGGACGAAGCACGTCCGCGAGGCGACCGCGAAGCCGGTCGTCGGCGTCTCGCGGCTCACCGACCCGGACCAGATGGCGGAGATCGTCTCGAGCGGCGTCTGGGACGTGATCGGCGCCGCGCGGCCGTCCATCGCCGATCCGTTCCTTCCCCGCAAGATCGAGGAGGGCAGGCTCGACGAGATCCGCGAGTGCATCGGCTGCAACATCTGCATCCCGAAGTCGGATCCCGGCGGCAACATCGGCTGCACCCAGAACGCGACCGCCGGCGAGGAGTTCCGCCGCGGCTGGCACCCCGAGCGCTTCGAGCCCGCGGAGAACCGCGACCGCGACGTGCTCGTCGTCGGCGCGGGGCCTGCCGGGATGGAGTGCGCGATCGTGCTCGGCAAGCGCGGCTTCCGGCGCGTCCACCTCGTGGACGCGGGCGACGACATCGGCGGGATCATGCGCTGGATCCCGCAGCTCCCCGGCCGCGGCGAGTGGGCGCGCGTCCTCAACTGGCGGCGCATCCAGCTCGACAAGCTCAGGAACGTCGAGGTGCTCACGGGGATGAGGCTCGACGCGGAGGGTGTGCGCGAGTACGGCGCAGAGATCGTCGTCATCGCGACGGGCGCCTACTGGGCCGCGGACGGCCTCAACCGCGAGACGCACGAGCCGATCCCCGGCGCCGACGCCTCGCTCCCGCACGTCCTCACGCCCGAGCAGATCATGGTCGAGGGCAAGACGCCGGCCGGCAAGCGTGTCGTCGTCTACGACTCGGACGGCTACTTCATGGGGCCCGACCTGGCGGAGAGACTCGCGGTCGAGGGGTTCCAGGTCGACTTCGTCACCTCGCTCGAGGACATCTCACCCTTCTCGCACGAGACGCTGGAGCAGGTCTTCCTCAAGGAGCGGCTCCACGAGGTCGGCGTGCGCATGCACCGCACGGTCAGGCTCGACCGGATCGAGCCGGGTGGGCTGGCGTGCGTCGACGAGTTCGGGGAGCCGGTCGAGCTCGAGGCCGACGGTGTCGTGCTCGTCACGCAGCGGCTCTCGAACGACGCCCTCTACCACGATCTGCGCGCGGACGAGGTGCGCGTGGAGGCCGAGGGAATCGAGGGCGTCTACCGCGTCGGCGACTGCGTGGCCCCGCAGCTCATCGCAGACGCGATCTTCGACGGGCACCGACTCGCCCGTGAGATCGACACCGAGAACCCAACCGTGCCGCTGCCCTACGTCCGCGAGCGACCGGTGAGCGCCCTTGCCTGACGGGCTCCCCGAGATCCGGCGCGAGGGCGACGTCTGCGTCGTCACCTTCGGACGCGAGGAGAAGCTGAACGCGATCTCGAGCGAGGTCGAACGCGCGCTGATGGAGGCGCTGGCGGGCCCGGACCTGCGGGAGAGCCGCTGCGTCGTCTTCGCCGGCGGCGAGCGCGCCTTCTCCGCCGGCGCCGACCTCAAGGAGGAGCGCGACGAGAGCCCAGGCGGGATCGACGCGTACTACCGCGACACGGGCGACGTCTACGAGCAGATCGCCTCGCTGCCGCAGCCGACGTTCAGCGCGATCTCCGGCTGGTGCCTGGGCGCCGGGTTCGAGCTGGCGCTCGCGACGGACTTCCGCATCGCCGACGAGACCGCCGTGTTCGGGCTCCCCGAGGTGGAGCTCGGGATCGTGCCGAGCTCCGGCGGCACCTACCGGCTCGTCAGGGCGCTCGGGCCTGCGCGCGCGAAGGAGCTCATGCTCCTGAACTCGCGCATCGACGCCGCCGAGGCCTTCCGCCTCGGCGTGGCCACCGAGGTCGTCCCGGCCGGGCAAGCGCTTCAGCGGACGCTCGAGCTGGCCGCGCAGGTCGCAGCGCTCCCGCCGCTCGCCGCCTCGGCCGCGAAGCAGGCCGCAGACGCCATCGCGGAGTCCGGCCGCGCGGCCGCCGTCCTCATCGAGCGCCTGGCCTACGCCGCTTTGGCGCAGACCGAGGCAGCCCGCGAGGCCGGGCAGGCGTTCGGCGACCGAAAGCGCGAACTAAGCCGGCTCGACCGGGTCGCCGACCCTGACGCGGCCCGGCTCCTCGACGTCCGCATAGACGCCGAACTCGACGTGCTTCCCGTCCGCGAAGCCGCGGTAGGCGGGGATGAGCCGTAGCGTGTCGAAGTCGCGCGCGCCGCTCTCCGGGTTCTGGGTGGTCGTCGCGCAGCGGACGCACGTCTCGACAACCGTGACGACCGCGTCCCCGAGGCGGATGCGGCGGCCGATCCATTCGTCCTCCTCGTGCGGGCCGACGCCGGCGACGGTGACGAGCATGCGGAAGCGACGGCCGTCGACCGGCCCGTCATGGCCTGACTGCCGCTCGAGCTCCTCCAATGAGGCCTCCGAGAGCATCGAGACGACGCGCTCGTCGAACCCGCCGCCCTCGGCGTCCACGCGGTAGAGGCGCAGCGGCTTGCCGACGAACTCGGAGAGGGCCGCCGAGAACGGCCCGTCGACCACGTGCGACTGACGCTGGGTGTCCCAGAGGCCGACGACCTCGGCCGCGCCGAGCCTCACCTCATCCTCGACGACCGTGCCGTCGGGAAAGCGGAGCGTGAGGCGGTCAGGGTCGCGCCGATACTCGGCCACGATGGTCACCATGCGGCCGTGCCGGATGCCGCTGAAGAGGCGTCCCGTCTCGTCCAACAGCAGGAACTGGCGGTTCCCGGGCACGCCCGTCCGCTCGATCACGACCTCGTCGGGGTGGTGCTGCGCGAGCCCCTTCACCGGGGCGACGGAGAGGCGGGAGACGGTGCCCACCCTCCTAATCTACTCACGCGGCGGAGGTGGCTCGGCGTGACCCCAGGCGTCGGCACCGCCGTCGACGACGATCGTCGTCCCGGTCACGTAGGACGCGGCGGGCGAGGCTAGGAAGGCGATGACGGACGCAACCTCCTCCGGCGTGCCCAGGCGGCCGGCGGGGATCGACTTCTCCCAGGCCGCGATCTGCTCGGCGCCGTAGCCCTCGAGGCCCTCCGTGAGGATCGTCCCGGGCGAGACGCAGACGGTGCGGATCCCGAAGCGGCTCCACTCGCCCGCCAGCCCGGAGGCGAGGTTCTCGACCGCCGCGCGTGCCGCTGCGGCGTGGGCGAAGCCCGGAATCCCGCGGCGTGGGCTGAAGCCGACGAAGACGACCACGCCGCTGCGGTTCGGGATCATCGAGCGCGTCGCCACGGTTCGCGTCACGTCCCAGGCGGCGTCCACGGCCAGCCGGTGGACGGCGCGCCAGCCGTTCGGGGAGATCTCCTCGGCGGGCGCGATGAACTGGCCGCCGGCGTTGTTGACGAGCACGTCGATGCGCCCGAAGCGCTCGAGCACAGCGTCCACGAGCGCGGCCACCTGGTCTTGCTCGCGCACGTCGATCTGGAGCGCCAGGCACTCGGCGCCGAGCTCCTCCACGGCGGCGCGCACCTCCTCCAGCGGCTCCGGGCGGCGTCCGCAGATGACGACCGAGGCGCCGCCGCGCGCCAGCTCGAGCGCGGTCGCGCGCCCGATGCCGGTCCCGCCGCCGGTGACGAGCGCGATCACGGGCTGTTCACCGCCCCGTCGGGCACACGGCCTTCGAGCACCGCGCGCACGGAGAGCACCGGGCGCGTGTGGCAGGCCTCGTCGGCCTCGGCGCTGTACCAGGCCACGTGCGGCGTGACGACGAGGCGCGGCCAGACGGGCGCCGGGTGCTCGGCCGTCGGCGGCTCGACGGGGATGACGTCGAGCGCGGCGCCGCCCAGGCGGCCGCTCTCCAGCTCCGCGCGCAACGCGTCGAGGTCGATGAGCTGCGGTCGCGCGGTGTCCACGAGGACGGCGCCGTCGGGCATGAGCGCAAGCTCTTCCGCGCCGAGGAGCGCGTCGGTCTCCGGCGTCAGGGCAACGTGGAGGGAGATCGCATGGCAGGCCGCCAGCAAGTCGTGGAGCGCCGCGGGCCGAGCGCCTGCCGCGGCGATCTGCTCGTCCGTGAGCGCCGGGTCGGTGCCCCAGACCTCGAAGCCGAGCGCGGCAGCGCGCTCTACGAGGGCACGCCCCGTGCGGCCGAGGCCGACGACGCCGAGCCGCGACCCGCGAATGCGGCGCAGCTCCCCGGCGGCCTTCCAGTCCCAGCCGCCTTCGCGCACCTCGCGGTCGAGCACGACGACGCCGCGCAGCAGCGAGAGGACGAGCGCGAGCGCGTGGTCGGCCACTTCCTCGATGCAATAGTCCGGCACGCTGCAGACCCAGATCCCGCGCCGCTCGGCCTCCTCGTGGTCGACGTGGTCGAAGCCCACGCTGCAGGTGGCCACGACGCGGAGGGCGGGCAGCCGGTCGAGGTCGGCGGTGCGCACCTCGGTCTCCGTCCCGACCAGCAGCCCGACGACGTCGTCCCCGCCCCAGGGCTCGCGCGCGTCGGCGACGGTCACGCCGGTGCCGTCCAGAAGGGAACGCACCTGCTCGGTGTCGTATCCCTCGTCGCCCACGACGACGCGCGTCTCGGCTCGGGTTGCCACGGCTGGGGTTACTATCACCGCCCCCGGCCCGGGGGCAACCGTGCACGAGAAGGAGATCGAGATCAGGTGGCGCGACCTCGACCCGTACGGGCACGTCAACCACGCCGTTTTCCTCACGTATCTGGAGGAGGTTCGGGACGAGTGGCTAGTCACCGCGGTCGGTGACGACGCGCTCGGCTACGTCGTCGCGCGCGTGGAGATCGACTACCGGCGCGAGCTGAGGCAGCAGGACGACCGCGTCGTCGCGCGCATCCGGCTCGACTCGCTGGGGACGTCGAGCGTCCGCACCGTCGAGGAGCTGGTGGTCAGCGACAGCAGGGAGCTGGCCGCGGAGGCGAAGGCCGTGCTGGTCGCCTGCGACGAGAACCACCGCCCGCGGCCGCTCACGGACGACGAGCGCGCAGTGCTCGAACGTGCTTGAGGCGCTCCTCAGCCCGCTGAAGATCGGGCAGGTCGAGCTCCGCAACCGGATCGTCTCGACCGCTCACCAGACGACGCTCGTCCACGACCACCTCCCGACGGACGACTTCCTCGCCTACCACGAGGCGCGGGCGCGAGGCGGCGTCGGGCTGATCGTCCTCGAGGCGACCGCCGTCGACCCGTCCGGGCTCCTCACGCCGCACACGCTCGCCGGGTACCGGGAGGACTCGACCGCCGGGTTCGCCCGTGTCGTCGAGGCCGTGCGCCCACACGAGGCCCGGCTCTTCGTCCAGCTCTTTCACGGCGGGCGGGAGCAGATCGCGAGCCCGCCGCGCACGCCGGCCATCTCGGCCTCGGCGGTGCCGAGCCGCCGCTTCCACGTCGAGCCGCGGGCGGCGACGGCTGCCGACATCGAGGCGATCGTCGACGGCTATGGGCGCTCCGCGGCGAACGTCGCAGCCGCCGGGCTCGATGGGATCGAGATCTCGGCCGCGCACAACTACCTGGCGGCGCAGTTCTTCACGCCGGGCCTGAACCGCCGCGAGGACGAGTGGGCCGAGCCGGCGCGCTTCCTCCTCGCCGTGCTCGACGCCGTGCGGGCAGCGGCGCCCGGCCTCGCGCTGGGCGTGCGCCTGAGCGCGGACTCCGAGGCGGCCCGGAAGGTGGTCGGCGAGCTCGCCGGGCGAGTGGACTACCTCAGCGTCGCGCTCGGCGAGTCGTCCACCTACCTCGGCGCGATGGGCATCGTCCCGCCGCCTCCGTTCCCGGAGAACGCGATCGGCGACTACGCGGGCTTCCGGGTCGGGCCGCCGCTCGTGGGGACGTCGCGGATCGTCGACCCCGTGAGCGCCGACGGGCTCGTCGCGGGCGGCGCGTTCGAGGCCGTCGGGATGACGCGGGCGCTGATCACCGACCCCGATCTCCCGCGCAAGGCGGCCGACGGCGAGCTGGACGGCATCCTGCGCTGCATCGGCTGCAACGCCTGCATCGCCCACTACCACGCGGGCACGCCGATCGCCTGCACCCAGAACCCGCGCACGGGGCGCGAGCGCACGCTGCCCCGGCCCGAGCGGGCCGCGGAGCGGCACCGGGTCGTGGTCGTCGGCGCCGGGCCGGGCGGACTCGCCGCCGCGGCCGAGGTGGGCGCCGCCGGGCATGAGGTCGTCCTGCTGGAGCGCGCGGAACGGATCGGCGGCCAGCTTGCGCTCGCCGGAGCCGCGCCGATGCACGAGGAGCCCGCGCTCTCGCTGGCGCGCAACTACGAGCGCCTCCTCGCCGAAGGCGAGGTCGAGCTGCGGATGGGTATCGAGGCCGACGCTGACGCCGTGACCGTGCTCGAGCCCGATCTGGTCGTCGTCGCTACCGGCGCCCGGCCGTACGTCCCCGACGTCCCGCTGGAGGGCGTCACCGCTCTTCAGTCGTGGGACGTGCTGGCGGGCCCGCTGCCGACGGGACGACGCGTGGTCGTGGCCGACTGGGGCGGCGACGCGTCCGGCCTGGCGAGCGCCGAGCTGCTCGCGCGTGCCGGCAACGACGTCGTTCTCGCGGTCG
>CAVVIB010000027.1:0-7619 GCA_963748205.1 uncultured Actinomycetes bacterium
ACCTCGTCGAGGTCCTGCATCGTCGCCATGGGGAAACTGTGCCTGCTGGTCACGGTCAGGCACACCTACGTTGACGTGTAAGGCAGCCCTTACATAAGATCCGCGCCGTGAGCGTGGAGGAATACGAGCGGGTCGAAGAACCGACCGCACTGGAGGAGCCGGAAGAGCCAGCGCGTCGACGCCGCCCCTGGTGGCGGCGCAAGCCCGTCAAGCGCGGCACGATCTGGGTCCACCGCTGGTCGGCGATCGTGATCGGCCTCGCGCTGCTCGTCGTCACGACGTCGGGCGTCCCCCTGATCTACCAGGAGGAGATCGTGCAGGCGCAGCACGGCTCCGCCTACGACGAGAGCGGCGGGCCCGTGGCGCTCGACCACGCCGAGGCGTACGCGGCCGTGCGGGAGTACGACCCGGAGTTCGCGCCGTTCGCGATCTACTCGCTGAACGGCGTGTACGTCGTCGACGACTTCGAAACCCGCCGGGTGACGGTCGATCCGAGCACTGGCGAGATCCTGGGCGACTTCAACCCGGTCGAGACCGACGGCGTCGTCCCCTGGACGATGAGCCTCATGTTCAACCTCCACGTGTGCGGGCTCTCGTGCGAGGGTTACGTGGGATATCAGCCCTGGCTCGCGGAGCCCGTCCCGGGGACCGGTTGGGCTGGCTTCGAGGGCGAGCCCGTCACATGGGGATATCTGATCCTCGGGATCACCGGCGTGCTCCTGCTCTTCCTCGCGCTGTCCGGCATCTGGCTCTGGTGGCCGGGGATCAAGCGCTGGTTTGTGGGAGTGCGCGTTCGCTGGAAGAAGGGCCGCTACGCACGCGACTACGACCTGCATCAGGTGGCCGGGATGATCGCGATCCCGCTCCTGCTCCTCTGGGCGGTGACGGGCATGGGCTATTCGTTCGGTTTCGTCGAAAAGGCGTGGTACGCCCTGACTCCCGGCGAGTCGCTGGCCGAGGAGCGGATCCTCGAGTCCACCGAGTCGGACGACCCGGACATCGGAATCGCGGCGGCCGTGGAGGCCGCGGTGAGAGAACACGACGACTCGGTCGTCTCGGTCGACGTACCTGCCGAGGACGACCCCGCCGCGACGTACGGCATCTGGTTCCAGGACGGCATCGATCCCTACGGCTACGCCGTCTACCCGGGGGACTACCTCGTCTCCGTCGACCGGAAGACCGGCGAGACCTTGACGACCTACGGCGAGTACGCGTCGAAGTCGGAGGAGCTCTGGTCCGACTGGAACTTCCCGCTCCATTCCGGGTGGGCCCTCAATCCGTGGGTGCGGATCATCTGGGTCGTCCTCGGGCTCGTGCCGCTCCTGCTGGCAGTGACGGGCCTTTCGACCTGGCTCTTCAAGCGCGGGTTGCGCAAGCGCCGAAAGCGCCGCCTGGCCGCGGCTGCTTGAGCCCGGCGACACTCCAGGTCGTCGTCCTCTATCTCGCCCTGGTCGGGGTTCTCGCAGGGGCGGCCGCAGCGGGTGTGCGCTGCGGGGCCGCGGTGCGCGCCGGGGTCGTGATCGGGGAGCTCCTGCTCGTGGTCCAGGCCCTCCTCGCCGTGATCTCGTACGCAAGAGGTCATCGCCCGGGCGAGTCGGCGACGAACCTCGGCTACCTCGTCGTCTCCGTCGTCCTCCTGCCGTTGCTCGCCGGCCGCGCGCTAGGGGAAGCCGAGCCCTCGCGCACCGACTACGTCGTCGTTGCGCTCGCCTGCGGCGTGACGATCGTCGTCGTCCTGCGCCTGCACGCGACCTGGAGCTGAGCGGTGAAGATCCTCGTCGCCGCCTACACGGTGCTGGCGATCGCGGCGGGGGCGCGGGCCGCCGTGCAGCTCGCCACGCGCGCGGACGAGGCGCCCGTGCAGTACGCGCTCTCCGCCGCTGCCGCGGTCGTCTACCTCGTGCTGGCGGTCGCGCTGCGCCGGCCGGAGCGGTGGCGCACCGTTGCGCTCGTGGCGGCCTCGGTCGAGCTGGCCGGCGTACTCGCGGTGGGCTTTGCCGAGCTGCTGAGCCCGACGGCGTGGCCAGACGAGACGGTCTGGTCCGGGTTCGGCGCCGGCTACGCCTGGGCGCCGCTCGTGCTGCCCGTGGCGGCGCTCGTCCTCCTCGGCCGCAGGCGACCGGCCGAGGCCGTGGGCTGACGGGCCCGCGGGCACGTTCTATCGTTGACCCGTGGAGCTCCTCGAGCGCGAGAGCGCGCTGGCCGCGCTGACAGAGGCGCGTGAAGCCGCGGCCGGTGGCAACGGCCGCGTGGTCTTCGTCACCGGCGAGCCGGGCATCGGCAAGACCTCGCTGGTCACCCGGTTCCTCCGCGACCTCGGCCCGGACGCGCGCGTCCTGGTCGGAACGTGCGACGACCTGAGCATCCCGCGCCCGCTCGGGGCCGTCCGTGACCTGGCAGGGAACGTCTCGCGAGGGCTGGAGGAAGCTCTCGCGTCAGGGGCGGCGCCGCACGAGATCCAGGAGCTCCTCGTCAGGGACCTCGTCTGTCCGCCGCAGCCGACCGTGCTCGTCTTCGAGGACGTGCACTGGGCGGACGACGCGACGCTCGATGCGATCACCGTGGTCGGGCGGCGGATCAGGTCGCTGCCGGCCCTGCTGGTGCTCACGTACCGCGCCGGCGAGGCGTCGCCGGGCCACCCGCTGCACGCGACCGTCGGGGCGGTTCGGGCCGACGACTCGGTGTTCCTCGACCTGGCGCCCCTCTCGGAAGGCGCCGTGGCGTCCCTCGCAGGGGAGGGCGGTGGCGAGGTGTACGAGGCCACGGCCGGCAACCCGTTCTACGTCACCGAGCTCATTGCAGCCCGCTCGACCGCCGATCTCCCGCCTTCTGTAGCCACGGCTCTCCTCGCGCGCGCCTCCCGCCTCGAGCCCGACGCGCGGCGGCTCGTCGAGCTCGTCTCCGTCGTGCCGAGCCGCGTGCCGACCTCCGTCCTCGACGCGGTCATGCCCGAGTGGCCCGAGGCCGCGGAAGAGCCCGAGCGACGCCAGCTCCTCGAGGTGCACCCCGGCCACGTCCGCTTCCGGCACGAGCTGGCGCGCCACGCGATCAGGGCGAGCGTCCCGATCGCCGGGCGCCGGCGGCTGCACGGGGGCATCCTCGAGGCGCTGCTGGCGGCCGGTGCCGATCCGGCTGACATCGTCCACCACGCGGAGGCCGCCGGCGCCGAGGACGTCGTCGCCGAGCACGCGCTCGTGGCGGCGCGCCGCGCCGCCGACGTGAGCTCGAACCGCGAGGCCTACTCCCACTACCGCCGCGCCTCGCACTTCGTCGAGCGCCTGGAGCCGGCCGAGCAGGCCGCCGTGCTGGAGGAGCTGGCGATGGCCGCCTACGCCGTCGGCCGCCTCGACGAAGGCTTCGCGGCGATGGACCGCGCGATCACGCTCTTCGAGGAGCTGGGCGACCAGGCGGCGATCGGCCGCTGCCTGCGGGCGCTCGCGCGGTTCCACTGGTACACGGGCAACGGCGACGCGGCCCGGGCCACGGCGCGCCAGGCGATCGCGATTCTGGAGCCGCTCGGGGAGTCGGTCGAGCTGGCCCAGGCGTACAGCGCGCTGTCTCAGCTCACGATGCTCACGGAGGACTTCGAGCCTGCTCGTGAGCTCGGCGAGCGTGCGCTCGAGCTCGCGGGCCGACTCGGTGACGAGACCACCTGCGCGCACGCCCTCGTCAACATCGGCAGCGTTCGGATCGACGTGGACAGCGGGTCGGCGGAGGCGCTCCTCGAGGCCCATGCCGCAGCGGACGCCGCCGGCGAGCGCCACGAGGCGACCCGTGCGCTTCTGAATCTCAGCTACGCCCTGCTCGCGTGGGTCGAGCCGGCCGCGTCGCTCCGCTACGCGGAGCAGGGGCTCGCGTACGCCAAGGAGCACGAGGTGTACACGCTGGCGCCGTACGCGGTGCTGACGATCGCGTGGCTGCGTCTACGTGCCGGCGACTGGGACGAGGCCGAGCGCGCGACACTCGCGGAGATCGAGAGCGACGCGAACGTCTCGCAGATCCTGGCCAACACGGTGCTGGCCGAGCTCGCCGTTCGCCGCGGCGACCCCGACGCGGCCGAGCGTCTCGCCGAGCTCGCCGTCCAGGCCGATCGCACCCGCGAGCTGCAGCGGGTCGCGCCCGTGCTCGAGCTCGAGACCGAACGAGCCCTGACGACCGGTGCGCCGATGCCGGTGGAGCGGCTCACCCGGACGCTCGAGTCGATCCGGGAGCGCCCGGGCCAGGTCGGCTGGGCCGGCCTGCGCGCCGTGGCGTGGGCCGCGCTGGCGGGGATCGAGGGCGAACCCGACGAGCGGATGGCGTCCCCGCACGCCGCCATGGTCCGCGGGGACTGGCTGGGCGCCGCGGACGCGTTCGGCGAGGCGGGGTGGACCTACGACCGTGCGCTGATGCTTTCCCGGCTCGACGACGAGGAGCTTCTCGGCGAGGCGCTCGAAATCGCCCGCGGTCTCGGCGCCGAGCCGCTGACTAGGCACGTGACGGTCCGCCTTCGTGACCTCGGTGCGCGCGTCCCCGCCGGGCCGCGTGAGGCGACGCTCGCGAACCCGGCCGGGCTCACCGCACGCCAGCTCGAGGTGGCGGCGCTCCTGGCCGAGGGGCTCACGAACGCAGAGATCGCCGAGCGGCTCGTCGTGTCGCCCCGCACCGCCGAGCACCACGTCGCGGCCGTGCTCAGGAAGCTGGGTGCGGCGACACGGCGGGACGCAGCCCGCCGCGTCGCCGAGCTCCAGCTCAGGCGGTGAGCGCGCGTGCCCAGGCCCAGACAGTGCGGGACCGGGCGGGCCGTCGGATGGCCGGCCCTTCCGGAGCCGCGACGGGCGTCGCGTAGAGCCCCTCGGAGCGAGCGACCGCGCGGGAGCGCAATGTGATCTCCCTGGCCGGGCGAAGCGCCTCGTGGCGCTCGCCCCGCTGCGCGAGCATGTGCTGCGTGATCACGGCGAGTTCCTTTCGTGTCTCGGGGCGGCGTGCGGGCGGCTCAGCGCCGCGTCGCCACCGCCTCGGTGTAGGTCGCGGGAATGGCAGTGGCGCCGTCGCCGAGCCGGTCGTACCGGCGCGCGAGGGCGACGAGGTCGGCTTCCAGCGCGTCGCGGGCGTCGCCTTCGAGGGCCGCGAAGGCCTTGAACGTCGGCCCGTACCACTCGCGGAAGAAGGCGACGAAGTCCTCCGGGGAGGGGAACCGCCAGGTGAAGGTCTGCTCCTCGACCTCGAGCGAGCAGATCTCCTCGCCGAAGAGCTCGCGGAGGTACGACTCGGTGCCCCAGAGCATCGGGGAGGGCACGCCGGCCGGGGGCGGGACGTGCGCGGCGGTCGTGCGGAAGAGGTCGCCGATGAAGCCCTCGGGCGTCCAGGCGCCGAGGGCGATCCTGCCGCCGGGCCGGCAGACGCGAAGAAGCTCGGCGGCGGCCTGGGCGTGGTTCGGCGCGAACATCGAGCCGAAGATCGACGTGACTGCGTCGAAGGACGCGTCGGGGAAGGGCAGAGCCTCGGCGTCGCCCTCGAGGAACTCGACATCGAGGCCCTCGACCGCTGCGCGCTCGCGGCCGCGCTCGAGGAGCGCGGGGACGTAGTCGACCCCGACCACCTCGCAGCCGAGCCGCGCCGCCGCGACGGCGGCGTTGCCGCTGCCGGTGGCGACGTCGAGCACTCGCCAGCCGGCGTGCAGGTCGGCCGTGTCGACGAGGTGCTCGGCGGTCGGCACGATCCGGGCGGCCACGACGTGGAAGTCGCCGCTCGACCAGGCCTGCTGCTGGCGCTGTTTGATCGCCTCGAAGTCGGTCTTGGTCTCTTCGATCATGTGCGTCATCGGTGTCTCCTTGAAAGGGGGGTGGAAGTGACACCGACGACGCTACGGCGCGCCCCGTCCGTCCCGCATCGGGGCGGCTACCCATCTTCCGGGCGGCGCCTACCTATCTGACGTGGGCGAGCACGCGGTCGAGCGGCGTGGGTACCCGCTCGAGGTCGAGCGCCTCGACGAGCGCCCGCGCGTACTGGGCCTTGCGCCCGCTGTGCGTGCCGAGGAAGCGCCGAAGCTGTGCCTCGGTCGTCCAGCCGCGCTGCGCGGGTTGCTTCTGGAGCGTGCGGAAGGAGCGCAGCTCCCCCTGGGCGGCGACGACCGCCTCGACGGCAGGGGCGCCGAGCGCCCGGATCAGCTCGTCCTCGAGGTCCTCGACGCAGACGAAGAAGCCGAGCCGCTCCAGCTCGGGGCGTCCGAGGCCCGAACCGAGGCCGGCACTCTCGAGCGCGCGCCGAATCCAGCCTTCCTCACCGGCGTCGTAGAGGCCGGCGAGCCTCACGCCGAGCCCTTCCGGCCCGTAGCGCGCGAGCGCGCTGCGGATGTTGCCGGCGCCGTCCATCGGAATCACCGAGATTCCGTCGGACTCGAGATCCCGCCCGCGGCGGGCGGCGAGGGTCTCGACCGCGTGGCGGTCGCTCACTCCCTCGACGAGCACGACCGCCCGGATGGAGCGCGTCTCCGTCATCGCCTTCCATGATCCACGAGCACGAGGTCACCAGGCCGCGTTTGGAACACCGGGTGGGTGGCGCATCGACCGCCGTCCGGGAGTGGCCTTGCTCGAAGACCGCAGGGGTGAGCTACGAGGCCGCGGGCGCGTGTTCCTGCTGGTCCGTCCGGGTCGGCTCGTGCTCCACCGAGGCAAGCACCCCGGCCGAGCCGGCTGCGCCGGCGGCCAGAGCCGCGAAGGCCCAGGCCGTCCCCCAGCGACTCTTGCCCAGCGCTGCGTCGATCGACAGGGAGCCGGGCCCGTTCTCGGTCAGGCCGAAGACGGCCGCGAGGAGGACGAGGTTGTACTCGTAGCCGCCTCCCGAGGACCAGATGCCCTTCTCCCAGTGGACGGTCTTGATCGCGGTGATCATCGAGCCGGAGAGCGCTGCGGCCGCAAGCGGCGTCGCGGCGCCCATCGCGAAGAGAACGCCGCCGCCCGCCTCCGCCGCGCCGGCGGCCAGCGCGTGCCGCTTGCCGGGCCGCAATCCCGCGTCCTCGAAGAACTGCCCGGTGCCCTCGGGCCCGCCACCGCCGAACCAACCGAAGAGCTTCTGGGTGCCGTGCCCGACGAAGAGGAGCCCGATCGTCACGCGTGCGATGAGGCGAAAGAGTCCCATGGCTTGTGTGTTCACGACACGCCCGGACGCGAAACCTCGGACTCAGGGAACGACGGTGATCAGTCGATCGCGGCCTGGAGCTCCTCAGCGAGCTCCGGCGAACACGTGCCCTCCAGCCGTGCGATTGCGAGCTCGATCTGCTCGCGCAGCGTCGTCTCCGGCTCCACGGCCGGAGGAGGTCGCTGGAAGGGGGCGTCGAGGTCGAACTCGGCCGCGGCCGCGAGGAGAGCGTCCACGTCCCGCTGGAGGACCTCCGTGTTCGGGCTCGACAGGAAACCACTCTCGACCGCGCGGCACTGGTAGACGATGTCGGAGGCAGCCGCCGTGATCGCGTTCACCTGATTGCCAGGGGCGGCCTTCTCGTCTCCGCCGCAGGCCGCAGCGCCGCCCAGGAGGGCGCCCGCGCAGAGAACGGCGAGAAGCGTTCGTCTCATGGAATGCCCGAGCGTAGCCACAGAGGCCGGTGGTGGGCCGGCCACCCAGCGGTGGCCGGCCCACTC
>CAVVIB010000028.1:0-136619 GCA_963748205.1 uncultured Actinomycetes bacterium
GAGAAGGAGAAGGGCATCGAGGACGACACGCTCGTCCACGCCCTCGAAGACGCTCTCCTCGCCGCGTACAAGAAGACGCCGGGCGCCGCCCGGCACGCACACGTCGAGCTCGACCGCGGCAGCGGCGACTTCCGCGTGTGGTCGATCGAGCTGCCCGCGGACATCGAGGAGCGCCTCCTGGACGAGGCCCGCGAGCGCGCGCTCGTCGAGCTCGAGGCGGCCGAGGCGGAGAACGGCGAGCGCTCGCACACGCTGCTCTCGGACGACGACCTCGCGATCGACTGGTCGGAGGTGCCCGAGGACCAGGTGAAGCGCTCGGACGTCACCCCGGAGAACTTCGGCCGCATCGCCGCGCAGACGGCCAAGCAGGTGATCCTCCAGCGGATCCGCGAGGCCGAGCGCGAGATGATGTACGACGAGTACGTCGACCGCGTGAGCGAGGTCGTGACCGGCATCGTCCAGCAGGCCGGCGACCGCAACAACGTCCTCGTCGACCTCGGCAAGGTCGAGGCGCTGCTGCCGCGCTCCGAGCAGGTCGACGGCGAGCGCTACGAGCAGGGGAGCCGCATCAAGGCCGTGATCACCGAGGTCCGCTCGGGGACGAAGGGCCCGCAGGTCATCCTCTCCCGGCGCGACCCGGAGCTGATCAAGACGCTCTTCGAGCTCGAGGTCCCCGAGATCGCCGACGGCCTCGTCGAGATCCGCGGCGTGGCCCGCGAGCCCGGATACCGCTCGAAGATCGCCGTCGAGTCGCACGTCCAGGGCGTCGACCCGGTCGGCGCTTGCGTCGGCCCCCGAGGGTCGCGCGTCCGCATGGTCGTATCGGAGCTCCGCGGCGAGAAGATCGACATCATCCCGTGGAACCCGGAGCCCGCGAGGTTCGTCGCCAAGGCGCTCTCGCCGGCCCGCGTCCGCGAGGTGCTCGTGGACGACGAGACCATGGAGGCGACGGTCGTCGTCCCCGACGACCAGCTCTCGCTCGCCATCGGCAAGGAGGGCCTGAACGCCCGCCTCGCCGCCCGGCTGACGGGCTGGAAGATCGACATCGTCTCCGAGTCCGAGTTCGCCCGCACCGAGGCCGAGGCCGCGTTCGGCGGCGGCGTCGACGAGGAGTTCTCCGGCCGCTGCGCCGCGGTTCTCTCGAACGGCAAGCGCTGCCCGAACACGTCGGTGCCCGGCTCGCGCTACTGCGGGATCCCCGCGCACCGCGAGCTCGCCGCCCGCGAAGAGGCCGGGGAGGAGCTCGATCCGTCCGAGGCCGTCCCGATCGGCGGCATGCCGGAGGAGCCGGCGGAGGTCGAGGCCGACGGCGAGGTCCCGGCGGACGGGGACGACACGGCGGAGCCGCCGAGCGAGGCGGCCAAGCCCGCCGCCGAGGGGGAAGAGCAGCCTGCGCCGTGACGGAGCCCATCAGGACGTGCGTCGGGTGCGGTCGCAAGGCGCCGCAGTCGGAGCTCGTGCGCTTCGCGGCGCCGGCGGGCGTGCTGGAGGCGGACGCGGGGCGGAGGCTGCCCGGGAGGGGCGCGTACACGTGCCCTCGGCCCTCGTGCTTCGAGAAAGCCGCCGCGCACCGGGCGTTCGCCCGTACGCTCCGGCGGACCGTCACCATCCCTTCGGGATTGAAAGCGTCTATACAGGAGGACTAGGCTCGCGCCGTGGCTGATCGTCAACGACCATTGAGACCGCGGGGCGGTGCGCCGGGAGGCCGCCGCAAGCGCCGCGTGGTCATCGACACGCAGGCCGCCCGCCCGCGTCCCGACCGCCCGCAGCGCGACGGCGTCAAGCAGCCGCCGCGGGAGCCGCAGCAGGCTCCGGCGCCGCCGACCGGGCCGTTCAAGGTCAACTCGGGCGCGACGGTCAAGGAGCTGTCGGCCGCGCTCGGCGTGTCCGTGCCCGAGATCATCAAGATCATGATGGGCGTCGGCGAGATGGTCACCATCACGCAGACGCTCTCCGACGACGCCATCGAGCTGATCGCGACGGAGTCGAAGAAGGAAGTCGAGATCAAGCACGCCGACGAGGAGGAGCTCGAGCCGGAGACGTACGAGGACGACCCCGACGACCTCACGGCACGTCCGACGGTCGTCACGATCATGGGCCACGTCGACCACGGCAAGACCACGCTCCTGGACGCGATCCGCGAGAGCGCCGTCGTCGAGACCGAGGCCGGCGGGATCACGCAGCACATCGGCGCCTACCAGGTCGACCACAACGGCCGCCGCGTCACATTCCTCGACACCCCGGGCCACGAGGCGTTCACCGCGCTCCGCGCCCGCGGCGCGAAGGTCACGGACATCGCCGTGCTCGTGGTCGCGGCGGACGACAGCGTCATGCCGCAGACGATCGAATCGATCAACCACGCACGCGCCGCCGAGGTGCCGATCGTCGTCGCCGTGAACAAGATCGACAAGCCGGACTCGAACCCGCAAAAGGTGCGCCAGGATCTCACGACACACGGGCTACAGCCGGAGGAGTGGGGAGGCACGACGCAGTTCGCGGACGTGTCGGCGAAGACCCGGGAGGGGCTCGACGATCTCGTCGAGCGCATCCTGCTCGTCTCCGACGCCGAGCTGGAGTTGCAGGCGAACGCCAAGGCGGAGGCCTCCGGGCCGATCATCGAGAGCCGCCTCGACGTCGGCCGCGGCCCGGTCGCGACAATGCTCGTGATGCGCGGCACCCTCAGGGTCGGCGACGCCATCGTCGCCGGCGACGCCTGGGGCAAGGTGCGCGCGCTCCTCGACTTCCGAGGCGAGAAGGTCAAGGAGGCGGGCCCCGGCACGCCGGTCGAGATCCTCGGCTTCGACAAGCCGCCGGCCGCCGGAGAGCACGGCCACGTGGTCGAGAACGACCGCCAGGCGCGCCATCTCGCGCAGGTGCGCGGCCAGCGCGTGCGGGCCGAGCAGCTTGCCCGCGGGTCGAAGAAGGGCGTTTCCCTCGACGACCTCTTCACGCAGATGGAAGAGGGCGCGATCCGCGAGCTCAACATCATCGTCAAGGCCGACGTGCAGGGCTCGATCGAGGCCGTCGTCGGCGAGCTCTCGAAGATCGACCACCCCGAGGTCGGCGTGAACGTCATCCACACCGGCATCGGCGCGATCACCGAGGGCGACATCATGCTCGCCTCCGCGTCGAACGCCGTCGTGATCGGCTTCAACGTCCGGCCGAACGCCGAGGCACGCTCGCTCGCCGAGCGCGAGGGCGTCGACCTGCGGACGTACCGGGTCATCTACCAGCTCACGGACGACATCCGCCAGGCGCTCGTCGGCATGCTCGCGCCCGAGACGCGAGAGGACATCCTGGGCGAGGTCGAGGTGCGCGCGATCTTCCGCGCCTCCCGCCTCGGCGTGATCGCCGGCTGCTACGTCACGAGCGGCGTCATCCGCCGCAACGCGCAGGTGCGCGTCATCCGCGAGGGCACGATCATCTACGAGACGACGATCGCGAGCCTCAAGCGCTTCAAGGACGACGTGCGCGAGGTCCAGGAGGGCTTCGAGTGCGGCATCCTCCTGGAGAACTTCAACGACGTGAAGGAAGGCGACGTCCTCGAGGCGTTCGAGACGCGCGAGATCGAGCGTACGGATCTCACGGTGGCCGGGAACGGCGGCGCGCCGGCCGACACGGAGCCGGAGCCCGACGACGCCGAGTAGCCGCCCGCGGCATGGGCACCGGCTACGTCGGCATCCTCTCTGCAGAGCTCTACTTCCCCGACAACCACTCGCTGAAGGGGAAGCGCAAGGAGCTTCTGTCCGTGAAGGCGCAGCTCCAGCGGCGCTTCGGAGCCGCGGTCGCCGAGGTCGACCACCACGACGTGTGGCAGCGCTCGCGCCTGACACTCTCCTGCGTCGCGCGGGAGCACGCGGAGCTGCTGGGGCTCCTCGACGGCGCGGAGCGCTTCCTCGCCTCGCAGGCGTTCGAGCTCACGCGGGTCGAGCGGGAGGTGGTCACGCTTGACGACTAACCGCATGCGCCGCGTGAACGAGTCCGTCCGCCAGGTCCTGTCGGAGTCCCTGGGCGACCTCAAGGATCCCCGCATCGGGTTCGTCACGATCACGGGCGTCGAGACGAGCCCCGACCTCCGGCAGGCGAAGGTCTTCGTCAGCGTCCTCGGCTCCGCCAAGAAGCGCGACGCGACCATCTCGGGCCTCAACTCCTCGCACGGCGTCCTCCAGGCGACGCTCGCGAAGGAGCTGCGCATGAAGAGGACCCCTCAGCTGACCTTCGAGTACGATCCGACCGTGGAGCGGGGAGTGCGGCTCTCCGCGCTCATCGATGAGCTCAACCCAGAGGACAACACAGACGGCTGACTTGGCCGCGGTCGCAGATGCGATTCGATCGCACGACCGCTTCATCGTCACCACTCACGAGAACCCGGACGGAGACGCGCTCGGGTCCATCCTGGCGATGAAGCTCGCCCTCGACGAGCTGGGCAAGGACGGGATCATGTTCCTGTCCGGGAGCGTGCCGCTGCCGCACGAGTACGGCTTCATGGGGCTCGACCGCCTCACGCGCGAGCTGCCGGAGGACGCGGCCGAGCGTGTCGTGCTCGCCCTCGACTGCGCCAACGAGCGCCGGCTCGGCCCGGATCCGACGCTGCTCCAGCAGGCCCCGCTCGTCGTCGACATCGACCACCACCACGACAACAACCGCTTCGGGCACGTGAACCTGATCGTTCCCGACGCGTCGTCGACCGGGGAGATCCTCCGCGACCTGCTCTTCGAGCTCGGGGTGAACCTGTCGCCCGAGATCGCCGAGGCGCTCTACATCGCCCTCGTCACCGACACGGGCCGCTTCCAGTACGCGAACACCACGCCGAAGGCCCTCCGCCTTGCCGCCGAGCTCGTCGAAGCCGGCGCGAACGTGCACCGCGTCTTCCAGGACGTCTACGAGAACGTCGCCTTCGCCAAGATCAAGCTGCTCGCGCGGGCGCTCGCCAAGGCCCGCGTGATCGAGGGCGGGCGCGTGATCGTCTCGGACCTCGAGCGCACCGACTTCGACGCCGCCGGCGCCGAGGAGCCGTTCGCCGAGGGGATCATCGACTTCCTCCGCGCGGTCGAGGGCACCGAGCTCGTGGCGCTGATCCGCGAGCCGCCCACTCAGAACGGCCCCACCCGCCGGGTCAGCCTGCGGACGCGCGCCGAGGGCATCGACGTCTCCGCGATCGCCCGCAAGAGCGGGGGAGGGGGCCACCGCCAGGCCGCCGGCTTCTCGAGCGAGGCCTCGACGGACGAGATCGTCGACTTCATCCGCCGGGAGTTCCTGGCCCAGGCGCCCGGCGACAACGCGGACCAGCCCTCCTAGCCGGCACTCGCTCTCCCGCAGGCCTCGGGCGCCGGGGATGCCTAGACTGGACCGCCGTGGCCGGATCCTCCACATCGGGGCTCGTCCTCGTTGACAAGCCGGCCGGGCCCTCGTCCTTCGCCATGGTCGACCATCTGCGCAAGAGCTTCGGGACGAAGGCCGGGCACGCAGGGACGCTCGACCCGCTCGCCACGGGCCTCCTCCTCGTGCTCCTGGGCCGTGGAACGCGCCTCGCGCGCTACCTCGTCGGGCTCGACAAGCGCTACGTGACCGAGATCCGGCTGGGTCTGCGCACGTCGACCGGGGACGGCGAGGGCGACGTGATCGAGGAGACGCCGGTGGCGACGGAGCGCGAGATGCTGGCGCTCCAGGGCGAGGTCGAGCTGACCGTTCCGGCTGCGAGCGCCGTGAAGATCGAGGGCGAGCGCGCGTACAGGCTCCACCGGCGCGGGGTCGCCGTCGAGATGCCTACGCGCCGCTCCGAGATCTTCGACCTGCGGATCGTCCGCTACGCGCCGCCGCTCGTCGAGCTCGAGCTGCACGTCTCCAGCGGGACCTACGTGCGCGCGATCGCCGACGCCCTCGGTGGGCATTGCCGCTGGCTCAGGCGCACCGCGGTGGGCCCGTTCCGGGTCGCGGACGCCGACGAGAGCCGCGTGCTCCCGCTGCTCGCCGCGCTCGTGCACCTGCCCGAGCGTGAGCTCGACGACGAGGAGGCCAACCTGGTGCGGAACGGCCGCCGGCTTCCCGGTGAGGGCGAAGGCCCGGTGGCGCTCTGGACGGGCGACGGCGAGCTCGTGGGCGTCGGCATCGCAGACGGAGGGACGATCAGGCCGGAAACGGTCGTCGGATGAGACTCCTCCGCGGGCGCGACTTCCGCAGCTTCTGGCTCGGGCAGTCCATCTCGCTCCTCGGCGACCAGATCAGCTACATCGCGCTCCCGCTCGTCGCGGTGCTCGTGCTCGACGCCGGCCCCGCGCAGATGGGCTATCTCGGCGCCGCGGCGCTGCTCCCGCACCTGCTGCTCTCGCTCCCGGCCGGCGTCTGGCTCGACCGCGTCGCGCGGCGCCGACGGATCCTGATCACGTGCGACCTCGCGCGTGCCGCCGTCCTGATCACCGTGCCGATCGCCTACGGGTTCGATGCCCTCACGCTCGGCCAGCTCTACTCGTCGCCTTCGTGGCGGGGTGCTTCGCGGTCTTCTTCGACGTCTCCTACCCGACGGTCTTCGTCTCGGTCACGCCCGCGGGAGCAGTTCATCGAAGGGAACTCGCTCGTCAATGGAAGCCGCTCGTTCTCGTACATCGCGGGCCCGAGCCTCGGCGGGCTACTCGTCCAGGCGTTCAGCGCGCCGTTCACGATCCTGGCCGACGCCGTCTCCTACTCTTATCGGCGTTGTTCCTCGGACGGGTCGAGGCCGCCGAGGCCCCGGTCGAAGAACGTCGAGGGCGGTATCCGCGCCGCATCGCCGAGGGGCTCCGCTTTATCGTGGCGCAACGAGATCTTCCGCCCGGCATTCCTGCGCGACGGCGACGCTCAACTTCTTCAACTACGCGTTCAGCGCGCTCTTCGTCCTCTACGTGACCCGGACGCTCGGACATCGAGGCGGGCACGCTCGGGCTGATCCTGGGCGCCGGCGCGGTGGGCGGGATCATGGGCGCAACATGCGCGCGCCGGGGCGCAGGAGCTCGGCGTTGGGAGGGCCTTTCTGCTCGGCTGCGTCCTCTTCCCGGCACCGCTGGTGCTCGTCCCGCTCGCGGAGGGGCCGCGGCTCTGTGATCATCGGGATGCTCTTCGCCGCCGAGTTCTCTCAGCGGATGGGCGTCATGATTCTCGACATCAACGGCGGCTCGATCATCTACGCGCTCACGCCCAGACCGGCTTCGCTCGCGATCCCAGGGCGCCTTCAACTTCGTCAACTGGGGCATCCGGCCGATCGGCGCGCTCGTCGGGGGCGCGCTCGGCGCCTGGATCGGCGTCCGCCCGACCCTGTGGGTGGCGACGATCGGGGCCGTCGCGGGCGCGCTCTGGCTCCTTCCGTCGCCCGTGCCCGCTCTCCGCGAGCTCCCGGAGGAAGCGACATGACCGTCGTCCATTCGCCCGCCGAGCTGGATCCCGCCGGGCGCGCGGTCGCCGTAGGGACGTTCGACGGCGTGCACCGTGGCCACCTGAAGGTGATCGACGCGCTGAAGGAGACCGGCCTGCGCTCGACGGTGATCACCTTCGAGCCCCATCCACGGCTCGTCCTCGGCTACGACGTCCAGCTGCTCACGACCTTCGAGCGGCGCCTCGAGCTCCTCCACGACGCCGGGCCGGACGAGATCCTCGTCGTCGAGTTCACGCAGGAGCTCTCCCGGCGCGAGCCGGAGGAGTTCGTGGCCGACTACCTGGGCGCGATCGGCGCGCAGGTCGTCGTCGCCGGCGAGGACTTCCGCTTCGGCGCCGGTCGGCGCGGCGATGTGGAGCTCCTGCGCCGCTGCGGTCTCGAGGTCCACGCGGTCCCGCTCCTCGAAGGCGTCTCGTCGAGCCGCATCCGCGAGCTCGTCACCGGCGGCGACCTCCGCGGCGCCGCCAAGCTGCTCGGGCGGCCGTTCGAGGTCGACGGGGTCGTGGTCGCCGGCGACCAGCGCGGCGGCACGCTCGGGTTCCCGACCGCCAACATCGCGCCCGAGGCGCACCTGCTCATCCCGGCGTTCGGGATCTACGTCGGAGAGGCGCTCGGGGCCCGCGCCGCGGTCTCGATCGGGGTCAACCCGCACTACGGCGGGAGCGAGCGCCGCATCGAGGCGTTTCTGCTCGATTTCGAGGGCGACCTCTACGGCGAGCGCATGCGGCTCGAGCTCTGGGAGAAGCTTCGCGACGAACGCGCCTTCGAAAGCGAGGAGGACCTCGTCGCCCAGATCGCCGACGACGTCGCGGCCGCGCGCGGTGCCACCCGGCCCGGCGCGTGACATTCGCTGCAAGTTTCGCGCCCTCGCCGGACTCTCTCTGTATATGGGGATGTCTGCCCTCTCCGTTCGCTGCCTCGGCTGCGGATCGGTCTACCGTGCCGAGGTCGGCGAAGGCACACGCACGTTGACCAACGGCTGCCCTCGCTGCGGCTACGTCGGCTGGGTGCCGATCGAGCAGTCGCTCACGACAGAGCCAGAGCCGAGCCGCTCCGCCTCGGATCCGCCGCGGCGCCCGTCCGAGCCACCGCGCTGACGCCGCCGAAGTAGTGGTGGAGCTCGCTCCAGAGGCGGACGTCGTAGCCCTCCGCCTCGAGCGCCGCGATCGCCTCTTCCTCGAAGCCGGGCTCGAGGTGCACGATCTTCCCGGTGGAATGGAGCCGCGCCCGTTCGACGGCGGCCTGGGGCGCGAGATCCTGGTCGAGGATCCCGGAGAGCACCTGGGCGAGCGCAGGGCGGAGTCGCGTCCCGCCGGCCGCGCCCGCTGCGATGACGAGGCCGTCGCCGTCCAGGGCGACGGTCGGCGACATCATGCTGGCCATCCGCCCGCCCGCCTGGAGCGGCCCGATGAGCAGGTCGGACTCGCCCAGCATGCTGTTCAGGTGCACGTCGTACCCCGGTAGGAAGTCGCCCGACCCGAGCCCGAGGCTCGTCGTGAGGACGCAGGCGTTCCCGTCCCGGTCCACGACCGCGAGGTTCGTCGTGTGCTCGTACGTGCGCCCGCTGTAGAGCGGAGCGGCGAGCGCGCGGGCGAACGCGAGCGCCCGGTCGGCGGGCGACGCGTCGCGGAGCGGGGGAAGAGCGGCCAGCGTGTCGACGAGCTGGGAGAGCCCGTCGCGCGACTGCACGCGGACGCCGGCGTAGGGCGCTTCCACCGGCTCCAGCCATGCGATCTCGTACGCGCCGAGATCCTCCGGCGTCACGAGGCCCTCGCGCTCGTCCATCAGCTCGAGCAGCGCGGCGGCCATCGTGCCCTCGTAGAACGTGCGCGGTCCCTCAGCGGCCACGACCTCGAGCATGGCGACGAGGCCCGGCTGCTCCAGGCGGTCGCCCTCCTCCAGGAGTCGCCCGCCCGGCGAATAGATGCGGGCGCCCTCCCGCATGGTCATGACCGGGGCGAGCATGGCCAGGCACTTGGCGTGGGCGAGCGGCATCGACACCCCCGACCGGGCCAGCCGCAGCGCCGGCTCGACGAGCCGTTCCCAGGGAAGCACGCCCGCGCGGCGCCAGAGCGCGTCGAGCCCCGCTGGGACCCCGGGGACCGCGCACGTCGCGGCGCCGACGAAGTAGTGGACGAGCTCCTCACCGAAGGGCACCGCGAGCTCCTCCAGCTCCGGGGACCGGTCGGGCCGCCCGAGCCCCGGGACGGCGACGAAGAAGTCGAGGATCTCCGCGCGGTCGCTCCCCGCGTCGAGCCACGTCGCGTAGCCGCCGCCGACGATCCCTGTCATGACGGTTTCGGCCACGCACGAGGCCAGAGCTGCCGCAACGGCTGCGTCGGCTGCACTGCCGCCGTCCGCGAGGATTTCCAGGCCGGCCTCGGCGGTCGCCGGGTGGCCCGCCGCTACGCCGGGGGGTACGGACACCTTTGCTAGCCTACGTCGGTCGTGACCCTCACGAAGGACGTAAAGCAGGAGATTTTCGACCGCCACGGGAGCACCGGGGCGGACACCGGTTCCCCGCAGGTGCAGATCGCGCTTCTCACCAGGCGCATCGAGGGTCTCACGGAGCACCTGCGCACACACCGGAAAGACCACCATTCGCGCCGCGGGCTCCTCAAGCTCGTCGGGCAGCGACGTCGGCTTCTCAACTACCTGCAGAAGCGCGACCTCGAGGGCTACCGCGCCCTCATCAAAGAGCTCGGCCTCAGGAGGTAGGCGGAACCAGCTCCCACACCGCCCACTTCAAGGGCCAAACGAACCCCGGGAGACCGGGTGGAAGTTTGAGGGAGCTCCGTCCGGCGGGGACTGCCTCAAACCTCCGCCTCCGTCTCCCGCAGGAGATAGGAGGAACATGAGCACGATCGCACCAGAGAAGACGTCGGTCTCGGTGACCGCTGGCAACAGCGAGATCACCATGGAGACCGGCCATCTCGCCAAGCAGGCCGACGGAGCCGTCGTCTTGCGCAGCGGGGACACGATGATCCTGGCCACGGCCACGGGTCGCCTCGAGGCACGGGAGGGCGCGGACTTCTTCCCGCTCACCGTCGACGTCGAGGAGCGCATGTACGCCGCCGGGAAGATCCCCGGCGGATTCTTCAAGCGCGAGGGGCGCCCGACCGAGAAGGCGATCCTCACCGCCCGCATGATCGACCGCCCGATCCGGCCGCTCTGGCCGAAGGGCTTCCGGAACGAGGTGCAGGTCATCTGCACGACGCTCTCGGCCGACCTCGTCACGCCGTACGACATCCTCTGCATCAACGGCGCTTCGGCGGCGCTGATGATCTCGCCGCTGCCCTTCCAGGGCCCGGTCGGCGCCGTCCGCATCGGCCTGATCGAGGGCGAGCTCGTCATCAACCCGTCGCTCCCCGAGGTCGAGGACTCCGACCTCGACCTCATCGTCGTCGGCACGAAGGACGGCCTGACGATGGTGGAGGCCGGCGCCGCGGAGGTGCCCGAGGAGAAGCTGCTCGAGGCGTTCGAGATCGCGCACGCCGAGATCCGCAAGCTCTGCGAGGCGCAGGAGGAGCTGCGCCGCCAGGTCGGCAAGCCGAAGTGGCTCGACCTCGAGCTCACCGAGGAGCTGGAGAGCACGCATGGAGACCGCATCTCCTCGCGCATCGCGAGCGACGGCCTGCGCGAGGGCGCAGGCGCCATCGTCGAGGTCACGGAGGAGCTCTGCCCGCCGCTCACGATCGACTCCACCGAGGAGGACATCGTCCGCGAGACGCAGGTTCGTTCCAGCCTCGACGCGATTCTCGAGCGGAAGCGGCTGGAAGCCGTGCTCGGCCCGGTGCGCGAGCAGTTCGAGGACGAGCTCCGCGCGCTCACCGAGGCGGAGCAGGACTCGAAGCAGCTCAAGTCGGCCAAGCGCGCTCTGCTCTACGACAACATCATCGAGTCGGTCGAGCTGCCGTTCCCGGTCGGCCCGGCGACGGTCGAGGGCGAGGCTCCGGCCATGAAGGACAACCTCACCCGCAACTATGTGAAGAAGGCCGCCGAGGCCATCTACAAGGAGCTGATCCGCCGGAAGATCGCCGTCGAGAAGCGGCGTCCCGACGGGCGCGGCACCGACGAGATCCGGCCCATCGCCTGCGAGGTCGGCATCAGCCCGCGCACGCACGGCTCGGCGCTCTTCATCCGCGGGGAGACGCAGATCCTCACGCTCCTCACGCTCGGCACCGCGAAGGAGGGTCAGCGCATCGACGACCTCTCCCTCGAGTCGGAGCGCCGGTACATGCACCACTACAACTTCCCGCCCTACTCGGTCGGGGAGACGGGATTCATGCGCGGCCCGAAGCGGCGGGACATCGGCCACGGTGCCCTCGCCCAGCGCGCGCTCGAGCCGGTCATCCCGGCCCCTGACGAGTTCCCGTACACGATCCGCCTCGTCTCGGAGACGCTCGAGTCGAACGGCTCGTCGTCGATGGGCTCGGTCTGCGGCTCGACGCTCTCGCTGATGGACGCGGGCGTGCCGATCAAGCGGCCGGTCAGCGGCATCGCGATGGGCCTCGTCAAGGAGGGCGACGACTACGTCATCCTCACCGACATCCAGGGCGCCGAGGATCACCTCGGCGACATGGACTTCAAGGTCGCCGGCACCCGCGAGGGCATCACGGCCCTGCAGATGGACATCAAGATCACCGGCGTCACGCAGGAGATCATGAGCAACGCGCTCGCGCAGGCGAAGCAGGCGCGCGAGTCCATCCTCGAGAAGATGGCGGAGGCTCTGCCCGAGTCGCGCGGGGAGCTCGCGGCGCACGCCCCGCGGATCACGTCGATCTCGATCGACCCCGAGCAGATCGGCCTCATCATCGGCAAGGGCGGCGAGACGATCCGCGGCCTCGAGTCCGACTACGAGGTGCAGATCGACATCGAGGAGGACGGGACGATCCTCATCTACGCCACCGAGGGCGAGAAGGCGGACGCCGCCATCGCGGCGATCCAGAGCCTCACGAAGGAGCCTGAGGTGGGGGACACCTACACCGGCAAGGTCGTGAAGACGACCGACTTCGGCGCTTTCGTCGAGCTGAAGAAGGGCACCGACGGCCTCCTCCACGTCTCCAACGTGGGACCGGGCCGCGTCGGCCACATCGAGGACGTCATCAGCCGCGGGGACGTGCTGGACGTCGTCGTCCAGGAGGTCGACAAGGCCCGCGGCCGCATCGGCCTCAAGCTCGTCGGCAAGCACGAGAACGGCACCGTCGTCCAGCCCGAGGAGCTCATCGAGCGGGCGAAGGACGCTCCGCCGCGCGAGCGGCGCGAGCGCGACGGCGACCGCGGCCGCGATCGCGGCAGGCGCGGCGGAGGCCGCGGCGGCCGCTCGGACGGCTAGCCCGAACGTCACGACGACCGCGTGCGCGGGGCGGCCCCAGGCGGGTCGCCCGGCGCACGCGGGAGTCTTTCCTCCGGCCGACGAGAAGCCGTCAAGCCGACGCGGCGGCCGTCCGATAGGAGGAGACATGATCCCGGCCTCGCCGCAGCGCTCGACGCTCTCGAAGGAAGACGCGCGGCAGCGCTACGTCGAGATCGGAGAGCTCGCCGTCCTCGAGCAGGTGCGGAGCGATGCCCGGCTGCTCGACGACTGGGCACTCGCGGTGGGGCCGTTCACCCGCCTCGACGCGAACGCCGTCGCCGCCGCCGACGGCAAGACACGCGGCGCGATCACGAACGTCTTCGGCAGCCAGGCGGCCTTCCAGACGGAGACCATGGCGCACGTCCTCAGCTCGACCGACTGGATCGAGCGCATCGAGTATCCGGAACCGTCGGACTTCGACACAGCCGAGGCGTGGGTCGACGCCCTCCTGATCGGCGAGTCCGAGCGCGGGCCGCGGCACGGCAACGAGCCCTCCGTCACGTACGCGACGCTCTGGGCACTCTGGCTCAGCGCCGTCCCCTACGGCCTCTGGAGCGAGCAGGTGAGCCTGCCCAGCCTCGAGGAGCAGCTCCAGATGCTCGCAGGGCTCGAGGAGGCGCTCGCCGGCGCCCTGGAGCACTTCGGCCTGGGCCTGCGCGACGGGACGACGCTCAACGACCTCGCCTCCGCGCTCGCGAGCCTCACGGAGGGCGTCTGGCTCAACCAGTGCCTCACTCGGACGCACCCGTCCGACCCGACGCAGCCCATCGCGGAGCTCCTCCGCCGCTCGGGCCGGCTGCTGTGGGCGGGCGCGACTCGGCCCCTCTAGGGATCAGGCGCTTCGCGCGCGCTGGGCCAGCGCGACCCCTGCGAGGATGAGCACGCCGCCGACGGCGAGCCAGACGCTGATGGGCTCGTCCAGGAACAGCGCGCCCATGAAGACCGCGAGCGCGGGAATCGCATAGGTGTACGACACGGCCCGCGTCGGCCCGAGCCCTCGCAGGCCCACGTTCCACGCCGCGTAGCCGAAGAGCGTGCACACGAGGCCGAGGTAGAGGACGAGCGCGGCGGAGCTCGCCGTCATGTCCGTGACCGCGTCCACGGTCGAGCCGCGGACGAAGGGAAGCAGGGCGACCATGCCGACGAGGCTCGACGCGGCCGTCAGGGCGAGGAGCCCGTAGCGCTGGAGCAGCGGCTGGAGCAGCACGTTGTAGAGGGCGAAGGCCACCGGCGCGCCGAGGACGATCAGCGGCCCCTTCGCGTTGGCGAACGACAGCTCCCCGCCGGCGCCGAGCAGGACGACGACAGCGACGCCCGCAAACGCCACCGCAAGACCGGCGATCGTGCGACGCCCGGCGCGCTCGAGCCCGAGCACCGCGGCGAGCATCAGCGTCAGCGCGGGGGAAAGCGCGACGACGAGCGCCGCCGTCCCTGACGTCGTGTACTTCGTCCCGATGTTCAGGGACATGTGATAGCCGGCGACGACGGAGACCCCGGCCAGGCCGAGGCGCACGGCGTCGCGCCGCGTCAGGCCCGGAACCCCGCCTGCCGCCCAGAGCAGGAGCGCGAAGCCGGGTGCCGCCACGAGGTAGCGCAGGAGCGCGATGTCGGGCGCCGCCATCCCGCGGTCGAGGAGCTCCTTGATCGCGGAGAACGACCCTGCCCAGAAGACGACCACGAGCACGAGCGCCAGGTGCGCCGACGTCGTCCTGCGCGCGAGAGGGACTGCCGTGTCCATCCACGAGTTCTAACCGTCCGGGCCGCCGAAACGTGAGATCGCGAACGCAGGCGATAATGCCGCGGTGACGCGCTACGACGCGATCATCGTCGGTGCCGGCCCCGCCGGCTCGACGTGCGCGCACAGGCTCGCCTCGGCCGGCGCGAACGTCCTCGTGCTCGACCGTGCGCGTTTCCCGCGCGACAAGCCGTGCGGAGGCGGCGTCACCGGACGCGCAGCTGCGCCTCCTCCCGTTCTCGATCGATCCCGTCGTCGAGGACGTGGTCACGTCCGTGCGGATGCGGCTCCGTTTCGGCGGCTGGTTCGAGCACGGTGACGGGGAGCCGCTGGTGTTCATGACGCAGCGGTTCCGGCTCGACGCCTACCTCCTGGAGCAGGCCGCGAACGCGGGCGCGGAGGTGCGCGAAGGTATGAAGGTGGAGCACGCCCAGGCGGGCTCCGAAGGTGTCGAGGTGACGGCGGGCGGCGAGCGGCTGCACGCCGCGGCGCTCGTCGGCGCGGACGGCGTCAACGGGGTCTGCGGCCGGGCGCTCGGGCTCGGCGGAAACCAGGCGGTCGGAGTTGCCATCGAAGGCAACATAGGGTATGAGCGCCTTCGGACGGACGGCTACCGCGGGTGCGCCGTGCTCGAGCTCGGCGTCGTTCCCGGCGGCTACGGCTGGGTGTTCCCGAAGGGAGACCACGTGAACGTGGGCCTCGGCGGCTGGGAGCGGGAGGGACCGCGGCTCCGCGACCATCTCAGAGGCCTCTGCGACGCACACGGCATCGCCTACGACGATCTCGAAGGGCTGCGTGGCTACCGACTCCCGCTCCGGTCGGCCGGCTCGACGCTCGCCCGCGGGCGAGCGGCTGTCATCGGCGACGCCGCGGGGCTCGTGGATCCCGTTTCCGGGGACGGCATGTTCGAAGGGTTCCTCTCCGGCAAGCTCGCCTCCGAGGCCGTCCTCGACCTGCTCGCCGGCCGCGCGGAGAGCCTCGAGCCGTACGGGGAGCGGCTCACGCGGACGCTTGCGACCCACCTCTGGGCGTCCTGGGGCGTCAAGGCGGCGCTCGACCGCTTCCCTCGGGTGACGTTCCGCATCGCGCGCTCCCGGGTCGTGTGGCGCACGGTGGAGCGGCTCGTGCGGGGCGACATCGCAGACATCCGCGGCGCTCGCGGCCTCGCCAGGCCGCCGCTCAAGGCGCTCGCGGCCCTCGCGCGGGTCTCCGGGAACCCCGGCGGCGCCTACCGGCAGGCCTGACGACTTACGATGCGAGTGTGCAGAACTACCTGGTGACGACTCTCGACGGCGGGACGCGCGTCGTCACCGAGCCGCTCGGCAGCGTTCGCTCGGTGGCGATCGGGTTCTGGATCGGCGCGGGCTCGCGCGACGAGGACCGCGCCCACGCAGGTGTCAGCCATTTCCTCGAGCACATGCTCTTCAAGGGCACGGCGTCGTACTCGGCGCTCGAGATCGCGGAGATCTTCGACACCTTCGGCGGCGAGCTGAACGCCGCCACGGCCCGCGACTACACGGTCGTCTACGCGCGTGTCCTCGACGAGCACCTCGAGACCGCGCTCGACGTCATGACCGACATGGTCTTCGCACCCAGCCTCGCCGACCTCGACTCCGAGCGCGAGGTCGTGCTCGAGGAGATCGCGATGGTCGAGGACTCGCCGCAGGAGCAGATCTTCGACCTCGTCACGGAAGCCGTCTTCGGCGACCATCCGCTGGGGCGGCCGGTGCTCGGCTCGGCGGAGGTCATCTCCACCGTCTCGCGCCGCTCGGTCGGCGCGTTCCACCGCCGCCGGTACCGGCCTGACAACGTCGTCGTCGCCACGGCCGGGAGCGTCGACCACGACCGGCTCGTCGAGGCCGTCGACACGATGCGGAAGAAGGCCGCGGAGCCGCCTGCGCGCCGCCCGGCAGCCCGGAGACCGCTCGTCGCGCCGCCGCAGCCGTCGCTCGTCTTCCAGAAGAAGCCGACGGAGCAGTACCACGTCTGCCTCGCGGCACCCGGGATCGCGCGCTCTGACCGCCGCCGCTTCACGGCGTCCATCCTCGACGGTGTGCTGGGCGGATCTGCTTCGTCCCGCTTGTTCCAGGAGATCCGCGAGAAGCGCGGCCTTGCCTACGCCGTCTACACGTTCTCGTCGCAGTACGCGGACACGGGCCAGATCGGCGTCTACGTCGGCACGCGCGAGGAGAACCTCGGCGAGTGCCTGCGCATCGTCGCCGAGCAGATCGCCGAGATCTCCGAGCACGGCCCGCGGCAGGACGAGCTCGAGCGCGCGAAGGAGAACCTCAAGGGCCGGATCATGCTCGCCATGGAGCTGACGTCGAACCGCATGAGCCGCCTCGGGAAGTCGCTGATCACGGACAGCGAGCTGCTCGACCTCGACCGGATCCTCGCCGAGATCGAGGCCGTCGACACCGACGCTGTCGGGCAGCTTGCCACCATGCTGCTCTCGCCCGAGGCCTTCTCCGTCGCCGCCATCGGGCCGACCGAGAAGCGCTTCCTGCGGGCCGTAGAGCCGATCTGCCCGGGCCTCGTGGAGCGCGCCGCCGCGTGAAGGTCCTGCTGCTCGGCGCGGGCGGCAAGGTCGGCACCGCGCTCGCGCCGCGGCTCTCCGAGGCCGGGCACGAAGTGACCGCGGTCGGGAACGGCGACACCTGGGATCCCGCCGGCCACGATGCCGCCGTCGACTTCACCCGGCCGGATGCCGTGCGCGGGAACGCCGAGCGCTGCCTGGACGCGGGCGTGGCGACAGTGATCGGCACGACCGGCCTCTCCGCCGACGACCTCTCCGCGTTCGACTCCCTGGCCCGGGAGCGCGGCGTCGCCTGCTTCGTGGCGCCCAACTTCGCCATCGGAGCGGTGCTGATGATGCGCCTGTCCGCACTGGCGGCGGAGCACATGCCACAGGCGGAGATCATCGAGCTGCACCACGAGACCAAGGTCGACGCGCCCTCCGGGACTGCGAAGGCGACCGCCGAGCGGCTCCCCGGAGACGTGCCGATCCACTCGGTGAGGCTCCCCGGCCTCGTCGCGCACCAGGAGGTGCTCTTCGGCGGCGACGGGCAGCTCCTGACGATCCGCCACGACACCTTCTCGCGCGAGGCCTTCGCCCCCGGCGTCCTGCTCGCGCTCGAGCGGCTCCCGACGCTCGATCCGGGCCTGACGGTGGGGCTGGACGCGCTTCTGGACTGAGGCCCAGAGGCCCGTCGGCGCAGCCGATTACAATGAGATCGATGCTCGGCGAGGTTCTCACAGCCGTCGTCACGCCCTTCCGTGCGGACGGTTCCGTCGACCTGGATGCGTTTCGGCGGCTCTGCACGCACCTGATCGAGTCCGGCTCCGACGGCGTCGTCGTGGCCGGGACGACCGGCGAGTCGCCGACGCTCGACGACGACGAGCGGCTCTCGCTCTTCGCGGCGGCGGTCGAGACGGTGGGCGACCGCGCGACGGTCATCGCCGGCACCGGCACCTACTCGACCGCACATTCCGTCCACCTGACAGGCCAGGCGCACGAGCTCGGCGTCGACGGGTTCCTCGTCGTCACGCCGTACTACAACAAGCCGCCTGCGCGCGGGGTCGTCGCGCACTTCAAGGCGATCGCGGACGCGACCGACCGGCCGATCGTCATCTACAACATCCCGCAGCGGGTCGTCGTCAACCTCGAGCCCGAGACGCTGGCCGAGCTCGCCGAGATCCCGAACGTCACGGCCGTCAAGCAGGCCACGGCCGACCCGGGCCAGGCGCGGCGGATCCTCGCCGAGACGGATCTCGCGCTCTACGCGGGCAACGACGATCTCCTGCTGCCGTTCCTCGAGCTCGGGGGCATCGGCGGCGTCCTCGTCTACACGCATATCGTCGGGCCGCGCGTGCGCGAGCTCGTCACGCGTTTCAAGGAGGGCGAGCTGGCCGAGGCGCGCGCGATCGACGCCGAGCTGCGGCCCGTGATCGACGCGCTCGCGGTGACCACCAACCCGATTCCGGTCAAGGCCGCGCTCCAGCTGCTCGGGCACGAGGTGGGCGGGCTGAGGCTGCCGCTCGTCGAGGCGACCGACGACGAGCGCGCGGCGATTCGCGACGCGCTCGAGCGCGCCGGCGTCCTCGAGAACGCCAGGGTCTAGCTGCGGCGCCGTTCAGGCGCCGTGCAGGTGGCCGGCCAGGTACTTGAGGCCGGAGTCGACGTTCGTCGTCGCCACGCGCGCCCCGGGGCCGAGACGGCGCGCGAGCTCGAGCGCGACGGTGATGTTCGCGCCGGTCGAGGGACCGCACAGGAGCCCCTCCTCGGCCGCGACCCGCTTCGCCATGGCCATCGCGTCCGCGGTGGAGACCGGGATGACCTCGTCGAAGTCGTCCTTCGTCAGGAGCGGCGGCCAGAAGCCGACGCCGCCGCCCTCGATGTGGTGCGTGCCGGGCTCGCCGCCCGAGATGACCGGTGACTCCGCCGGCTCGACGATCACGCGGTGGACGTCGGGTTGAGCGCTGCGGAGCGCGCCCGTGACGCCGAGGAAGCAACCCGCCGTCCCGACGTAGGAGCAGAACGCGTCGATCCGGCCGTCGAGCTGGTCGACGAGCTCGCGGCCGAGCTCGGCGTAGCCCTCGACCATGTCACGGTTGTTGAACTGATCCGTGGCGAAACCGTCAACTTCGTCCACGATCGCGGCGGCGCGGCTCATCATGCTCGGAATGAGGTCGGGCGTGATCCCCTCCGGGCTCGGGATCACCTCGAGCTCGGCCCCGAACGCACGCATCGTGCGGAGCTTCTCGGCAGCGAACGCATCGGAGGTGACGATCCTGAGCTTGTAGCCCTTCACAGCACACACGAACGCCAGGGACGACCCGGTGCTGCCGCCGGTGTACTCGACCACGGTCTGGCCGGGCTGGAGGCGCCCGCTGCGCTCGGCGCCCTCGATCATGGCGAGCGCCATGCGATCCTTGTACGACCCCGTCGGGTTCGCATTCTCGAGCTTCACCCAGACCTCGGCGACGTCCGGGCCGGCGAGGCGCTCGAGGCGGATCACGGGCGTGCGCCCGATCGCGCCGAGCATCGCCGCCCTTTGAGCCGTGTCTGCCATCGGAGGCCGAGGTTAGCCGAGCAGGAACGGACGGGAGAGGGACGGAATACACTTCTGCCAATGCCCGAGAGCACGCGAGTCATCCCGCTCGGCGGCCTGGGCGAGGTCGGCAAGAACCTGACCGTGATCGAGTCCGACGACGGCATCGTCGTCGTCGATGCCGGACTCTCGTTCCCGCGCGACGAGCACCTTGGCGTCGACCTCGTGTTGCCGGACTTCGAGTACCTCCGCGAGCACCGCGGCGGACGTGCGCGCCGTCGTGCTCACGCACGGGCACGAGGATCACGTCGGCGCCCTCCCGTACCTGATGCGGGAGATCGACGTCCCCGAGGTCTGGGCAACGCGGCTGACGCTCGGGCTCATCAAGTCCAAGCTCGACGAGCACGGGCTCATGCGTGCCGCCGAGCTGGTCGAGATCGAGCCGGACAAGGGCGCGGCCCAGATCGGCCCGTATCAGGTCGAGTTCGTGCGCATGGCGCACTCGATCCCGGATGCGGTCGCGCTCGCGTTCGACACGCCGGGCGGGTTCGTCGTCGTGACCGGCGACTACAAGATCGACCACACGCCGGTCGACGGCTTCCGCACGGACCTCGGCAAGCTCGCGGAGCTCGGGAACCGCGGCGTCGACCTCCTTCTCGGCGACTCCACGAACGCCGAGCGGCCGGGCGTGACCGAGTCCGAGCGCACGGTGGGGGAGGCCTTCCGCCACCTGATCCCGCAACGCGAGGGTCGCATTCTCGTAGCCTCGTTCGCCTCGAACATCCATCGTGTCCAGCAGGCGATGGACGTCGCGGCCGAGTCCGGCCGGAAGGTCGCGCTCGTCGGCCGCTCGCTGCGCAAGAACGTCAACATCGCACGGAACCTCGGCTACCTCGACGTCCGCGACGACCTGCTCATCAAGCCGGACGAGATCGACCTCCAGCGCCCCGAGCAGACGATGATCCTCTGCACCGGGAGCCAGGGCGAGCCGATGTCCGCGCTCACCCGCATGGCGTACGGGGACCACCCGCACGTCGAGATCGAGGAAGGGGACACGGTCATCATCTCGGCGAAGCCCGTGCCCGGTAACGAGCTTCGCGTGCACGACACGATCAACCGGCTGGCCAAGTCGGGCGCGGAGGTGCTCCACCAGGAAATCGCGCAGGTCCACGTCTCCGGCCACGGGAACGCGGAGGAGATCCGGACGATCCTCGCCCTGCTTCGGCCTCGCAACGTCATGCCCGTGCACGGCGAGTTCCGCATGCTCTCCGCCCAGGCGCGCCTCGCCAGGGACTCCGGGGTGCCGGCCGACCGCATCGTGCTGGCCGAGAACGGCTCGGTCGTGGAGCTGCGCGGCGGCATCGCGCGGGTCGTCGACCAGCTCGACACCGGCGCCACGTTCGTGGACGGCCTCGGGGTCGGGGACGTCAAGGACGTCGCCCTGCGCGACCGCCGTCACCTCTCCGAGGACGGCGTGCTGATCATCGTCGCCACGATCGGCTCGCAGAACGGAGCGGAGGTCGCAGCGCCGGAGGTAGTGTCGCGCGGGTTCGCCGAGTCGGATCAGCTGCTCGAGGAGGCGCGCCTCGAGGCCCAGCGTACGATCGCCGAGCTCCTCGGCCAGAACGTCTTCGAGCTGAAGCTCTTCCAGGAGCACCTGCACGACAACATCGGGAAGCTCGTCTCCGAGCGCACCGGCCGCCGGCCGATGATTCTCCCGGTCGTCGTCGAGGTCTAGGCGGAATCGCCCCAGCGGAAGCCGGTCTCGCTCGGCTGCGGCTGGAGCGGGCTCGTCGGGAGGCCCGGCGGCGGGTCGTGCCGGTGGATGTTGAACGCCGCCGGCGCGACGTCGTTCGGCGTCGAGTGGTGGAAGAGCGAGGCGAGGTACTGGATGTGCCCGCGGCCTGGGCCGAGCTCCCACTGGCCGCCGCCGTAGATGGCGATCTCGTTGTCCGCGCAGTAGTCGTAGCCCTCGAAGAGCCGCTGGATGCTGCCGAAGCGGGACGGCTTGAAGTTCAGCGTCTTCGGCGCGAACGGCAGGCTCTTGATGTCGAGCACCGAGTGAATGGGGGCGTCCCAGGTGACGCGGTCACGATGCGGCTCGAGGATGACGTCGGTCTCCTCGTTCAGGTCCGGGTCCTCGATCCAGGCGCTCGGGAACGCCTGCGCGACGAGGCCGTAGAGGAGCGGGTCGCCCGCCTGGTCGACGGGTGTGCCCTTGTAGGCGCCCTTGAGGTCGACCGTGTCCACGGCGCCGGTCTCGGCGAGAGCCTTGACGAGCTTCGCGTCCCATTCGCTCGTCGGGTCGAGCTTGAACCGCAGCTTCGGGTAGCGCTCGAGCAGCCTGGGGATCGGGTCGAGCGCCGGTGGATTCTCGATCCGCAGCGACACGACGAAGTTGACCGGCTGCGGCTCGCGCCCGACCGCCGCGCCGAGCGAGGTGCCCGCCTGGCGCAGGGCGAGGTCGAGCGCCGCGCTCTCGAACGCCCAGCGACGGTAGTCGAGAAAGGCGTCCATCCCGGGCCCGCTCGGGAAGAGCGCAATCCGGTCGAGGAGCTGCGAGAAGCTGTCGAGCGTGTGGCTTCCCGCCAGCGGGAACGTCGGGCCTTCCGCCTGGAGCGCCTCCTGGTCCTCGCCGGAGTAGGTGACGTCCTCGCCGACTCCCTCGTGCCCGCCGCCGTGCAGGTGGACGACGGTCGTGCGGCGGACGAACTCGGGCGAGGCCTCGACCTTCAGGCCCTCGAGGTCGTAGGACTCGATCTCGAGCGGCAGGTTGCGGATGAGGTCGTACGTCGCCATGCGCGGGGCGAACGGTACGTGTTCTGGCCATCTTGGTGTACTAGTTAGGTGATGACGCAGACGAGCGGGAACAGCTGGGCCGGCCTCATGGGCACCTACGGCGTGTCCGAGCGCACCACGGCGCGCCTCATCCGCTCGCTGACCGCCAGCGAGGTCGCGGGGCTCGCGTTCTGCCGCCTCCTGGAACGCTGGCAGCGCGGCGAGCCGGACCCGTGCACGCCGGAGCGCCGGCAGGCCGCCTTCAGACGCGCCGCCGAGCGCGCCGAGACGGCGCTCACAGGCCTCGAGCAGCCTCTCGGCCGCTTCCTCCTCGAGCTCGAGCCGGACGGAGCGGAGGGACGCTCCTGGTACGGCGAGCCCGGAGCGGGGGAGGTCGTCGAATGGGACGACGTCCTCAAGCGCGCCGGCGTCGTCGCCGCGCCTCACCGGGTCGCGCACGCCTATCTCGAGCTCGCCGTGCTCGTCCGCGCGCTCCAGGGCCTTGCCGACTCGGCGCGTATCGAGTCGGCGCCCGACCGCGACTCGCTCTGGGCCGGGCTGTTCGACCTGCGCGAGAACCTCCTCGACGGCTGCCTCGACGACCTGCGCGCGCTTGCCGCCTAGCGTCTGCGTCGTCGGCTCGATCAACGTCGATCTCGTCGCGCGCTGCGCACGGCTCCCGGAGCCGGGCGAGACCGTGCGCGCAGACGACTTCGACTACATCCCGGGCGGCAAGGGCGCCAACCAGGCTGTCGCTGCTGCGCGCCTGGGCGCCGCCGTTCGCATGGTGGCCTCCGTGGGCGTCGACGCCCTCGCCACGCTCGCCCAGTCCGGCCTCGACGACGCCGGAGTCGATCTGAGCGGAGTCGCCCAGGCCGAGGCGGCGGACACGGGGATGGCCCTGATCGTCGTCGACGACACGGGCGAGAACCAGATCGTCGTGGTCCCGGGCGCCAACGCCGCGCTCGGGGCCGACGCAGTTCGCTCTGCGGAACCGGGGAGCTTCGACGCCGTCCTTTGCCAGCTCGAGATCCCCGACGAGCCTCTCGCCGAGGCGGCGCGCACGACCACCGGGCTCTTCTGCCTCAATGCCGCGCCCGCGCGCCCTGTGCCGGCCGAGGTGCTCGGCCGCGCCGACCTCGTCGTCGTCAACCGCCACGAGCTCGACGCGCTTGCCGAGATGCCGCACCTTGTCGCGCTCACGCTCGGCGCCGAGGGCGCTGTGCTGCTCGAGGACGGGGAGGAGGTCGCCCGTGCCGCGCCACCCGAGGTCTCGGCCGTCGACGGCACGGCGGCCGGCGACGCCTTCACGGCCTGCCTGGTCGTCTCCCTCCTCGAGGGCCGCGCACGCGAGGACGCTCTCCGTCGCTCCTGCGCCGCAGGCGCCATCGCCGCCTCGCGGCCCGGCGCGCAGCCCTCCCTGCCCACGGCCGCGGAGGTTGACGAGATACTGCACACGTGAGCGGCCCGACCCCGATCCTGCTCGACTGCGACCCGGGCCACGACGACGCGATCGCGCTCCTGCTCGCACTGGCCAGCCCCGAGCTCGAGCTCCTGGGCGTCACGACCGTCGCCGGGAACCAGACGCTCGAGAAGACCACGGCAAACGCGCTGCGCGTCCTCGAGCTCGTCGGGCGCGGTGACGTGGACGTCGCCGCCGGGGCCGACCGCCCGCTCGCCCGTGACCTCTTCATCGCCGCCTACGTGCACGGCGAGTCAGGGCTCGACGGCCCGAGCCTGCCCGACCCGCAGCGCTCGCCGCTCGACCAGCACGCGGTCGACTTCCTCGCCGAGCGCATCCTCGGGTCCTCGCAGCGCGTCACGCTCGTCCCGGTAGGCCCGCTGACGAACGTGGCCCTTCTGCTCGCCCGCTACCCGGAGGCCGCCGAGAACCTGGAGCGCATCGTCATCATGGGCGGCGCGATCGCCGAGGGGAACGTCACTCCGGCGGCCGAGTTCAACATCTACGTCGACCCCGAGGCCGCGTGGCGCGTCTTTCACTGCGGCGTGCGGGTGACGATGATCGGCCTCGACGTCACCCACAAGGCGCTGATGATGCCCTCGCACGTCGAGCGGCTGCGCGCCTCCGGCCGGATCGGGACGTTCGTGGCCGAGCTCCACGACTTCTTCGTCCAGTACCACGAGCGCACCTACGGGACCGAGGGCGCGCCGATCCACGACGCCGTCGCCGTCGCCCAGGTGCTGCGGCCGGGGATCGTCGAGACCCTCCACCGCCACGTGGACGTGGACTGCGAGTCGCAGCTCTGCCGCGGCCGCACGGTCGTCGACCTGTGGCGCCGGACGGGTAACGAGCCGAACACCGACGTCGGCGTCGGGATCGACGGGGACGGCTTCCTCGAGCTGCTCTGCGAGCGGATCGAGTCGCTCGACCGCGCATAAACGCGAGGAGGAGGGCGGGGGCCGCCCGCGAACTGCCGGAACATGGCGCAGAAGAAGCGTCCGTCTCGGGTACGCCCGAAGTCGCCTGCGCGAATTCGCAAGAAGAAGCGCACGCGCAAGCAACGCGGACACCACCATCACGAGCTGCTTGGGCTCGGCCTGCTCTGCGCCGGGCTCTTCCTCGCGTTCGTCACCTGGCTCGAGGGGAACGGCGGGATCGTCGGCACGACGATCGCCGACTGGCTCGACGCTCTTCTCGGCACGGCACGCATCGGCGTGCCGATCGTGCTCGTCGTGATCGGCGCCCTCATGGTGGCCCGTGCGTCCCTGGTGGACGTCAAGCCCTTCCGGACCGGGCTCGTCCTCCTCGTGATCGGCGCCATGGTGCTCCTCGGCGACGAGCGGGGCGGGGCGGTCGGCAGTGGGTTCGACGCCGTCTTCGGCCGCCTGATCGGCGGGACGGGGACGTTCATCCTCGGCCTCTTCCTCTGCTGGGCCGGCGCGCTGCTGCTGACGGGAGCCTCTCTCGGCGCCATGCTCCACCGCTCGGCGCACGTCGCGCGCGAGACCGCGGTCGCCGCGCGCCGCACCGTCGGCGCTGTCCGCTACGCGCCGGTCGCCACGTCGCCGCCGCCCGTCTCCAACGGCCACCACATCTCGCACGAGCCTCCCGTCGACGGCGCCCAGGCGTACCCGGACGTGGTCGGCGACGCGCCGCCCTCGCAGCCCGTCCTGGTCGACCAGCTCGCCGAGCCGCTCGATGAGGAGCTCGACGCCATCTCTGCGGCCGCCGAGCCGCCGACCCTCTTCGACCCGCCCACGAGCGAGCACGCCGACTACCGCCTTCCGGACCCGTCCGTCCTCCGGCGCTCTCGGCCCCACGAGGGCCAGCCGGGCAAGGCCGCGGAACGGACGGCCGAGGCGCTCCTGCAGGCGCTCGCCAACTTCGGGATCGACGCGACGCTCGTCGGCCAGGTGGTCGGGCCACGCGTCACCCGCTACGAGCTCCAGCTCGCGCCGGGGACGAAGGTGGGGAAGGTCGCCGGGCTCAAGGACGACCTCGCCTACGCGCTCGCCACTACGGAGATCCGCATCCTCGCGCCCATCCCGGGCAAGCAGGCCGTCGGCGTCGAGGTGCCCAACCTCTCCCCGAACATCGTCACGCTCGGCGACATCTTCGACGAGGTCCCGTCGAGCTCGAGCCCGCTCTCCGTCTGGCTCGGCAAGGACATCTCCGGCGCCTCGGTGAACGCCGACCTCGCCCGCATGCCGCACATCCTCATCGCCGGCACGACGGGCTCGGGCAAGTCCGGCTGCATCAACACGATGCTCTGCTCCATCCTGCTGCGCGCGACGCCGGACGACGTCCGCATGATCCTGATCGACCCGAAGCGCGTCGAGCTCGGCCTCTACGAGTCGATCCCGCACCTGCTCACGCCCGTCGTCTCGAGCCCGAAGCAGGCCTCGGCGGTGCTCACGAACGTCCTCACCGAGATGGAGCGCCGCTACGAGCGCATGAGCCTCGCCCGCGCGCGCAACCTCCCGGAGCTGAACCGCGTCCTGCGCAAGCGCGGCGAGGCCCAGCTGCCGTACCTCCTCGTCGTCATCGACGAGCTGGCCGACCTGATGATGGTCTCGCCGCAGGAGGTCGAGGACGCGGTCATCCGCCTCGCCCAGAAGTCGCGCGCCGTCGGCATCCACCTCGTGCTCGCCACGCAGCGCCCGTCCGTGGACGTCATCACCGGGATGATCAAGGCGAACGTCCCCTCGCGGATCGCGTTCGCCGTCTCGAGCCAGACCGACAGCCGGGTGATCCTCGACACATCCGGCGCCGAGAGCCTCCTCGGACAGGGCGACATGCTCTTCAAGCCGCTCGGCACCTCGCGCCTCCAGCGCGTGCAGGGCGCCTACGTGAGCGAGGAGGAGATCGCGCTCGTCGTCGAGCAGTGCCGCAGCCAGCGCCCGCAGGAGCTGGACGAGTCCCTGCTGGCTCCGCCCGAGCCGGTGGGCCACGGCGACGACGGCGACGAGGACTTCGACCCGGACGAGGATCCGCTCCTCGACCGCGCGATCGAGATCGTCGTGCAGACGCAGACGGCGTCCGTCTCCCTGATCCAGCGCCGCCTGCGGGTCGGCTACACGCGCGCCGGCCGCCTGATCGACATGCTGGAGCGCCGTGGGATCATCTCCGGCTACGAGGGCTCGAAGCCTCGCAAGGTCCTCGTGGGCGAGGCCGAGCTCGACCGCGTGCTCGCGGACGTCACCTCCTAGCGCCGGTAGCCCGCTAACGAACCCCATCCGGCGCTCGTCCTAGAAATGGAATCGTCGGAGGGATAGCATCCTCCGATTCCACTCGAAGGCATGGGCGAAAGAGGAGGTTCCGTGAACGTAACGCGAAAGCTGCCGTGGCTCCTGGTGCTGCTGGTCACGCTTCTACTCGCGCTCGTCGCGGCCGGATGCGGCGGCGATGACGACGACGGAGGCGACGCAGGTGATGGCGACACGTCCGCAGCGACGGATGAGGCCACGACCGAAGAAGGAGAGCCAATCCGCGTAGGCCTCGTGACCGACATCGGCGGCCTGAACGACCGTGGGTTCAACGCGCTGGCCAACGAAGGCCTCGAGCGCGCTGCAGAGCGAGCTCGGCGCCGAGATCCGCGTGCTCGAGTCGAAGTCGGACGCCGACTACATCCCGAACCTCTCCACCCTGGCGGAGGAGGGCTACGACCTCGTCATCACAAACGGCTTCCTCATGGGCGAGGCGACTCATCAGGCCGCGGAGGAGTTCCCCGACACGAACTTCGCGATCATCGACTTCGCGCTACGGAGGCGAAGGGTGCGAGGAGACGAACTCCTGCGAGCTGCCGAACCTCCAGGGGCTCGTCTTCAAGGAGCAGGAGGCCGGTTACCTCGTCGGGTACCTCGCAGGGCTCGTGACGGAGTCGAACACCGTCTCGAGCGTCGGCGGGCATCAAGATCCCGCCCGTCGACAGGTTCATCGCCGGCTTCCAGGCCGGCGCCATGGCGTCGAACCCCGACATCACGACGCTCAACGCCTACTCCGCAGGACTTCGTCGACCAGGCGAAGTGCAAGGAGGTCGCACTCGACCAGATCGCCGAGGGCTCCGACCTCGTCTTCCAGGTGGCGGGCGGCTGCGGGCTCGGCGCGCTCGACGCGGCTCAGCAGGAGGGCGTCTGGGGCATCGGCGTCGACGCGGACCAGGCGTTCCTGGGCGAGCACGTGCTCACGAGCGCGGTCAAGCGCGTCGACGAGGCCGTGTTCGAGACGATCTCAGGCAGTTGCCGACGGCTCCTTCACCGGCGGCGGCGTCACGCTCTTCGGCCTGGCCGAGGAGGGTGTCGGGCTTGGTGAGTTCTCGCCGAACGCGCCTCAGGAGGCGATCGACGAGACACTCGCGCAGGTCGACGGGATCGTCAGCGGGGAGATCGAGATCCCCGACGCACTGGAGTAACAGAAACCGACGAGGGGCGGGCGCGGGCCCGCCCCTCGCTGTCGTCGGATGACTGAATCTCCTCTTCTCGAACTCAGGGGCATCACCAAGCGGTTCCCAGGGATCGTCGCCAACGATCACGTCGACTTCGAGCTGGCCAAGGGCGAGGTGCACGCGCTCCTGGGGGAGAACGGCGCGGGCAAGTCGACCCTCATGAACATCCTCTACGGGCTCTACCACCCGGACGAGGGCGAGATCAGGCTGCGCGGGGAGCCCGTCCGCATCGACTCGCCGAACGCGGCGATCGAGCACGGGATCGGGATGGTGCACCAGCACTTCATGCTCATCCCGGTGATGACGGTGGCCGAGAACATCGTGCTCGCCGTCGAGCCGCGGAAGGGCCCGTTTCTCGACATCGACGCCGCGGAGAAGCGCGTGCGCGAGATCTCGCGAGCGCTTCGGGCTCGCCGTCCGGCCCGAACGCGCGGATCGAGTCGATCTCGGTGGGGATGCAGCAGCGCGTCGAGATCCTGAAGGCGCTCTACCGCGGCGCCGAGATCCTCATCCTCGACGAGCCGACCGCCGTCCTTACGCCGCAGGAGGCGGAGGAGCTCTTCGAGATCATCCGCTCGCTGCAGGCGGAGGGAAAGTCGATCATCTTCATCACCCACAAGCTCGGCGAGGTGCTCGCCATCGCCGACCGGATCACCGTCCTCCGCCGCGGCAAGACGATCGAGACCGTTCCTCGCGAGGGCGCGACCGAGGAGGGCCTGGCGCAGCCTGATGGTCGGCCGCGAGGTGCTCCTGCGCGTCGACAAGACGCCGGCGACGCCCGGAGACCCGCTGCTCGAGATCGAGGACCTGCGCGTCCTCGACGAGCGCGGCCTCGAGGCGGTGCGCGGCGTCTCGCTCGACGGTTCGCGCCGGCGAGATCGTCGGGATCGCGGGCGTGGACGGCAACGGCCAGAGCGAGCTGGTCGAGGCCATCACCGGCCTGCGCAAGGCCGAGAGCGGCCGCGTCGCGGCGGGAGGCAAGGACCTGACCGACGAGAACGCGCGCGACTGCATGGACGCCGGCGTCGGCCACATTCCCGAGGACCGCCACAGGCGCGGCCTCGTCCTCGACTTCACGCTCGCCGAGAACATCGCCCTCAAGGACTACGCCGAGGAGCCGGACTCGAAGTGGGGCTGGCTCTTCCCGAAGCGCCTCATCGCGCGCGCACGCAAGCTCCTCAAGGAGTTCGACGTTCGCGGCGGCGGCCCCCTGACACCCGCGGCCTCGCTCTCGGGCGGCAACCAGCAGAAGGTCGTCATCGCGCGAGAGGTCTCGCGCGACCCGCGCATCCTCGTCGCTGCGCAGCCCACCCGCGGGCTCGACGTGGGCGCGATCGAGTTCGTCCACCGGCGCCTCGTCGCGGAGCGCGACGAAGGGCGCGCGATCCTCCTCGTCTCCTTCGAGCTGGACGAGATCCTCTCGCTCTCCGACCGGATCCTCGTCCTCTACGAAGGACGCGTCGTCGGCGAGTACACGCCCGACGTCTCCGAGGAGGAGCTCGGCATCGCCATGACCGGAGGGCGCAAGGGGCAGGAGGCAGTCGCGTGACGGAACCGCCTGCGGCGCAGCCACCGCCGCCTGCACCGGCTGAGCCGCCCGAGGGCTCGGTCACCGGGCTGCAGTCGTTCTATGACCGCGCCGGGGGCGCCCTCGTCCCGGTCGCGGCGGCATTCCTCGCCTTCCTGATCGGCGGCCTGGTCGTCGCCATCACCGAGAAGAGCGTCACCGCGCCGTTCCAGGCCTATCAAGGCCATCTTCCAGGGCACCGGGCTGATGTGGTTCATCCCGGGGATCGGCGACACGGCCGAGGAGGCGCGCGACCTCCAGCAGACGCTCCTGATCATGACGCCGCTCGATCCTGACCGCCCTCGCGGTCGCGTTCGCGTTCCGCTGCGGGATGTTCAACATCGGCGGCCAGGGCCAGTACTGGGTCGGCCTGCTGACCGCGATCTACGTCGGCACGCACCTCGACGGCACGCCGCGCGTGCTGCACATCATCATCGCGATCTTCGCCGCGCTCCTCGCGGGCGCGGTGTGGGGAGGCATCGCCGGGAATCCTCAAGGCGACGACGGGCGCGCACGAGGTGATCACGACGATCATGCTCAACTGGATCGCGATCTGGGTGGGGAAGTGGTTGTTAGAAGCGCCGGACGGCTTCCTCCAGGGAGCGGACCCGAGCCTGCCGCGCTCCGACGACGTCCTCGCCTCCGCGCAGCTCCCGGAGATCTGGGGGCGGCTGCAGCCGCTGCACGCGGGCATCTTCATCGCGCTCTTCGCCCTGATCGTCTACCACCTGCTGCTCAACCGCACGACGCTCGGCTACGAGGTACGCGCGGTCGGCTTCAACCCCGACGCGGCCGCGTACGGCGGGATCTCCGTCAAGCGCAGCTACTTCCTGGCGCTCGCCATCTCCGGCTGCTTCGCGGCGCTCGCAGGGGCGATCGACCTGCTCGGGTGGAAGTACCGGCTGACGAGCACGGAGTTCGACGTGAACTTCTACGGCTTCACGGGCATCGCCGTCGCGCTCCTCGGGCGCAACAAGGCGATCGGCATCCTCTTCTCCGCGCTCCTGTTTGCGTCCCTGATCGTGGGCACCTCGCCGCGCCAGCTCGATCCCGAGGTCTTCAACCCCGAGCTCGCGACGAACCTCGCGACCATGATCCAGGCCCTGATCATCGCCTTCGTCGGCGCCGAGTTCCTGATCGTCTACCTCTGGCGGGCGAGACGGAAGGTCGGCTTCAGAGCGCCGAAACGAATCGAGCCAACCGGAGCATGAGCACCGTCGAGCACACCGAGCCGACGCTCCAGGACCGCCTCCGGCGGCTGGGCGAGCCGCGCTCGCTCGCGATCACCGGGATCTGCCTCGGCGTCCTCGCGCTGTGGCTCTCGATCCCGCCCTTCACGCTCCGCAACCTCGTCGTCCCGGCGGCCGTGGCCGTTCTCGGCGCCGCGCTCGGCCTCTGGGCGCTCACGCGGGGCGAGAGGAAGCTCGGCTGGTGGGCGGTCGGCGTCGCGCTCATCGCGATTGCCTGCGCGATCTGGTTCCAGAACGAGGCGGCGACGGAGCTCGAGTCGGTCTTCAGCATCGGCCTCGTGGCCGCGACGCTCCGCTTCGCCACGCCGCTTGCGCTTGCTGCGATGGGCGGCATCTTCTGCGAGCGCTCCGGGGTCGTGAACATCGGGCTCGAAGGGATGATGCTCGCGGGCGCGTTCTTCGGGATCGTCGTCTGCGCAGAGACGGGGAGCTGGGTGATCGGCGTCCTCGGCGCCATGGCCGCCGGCGGTGTCCTGGCCACCATCCACGCGTTCTTCTCCATCCACCTGATGGCCGACCAGATCATCAGCGGCTTCGCCATCAACTTCCTCGCGCTCGGGCTGACCGGCTACCTGTTCCGCTCCATGTACGGGACGTCGCGGGACGCCGAACCTCGAGGAGCGCATTCCCAACGTGCACCTGGCGTTCATCGAGGACATCCCGTTCATCGGAGACATCTTCGGCGACCTCAACCTGATGATCTGGATCAGTTTCCTGGTCGTCATCGGGTCGTTCGTCGTCCTCTTCAAGACGCCGCTGGGCCTGCGGATCCGCTCCGTCGGCGAGCACCCGAAGGCGGCCGACACCGTCGGCATCTCGGTCTTCAAGATCCGCTATGCGGCCGTGATCCTCTCGGGCGTCCTCGCCGGGCTCGGCGGCGCCTACCTCTCGTTCGGCTTCGGGAACGCGTTCAACGAGAACATGACGGCCGGCCGCGGGTACATCGCCCTGGCAGCCGTCATCTTCGGCAACTGGCGCCCGTTCGGCGCGTACGGCGCCTGCCTCCTGTTCGGCTTCTCGAGCGCGCTCGCCCTGCGCCTGCAGGGCTCTCCGCTCCTGCCCACCGACCTTGCCTCCGCGAACCTCCTCTCGACGCTGCCGTACGTGCTGACGCTCGTCGCCCTCGTCGGCGTCATCGGACGCTCGCGCGGGCCTGCAGCCGCTGGCCGTCCATACGTCAAGCAGTAGAGAGGCCGTGACGAACAGGAAGGCCATCTGGGCCGTCGTCACGGCGTTGCTGTCACTCGCCGCGCTCGGGGGCGCCGCGTATCTCTCCCAGCGCTACGACGAGGTCAGGCTCGTGGACGCCGTCGTCGCCGTCCCCGTGGCGCTCATCTTCGGCGTGGTGGCCGTCTTCTTCGGTCGTGGCGCGCGTGACGAGCACCGCCGGACGCTGGGAAGGAGTGGAAGCAAGGCCTTCGTCGCCATCGCCCGGCTCCTCGCCACGGTGGCACTGCTCCTGGCTTTGACGGCGGCCCTTGCGCTCGCAGTCTTCGCGGTGCTTGTGCTCGTCCTGGAATAGCCAGGAAGGACAGGGGGGACCCAGCTACAATCCTGGCTCGTGTTCGAGATCGGCAACAGCCTCCGCGAGGCTCGTTTGCGGCAGGGTCTCGAGATCCCCCGGATCGAGGCCGAAACGAAGATCCGCGGGAAGTACCTCAGAGCCCTCGAAGAGGAGCAGTTCGACGTGCTCCCCGGAGAGACGTACGTCAAGGGCTTCCTGCGCACGTACGCGGACTATTTGGGCCTCGAGGGACAGCTCTACCTCGACGAGTACAACTCGCGCTTCACGACCGCCGAGGAGACCCCGGTCGCCCAGTCGACCACACCGAAGCGGCGCAGCCGGCCCGTGGAGTCGAACTTCATCGTCATCGCACTGGCGGGGATCGTGGCGGTCACGGTCCTGGTGCTCGTCGGCCTCAGGGAGGCCGGCGCCGACCCGGAGAACGAGCCGCCGATCGTTCCGGCGACGACGGGGCAGACGACGACCGAGCAGGGGCCGACGGAGACCAACGCCGGTCCGGCCGCCGAGCAGGCGCGCCCGGTGCGGCGCGCGAAGCTCGTCCTCACTGCCGTGCGCGGCGATTGCTGGATGCAGGTGCGCGCCGGGGGCGTGAACGGCAAGCTCCTCTTCGAGGGCACCGTCGAGCCGGGCCAGACCCAGCGGTTCGTCAAGTACAAGCGCCTGTGGCTCGAGCTCGGCGCGCCGGGCAACCTGAACGCCAAGCTGAACGGCCGCCGCGTGCAGAACTGGCCGACGCAGTCGGCGGTCGTGGTCGTCACGGCGGCGCAGGGCGTCCGCACCATCTCGACCGCCCGCTAGCGATGCCTCGAGCGGTCGTCGTCCTCACGGGCAGCGAGCTCGTGCGGGGAGACAAGGCCGACGCCAACGGAGCCTTCCTCGCGCGCGAGCTGACGCGGCTCGGGCTCGCGCCCGCGCGGATGCTCGTCGTCGGCGACGACCCGGGGGAGCTCGAGGAGGCCGTTCGCGAGGCCATGCGGGCCGACGTCGCGGTCTTCTCCGGCGGTCTCGGGCCGACGCACGACGACCGCACGGTGGAGACGATCGCCCGCGTCGCCGGCCGCGAGCTGGTCGTAGACGAGGAGCTCGCCCTCGAGATCGAGGCCGTCGCCCGCGGCGTCGCCGAGCGCATCGGTCGGCCGTATGCCGACTTCGTCCCCGGCGTGCGCAAGCAGGCGTCCATTCCGGTGGGCTCGACCGTCCTCGGCCTCGCCGGCACGGCGCCGGCCGTCCTCCTGGAGCACGACGGGCGCGTGGCGGTCGCCCTTCCCGGGCCGCCCAGCGAGCTGCGCGGGCTCTGGCCGCGGGCGCTCGAGTCTGCGCCGATGCGACGCCTGCTGGACGGTGTCGAGGTGCCCGGGCACCGCGTCCTCAGGTTCTTCGGGCCGAGCGAGTCCGCGGTCGCGCGCGCTCTCGAGGAGGTGGGCGGCGAGGGCGACGGGCTCGAGGTCACGATCTGCGCCCACGATCTCGAGATCCGCGTCGACATGTTCTCCCGCGCGGGAGAGGACGGGCGGGCGGCGAGCCTCGAGCGCGTGCTCGAGGAGCGGTTCGCCGCCGACGTGTTCGCCTCCGACGAGCGGCCGGTCGCGGCGCTCGTCCTCGACCGCTGCCGGGAGCTCGGCCTCACGCTCGCGACGGCGGAGTCCTGCACCGGGCGGGCTCGTGGCCGCGCGGCTGACGGAGGTGCCGGGGTCGAGCGACGTGTTCGTCGGGAGCGTCGTCTCGTACTCGAACGACGTGAAGATGGAGACTCTGGGCGTTCCGGCCGAGGTGCTCGAGCAGCACGGCGCCGTGTCCGAGGAGACCGCCGCCGCGATGGGCGAGGGCGCTCGGAGAGCGCTCGGAGCCGACATCGCCTTGGCCGTGACGGGCGTGGCCGGCCCGGGCGGGGGAAGCGACGAGAAGCCGGTAGGGCTCGTCTACCTGCACGCGGAGGCCCCCTCGGGGAGCGCCAGGCGCCGCGTGGTGCTGCCGGGCGATCGCGAGGCGGTGCGCGCGCGTGCGACGACGCTGGCTCTGCACGTTCTGCGGCAGCTCCTGTCACAGCCCGTGACAGACACGCGCGCTTCCTCCGCGTAGCGTGGAGGGCCATGAGCGCATCCGCCTCTTCGTCGCCCTGCGGCTCCCCGACGAGACCGTTGATCGGCTGTCCGCGTGGCAGCACGCCGAGCTCGCCGCCGCCCAGGACGCCCGGATCGTCCGTCCGGGCAATCTGCACATCACGCTCGCCTTCCTCGGGTCGCGACCGAAGGAAGACGTCGAAGGGATCGTCGAGGTCCTGCGCGAGCGGGCACGGACGGCCACGAGGCCGCTGCTCACGACCAGGGACTACCACGAGACCAGGAGCGTCGGGATGGTCCGCCTCGAGGACGCCGAGGGCCGGGCGACCATGCTCGCCGACGGCGTGGGGGAGGACCTCGAGCGCCTTGGCGTCTACGAGCGCGAGCGACGCGCGTGGCTTCCGCACGTGACCGTTCTGCGCTTCCGAAAGCCGCCGCGGCTCCGGCCCGAGCCGCCCGACCTGGGCTCGTTCAGTCCGTCCGAGGCGGCGCTCATGATGTCGGTACTGCGGCCCACCGGCGCGCAGTACGAAGTCGTCGAATCGATTCCGCTGGGAGGCTGAGACCCTTGACCGACTCCAATCGCGAACAGGCGCTCGACGCCGCGCTGAGCCAGATCGAGCGAGCCTATGGAAAGGGCTCGGTCATGAAGATGAACGACCAGGCGCAGGTCTCCATCCCGTCCATCTCCACGGGCGCGCTCTCGCTGGACGTCGCCCTCGGTATCGGCGGCCTACCGCGCGGACGCGTGGTCGAGGTCTTCGGCCCGGAGTCCTCGGGCAAGACCACGCTCGTCTACCACGTCATCGCGGAGGCCCAGCGGCGGGGCGGGATCTGCGCCTTCATCGACGCCGAGCACGCGATGGACCCGGCCTACGCCAGGCGAATCGGCGTGAACATCGACGACCTGCTCGTCTCGCAGCCGGACAACGGCGAGCAGGCGCTCGAGATCGCCGAGCTCCTGATTCGCAGCGGCGCGCTCGACGTCGTCGCGATCGACTCGGTCGCCGCCCTCACGCCCCGGGCTGAGATCGAGGGGGAGATGGGGGACAGTCACGTCGGCCTGCAGGCGCGCCTCATGAGCCAGGCGCTGCGCAAGCTGGCGGGGACGCTCAACCGCACGGGGACGGTCGCCCTTTTCACCAACCAGCTCCGCGAGAAGATCGGCGTCATGTTCGGCAGCCCGGAAACGACTCCGGGCGGCCGCGCGCTCAAGTTCTATTCGTCCGTGCGTCTCGACATGCGCCGGATCGAGACCCTCAAGGAGGGTGTCGAGGCGATCGGGAACCGCGTCCGCGTCAAGGTCGTGAAGAACAAGGTGGCGCCGCCGTTCAAGCAGGCGGAGTTCGACGTCATCTACGGCGAGGGCATCTCCTGGGAGGGCAGCGTCGTCGACGTCGGCCTCGAACGGAAGATCGTCCAGAAGTCGGGCTCGTACTTCAGCTTCGGCGACGAGCGTCTCGGCCAGGGCCGCCAGAACGCTACCGCGTTCCTGCGTGAGCATCCCGACGTCACCGACGGGATCCTCCGCGCCGTGCAGGCCGAGCTCGGGCCGGACGCGGTCGTCTCCTCGCGCCTGCTCCCGGTCAGCGCCGAAGCGAAGGCCGACGCAGCCGAGGCACGCGAGACGGCCAAGGCCGCAGCAGCCGCCGCGTCCGGGTAAGGACCATGCACGGGCAGGGCCCGGCACCGACCCTCACCGCCGTCCGGCGCAGCCGGCCCGGCCGGGTCGCGCTCGAGGTCGACGGCAGGCCGTGGCGCATCGTCCCCGACGACGTCGTCGTCAGCTGCGGGCTGCGCGCAGGGATCGAGCTCGAGCGACCGCTCCTCCGCGACCTGCGCCGTGCGCTGCGCCGCTCCGAGGCGCTCGAGGCGGCCGTGCGGACCGTGTCCCGCCGCGACGTCTCCAGCCGGCGCCTGCGACAGCGCCTCGACGCGCGCGGCATCGCCTCCCCGGAGGCCGAGGCCGCCGTGGAGACGCTCGCTTCCGCCGGCGTCGTCGACGACGAGCGCCTCGCGCGAGCGCGTGCGCGGAGCATCGCCGACCGGGGATGGGGCGACGCCGCCATCGCGGCGCGGCTGGAACAGGAAGGGCTTCCCTCCGGAGCCGTGACCCAGGCAATCGGAGAACTGCCGACGGAGCGCGAGCGTGCCGCCGCCCTCGTCGCGCACGAGCCCGACCGGCTTGCGGCCTGGCGCCTGCTCGGTCGGCGTGGATTCGCGCCGGAGACCGTCGAGGACGTCCTCGGCCTGCTGGACGACGCTCGCTGACAGCGGTTACCATACGGTCACTTCACGCATAAATTGCCTGCACACGGAACGGCTCTTTGGCCGAATCGGAACGATGAGAACCAGACCTACGAGCGATACAACGGCACGCAGAACCCAGGTGGGAGGGAGACCTCGAGCGGAGTCCTAGTCCGCTGACGAGGCGCGCCTGCGGGCCGCCGATTCACCGAAATCGCCGTTCCTACGGGCTTGACCGTAGGAGCGAGCAATGGGAACTTCCATCGGACTCCTGATCGTCGGGATCGCACTCGGCGTGCTCGCAGGCGCCTTCGTGGGCGCCCGCCTCCTGGTCTCACGCCGCTCGGCTGACGCAGAGGCAGAGCGCAATCGCCTCGACGCGGACGCCGAGCGGGCGGCAACCGCAATCCGCCGCGAGGCCGAGGTGGAGGCGCGGGAGCACGCGCTGAAGCTCCGCGCCGAACTCGAGCAGGAGCTCAAGGACCGGCGTGCGGAGATCATCAAGATCGAGGAGCGCGTGGCGGCGAAGGAGGGGGGCATCGACCAAAGGCTCACCGAGCTCGAGCGCCGGGAGCAGGGCCTCCTCGACCGGGAAACGCACCTGAAGCAGCTCCAGGAGGAGTCGAAGGTCGCGAAGGAGGAGCAGCTGCACGAGCTCGAGCGCATCTCCGGTCTCACCGTCGACGAGGCGAAGCGCGAAGTCCTCGAGCGAACCGAGGAGCTCGTGCGCCACGACCTGGGGCGGATGGTCCGCCAGATGGAGGAAGAGGCGCGCACGGACGCGAAGCGGCGCGCCCGCAACCTCGTCGCGGACGCGCTCCAGCGCGTCGCCGCCAGCCATGCGGCCGAGACCACGGTCTCACTCGTCGAGCTGCCCTCCGACGACATGAAGGGGCGGATCATCGGCCGCGAGGGGCGCAACATCCGCGCCCTCGAGAACCTGACCGGGGTGGACTTCATCATCGACGACACGCCGCAGGCCGTCGTGCTCTCGTCGTTCGACGGCGTCCGCCGCGAGGTGGCGAAGCTGACGCTCGCCAAGCTCGTCGAGGACGGCCGCATCCATCCGTCGCGGATCGAGGAGATGTACTACCGCTCGAAGGCGGAGATCGAGGACCACATCCGCCAGGCGGGCGAGCAGGCCGTCTTCGAGGCGAACTGCGGGAAGATGCACGAGGAGCTGGTCAAGGTGCTCGGGCGGCTGCGCTACCGGACGAGCTACGGCCAGAACATCCTCAGGCACTCGCTCGAGTGCTCGCACCTCGCCGGGATCATGGCGTCGGAGCTGGGAGCCAGCGTCAAGACGGCCAAGCGCGCCGCGCTCCTCCACGACATCGGGAAGGCGATGACGCACGAGGTCGAGGGTTCGCACGCCGCCATCTCCGCCCAGCTGGCGAAGCGCTACGACGAGTCGCAGCACGTCGTGCACGCCATCGAGGCGCACCACTACGAGGTGCAGCCGCAGACGGTCGAGGCCGTCCTCGTGATCGCGGCGGACGCGATCTCGGCTTCACGGCCCGGCGCGCGCGGTGAGAGCCTCGAGCACTACATCAAGCGCCTCGAGACGCTCGAGAAGATCGCCTCCGACAAGAAGGGCGTGGAGCGCGTCTACGCGCTGCAGGCCGGCCGCGAGGTGCGCGTGATCGTGAAGCCGACCGAGATCGACGACGGCACCGCCGTCCTCCTCTCACACGAGATCGCGCGGGAGATCGAGGAGCAGCTCGAGTATCCCGGCCAGATCAAGGTCACGGTGATTCGCGAGAGCCGCGCCGTCGAGTTCGCGAAGTAGCTCGACGGCGCGGCTCCCGCCGCTTCCTCAGCCTCCCAGGTTGAAGCGCGCGACCTGCGGGTCGTGGTCGCTCGCCTGGTCGGCGAACTCGGCGTTCGCGTGTACCACGTCGTACTCCGTGAGCGTCCGATAGAGCTTGCGGCTCGCGAGGATGTGGTCGAGCACCTGCGAGTTGCCCTCGAACACGTAGGTGTAGCGCTCCGGTCGCCGGAGCGACAGGACGAGGTTGTCGAGAACGCCGCCCTCGAGGATCGCGAGCGTCTGCGAGAACTCGAAGTCGTTCAGGTCGCCGAGCACGATCACCTTCGCGTTGCCGTCGAGCGCGAGGATGCTGTCGACGAAGCTGTTCACGACCTGCGCCTGCTGGTGCCGCTGAGTCTCCGTGACGCGGTTCGGCGGCTGGAACCGACCGAACAGCGGGTCGTCGCCGCCCTTCGAGTTGAAGTGGTTGGCGATCGCGAAGATCGTCTCTCCCCGCCAGGTGAACTCGCCGGCCAGCGGCTTGCGGCTGTTGGCGAATGCGGGGTTGGTCGGGTCGACCCGGCCCGGGCTGAACGTCAGCTGCGGGCCGTCGGAGCCGGCGACGACGCCCGTGGCGGCGGTCGAGGTTCCGCCCGGCCGGTCGACGAACGACAGGCCTCGGTCGGTGCGGAAGATGAAGCCGACGCGGATGTTGCCGCCCGGCTCGCCTCCGTCGGCGTTGTTCACCGGGTTGATCTGCCGGTAGTCGTAGGCCGGCCCGCCTGCAGCGGAGATCGCCGCGATCAGCTCGGCCAGGGTCTGGTCGGCGGCCGTCGTCCCGTCGTTGGTCGGCCCGTTGTTGTCCTGGATCTCCTCGAGCGCGACGATGTCGGGCGACTTGAGGTTGTGGACGATGAGCCCGGCGAGCTCGGCGAACTTCGAATCGGGGTCACCGGGGTCGAGGTTCTCGACGTTGAAGGTCGCCACGGAGAGCTCGTCGGCGCCCGTGTCCCTCGCGACCTCCCGCTCGAGGCCTTCGGAGATCGTGGTGAACGGCTCCGAGACGTCGAGCTTGAAGTTGCCGAAGCTGTAGTCGAGGATGCCGACGACCGGCGTCGCGAAGCGGTCGCCCACGTTCAGGGCGGGCACGGGCATCAGGCGGTCGTCGAGGTGGATCCGCTCCGGGTTGAAGTCGTTCGAGCGGACGACCACTCCGCCGCGGTTCGTCATGATCCCGGCGCGATCGGCGGTGTCGCCCACGATGGGGATCTCGCCGAAATCGTTCGTCGGGCCGACGACCCAGGCCTTGTTGACGCGGACGCGCATGCTCTCGAAGCTCTCGTAGAAGTCGAGCCCGTCCTGTGCCGGGTCGAAGACGCCGCTCACTTCGGCGTCGCCCGTCGAGTCGTTGTCGATGATCTCGTCGGGCGGAATGCGACCGCCCTTGCCGATTAGCCCGGGCCCGGGGAGGGAGTTCCCGCTCGAGAGCACGTCTACCTCGGGCGAGGTGAGCTCGGTCTGCGCGAGGTTGTTGCCGGTCGCGCCGCCTGGACGGAACTCCGTCACGAACCCCGCGACCTCGACCGCGTCCCCGACGGCGACGGCCTCCGCGGCTTCCGTCCCGAAGACGAAGAGCCCCTCGGACGTGGCCGAGCTGCTGTCGGCATTCGGATCCTCGAAGAAGAACCCGTTCGAGACCTTCGCCGTGACGATGCCCGGCACGCTCGAGACCGCATGGCCCTCGAGCGGCGATCGATGGGCGGCGCCCTGGATGTCGTGGATCCGCGCCGGCGGCCCGACGGTCGTGAACGACCAGGCCACGTTGCCGGTCATGGTGTCCGGCGGGTCGTCGGCGTCGTTGTCGGAGACCTGCGCGCCGACGACCGTGACGGTGCACGTCTCGTCCTGGACGAAGTCCGCGGTCGGGTTCAGCGTGAAGATCACAGGCCCGCCGCTCGCTGCGGCCGTGTGGGCGCCGCTCGTCGTGCACGAGATCGAGAACCACGAGCCGCTCACCGTCACGGGCTCGCTGAAGGTGACGGTGACGTCCGCGTCGACCGCGACGCCGGTCGCCCCGGCGGAAGGAGTCGTCGACGAGACCTGCGGCGCGGCGTCGGTGGAGACGAAATGGGCGCCGAGGCCGGTGAAGTCGTCGGTCGCGAAGCCGTCCCACTGCACGGCGGGGTCGAACGCGTCGTTCGGATCCGGGTCGCCCGCCTCGATCGCGGCCTTGCGGCGGAGCGTGTTGTCCGCCGTGCTCGTGAGGCCGGTGCCCCATTCCGTCCCCGGATCGACCCCGCGCTGACCGATCGAATCGATCACGGTCGCGCCCTTGAGGAGCACGACCGCGTCGTCGCCGTTGAACCAGCCCGAGCCGTTCGTCTGGTCGGCCTGGGCGAGGATCGTCGGGCTCGCCGCGCTTTGCGCGACAACATAGACGTCGCCGGCCGCGACGGTCCCGGTGAGGCCGATCGTGAGGCCCGCGGCCGGATTTCCGTTGAAGAACATCTGGATGGAGTAGCCGTTCGCCGCAAGGTCGATGGGCGCGCCGGTGCCGTTGAAGATCTCCAGCGCCTTGTTGTTGCTCGTACCTTCGATGTACTCGGAGAAGAACAGCTCTGTCGGTGCTGCTCGCGCGCTCCCGAGTGAGAAGGCGAGCGGGACGATCAGGGCGATCGTCAGGAAGGCCGGAAGGAAACGCCTTCTCGGCGCGGTGCGACTCGTAGCCATCGGAAAAACCCCCAGGGTTGAAGCGGACTGGGCGATCGTAAACCCCGTGTCCGCGCTGAACAAGACCATTTACGACCCCGGTACAGTTGGAGCCGTGCGGCGCTACCACGTCACCACATTCGGGTGCCAGATGAACGCCCACGACTCGGAGCGCATCAAAGGCATGCTCGAGTCGCTCGGCCTCGGCGAGGCGCTCTCCGCAGAAGAGGCCGACGTCATCGTCTTCAACACGTGCACGGTGCGCGAGAAGCCCGATCAGCGGTTCGCCGCGCATCTCGCGCAGGCCGCAGCGTTGAAGCGGGCGGACCCGGAGCGCGTGATCGCCGTCGGCGGGTGCTACGCGGAGGCGCAGCGGGAGCGAATCTTCGAGCTCTATCCCGACGTGGACGTCGCCTTCGGCCCCGGCTCGATCCCGCACCTGGCCGACTGGCTCGGCGCCGGCGGCATGGGCGTCCCGCGCGGGCGCTTCGCGGAATGGCGCCAGTTCGCCGGCGACCTGCCCGCGCACCGCGAGCGGCAGTTCCAGGCGTGGGTGCAGATCTCCATGGGCTGCAACTCCGTCTGCTCGTACTGCATCGTCCCGGCCGTCCGCGGCCGCGAGCAGAGCCGCAGGCCCGGCGACATCGTCGCCGAAGTCACGCGCCTGGCGGCCGACGGGGTGCGCGAGGTGACGCTCCTGGGCCAGAACGTGAATTCCTGGGGCCGCGACCTCGTGCCCGACGTCAAGACGGAGTTCGGCGAGCTCCTGCGTGCCGTGGACGCCGTGCCGGGCATCGAGCGGATCCGCTTCACGAGCCCGCACCCGAAGGACTTCCGCGAGCCCGTCATCCGCGCCATGGCCGACTGCGCCGCGGTCTGCGAGCACACGCACCTGCCGCTCCAGTCCGGCTCGACCCGCGTGCTGAAGCGGATGCGGCGCACGTACGGACGCGAGCGCTACCTCCAGCTCGTCGATCGCATGCGGGCGACCGTGCCCGACCTCGCGCTCACGACGGACATCATCGTCGGGTTCCCCGGCGAGACGGAGGACGACTTCCGCGAGACCCTCGAGGTCGTCGAGGAGGTGCGCTACGACGGCGCGTTCACCTTCGTCTTCAGCCCGCGCCGCGGGACGGAGGCCGCGACGATGCCCGACCAGGTGCCGGACGAGGTCAAGCGCGAGCGCATCGAGCGGCTCATCGACGTCGTCCAGCGCATCGCGCGCGAGCGGAACGAGGAGCGCGTCGGCGGGGTGGAGGAGGTCCTCGTCGAGGGCCCGAGCCGCACGGACCCCGGCATCCTCCGCGGCCGCACCCGCCGGAACACGACCGTCAACTTCGCGGGCACCGCAGCGGCGGGCGAGCTCGTCCCCGTGCGGATCGAGGGGGCCACGTCGACGACGCTGCGGGGGACCGAGAGCGCCCTCGCCGCGGCGTAGCCGTCACACTTCCGTCGCAATGCGCGAACCACGCGTGCGCCCGTGAGCAATAGGCTCGAAATGGGGGTCCCCCAGGGCCTCCTGGCCGTTTAGGGCATGGCGGACAAGGACGGTTTCGTCTTGGCGATCTTCGGCCCGACGGCCTCCGGGAAGAGCGCCGTCGCCGAGGCGATCGCCGACCGCACGCCGGCCGAGATCGTCTCCGCCGACGCGATGCAGGTGTATAGAGGCCTTCCGATCGTGACCAACCAGCCCGACCGGCCCACGCGGCTGGTCGCGATCTGGCCGCTCGACCACGAGGGCTCCGTGGCCGAGTACGCCGAGCTCGCGCACGCGGCGGTCGAGGAGATCCTCACCGCGGGACGGCTCCCGATCGTCGCCGGCGGCACGGGGCTCTACCTCCGCGCGGCGCTCGCCGAGCTGGACGTGCCCCCGGCGCCGCCACCCGGCGCGCGCGAGCGGTGGGCGGCGCTCTACGACGAGGAAGGGGCGGAGGCCGCGCACCGCACGCTTGCTGCCGTGGATCCCGCGGCCGCCGCGGCCGTGCACCCGAACGACCGCCGCCGCGTCGTCCGCGCCCTCGAGCTGGCGGAAGCCGGCGTGTCGCTCCGTCCGCCGGACAGCCGGCTCTGGACGGAAGACACACGGCACCCGACGCTGATCGTCGGCCTCGACGTGCCGAGCGAGACGCTCGCCGCGCGGATCGACGAACGCACGCGCGCGATGGCAGAGCGCGGCGCCGCTGACGAGGCGCGCGGGGCGCTCGCCGGCCCGCTCTCGACCACGGCGCGCAAGGTCATGGGGCTCGAGGAGTTCGGCACGCTTCCGCTCGACGAGGCAATCGAGGCCGTCGCCCGCCGCACGCGGCAGTACGCGGCGTACCAGCGCAAGTGGCTCCGCCGCATCCCCGGCGTTGTTAGCGTTCGCGCCGATCGTCCTCCGGACGCGGTCGCCGATGAGATTCTCGAAGTGGCACGGGCTCGCCAACGACTACCTGCTCGTCGAGCGGGCTGATGTCGGCCACCCGCTCGAGCCGGCGCTCGTCCGGCGGCTCTGCGACTACCACCTGGGCATCGGCTCCGACGGCATCCTCGAGGTGCTCTCCGCCGAGGGCCCGCGGGCCGAGATCGTGATCTGGAACCCCGACGGCTCGACGGCGGAGCTCTCCGGGAACGGCACGCGGATCGCCGCGCGGTGGCTCGCCCGGCGCAGCGGCGCGTCCGAGGTCGTCGTCGCCGTGGGCCCGCGCGAGGTCGTGGCGCGGATGCGCGACGGGCTCGAGGTCGAGACCGAGATGGGGCTCGTCGAGGTCGGGGCTCCCGAGCTCCTGGCGGTGAACGGCTCCGAGGTGGAGTTCACCCCTGTATCCGTCGGCAACCCGCACGCGGTCATCCGCCGCGACCCCGATCGCGCGGAGCTCCTGCGCCTCGGCCCCCTCGTGGAGAACCACCCGCGCTTCCCGGAGCGCACCAACGTCCAGCTCGTCCACGTCGACTCGGACCGCGAGGCGACGGTCGGCGTCTGGGAGCGGGGCGCAGGGGAGACGCTGTCGTCCGGGACGAGCGCGGTCGCCGTCGCGGGCGCCTCCGTCGCCAACGGCTGGTGCGAGAGCCCGGTCACCATCCACCTGGCCGGCGGCGACATGCAGGTCGAGCTCGATTCGGGCTTCAACGCGCGCCTGACCGGCGCGGCGCAGGAGATCTGCGTGGGCGAGGTCTCGCCCGAGCTCCTCGAGGACGTGCGCGGATGAGGTTCGCGTCGCGCCTCGACCAGGTGCCGCCGTACCTCTTCGCCGAGATCGAGCGGAAGGTCGCCGCGATGCGCGCCGAGGGCACTGACGTGATCTCGCTGGGCATCGGCGATCCCGACCTGCCGACGCCTCCGGCGGTGATCGAGGCGCTCCAGCGGGCCGCGGCTTCGCCCGAGACGCACCAGTACCCGTCCAACCGGGGCATCGGCGCCTTCCGCGGGGCGGTGGCGGGCTTCTACGGCGACCGCTTCGGCGTCGAGATCGACCCGGAGACCGAGGTCATCCCCGTGCTCGGGGGGAAGGAGGGCGTCGCCCACGTCGCGCTCGCCTGCCTCGACCCCGGCGACGTCTGCCTCTCGCCGGACCCGGGCTACCCGCCGTACACGTCCGGCCCAGTGTTTGCCGGCGCGGAGGTGCACTACCTTCCGCTCGCCGAGGAGAACGCGTTCATGCCCGACCTCGCGTCGATCCCGGAGGATGTCGTCGCGAGGGCGAACCTGCTCTTCTTCAACTACCCGAACAACCCGACCGGGGCGGTGGTCGCGGAGGGGTTCTTCGAGCGCGCCGTCGCGTTCGCCCGCGAGCACGACCTGATCGCGATCCACGACGCCTCGTACACGGAGGTCGCCTTCGACGGCTACCGGCCGCCGAGCTTTCTCGCCACACCCGGCGCGAAGGACGTCGGCGCCGAGATCTTCTCGCTCTCCAAGGGCTGGAACATGACGGGCTGGAGGATCGGCTGGATCGCCGGCAACGCCGAGGTCGCGGAGCGCTACCGGCAGCTCAAGACCAACCTGGACTCCGGCATGTTCGACGCGCTCCAGCACGCCGGCGTGGCGGCGCTGACCGAGGCGCGCGGCTTCCCGCAGGAGATGTCGGAGGTCTACCGGCGCCGGCGTGACCTGATGGTGGACGCGCTCGGGGCGATCGGCATCCCGGCCGAGCCGCCGCTCGCGACTCCGTACATCTGGGTGCGCGTCCCGCCCGGGCACGACTCGACGAGCTTCACCGAGCTCGTGCTCAGACAAGCCGCCGTGATCGTGTCGCCGGGCCCGTCGTTCGGTCCTTCCGGCGAGGGCTTCGTCCGCATCTCTTTGACGGTCGCGGACGAGCGGCTGGAAGAGGCCGCCGGCCGGATCGCGTCCTCGCTCCGCGTCGAATCGCGGGCATAATCGCTCTGTGAGTCACCACCACCCGGACCCCGCGCCCGGGGCTGAGCCCGAGCGGGGATTTGTCGTCGCCGTCCTGGCGCCCGGAGTGGACGAGGAACAGGAGCTCGGCGAGCTGCGCGAGCTGCTGCGCACGGCCGGCGTCGAGCCGGTCGGCGAGCTCGTCCAGCGCCGGCCTGCGCCCGACGTGCGCACCTACGTCGGGAAAGGCAAGCTCGAGGAGCTGAAGGAGCTAGTGAAGAACTCGGGCGCCGAGTCGCTGATCGTCGACGACGAGCTCGACCCGAGCCAGCAGCGGCGCCTCGAGGACGCGCTGACGGCTCGGGTCATCGACCGGACCCAGCTGATCCTCGACATCTTCGCCCAGCATGCGCGGAGCGCCGAGGGCAAGCTCCAGGTCGAGCTCGCCCAGCTCGAGTACAACCTCCCGCGCATGCGCGGCATGTGGCAGCACCTCGAGCGCCTCGGAGGCGGCATCGGCACGCGCGGCCCGGGCGAGTCCCAGCTCGAGACCGACCGCCGCATCGCCCGGCGCCGCATCGGCCTCCTCAAGCGCAAGCTGCGCGAGCTCGAGAAGCGCCGCGCGCTCCAGCGCAAGGCGCGCGAGGAGAGCGTCGTCCCCGTGGTCGCGCTCGCGGGCTACACGAACGCCGGCAAGTCCACGCTCCTGAACGCGCTCACCAGCGCCGAGGCCTCGGTCGACGACAGGCTCTTCGAGACGCTCGATCCGACGACGCGCGGCTTCGTCCACGACGGCCGCCGATACCTCGTGACGGACACGGTCGGCTTCATCAGGCGCCTTCCGCACCAGCTCGTCGAGGGCTTCGCGGCCACGCTGGAGGAGACGTTGCTGTCCGACCTCGTCCTGCACGTCGTGGACGCGTCCGAGGAGGACGATCGCATGGAGGAGACGATCGCCGCCGTGGACGCGGTTCTCTCCGAGATCGGCGCCCGGGAGCTGCCCGTCGAGCTCGTCCTGAACAAGATCGACCTGGTCGACCCGCTCCGGCGCCGGCGCCTCGGCAACCGCTTCCCCGACGCACTCCAGATCTCCGCGGCCAAGGGAGAGGGGCTGGAGGAGCTCCGCGGATACATCGCGGAGCGCTTTGCCGACCGGTTCCGTGCCGTCAAGCTCCTCGTCCCGCACGGCAGCGGCCGCGTGCTGACCGAGCTGTACGACCTCGGCGCGCCGATCGAGGAGCGCGTCGACCGGGCCGACGGCGTCCTCGTCCATGCCCGTCTGCCCGAGCGGGAGCTCGTCCGCTTCGCCCAGTATCTGATCGCGGACGCGGGCGAGGACGACGAGGCGCCGGCCACCGGGGCGCGTAAGGCGTGATCGAGCTCCCGATCCGGCGTCTGCACGAGGACGCGACGCTTCCGGAGCGCGCGTACTCGGGCGACGCGGGCCTCGACCTGTCCACGTGCGAGCGCGTCGAGCTCGGCCCGGGCGAGCGCGCGATCGTGCCGACCGGGCTCGCGGTGGCGATCCCGGAGGGCTACGCCGGGTTCGTGCAGCCGCGCTCCGGTCTCGCGGCGCGCCAGGGGATCAGCGTCGTCAACTCGCCCGGGCTGATCGACTCCGGGTATCGGGGCGAGATCCGCGTCGTCCTGCTGAACACCGACGCGGAGCACACGTTCGTCGCCGAGGCGGGCGACCGCATCGCCCAGCTCGTCGTGCTGCCGATTCCCGAGCTCGAGCTCGTCGAGGTCGACGAGCTGCCCGAGACCGAGCGCGGCGTCCGCGGCTTCGGGTCGTCAAGGACGACGTGACGCCATGGAGCCGCGCATCCGTGTCTCCGCGATCCTGCGGCGCGAGAGCCGGATCCTCCTCGTCCGCCACGAGAAGGCCGGCCGCGAGTACTGGCTTCTGCCCGGCGGCGGGGTGAGCGGGGGGGAGACGCTCCTCCAGGCGATGAGGCGGGAGCTGGCGGAAGAGGTCGGGCTCGACTCCGACCTGCCGCTCGAGGGCCCCGTCGCGCTCGCAGACTCGATCTCCCCGGCGGGCTGGCCGCCCAAGCACGTCGTGCACATCGTCTTCGCCGGGCACCTGGGCGACCGGTCGCTCGAGCGGGTCACGTCGCAGGACGAGGCCGTGTGGAACCACCGGCTCTTCGACGTCGACGAGCTCGCCGGACTCGCCCTGCACCCGCCGATCCAGCGCTTCCTCGCCCGCTGGCAGCCGGGCGATCCCGACGGTCTATCTCGGCTCGCTCTGGGCACCGTGACGGCACAAACGGCGCGCCATTCGCGCGCTTTTCCGTACTAGCATCGAAATCGGGGGGACCCCCGGGCGGCCGGGGTCAGTAGCGGCCGCCGCGCGAACGCGCGCGGCCCGCGGAGACCTTGTGGGCCTCGGCCTCGAGCTCGTCTCCGAGCGGCTCGAGCTTCGGGGGCTCGCCGCCGCGATGAGCAAGGGCCTGCGCCAGGAGCCAGTCGGCGAACCAGGGGTTCCGAGGGAGGAGCGGCCCGTGGAGGTACGTCCCGACCGCACGGCCGACGCGGCAGCCTTCGAAGCCGCTTTCTCCGTCGTTCCCGAAGCCCGCGACGACGCGGCCCAGGGCCTCGGCGCCCGGATCGAGCACCGTGCGCCCGGCGTGGTTCTCGAAGCCCGCCAGAAGCTTGCGCTCGCCGGGCTCGAGCTCGCACTCGAGGAGCACGTCGCCGATCATGCGGCGCTCGCCGGCCACCGTCTCGTGCGGGAAGAGACCGACGCCCGGGAGCACCTCGCCGTGGCGCCCGCGGTAGGAGCGGCCGAGCAGCTGGTAGCCGCCGCAGACCGCGAGGATCGCCGCGCCGCCTGCCGCCGCCTCCTTCAAAGCCTCGCCCTTCTCGACGAGGTCGACCGCCACCAGCGCCTGCTCGCGGTCCTGGCCGCCGCCGACGTAGAGGAGGTCATGGTCGCCCGGCACCACCGGGTCGCCGAGGCCGATCGTCCGGTGCTCGAAGTCGATCCCGCGCCAGGCCGCGCGCCGCTCGAGAACGGCGATGTTTCCGCGGTCCGCGTAGATGTTGAGGTAGTCCGGGTACAGGTGGCCGACGACGACCTTCAGGCCCTTCACGCCGCCGCTCCTTCCCAGTAGGGCCGCACGAGGCCGCGCTCGGCGACGATCCGCCGCAGGCCGAGCATCGCCGTGTACGTCGGGAGCACGACGAGCTCGCCGCCGGCAGGCGTCAGCTCGAGGCCGCGGTCGAGCGCCTGCTCGAGGCGCGGGACGACCTCGATCGCATCCGGGTCGAGCCCGCCGTACTTGAAGCGGAGCGCGAGCTCCTGGGCCCTCGAGCCCGTCGCCACCAGGCGCTCCAGCCCGTCCAGGAGCGGCTCGAAGTCGACGTCCCAGATCCACGAGACGTCGCGGCCGTCCGCGATGCCGTCGTTGAGCGCCGCGACGACCACGCGCGGAGGGCCGCCGGTCGTCAGCGTGCGCACGACCTCGTTCGCGCCCGCGGGGTTCTTCACGAGCAGAAGCAGCACCGTCCGGTCGCCGGACCGGGATGCGCTCGAAGCGGCCGAAGGCGGGGCGGAAGCGCCCGATGCCCTCGGCGACCTCGTCGAGCGTCGCGCCCAGGACGAGCGAGAGCGACGCCGCCGCGACCGCGTTGTAGACGTTGTAGAGCCCGGGCAGGGCGAGGTCGATCTGCCGCGTTCCCTGCGGCGTCACGAGGTCGAAGGAGACGCGCTCCAGCCCCTCGAGCGCGATCTCGCGCGCGACGACGTCGAGAGCCGGCCGCTCCAGCCCGCAGGTCGGGCACGACCACGCGCCGAGATGCCCGACATACGCCGCCTCGTAGGCGTACGGGCTCGCGCACACGCTGCAGTACTTCGAGTCCGCAGCGTGGGGGAGGCGCTCGCGCGCGACGCGCGGGTCGTCGAGCCCGAAGCGGAACGCGTTCTGGCGCCCTCGGGCGATGTCGGCCACGAGCGGGTCGTCCCCGTTCGCCACGACCCAGGCGTCCTCCGGCAGCGCCCTCACGCTCTCGCGCCAGCGCTCGGCGATCAGCTCGAGCTCGCCGTAGCGGTCGAGCTGGTCGCGGAAGAGGTTGCCCAGCAGCACCGCCTGCGGCCCGACGCGCCGCGCGATCTCGGGGAAAGCGCCCTCGTCGACCTCGAAGAGCCCCAGCTCGGCGTCCGGATGCGCCAGGAGCGCCGACGTGACGCCGGAGACGAGGTTCGCACCCGCCCGGTTGTGCGCCAGATCTGACCTTCGTCCCGAGGATCTCGGCGACCATCCCGGCGGTCGTCGTCTTGCCGTTCGTGGCCGAGACGAGCGCCGAGCCGAGCGGCAGCCTGCCTGCCAGGCTGCCCAGCGCACCCGGGTCGATCGTGGCCAGGATCTTTCCGGGCAGCGTCGTGCCGCCGCCCCGGCCCGCAAGCTGCGAAAGACGCCCGGCAGCGCGCGCGACAACGATCTCCAGCCCCAGGCGCACGCGCTCCAGTCTATTCGTCACTCGATCGAGTGATTCGCGGTCGAATCCCCAAAGGGGGGAGGTACGAAGCCCGCTTCGTCCCTAGCGTCGGGTGAGGGAATGAACTGCGGCCCGCGCCTGGCGCGCGGAGAGAGGAACGAGAGAGAACTTATGCGGCTCAACGGCTCGTCGAACGGGAGCACCCGGTCGAGCGCGCTCTGGGGGAAGCCCTCCAAGGGCGAAATCCGCTCGAGTGCCCTCTGGGGCAAGGGAGGTCGGGGTTCCATCGTTGCGCTGGTTGTCGCCGTTCACTGGCGGCGCCGCTCGCGGCGGTGGCCGGCAGCTCCTCGAAGAATGCCCGACAACGACATCAAGGCGTATCTGTCGCCCGGACTGCTCGATGCGGTCAAGGCGGATCCGAACGCCACCTACGACGTCATCGTCCAGGCCAGGCGGGGCGACACGAGCCTCGGAAGTCGCCGACCGAGGTGACGGACGCCCGTGAGGACGACCCCGGCAAGTGGCGTCGGTCTGCGCAAGCGCTTCCGCTCGTTGCGGGCGTTGCCGCGCAGCTCACCGGCAAGCAGATCCTCAGAGCTCGCCCGAGCGGACCGACATCGCCGCCATCACGCGGGATGCACCGGTCGTCCTCTCGAGCTACAGCCTGCAGCGCTGGCCCTACGCGGCCAACCTCCACTGGCTGTGGAACACGCAGGCGGCCGCCAACGCACCGGCGATCGCCGTCGTCGACTCCGGCATCCAGACCGGCCGGGCGGACTTCGGCACCCGCATCGCTGCGAACGTGAACCTCTCGTCCCTGCCGGGCAACTCGGCCGGCGACGGACGCGGTCACGGCACCTTCGTGGCGGGCATCGCGGCGGGCAACGCGAGCCGCTATGCGGGCGCCTCGCCCGGATCCAAGATCGTCTCCATCGACGTGATGGACGACAAGGGCATGGCCATGACGCGTGACGTCATCGCCGCGGCCGACTGGATCCTGGCGAACAAGGATCGCTACAACATCCGCGTCGCCAACTTCTCGCTCCACAGCGCGAGCCCCGCCAGCGTCTTCTACGACCCGCTCGACCGGGCCGTGGAGCGGCTCTGGTTCAACGGCGTCGTCGTCGTCGCGGCGGCGGGCAACTACGGCCTCGACGGCCACCCGAGCGGCGTGACCTTCGCTCCCGGCAACGATCCCTTCGTGATCACCGTCGGCGCGCAGGACATGCACGGGTCCGTGGCCACCCGCGATGACACCGCGGCCCCCTGGTCGGCCTTCGGGTACACGCTCGACGGCTTCTCCAAGCCTGAGCTCGGCGCCCCCGGCCGGTACATCGTCGGCCCGGTGCCCAACAGCTCGACGCTCGTGAGCGAGCGGCCGACGAACATGCGGGCCAGCGGCTACATGGAGCTGTCCGGCACCTCGTTCGCGGCTCCCGTCGTGGCCGGCGCGGCCGCCCAGATCCTGGCCCGTCACCCCGAGTGGACGCCGGACCAGGTCAAGGGCGCGCTCATGTTGACCGCCAAGCACACGCCCAACGCGGCGCCCGGATCGCTCGGCGTCGGCGTGATCGACGCCTACGCGGCGTCGCGTGTCTGGAACCCGCCCAACCCGAACGCGGCCGTGAACCAGTTCGTGCGCCAGGCCGCCGACGGCTCGGGCAAGGTGTTCGACACGGCGAGCTGGGCGAACGTCGCCATGGCCGACGCCTCCTGGGCACAGGCGTCCTGGGCACAGGCCTCCTGGGCGAATGCGTCCTGGGCCAACGCCTCCTGGGCGCAGGCCTCCTGGGCCAACGCCTCCTGGGCGCAAGCCTCGTGGGCGCAGGCGTCGTGGGCGCAGGCCTCCTGGGCGAGCGCGTCCTGGGCCAACGCCTCCTGGGCCTCCGCCTCCTGGGCGAACGCCTCGTGGGCCTCGGTGGCCTACGCGGACAACGCCGAGGGCGAGATGAGCGACTCCGGCGAGATCATCGCCGACGCAGAGCTCGCAGAGCTCGGCGTCCAGCTCGGCGAGTAGCCCCGGTCGACACTCGAGCCCCGGGCTTCGGCCCGGGGCTCATGCTTTCGGTATGAATGGCGGGCCGTCCCTCGAACGGGGGAGGCTCGCCGCCCGCGTGGAGCCTACGTTTGGGATATGGCTCTGCGGCCGTACCGCGCGTCGGCGTGGGCGAAGGCCCTGACGGCGAGATTCGACCCGGTGACGGGGCGATGAGCGCTGTCTCGAACGTCTCGCCCGCCGGCGACCACACGCAAGCGTCGCTCTCGCCCCGCGCGAAGGCGTACCTCTACGCGGTCGGGATCCTGGCGGTCGCAGCGGCGGTTGTGCCGTTTTCGCACCTCTCGCCGAGCACGGACGGCTGGCTGACGTTCCTCGTCCTCGCCGTCTCGGCGGCGGTGGCGCAGCTCTTCGTCGTGGTCACCCCGCGGGACCAGAGCTACCACACGACCCTCGTCTTCCTCATCCCCGGCGTGCTGCTCCTGCCGCCGGAGCTGATCGCGCTGCTCGGGATCGTCTACGGCATCCCCGAATGGCTGAAGGTTCGCTACCCCTGGTACATCCAGGGCTTCAACATCGCCAACCACACGCTGAACGGCCTGGCGGCGTGGGGGGCGGTCGAGCTCGTGCGGAACGCCGGCCTCGGGCCGGAGCTCGAGTTCGCGCTCTCCGGCCTGGTGGCCGCCGTCGTCTTCGTGGGCATGAACCACTTCCTGCTCGCCACGATGCTCCACCTCGCGCGGGGGCACTCGCTGCGCGGCACGGGCCTCTTCTCGGTCGAGAGCCTCTCCACGGACTTCGTGCTCGCGATGCTGGGCGTCGCCTTCGCCGCGCTCTGGGACCTGAACCCACTCCTGCTCCCGACCGCGGTCGCCCCGCTCCTCCTGATCCACCGCTCGCTGAGCGTCCCGGCACTCCAGGAGGAAGCGCGCGTCGACCCGAAGACCGGGCTCTTCAACGCGCGCCACTTCACCGGCGCGCTCCGCGAGGAGCTCGAACGCTCGCAGCGCTCGGGCTCGACGCTCGCGGTGATCATGGCCGACCTCGACCTCCTCCGGGACATCAACAACGCGTACGGCCATCTCGCCGGCGACGCCGTCCTCAAGGGCATCGCCGACGTCTTCTACGGCCATCTGCGCCACTCGGACATCCCCGCGCGCTTCGGCGGCGAGGAGTTCGCCATCCTCCTCCCGGAGACGTCGCCGCAGCAGGCGCTGGACATCGCCGAGCGGATCCGGCGCGCCGTCGCCGAGCAGCGCTTCGAGGTGGAGACGTCCAGCGAGCCGATCCGCGCCACCATCTCCATCGGCGTGTCCGTCTTCCCGGACGACGGCGCAGACCCCAACGAGATCATCCACCAGGCAGACCTCGCCGTGTACCGCGCGAAGCTCCAGGGGCGTAACCGCGTCCTCCCGGCCAGCTCGGAGCCGGTCCTGCTCTCGCCGGACCGCAAGGCGCGGCTCGCGGCGGTGCCCGACGAGAACGGGTTCGCACCCACGGAGCCGATCGAGGTGGACGTTCCCACCGTCGAGCACTCCGTCCGCCCGTCGGAGCCGTCGCAGAAGCGGCCACATACCCCCGCAGGGCCCCGCTTCGTGACGCTCTCGCCGGCGCTCCTCTCGCTCGTCGTCACGGTGAGCCTCGGCGGCTTCATGGCCGGCGTGTTCGGCTTCGCCTACGGCGGCTCCGAGGACCTCGTCGGCCTCCTCGCCGTCATCGCGCTCGTCGCCGGGGGGCAGGCCCTCTCGCTCGAGCTCGACGGCGGCACCATCTCGGTCAGCGCGGTGGGCGCCCTGGCCGGGGCCGCGCTCTTCGGCTTCCAGGCGGCGTTGCCGCTCGCGATCGCGATCGCGGCCGTCGACTGGAGCGCCCGGCGCACGCCCGCCTACCAGCTGCTCTTCAACGTCGGCGCCCTCTCGCTCGCCTCGCTCGCGGCCGCGGCCGTGTTCCACGGCGGGGGAGACGGCGGCACGATCGACACGCTCGTGACCGCGGCCGCAGGGCTCGCCGCGGGCGGCATCTACTTCGTCGTCAACACCGGCCTGCTCGCGGGCGCCATGGCGCTCGAAGGTCACGACAGCTGGCGCCGCACATGGACGGAGCGCTTCTCGTGGCTCCTGCCGCACTACGTCGCCTTCGGCGCCGTCGGCGGCGCCATCGCGCTCGCCTACGACGCGATCGGCCTCATCGGCCTCGCGGTCTTCGTCCTGCCGCTCCTCCTCATGCGCAAGACGATGGCCGCCTATCTCGGCCACACGGAGAAGTCCACGAAGAAGCTCCGCGAGGCGGCCGAGACGATCCACAACCAGAACGTCTCGCTCGAGCAGGCGAACCGGCTCCTCAAGGAGCGCTCGACGGCGGCCATGCAGAGCCTCTCGGCAACGGTCGACGCGCGCGACGCCTACACCGCCGGCCACTCCCGGCGCGTCCAGCAGCTCGCCCTGGCGATCGGCCGCGAGCTGGGCCTCTCGCAGGCCGAGCTCGACCTCCTCGGCCACGCGGCGCTCTTCCACGACATCGGCAAGCTCGCCATCCCCGACGCGATCCTCCTCAAGCCCTCGCCGCTTTCGAGCGACGAGTGGTCGCTCATGCAGCGCCACGCGGAGGAGGGGGCGCGCATCATCGACCGGCTCGGCTTCCTCGGCGACGCCGTGCCGGCCATCAGGCACCACCACGAGCGCTGGGACGGCGCCGGCTACCCGGACGGTCTCGCGGGCGAGGAGATCCCTCTCGGCGCGCGCATCATCCACGTCGCCGACGCCCTCGACTCGATGCTGACGAACCGCATCTACAAGGTCGCGCGGCCCGCGGACGAGGCTCTCGAGGAGCTCCGTCGCGGCGGCGGCAGCCAGTTCTGCCCGCGCTGCGTCGGCGCGCTCGAGCGCCTGCTCGGCAACGAGCCGGAGCGCGAGCTTCCCACCAAGCCGCCGCTCGCCGCCGCCTCCTAGCGACCCCGCGGTTGCGGAAACTGCCACGATACGGCCCGTGAACGGCCTGCTCCGCTCCGCCGAGCTTCAGCTGCGCGCGACGAAGCGCATCCTCCCGAAGGCACCGCTCACCCGGCAGCGCTTCGGGCCTCGCGACGACCGGTTCGTCTTCGTCGTCGGCAGCCCGCGGTCGGGCACGACCTTCCTCGGCTCCGCGATCGGCTCCGTGCCCGGGCTCATCGACCTCGGCGAGGTCGAGCCGCTCAAGGACGCCATCCGCCGCATCGCGCACCTGGACCAGGCCGAGACGGCCGCCGAGCTCCGCCGGCTCCTCACCCGCTCACGGCGCCTCAGCCTCGTCGGCGGGATCAGGCCGCTCGAGCAGACCCCCGAGATGGCCCACATCCTGCCGGCCGTCGTCCAGGCGTTCCCCGAGGGGCGGGTGGTGCACGCCCTCCGCGACGGCCGCGACGTCGTCTGCTCGCTGCTGGAGCGCGGCTGGCTGCGCGCCGAGAGCCGCGGCCGCGACTACGCCGGGCCGCCCTTCGGCCCGCGGGCCCGCTTCTGGGTCGAGGAGGAGCGCCGCGAGGAGTTCCCGCAGGTCAGCGACGCCCGGCGGGCCGCATGGGCCTGGAGGCGCTACGTGACGGCCGTGCGGAGCTCGGGCGTGCCCGTGACCGAGGTCCGGTACGAGCGCATGGCGACGGACCCGGAGACGGTGGGCACCGAGCTCGCCGAGGCGCTCGACATCTCGGCGCCGGACATGATCGAGGCCCTCCGCAAGGCGCACACCGAGTCGATCGGGCGCTACGCGCGCGATCTGACGAAGGAGCAGCTCGACGACGTCATGGCCGAGGCCGGCGAGCTACTCGACGAGCTCGGCTACTTGCAGCGCGTCTAACCTGCTCGCCTACAATTTCGGGCGAGGCGAGCGGTGGCACGTGAGGCCCGTTCCCGGTTGCGCTACTCGGACGAGGATCTCCTCGCCGAGCTGACCGCGTGCGCTCGCCGCCTGCGCCGGTCGCCGACCATGCGGGAGTTCACGGAGGACCCTCGCGCCCGGGCGCATCCGCAGACGGTCGTGGAGCGCTTCGGAAGTTGGAACGAGGCCAAGCGCCGCGCAGGGCTCGTCCCGCGCCGCTTCGCCACGAAGGACGAGCTCCTCCTCCAGCTGCGGACGCTCGGCGACGAGCTGGGGCGGACCCCCACGGGCAGAGACCTGGACGCGCGCCGTGCGGCGCTGCCGTCGAAGTCCCTGTACTGGCACACCTTCGGCTCGCTCTCGAACGCCCTGCGCGCGGCCGGGTTCGACGTCCCGCGCCGCGACGAGCGCCGGGAGCGCGCGCTCGTGCAGGGCGAGCGGCTCACCGCCGAGCTCGGGCGCCTGCCGCGCTTCGCCGACTGGACGGCCGCACGCCGGCGCGACGCGTCCATGCTCTCGGAGTGGCAGGTCTACCGGCTCTTCGCCGGCGACAGGGGCGGCTGGACGAGCTTCCTGGCCGCGCTGGAGGAGCGGAGAGCTAGCGCCCGGCCGCGGAAGCGGTGATCGCCGCGAGGCGCGCGAGGCACGTGCGTGCCTCTTCGGGCGCCCGCACGGGCGGGAGCGGCGACTCCTCGACGAACGTCCGGTCGGGCTCGAAGGAGCGGGAGCCTGCGACGGCGCCGTCGACGATCGACACGAGCGTGCCCTCGCCGAGCTCGCGCTTCCGCAGCCGCACCTTCGTGTAGCGCTCGACGAGCTGGAGCGCCCGTCGCGTCGAGGCGAAGAAGAGCTCCTGCTTGCCCTCGCCGACCCAGACTGGGCGGCCGATGCCGCGGGCGAGGTAGAGGATCTCGGGCTCGCGCTCGTCCATCCAGGCGGACGCCATCGAGCCGTGGAGCTCCTCGAGCGCCGACGGCCGGCTCGAGGTCTCCTCGGCCAGCGCGAAGATCGCCTCGGAGTCGACGGTCATCCCGGGCTCCGCGCGCTCGAACCCGTGCGCGGCCAGGATCTCCTCGTCGTTCACGATGATGCCGTTGTGGATCCCGACCACCGACCCGTGGCGGATCGGGTGGTTGTTGGCCGTCAGGCTGGGATGGCCCTTCGTGTAGTCGCGCACGTGGACGAGCACCTGGCGCGACCCGGCGGGCACCGAGAGCCGGTCGAGGAAGGCGCTCGCGCCGCCTCGCTGCTTGTGCACGGCGAGCTCGACGCCTGGGCCGCGGTAGGAGTAGCCGACCGCATCGGAGCCCCGCTCGGAGATTGCGGCCAGCAGCGTCTGCGTCGCCAGCGTCTGCTCGACCGCTGATCCGGCACCCAGGCTATATCCCGCAATTCCGCACACGTCGTTTGCGCTCCGATCCTAAGCAGACCCCCGGACGACCGTGATCGCAAGTGGCCGCAAGCCGATCACCGCACGTCCGTCTAACACTGACACTACCACCCTCGACGCCGTACGTAACCCTTTTCATCCCCCTAACCGGCGGTAGGCGCTCAAGCCCTTCGGACCCACCGCCGATAGGGGGGACGTGGAGCACTCTTCTGCGGAACTCCCGAGCGAGCCCCAGCCCCTCGAAGTCGAGGAGCCGAAGCTCGAGCTCGTCCCCGATCCTGAGCCCGAGGCGGAGGCCGAAGAGGCCGAAGAGGCCGAGGCTGAGGAGCAGGACGACGATGACGACGACGAGAAGGTCGTCGCCTACGTCCCTGCGCCGACCCAGGATCCGCTCAAGCTCTACGTCCGCCAGATCGGCGACGGCCCTCTCCTGACCCCGGCCGAGGAGCGCGAGCTCGCGCGCCGCAAGGACGAGGGCGACGAGTGGGCGAAGCGCCGCCTGATCGAGTGCAACCTGCGCCTCGTGATGTCGATCACGAGGAACTACGTGAATTCCGGCGTCCCGCTGCTCGACCTGATCCAGGAGGGCAACCTCGGGCTGATCCGCGCGGTCGAGAAGTTCGACTACCGCATGGGCTTCAAGCTCTCCACGTACGCGACGTGGTGGATCCGCCAGTCCGTGACCCGGGCGATCGCCGACCAGGGCCGGACGATCCGCCTGCCCGTGCACGTGGTCGACCAGGTCCGCCGCGTGATGCGGGCCCGGCGCGTGCTCACCCAGAAGCTGAACCGGGACCCGCTCCCGGAGGAGATCGCCGTCGAGAGCGGCATCGAGCTCAAGCGCGTCCGCGAGCTCTTCGACCTCGTCGAGGATCCCGTCAGCCTCGAGACGCCCGTCGGCGACGGCGATTCGATGTTCAGCGACATGCTCGAGGACGAGAACTCCGAGCGCCCGGATGACGCGCTCGCCGAGCTCCTCCGCGGCGTCGAGCTCCAGGAGGCTCTCGGCTCCCTGAACGAGCGCATGCGCCACGTGCTCGAGCTGCGCTTCGGCCTCAACGGGCAGATCCCGAAGACCCTCGAGGAGGTCGGCAACGACCTCGGCGTCACCCGCGAGCGCGTCCGCCAGCTGGAATCCCGCGCGCTGCGCGAGCTCCAGGCCGTCGCGCCCGAGCTTCGGCTCTACCTGCGGGCCGAATAGCCCGCCCGGTCGTAGCGACGTCCCCTGTGGGTAGCGTGGGGGAGGTGCGCACCTACGTCGACGTCCATTCGCACGTCGTGCCCTCCGGCGACGACGGCGCACGCTCGGTCGAGGCCGGCCTCGAGCTCTGCCTCGATGCAGGCCGCCACGGGACGCGGACGCTCTACGGAACTCCGCACGTCTGGCCCTCTCTGCCGCTGACCGCGGAGCGCGAGCGCGCCGTACGCACAGCGCACGCCGAGATGGCGGCCGCACTGGCGCCGCACGGGGTGGACCTGCGGCTCGGCTGGGAGCTGACCCCCTCGGAGGCCCTGCTGGACGAGGATCCGGGCCGCTACCGCCTCGGCGACCTGCCGGCCGTGCTCATGGAGGTGCCCTTCCACGGCTCTCTCGCGCTCGCTGAGCGCCTCGCGGGGCACGTGGAGGCCCACGGCCTGACGCCGATCGTCGCCCATCCGGAGCGCGCGGAGAGCGTGCGCGAGAACCCGGGCTCGGCGGACGCGCTCCGGGAGCGCGACTGGCTCCTCCAGGTCAACGCGACGAGCCTCCTCGGCTACCACGGGCCCGAGCAGGCGGAGGAGGGCTGGCGGCTCGTCGAAAGCGGGCTCGCCGACCTCGTCGCCTCGGACGGCCACCGCACCGCGCGGCCGCCGTTTCTCGACGCGGCCTACGACCTCGTGCTCAGCCGCGTGGGCGCGGAGCGCGCGGACGCGCTCTTCACAGGCGCTGCGCTGGACGGGCTAGTGCATGCCGACGGCCTCGATCTCGCGCAGCGAAGCTAGGCGCGAGAGAGACTCGATCTCGATCTGGCGGACGCGCTCGCGCGTGATGCCGAGCCGCCTACCGATGTGCTCGAGCGTGTGCGGCTCCTCGCCGCGCAGGCCGTAGCGGAGCTCCAGGACGCGCCTGTCGCGCTCCGGGAGCGATTCGAGGGCCCGGTCGAGCGCCTCCTTCTGAAGCCGCTTCTCCGTCACCTCGTCCGGCAGCGGGTCGTCGCCGGCGACGAGGTCGCCGAAGACCGCGTCCTCCTGCTCGCCGATCGGCTGGTCGAGGCTCGTGGAGGCCCTCGCGGCCGCGCGGACCTCGATCGCCTGCTGGAGCGGCAGGCCCGCCTCGTCGGCGATCTCCTCGAGGGACGGCTCGCGGGCGAGCTGCGTCCAGAGGTGCCGCTCGGCGCGGTGCATCTTCTGCATGCGCTCGACGACGTGGACGGGGACGCGGATGGTGCGCGCCTTGTCGGCGATCGCGCGGGCGACCGCCTGGCGGATCCACCAGGTCGCGTAGGTCGAGAACTTGAGGCCGCGCTGCCACTCGAACTTCTCCACGGCGCGGATCAGGCCGAACATGCCCTCCTGGATCAGGTCGAGGAAGGGCAGGCCCTGGTTGCGGTAGTTCTTGGCGATCGAGACCACGAGGCGCAGGTTGCACTCGATCATGCGCTTCTTGGCTTCCATGTCCCCGCGCTCGATGCGCTTGGAGAGCTCGACCTCGTCGGCCGCGGTCAGCAGCGGATGGCGCCCGATCTCGCGCAGGAACAGCTGGAGGGCGTCGGTGGTCGTCTCGAGCACTTCGGTGCCGGGGACAGGCGCCGCCGGCTCCTGCTGCTTCGGCCGGTCGACGACCTCGATGCCGCGCTCCTCGAGCTCCTTGGTGAGGGACTCGACGTCGGCGGGGTCGAGGTCGAGGAGCTCGAGGGCCTCGCGAAGCTCGCCGGCCTCGATCACACCGGACGCGTCGGCACGCTCCAGCAGCGGCTGAAGCTCCTCGTGCTGGCTGACGTTCGCGCCCTCGTCAGCAGGCATTCGGGGATTTCGCGTGCGGCGTCAATACAGAGATGGGAAAGAAGTGCGGCAGCTGCAGTCCTGCCGCGCAAACCCTACCCATAGGAGCGGCCAAGTCAAACCCAGGCCTGATCTGCGCGGTTTCGGGCCGACGCACGATAACGGGCGTTATGTCAAGTCGAAACGGGACTGGCGGCTCTGCCCATCCCCTCGGGCTCAGACGGGCCGCAGCAGCCCCCGGCCCGCGAGGCCCACGAGCCGGTCGAGCGCTCGGCGTACTCGCGCGCCTGTAGCGCGGTCGACGTCAGGAACGAGCGCACGCCGGCGCCGTCGCGCAGGGCCTGCTCCAGCGAGTGCATGAGCGCCAGGACGCCGTCGACGCTCCCGGGGAGCCTGCGGGCAAGGAGCTCCTCGGCGGTCATGCGGCCCGGAGGCCCAGGAACTGCGCGGCCTCCCCCACCACCTCGTCGTCGATCCGCAGCTCGCGCACGTCCTCCACCTCGAGCGCCTCCGCAGCCCTGTCGAAGAGCGTGACGTTCGCCCAGGCCGGCTCGAAGGTCGACCACCAACGGATGCCGACCGCATCCGGATGCCGCTCGTGGAGCGCCGCGGCAGCGGCCTGGCTCGCCGCGCGCTCCGCGGTGGCCACCTCGGACGGGCGGAGCGCCTCGGCCGCGAGCACCTCGGGGTCGTCGAGGTCGACGAGGACGGCCTCGTCCGGCAAGCGGAGGGTCGCGAGGGCAAGCGGCAGCCGGCTGCGCACCAGGTCGCCGGCGGCCAGCTCGCCTCCGGCCAGGGCCGCGAGCTCCTCGACCACCGCTGAAACCGGCTCCTCCGACACGTAGAGACAGCCGTAGCGCTCGGGCGCGTCATGCCTGCCCTCGCCCTGCAGCCGGCGCGGGAACCAGGTAGGCCCGCCCCACTGGACCCCCGAGCCCGCCAGATCCCACGCAAAACAGCGGTAGAGCGTCACGCGTACGACCCGGCCCGCTCCTGGCGAAGCGCAGAGAGGAGCTCGTACGTCTCCCCCGCCCTGATCACGTCGATCGGCCGGCGGTTCCGCAGGCGCGGATTGCGTCCAAACAGCCATTTCTCAGCGGTTCTCGGCTCGTAGACGCGCAGCAGATAGGACACCGCCAGCTCGAGGAGGTCGAGACGCTCGGCGTTGTCGGGGTCGGGGCCCTGGCCCCGCGTCCAGCGGCTCACCTGGGCCGGGCTCACGCCGAGCGCGTCGGCCACCCTGCGCTGGGAGCCGAAGTCGCGCGCGAGCGCCTCCACTTTGGCCGCGGCCGGGACCGGCACGGGTGCGATCGTACCGCAACGAAAAGTGTTGCGCGCGCCCGCGGTTTGGCTTGCGGCAATGTCTGGAAGGAAATACCGTGCCGGAGCCACGATGCTGCTGGAGCCTGTCGATCCCAATGAAGAGTTTCGCGACCGACGGCGACGGGCGCGTCAGAGGCGCGCGAGGAGACGCATCGCGGTCCTGACGGTCTTCGCTCTCTCCGCGGCTGCGGTCGCGCTCGGAGCGAGTTTCCTCAACGGCCGCGGGCATCCGGCGACAACGCAGGCCGACGCCAGCGACAGCGCCGGGGGAACGGCGACCCCGACCGCGCCCCCCAAGCCCGAGCCGGTGCCGCTTCCGGACGAGATCCGCGGCGTCCACGTGACGATGGCGCTCGCCTCGCTCGACGGGAAGCTCGACGAGTACTTCGCACTCACCTCGTCCGGCATGAACACGCTCCAGCTCGACGTCAAGGACGAGAACGGCGAGGTCGGGTTCCAGCAAGGCGTCGGGCTCGCAAGGCGGATCGGCGCGGCCCTCCGCTACTACGACCCGCTCGAGGCCGCGAGGGACGCCGAGACCAAGGGCGTCTACCTCATCGGCCGCGTGGTCGTGTTCGAGGACCCCAAGCTCTCCGTCGCCAAGCCGGGCATGGCGATTCAGCGGCCCGACGGCAGCGTCTGGACGACCAGCTCGGGCCTCGGCTGGACGAACCCCTACGACAAGCGGGTCTGGAAGTACAACGTCGACATCGCCGCTGCCGCCGCCAAGGCCGGCTTCGACGAGATCATGTTCGACTACGTCCGCTTCCCCACCGACGGCGACCTCGCGAGCGCGGTGTTCAAGGGGCGGCGTCCGGAGCACAAGAGCATCACGATCGCGAGCTTCCTCAAGTACGCGAAGGGGCGCCTGGAGCCGCTGGGCGTGCGGGTCTCGGCCGCCGTCTTCGGGCTCTCGGCCACGCGCGAGATGGGCATCGGGCAGCGGCCGCGGCGGCTGGCACGCCATCTCGACGCCATCTACCCCATGGTCTATCCGTCCCACTACGGCGCCGGCGAGTACAACCTCGACGATCCGAACGGCGTTCCGGGGATCACGGTCGCACGGTCGCTCCACGACTTTCGCAAGTCGCTCCGCGGGCTCGACACCGAGCTCGTCCCCTGGCTCCAGGACTTCTCGCTCGGGCGCGACTACACCCTCGAGGACGTCCAGAACCAGATTCTCGCGGCCCGTGACGCCGACTCGCGCGGTTTCCTCCTCTGGAACCCCTCGGGCGTCTACACTCGCGAAGCGCTCGCGGGATCCTAGGCGCCGAGCCGGGTCCCACAGACATTCCCACAAGAGTGGTGAACGGCTGTGGAAAATGTGGAAAAATAAACTTTCCGCAAATAGCGCAGATCCGTTTCGACAAGTCCTTGCGGGACCTGCCGAGAGCCCCTAGATTCCCCCTTGCGCCGAGCACGGAGCGCGAGTAGGTCGAAGCCCCACCGGGCGACTGTAGGCGGAAGCCGAAAGTTGGCCGGAGAGGTGGACGAAAGCGTCACCGGCTCGGCGAATTTTTTTGGTCCAAAACGCTCGCAGGCCTGACCAGCAACTAGACTCTCGGCCGCGAACGATGGACTTTCCTCCCCGCCCGCCTGCCTTCAGCCCCGGCTTTCAGTCGTTTCTGTGGGGCCTCGGCCTGGGCGTCTTCATCTGGATCGGCAGCATCGCGGTCGGCGTCGACAGCGGGACCGCGTTTCTCTTCGGCGTGATCTGCGGCGTGCTGATCTTCTTCTTCGTCCGCCTGTGCGGCGAAGACCAGCTCAGGCGCTAGCTGTCAGGCGACCGCGGCGTAGGCGCGCGGCGCGCTGCGCGCCAGGGCGCTCACGAGGAAGTCCGCGAGCTCGCACCCGACCTCGAGCTCCAGCCGGTGCCGGCCGCTCGGGCCGTCGCCCTCCGTGATCCGCTCCAGGGCTGCGAAATCGGCGAGGAGACGGGGTACGCCCCGCCCTGGCAGCCGATGGCTCGGAGGGGCGTCCATGCTGTTCTCGATATCGGCCCGAGCCGCTCCCGTCGGCACGATCCCTGGCCTGAGGGTTGAGGCGCGACGGAGGCTGCCGCCCGCGCTCCGTCGCGCCTCTGGCGCAGCTCTTCTAGGTGTCGCGCCTCTCGACGACCGTCCGGTCCTCGTCGTGGACGGTCGCGGCGGGGACTGCGCCCTCGCGGATGACGGTGCCCTCGTCGGTCACGACCTCGTCCTCGGCGCGGTAGTCGTGGACGTCCTCGTCCGGGACGACGGTCTCGCGCTCCTCGAGCACCCGGGCGCGCGGGCCGCGCGTGTCGAACATGAACGAGAAGACGATGCCGAGCCCGAAGGCGAGCACGCCCTGGAAGACGATCAGGTCCTCGGCGAGGCTGCCGAGGCCGATGTCGCGGATCCAGCCGGCGACGTCCTCGCCCTCCTCGGTGCCCGTCGGGCGCGTGGCGATCAGGATGCCGCCGACGGCGATCAGGGTCGGCAGGAAGCCGATGAGGAAGACGCCGGGACTGATCGTGGGCGCGCCCCACTTCGTCCAGCCGCCGATGAGCTGCGAGAGCCCGAGGCAGACGCCGGCGCCGGCCAGGATTCCCATCGCCGACCAGTACTCGCCGGTCGTGCCGAGGTCGAACTGGGTCGCGAGCCAGACGAGGAACCCTGCGGCGGCCACGCCAAGCAGCGTGGTGAGCCCGCGCACGACCGGAGGGCTGCCCCAGACGTGCTCCTCGCGCGCGACGACCGTCTCGTCGTCGACCACCGCGTCACGTCGTTTCAAGAGCATGCTGAATCTCTCCCCTCGTTGCGTCGTTTCGGGGGTTGTCCCCCGATTGCAACGGCAGTAACCGCTTGACGGTTACGCGGCGAGGTCGCGGCGGCTCGCGTCGAAGAGGCTCGACTCGAGCTCGTCGCGGAACGCGGCGACCGCCAGCTCGCGGTCGCGGCCGAAGACGTGCTCGACGACTCCGACCTGGCGGTCGTTGTAGAAGGGCACATCGACGTGGTCGCGGCTGACGACGTTCACGGACGTGTGCGAGCAGAGCGGGCACTCGACGGCGACGCCGAGCTCCTCCCCTCCCCCGCCGAGCACTCGGAACGCCGACGGCGTGACGGGCCGCGGGCGCTCCTCCGGGTAGCAGAAGAAGCTCCACGGCCACTCTCCGGCCTTGATCTGCCGCGCGGCGAGGTCGAGCAGCTCGAGCGCCGCCGACTCGAGCCGCGCCGTCATCAGGTTGAGGAACGGCGCGTCCGAGCCTGCGATCGGCGCCCAGTCGAGCTCCTCGTGCGTGACGAGGCCCTCGTGCTCGGTGCCGCAGTCACAGGCGAACGTGACCTTGAAGACCGCCGGCCTCTCCGCTCCGAGCAGGCGCTCGAGGACGCGGAAGCGCGAGAGCGGGACTCTGACCTCGCCTCGCGCCGGGCACGCGAAGGTGTAGCGCCCGGTGAGCTGGTCGTACATTCGGTCTCTGAATTATGTATCGGCACGGAGGACGCTCCTCCATACCGATGAATTAGACCGCTTCAGTCCGAGTACTGGATCAGCGAAAGGACGTCGTAGCCGCCCAGCTTCTCGCGGCCGTTCAGGAACTCGAGCTCGATCACGAACGCGAGCCCGACGACCGTCCCGCCCAGCTGCTCCACGAGGTCGATCTTCGCCCGCGCGGTGCCCCCGGTCGCCAGGAGGTCGTCGTGGATCAGCACCTTCGTTCCGGGCTCGATCGCGTCCGCGTGGAGCTCGAGGGCGTCGAAGCCGTACTCGAGGGCGTACTTCGCGCTGATCGTGCGCCAGGGCAGCTTCCCGGGCTTGCGGGCGGGCACGAAGCCGCAGCCGAGCCGGTAGGCGAGCGCCGCGCCGAGGATGAAGCCCCGCGCCTCGGCCCCGAGGACGACGTCCGGCTCGCGCGGCTCGGCGAACTCCCCCAGCCGCTCGACCGTCTCGTGCAGCGCCTCGGCGTCGGCGAGGAGCGGCATGATGTCCTTGAAGACGATGCCGCGCTTGGGGAAGTCCGGGATGTCCCGGATCTTCGAGCTGAGGTCGACGGTCACGACCGGGGCACGATACCGCGGAGCGCCCGCCAGAAGAGCAGGTTGGAGAGCTCCTGCGAGAGCGCGGCGAGCGTCTCGAGGTTCTCGAGGCCCGCGTGGCGCTTCTCCGGGTTCGCCGAGCGCAGCTCCGGGGCGACGATCCGCTCGAGCAGGTCGGCCTCGTTGTCCGCCCAGCGGCGGAACGTGGCGAGGTTGCGGGGGGCGACCCCGTAGCGGGCGAGGCGGGCGCAGGCGGCCGCGACATCCACGTCGCGCTCCGGGAAGCGCTTCTCCCCGTCGATCGTGCGCGGCTCGACGAGCCCGTACTCCTCCAGCTCGCGGACGAAGGAGCCGTCCACGCCGGCGCGCTCGCAGAGCGAACCGAAGTCGACCTCGTCCTCCGGCACCTGAAGGCCGGCCGAGCGCGTGCGCTCGCGGTTGCGGGCGGCGCCGCTCGCGAGCTCCTGGCGGATCACCCGCAGCGGCAGGAACTCGTCGCGCTGGAGGCGCAGGATCGTCGTGAGGCGCTCGACGTCCTCCTCGGTGAAGAGCCGGTAGCCGCCCTGTGTCCGCCGCGGCGCGAGGAGCCCCTGGTCCTCGAGGTAGCGGATCTTCGAGATCGAGATGTCCGGGAACTCGCTCTGCAGGCGATTGCAGACGGCCCCGATCGTCAGAGGCCGGTCGCGTCCGATGTCTGCCGGAGCCGTGGCCATCTCAGCTCTCCAGGAAGGTCAGCTTGTACTTGCCGATCTGCACCTCGTCGCCGTCCTCGAGCTTGGCGCTCTCGACGCGGCGCCGGTTGACGTAGGTGCCGTTGAGGCTGCCCTCGTCGTGGAGCGTGAAGCCCTCGGCGTCGCGGGTCACGACCGCGTGGCGCCGGGAGACGGTCACGTCGTCCAGGAAGACCTCGCACTCGGGACCGCGCCCGAGCGACGTCCGGTCCTGCTCGAGGGCGAAGGTCTCCCCCGCCCTGCCGCCGCCCGCGCGGACGACGAGCGCCGGCCCCTCGATGCGAAGGTCGGCGAGCGAGAGCGAGTCATCCTCGGCCGACTCCTCGGGCGTGAACGTCATCGTCGTGTGCGTCCCCGGCTCGTCATGGATGAGCAGAGCACCGCACTTGGAGCAGTAGTTGGCGGCCTCGGGGTTCTGGAAGCCGCACTCCGGGCAGTGGACGTAAGTCACTGCTTTCCGGCGTCCAGCTCCTCGTCCGTCGGGGGCGGCGCCTTCGAGGCGAGGATCTCGGCCAGGCGGTCCACGTCGATGTCCTTGAGTGGGCTCTCCCCCTCTCCGACCTGCTTCTGCAGGCGGGACTGAAGCTCGGCGCGCAGGATGTCGATCTTCCCGTGCAGGATCCGGCGCCGGAAGGAGACCTCGTGCTCCTCGTGCATGAGCTCGCGAATCAGGTCGCGCAATTCCTGGTCGGACAGTGTTACAAGATCAGGCAGGGCTTCCACGCAGCTCTCCAGGATCGGGGACAGAGGGGCGCCCTACAGTAAATCATCCCAGCGCCCATCCGTAAACCTCGACTTGAGGGTTGAGGCCTGGAGCCCGCATTCTCCGCGGGTTCAGACCTCCTCGGCCTCGTCCTCCCAGGCGACGATCTCCTCGACCAGGCCCAGGAACTCGGCCTCGAGGGCCGCGCCGTCGTCCGGCGTCTTGCCCTCGGCGTACACGTGGACGAGCGGTTCGTCCGGGTCCGGCAGCACCTGCGCCCAGCCGCGTTCGTCGAAGACCTTGATCCCGTCGCTCACGTCCACCTTCTTGCCCTTCGTGCGCTCGGTGAGGATCCGCATGACCGCGCCCTTGCGGGCCCACGGGCACCGCACCTGGCGGTGGATGACGGTCGACTCGGGCAGGTCGCCCACGATCTCCGAGAGCGGCCGCCGCATCGGCGCGAGCAGCTCCAGGAGCTTGCAGAGGCTCGCCATGCCGTCGTAGGCGGGGACGAAGTCGGGGAAGACGAAGCCGCCGCCGACCGAGCCCGCGAAGATGACACCGTCGCCGGCCGCCGCCACGGTCAGTGCCGAGAGCGACGCCTGCGTGCGCACGATCTCGAGGTCCGTGTCCTTGACGAGATCCTCGACCAGGCTCGTGACCGTGGTCGGGAACGCGAGCCGCCCCTGCTTGCCGTCGGAGGCGAGCAGGCGCAGGAAGAGGAGGAGCTCCTGCTCGACCGGCACCTCGCGCGCCTGGTCGTCGACGAGGAAGATCCGCTCGGCGGCGGGGTCGAGCACCGCGCCGAGGTCGGCGCCGACCGCCTGGACGAGGCGCTTCGTCTGCCCCAGCGACTCGGCCAGGGTCGCGCGCTCGGTCGCCTGGCGGCGCTCGCTGATGTACGCGTGGGAGGCGACCGCCTCCGCGTCGAGGGCACCGAGGACCTGCGGGAGCACGAGCGAGGCCGCGGAGAAGGCGTAGTCGACGACGATGCGGAACTTGCGGGAGCGGATCGCCTCGACATCGAGGCTCTCGAGCAGGTCCTGCACGTAGGTCTCGGCGGTGCGCGCCGAGAAGGTGATCTCCCCCACCTCGTTCCAGGCCGCGCGGCGGAACTCCTGGCGGGAGTAGTGCTTCTCGATCTCCTTGATGAGCGCCGGCGTCGCGGGCGTCCCCGGCGGCTCGTAGATCCGGATCTGCACGACCTCCGGGTCGGATGGGCTCGGCTGCACGTGGATGCCGGCGTCGAAGCCCTCGGTCTTCAGGAAGTGCCGGTTCACGGACGCGGGCATGACCTGGAGGTCGGCCGCGTGCACGCCCGTCGAGTTGATGCCGGCGATGAGCGCGCGGCGGATGAGGCGGCACGAGGCGGAGGCAGCGCGGCTCGTCACGACCCGCTCGCCCCGCCCGAGCGCGGTCCCGAACGCGATCCCGAGGCGCAGCGCCGTCTCGGGCGTCAGCTCCACGTTGATACGGCCGGAGATCCCGTCGAGGCCGATCAGGCGCGACGAGAGGCGCGACTCCCAGATGAGGTGGCGGTCGACGAGAGCGCCCGATTCGACCTCCTTGAAGGGGTAGATGCGGACGCCGGGCATGACGACGCTCTCCTCGCCGATCGTGCAGTCGTCGCCGACGGCCACGCCCTCGTGGAGCCGCGCGTGCGGGCGGATGTCGCAGGCCTTTCCGAGGATCGAGCCTTCGACGAGCACGCTGCGCCCGATCGAGGTCGAGGCGTCGACCACGGAGCGCGTGACCTTGGCGTGGTCGCCGACCGTGACGCTGTTCATGAGCACCGAGTACGGGCCGACGGAGGCGTGCGGCGCGATGCGCGAGTAGTTGCCGATGAACGCCGGGCCCTCGATCGTCTCGAGATCGTCCAGGCTCACGCCCTCCCCGACCCACACGTTGCCGCGGAGCTTGATGCCGGGGACGTTCAGGCGCACGCTCTCGTCGAGCGCGTCGAAGTTCGCCTGCCGGTACTGGTCGAGGTTCCCGATGTCCTGCCAGTAGCCCTCTGCGACGTAGCCGTAGAGCGGCCTCCCCATCTCGAGGAGCAGCGGGAAGAGCTCCTTGGAGAAGTCGTACGGCCGGTCGTCGGGGATGTGGCGGAGCACCTCGGGCTCGAGCACGTAGATGCCCGTGTTGATCGTGTCCGTGAAGACCTGTCCCCAGGAGGGCTTCTCGAGGAAGCGCTCGATGCGGCCGTCGTCGTCGGTGACCACGATCCCGAACTCGAGCGGGTTGGGGACGCTCTTGAGGCCGATCGTGACCATGGCCCCCTTCTCACGGTGGAAGCGCACGAGGTCACCCAGGTCGATGTCGCAGAGCGCGTCGCCCGAGATGACGAGGAATGTCTCGTTCAGCGCCTCCTCGGCGAGCTTCACGGAGCCGGCCGTCCCGGCGGGCGACTCCTCCACCGAGTAGCGGATGGCGAGGCCGTGGGACTCGCCGTCGCCGAAGTAGCCGCGGATCGCCTGCGGCATGAAGGCGAGCGTGACGATGACGTCGTCGAAGTCGTGCTCCCGGAGCAGCTCGATGATGTGCTCCATGCACGGCTTGCCGACGATGGGCACCATCGGCTTCGGCTGGTTGGACGTGAGCGGGCGCAGGCGCGTGCCCTCGCCGCCGGCCATGACGACGGCCTTCATCGCCTGACCTTACGCATGGCGCCCGCAACGTAGAGGACGGCTGCGACAACCGCGAGCGTCACGCCGGCCCAGAAGAGCCAGAGCGGCCAGTCGGTTCCCTTGTCGGAGGCGATCACACCCGTGATCGCCGCGTAGAGCACCCATGTGGCGATCTTTCCCGGCAGCGACACGGAAAACTCGTAGCCGCGGTCCTTGACCAGGCGGTAGCCGCCGATCAGCAGCACGTCGCGGCCCAGGACGATCACGAGCGCGAGCCACGGCAGGCGGCCGTCGAGGCAGAGGAGCAGGACGGCCGCGTCGATCATCAGCCGGTCGGCCAGCGGGTCGGCGAACTTCCCGAACTCCGACTCGACGTGCCAGCGCCGGGCCAGGAAGCCGTCGATCTGGTCGGTGATCGCCGCGGCCGCGAAAAGCGCCGCAAGCCCGTAGCTCCCCTCCCCGTCCGTGCCGAGCATGAGGACGACGAAGACGGGGATGGCGGCGAGGCGCAGGACCGTGAGGGCGTTCGGGATCTGCGCGAGCGGGGCCGGAACGACTCGCGTGGCCATCGTCGAGGCAATGGTAACGTCGCGCGGTGCCCGCCCGGCTCTCGCTCCCCGGCTTCGTCAACGCGCACAGCCACGCGTTCCAGCGCGCGCTGCGCGGCAAGACGGAGGGCGGCGACTTCTGGGCCTGGCGGGAGTCCATGCTGGACCTGGCCGGGGGTCTGACCCCGGGCCATGTCCGCGAAGGCTACGTCGAGACCTACCGGGAGATGCGCGCGGCCGGGTACACCGCCGTCGGCGAGTTCCACTACATCGGCCTCGCCGAGGCCCACGCGGCCGTCGAGGCCGGGCGCGAGGCGGGGATCGAGCTCGTCCTCCTCCTCTCCGCCTACGGGCGCGGTGGGATCGACCGCTTCCGCCAGGCGTCCGTCGCGGACTACCTCGGGCAGGTGGAGGAGCTGGCGGGGACGGGCGCGCGGGTCGGGCTCGCCCCCCACTCCGTGCGCGCCTGCCCGCGCGAGTGGCTCGAGGAGATCGGCCCCTACGCCGAGCGCGAGGGCCTCGTCCTCCACGTCCACGCCGACGAGCAGCCGCGCGAGATCGAGGAGTGCCTCGCCGAGCACGGGCTGCGGCCGATCGAGCTGCTCGCCGAGACGGGCTGCCTGGGCCCCCGCACGACGATCGTCCACGGGACGCACGCCGACGAGCGCGAGCTCGACCTCCTCGCCGAGGCCGGAGCGCGCGTCTGTCTCTGCCCCACGACGGAGGCGAACCTCGGCGACGGCTTCCCGCCGCTGGAGGGCCTGCTCGCGCGCGGGATCCCGCTCTGCATCGGCTCGGACTCGAACGTGCGGATCGACCCGCTCGAGGAGCTGCGGGAGATCGAGGGCACCGCCCGGCGCCAGCAGCTGCGCCGCAACGTGATCGCGGTCGAGGCCCTGCTCGAGATCGGCTCCGCCGGCGGCGCGGCCGCGCTGGGCCTCGACGAGTGGCAGGACGTCGAGGCGGACCTCGGGCATCCGTCGCTTCGCGGCGTCGACCCCGACGACGTCCCGGCTGCGCTCGTCCACGGCTGCGCCGCGGACGTCTTCTAGCCCTTCGCCAGCTCCTTCGAGCGCTGCATGGCCGCCTGGATTGCGTTCAGGAACGCAGCGCGGACACCGGCCTGCTCGAGCTCGCGGATGGCGGCGATCGTCGTCCCACCCGGGGAGGTGACGGCCTCGCGAAGCTCGACGGGGTGCATCTTCTCGTCGCGGAGGAGCTTCGCCGTGCCGAGCATCGTCTGGACGACGAGGTCGGTCGAGATCTCGCGGGAGAGCCCGAGGAGGATGCCGGCCTCGATCATCGACTCGGCGAGGAGCGCGAAGTACGCCGGCCCTGACCCGGAGACCGCGGTGATCGCGTCCATGTAGTCCTCGTCGACGCGCACGCTGCGCCCCACGCTTCCCAGGATCTCCTCCGCCTGCGCGAGGTGCTCCTCCGTCGCGTGCGTCCCGGCCGTGATGCCCGCCATCCCCTCGTGGACGGTCATCGGCGTGTTCGGCATGGCACGCACCACCGGGACGCGGTCGCTCAGGTGGCCCTCGATCAGCGCGGTCGGGATGGCGGCGGCGATCGAGACGACGGTCTGGTCGGCGGTGACCGCGCCGGAGATCTCGCCGAGCAGCGTCTCGATGTCCTGCGGCTTGACGCCGATCACGATGAGGTCCGCACCGGCGACGGCCTCCGCGTTCGCGGTGGTCGTGCGGATCCCGTGCCGGCCCGCCAGTTCCTCCAAGCGCTCGGTGTGGCGCGCAGTGGCGACGATTTGCCCGGGCTCACACCAGCCGGACGAGATCACGCCCGAGATGAGCGCCTCGCCGGCCTTTCCGGCGCCCAGCACTGCCAGCGTGCGATCGGATCCCGCCATGGGCTGGAACCCTACCGCGCCGCGTACGGCGCTACATCACGGCTTCGACGTAGAGCTTCTTGTCGATCGACTGGTCGGCGCGGTAGTGGTCGTAGCCCCGCCCGCCGTTCACGTGATCGTGCGTGCCGTCGCGCGCCCAGATCCAGTCGGCGCCGTCGCCGCCCTGGAGCACGTCCGTGCCCGCGTCGCCCTGGATCCGGTCGCTCCCCGGGCCGGCGCGGATGATGTCGTTGCCGCTCCCGCCGCCGATGGTGTCGTTGCCGCCGAGCCCGCAGATGACGTCCGAGGCGGGCGTCCCGCCGAGCATGTCGGCGCCGGACGTCCCCGTGATGGTGCACGGCCGGTTCAGGTTCGGCGTGTGCCCCGACGCGAGGTAGGGCTGAACCGCGACCACGACGGCGGCCGCGAAGAAGGAGAGACCGAGGACGAGAACGCGAAGACGCACGGTCCTGGTATCGACCGTCGCGCCGCTTGTGACGATCCCTCGCGCGAGCGAAAACGGGTCAGGCGAACATGTTGCGCTCGATGGAGAGAATCGTCCGCACGTACCAGCGCGACTCGCGGAAGAGCCCGTAGCGCCGCACGGCCAGCGGCCCCTGGTAGTAGGCGGCAAGCGCAAGCCGCTTGTTCCAGCCGAAGATCCGCAGCATGTGGCGGAGGTAGAGCACGCCAACCTTGATGTTGCCCCCGGCGGAGTGCGGCACCCGGTTCCCGACGAGCACGCGCTCGACGAAGCGATGGGTGGCCGGCATGACCTGCATCACGCCCCTCGCCCCAGCCGAGGAGACGACGTTCGGCTGGTTCCCGGACTCCATCCAGGCGAGCGCGCGCACGAGGCTCGTGCTCACGCCGTAGCGGCGTGACCAGTAGCCGAGCGCCCAGCGGATCGCCGCGGGGCTCGCCGTGCTGCGGCCGTAGCCGCGGGCCCGGCGAACGACGTTGCGCACGAGCGACTTGCGGGTGACGGGCCCGGCGATTCCGTCCACGTGCAGACCCGCCCGCGCCTGGAAGCGCTTCACCGCGCGCTGCGTCCCCCACCCGTAGATGCCGTCGATCCCTCCCGTCGCCACGCCTCGGCGCGCAAGGAGGAACTGGAGCACGGAGACGTCCCAGCCGACCATCCCGCGCCGCATCGGCCGCTTGCCGAAGAGCGGCCGCCCGAGACGTCCGAGCTTTGCTCGCGTCCGCGGGCCGGGGATGCCGTCCACGACGAGCCCGTTGCGCTTCTGGAAGACGCGGATTCCACGTCGCGTCATCGGCCCGGCGATGCCGTCAATCGGACCGGCGTAAAGGCCTCGCGCTTTGAGCGCGACCTGGAGCCCTGGTGTCTGTCGGCCGGCGTCTGCGGGCATCGCCGCCGCCGCGCAGAGCGCAGCGAGGAGAGATGCGAACGCGACGCACCTGGCGGTTCGCATGGCCAGGACCTTTGGCGGTCCTGCGGCGTTCTCCTCCCCCGATTTCAGGACCGGCCAGTACAAAAGCCGCGGCCACCTCCCGGCCAAGCGAGAGGCAGCCGCATGGTCTCAGTGAGACCCGGCGACCGGCCTGGCTCTACGCCCTGAAGGGGGAATAGGAGGGGTAAGCGGGCCCTACCCCCTTGGCCTAGGGAGGCCCGCTCACCCGGCTGGGGCGGTCGAAAAGTCTCACGCCCCGTGCGACACACGATCTGCGGCCGAATCGCGCGCCACGCCGAAGAGCATAGCCAGCATCCCCTGATCCGCAAGTGCGTGCGGGCGCGTTCCGGTCCCCGGGCTAGAGGCTCGGCGGTCTGGAGCCCCGACGCCCTCCTAGCGAGGCAGGCGGCCGGTCTCGAGCGCGTAGACGAGCCGCTCCTGAGCGAGGGCCGCGGTCCGGGAGACCTGCGCGTTCGCATGGAGCTCGGCCGCGGCGAAGCGCTTGGCCTCGCTTCGGTGATGAGCCGCGCGCCGGCGGTGGTGCATGGCCTGTTCCTCGGAGCGGTATCGCATGCCTTCTCTTTCGACTTCGGCGGCTCCGCCCTCGATGAAGGTCGGGTTAAGCCCTCCTAAGAGACGAAAGCCCCGTGCGAGCGGGGCTTGACACTGGAGGCTTCGCCTCCGTAGCTCCTCAGCGACCCGCAAGAGGCAGCTTGCGCCGAACGACACGCTTGGTGACCTTCCAGGCCACCCAGCCGAAGAGCGCATACCGCCACTTGTTCATGCGCCACAAGGTTCCCCAATCGCCCTGACAGAAAACGTCACCGGCGGGCGCGCTGCGCAGAGACCCTTGGCCCCGGCTCTTCCCTCTGCCCCTCGGCACGCGATGCCGAGCTCAATGCAAGACGACCACGATGGCGACCCGCCAGCCGCCACATCGCTGGCAGGTCGTCATCGTCGGGCTGCGGTGCTGGACGCCCGGCGGTCCTACCTACTACTTGGCGAGACGACCCAGGCCGTCAAGCACGAGGACGCTCTGGACGACCGCGCTGCGGCCACCCTTGTCAGCGATCTGGTCCTGCACCCAGCGACCGTTGTGCGTGATCTGCGAGGTGTATTCGCCGACGAGGTTGCCCTGCTCCTGCGATAGGGCCGACTCGTTCCAGATGTAGCCGTCGGCCGGATCGACCGGGGCCGCCATCGCGGCGGACGGAACGACCAGCGCGGCGAGCGCTCCAGTGACGATGAAGTACTTCTTCATTTCTACTCCCTTTTTGCGGCAATCCCGTGATCGCCGTATCCCTAATAGCGTCGGTCTCCCCTCACCCCGCCCAATAGGACACGAATGGGTCAGTTCCGCGCGGTCGCCTGCCTTCAAGCCGACGGTGACAACCGGCCCGCCGGTTCTTGACGGGCTCCGAGCCGGACAGCCGAACCCCTGCCTAGATGGCTATGGGGAACGTGGCCCGTGGGGCCCGTTCTTTGTGGGCACCGGCGCCTCGGACGAGCGCCGTTCTTTCAGTCGGGGCGCCGAGATTTGAACTCGGGACCTCTAGTCCCCCAGACTAGCGCGCTAACCAGGCTGCGCCACGCCCCGCGACTGGCCCCATCCTAGCGTCGCTCGGCGCCGCCCGGGGCTCTGTTAGCCCAGGAATCCCCTTCGGGGACGAAATCGTCCGATTCGGGGCCGTGCCCCGCTGCGGGGTACCCGGATCGCCCCCGTCTGCCCCGCCCTGAGACCCCTTTGTGGCACCCCCGGGGCACGTCCTCCTTGCCGCCCCCGGGTGCGGTCCGGCAGAATCCTGGGCCGGGAACGGGGAAGCGCGACTCCAGGGACATCTTGCGGACGTACACCATCACCGAAGCGGCCGATCTGACTGGGCTCAGCCGGAAGGCGATCGCCCGCCGGGTCGAGCGTGGCTCGCTGCGTTCGGTCGTCCGCAACGGGCGCCGGCGCATCCCCCGCTCCGAGCTCGTCCGCAACGGGCTGCTCGAGGACACCGAAAGGCGACCCCCTGCCGGCGGCCCCTCCGCCCCGCTCCTGCCCCGCCCCGGGGCCGGCACCGACCTGGAGGCCGCAGGGACGAACGAGGACATGCTGGCGGCGCTCTTCCGCGAGGTGCTCGACCGCTTCGAGCGCCAGTCGCAGGAGATCGCCCAGTTCCGGGCGCTGACGGTGCAGGCCGAGAGCCTCCGGCTGACCAACGAGCTCGCCGATCTGCGCATGCGCCTGGCCGAGCTCGAGCGCCAGCCCCAGGAGCAGCCGCAGCAACAGCCTCAGACGCCGCCCCAGAGGCCCCAGCCCCCCTCCGTGACCACGGAGCTGGGCCGGCGCGTCCACGAGCTCTCCAAGCAGGTGGAGGAGCTCTCGCAGCGCGAGATCTGGCTCCCGCCGCATGCCTCCTCGCCTCAGCAGGCGCAGGCACAGGCGCCGGCAGCGCAGCCGCGTCCCGCCGGGCCGGCACGGACAGCACCGCCCCAGGCGGCTCCGCGCCCCGTTGCACGCCGCCCGCGGCGCTTCGTGCGCACGATCCGCTTCGTCGTCGAGGCGCTCTTCATCGTGGCCGTCGCCGTGATCGCCTGGCAGGCGGATCTGCCCACGCCGGCGATCTTCGTCGCCATGGCGGTCGCCTGGACGCTCGTGGCCGTGATCGAGTGGTTCTCGTCCGAGCGCCCCGCGCGGCGCTAGGCGCCCCTTCCGGCCCGTTCAAGGGGCCTGCCGGCTCCGCCGATACCAGGAAGGCCATGGCGGCGGGCGAACGACGACGCATGCGACCGGGACGATCCGTCCTGCAGCCGCTCGCAAGCATGGCTGCCCTCACGCTCGTCGCGATCGGGCTCGTGGCGCTCCTCCTGCGGCTCGGCGCCTAGGCTCGAGCCCGAAATCGAACCCTCGACCTGAGCCTTAGGCTTCGAGCCTGCGGTAGAGCCGGTCGACGAGCTCGGGCATCCGCTCGAGCCGCTCGGTGATCGTGCGGATCCTGTACTCGCGGAAGTGCGCCGGCTCGACCTTCAAGGCCTTCGCGAGGGCCTCGATGACCTCGTTCGAGGGCACCGGGCGGTTCCCGTGCACGAGATGGTTGAGATAGCCGGCCGAGAGGCCCGTCTTCGCCGCGAGGCCGCGGTAGGTCACGCCCCGTTCGGCCATGAGGGACTGGATCGTCTCGCCGAACGGCTCGGTCGAGAAGCGGCGCTTCCTCGCCATCACAGAACCTCCTTCACGCGCGTGACGAGCTCGTCGACCGCCACTCTCTCATCTGCCCGGCCCTCGCGCACGAGCAGATCGACCTTCCCGTCCTCGAGCGTCTTCTTCCCCACCGTGATCCGCACCGGGCAGCCGAGCAGGTCGGCGTCGGCGAACTTCTCGCCGGGACGCATGTCGCGGTCGTCGAGGAGGACCTCGAGGCCCGCCGCGTCCAGGTCGCTCCCGGCGCGCTCGGCGATCTCCACGACCTCGGGCCCCGCGGCGCCGATGGCCACGACCTCGACCTCGTAGGGCGCGAGCGAGCGCGGCCAGACGATCCCCTGCTCGTCGTGGCGCTGCTCGACCGCGGCGGCCATGATCCGGCCCGGGCCGATGCCGTAGCTGCCCATGACGATCGCCCGCTCGGTGCCGTCCTCGTCGAGGAACTTCGCGTTCAGGGGCTCCGAGTAGCGCGTACCGAGCTTGAAGATGTGACCGACTTCGACCGCCGTCTGAAAGGAGAGGCCGCCGCCGCACTTCGGGCACGTGTCGCCCTCCCGCGGCTCGCGGATGTCGGCGAAACGAGCCTCGAAGTCGCGCCCGTGCTCGACGCCGCGCAGGTGCCAGCCGGTGCGGTTGGCACCGGTGACGAACTGACCCTCGCGGAGCGCCTCGTCGGCGAGGATCTCGCCGTCGAAGCCGAGCGGCCCGATCGAGCCGGGATCGGCGCCGAAGGCCTCGCGGATCTCCTCCGAGGTGGCGGGCCGGAAGCCGGCGCCCATGGCGGCAGCGGTCTTTGCCTCCTCGAGGCGGTCGTCACCGCGGACGAGCGCGAGCACGACCGTCCCGTCGTCCTTCACGATCGGCATGGCCTTCGAGGTCGCCGCCGAGTCGACCCCGAGGAAGTCGGCGAGCGCTTCGATGGTCGTGGCGCCGGGCGTCTCCACCTCGGCCGGCGCGTCCAGCCGCTCAGGGAACTCCGGCGCCCGCGGGATCCCGCGCGCGACCTCGAGGTCGGCCGCGAAGTCGCCGTTCTCGCAAGTGACGAGCGTGTTCTCGCCGGAGCCGGACGGGGCGAGGAAGTCGATCGACTCGCTCCCACCCATCATCCCCGACTCCGCCTGGACGGCGTAGTACTCCAGCCCGCAGCGCTCGAAGATGCGGTGGTAGGCGCCTTCGTGGAGCCGGAAGCTGCGCTCCAGGCCCTCCTCGTCCCGGTCGAACGAGTACGAGTCCTTCATGATGAACTCGCGCACGCGGATCAGGCCTGCGCGCGGCCGAGGCTCATCGCGCACCTTCGTCTGGAAGTGATAGAGGATCTGCGGCAGCTGCCGGTAGGACGAAATCTCGCGCGCGTGGAAGGTGATCGTCTCCTCGTGCGTCATCGCCAGGACGAAGGGGCGCCCCATCCGGTCGTCGGTCTTCCAAAGCTCGGGGATCGGATAGCGGCCGCTCGCCTGCCAGAGTTCGGCGGGCGTCACGACCGGCATGAACATCTCCTGGCCGCCGATCGCGTCGATCTCCTCGCGGACGATCTGCACGGCCTTCTCGTGGACGCGCCAGCCGAGCGGCAGGTACGACCACAGGCCGGCGCTCACCTGGCGGATGAAGCCGCCGCGCACGAGCAGCCGATGGCTCGCGGCGTCGGCATCGACCGGATCCTCCCGCAGCGTCGGGATGAAGAGCTCGGAGGCCCGCTTCATCAGGCCGGCCGCTGGGCCGCTTCGGCCATCATGAGGGCCGCCGGCTTCGCCAGCTTGAGGCGCTTCGGCCTGACCATGCCGCCCTCGATCCAGCGGTCGATCTCCGAGAAGAGCTCGGTGACGAGCACATCGGACTCGACCTTCTTGAGCACGCGCCCGTGCGCGTAGATGAAGCCGGTCTCGCGGCCGCCGGCGACCCCGAAGTCCGCGTCGCCCGCCTCGCCCGGGCCGTTGACCGCGCAGCCCATGACCGCGACCTCGAAGGCCTGCGGGTAGGTGCGCAGGCGCTCCTCGACGGCCTCTGCGAGGTGCCAGACGCCGACGTTGTCGCGCCCGCACGAGGGGCAGGCGATCATGATCGGCCCGCGCTCGCGCAGGCCGAGCGCCTTGAGGATCTCCCAGGCGACCTTGACCTCCTCGACCGGGTCGGCCGTCAGCGAGATCCGGATCGTGTCGCCGATGCCGTCCATGAGGAGGCTTCCGACGCCGATCGCGCTCTTGATCGACCCGCTCGCGGGCGTGCCGGCCTCGGTGACGCCCAGGTGGAGCGGGTACGGCACCTTCTCGGAGAGCATCCGGTAGGCGCGAATCATGGTCGGGACGGAGCTCGACTTCACGGAGATCTTGAAGTCGTAGTAATCCATGCTCTCGAGCAGGCGCACCTGCTCCAGCGCCTCCTCGACGAGCGCCGCGGCCGTGTCTTCCTGGGCCAGCTCGACGAGATGCTTGGGAAGCGAGCCCGAGTTGGCGCCGATGCGCATCGGGATCCCGCGCGCCTTGGCTGCCCTCACGACCTCGGCGACCTTGTCGAAGCCGCCGATGTTGCCGGGGTTGATGCGGACCGCAGCCACACCCGCGTCGACCGCCTTCAGGGCGAGCGAGGCGTTGAAGTGGATGTCTGCGATCACCGGGATCGGCGAGAGGTAGACGAGCTTGGCGAGCGCCTCGGCGTCCTCGTTCTTCGGGACGGCAACGCGCACGAGCTCGCAGCCTGCCGAGGCGAGCTCGCCGATCTGGGCCATCGTCGCGTCGACGTCGTGCGTCTTCGTGAGCGTCATCGACTGCACGACGACCGGCGCGCCGCCGCCGATCGGGACGTTTCCGACCTTGATCTGACGCTCGCTGGCCATCGCCGAAAGTCTAACGGCGAGGGGTATGCCCTCCCCGGTCGACCGCTAGCCGCCGCGCAGGCGGTCGATGTCGTTCGAGAGGCCTATGAAGAAGAGCAGGAGCACGAGGGCGATGCCCACCATCGAGAAGCGCTCGTACGTCGCGCGGGCGATCGCGCGGCCGCGGACCCGCTCGGCGATCGAGAACGCGATGTGGCCGCCGTCCAGCGGGAGGAGCGGCAGGAGGTTCAGCAGCGCGAGCGAGAGGCTGATGAACGCGAGCACCTGGAGGTAGTAGCGGAAGCCGGCGTCGAGCGACTCGCTCGAGACGGCCGTGATGCCGACGACGCTCGCCACCTCGTCGCGGCCCGAGCCGGTCACGATGCGACCGAGCGAGTCTCCGATCGCCTTCGTCACTTCCCAGGTCGTCTCGAACGCGAGCCCGATCGACTTGAGCGGGCCGTAGCTCTCGTACTGGAGGCCGAAGGCGAAGCCGAGCCTGTAGGAGCCGTCTGTCTGTTCCTGCGGCGTCCCCTCGAGGGTCACCGTCTCGCCGTCGCGATCGACCGTGAGCGTGACGGGTCCCCCCTCCCCCTCGCGGATCGACTCCGCGAGGTCGGCGGCCTCGCCCTCCGCGCCGTTGACGGCGAGAACCTCGTCTCCCGGCTGAAGCCCGGCCTGCGCGGCGGGCGAGCCGGGCACGACCTCTTCCACCGTCCGCGTCGCACCCGTCGGGACGCCGAGCATGAAGACGACCGCGAGAGCGAGGATCGCGAAGACCAGGTTCGTGAGCGGCCCGGCGGCGATCACGGCGATCCGCTTGCTCGACGGCGCGCGCCAGTACGCGTCCGAGGAGAGCGCGTCCTCGAGCTCCGTCAGCCCACGCTCGGCGGCGCGGTCCGCGTGCTCGGAGAGCTCAGCCCGCTCGACGGCGGCCCGTAGCTCCGGGAACCGCTCGCGGGCCTCGTCGAACCGCTCTTCCGCGAGCGCCTTCTCGACGGGCTCGGCGGCCTCGGTCAGCGAGGGCACCTCCTTCTGGGCCTGGCGCAGGTGCAACTCGAGGTCGCCCGCCGCGGGCTTGTGCATCCCCGGGATCTTCACGTAGCCGCCTAGCGGGATCGCGCCGATGCCGTACTCGATGCCGCCGCGCTTCCACTTCGCGAGCGCAGGCGGGAAGAAGATGTAGAACTTCCGCGGCCGCATCTTGACCGCGAGCGCGGTGAAGAAGTGCCCGGCCTCGTGGATGAGGATCAGGAAGGCAAGGCCTCCGATGGCGACGGCGACGTTCATGGGTGCGCCGCCTAGTGAACCAGTTCCCGCGTGCGCGCCGACGCAACGCGGCGCGCCTCGGCGTCGATCGCCGTCAGCTGCGCCAGGTCGGCGGCCGGAACGCAATCGATCACGGCCAGCGTCTGCTCGACGACGCCCGGGATACCGAGGAACGGCAGCTCTCCGTCGAGGAACGCCGCCACGGCGACCTCGTTGGCGGCGTTGAGGACGCACGGAGCCGTGTTCCCCGCCTCCCCGGCCGCCCGGGCGAGCGCGAGGCACGGGAACGCCTCGAGGTCGGGAGCCCGGAACTCGAGGATCAGCCCGGTCGCGAGGTCGAGCGGCTCGATCGGGGTTCGCGGCGCGCTCCGGGTAGGTGAGCGCGTACGAGATCGGGACGCGCATGTCCGGATACCCGAGGTGCGCGAGCGACGCGCCGTCGCGGAAGCGCACGAGCGCGTGAACGACGGACGTCGGGTGGACGACGACCTCGATCCGGTCGTACGGGAGCCCGAAGAGGTAGTGCGCCTCGATCAGCTCCAGACCCTTGTTCATGAGCGTCGCCGAGTCGACCGTGATCTTCGGCCCCATGTTCCAGGTCGGGTGGGTGAGCGCCTCGTTCGAGGTCACGTCCTCGAGCTCGCCCCGGCCGCGACCGCGGAACGGGCCGCCGGAGGCGGTGAGGACGAGCGAGTGGACCGTGTCCGGCTCGGCGCCGTCGAGGAGCTGGAAGGCGGCCGAGTGCTCCGAGTCGACGGGGAGCAGGCGCCCTCCTCCCCGCTTCCAGGCGGCGAGCGCCAGGTCGCCGCCGGAGACGAGGCTCTCCTTGTTGGCCAGCGCGAGGTCGACACCGCGCTCGAGCGCCCACAGGGTCGCGGGCAGGCCCGCGAACCCGACGACGGCGTTGAGCACGACGTCGGGCTCGGCGCGGTCGAGCAGCTCGGTGAGGTCGCCTCCGACCTGGGTGAGCGGCGCGAGCCCGTCGATCTCCTGGGTGCCCGACGCTGCGGCGACGAGCTCGAGGCCGGGATGCTCCTCGATGATCTCGAGCGCCTGGCGTCCGATGGAGCCCGTGGCGCCGAGCAGGGCAATGCGCTTCATCGCAGTCAGTGTAGAACCGGCTAGGTGAGGGCGAGGACGGCGTAGTACGCGGCCGGTCCGGCGAAGACGAGCGAGTCCACGCGGTCGAGCACGCCGCCGTGCCCGAGCAGGAAGCGGCCGGAGTCCTTGACGCCGAGGTCGCGCTTCACCATCGACTCGAAGAGGTCGCCGGCCACTGCCGCGAGCACGACCGCGCCGCCGAAGGCGAACGCCTCCCACCCCTCGATGAGGGGCAGCTCGTCGTTGAAGGCGATCCACGGCGTGACCACGCCGCCGAGGAGCCCGAAGACGAAGCCCTCCCAGGTCTTGCCCGGGGAGATCGCCGGCGCCATCTTGTGGCGGCCGGCCAGCCTGCCGCCGATGTACGCGAACGTGTCCGCGACGAAGACCGTGATGAGCACGGTGATGAGGATCAACCGGCCCTCCGGCTCGAGGTCACGCAGGAGCACGAGGTGGCCGAGCCCCAGGCCGATCCACGCGGCGCCGAGCACCGTGGTCGCCACCGCGACCGTCGTCGACTGACGCGTCTCGGAGACGGCGGCGAAGACGAACGCGAGCAGGATCGTGACCATGAAGCCGCCGAGCATCCACTCCGGTCCTCCGAGGGACGCGCCCGCGACAGCCGCGAGCGCCCCGCCGTAGCCGGCCAGGACGAGCGGCCGCAGCGAGCGGGCCATCTGGTAGAGCTCGTGGAGCGCCAGGAGCGCGGCGAGCGCGGCCAGCGCGAAGAGGGCCCAGCGGCCGTAGTAGGCCGCGAAGAGCACGATGGGCAACCCCGCCGCGGCGACGGCTATCCGGGTGAGCAGCGGGCTCACTGTGGCGCGCTCATTCGGCCGCATGGCCGCATGAGCGTGTGTGGAGGGTGTGTGAGGGAACCGGGAGGTTCCTTCACTGCATCAAAGAAGGGGGCACGTGGGGGAAACATGGTTTCCCCCACGCGAGCAGGCCGAAGGCTTGCGACGGTCATCTGACCGCCGAAGCGCCGGCGGCGGCTCGCGTACTCGGTGAGCGCCTCCCGGAGCTGGCGCTCTCCGAAGTCGGGCCAGAGGGTGTCGACGAAGACCAGCTCGGTGTAGGCGAGCTGCCAGAGGAGGAAGTTCGAGATGCGCAGCTCTCCCGACGTGCGGATGAGCAGGTCGGGCTCGGGCATCTCGGGCGCATAGAGGCGCGCGGCGATCGCGTTCTCGTCGATGTCCCGTGGGTCGACACCCTCTTCGACGAGCCGCCGCGTCGCCTGGACGAGCTCCGCCCGCCCGCCGTAGTCGAACGCGATCCAGAGCTGGAGCCGCTCGTTGGACGCAGTCTCGTCCTCGAGGTGCTCGATCTTCGCACGGAGCTCCGGCTTGGCGCGGTCGCGCCGCCCGATGAAGCGCGTGCGGACGCCCTCGCGCGCGAGCTCGGGCAGCTCGCGCTCGATCGTCTCGATGAAGATCTCCATCAGGGCGTCCACCTCGTCCGCCGACCGAGACCAGTTCTCGGTCGAGAACGCGTAGACGCAGAGCGACTCGACGCCGAGGTCGATGGCCGCCTCGACGGTCCTGTGCAGCGCCCGCGTGCCGGCGCGGTGGCCCGCCGCGACGGGAAGGTGGCGCCGCCTGGCCCAGCGGCCGTTCCCGTCCATGATGATCGCGACCGAGCGCGCGACGTCGGGGAGCTCGCGCTCCCCCACGGGCTTCAGGCCCCGGAGCGTCCGCAGTCTGGTGAGCAGGTTCACGCCCGCAGGAGGTCGGAGCCCGAGGGCTCAGACCTCCATGATCTCCTCTTCCTTGCGCTTGAGGATCTCGTCGATCTTGGCCACGTGCTCGTCGGTGAGCTTCTGCGCGCGGTCCTCGGCGCGCCGCTCCTCGTCGTCGCCGACGTCGCCGTTGTTCACGAGCTCCTTGAGGTGGTGCATGCAGTCGCGCCGCACGTTGCGGACGGCGACGCGGCCCTCCTCGGCGAGGTGGCGGACGACCTTGACGAGCTCCTTGCGCCGCTCCTCCGTCAGCTGCGGGATGGGGAGTCGGATGATCTTGCCGTCGTTCGAGGGCGTGAGGCCGAGCTCGGACTCCTGGATCGCGCGCTCGATCGACTTGATCGAGCCGGGGTCGTACGGCTGAATGGTCAGCATCCGCGGCTCTGGAACGTTGATCGTGGAGAGCTGGTTGAGCGGCGTTTCCGTCCCGTAGTAGTCGACCTTCACGCGGTCGAGCAGCGCGGCCGAGGCGCGGCCGGTCCTCACAGTCGTGAACTCGTGCGCGGTCGCCTCGACCGACTTGTCCATGCGACGCTTGGCGTCGTCCAGCAGGTCTTCGATCATGCATCCCTCCGAGGGGTCGAGATGATCGTGCCGATGCGCTCGCCCGCGACGACCCGTTCGATCGTTCCCGGTTCGTCGAGGCCGAAGACGTAGATCGGCAGCCCGTTGTCCATGCACAGCGTGAGCGCGGTCGTGTCCATCACCTTGAGGCCGCGCTCGATCGCCTCGAGGTGCGTCAGCTCGGGGAGGAAGCTGGCGCCCGCGTCCAGGTGCGGGTCGCCGTCGTAGACGCCGTCGACGCCGTTCTTGCCCATCAGGATCGCGTCGGCGCCGACCTCCAGGGCGCGCAGCGCCGCCGCAGTGTCCGTGGTGAAGAACGGGTTGCCGGTGCCGGCGGCGAAGATGATGATCCGGCCCTTCTCGAGGTGGCGGATCGCCCGCCGCCTGATGTACGGCTCGGCGACCTCGCTCACCGTGATCGCGGAGAGCACGCGCGTGTGCGCGCCGATGCGCTCGAGCGCGTCCTGGATCGTCAGCGAGTTGAGGACGGTGGCGAGCATCCCCGCGTAGTCCGCGGTCGCCCGGTCCATCCCCTCCGCCGCGCCCTGCATGCCGCGGTAGATGTTCCCCGCGCCGATGACGAGGGCGATCTCGACCCCGAGCGCGTGCACGCGCTTCACCTCGGCCGCGAGCGACTCGACCCGCTCGGGGCTGATCCCGTACGCCTGGTCCCCGAGGAGGGCCTCGCCGGAGAGCTTCAGGAGGACGCGCCGAAAGGCAGCGCCGTCGGACGCGTGGGGACCGACCTCGCTCTCGGACTGTGCGCTCACTCGGCCTCGGCGCCGACGTTGTAGCGGACGAACGCCCGCACCTCGGCGTCGCGCTCGGCGAGCGCCTTCGCGACCGTGAGGTTCGGGTCGTGCACCCATTGCTGATCGAGGAGCACGGTCGCCGCGAAGAAGCGCTTGGCCAGCATGCCCTCGACGATCTTCGGCCGCACGTCCTCCGGCTTCGACTCGACCTCCGGCAGCTTCTCGTAGACCGCACGCTCCTCGGCGACCTCGTGCTCGGGGATCTCGTCTCGCGTGAGGTACCGGGGCCGCGCAGCGGCGATGTGCATCGCGAGCATGCGGGCGAGCTCGGGCGACGCCTTGGCGCGCACGAGCACGCCGATCTTCCGCGCAGGCGGATGGATGTAGTCGGCGGCCACCTCACCGTCGTCGAGCTCGTAGCGCTCTGCTCCGACGACCTCGATGTTCTCCCCGAGCTTCGCGACGAGCTCGACCCGCTCGTCCTCGAGGTTGGCGGCTGCCTCCGGGCCTTCGATCGAGACGACGTCGAGCAGGTTCTGGGCGAAGGAGCGGAACTCCTCGTTGCCGGACACCGGCTCCGTCTCGCAGCCGACGGCGACGAGGGCGCCCCGCCCGTTGTCGACCCGCGCGAGAACCGTTCCCTCGGTCGTCGGTCGGTCCGCCCGCTTGGCGGCCTGTGCGAGCCCCTTCTCTCGGAGAAGCTGCCTGGCGGCTTCGAGATCGCCGCCGGTCTCGACCAGGGCGCGCTTGCAGTCCATCATTCCCGCGCCGGTCAGGTCGCGGAGCTCCTTGACGAGTGCTGCGGGGATGTCGGTCATTCCGGCTTCTCCGTCGACTCGGGCGCGGCCGTCTCCTCCGGCGCCTCGGACACCGCGACGGCTGCGGGCTCCGGCTCGCCTTCGGCCGGCTCCGCGGCCGCCTCGGGGGCGGGCTCCGACTCGCCCTCGGCCGGCTCCGCGGCCGCCTCGGCGGGCTCGGGCTCGGGCTCGGTCTTCGCGGGGGCGGCCATCTCCTCCGCCGTCACCTTCGTCTTGCCGGCCTCGATCGCCTTCGCGATCGTCCTCACCACGAGGCTGCACGAGCGAATCGCGTCGTCGTTGCCGGGGATGATGAAGTCGGCGTCGTCGGGGTCGCAGTTCGTGTCTACGAGCGCGATGATCGGCAAGCCCAATCTGCGCGCCTCGCGCACCGCGAGCTGCTCCTTGCGCAGGTCGACGACGAAGACCGCGTCGGGGAGCGACTTCATGTCGGCGACGCCGCCGAGGTTGATCTCGAGCTTCTCGAGCTCGGCGACCATGGACATGCGCTCCTTGGGCGGCAGCAGCTCGAGCTGGCCCTCGTCGCGCAGTCGCCGCAGCTCGTGCAGCCGCGAGATGCGCTCGGAGATCGTGCGCCAGTTCGTCAGCAGGCCCCCGAGCCAGCGGTGGTTCACGTAGGGCATGCCGACGCGGGCCGCCTCCTCGGCGACCGAGTCCTGGGACTGCTTCTTCGTCCCGACGAACAGGACCGACCCGCCGCGCTCGGCGATGTTGCGCGCGAAGGCGTGGGCCTCCTCGATCAGCGCCAGCGTCTGCTGCAGGTCGATGATGTAGATGCCGCCCCGCTCCGTGAAGATGAAGCGGCGCATCTTGGGATTCCAGCGGCGTGTCTGGTGGCCGAAGTGAACCCCGGCCTCCAGAAGCTCTCGCATGGAGACGACGGTCACGTGAATTCCTCCTCGGTTTTGTGGATCTGAAGCCGGCGGGAGCTGATGGAACCAGGCAGGAAGCCCGGCACCGCCACCCGCGTGTTCCGCCGGGTCGGGTGCAGAAACTCGGAGCATTCTAGCCGACGCTTTCCCTACCCTGGAACGCGTGCAGGGGGTCGTCAGGTTGTCGGCATGGGATCTGGCCGTCGAATCCGTCGACGAGGCGCTCGCGGCCGGGATCGTGCCGTCGCTCGAACGCCTGGGAAGACTGGGCCAGCTCGGCTCCCTTCCATCGTTCATCGCGGCCCTGGAAGAGGGTGACGACGCCGCCGAGCTCGCCGCCGATTTCGCGCGCGAGCGCGAGAGCCTCGGGCTTGCGCCCGTCGAGGTCACCGCCGAGCTGCTGACGGTCGCACGCGTCCTGGAGCGCCACGGCGAGGCCGAGGCGCGGGGCCGTCGTCGAACGCTGCATCCTCGTCTACGTCGACCGCGTCACGGCCGAGCTTGCCGACTGCGCCCGGCGCGATCCGCTCACCGGGCTCCTCAACCACGGCGCGTTCCATACACGGCTGATAGCCGAGGCGGCCCGAGCCCGCCGTTACCGCGGCCGGCTCGCGCTCGTGCTCTTCGACCTCGACCACTTCAAGGAGACGAACGACCGTCTGGGGCACCAGGAGGGAGACCGGCTGCTACGGGCCTTCGCCTCGGCCCTCGCCGGCGCCGTCAGGGAAACCGACGTCGCGGGCCGCGTCGGAGGCGACGAGTTCGCGGCGCTCCTGCTCGAGGCGCGGCCGGGCGACGTGGACGCGGTCGTCGAGCGGCTGCGCGCGTGTCTTCCCGCCGGGCTGGCGGTGAGCGTCGGCTCCGCGCAGCTTCCGGACGAGGGCACAGCGCCCGAGCAGCTGGTCGCCGCCGCCGATCGCCGCCTCTACTCCGACAAAGTCGCCCGAGCCGCCTAGCCACGCCGTTTTCGGCCGCGGCGATGCGGGCAGGACGACTGTATGCCTGCGTACACGATCAAGAACCTGAAGAACGACGTGAAGGATGCGGCACCCGACGGCGGGCTGGCCCCCGGACTGGAGGCCCATTTCGCCGGGAAGACGCTCGAATGCGAGGAGTCCGGCGTCAGCTACTTCCATGTCGCGCCCGACTTCCGCGTTCCGTTCGGGCATACGCACGAGCGCGCCGAGGAGGTCTACGTCATCGTCGGCGGGACCGCGCGGCTCAACCTCGACGGCGAGGTCCACGAGCTGCGCCAGTGGGACGCCGTGCGCATGTCTCCCGAGGTGACGCGCAACCTCGAGGCCGGCCCGGACGGGGCCGACGTCCTCGCCTTCAGTGCGCCCAACACCGGGCTCGGCGACGCCGACATGCAGCCCGGCTGGTGGACGGACTAGCCGCGGGCTCGCTCGAGGGCCTCGGCGAGATCCGCCGGTAGCGGCGACTCGACCTCCACGTCCTCGCCCGTGAACGGGTGCGGGAACGCGAGCCTGGCCGCGTGCAGGAACTGGCGCTCGAGCCCGAGGTCGCCCGCGATGCCGTAGGCCGGGTCGCCGGCGACCGGCAGGTCGATCGCCGCCAGGTGCACGCGGATCTGGTGCGTCCTCCCCGTCTGCAGGCGGACGCGTAGGAACGCGTGCTCCGGCAGGAGCTCCTCCAGCTCGAACTCGGTCACCGCCTCCCTGGGCGTGTCGGTGTCGAGCGAGATGCGGGTCGCGTCGCGGCGGTCGCGCCCGATCGGGGCTTCGATCCGACCCGCGCGCGAGCGCGGCCGGCCCCGCACGAGGGCCAGGTACTCGCGGACGAGCTTCCGCCGGCTGATGAGCCCCTGGAGCCGACGGTGGGCGTCGTCCGAGCGCGCGACGACGAGCAGTCCGGACGTATCGCGGTCGAGCCGGTGGACGATGCCGGGCCGCTCGGGCTCCTCCCCGCCCTCGATCGCCTGTGCGAGCAGGCCATGGACGAGCGTGCCGCTCGCGTGGCCGGCCGACGGGTGTACCACGACGCCCGCGGGCTTGTCGACGACGAGGAGGTGCTCGTCCTCGTAGGCGACGCGCAGGCCCTCGACGCGCTCCGGCTCGAGCACCGGCTCGCGCCGCTCCGGGACCTCGAACTCGAGCTCCTCGCCGCCCGCCAGCCGGTGGCTCTTCGAGCGCTGCGCGCCGTCGACGGCGACCGCCCCGTCCTCGACCAGTCGCTCGGCGGCCGCGCGGGAGCCGACGCCCTCACAGGTCGCCAGGAAGCGGTCGAGCCGCTCGCCCGCCGCCTCCGGCGGCACGACGAGCTTCATCCGCTCGTCTTGGGGGCGGTGCGGCGGAGTCGGGGCTCGCGCTCGGCGGCGACGAGCGCGGCGAGCAGAATGGTGACGCCGACCACGATGAACGTGTCGGCGAGGTTGAAGGCGGGCCAGAAGCGCAGATCGATGAAGTCGGTGACGTGCCCGAGGCGCAGGCGGTCGATCAGGTTGGCGAGGCTCCCGCCGATCAGCAGCCCGAGCGCAACTGGCAGCACAGGGTGCCGGGCGCCGGCGCGCGCGAAGTAGAAGAGCATCCACCCGACCGCGACGGCCGTGAGGATCGTCACCGCCGTCGCCCAGCTCGAGAAGAGCCCGAACGCGATGCCCGGGTTGGTGACGTGACGGATCTCGAGCGGCCCGGCCAGATGGACGGAGTCGCCGAGGTCGAGCATGCTGACGACGATCTGCTTCGTGACCTGGTCGGCCACGACCGCCGCGAAGACGACCGCCAGCAGGCCGAGCCAGTGGAACGGGGTCGCGGAGAGCGACCGCTCGACCATCGAGATCGGCACGCGACCGTCCGTGGCCGACCCGACGCGAACGTCGATCAGCCTTGCGGACGGGTTGACTAGCCCCTCTCGGCGAGACGCTGGCAGTCGATGCACCTTGTCGCGTGCGGGATGGCCTCGAGTCGCTCCTCGGCAATCTCCCGCCCGCAGCGCTCGCACTTCCCGTAGGTCCCGTTCTGGAGTCGCTCGAGCGCCTGGTCGATCGCGCGAACGAGATTTTCGGCGTTCTCCTCGAGCGTGTAGTCGATCTCCCGCTCCAGCGTGGCTGTGGCCGAGTCGGCGAGGTGGTTGTCGTCGTACGTCTCCTCCTCGGTCTCCTCCTCGAGCGAGCCTGAATTCGCCTCGTGCAGGTGGTCGAGCGTCGACGTCAGGCGCTCCCGCTCTTCGAGCAGCGACTTTCTGTAGCGCTCGGTGTCCACGCTTCGAGTATATCCGGGGCCCCGAGCCCCTCCAGAGGTGTCAGGCAGCCTGGTGGCGGTCGTGTCCCGCACCGCCGCGGCCGCCGGCCGTCTCTCCCTCGACGCGGTCGAGCGTGGAGGCGAGGAAGGCGCGAAACTCGGCTCTGACATCGGTCTCGAGCGCACGCAGGCGGCGGATCTCATCCCGTGTCCGCTCCTGCTCCGCCTCGGCCGTCGCGGCGATCTCGCGGGCCTTCGCACGCGCCTCCTCGACGATCAGGTCGGCCTCGCGGTGGGCCCGCGCACGCAGCTCGTCGGCCATGCGCTCGGCCGAGAGAAGGGTGTTGCGCAGGGCCTCTTCGATCTCACGCTGGCGGTGGAGCTCGCTTTCGAGCCGCTCGATCTCGTCGCGCAGGTCGGCACGGTCACGCCACACGTCCTCGAAGCTCGAGGCGATGTCCGACAGAAGCCGGTCCACGCCCGAGCGCTCGTAGCCCAGGAAACGCCGAGGCAGAGCAACGTGCCGAATTTCGACAGGGGTCAGCGACATGGCCGAAGAACTTCGCCGCGGGCGGCCGGACCCCTCCCCGTGTTAGAGGCGGGCGAGCCCGGAGTCGATCAGCCGGTAGACGATCGTGAGGGTGATGATCGCGACGATCGGCGAGAGGTCGAGCCCGAGACCGCCCATGTTGAACTGCGGGATGAAGCGGCGGAAGAGCCGCAGGTACGGGTCGACGACGTCGTAGAGGAAGCGCTGGATCCGGTTCAGGGCGGTGTTGTAGGGCAGCGGGAGCCAGGACGCGATGATGTACGCGATGATGCAGATGAGGTAGACGAGGTAGATCGCCTCGAGGAAGTTCCGGGCCGTGTCGATCGCATCCGCGAAGACCATCGCGGGAAACCTACTGCCCGATGCGGCCGGAAGCGGCTACGACTGGTTGTAGAAGCCGTGGTCCATGAGGCGGGCGCGTTCCTCCGCCGAGACCTCGACGTTCCGGGGCGTGAGGAGGAAGACCTTGTCCGCAACCCGCTGCATGCTCCCGCTGAGCGCGTAGGTGAGCCCGCTCGAGAAGTCGATCAGGCGCTTCGAGAGCTCCGCGTCGGCGCTCTGGAGGTTGACGATCACCGGCACCGAGTCCTTGAACTTGTCCGCGATCGACTGCGCGTCGTTGAAGCTCCGCGGGACGACGAGGTGCACCTTCACCGAGGCCGCGGCCACCGCCTCGAGCTGCGCACGCCGGCTACTGCCGGAGGGACGCATGACCGCGGTCTGCGCGCCGGGCGTCCCTGCGTCGGGCTCCGACCAGTCCTCGAACTCCTCGCGCTGGCGGGCGCGCGGGTTCAGCCTCCGCACGTTCTGGCGGTCACGGTCGTACGTCCGCTCGAGCTCCTCCTCGGCGGCGTAGGCCTCCTCGTCCCAGTATTCGTCCTCCTCGACGATGCCGAAGTAGACGAGCGCGCGGCTCCAGACGTCTCCTACACCCATAGACGCGGACTGAGTTTACCGCCCGTACAGAACGGATCCCACCCTGACCAGCGTCGCGCCCTCCTCCGCGGCGACGCGGTAGTCCTGGGACGTCCCCATCGACAGCTCGCCGAGCCCGTGCTCGCCTGCCAGCTCGCGCAGCCTGCGGAAGTACGGACGCGAGGCCTCCGGGTCCTCGGCGAGCGGAGGCATCGTCATCAGGCCGCGAATCTCCACGCCCAGGGAGCGCGCCTCCTCCAGGAACGCCGGCAAAGCCTCCGGCGGCACGCCGGACTTCGACTCCTCGCCGGAGAGGTTGACCTCGACGAGCGCAGGCACGGTGAGGCGCTTCGCCGCCGACTCGCTCCCGAGCGAGTGGCAGAGCTCGCAGAGCTCGGACACGTCGCGCGCCTTGCGCGACTGGAGGTGCCCGATGAAGTGCCAGCGGAAGCGGTCGGCATAGCGCTCGTGCTTGGCCGCGAGGTCCTGGAGGCGGTTCTCCCCAACGACCTCGACGCCCGCCTCGGCGAGCAGCGCCATCTCGTCCGCCGAGACGTACTTCGTCGCCGCGACGACGGTCACGTCAGGCCCGACCTCCTCGCGGATACGGGCGTAGTTCGCCGCGATCTGGTCAGCGGAGAGCGGCAACGATCCCCTGACGCCCGGTGAGGCCCTGGTCGCGGCGGTGCGAGAAGAAGAGCTCCTCCTCGCAGGAGGTGCAGAGGTCGACGCGCCCCACCGCTTCGGCTCCGGCCGCGCGCAGCGCCCGCTCGGTCGCCTCGACGAGGTCGAGGTTCCTGTCCACGAGGACGTCCGCGCCGAAGCGGGCGCGGAACGGCTCGGCGACTTCCTCCCCCACCTCGAAGCAGCACGGGCCGATGCCCGGCCCGATCGCGGCGCGGAGCGGCCCACCGCCCAGCGCCTCCGCCCCGGCCTCGACGATGCCGCCGAGAAGCCCGCGCCAGCCGACGTGCAGCACGGCGAGCCCCGGCTTCCCGTTCGTGCGGGCGAGCGCGACCGGCAGGCAGTCCGCGGTGAGCAGCATGAGCCCCTGGCCGGGCTCGTCGGTCCAGAGGCCGTCGCAGCGCTCGAGCGGCGTCCCCGGGCGCACGATCCCGCGCTCGTCGGCGCGGAGCACCTTGGCGCCGTGCGCCTGCCAGGCCATCGTCGCCGTCTCGGGGTCGACCTCGACCGACGCGCAGAGGCGCCTGCGGTTCTCCACGACCCGCTCGGGCTCGTCGTCCGTGAGGATCCCGAGGTTGAGCGACTCGTACGGGCCCTCGCTGACGCCGCCGAGGCGCGACGAGAAGACGACCCGATACGGATCCCCGAGCTGAGCCTCGAAGATCATGATGCGCCGATCAGCTCCCGTGCGGCCGCGAGCTCGGCCTCCCGGCCGTCCAGCTCGCCGTTCACCTTCCGGCGCAGGACCTCCTCGAGGATGGCTCCGACCTCGGGCGACTCGGTCAGCCCGAGCTCCGCGAGGTCGCCGCCCGAGATCTCCAGGTGGACGTCGCGGAGATCCTCGAAGTAGCGCTCGAGTCGGGTGCGGGCGGACGCGTCCGCGCCGGCCATGGCCATGAGGACGCCGTCCGGGTCGTGCGGCTCGGCGATCGCGCGAAGGCGCGCCGGCTCGTCCGTCTCGGCGACGCGCTCGCGCAGGCGCGCGGCCACCGTGACCGCGTCGGCGATCCGCTCGGCGTCGCGCCGGCGCAGCTTGAGGCGCTCGAACCAGTCGTAGAGCTCGTCGGGCGGCAGGCGCCTCGCGAGCGCGGCCAGCCGCAGCCGCCAGGCCGGCGCGTCGGGCGCGTGCCGCTCGCGGAGCGAGTCCAGCTCGGCAACGAGCTCGACCGCGTCCTCGCCGGCGGCCAGGTGCGGATGGATCGCCTGGTCGAGGCGCAGCTCCGCCATGCGGCGAAGGGAGTCGCCGACCTCGGCCTCGGAGAGGAGCGCCTGGAGCTCGTCGCGCAGCCGCGCCGACGAGAGCTCGCCGACGAGCTCCATCTCGATGCAGGCCCGCGCGAGCCCGAACGTGTGCGAGTCCATGCGGAAGCCGTACCGGTTCTCGTAGCGGATCGCCCGGAAGAGCCGCGTCGGGTCATCGATGAAGGACAGGTTGTGGAGGACGCGGATGACCTTCGCCTCGAGATCTCGGAGGCCGCCGAAGAAGTCCACGAGCCGCCCGAAGTCCTCGCCCTTCAGCGAGACCGCCATGGCGTTGATCGTGAAGTCGCGCCGGTAGAGGTCCTGGCGGATCGACGCCTGCTCCACCGCGGGGAGCGCGCCGGGGTAGTCGTAGAACTCGGTGCGCGCGGTCGCGACATCGACCCTGCCGCCCTCGTAGACGACGATCGCCGTCCCGAACTTGTCGTGCGGGACGACGCGGCCGCCGAGCGCCTGCGCCAGCGCGCGCCCGAAGGCGATCCCGTCGCCCTCGACCGCGATGTCGACGTCGAAGCTCGGCTCGTCCATGAGCAGGTCGCGGACCGCGCCGCCGACGAGGTAGACGCCGTCGAAGCCTTCGGCGACGGCCTGGACTGCCTCGAACACAGGCGCCAGGCCTGGGACGGCGAGGAGCTCCGCGCTCACGTCCGGGCCGGCGGGCGCCGCCTCCTCCGCGGTGGGCTCGCCCAGCGCCCGCAGCAGGTCGCTGCGCGCCACGACGCCGACCACCTTGTCCTCGCGAAGCACGGCGGCGCGCCCCGCGTCCGAGGTCCGCAGGAGCCGCGTCAGCTCGGGCAGCGGCGTGTCTTCGGCGCACGTGACCACGTCGGAGCTCATGACGCTCTTCACGGGGGCGTGGGAAAGCGCATGGCCGATGGCCTGGTCGAGGTTCTCGCGCGTGACGAGCCCGACGAGACGCTCGTCCTCCGCGACGAGGATCCCGCTCTGGCGGTGCCGCTGGCAGAGGATCATCGCCTGCGCGACGGTGTCGTCGGGCGCGACGAACCGCGCCGGGCGCGACATGATCTCCGCCGCCGTGGGCAGCGGCCGCGCGGCGCCCGGGAGCGCGTCGAGGACGAGCTGTCGCGCCTCGGCGAGCGGGCCGCGATGGACGGCCGAGGCCGCTTGCGGGTGCCCGCCTCCGCCGAGCGCGCCCGCGACCGCCGCAGCGTCGAGCTCCGGCACGCGCGAGCGGCTGACGCAGAACACGCGCCCGTCCATCTCGACGAGGCAGACAAGCGCCTGGGCGTCGGTGAGGTCGACGATCTTGTGCGCGAGGTTGGAGATGCCGTCGACGTACGCCGGCCAGGACACGGGCGCGACGAGCACTTCGAGCCCGCCGACGGAGTGGCTCTCGAGCGAGGAGGTGAGCGCGTCGAGGAGCGCGCGCTCCTCCTCTGCGAGCGGCGCCCGCAGGTACTGCGCCACCATCTCCTGCCGCGCCCCGTGGCGGAGGCACCAGGCGAGCGCCTCGGCGTCGCGGAGCGCGACGCCGGGGTAGCCGAGGGATCCCGTGTCCTCGTGGATGCCGAGGGCGAAGACGGTGGCCTCGAGCGGCGAGACCTCGATCTCCCGCTCGGCGAGGATGCCGACCATCGTCGTCGTGAGCGCTCCGTCGTCGGAGAGCACGAGGTTCTCCGGCTTCACCCAGCCGGGCGTCTCACCGGAATGGTGGTCGAAGACGACGACCTCGACGGCGGGATCGCGCGCCACGCGCTCGAACTCCCCCAGCCGCTCCGGGTGGACGGTCTCGACCACGATCAGCCGCCGGACGGCCTCGGTGTCGACGCGCCCGGGCTCGACGATCTCGAGCTCGTCCGCGTGCAGGCGGTAGAACTCGCGCACGTTGCGGTTGAGCGAGCCGGAGAGCGCGATCACGGCGCCCGGGTAGAGCCGCCGCGCGGCGAGCATCGCCGCGAGCGCGTCGAAGTCCGTGTTGGTGTGGGAGACGATCACGTCCACGGCTGGAAGGTTAGACCCGGCCGCGCTGTATCCCCCTTCCTGAGGATGGCGCAGGGTGCCTCGCGGTCACACCGTGAGATCCGGGGTCCGCCGCAGACGTGTTTACCAAACAGCGAACCGCTCTCACCGCGCTCCTCGCGCTCACGCTCGTCGTCGCGGTTCCCGCAGGCGGCGCGCTCGTTGCGCCGGTCCTGATCGGCCCCGACGAAGGCGTGACGGTGAGCGAGCTGCCGCCCTTCAAGTGGAATCCCGTCACGGGCGCCGACCGCTACGAGTTCGAGTTCGCCGCCGATCCGGGCTTCAACGGCACGACCACGGTGAGCACGAAGAACACGCGGGCCGCGCTCAAGCTCCTCGTCCCGAACGGGACCTACTACTGGCGCGTGCGCGGAGTGACGAGCGGCGGCGACGTCGGCGCGTGGTCCGAGATCCGCAGCTTCGACATGGCGTGGACGGCGCAGGCCGCGCTGCTCGCGCCGGCGGACGGCGCCACGATCACGTACCCGGAGAACGCGCTCGAGCTCAGGTGGAGCGTCGTGCAGGGCGCCGCGAAGTACCTCGTCAAGATCGCGAGCGACCCCGGGCTCGGCACGCTCGTCTTCGGCGAGCCGGTCGAGACCGCGTCGACGCAGTTCACGCTCAACGACCCAATGCCCCCGGGGACGTACTACTGGGGCATCACGCCGCTGAACGCGCAGGGCCACGAGGGAACCGCCTCGACCGTCGGCTCCTTCACCTGGTCGTGGCCGTCGACCTCGACACCGATGTACACCGACCTCTCCGACGACCTCGAGCTCGTCGACCCGAACTTCTCGTGGACGCCGGTGCTCGGCGCGGCCGGCTACCAGGTCGAGGTCAACTTCTCCTCCGACTGGGCCACCGGCTCCAAGGTCTGCTGCAACGCCATCAGCTTCCACACGCAGGCGTCGACGCTGGGGACTTCCCTCTCCCCCGCGGTCGTGCTCGGCAACAACACCTACTTCTGGCGCGTCCGCGCGATCGACTCCGCGAACAACGCCGGGGTCTGGAATGTCGGCCCGTCCTTCACGAAGACGTTCGACAACGTGCCGCCCGTGACCGGAGCGAGCATCAAGAACGTCCGCATGCGCGACAACAACGTCGACCCTGCCGTCGACACCGACACGAACACCACCGTGGTCGACACCGACACGCCCGTCGTCGTGTGGGATCCGGTCATCGGCGCCTCCGGGTACACCGTCAACGTGACGCCGTTCGCCGGCGGGGTGTGCGACTGGACCGGAACCATCTGGGACACGGACACGACCGTCCGCGCCTGGACGCCCCTCGGGTGGAGCAGGTCGGGGACCTCGCCCTTCCCGCCGGAGAACCCCTCGACCGACTCGAACAGGACCATGACCGCGGGCGGCGAGTACTGCGTCCGGGTGCGCGCCTACGACCGGCCGTCCATCAGCGCCGCGCCGATCAACGGCGACTGGACGTACCTTCCGGCGAACAACCAGCCCGCGTTCAAGTGGAACGGGCCCCCGGCGAGCGCAGCGTGCACCCCGTGCGCGATGGCCTCCGGGAACTACAACGGCCCGGTCACCGGAACGACGATCGGGGCGATGCCGCTCTTCACCTGGGATCCGATCCCGGGCGCGGAGAGCTATTACGTGCTGGTCGCGCGCGACGCCAACTTCACGAACGTCGTCGACTTCGCCTATAGCCGGATTCCGGCGTACGCGCCGCGCACCTCGTCCGGGTCGGTCGGCTTCGCCGACGAGACGACGCTCTACTACTGGGCCGTCCTGCCGGCCGACAACGCGAACGGCACGGGCGTCTCGTCAGAGCCCTTGACGAGCGGGCCGCACAGCTTCACCAAGCAGTCCGCGCCTCCCATCCTCGTCTCCCCGGCGGACGCCGCCGTCGTGAACACCCCGGCAACCGCGTTCCAGTGGACGCCGGTCCACGACGCCCGGCAGTACCGGCTCCAGGTCGCCGTCGACCCGACCTTCGGAACGCTGATCGACGACGTCGAGACCGACGCGAGCTCGTACACGAGCAACACGACCTACCCGTCCGACACCACGCTCTACTGGCGCGTGCGTGCCGACGCCGAGGACGGCTCCGGGCAGGTCGGGCTCACCTGGTCGGAGAGCGGGACGTTCACGAAGCAGCTGCCCAAGCCGGTCTGGGATCCGGACAACCCGACGAGCGGATCGTTCCTGCCCACGATCAAGTGGTCGGCCGTGCCGGGCGCCGTCTCCTACGACCTGCACGTCGTCGAGCCGGACGGCCAGGCGCGCGACTTCCGCAACATCCCCGGGCCCGCCGGCACGTTCATCGAGATGACCGGTGTCGGCGTCTTCACCTGGACGGTCCGCGCGAACTTCCCCACGGACGGCCTCACGACCCTCGACGGCCCGTACTCGGTGCCCTCGACGTTCACGCACACCATTCCCGAGCCGACCGGGACGACGGAAGAGGTCGGCGTTCGCCGCCTGCTCCTCCAGTGGGAGCCGCGGGCGCGAGCAGACGACTACCGCGTCCAGATCTCGACCCGGGCCGACTTCGCCACCGTCAACGAGAACATCTCGACGCAGACGACCTCGCACGCGCCGCTCCTCACGTCCGCGGCGTTCACGAACGGCGGGAACTTCTACTGGCGCGTCGCGATGATCGACGCCGACAACAACCTCGGCGACTACAGCGTCGCCCGCCCCTTCACGCTGCCCCCGATGGGCAGCGGCGGAAGCGGCACCCCGACGGTTCAGCGCTTCCGCGGCTCCTTCACCGGCTATCCGGTCAGGAACCAGTGGCGAACGGTCTCGCTCACCGTCCGGAACGGCTCCTTCCAGCTCGTCCCGGGCGCGAACGTCCGCATCTCGGGCGCCGGCGTCCGTGCCGTGACCAAGAAGACCGGCACCGGCGGCAAGGCCAGCTTCCGGCTCCGCGCCACGCGCCTGGGCAGCGTCTCGTTCCGGGTCACGAAAGTCGGCTTCACGGCCGCGACCTACTTGCGCTCCGTCCGCGCTCGCTAGCCCTAGCGACCGGCGACGACGGCGATCTCGACGCGGCAGCCCGAGGGCAGGGCCGCGATCTCGACCGTGGCGCGCGCCGGGTACGGCTCGCTGAGGTGGCTCGCGTAGACCTCGTTCATCGGCTGGAAGTCGTCCAGCTCGATGAGGAAGATCGACGTCATCAGGATCTTGTCGAGGCCGGAGCCGGCCTCCTCGAGGATCGCCGAGAGGTTCTTCATCACCTGCTGGGTCTGCTCGACGATGCCGCCCTCGACGACCTCCCCGTCCGCGGGGTCGATCCCGAGCTGCCCGGAGACGAAGACGAGGTCACCCGCGACGATGCCCTGCGAGTACGGCGCTCCCTGGAAGGGCGCCGGGGCCCTGTCGGTGCGTACGGCCTGCTTGTCCATTCCTATGCCTCCACCCGTTCGATGCTGGCACCGAGCGCCCGCAGACGCTCGTCGATCCGCTCGTAGCCCCTGTCGATCTGCCCGATGTTCCCGATGGTCGAGCGCCCCTCCGCGCAGAGGCTCGCGATCAGCATCGCCATGCCCGCGCGAATGTCCGGGCTCTCCATGCGCTCCCCGTAGAGGCGCGCCGGCCCGCTGACGACGGCGCGGTGCGGGTCGCAGAGGATGATCCGCGCCCCCATGTTCACGAGCTTGTCCACGAAGAAGAGGCGGTTCTCGAACATCTTCTCGAAGATCAGCACGGTGCCCCGCGCCTGGGTCGCGACCGCGAGTGCGATCGAGGTGAGGTCGGCCGGGAACGCCGGCCACGGCCCGTCCTCGATCTTCGGGATCTGCGCGCCGAGGTCGTCCTTGATCACGAGCTCCTGGCCGCCGGGCACGCGCACCGAGGATCCCTCGGCGTGCATCTCGATCCCGAGCCGCGCGAACCCGTGCCAGACGCCGGCGAGGTGCTCGTGCACGACCTCCTCGATCACGATCTCGCCCTCGGTGACCGCGCCGAGGCCGACGAAGCTCGCGACCTCGATGTGATCGGGGCAGATGCGCCATTCGCCGCCTCCGAGGCGGTCGACGCCGTGCACGTGGAGGACGTTCGACCCGATGCCCTCGATGCGGGCGCCGAGCGCGACGAGGAAGTTGCAGAGATCCTGGACGTGCGGCTCGCAGGCCGCGTTCGTGATCGTCGTCTCCCCCTCGGCCAGCACCGCGGCCATGACCGCGTTCTCCGTGCCGGTGACCGACGCCTCGTCGAGGAAGATCGGCGCCCCCTTGAGCCCCTGCGCCGTCATGCGCAGGCGCCGGTCGGCCTCGATCTCCGCGCCGAGCCGCGCGAAAGCGTGGATGTGCGTGTCGAGCCGTCGCCGGCCGATCACGTCGCCGCCCGGCGGCGGGATGATCGCCTCGCCCCAGCGCGCGAGCAGCGGGCCCGCAAGCAGGATCGACGCGCGGATCCGCGTGCAGAGCTCGGCATCGAGCTCGTGCTTGCGCACGTCCTCGGCCACGATCCGCACCCGCCCGCCGCCCTGGCGCTCGACCTCGACCCCGAGGTCGGCGACGAGATCCAGCATCGTCTCCGCGTCCCTGATCGCGGGGACGTTCGTCAGCGTCACGGGCTCCTCGGTCAGGAGCGCCGCGGCGATGATCGGGAGCGCCGCGTTCTTGTTCCCGGCCGCGCGCACCGTCCCGCGCAGCGGGCGTCTGCCTTCAATGACGAAGGACTCCATCAGCGTGTCTTGGACAAGGGTCTCGGGCACGAAGTCTGCGTTGCTCGGGCGTCCGAAGCGACCGAGGAGGCTATCCTAAACGGCCCTATGGAGGTCACCCGCGACAGGGCCTGGGAGACGCTGACGCGCTACACGAAGAGCGAGGCGCTCCTCCGCCACGCGCTCGCGGTCGAGGCCTGCGTCGCCTACTACGCGCGCGAGCAAGGCGAGGACGAGGAGCTGTGGAGCGCCGTCGCGCTGCTGCACGACTTCGACTACGAGATGCATCCGACGCTCGACCAGCATCCGCAGGACGGTGCGCCGATCCTCCGCGAGGAGGGCTGGCCCGAGGAGGTCGTGGAGGGAGTGCTCTCGCACGCCGAGCACCTCGACATCCCGCGCGACACGCCGCTCAAGAAGACGCTCTTCGCCTGCGACGAGCTGGCCGGGTTCGTCCACGCGTGCGGGCTCGTGCGTCCCGACGGGATCGAGACGCTCGAGCCGAAGTCGGTGAAGAAGAAGCTCAAGCAGCCGTCCTTCGCGGCCGGGGTGCACCGCGACGAGGTCTACGCCGGCGCTGAGCTGATCGGGCTCGAGCTCGACGACCACATCCGCAACGTCGTGACGGCCATGCGGCCCATCGCCGGGCAGCTCGGCCTGCGCACCGAAGCCGCCTAGCCGTGCCCCTCCGAGCACGCGCGCCGCGGCTCGAGGACGCCGAGGCGATCGCACGGATCTACAACGAGGGGATCGCCGGCCGTCTGGCCACGTTCGAGACCCGCGAGCGGACGGCGGCCGACATCGAGCGCTGGCTGGACGCCGGCTTCCCGCTCGTGGTCGTCGAGGACGAGGACGCGCGCGTGCTCGCCTGGGCCTCCGCGCCGCCCTACCGGGCTCACCGCGACGTCTACCGCGGCGTCGGGGACTTCTCCGTCTACGTCGCCGACGAGGCGCGCGGCCGCGGCGCCGGCCGGACGGCGATGGAGGCGCTCGCCGCGGAAGCCCGGGCGCGCGGCTTCTGGAAGCTCGTCGGCCGGATCTTCCCGGAGAACGAGCCGAGCCTCGCGCTCTGCCGGAAGCTCGGCTTCCGCGAGGTCGGCGTCTACGAGCGCCACGCGCGGCTCGACGGCGCCTGGCGCGACGTCGTGATCGTCGAGCTCCTGCTCGACGCGGGCTAGACCGCGAGCAGCCGGACCTGGGCGCGCTGGGCGAGCGGCTTGAGGTCGTTCGGGTCGAACGCCTCGGTGCGGCAGATCCCGGTGACCGACTGCACGAAGCGGCCGGAACGCATGAAGATCGTGGCCATCTGGAACCTCGCGCCGACGAGCTCGAAGGTGACGACGATGCCCTTCATCCCGCGGGCGGGGCTCTTCAGGCTGCTTGCCCTGACCTGGGTCGGCCGGACGCCCGTCTCCTTGGCGAAGGCCTCCACCACCTGCTTGGCGTAGGCGTGCCGGCCGGCGGCGCGGTCGACGAACTTGAGGCCGAGGGCGGCGGTGTCCGCGGATTCGTAGGCCTGCGTCAACGCGCGCAGCCGGACGAGGTGCGAGCGGCCGACGAGGATGTCCTGGAACGTGCGCTCGTAGCCCACGTACCCTTCGCCGTCGTACTTGCCCTCGTCGTAGACCCGGGCCTCGGCCGAGACGTCGGTGGCCGCCATCGTCATCTCGGGGAGACGCTTCCTCGCTGCCCGGTTGGCGACCGCGAGCTTGCTCGGCTTCACCTTCTTGACCTCGATCTCGCCGGCCAGGACGGCCTGGATCCGGCGGTCGAGCGCCACGGCGAGCTTCATGGCCTCCTGGCTCCCGTCGCCCTTCTCCGCGCGCATGACGCTCACGTAGCCGACGATGCGGCCGCGGCGGAAGACGACCGAGGTCTCGTGACCGCGGATGAGCCCGGGGATGAGCACGGCCGCGCGGATGCCGCCGCCCTCCTCTCCGATGGCGGCGACGTCGAACGGGGCGACGTTGCGGAGCTTCAGGCCGGGCCGCACTGGGCCCTTGAGCCGCTCGTACTCGTTCAGGCGTGCATGCAGGTACTGCGCCGCGTACACGTTGTCCTGGAGCAGCTCGACGCCGGTGCTGACCGTCATGACGCCCTTGCGTACCGTGAGCGAGGCGAGGCGCGGGTGGACGTACGTCGCGTCCTGGCCGAGGACACGCCCGACCGCGCTCAGCGACGACGCGTTGTCCTCGGGATCGATCGACATCGAGGCGAAGCGGGCGTTCGGCGTCGCGCCGGAGCCCGCGTGGGCGACCAGGCCGCGTGCGGAGGGGCCGAGCGCGGCCTTGGGGAGCACCATCGCCGCCAGCTGCTCGCGGGTGACGGGCTGCTTCGGGGCAGGCTCCCGAGAGCTGCTCTCGCCGAACCCGCATCCGGCCAGCAGCAGGAGCACTCCGAAGAGGAAGCAACCCCGGAGGACGTGCGGCATGGGGACCGCTTCGGCGTGTTCTGCGGGGAGCTAAAGCCCTCGAACGAGGCGTTCGAGGTCGTCCTCGCTCGTCCAGAAGCCGCAGGACGCCCGCACGAGGCCCGTGCCCGGGAGATCGCGCACGACGACGCCCGCCTCGGCGAGGCGCTTGACGAGCTCTTCCGGCTCCTCGGCGCGCCAGGCGACGAGCGTCGCCTGCTCCGGCTCCGTGACCACGTCCGCGCCGCGTTCGAGCAGAAGCTCGCGGCACCGCGCCGCCGCCTGCCGTGCGTGCGCGTACCGGTCTTCCCCGGCCGCGGCCATGAACTCGAACGAGGCGAGCATGCCCGCGACCGACGCCACCGGCGTCCAGGAGCCCTCGAACCGGCCCGCGCCCTCGACCAGCTCGTAGTCAGGGAGCCGCCAGGAGAAGTAGGACGGGAACGCGACGCGGGTCTCCTCGACCCGGTCGGGATTGACGTAGAGCGCTCCCGTCGCCGCGGGCCCGAGGAGCCACTTCTGCGCGGACACCGTGTAGAAGTCGCACCCGAGCTCGCGCACGTCGACGGGGATCGTCCCGGCCGCCTGCGCCCCGTCGACCAGCAGCGGGATCCCGCGGCCGGCCAGCTCCTCGATCGGCAGGACGACTCCCGTGAGCCACGAGACGTGCGAGACGGCGATCAGCCGTGTTCGCGGCGTGATCTGCGCCTCGAGCGCGGCGAGGACCTCAGCGGCCGGCAGGTCGCGGATCGGGGCAATCTTCATCGTCGCGCCCGAGGAGACGAGCCCCCCGAACAGGCCCGGGTGCTCGGAGTCGGTCGTGACGACCTCGTCCCCGGGCCCGATGCCGAGCCCGCCGATAGCGACGTTGCACCCCTCGGTCGTCGACGTGGTCAGCGCGACGCAGCCCTTGCCGGCGCCGACCAGCCCCGCGAACGCCTCGCGGAGCCGCTCCCGGTCGGCGAGCGCCCGCTCGAAGTACGGCCGGTTCGACCTGCCTTCCTCGAGCTCGCGCCGCTGCACCTGCTCCATCGCCTCCACGGTCGCGCGCGGGAGCGGGCCGAACGTGCCGGCGTTCAGGTAGGCGAGGCGCTCGAGCACCGGCAGGCCGGCGCGCACCGCTACGAGGTCGATGCGATCACCGCCTCGACCGGCGGGTGGTCCGAGAGCACGAGCCCGTTTGCGCGCCGCCGGTCCTCGGGCCACGGCTCGGGCCCGCGCTCGAGCTCGAAGCCGCGCACGAGCACCTGGTCGACGCCGTCGATCGGCTCGCTGAAGCCCGGGACGGCGTGGCGCCTGACGTTGAAGTCTCCGCAGAGGACGCAGGGATCGTCGCCTGCGAGGAACGAGGCCGCGCGGTCGATCTCCGCGCCGACCAGGAGCGGATCGGGGTCGTTGGACGCGTGCAGGTTTGCGACGAGCACACGCCCACGGCCGCTCTCCAGCTCGAGCGAGTGGCACACGCGGGTGTGCTCGCCGAGCACACGTTCCCTACGGGTGAGCTCCGGGTTGAGGACGATCCGGCGGTGGCGTCCCGTCTCGAAGTGCGGGTTCACGAGCAGCGCGTTCGCCTGGCCCGTGACGCTGGAGCGAAATCGCTCCGGGTCGGCGTTCGTCACGTGGCGGGCCAGCGGGCCGAGCAGGGCCGGCATGGTCATCGCCCAGGACGCCTGCATGCCGCTCCAGTGCTCGAGGCGCCGCACGGCCCACAGGGGCACCTCCTGGAGCGCGACGAGGTCCGGCGCGTCACCGGTGACGAGCCGCACCATCTGCTCCAGGTAGAGCTTCGAGGTCGGCGGGTGCGTCCTCCCGTGGTACACGTTCCAGGTCCGGACGAGGAGGCGCACTCGGGCTCTAGTCTAGAGAGCCATGTCCGGGCGTTTCGTGGAACTGACAGCGCGACAGATCGACCTCTTCGCGTCCGAGCACGACGACCTCCTGCGCGACTGCCAGGACGCCCTGGACGCATACAACGGCGCCCCGCGCGAGGACGCAGAGGAGCTCTACGGCGACTACGTCGACCGGGTCGACCTGGCCCGCGACGCGCTCCTCGAGTACCGCGACACCTACGCGCGGACGCTCGACGCCGACGCCGCGGAGGAGTACGAGGCTGTCTTCAACGACCTCGTCCGCAAGCGCCTCCCGAGCCTCGGGCTCGAGCTCGACTGAGCGCGAAGCGTCGCGCGATTCGTCACGAGCGGATCGGGGTAGATTCCTGGCGCCGTTCGTCCCTTCGCCCAGGAGGAAACCTATGCGCAGGCTCTTGCTCGTCGCCGCCGTGCTCGGCGTTGCTCTCGCCGTGGCCGGAGGCGCTCAGGCCCGGGTCATCCCGGGCCAGTACATCGTCGTCCTCAAGCCGGACACGCGCTCGGCCGTCGTGGCCAACGCGCACGCGCGCTCTGCGGGCGCGCGCATCCTGGCCGTGTACGGCGCCGCCCTCAAGGGGTACACCGCACGCCTGACACCGGCCCAGCTGGCCGCCGTCCGCGCCGATCCGCGGGTCGCGTACGTCGAGGCCGACCGCACGGTCTCGATCTCGACGACGCAGACGAACGCGCCGTGGGGACTCGACCGGATCGACCAGCGCGCACGACCCCTCAGCACCACGTACACGTACTTCAACACCGGCGCCGGCGTTCGCGCCTACATCATCGACACCGGGATCCGGTTCTCCCACTCCCAGTTCGGCGGCAGAGCGTCGACCGGCTTCGACGCGATCGACGGCGGGAGCGCCGACGACTGCAACGGGCACGGCACGCACGTGGCCGGCACGGTCGGCGGCTCGACCTACGGCGTCGCCAAGGGCGTCAGCCTGATCGGCGTCCGCGTGCTCGGCTGCAACGGCAGCGGGTCGACCTCGGGCGTCATCGCCGGCGTCAACTGGGTGACCGGGAACCACCAGGCGGGCCAGCCGGCCGTGGCCAACATGAGCCTCGGCGGGGGTGCGAGCTCCGCGCTCGACACGGCTGTCCGCAACTCGATCGCCGACGGCGTCAGCTACGCGGTCGCAGCGGGGAACGGCAACGCGCTGGGCATCGCCCAGAACGCGTGCAACTCCTCCCCCGCCCGCGTCGGCGAGGCGATGACGATCAGCGCGACCGACTCGAGCGACCGGAAGGCGTCGTGGGCCAACTACGGCAACTGCGTCGACTGGTTCGCGCCGGGCGTCTCGATCACGTCTGCCTGGTACAACAGCAACACCGCCACGCGGACGATCAGCGGCACCTCGATGGCGACGCCGCACACCGCCGGCGTGGCCGCGCTCTACCTCCAGAGCAACACGGGCGCATCGCCTGCGAGCGTGCGCACGGCGCTCTTCAACCTGACGACGAAGGGCGTCGTCACGTCGTCCTCGACGACGAACAACCACCTTCTGTTCACCAACTTCTAGGCCTGTGGCGGCCGGGGCCGGGGACGCTGCTCCCTGGCCCCGGCCGCCGCCGGAGGGGCTATCATCGCTTGCGCGAGGAATGACCTCTCGCAGGCGATCAACGGGCCGAACGGGCAGACAGCCTGGCGTTGGTGGCACTGGAAGCCCACCGCCGTCTCCCCGTGCGCCTCGGCGCAGCCGGTGCCTCGATCGCACGTTCTCTGCGGCAGCACGGATCGGTCGCGAGCCGTACGGCGGCCGGGACCGGGAAGGGAGACGCATGAGAGCGCTCGCCGTCACCTCAATGGTGGCATTGGCAACCGCCGCGATCGCCTCGGCTGCGACGATCATCGGCAACGACAGCGCCAACGTCATCGTCGGCTCCGCCTCGGCGGACTACATCGAGGCGAGGGGCGGAAACGACGAGATCGACGCGCGCGCCGGCGCCGACAAGATCCGCGCCGGGACCGGCGCCGACCGGGTCTACGGCGGGGCCGGGAACGACCAGATCATCGGAGGCGACGGGGCCGACTGGCTCTTCGCGGGGTGCCCCAACGGGAGCTGCAGCGCGGGGGCGAACGTCATCTTCGGCGGGAACGGCAACGACGTCATCGGGGCCGACAACGGCAAGTACGACGACGTGAACTGCTCCGCCGGGAGCGGCGACGTCGCCTACGTCGACCGAACCGACGACTGGGCCGGCTGCGAGGTCCGCCACATCGACGGCAACTAGAGCCGCCGCTAGCGCTTGACGCGGAAGAAGCCCTGCGGTGCCAGGGCCGCGACCCGTCGCGTCAGCGGATCGACCGAGCGACCGTCGTCCTCGCGCCGCTCCTTGCGCTTCACCGCACCGCGGACGACGAAGCCGCCCAGGTAGCGCACCGGCTCCGGCGGAAACTGCCGCGCGATCCCCCGGTTCAGGCCGCACCCCGACCACTCGTCGTCGCGGCCGAGGGCGCTCGAGGCGAGGATCTTCCCCGCCGTCAGGGTCGGGGCGACCCCGTTGCCCGAGTACCCCACGCCGTAGACGATCGGGACGGAGCCCGGCAGGCGGCCGAAGACGGGCGCCCCGTCGGCCGTGCGGTCGATCGGTCCTCCCCACGCGTGGGTGACCTCGACGCCCTCCGCGTACGGCACGAGGCGCACGAGGTCGCGGCGGAGCACGCTCTCGGCGCCGTCGCTCTCGGCGAAGAACTCGTCCTCCACCCGACCGCCGAACGCGTGGCGGTGGCCGCCCTGGCCGAACGCGATCCGGCCGTCGCTCGTCGTCCGGTAGTAGTGCACCATCAGGCGGCAGTTCGAGATCGCCTCATCGCCCGTCCACCCCGCCTCCTCGAGGCGCTCCGGCATCGGCGCCGTCGCCACCATGTCGCTCGAGACCGCCACGACCGCCCGCTTGAGCTCGGGGACGGACGCGAGCCAGGCGCCCGTCGCGAGCACGATCGCCCCGGCCTCGACGGAGCCGGAGGGCGTCCGGACGATGCCCCGCTCGCGATCGAGGTCGACCATCGGCGTGCGCTCGAAGATCCGGATCCCGCGCTCGAGCGCGACGCGCCGCAGGCCGCGCGCGAGGAGCGCCGGCTGCACCGTCGCGGCGCCGGCCTCGAAGACGGCGCCCAGGTGAACCGGAGAGCCCGTCCGCCGCTGGACCTCCTCGGCCGAGAGAAGCTCGAACGGCTGCTCGCCGGCGCGCTCCGCCGCGGCGACCGCGCCCTCCCACGAGCCGACCTGCGCGGGGGACGTCGCCGTCCAGAGCCAGCCGCCGCGCCGGTAGTGGGCGTCGATGCCCTCCCGCTCGCAGAACGCGCCGAGCTCGTCGACCGCCTGGGCCGAGATCCGCACGAGCCGGAATGCCTCTTCCTCGCCCGCGCGCTTGATCAGCGTCTCGATCTTGGGCCACCACGAGAGCGCGAACCCGCCGTTCCTCCCCGACGGGCCCCCGCCGCAGATGTCGGCCTCGACGAGGACGATCGACGCTCCGGGCTCGAGCTCGTTGATCCGCAGCGCAGTCCAAAGCCCTGTGTAGCCGCCGCCGACGATGCAGACGTCGGCGCGAACGGGCTCGAGCAGCTCCGAGGACTCGATCCCGCCCTCGGCCGCAAGCGCCTCCTGGAGCCAGAGAGAGCGGGGGGCCACCCCGCCTAGCCTAGACCAGGCTCTCGGTAGAGCGGCCGGGCGAACCGACGGTTCCGCCGTCGGGCCCAGCGACCGGAAGCCGCACCCGGAACGTCGTGCCCTGGCCCTCGTCGCTCGTCAACTCGATGGCGCCGCCGTGCGCCTGGACGATCGCGTGGACGATCGTGAGCCCCAGCCCGGTGCCCTCGATCGCGCGATCCTGCGCGGTCGAGGCGCGGAAGAAGCGGTCGAAGAGGCGCCGCTGCTCGGCGACCGGGATTCCGATGCCGTTGTCGGAGACGGCCAGGACGATGTCGTCGCCGGTCACGCCGAGCGCGACGACCACGCGGCCGTCGGACTCCGTGAACTTGACCCCGTTCGAGACGAGGTTGTCGAAAAGCTGCCCGAGACGGGCCGGATCGCCCTTCACGCTCGGGATCGGGTCGACGTCGAGCCGCAGGTCGATGCCGCGGGCGTCGGCCGCCGGCCGCAGGACCTCGACGGACTGGGTGGCGAGGTCGACGAGGTCGACGTCCTCGGGGTCGAGCGCGAGCTTGCCCGACTCGATCTGCGCCACCAGCAGGAGGTCACTGACGAGGCGCAGCAGCCGGTCGGCGTTGCGGTCGACGACGTCGAGGAACCGCCGCTGCTCGTCGGGAAGCTCGGGATCGTCGAGCACGAGCTCCAGGTAGCCGGTGATGGAGGTGAGCGGTGTGCGCAGCTCGTGGGAGACGAGCGCGACGAACTCGTCCTTCAGGCGGTCGAGCTCGCGCAGCCGGTCGTTCTGCTCGACGAGCAGGCGCTGCGCGGCCTCGGCCTCGGCGAGCGCGGTGCGCTCGCTCTCGTAGAGGCGGCCGCGCTCCTCGCCGGCCCGCTCGAGCTCACGGACGAGCCCGACGAGTCGCAGGAGGACGAGCACCGGCAGGATCGCCGAGCAGACGAGGATGACCACGATGCCGTCGTTGTCGCCGGAGAGCGCCTCCGCCGTCAGCACCGCCGGGCCTGTCACCGCCGCGAGCGCGAGCGCGCCGAGGCGCCAGATCGTCAGCCGCTCCGGCCCTCGGCTGGGCGCCGGCGGCGCGGCCATGGACGGATGGAGCGCCGCAGCGCCGACCGAGACGTAGCAGAGGAGCCACACGCAGTCGATCCAGCTGCCCGTCGTCTTGCCCGCGACCTCGAGGCCGAGGAACGTCACGTCCGCGGCGATGTTGAACGTCATCCCGAGGGCGAGCAGCCAGATCGCCGGGGAGCGGCGGCCGGGCGCGAAGAGGAGCCTGACGAGCAGCGTCAGGAGGAGGACGTCCATGAGCGGGTAGGCGGTCGAGAGCACCCGGTCCAGCACCGGCAGGCTCTCGTCGGCCGCGTACGGGAGCATCAGGAACGTCCAGCAGATGGCGAACGCGCCGACGGTGACGATCGCGGCGTCCAGGAAGCCCGCCCGCTCCTGCCCGCGGCGGGCGCCCCGGTCGCGGGCGAGCAGGAGGAGCCCGGCGGCGAGAAGCGGATAACCCGCGAGGTAGAAGAGGTCGGCGATGGACGGGAACGGGTCCTCCCCGAGCCCGTACGAGTAGATGTGCCACGTGATCTCGCCCGCGACGAAGAGGCCGAAGCCGGCGGCGAGGAGGAGCCACGGCAGCGGGCGCGCGGGCCGATGAATCCAGATGCCGACGAGGATCGCGAACACCGACGAGGCGGCGATCACGTCGTACATGACCGCGCTCCTCAGGTTGTACGAAAGCGTCAGGTAGACGGCGATCGCCAGGAGCGCCGGCACTGCGTAGAGCAGCGGCAGGCGCGCGTTTCGCGGCACAGACATCCACACGGTCCTCATCCAGTCATTCCATCGGCCTGGTGCGGCGGATTCTTGACAACTGTAGAACGTTCAACGGCCGCCGAAATGGTGCGCGGCGGGCATGGCGCCGCGGACCTCGGCGTCGTTGGCAGCCCGGCGCGCCAGCGGGGCGAGCGAGACGAGCTCGGAGACGAGCACGTTGCGGTTGCGCTCGACGCGCTCGAAGCGCCCGCGGGCGAGCAGAAGCGGCTCCCCCCGGACGAGCGCCCGGTAGCGGTCGTACACGGGCGGCGGGACGATCAGGTTCATCTGCCCGTGCTCGTCCTCGATCAGCATGAAGACGACGCCGCTGGCCGTGGCCGGGCGCTGGCGCGCGACCGCGAGGCCCGCCACCGACACCAACGCCCCGTGCGGCGCGCCTTCCAGGTCGGCGCTCGAGAGCACCTCCCCGGGCAGGTGCGGCCGGAGAAGCTCGAGCGGGTGGAGGCCGACCGAGAGGCTCGTGAGGCGGTAGTCGGCGAGCATCCGCTCCCAGGGCGTCTGCTCCGCCAGGTCGGGGACCTCGCTCGTCGGCTCGAGCGGGAGGGCGAGCTGCCTGCTCTCTCCCCCGTCCCCGGCGCTGACCGAGCGCGGCGCGAGCCCGAGGCGCCAGAGGAGCTGCCGGCGCGGCCAGCCGAAGGAGTCGCAGCTTCCGCTCGCGACGAGCGCCTCCAGCGCAGGCCGGTCGAGCGGCGCGCGGAGCGCGAGGTCGGACACGCTCGCGAACGGCCCTCTCGCCGCGCGCTCCTCGACGAGCGCCGCCGCCGGCTCCTGCCCGAGCCCCTTCACGTAGCCGATCCCCACACGCACCGTGCCGTGCTCGAGCCGGCACTTGACCTCGCTCCGGTTCACGTCGGGAGGCAGCACCTCGACGCCGCGGCGCTGCGCGTCGCGGACGAGGCTCGCGGGCGGGTAGAAGCCCATCGGCTGCGCGTTCAGGAGGGCGCAGAGGAACTCGCCCGGGTAGTGGTGGCGCAGCCACGCCGACTGGTAGGCGAGGAGCGCGAAGGCGGCCGCGTGCGACTTCGGGAAGCCGAACGAGGCGAAGCCGTTGATCTTCGTGAAGACGAGCTCGGCGGTCTCGACGTCGGCGCCGTTCGCGAGCGCGCCCTCCACGAAGCGCCGGTGGTAGGCCTCGATCGCGTCCTGGCTCCGCTTGCGGCTCATCGCGCGCCGAAGCCCCTCCGCCTCCCCCACGGAGAAGCCGGCGAGCGCCATGGACACGTCGAGCACCTGCTCCTGGAAGATGATCGCGCCGAGGGTCTCCTTCAGCGGCACTGCGAGCGAGGGATGGTCGTAGGGCGGCTCGTAGTCCGGGTCCTCGCGCATCCGCTGCCGGCGCTCGATGTAGGGGTGCACCGCCTTGCCCTGGATCGGCCCGGGCCGCACGAGCGCGACCTGGATCGTGAGGTCGTCGAGGTTCTCGGGCCGCGTGCGCAGGAGGCTCTGCATCTGCGCGCGGCTCTCGATCTGGAAGAGGCCGACCGTGTCCGCGTCCTGGATCTCCCGGTAGACGTCCGGGTCGTCGAGCGGGACGCGGGAGAGGTCGATCGGGCGGTCGTGGAGCAGCGCGATCTGCTCGACGCACTCCTCGACCGCCGAGAGCATCCCCAGGCCGAGCAGGTCGATCTTGAGAAAGCCCGCGTCCGCGCACGAGTCCTTGTCCCACTGGCAGTTCTGGCGCCCCTCCATCGCCGCGGGCTCGACCGGGACGAGCTCGACGAGCGGGCGCGAGGAGATGACCATGCCGCCCGGGTGCTGGGAGAGGTGGCGCGGCAGCCCGGCGATCTCCCCGCAGAGCTCCCGGAAGGCCCGCCAGCGCGGCGAGGCCAGGCGGGCCTCCGCGCCGGGGACGTGCTCCATCTCCTCCCCCACCTTGCGCGCGTTCCAGCCGTCCGTCACGCGCGCGAGCCGCTCCAGCTCGGCCTGCGGGAGCCCGAGCGCCTTGCCCACGTCGCGGATGGCGCCGCGGGCGCGGTACGTGGCGAAGCTGGCGACGAGCGCCGAGTGCCGGCGCCCGTAGCGCTCGGTGACGGCGACGATGAGCTTCTCGCGGATGTCCCGCGGGAAGTCGAGGTCGATGTCGGGGACGGAGGACAGCTCCCGGTTGAGGAAACGGCCGATGGCGAGGCCCGCGTCCACGGGGTCGACGTGCGAGAGGCCCGTGAGGTAGCAGACGATCGACCCGACCGAGCTGCCGCGGCCGCGCCCGGGCGGCAGCAGGTGGCGCGGGGAGCCCGGCCCCCTGACCTGGGCGGCCACGTCGCGGGCGAGCTCCAGCACCTCCCAGTGGAGGAGGAAGAAGCCGGAGAGGCCGAGATCGGCGATGAGGGCGAGCTCCTCGCGCAGGCGCTGGTCGGCCCTGTCGCGCAGCGGGCGCGGCGAGTGGCGGTAGCGCTCGTCGAAGGCACGCCGGCAGACCTCCGCGAGCTGCACGTCGGCGGGCGTCGGCCCGTCGGAGAAGTCCGGGTAGCGGTAGCCGAGCTCGTGCGTGAGGTCGAAGGTGAGCCGCTCGGCGAGCTCCGCGGCCGCCCTGACCGCCTCGGGGTCGTCCGCGAAGCGGGCGGCGGCCTCGGCCGGCGAGAGGAGGACGCTGTCGTCGTTCCCGCGCCGCTCCTGCTCGCACCCTTCGAGCGAGGTGCGGTTCTTGACGGCGACGAGGACGTCCTGGAGGCGCGTTCGGCGCGGGTGGTGGGCGTGCACGTCCCCGGTGGCCACCGTGCGGACGCCGAGAGTCTCGGCGAGCGCCCGCAGCGCGGCGTTCCGGCGCGTGTCCCCGCGCTCGTAAGGACGCTGGAGCTCGACGTAGAACCGGTCGCGCCCGAGCGCGCGGGCGAGGCGCGCCGCCGTGTTCGGGATCGCGGACGGCCAGGCCGTGCCGCGCGCAGCCGGAGAGGCAGACGAGCCCTTCCGCCTGCTCCTCCAGGAGCGCCGGGTCGAGGCGCGGGTTGAGCCTTTCGTGCGCGTGTGCAGCCGTGAGGAGGCGGCAGAGGTTCGCGTACCCCTCCGGCGCCTCCACGAGCAGCGTCACGTGGGAGCCGTCCGCGAGCGTCACCTCCGCGCCGGTGATCGACCGCAGGCCGAGAGCCTTCGCCGCGTAGGCGAACTCGAGCGAGCCGTAGACGCCGTCGTGGTCGGTGAGCGCGAGCGCCTCGTAGCCGAGCTCGACCGCCTGCGTCGCGAGCTCTTCGGGGAGCGAGGCGCCGTCGAGGAACGAGTACGCCGAGTGGCAGTGGAGCTCGACGTACTTCGTCACGCCCACGCCACGCTTCCGGCACGGTCCGCGCGCCACGGGTGCGGATCCCGGCGGTACGCTCGAAAGCGGGTGGTGGGACGGGGTGCCCCTAGAGTTAAGCGCGAGTTGCGATGACGGAGACTTCTTCCCAGGCGATCATCTGCGGGCCCGGCGAGGGCGAGCGGCTCGAGAGCGAGGACCGCGTCTACCTCGTCAAGGTCGCGCGGCCGGAGCTCTGCCTGATCGAGTACGACACCGGGCCGACCTACACGGGCGCCTCCCCCCACTTCCACGAGCGCCACACGGACGCGTTCTTCCTCCTCGAGGGCGAGCTCGAGTTCACGCTCGGCCGCGTCACGCACCTGGCCGGGCCGGGAACGGCGGTCGTCGTCCCGCCCGGGAACGTCCACGCCTTCACGAGCCACGGAAGCGGGCGGGCGCGCTTCCTCAACATCCACGCCCCCGACTCCGGCTTCACGGACTTCCTCCGCGCCCGCACGCGCGGCGAGGACGCCACCTTCGACAGCGTCGACGTCGACGGGCCGCAGGATCCAGGCGAGGGGACCGTCCTCGGGCCGGGCGAGGGCACGACCTTCGTCGCCGGGACGTCGACCTCCGTCTTCAAGGCGACCCGGGAGGCGACCGCCGGCTCCTTCTCTCTCGCCGAGGTCACGATCCAGCCGGGGACGGCCGGCCCTCCGCCCCACTTCCACCGGGAGATGCTCGACTCGTTCTTCGTCCTCGAGGGAACACTTTCCGTCCGGCTCGGCGACGACGAGCTGGAGGCACCGGCGGGCACGTACGCCTGCGCACCGCCGGGCACCGTCCACACCTTCGCCAACCGGAGCGACGGGCCGGTGCGCTTCCTCAACCTGAACACGCCGGGCGGCTGGGAGGACTTCATCCGCGACCTCGCCGCCGTCACGCCTGCCGAGGGCGCACCGATCCCGGGACCTGGGCGAGCTGTACGCCCGACACGACGTGGTGGCCGCCGACTAGGACGCCTGCCGGAACCACGAGCCGCTCGCCTCGTCCCGGAAGACGACGACGTTCCGCCCCGTTTCGAGCACGACCTCGAAGTAATTCCTGCGCACCGGCTCCTCCGTCCACCAGCGGTCGGCCACGTGCCACTCGTCCCGGTGCGCGATCACGGGCACCCGGTCGACGGCCGCCGGCACGCGGCCCTCGCAGACGACCTGAACGGGCCGCGGCTCGTTCAGTCGTCGCGCGGAACGAGAATGGCCCGGCTCTCGGGAATGCGGGACCACGGTGCCACCTCCACGACGGTGCAGACCGCGTCCATCCCCACCGCCGCGCGCGCCTGGCGCAACCCTCCGCGCAGGCGCTCCCGCAGACGGCTCCCGCGGGGGCGGACGAGCTCGGTCTGTGTCCCTACAGACTCGGTGAGCTCCCCCAGCTCGAGGCGGAGCTCCGCCGTCGGAGCCGGCAGCTCCGACAGCTTGGGTGCCAACGCGAGCCGAAGGCGGTCGGGCTCCGCCGTCGGCTCGCGCAGCGTGAGCGAGCGCCGCCAGGAGCCTCCCCCGACGAGCTTCGCCGAGACGGCGAGCTGCCTGGGAGCCCGGCCGGCCCGCTCCGGGCGGGCGAGCAGGCGCTCGATGAGCGCCGCGAGTGCCCGCGCGAGCGTGAGCTCGTTCGCAACCGGTTCCGGAAACGTGAGCGTCTCCACCAGCTCGGCCGGCGGACGGCGCGGCGCAACGGAGGTGTCGCCCTCCCCCCGAGCGAGCCGCCATGCTTCCGCGCCGTCCGCACCGAGCCGATCGGCGACCGCGATCCCGGGGAGGCGTGCCAGCTCCCCCAGGCGCTTGACGCCGAGCTCCGAAAGCTCCTCTCTCCGCTCCGGCGAGAGCGGGAGGACATCGAGCGGGAGCGGCTCGAGAAAGAGGTGCGTCTCCCCGTCGTCGATGACGAGGGCGCGACCGGCCGGCGCCACGGTCGCCGCCGCGAGGGCCGCGAAGCGCCGGGAGGCGGCGCCCACACGCGCCCCCCACTCCGGCCCCACCGCGTCGAGTGCACGGCGAAGTGCCTGCCCGAGGCCGCCGGCGAGCCGCTCCATGCCCCGGGTCTGGAAGTAGACGCACCCGGGCTCGACCGGCTCGACCGCGAAGCCCGCCCCTTCGAGCCGCCGCAGCACGGCCTCCCACTCCTGCTCCACCCCGGCCGGGTCCTGCTCGACGAGCTCGAGCCCCGGGCACGTGGCCAGCGCCTCCGAGAGGCGCATCCCCGGCCGCACGCCCGCGCGCTCGGCGGCGCCGGTGCACGAGCCGAGGAGGGCTTGCTCTCCCGGCGCCGGCGCGAGCGCCACGGGCCTGCCTGCCAGCTCGGGCCGGCGAAGCAGCGGAGCCCTGAGGGCGAAGGCCGGAATCGTGAGACAGGCGACCATGGGAACGTTTGTTCTACACGAACACACGTTCTCCTGTCAAGGTTCCGAAGAAAATTTTCGGCTCAATGACCGTTCCCGCTGGAGTCAGGACTAGGTCGAGGAGAGCGCCGACCCCTCCCTACGGATGCCGCGAGCCCTCTTGCCTAGGCCGTCCTAGCCCGGCCAGCGCATTGAACGCTCAGAGCAACGATCAGTCGCTCTTCGGGCTGACGAGGACGATCTGCTCGTAGCGCACGAAGAGATCTCTGCCGGCCTTCTGGAGCGGAACCCACTCATCCGCGTAGCGCCCCTCGCGTTTGAGGAACAGCTCGAGCTCCCGTTCGACGGAATGTCCGTGCTCGATCGGAATCGAGAAGTTCTGTCCATTCGCCAAGGTCACTTCTAGATACAAAGGGCTTCCAATGCCTCGGAACGTCCCGCTAGCTCGGCCATCCGCTTTGCCCCGGGCGTCAATGCGGCCTCGGGTGTCTGCCAAGCGCTCGCGCGACACATGGGACAAGTCGGTATCTCACCGCTGATCATGATTCCGTAGCCGCACTCTCCGCAGCGGAACTCGACAGTGACGCGAGCAGGCTTGGCCGGGATCAAGGCTTCCCGTTCGAAGGAGCCGCGACCACGTTGATGGCCTCCTGGCCCATGCCCCCGTCACGCCACTCGAACTCGACCCGCTCGCCCGCCGTAGCGAGCACGCTCTCGTCGAGGCTCGCTCGGTGGACGAAGAGATCGTCTCCGCCTCCGTCGGGCTCGATCAGCCCGAATCCGCTCGCCCTGTTGAACCACTTGACAGCGCCGTTCGCCACCGGGGATCACCTTCCGTTCGCTCGTCGACGGCCCTGGTGGGGCAGGCCCGTCCCACGGGCCTGCCCTCCTGGACTGGATGGTGCTTAGACGGCGGTGAGTACGCCGTTCGTCTTCTGCGCGATGACCTCGCCAAAAGTGATCTTCGGCGGGTTGGGAAGCGCACCCTCGAGCTTCTCGTCGCGGATCCAGGTGGCGGCAAGACGGGTCGACTCGTCGGCGTGCTCCTGCGAATCGAACAGGCTGACCGAGGTAATGACCCCGGCGCCTGCCTCGACGAGGTAGTAGCCGCTGAAGCCCGGCAGCTTGCTCAGGCGAGGGATCAGGGCCTCATTGACCTTCTTGGTGAGCTCGTCCCTGCGAGTCTCATCGACACCGTCGTAGCGTCTAACGGTTGCATGCATGTGCTGCTCCTGACTTCTCGTGAGGATGGGAGCTCGGATCGAGCTCTCCTTGAATGCACGCAGACCAGATGTGACAGTCGGAGAGGAGCCTCGGAGCCTCAACGGCTTCCGTGTCCAGGCCTCCGCGTTGCAGTCACCCTAGCAGTGGCAGCGGTACGACCGATTCCTCGGTCCAAATGTCTAGGACGAGACGGGTGCGCTCTGGGTCTCAGAGTCGAGATCCAGGCGGGCGAGCGCGGTGCGCGAGGTGATGCCGAGCTTCCGGTAGACGTTGCGGAGGTGGAAGTCGATCGTGCGCGGGCTGAGGAAGAGCTGGGCTGCAACTTCGCGGTTCGTGCGGCCCTCCGCGACGAAACGGGCGATCTGGAGCTCCTGCTCGGTGAGCGCGTTCCTCGTGCTCGGGTCGCGCTTTCGCGCCGTCTGGCCGCTTGCACGCAGCTCGACCCGCGCCCGCTCCGCCCACAGCGTTGCTCCGAGCGTCTCGAAGCCGTCCAGAGCCGCTCGCAGATGGTCACGCGCCTCCACTCGGCGCCGCACGCGGCGGAGAAACTCGCCGTAGGCGAGCTCGGTGCGGGCATGCTCGAAGGGGCGAGAGGCCTCGACGTGCGCGTCCAGGGCCGCCAGGAAAAGGCGTTCGGATTCCGTCTCGTCGTCCGAGAGCAGTGCGCGGCAGTGCAGGGCCACCGCCCGTGCCCAGGCGGACGCGCTGCTCTCCGCCCATGGCTCCAGGACATCGAGCCACGCGCGTGCGGTTTCCGGTTCGCCCGCGCGAACCGCAGCTTCGATCCGATCCAGGCCACCCCAGAAGACGACCAGCGTGGAGGAGATCTCCCGACAGCGCCTGAGCGCCTCCTCTGCCCGACCGAGCCCCAGCTCCAGCAGCGCCAGCGCCCAGTTCGCGAGCTCGAGGACGATCCCGAGCTGGCGAGCGGACGCGAGCTCCCTGACTCTCGGCCGCCAGCGATCGGCATTCGTCCTCGGAGCCACGTAGAGCCGCGACGAGCGCCAGCAGCACGAGCTGCTGCGCGACCAGATCGTGCTGGCCGATCTCGCGGGCGAGCTGAACGCCTTCCCTCGCGTTGGCCGAACCGGAGGCCCAGCGCCCGGCCCACAGCTCCGCAATGGCAAGGCGGGGAAGGATCTGCGTCACGATGCTGAGCGCGCCACTCGCGCGTGCCCGGGCGGCCGCCTCACGGTGCGTCCGGTACGTCGCCTGATCGTCACCGAGGTAGAGGGCGGCCCGTCCCGCGAACAGCAGCGCGACGGGCTCCTTGGCTGCGTCGTCGTCGAGCTGTTCCGCCAGCTCGAGCGCCACGCGGAGCATGGAGGCGGCGTCGGCGAAGTCCTCGTCGGCGTGGGCTCCGAGCCCGCTGAGAAGCTGTGCGAGCATGCGGAAGAACGGCGGTTCCTCCTGGTGCAGGTCGCGGGCCAGCCGGCCAATCGCGACCGCCGCCTCGCGGTCGCCGGCGTAGGCTGCGGCGAGCCCGGCGATGTTGAGCAGCTGAAGCGCGCGCCCGCCGTCGCTCGGCGCGACCTCGGTAGCCGCGCGCAGCAGCAGCTGACACGCGTCGGCCGGTACCCCGCGAGTCATCTCGATCAGTCCGAGGAAGCGGTCGATGTCCGCACGCTGAATGGGCTCCGACACCAGCGGGCGAGCTGCTTCGAGCAGCACCAGGGCCCGCTCGACGCGTCCCGCGAGCCAGGCGTTCTCAGCCGCTGCCGTGAGTCGCCGTGCTCGGCTGTCCTCATCTGCGGCGAGCGTGGCCGCCCTCTCGAAGGCGAGCGAGGCCGCGGCGAAGCCGCTCCGCCGCCGTGCCCGTTGCGCTGCCTCCTCGAGCTCATCACCGATCGACGGGTCGGCCTCGACGCTTGCCGCGGCCCGATGCCACGCGCGGCGATCGGCGTCGGCTTCAGCGTCGAGCACGCTCGCGAGCGCGCCGTGGACAGCTTGCCGCTTGGAGAGCGGCGCGGCCTGGTAGACGGCGGAGCGGACCAGCGGATGGCGAAGCTCGAGCTGCCTTCCGCGCACGTGCACCAACCCGGCTTGCTCGGCTCCATCGAGCGCCTCCGCTTCGGCACCGAGCTGCGCCGACGCGCGCAACACGGTGGCGAGCTCGCCGCTGTCGTCAGCGCTGGCGACCAGCAGGAGCGTCTGCGTCTCCTCCGGGAGCCGATTCACACGCGCGAGGAATGCGTGCTCGACTCGGGCGCTGACCGGGATGGGAGCGAGCACCGTCTCGGCGCCCGAGAGCTGAGCCTCGCTCAAGGCTGAGGAGAGCTCGAGCAGGGCGAGCGGGTTGCCCCCCGTCTCGGCGACCAGCCGGTCGCGGAGCTCCGACGACAGCTCGACGCCTGCCGACCGGTCGATCAACGTCCCGGCCGCGGACGGGTCGAGCCCGCCCAGCCGTAGCTCCGGGAGCCCCGGTGCCTCGAACTGCCGAACATCGCCCTCGCGAGCGCCGAAGAGCATGACGATGCTCTCGGCTTCGAGCCGCCTCGCAACGAAGACGAGAGCATCTGCGGACGCATCGTCGAGCCACTGGGCATCGTCGACCAGACACAGGAGCGGCTGATCTTCTGCAGCCTCGGCGAGCAGGCTCAAGACTGCGAGCGAGACGAGGAAGCGGTCCTCGCTTCCCCCCGCTGCCAGACCGAGCGCCCCGCGCAGGGCGGTGGCCTGCGGTTGCGGGAGGCGCTCTACGTGCCCGAGTGCCGGGCGGACGATCTGGTGCAGGGCGGCGAACGGGAGCTGCGCCTCGGATTCCACCCCGGCGCCGTTGAGCACGCGCATGTCGCCGGCCTGGTTACGCGCGTCCTGGAGGAGCGCCGACTTGCCGACACCCGGCTCGCCGGAAATGACGAGGACGCCGCTGCGCGACGCACGAGCGCTATCGAGAAGCTCGCCGATCCGAGACCGTTCCGGGTCTCTCCCATACAGCACGTGCGGTGATCGTAGCCCGCCTTCTCTCGGCTTCTCCTCGTGAATACCGGCGAAATCACCGGTGCGACGGCGACCCGGCTCCGCGAGGGTGGAGACCAATGGCACAGACGACCCAATCGGCTCTCGAGCCCGGAAGGAGCGCTGCTGATGCCCGTCGACCCCCTCCACTACGCACGCCGTTGGAAGACCCTCGGCGTCCTCTCGTTGAGCCTGGTGATCATCGGGCTCGACAACACGATCCTCAACGTCGCGCTACCGACCCTGCAGGACGAGTTCGACGCCTCCCCTTCGAAGCTGCAGTGGATGGTCGACTCCTACTTGCTCGTCTTCGCCGGCCTGCTGCTCGTCTTCGGCACGCTCGGCGACCGCTTCGGCCGCAAGCTCGCGCTCCAGGCCGGCGTGTCGATCTTCGGCCTGGCCAGCCTCGGCGCCCTGATCGCCGACTCGGCCAACGAGGTGATCGGCGTACGAGCTGCCATGGGCGTGGGTGCCGCGCTGATCATGCCCGCCACTCTCTCGATCATCGCCAACCTCTTCACCGGCGCTGAGCGCGGGAAGGCGATCGCCATCTGGGCCGCTCTGGCGGCAGTCGGGATCGGGCTCGGCCCCCTCACCGGCGGCCTCCTGCTCGAGTGGTTCAGCTGGTCTTCCATCTTCATGGTCAACGTGCCGTTCGCGGTTGCGGCCCTCCTGCTCGGGATCCGCTACGTCCCGGAGAGCCGCGATCCCAAGCCCGGCTCGTTCGATCTGCTCGGAGCCGCGCTCTCCACGGCCGGCTTCAGCGTCCTCGTGTACGCGATCATCGAAGCCCCGGAGCGGGGCTGGACGTCCGGCCCGATCCTCGTACTGCTCGGCGCGTCCGTGGGGCTACTCGGCGCCTTCCTGTGGTGGGAGCGCCGCGTCGCCGAGCCGATGCTCGACCTCGGCTTCTTCCGCAGTGCCCGCTTCAGCGTCGGCACGGCGGCCGTGAGTGTTGCCTTCTTCGCCCTGCTCGGCGGCATCTTCGCCCTGACCCAGTACCTGCAGTTCGCGCACGGCTACAGCGCTATCGAGGCGGGCGCGGTCATGAGCCCGCTGGCTCTCGGGTTGATGATCGGCGCCGGCTCCTCGAGCAAGGCCGTGAAGCGACTCGGCACGTCTCGCGTGGTCGCCGCAGGCCTGACCGGCCTCGCGGTGCTCCTCGCGCTGACCTCGTTCTGGGGATCGGACACCGGCACGCTCGGGTTGGTCTTCTGGTTCTTCGGGCTCGCCCTCTCGATGGGCTGGGTCATGGCGCCCGCGACTGAGGCGGTCGTCGGCGCGGTTCCGGCCGCCAAGTCCGGCGTGGCGTCCGCCACCAACACAGTCGCGCGCATGGTCTCGGGGGCACTCGGCGTTGCCGTGATCGGCTCGCTCATCAGCTCCCTCTACGCAAGCGAGATCGAAGGCTCCCTTTCCGGCCTGCCGGCCGAGGCGGAAGCACGGGCCGAGGAGTCTGTCGGGGCTGCCAACGCGATTGCCGCCCAGGTCCCGCCGGATGCCGGCAACGATCTCCTCGCTGCCGCCGGCGACGCCTTCACCCAGGCGATGGGTACCGGCCTTCTCGTCGCCGCCGCGCTCGCCGCAGCTACGGCGTTCGTCGTCGTCCGCTTCCTGCCCGGCCGCGAGCCGGTCGCCGGGACCGCCGACGTCGCCAGGCTGGACGCTCAGCCGCTCGCCGACACCGTGCGAACTGCCAAGGCGCAGGGGTGAGTCGCGTGCCGCCGCGGATCGACGGCTACACGCTCTTGGGGGACAGCCCAACGGGCCCGCTCGTGAGCAAGGACGGATCGATCGACTGGGCGACTTCCGTCGCCGCCGTGCTCGGCAGCGAGGAGAACGGCAGCTGGCGGATTGCCCCGAGCGGGCACGTGCGCCGGGTTCGCGGCCGGTGCCGCGGCGAGACGCTCGTGCTCGAAACGGACTTCGACACGGCCGAGGGGTCGATCCGACTGGTCGACTTCATGCCACCCCGCGGGAAGGCGACCCACGTCGTCCGCCTGGTCGAGGGCATCCGCGGCCGAGTACGCGCGAGGATGCATCTCAGGCCTCGCTTCGGCTGCGGACGGACCCCGCCGCGGCTTCACCACATCGATGGAGCAGACGTGGCGGTCGCAGGGCTCGGACAGCATCTGGCTTCGCACCCCAGTCGAAACGCGTGCCGAGGACGTCTCGGTGCGGGCCGACTTCTTCGTCTCGGCCGGCGAGCTCCTTCCGTTCGTCCTCACCTGGCAGCCCTCGCACGAGCCCGCGCCCGCTCCCTTCGATCCGTTGCGGGCGCTCGCCGACACGGAGTCCTTCTGGTCAGGGCCGGTCGATCGTTACCGGCCCTGACCGAGCCCTGAATCCAGCGGGGACCCGTTAGCCGAATCCGCTCCGCCAGCTTTCAGGAGCGTCGTCGCGCTCGGATCACGGCATCGACGCCGGTACCGGCCGTCGGCCGCGGACGCTCCTCGGCGACGATCGGCTGCCACCGGCCCGGATCGAGGGCGGCGAGCGCGGCCTCGACAGAGACCTGCACCTGCCCGGCCGCGGCCGTGGCGGCCCCGGTGGCCGGGTCGATCGGGCGATGGCCGACCAGGAACAGCGTCCCGCCGCGAGCGACCCCTGTCGCCATCCGCTGCACCATCTCCTCGACCGATCCCGCCACGTGGACATACAGGCAGACCACCAGGTCGTACTCGTCCCGCTGAGGCGTCCAGGTCGCAAGATCGCCCTCGACCCAGTCGATGCGCTCGGCGACGTCCGGTCCCATGGCCTCGGCCGTCGACCGGGCATAAGCCAGGGCCGTCGCGGCGAAGTCAACCGCGGTGACCTGCCACCCGCGGGCAGCGAGCCAGAGCGTGTCGGACCCGTGGCCGCAGCCCGCGTCGAGAGCGCGTCCGGGACGCACGTCACCGATCTCGGCGGTCAGATGGGCGTTCGGGGGCCGCTGCGCGACGCGATCCCCGTGCTCGCGCAGGGCTTGCGACCAGCGCTGTTCCCAGAAGTCTCGGTCGTACTCGCTCATATCCAGGCGCACCACGCCGCCTGCGCGGTTCTCGCCTACCAGGAGACAGAGACCACGCGGGCGACGTACGTCGTGCGCGGGGCGCGAACGGTGACCTCGTCGCCGGCCTTGGCGCCCATGAGCGCACGCCCGAGGGGCGATTCGGGCGAGACGACGCCTTCGCCGCCCACGCTCGAGACGCGCACCGTCATGCGATCGCCGAGGTCGTCCTCGACCTCGACCTGGGAACCGATGCCGATCACGTCGCCCGCGGCGGCCTCGACGACGACCGCATTTCGGACGCGCTCGCGCAGAATCGTGATCTCGCGTTCGTTCAGGCCCTGCTCGTTCTTGGCCGCGTGGTACTCGAAGTTCTCGGAGAGGTCTCCGAAGCCGCGTGCGGTCGCGATCGCCTCGACGATCTCCTGCCGCTTCGAGCCTTCAAGGTGGGCAAGCCGCTCCTTGAGGGTGTCGAGCTCGGCCTGGGTGAGCTGCTCGCCGGAGCCATCGGCTCGGCGAGCACCGCTTGCCTCCGTCGTCTCTTCGTCTTTACGCGCCACGAGTCAACCCTAGCGCGATGCCCGGCGCGGGTCGTGTCTGCCGCATCCGCCCCTAGACTCTCAAGCGGTTCTGACCCGGGCGCTCAGCGGGAACGGTCGCGACGCCCCGACGCGTTTTGGAGGAAAGTGAAGGCAGTCGTCCAGGAGGGCTATGGGGCGCCGGAGCGTGTGCTCCGCCCCGCCGAGATCGATCCGCCGCCCGTCGGCGACGATGACGTCCTCATCCGCGTGCGTGCCACGTGCGTGAACACGCCGGACTGGATCACAGTGGCCGGAGTGCCGTACGCCCTGCGGCTGCAAACCGGGCTACGAGGGCCGAAGTCGCCGGTCCGGGGAACGGACTTCGCCGGCGTCGTCGAGGCCGTCGGCGCCGAGGTGACCGACATCCACCCCGGCGACGAGGTGTTCGGGTCGGCGTGGACCGGTTCGATGGCCACGGTCGGCACCTACGCGGAGCTGACCGTCGCGCCGGCACAGCAGATGATCAGGAAGCCCGAGGGGCTCAGCTTCGAAGAGGCGGCCGGATCGGTCATGTCGGGCATCACCGCGCTCAGTGCGATGCGCGACGTCGCCAAGGTCGGGCCGGGGACGTCCGTCCTCGTCAACGGCGCGTCGGGCGGCGTCGGCACGTTCGCCGTGCAGGTCGCGAAGGCCCTCGGCGCGGAGGTCACCGGCGTGTGCAGCACGAGGAACGTCGAGCTCGTCAGGTCGCTGGGCGCCGACGTCGTCGATTACACGCAAGAGGACTTCACGCGCGGCGAGCGGCGCTGGGACGTCATCCTCGACAACGTCCTGAGCCACTCCCCGAAGCAGACGGCTCGCGCGCTCGCGCCCGGCGGCATCCTCATGCCGAACAGCGTCGGGAACACCGGCGGCCTGCTCGCAGGCATGCCGCGGATGGCCAGGGCCGCCTTGATGGGGAAGGGCTCGAGGGATGTCCGGTTCGTCCCGTGCGTCTCAAATCGCGAGAACCTGGAGGCGCTCGCGGCGCTGCTCGAATCCGACGCCAAGGTCGTGATCGACACGGTCTACCCGCTCGACGACGCCGGAAAGGCGGTCGCCCACATGCTCGGGCACCGCGCGCGCGGCAAGATCGTCATCGCCGTCTAGCCGCTGAAGAAATCGCGCCGTCGCGGAGCACTTCGGGACGCCCGCCTGCGCGGGTGTCAAGATCACCGCGTGAGCGCGCCGTCCGTCCCCGCTGCGCCGTCCGGATGGACGTATCTCCGGCTCGTCCTGCTCGGGGCGCTCGTCGGCATCCCGGCGGCGTTCGTCGCGGTGGGCTTCCTGGGGCTCGTTCACTACCTCGAGCACTGGCTGTGGGACGAGCTCCCGGAGGCACTCGGGCACTCCTCCCCGCCCTGGTACCTCGTCCTCCTCCTGCCGGTGGCCGGCGCCGCGCTCGTGCTCGCCGCGCGGACGCTCTTCCCGGGCGACGGCGGCCACAGGCCGCTCGAGGGAATCAAGGTCGATCCGATCCCACCCTCGCACGCCCTGAGCATCGCCCTTGCCGCGCTCGCCACCCTGGCGTTCGGAGGCGTCCTCGGCCCCGAGGCCCCGCTCATCGCGCTCGGGTCGATCGTCGGGCTCGTCCTCACGTCGTTCGCCAGGCTCGACCAGCGTGAGAGCGCGGTCGTCTCGACGGCCGGATCCTTCTCTGCGATCTCGGCGCTCTTCGGTGGCCCGCTCGTCGGCGGCGTGTTGATGGTCGAGGGTGCGATCGGCCTGGGCGCGGCGGCGCTCCCGGTGCTGCTTCCAGGCTTCGTCGCCGCGGCGGTCGGCTACGTGATCATCATCGGGTTCGGCGACTGGGGCGGTCTCGACACGCCCGGCTTGGCGGTCCCCGACCTCCCGGTGTACGAGGGCACGCACGCCGGCGATCTGTTGCTGGCCGTCTGCGTGGGCGTTCTCGCCGCGCTCCTCGTCGTCGCCGTACGTGCCATGGCGACCCGCATAGACGGTCCGGGCCACGCCCGCCTAGGGCTCCCGGTCGTCCTGATCGGAGGAGGCGCGGCGGTGGGGGCGCTCGCGGTGCTCGCGGACGCGCTCGGCGCCAACTCGCAGGACGTGCTCTTCTCCGGGCAAGCCTCGGTGCCGGCGCTCGTCGCGGAGGACTCGGCCAAGATCGTCTTCGTCCTCCTGGCTGCCAAGGCGCTCGCCTACGGCATCTGCCTCGGCGCAGGGTTCCGCGGAGGGCCCGTCTTTCCCGCCATCTTCCTCGGCATCGGGCTGGCGACACTTGCAGTCGTCTGGTTCGACGCGTCGCCGACGTGGGCGATCGCGGCAGGCGCCGCCGCCGGGACCGCGGCCACGACGAGGTTGCTGCTCACCTCCATGCTCCTCGGAGGGCTGCTCGCCGGGACGGCCGGCCTGGATGCGATCCCGTCAGCCGTCCTCGCCGCGTCGGCTGCCTGGCTGGCCGTGAACGCGCTGGAGCGGCGGAAAAGCCAGGCCGAGCAGCAAGCGCAAGTGGTCGCCTAGCGCGCGGGCGTGAAGGGCCGCATCTCGTCCTCGCCCGGCCGGACGACGCCGGCGTGCGACTCGGGGACTTCGTTCCAGGCGCCGGGCAGGTCGCCGAGAGGCTCTGACACGACCGCCCGCGTCTCGTCCGACAGGTCCGCGAGCTCCTCGTTCTCGGGGTAGATCGCCTTCAGGCTGTCCATGCGGGTGCTGAAGTAGAGCGAACGGCTCTTCCCCTCGGTCGAGTAGCGGAACGCCCAGATCGACCGCCCGTCCGTTGTTGCGACCGTCATCTGCATCGGGTTGTCGATCCCGTGCGCGGCGCCCGTCTCCTCGACGAAGCCGACCATCCGCTCGACGGCGGAGATGCGGGTCGCTCTCGAGCCCGAAGGTGAGCGCGAGGTAGAACATCACCTCCGAGTCGGTCGTGCCTTCGATGGACGTGAAGAGGGAGTCGTCGACGGCCATGACGAGCTCGCGCCGGATGCGCATGAAGTCGTGGATCGCCCCGTTGTGCATCCACAGCCAGCGGCCGTGGCGGAACGGGTGCGTGTTCGTCTCCTGGATCGCCGTGCCGGTCGAGGCGCGGATGTGCGCCAGGAAGAGCGGCGAGCGAATCCCGGCGGCCAGCTCGCGCAGGTTGCGGTCGTTCCAGGCAGGGTGCGTGCTGCGGTAGAGCCGCGGTGTCCTCGCCGCCGTCGTACCACCCCACGCCGAAGCCGTCGCCGTTCGTCGTCGTCGCGCCCAACCGGGAGTGGAGGCTCTGGTCGATCAGCGAGCGGTCGCGCTTGAGCAGCACGCCCTCGAGCGGGATCGGCGAGCCCGAATAGGCGAGCCAGCGGCACATCGCTACGCGCTCTCCTTCAGCTCGCGCGCGTAGAAATCGAGCGCCGTGCGCGTCTTCGTCTGCTGCTCGCCCAGAAGGTCGACGCCCTTTCCGGCCAGGAAAGTGCGGGCCTCCGCCGCCACGTCGAAGGCCTCGGACGGCTCGCACTTGGTCGAGAGCTCGAGGATTCGCGTGTTGTCGGGGTAGAGCCACATCTCGGCGACCAGCTTGCGGTCGAAGCCCTTCGGGACGTACCGCAGCTTGAGCACGAAGATCGGCCCGAGAACCGACAGGCCGTCCAGCTCGATGCCCTCGGGCGCGTGCTCGGCGAACAGGGCCCGCTGCTCCTTGGTGAACAGCTTGCGCAGCGGCCGCTTCCCGGAGACGCCCTTGAGGATGTCGGTCGGCGGAACGCCCTTGAGCGAGGCCGAGCAGACGAACCCGCCCGGCATCGCGTCCACCTCGACACCGAACCCGGGCGAACGCCGCAGCTTCGCGGGCAGCTCATCGGGAACGACGGGGCGCAGCTTGACGACCGAGTCGTCGCCCTTCCTCTGCGCACGGCGCACGCGGGCGACGAGCCCGCTCCCGTTCAGCGTGAGATCGGGCGTGTCGAGGAAGAAGACCTGCCGGATCTCCGCCTGGAGCGGATCGAGGCCGAGCGCCGCGACGGTCGAGCGCTGGTCCTGCTCGGGGACGGTGAGCTTGAGCTCGACGGTGTCGCAGTGGTCGAGCAGCGCGGCGAGCTCCGTGCGCTGCTCGTCTGAGAGGAGCGGAGTCTGTGCTTCGACTGTCGCCATGACGTCTCCTGAGTAGCCCGTTTCAGCGACCCTAACCGCTCAGAGGAGCGGGGACAGCGCGGCGAACACCGCGGCCTTCGCGCGCGCCTTCGCCCCCGTCAGCACGCGGCCCGGGCCGGAGACTGCTTCCGCCGGTGCGCTGAAGCGCTCGTCGAACTGCGCGGCGAGGGCCTGCGACCGCAGCTGGAGGTCGATCTCGAAGAAGCGCTTGAGGCTCCAGGCCTCGAGATTGCAGGTGCCCGCGAGGAGCTCCTCGCCGTCGCGCACGAACGCCTTCGCGTGCAGCATCGTCGGGTACTCGAGGATCCGCACGCCGGCGTCCAGCAGCTTCGGGTGGTGGAACTGCTGGGCCGCGGCGCAGGCCCAGTTGTTCGCGTTCGCGGGCACGAAGAGGCGCACACGTACGCCGCGGCGGGCAGCCTTCGCGATCCGGTTGATCATCCCGCGGTCGGTCACGTACGGGTTGACGACGTCGAGCGTCTCCGTAGCGGAGTCGAGCACGCGCGCGATCGCGTCCGTGATCGGCCTGTACCGGCCGGGGGCGTTGTGGAGCACCTGGGCCGGGATCGGATCCTCGCCGGGCTCGAGCGGCGGGAAGAACGCGTCGAGGCCGTCGATCGGGATCGTGCCGCCGAGCCACCGGAAGCTCGCGAGGAAGACCAGCTGGAGCTGCGACACGACAGGGCCCTCGACGCGCAGGAAGAGGTCGTGGAAGCGACCGTCCTGGAAATGATCCTCGATGCCGGCACCGCCGACCCAGCCGATGCGGCCGTCGATGACGATCACCTTGCGATGGTCGATGTGCCCGAGACCTCTCAGGTTCCAGCGCAGCGCGCCGCCTCCGCCCAGGGGCCCGTCCTGGGTGCGGGGCTTCGTGGCGCGGACGACGCAGACGTCGATCCCCGCGGCCGCGAGCCGCTCGTAGAGCGCCTGGGAGTCCTCCTCGGGTTTGGAGCCCTGCCGGTCGACGACGATCCGGACCGGCACGCCTTCGAGAGCCTTGGCGATCAACGCCTCGGCGAACGCGTCCCCGACGACGCCGGGCCGGAAGCCGAACTGGTTGATGTGGATCGAGGACGACGCGGAGGCGATGTCCTCGAGCATCGGCGGGTAGAAGGACTCGCCCTCGACGAGCACCTCCGCGGACGAGGCCGCGCTCTCGTCGAAGGCGAGCGCGAGCGCCCCGAGGCTCACCGGCCCCGCGAGCAGCTCCTCGGCGCGCTCGGCGAGCCGTCCGTTGGCGACCGTCTGCATGCCGCGCATCCTCTCCAGTCTGCGGCCGCGGTGTCTACTCGCCGAGCGGAGCGAAGAGATCGACCACGTTGCCGTCGGGATCCTTCACCTCGGCGTAGCGCTGGCCCCAGAAGGCATCCCAGGGCTCGCGGTACGCCTGGCCGCCCGCAGCGACGAGCTCCTCGTAGAGGCGGTCGACCTCCGCGGGCGAGTCGCAGAGGAACGCCAGCACCGTGCGCTGGCTGCCCGAGGGCGGCGTCCAGTCGGGGGCGAACGAGCGCACCACCTCCTCGGTGTCCATCATGAAGCGGAGGCCTCCGGGCATGCTCGCCTCCACGTGGCCGTGCCCCTCGGGGTCGAGCGGCTCCGGGAACTCGAGCCCGAGCAGGCGATAGAAGCCGACCGCCCGCTCGAGGTCGGAGACGACTACGCCGATGGCATCGATCCGCGCCACGGGCGTTAGCGTAGCGGGGCAGTCGAACTTCTGCCCCTCGAATCCCGTCTAAGCGAGCAGATGCGACGAGCGCTCCTCTGCCTGGTGCTGTTGGCGGCCGCCGGCTGCGCCGGGGGACGAGCGGGCCGCCGAGGTCCCACCGAGCCCGCCGGCAACCTGGACTGCCTCTACCCCCTCGTGTGGGACGACCGGTACTACGAGCCGGCCGTCGAGCTGCCGCGCGAGCTGGGAGGTCGGCGAGGAGCTCGGCCCGGGCGTCGTCCTCGGCTGCGGGAGCCCCGAGATGGGCTACTACCCCGACGAAGGCGTAGAGGTGAGGAGCGTCGAGGGCATCCACTCGTCCATCGCCGTCGCGGCGCTGATGGACGGGTCTACGAGATCGGGGATCTGCGCCGCGCCCGGCTATCTGATCGAGAGCCCGCAGCATCCGCTCCACGAGGCCCTCGCCGAGAACTGGGGGTACGACGACCAGTCGTGGTACACCTGCGAGGAGAAGACGCTCAGGACGAGAGGGCGGTCGCTCACGACGCCCGAGCTCGGGCAAGGCCTCGAGGTCGTAGCCGTCAACCCGGCAGTCGAGAAGCTGCTCGTGGCCCCGGGCGGGAACCGCTGGGTTTCCATCAATCCGGAGACGGAGTTCACCGGGTTCGACCGAAACGGCGTCCCCTTCGTCAGGGAGGGCGACGACTTCATGCTCGTGGCCAAGGTGTGCCAGGACGAGGACGACCCCGTCCCGGACGGGCCGTTCCTCGTCGCTGAGCGCATCCGCAAGCTCTAGCCACGGCCACGTAAGAACCGCGTCGTAACCGTCACGAACACCTCCGAGACCTCGGGAGAGGGAAAGGAGGCCCCTGTGAGCAAGACGCACACACTTCGGCCCGTTCGGCTGGGCCTGACGCTGGCGATGGCGGTTACCGCCGCGCTGATCGCGCTCGTGGCGGCAGGCGGCCCGGCAGCCCTGGCAAACGGCAACGACGGGCGTGACGGCAAGGGCTCGATCTCCAAGAAGGAGCTGAACCTGCGCCAGGACATGCGCAAGCTGTGGGAGGACCACATCACCTGGACACGGCTCGCGATCATCAGCCTGACGACGAACTCGCCGGACACCCAGGCGACCGTGGGACGGCTCCTGCGAAACCAGGACGACATCGGCGATGCGATCAAGCCGTTCTACGGCAACGCCGCCGGCGAGGAGCTGAGCCGACTCCTGCGCGAGCACATCCTCATCGCGGCCGATCTGATCGCCGCCGCGAAGGCGGGCGACGCCGCCGGCGTCGCGACGCACCAGGCGCGCTGGCGGGCGAACGCGGACGAGATCGCCGCCTTCCTGAACGCCGCCAATCCGCGCTCGTGGAAGTTCCGCGAGATGCAGTCGATGCTCTACGAGCATCTCGACCTGACGACGACCGAGGTCGTCGCCCGGCTCCAGGGCAACTGGGACGCCGACGTGGCCGCGTACGACGCGATCCACCTCCAGGCGCTCGAGATGGCCGACGAGCTCTCGACCGGCATCGTCAAGCAGTTCGAACGGCGCTTCCGCTAGCCGCACCACCGGCCCCGGAGCGCCGTCCTGGGCGCTCCGGGGCTCCTCCCCGGTAAGAACCGCCGCCCGCGGGTCACAAACGCCCTTCGTGGGACTGATCCCCTTCTGCGGCCTCAGCTTCGGCACGCGGCCCGGCGTCGTGATGACGCCGCGACCGGCGAGCGAGCGCCTCGTGCGCGCTGCGGTCGGCCTCGTCGGCGACCGCCCGGCGCGCGTCGTCGACGTCGGCACGGGGTCAGGCGCGCTCGCCGTCGCCATCGCCGCGCGGGCTCCCCAGGCACGCGTGTGGGCGACCGACTCGAGCCCGGCGGCCGTCGAGCTTGCGTGCGAGAACGTCCGTCGCCATGGACTCCTCCACCGCGTCGTCGTCCTGGAGGGCGACCTGCTGGATCCCGTGCCCGGGCCCGTCGACCTCGTCGTCGCGAACCTGCCCTACCTCCCCCTCGCGGAGCGGGGCCGGCACACCGACGTCGCGGACGAGCCGCCGCAGGCCGTGTTCGCGGCAGACGACGGCCTGGAGCCCTACCGGCGACTGCTCCAGGCGGCCGAGGAGCGGCTTGCGCCCGATGGCGCGGTCGTTCTCCAGTTCCGCCGCAACGTGCTGCACGCAGGCCGCGAGCGGCTCGGCCTCCTCCGCGCCCGCCTGGAGCACGAGGCTATGCTCGCCCGCGAGGCCGCCTGATGTCGACCACCACCGGCGCGTTCCGCCCGCTCCCGCTCGAGTTCGACCGCCTGCCGGAGGCGGAGATGCGCAAACGCTCGGCGGAGTTCCTCGAGCTCATGCTCCGCCGCCGCTCCGTGCGGCAGTTCTCGGACGAGCCCGTCCCACGCGAGCTCCTCGAGGACGCACTCAGGGTCGCGGGCTCGGCGCCCTCCGGGGCGAACCAGCAGCCGTGGTCGTTCGTCGTGGTCTCCGACCCCGGCGTCAAGGCGCGGATCCGCGAGGCGGCCGAGCACGAGGAGAAGCTCCTTTACACCGAGCGGGCGACCCAGGAGTACCTGGACGTCCTCGAGCCGATCGGGACGGACTGGTCGAAGCCGCATCTGACGGACGCCCCGCACCTGGTCGCGATCTTCGAGCAGCCCTGGAGCTTCGACGAGAACGGCGAGAAGCGGAAGCACTACTTCGTGCGCGAGTCGGTCGGCATCGCGACCGGCTTCCTCCTCGCCGCGCTCCACACCGCCGGTCTGGCGACCCTGACGCACTCGCCGTCGCCGATGGGCTTCCTCAAGGAGATCCTCGAGCGCCCGGAGAACGAGCGGCCGTTCCTGCTGATCCCGGTCGGCTATCCCGCGGCGGACGCGACGACGCCCACGCTCGTCAAGAAGACGCTCGGCGAAATCGCGGACTTCGTCTAGACGCCATTCACATCCCGGTTCGACGGGAGTATCCTCGACTCTCAGGCACGCTCGCTCGGCGCTGCCGTAGCGCCCACCCCCCGCAGAGCGACGCCGGAGAGGAGCGACCGCCAGGTGACCTCGGCAGTCGCGCACGGAGACTACGTACGAAGACGTTGGCTGGCCGAAGCCTGCCGTGCTCGGGCTCATCGCCCTCGGAGGCTTTGCCGCCGCCGGATGCTCGCTCGTCCTCGCTCTGACGAACGACGTCATCGGGTACGACCTGGGTGAACCGCTGGTCATCGCCCTCCTCTCCGTCTGGGTCACGCTGTCGTACATCCTCTGCGGCCTCCTGGCCTGGTGGCACCGGCCCGCGAGCCGATTCGGCCCGCTCATGATCGCCGCAGGCTTCGTGAACTTCCTCGCGAGCCTCTCCTGGGCGACCAACGATCTCGTGTTCACGTTCGGACAGTCACTCGACCTCCTGCCGCCGGTCCTCTTCCTCCACGTCTTCCTCGCCTTTCCGAGCGGGCATCTGCACGGGCGCTTCGAGCAGGGGCTGGTCATCGCTGCGTACGCGACCGCGATCTCCCTCGAGCTCGTCCGCATGTCGTTCGGCTTCTTCGGCCCGCACAATCTGCTCGAGATCGCACCCAACGCGGACGCGGCCGTCGCGGCCACGCGCGTCCAGCTCACGCTCATCAGCGCGTACTGCCTGACCGGGGTGGGCATCCTGATCGCCCGCCGGCTGCGCACCGGTCGCGCGCTGCGCCGGTCGCTCACGCTGCTCGCCGACGCCTTCGGGCTCGCGCTGATCATGATCGCCGCGCTGTTCATCTCGGCCGCCTGGGGCGGCCCTGCGGTGCCGCAGATCCGCTGGGCGACCTTCGCCGCGCTCAGCCTGGCGCCGATCGCGTTTCTCGTCGCGTTCCTCGACTCGCGGCTCGCCCGCACCTCGGTCGGCGAGCTCTTCGTCGACCTCGAGGCGGACCCGGCGCCGACCGACCTTCGCGATGCCCTCGCGCGGGCGCTCGGCGACCCATCGCTCACGCTCGCGTACTGGCTGCCCGACTACGGGTGCTACTCGGACATCGAAGGTCGGCTGATCGAGCTGCCGGGCCCGGAGAGCGGCAGGACAACCACGTTGGTCGAGCAGGGATCCTCGCAAGTGGCAGCCCTGCTGCACGATCCTGCGCTCAACGACGAGCCGGAGCTGCTGGCCGCCGTGACGGCGGCTGCCCGGATCGCCATCGAGAACGGTCGGCTGCACGCCGAGCTCAGAGCGCACCTCGTCGAGCTGAGGGCGTCCCGGGCTCGCATCATCGACGTGGGCCAGAAGGAGCGCCAGCGGCTGGAGCGGAACCTGCACGACGGCGCACAACAGCGGCTCATCGCACTTTCTCTCGAGCTGAGCGCTCTCGAGCGACGCCTGTCCGAGGATCCGGAGGCGCGCGCGAGCCTCGACCAGGCGAGACGCGAGATCGCGACTTCGCTGGAGGAGCTCCGGGATGTTGCGCGAGGTCTCCATCCGGCTGTCGTCAGCGGGCACGGACTGGAGATCGCGCTCGAGCAGCTCGCCGCGCGCGCACCGGTTCCGGTCAAGCTCGCGGTGCAGCTCGAGGGGCGGCTCCCCGAGCCTCTGGAGGTCGCCGCCTACTACCTCGTGTCGGAGAGCCTCGCCAACGTCGGCAAGCACGCACGCGCGACGTCGGCCACCGTCGCGGTCTCCCGGGTGGACGGAGAGGTGATCGTGGAGATCGTGGATGACGGCGGCGGCGGCGCCGACACGGAGCTTGGCTCGGGGCTCCGAGGTCTTGCAGACCGCGTGGAGGCGCTCGGTGGGCGGCTTCGCGTCTGGAGCCCGGAGGGCGGGGGCACCCGCGTGCGAGCGGAGATTCCATGCGTGCTGTGATCGCCGAGGACAGCGTCCTGCTGCGAGAAGGCCTCGCGCGGCTGTTGAGCGAGAACGGCGTCGAGGTCGTCGGGAGCTGCGAGACGGCCGACGATCTGCTCCTCAAGGTGCGGAGCTACTCGCCCGACGTCGCGGTCGTGGACATCCGCCTTCCGCCCACGCACAACGACGAGGGGATGCAGGCTGCTCTGGAGATCCGCGCCAGCCATCCTTCGGTGGGCGTTCTCGTGCTCTCCCAGTACGTCGAGGTCGGCCTCGCGATGAAGCTGCTCGCCGACTCTGCCGACGGCGCCGGCTATCTCCTCAAGGACAGGATCAGCGACGTCAAGGACTTCATCGACGCCGTCCAGCGCGTTGCGGAGGGTGGTTCCGCGATCGACCCGATCATCGTCTCGACGCTGCTTTCCAGGCACCGGAGTGACGCCCCCCTCGCCGACCTCACGCCGCGGGAGCGCGAGGTGCTCGAGCTCATGGCCGAGGGTCGCTCGAACCAGGGCATCGCGGACAAGCTCGTGATCTCCCTGCGCGCAGTCGAGAAGTACGTCTCGAGCATCTTCGGCAAGCTCGGCCTCCCGTCGGGCGCCGTCGACTCGCGCCGGGTGCTCGCCGTGCTCCTCTACCTCCGCTCCTGAGCGGCGCACCCAGGACGCCAGAAAACCGACCCTCGGATCGGCAAGTCTCCCGCCTTATCCGCCCCTCGCAGGAGTGGGAGGTTGAAGCAGGTTTCCACCTGCGAGAGGAGCAGCATGAAGACGCGCATCATTCAGCGCGATCCCGACGAGCCGAACGCTCCGGAGAGTCGCGTCGAGCCACCGGACGAGTCAAGCCATCCCACCAACCTCGCCGGGCGCATGGGCCGGTGGAGTGCGCAGCACCGCAAGACCGCCATCTTCGGCTGGCTCGGCTTCGTCGTCGTCGCCTTCGCGCTCGGCATCGTGAGCGGCACCACCCAGATCGAGCAGGCCACCTCCGGCGTGGGCGAGTCGGGCCGCATCGACAAGCTTCTCCACGAGGAGTTCGTGCAACCGGCCGGCGAGAGCGTGCTCATCCAGAGCGAGACGCTCACCGTCAAGGATCCGGCCTTCACGGCTGCGGTCGAAGACGTGATCGCCAAAGTTTCCGCCGTAGACGTGGTCATGGACGTCAAGTCGCCCCTCGATCCCGAGAACGCCGGCCAGATCGGCCAAGCCGGGCATGCGGCGCTCATCGACTTCGAGATCCGCGGCGATCCCGACGACGCCCTCACGAAGATCGACCCCGTCATCGCGGCGGTCGACGAGGCGAAGACTGCCAATCCCGACGTGTTCATCGGTTCGTTCGGCGTCAGCGGGGACAAAGAGGTCGAGGGCGCGTTCATGGACGACCTCAAGAAGGCCGGGCTGCTCTCCATCCCGGTGACTCTCATCATCCTCATCGTCGTCTTCGGAGCGCTCGTCGCGGCCGGCATTCCGCTGCTGCTCGCGCTCACGGCCATCGTCGCCACGTTCGGGCTGGTCGCGCTGCCGACCTCCCTGATCCCGATCGACGAGGTGACCTACGAGCTGATCCTCCTGATCGGGCTCGCGGTGGGCGTCGACTACTCGATGTTCTACTTGAAGCGCGAACGCGAGGAACGTGCCGCCGGGCGCAGCGAAGAGGCGGCGCTCGAGGCGGCGGCAGCCACCTCAGGCCGCTCGGTGCTGATCTCCGGGCTGACCGTCATCATCGCCATGTCCGGCATGTTCCTCGCCGGCGTACAGGGCATGTCCGCTTTTGCCCTGGGCACGATTCTGGTGGTCGCGGTGGCCATGCTGGGATCGCTCACGGTCCTCCCGGCCACGCTCTCCTGGCTCGGCGACCGTGTCGAGCGAGGGCGGGTTCCCTTCGTCAACCGGCTCCGACGCGATGACGGCGAGGGTCGAATCTGGGGAAAGATCGTCGGAGCGGTCCTGCGCAGGCCCGTGATCTCCGTCGTTCTCTCGGCGGGTTTCCTGCTGGCGCTCGCCGTACCGGCGCTGCAGCTTCGTACCGTCCAGGCCGGCGTCGAGGCGTTCCCACAGTCCCTGCCCTCGATCCAGACATACAACCGGATCCAGGAGGCGTTCCCGGGGAACGAGATCCCGGCCGGCGTCGTCGTCAAGGCGGCAGACGTCAACGCGCCCGCGGTCCAGGAAGCGATCGGCCAGCTCGAGTGGCGGGCGCTCACCACCGGACAGATGCACGAGCCCATCACCATCGACGTGAACGACAGCGGAACGATTGCGACCATCGCCATCCCCGTCGACGGCAACGGCACTGACGCAGACTCGGAGGCGGCGCTCGCGACGCTCAGGGACGAAATCGTCCCGACGACCGTCGGCGCGCTGCCGAACGCCGAGGTCGGAGTGACCGGAACGACCGCGCAGTCGAAGGACTTCAACGACAAGCTCAGCTCCGTCGCTCCGCTCGTGTTCGGGTTCGTGCTCCTGCTCGCGTTCCTGCTCATGCTCTTCGCGTTCCGATCGATCGTGATCGCATTCAAGGCGATCGTCCTCAACCTCATCTCGATCGCAGCCGCCTACGGAGTCATGGTGCTCGTGTTCCAGCACGGCTGGGGCAAGGGCATCCTCGGCTTCGAGTCCACGGCCGGCATCGACGCGTTCCTGCCCATCTTCATGTTCGTGATCCTCTTCGGGCTCTCGATGGACTACCACGTGTTCATCATCAGCCGCATCCGCGAGGCCTACGACCGTGGGATGAGCACCGAGGCGGCGATCACCCACGGGATCAAGACGACGGCCGGAGTGGTGACCAGCGCCGCGATCGTGATGGTCTGCGTCTTCGCGGTCTTCGCCACGCTCTCCATGCTGATCTTCAAGCAGTTCGGCGTCGGGCTCGCGGCGGCGATCCTCATCGACGCGACCATCGTCCGTGCCGTGCTGCTCCCGGCCACGATGAAGCTGCTCGGGGACTGGAACTGGTACCTCCCCCGGTGGCTCGAGTGGCTCCCGCACCTCGACCACGGCTCGGACGAGATCCACAAGGCACCTCCCGTCCCGGCTCCGACCGGCAGGTAAGTCCGTAGCGCAGGCGCGGCCGCCGTTCTCTGGCGGTCGCGCCTCGTCCCTAGGAGGGATCGTCCATGACCACAGCCACCGCCCCCGTTCGTGCCGAACAGCCG